>JAEEXI010000008.1 GCA_016291495.1 Prevotella sp.
TTTTAAATTTCCGTAAAAAGCGACCATATATTTGGTCGTTTAGTACAATATCATTATCTTTGCGCCGTGATTGGCAGAGAGCCACTCCACCGCATGCTTTTGGCGTTTGCGGTGCAAAAGTATAAAATATTGAGGAAAGAATAATGATTTTAACACTTAAATTTTGGCGTGTTTTTGGCGTGATAGCTTATATTTGGCGTGATTTGGGTTTACCGCCTTTGATTTTCGAAAATCGCTATCTATCTCATTTTCAGAGAAATGCAGTCATTCTCGTCAAAACTGATAAAATCGGGTATAAGCAGGAGTTAGCGCCTCATCCCGACAGAGAAAAGCGGCAAGTAAATCACTTGCCGCTTTCTGCTCCAAGATTCAGAGTTACAGACATGCCAATAAACAAAAAGACAGTAAGGATTGTTCTGACCGGAGGTCCCTGTGCAGGGAAGACCACGGCCCTATCCAGAGTCTATCAGTTTTTCACTGATAAAGGGTATGCCGTATATGCCCAGCCAGAGGCTGCGACACTCTTTAACCAAGCGGGAGTAGACTTCCTGACGAACAACAAACCCCTGTTCCTTGAAAGCGAAAGACAATTACTGTCCTTTCAGCTTCATACCGAAGCCTGTTTTTGCAAGATGGCAGAAGCCACCGGCAAACCCACCATTATCGTCTATGACCGAGGCATCATGGACAATGCCGCTTATATGAATAGCGAGATGTGGGAGTCTCTGCTTGCCGAGATGGGGCTGGACGACGCTTCGGCCCGCGACGAGCGCTATGATGCCGTGTTGCACCTATGTACAACCGCCAAGGGCGCTGAGGATTTCTACACCTGTGCGAACAATAACAGTCGGACAGAGGACATCGAAAAGGCCATCTTGTTAGACGACAAGATGATCAAGGCATGGACAGGTCACCCCCGTCTGCGTATCATCCCCAACAAAGGCACTTTTGAAGATAAGCTGAATGCCGTCATAGCAGAAATTTCTGCTATCCTCGACGATGTCCATCTGTGGCCGTAAATTCTCCCACGTTATTTCAACGCGTTACCCTCTTGCCATTTGATAGATGGCCTCCATATCCTCTACCTGAAGGACCTT
Organism: Prevotella sp.; assembly: GCA_016291495.1. Classification (GTDB taxonomy): domain Bacteria; phylum Bacteroidota; class Bacteroidia; order Bacteroidales; family Bacteroidaceae; genus Prevotella. Next base: position 1,098 of record JAEEXI010000008.1, read on the forward strand.
CAACTGGCCGCAGGTACGCTGATAGTCACGGCTGCACTTACGTGCCATCTCCTTGATTTCCTCGTCGGTGATGTCCTTGCCGATGAGTTCCTTGATGTTGATGGGCATACCAATGGCATGATAGAAGCGCTCCATGGCCTCAATGCCACGCAAGGCAGTACCCTCTGGGTCTGTGAAGTCGTTAGGCACGTCCATCACATTGACGGCGAAGCGGACAAAGCGGCGCAGATTCTCATGCATGACATAACGTGCCCAACTGGGCCATACGGCAGCAAGTCCGGCACCGTGGGTAACGTCGAACATCGCGCTGAGTTCATGTTCCAACTGGTGGGTAGCCCAGTCGTCAGCAACGCCGCATCCTGTCAGACCGTTGTGCATCAGACTGCCGCCCCACATGATCTGGGCACGATAGCGGTAGTCCTCCGGATTCTTCAGCACGGCAAAGATGGCATTCTTCATATTACGCAGCATGGCCTCGGCAATGTCTGTCGTCAGGTCCATATCGTCATCCTTCGTGAAGTAGCGCTCCATGGTGTGCATCATCATATCGGTGACACCTGCCGCTGTCTGGTAGGGAGGCAACGTGAAGGTACGCCTAGGATTCATGATGGCGAACTTCGGACGTGCCAGACGGTTCGAGTAGCCTATCTTCATACCATTGTTCTCATTGGTGATGACACAGGCTTCACTCATCTCACTGCCTGCAGCAGGAATGGTCAGCACCGAGGCCACTGGTAACATCTTCTCAGGCTGGGCCTTACCCTGAAAGAAATCCCACACATTGCCCTCGTAAGGAACACCATAGGCGATACACTTCGCCGAGTCGATGACGCTGCCGCCACCTACGGCAAGGATGAAGTCAATGCCCTCCTGACGACAAAGATCGATACCTTTCTGGGCCAACGACAGATGGGGATTAGGTACGACACCACCTAACGTGACATACGCTACTCCACTCTCTTTCAGCAGACCACAGATCTTGTCCAACAGACCAGAGCGCACCGCACTCTGTCCACCATAGTGTACCAGTACTTTCGTACCACCGTATCTCTTCACGAGAAGAGCTACCTGCTCCTCTGACTGTTCTCCAAACACCACTTCCGTCGGTGCGTAATAAATAAAATCTTTCATATGAGTATAATTATAATGATTATATTACCATCTGCGTCGGTTATTTCCGCGATTGTCACGGTTGCCCCATTTCTTGTCGTAGCGTCCCTGGGTGTCAATCTTGCCGCCAAACATATTCAAGCGGTAGCGGACGTGCAGCATCGCATAGGAGTTGACACTGTTATACTGCGTGTCGGTACGACTGGTGGCATTTACCCACCGCTCGTAGTTGCTCTGCTGTCCGAGCAAATCATAGAAGTTAAGGGCAACGACGAGTGACTTGTTTTTGAGGAAGGACTTGGACACCTGACCATTCCAGATAAACTCATTCGTATTCATCGATGCGTCGTTATATCCCCGTCGGCTACGCTCGTGCATATTCATGCTCACCTCAAAATCCCAAGGCAGGCGTACCAGGAACTGTCCCCCATAATTGAACTGCCACGTGTCAAGATTGGCATTTGGCTGTAATTCATTCCGTGAGTGCTGGTAGTTGATGTTGCCGTCAAGAGTTACTTCCAGCCAGTCGTTACGGTAACCTGCTGTCAACCGCTGGTTGATATTGGTGGTGCGCGTCGTGTTCTTTGCGGCATCCGCTTGTTGCTGAGCAACGTAGCTGACAAAGTGATTGTAGCGTAAACGGGTATCGGTTCCGACATTCCAGTGAGCCGTTGAATCGAGGGCTGTATTGAAAGTGAAGCCTCCGTTAATATTCCAGTTGCCGTTGATATTCTCCGGTCGTGATATACTTCCACCCGTTGCCGGGTCATAGCGCACCATATTGGAGATGCTGTTACGGATATGGCGGTAATTCACATAAGCCACGATGCTGCGCTTATAACGTACGATATACGTATTGAAATAGGCATTCAACGAGTTGGTGAACTGTGGTTTTAGTCCTGGATTACCCTTCGTGATGTACAGCGGATTGGAGTCGTCGGTAATATCCAGCAACTGTGACATCTCTGGTTGACGGGTATCACCCCGATAGTGTATCCATAGGTTACTCTGGTCATTAAACTTATAGTGGAAATCGAACGTCGGTGTCAGGTTGGTAACAGTACGGACGGTGTCGACATACTTTCCCCTGTAGTCCTGGATGAAGTTGGAATGCTGGGGCTGTATGAGGAATCCGATGTTATAGTCGTATTTCTCCACCCGATGTCGCAAGGTGAGGCGGAAGTTATGGGTATAGTTCTTGTATTCGGAATAGCGGCTCAAGTTCTTGTCAAGGAATTCATCCATATGGTCATAGACCGTCCCGAGCCACGGGTCCCATTCGCGGTATTCTGGCACGATACCCGAGAAGATGTCCTCCGGTAAATGGCTGAAGTCATAGGTCTGTCGGTTACTCTTATTCTGGCTATAGCGCAATTCATAGTTAAACTGCAGGTGGGCTCCTTTCCATAGCGGCTCGCTATAAGTGGTACTCAACACATAGCCGCTGTTGTCCGACGGCGTGGTATTATAGCGTGCCGTATAGTAAGTGGAGTCCTGTCCTGCCTTATTCTTCACCTTGAAAAGGTATACCTCGGTGTTGGACACGTTCTCTTCCCGATTTTTGCCACCATTCGCCTCAAACCTGAAAACGATATTTCTACCTCTGGGATTCAGTCGACGATACAACTGCAGCATTGCCCAGACATTCTTATTACTACCATAGTTCAGGCTTGCATTCTGATTATGATTGACAATATGGTCTATAAGTGTTGACTGGTGCGTGGCAACTGCAGCGTAGGCATCCGCCAACGGATCAGTAGAATAGAGGTAGGGATCGTCGTCAAAAGTCGCCGATGCCGATACAGTGGTCCCGTCGTTCGTTCCTGAACTGCCATTGGCACGCAACAGGATATTGGTCAGGGAATCGGGTTTCCACTCCACACGGATATTTCCCCACCAGTTGTTGCTCCGTGTAAAATTCGAGGTCTTACTGTTGGAGAAGGTGCGTGACGTCTCGCTGTAGAAGTTCTCACTGGCCACCTCTGTCTGATTGTCACCGTCGCGATGGTTCCAACGGATGCTTGCATCAATTTTCAGTTTGTCACCACTGTCATAGTTGAAGTTGGCGCCCAGCATCTTCCGCGCATTCAGTCCACGACGGTTCCACCAACCGGCATTCTCCTCCTTATTATTGAAATTACCCAGCAACACAAAGCGTGTCACATCCGTAAAACTGCTTCCCATACCACGAGAGGCATAACGATGCTTAGTACCTCCGGCAAGGTCAAGATTGGTCATAAAACCCCGGTTCATACCCTTCTTGATGGTGAAGTCGAGCACTGTCTCTTTCTCACCGTCTTCAATACCCGTGATACGTGCTTGGTCGCTCTGCTGGTCGTAGAACTTCATGTTTGCGATGATATTCACAGGGATATTCTTCAGGGCCGTTTCCACGTCACCAAGCATGAACTCCTTACCGTCGAGCAGGATTTTCTTCACCTGTTTGCCATTGATGGTGATGTTGCCGTCTTCATCGACTTCCGCACCGGGAATGCGCTTGATGAGTTCCTCAATGGGTGAGCCTTCTGGCGTACGGTAGGCCTCGGGATTATACATGATAGTATCCTTGCGCACCACCACCTGAGCGGCACGTCCTACAACGACAGCCTCCTGAAGCATGAAGCTCTCCGTTTCCATCAACAGGTTTCCCAAGTCCTGGTTCTCATTACGCCGTAAGGTCAGTTCACGCTCTATCGTCTGATAACCGATAGATGAGATCCTCATTTTATACGTACCACTAGACGGTGCCTCAACATAGAAGTTTCCTTTGTTGTCTGTCACCGTTCCACCGACGAAGACACTGTCAGCTGCAGTAAACAACTGAATGGTCGCCTGTATCATCGGCTCCTTCAGGTCAGCATCGAGCAACTGTCCGCGAATGGTCAGTTTCCTGTCTTCTGGCTCCGGCTGAGCATAGATACCAAGAACAACAAGAAACAATATCGATATGATTGTACTATAACGTAGCATAAACAGTCTTTTTATGGAGTAACGATATTCTTCAGAGCCGAACCAAAGATAATATATTGTGTATTGCCTGCTATAGTTCCTTCGTTCTGTCCCCATAGAAAGGGCCAGTCGTCATAGTTCTCAAAATGATCGGGCTTACGGAACAGCAAGCCTGGTGCCACATTGCCAGGAATGAACGAGAAGTCGGCACGGTTGTTGCCATAGAAGACCTGCTTCGGGCGGGCAGCACCCACGACGGCCACAAACGAGTAGTTATGGTAGGGATGACAGCCATAGAGCCAGTTGGCGACACGATAAACCTCCTCTTTAGGTACAATGTCGGGGAAATAGATGTGGGCATAATTGACGGTAATGCCAAAGTTCAGTACGGCATTGACACCTGCCCAGTTACCAAGACCGATGGGTACACCGTAGGGATTCTGCCTGTCAAAACTCTTGATATATTCAGCGTACTTCCGGACAGCAGGACGGAGTTGCTCTTTATAGGCAGCATCCTTCATGGGGATGGAGTCAAGCATGACCTGCAGGTTGCGGGCCACGTTGCGGTAGTTTCCGTCACCCGTGCCTGTCAGCCAGTCATTGTCGGCCTCAGCTTGGCGGTCGCGATGATTAGGACGCTTGCTGAGTAGCTCGTTGGCTTCCTTGCGCAGACGGTCAGCCTGCTTCTGAGCGCGGTCGGCCAACTCGTCGTTATACCCACGAAGCACGCGGGCAGCGGAGGTGAAGACGCCAGCTGCTTGTAAGTCGAGTCGCGGATTCCGAGTCGTGAATGCCCACATATCATCCGGAGTACCACTACGTTTGCCGTCGGCGCTGACCTCGTAAGGTTTCAGCGACGGGTCGTAGTGCAGACCGTCGGTAATGCTGGCGGCATCGCCAAGGTGGTGGTAGTTGTCGAGCACGGAATTGGAGAGCGTCTGTGACATGTGGCCAATCTGCTCTGCCTGTGTCACGAGGTTCAACACACCATGTTCGATGAACTGCAGGATGTCGGGTTTGCCGTCAGGACGATGCAATTCCACATAGCGTTGCTCCTGACTGACGAAGGTCTCGTCGCGCTGCGGATGAAAGAGTTCCCACGTGCGGATGAAGTTCTGCACGACGTTGATGTTCGAGCTGGTCTCTATGTCAAAGTCACCGGCGTCGAAGAATCCGCCCACGTTCAGTCCGGGGATGAGTTCCAACGGCTTATATTTCGTGTCGGTTGACGCGCCCTGACTGTGCAGGTCGAAGTGGTCGCTCTCGGGTGCCTGAAGGTAACCTTCCTTAAAAGGTTCGCCATGCCAGGTACGGTAGCCTTCGGTGACATACATGTGGTTCATGTGGATGGGAACCCACACATCTGTCGTGGCATCGGTAATCTTGTCATAGACATGCTCGTCAATCAGAAAATCATTGGTCTTCGTCTGTCCATACTGGATATAATAAACGCCTGGCTGTTTGACCGATGAGAAATCAAACTTCACATAGTTATATTTAAAGTAAGGTCCCCACTCTTTTAGTTCGCCCTTGAAGGCCAGCTCAGTAGTTCCGTCAGTTTTGATACGCATCAGGGTGGCTGTGGCCTGTGGTGTGTCATGCTTGTCGAGTTCGATGACAGCCACCTTCGGCTGTTCTGGGATATAGCCTATCTGTGAGAATCCGATATTCGGCTCACGGATCCAGTTGGGGATAGCATGGGGCTCCACCATCCATGTGACGACCTTTCCTGTTTTTCCCTTTGGCAACACACTGCGCAGCACAAACCAGCCGTTCTGTGCCAGCATACGTCCGTCATACAGCTTCAGCTCCGCATCGTCACTACTGATACGAATCATCCGTTCGGGAGCATCGGTAGCTACGATAATTTCATGTCCCGTCTCAATAGGTAACGGATCGACAAAACAACCTGTCCCGCGGTCGTCGTAGGTTTTGAAACCCTTGAACTGACGTGGCTTCTCACTATTGGGACGAGTAATGGTCTGACTAGTGGCATAACGAGGCAGTCGGCCTAAGCGACCATCCATCGTAAAGGTCTTCAACCAATACTGCGAAGGCAGAAACTCTATATTCAGCCCTGCCTCACCTGTCAACTTCTCCGGTACGGGTTTATCAAGCCAGACTGCAATCTCCACTGCTTTACCCTTCGCTGTAACCACCACCCGACTATCAAAGTCATAGTCATCATAGCGCAAGCTCACCTCTATACTGCTGTTCTCCCGATTCACCTTGCGGTTTGTCATTTTCGGCACAAGGTCCCATTGCTCAGGGGTGTTGTTCAAACGGACGGCACCTCCTTGTACGGTACGCACACCGTGATGGATAATTTCAATACCAGAATTCTTCTCGTCATTGAAACCGCCATTGAAACTGTTGCTGAATACTAGCACATTTACGCCCTGTCGTTCGAAATACTCAAGGTCGTTCAGTTGTAGATTCTGGGCCATACTGGTTGTTACAGCCGCCCAAAAAATCAAGAGTAATGAATGTTTCTTTGTCATTGTTATTTATCGTTTTTGTGTTAAGTAATCTTCTTCGTGCTCTCTCGAAGTTCCAGTCGTGCCTTTACCACCACATGCTTCACGCTGTAGTCGCCGTTCATTTGGTCGGCCAGCAACTTAAACGCCTTTCCACCGATTTCCCGCAAGTTCTGTTTCACGAGTGATATCCTTGGGGTAGTCATATCCGACACCCAGTCGCTCATATACCCCACAATGGCGATATCCTCAGGAATACGCAAGCCTCGGCTAATGATCGTCTTGAAGGCGGCACTGGCCAGTAGCGCATGCGCTGCGATAATGGCATCGGGCGGTTCCGGAAGATTCAGCAACTCCATCGTGTCGGTAAGTCCTGAGTTGAAACTGGTATTATGGCATTTCACCAGTTCCTTTCGAATTGGAATCCTGCGCTCACGGAGCGCCTCCAGATAACCGTGCTTGCGATCTATCGTCTGTTTCATACGGTTCGATCCACCTAGAAAAGCAATCCTCCTTGCCCCACAGTCAATGAGATAATGAGTCACCTGACGTGCAGAATCAGTATCGTTGATGACCACTGTCGAGAGATTGACATCGGCTATCCTGTCGAAGATGACAATAGGCACATTTCGCTCCTTCACCCGAAACAGATGACTGTAATCGGTCGTGTCCTGCGAAAGACAGACGACAATACCATCCACATGCATGTTCACCAAGTGTTCGACACATTCCACCTCGTTTTCGTATTTATCGTCCGAGTCGGTAATGATACACATATATCCTGCTTTCTTCGCCTCCATCTCAAGGTATTTCACGATATGTGCGAAATGGTTGAACGACACATTTGGCACGATAACACCTATCGTACGTGTTGTGTCATAACGAAGACTCATGGCGAAAGGATTGGGACGATACCCCTGTTCCTTGGCATACCGTTCTATTTTCTGTCGCATTTCATGACTCACGCCCTCTTGCCCTTTCAAAGCTCGTGAAACCGTGGACACATTGATACCAAGCATTTTGGCTATGTCACGCTGTGATATTCTTTTCATTCTTCAACTGAGATTCCTATTAACTTCTACAAAATTAGTATATTCCCATTATACTTTACGCAACAGATTGTGGAAATATTGCGCAAAGCGTTGCGTAAATAACCAAAAAGAAACCACCTACTTTCACAAGTAGGCGGCAACTCATCATTTATATCGTATTTTCGTGTTGTTTGGGTGCGAAATTAGACAATAGTATACAAACTATCATCCTCTTTTCCCCAAAAACACATCGCAAAGCGTTGCGTAACTTATCTCTTATTAATATTCTACATAAGGTGTCAAACGCTGGAAATCATCCTCCGTGAAGTCGGAAGAGAAACGGAGTTGTCGGATATCCTCTATCCTGCCATGCAGCCGACGGTAGTCGGTAATCGCCTTGGCCTGATAGAAATTGAGATAAGGGTGCCGACGGAGTTGCTGCAAGGTGAGCTTGTTGACATTCAGTTTCTTCGGGTGAGCCTGTTGGACAACAAAGTATTTCTTCGCCTCCTTCGGGAATTGGTCAATCTCATCCAACTGATCGACACTCACATAGCCACCCAGCCAGTTGCCATAACGCACGATCTCCTTGGCATAATACTTCCCGATACCTGGGACCCGTTGCAGTTGCGAGGTGTCCGCCATATTCAGCGCCACATGTTCGCCCGCTTTGATCTTTACGGGATATGCTTCCTTCAATAAGGGTGCCTTATTTTCCGATAAGGGTGCCTTATTCTGCAATAAGGGTGCCTTATTGTCCATCCTCTCTTTTCGCTCTCCTCGCTGCGCTTTTTTAAATAATGACGCTGCCGGCTGATAATCGGCAGAAATGCGGATATAAGGCTCCAGCCTGCGGTAGTCCTTGATAGTCAGACCATAGAGTCGGGCAAAATCCTCTTTCTTCCGATAGATACCCCCTTTTGCCCTGTACTTATAGATGTTACGAACTTGCCAAGGACGCAGGCCCAACCGTAAAAGCTGGCTGGAGTCGGCAGTGTTTGGGTCAAAATAGAAGGTTTCTGGTTGCTGCGACGGTATCGCAGCGTAGGGAACATAGCGGTGCTCCTTCTTACCTCTTACCTCTTCCTTCTGACCTCTATCCTCCCCTCCTCCCAACAGGTATATCCCTGTGAGCACCAACACGCCGAGGACGGCAGCAGCAATCAGGACAATTCGGTCGTTGCGATTCATACGATACCCAACTGATGGAGGAAGACCAGCATGATACAGATAGGACAGACGATACGGACGGCAAAGAGATAGACGCCAAACAAACGTCCCTTCAATATTCTCCTATTGGTAAACTCATCATGCACCACCTGTTTGGGAACGTACCATCCCACAAACAGACAGGCAAGCATCGCTCCTAACGGCAACAAATAATTAGCCGTCAGACTATCACAGAAGTCCATCAATGAGAGCCCCATCACCTTGATGGAAGGAACGGCACCCACTGAGAGGGAACAGAAGATACATATCAGGATGGTGATGACCGTCACTATCCATGCCGATTTCCGACGGGGCTGTGCGAACTCTTCCGAGAAGAAAGCGGTTCCTATCTCATGCATGGAAATGGTGGAGGTCAAGGCAGCAAATACCAATAAGGCATAGAACATGATACTGATGACGTAACCCACTACCGGGAAGGCAGCAAAGGCCTGGTGAAACACATTCGGCAGGGTAATGAAGATGAGTGACGGACCGCTGTCGGGATTCACGCCTACCGAAAAGGCGGCAGGGAAGATCATCAGTCCGGAAAGGATGGCTATCAGCGTGTCAATGAGTGCGATCTGTCCTGCCGACCGTAACAGGTCCGTATCCTTGGAGAAATAACTGGCATAGGTACACAGACAAGCCGTTCCCAATGACAACGAGAAGAAGGCCTGGCCCAGTGCCTCCAGCATCACACTACCCGACAGTTTCGAGAAATCGGGGTGTAACAGAAAGCGGACACCGCCCATGGCTCCTGGTAACATACAGGAGGACACCACCAATATCAATAACAGGATGAAGAGAATGGGCATCAAAAACTTAGAGGCCTTTTCAATACCATGACGTACTCCACGGACAACCACCAGATGAGTAATCAGGATAAAGGCGACTCCCCAGAGTGTTGGTTTCAACGGGTGGCTGGAGAAATCCGCAAAGTAGTTCTTCACATATTCCGCATCGCCGCTGAGCTGTCCGGCAATGGAAGCCCAAAGGTACTCCAGGCACCAGCCTGCCACTACCGCATAGAAACCGAGGATGATGGTTGCGGTAAGAATGCCTAAATAGCCCACATATTTCCAAGGACGCCCCTTCGACAGCACGTCATACGCCTTGGCGGCATTTGCCTCACCGTGACGTCCGACAATGAACTCACTGACCATACCTGGGACACCCAACAGAAGGATACATCCTATATAGATGAGGATAAAGGCGGCACCACCGTTCTCGCCTGCCGTATAGGGGAAACGCCATACGTTACCCAGTCCGACAGCCGAACCTGCCGTTGCCAGCACAATGCCTATCTTACTTCCAAAACTCCCTCTCTCCTTCATTTCCAAATTCTATGGCGGTAGCAAATTCTTCACTCTTCACTTTTCACTTTTCACTTTAATACTCCTATTTGGTGCAGGAAAATCAGGAGGATGGCAAGCGGACAGACATACTTCACCAGGAAGATGAAGATATGGAAGAGACGGACATAGCCGATACTGTTCAACGACCCGTTATTCGTAAACTCCTCCTTTACGATATGATGGGGCACATACCAGCCGATGAAGATACAAGTCAGGAAACCGACGATGGGCAGGAATATCTGACCCGTGATGAAGTCGAACCAGTCGAACAACGACTCGCCAAAGATGACCAGTCCATCGACGGCACCCAGCGACAACGAACAGAATGCACCGATGACAGACGTTAAGATCGTCACCACCAAGGCCGCCTTCTTACGGCTCACCGTCAGCTCCTCCTGGATAAAAGCCGTACTCACCTCGTGGAGTGACATCAGCGATGTCAAAGCCGCCAACGACAACAGGACGAAGAATAGCAGCGACACACAATAGCCTACCAATGGTACTGCCGCAAATGCCTGTTGGAACACATTCGGCAACGTGATGAAGATAAGCGACGGACCGCTATCAGGATTCACGCCTACCGAGAAGGCGGCGGGGAAGATCATCAGTCCGGCAAGAATCGCCACCATACAGTCGATAAGGGCTATCTGCGTAGCCGACTGGGTGAGATTGGTATAACGGGAGAAATAACTGGCATAAGTACACAGACAACCCATGGCGATACTCAGCGAGTAGAAACTCTGTCCCAAAGCACTTAAGAACACATCCCCTGTAAACTTCGACATGTCAGGCTTAAACAGGAACTCTATACCTTTGCCGGCATTAGGCAGCATACAGGATGCTCCCACGATGATTAGCAACAGGATGAATAAGGTAGGCATCAGCATCTTGGAAGCGCGCTCAATGCCGTCCCTCACCCCATGTTCGATAATCAGGTAAGTCATGCCTAATATGATGACCGTCCATAGCACTGGTTTCACCGGGTCGGTAGATAACTCCGTAAAATAGGTCTTGAAGTACTCCGGGTCGCCTTGCAGATGACCAATCAGCGAAGCCCAGATATACTGCAGGCACCACCCGCTGACCACTGCATAATAACCCGTAATCAGGAAACCGGTCAAGACACCCATATACCCGATGAGTGCCCATGGCGTTCCGCCAGCCAGTTTGCGATAGGCCCGTGCCGTATTCGCCTGACCATGCCGACCCACGATAAACTCGCTGATCATACAGGGAATGCCCAACAGTACCACACAGACCACGTAGATCATGATGAATACGGCACCGCCGTTCTCACCTGTCATATAGGGAAAGCGCCAGACATTACCCAACCCCACGGCAGAGCCTGCCGTGGCAAGGATAACCCCTAACTTACTTCCGAAATTCGCTCTTTCTGACATATTATCTCTCTTTCCGCTTGCAAAAGTATAAAATAATTCTTACTTTTGCAGCACAATTCAACATAAATATGCGAAAAATCAGTCAGTTTGCAAAGAAATATCCACTATCAGTACTCTGTATCATACTCATCTGGATACTGTCGTTCATTCCTTTTTTCCCAGAGACGCCACTTGACGACGTACAGTTTATCGACAAATGGACGCACCTTGTAATGTATGGCGGCACCTGTACCGTCATTTGGATTGAATATCTCCGCAAGCATACTACCTTGGACAAGCAGAAACTATTCCTTCTTGCCTGGCTGGCGCCCATCATCATGAGTGGAATCATTGAGATTTTGCAGGAAAACTGTACGACGACCCGTGGTGGAGAGTGGTTCGACTTTTTCGCCAATGCGACGGGAGTCACCCTTGCCGCCGGGATTGGGCTGTTAATCGCCTACATCAAAGTTTTCAATAAGAATCCTCGTCACGATACCCTGCGCTGAGACGAAATAGACACGGGGAACTATCGACGAGGCAAAGAGGTCGTAAATATGTCGGTCGGTCTGTGCCGAATAGGGTATCTGTAATTCGTATTCCTTCCAGAAGGGAGCCACCAATTCCTCTCCTTCCGCCCTACTGATAGCTATCATCTGGAAGCCAGGATCATCCTTATGCCGCAGATAGTAGTCGTTCAGCTCTGGCAACTCCCTCTTGCAGTCGCCACATTTGACGCTGAACAGCACGATAACCGTCTCCCCTGTCAGATGACTGGTAGAGAACGTGCTGCGCTCCCCATTCTTCACCATCTCGACAGAGAATGACGGAACGTGGTCACCTACGGCAACCCGTTCCGTCACGTTGTTATCGTCATCGATACCGCTGCACCCGATAAACAGGAGGCACAGCAACAGACTATTGATTATTCGCATTCTCTTTTCCTATCACTACGTTGGTATTTCCCGTCACCTCCGCATTGTTACCACCGCCATAGACATTACCTCGGATGTCGACACCGATAACAGGAATATTGGTGCGTGGTGTTTCTTCACCACTGCCCTTTGTCTCATAGTCGATGGTACTCAGGTTGCCCACATTGACATTGGTGTTACCAATGACAGGAGCAGCATTGCCACCACCAAACACCTGGCCAATGGCACCAATCTTGCCCTTAGTGTGAGCAGGCAGCGCAACAGCGTGTCCGTCAATGGTCACTGTCTTACCTTTATAGCCTGTTGCATTATAATCGCCATCGGTGGGATAGGTAGTGGGGGTTCCAACCACCTCATTGATATTCACAGTCGGGTTACCCACCATGATTGCAGTCTCACCATATCCACCACCATAGATAGCTCCAATGCTGGTACACGACTTGACATTCACCTCTGGGTCATTATAAGGAGTTTCAGGCCCCGTACCATCATCAGTAGCTGACTCACGCGGTTTCCAGACCTTCTTATCATTTTCCGTCACCTCCTTATAGCCATAGACAGAATAGGCAGCACGGTTACCACCACCATAGAGTTCGCCGATGATGATAGGCTTACAACCCGTTTCTTCGATATTGATCTTGATAGCGCCATGGATTCTGCCACTGATATTGTTACCACCAAAGATACGGTCGAATGTTCCATTGGTGATATTTAATGTTACGTTATCATGAAGGTCAGCAGCCTCAGCACCACCATAAACAGCTTTCAGTCCAGGGATACAAGCCATCAGCAGCTGCGCCTCAGCATCCATCGACGCACTCTTGCCACCACCGTAGGCTTCATCCACATTGAAGGTACAATCTGCATCTGTGTCCAGCATGGTGATGGCCGATTGACGAACATTACCCTTGGTATTCGAACCACCGAAGACACGATGAATCGTTCCACCATGAATATTCAACGCCGCCTTGCCAGAGCCATAGACGTACTTCTCGATAAAGGTCTCTCCACTCGTGCCCGTCGTTCTCTTTTCCTTGGTGTCGTAGATATCCTCTTCTGCCGAATAGTCCTTGAAGCCCACATTGGCACCTGGGTTGGCTTTAGACACATCGTTAACGGTGATATTGCCTTCACCATTACCACCACCAAAGAGTTCTAGTATCTCGTAAGTACCGTTTACGGTCACGTTGGTAGCAGGCGTTGAGGCAGCATTACCACCACCATATACCTGCTTGATGCTGGTAAGGTCACAGCCATCAATGATGACATTGGTCTTGCCATTCACTAAGTCCGTAGGAACATAAGCCGAGAGGTTGCCACCGCCATAGACGGCCAGCACGTCGTAATTGCCAGAAAGTCTGTCAAACTTGGAGTTGATATTATCCTTTCCTAAGTTCTGTGTCTTATAGACATGCACCGTCACGTCACCCTTGGGCGATCCGTTCAGGTTGTTACAGCCAAAGATATTCTTCTTGACCACACAACCCTTCTCGTTGTCAGCCACATCCTTGTTCAGCGTTACCAGTACGTCGCCATACACCTTGGCCTCAATTCCTTCCTTGGTCACCTCGTTGCCGCTCTTTTGCTCTATCTGTCCCAAGCCACCGCCATATACATTACCTTCGATGGTGCCTCGCGACAGGGTTACCGTCGTGGTATTGACTGATGTATCGGTGGTGTTGCCATTATTGGTGCTACCCAGTGCACTACCTCCATAAACATCACCCTTAATAGTGGCATTACCCGTCCATTCGGTAGCCACATTATTCTCATAGGTCACCTTACCGATATTCACATTCACATTGCCAGTAACCTGTGTGGTTTTACCTTCACCACCGCCAAACACGTCACCACCAATATGTACACCTTCATAGCCTGTTTCTGAGATATCTACTGTACCAATGTTAACCACTGTATTGCCATGTACATTCGCAGAGAGGCCACCACCATAGACGCGGTTGGTGATGCTTGCACCCTGAACCGTCTGAGAAGAAGTGACAGGGTCACCATTATGGTGTTTCGTTGAATTAAACGTCACCGTTGTAGCCGTTCCTACATTCACTACCGTATTGCCATAGACATCTGCTTCACTACCACCGCCATAGACATCACCGATGGGACCCAGTTTGCCGTCAATGCTGCTGGCAAAGTCGCCAGGCACCTGATTGATGTTCACCGTAGGACTGCCATAAACCTTGGCAGAAGTACCCAATCCACCACCAAACACCTTGCCGACGCTGGTACACGACACGATGTTCACCTCGGGGGCTTTATAGGGGATGCCCTCGGCTTCTAATGCCGTTTTCTCCGCATCAGACAAAGCGTCATACTGAGCCTTCGTTCTTGCCACGCCATTCACGTAACCATAGATAGAGTAGGCTGCCTGATTGCCACAGCCAAACAGCTGGTCAACGCTCAGAGCCCGACAGCCCGTTTCTTCCAGAGTCAGCGTGATGGGGCCTTTAATGGTTCCACTGATATTATTGCCACCAAACACTTTCTCGAAGTGTCCACTAGTCAGCGTGAGGTTGACACCACCACCGATATTCGCAGCCTCGGCACCACCATAAATCTCTGTCACATCCTGACTCAGACAGCCCAATACCAAGCTCACCGTACCATCCTGGTTAGCATTCTTTCCTGCGCCATAGATATGGTCTATCTTTAGTGTACAACAGTCTTCTGTTCCACTATTGGCTTCCGTTACTGTCAGTTGCGTACCACCGCGAACATTACCTAACGTATTACTGCCACCATACACCTCATGGATCGTACCACCTAACAACGTAGCCGTAGCGTTACCCGTGCCGTAGTCCTCACCATTGTCATCACGAATACCGATATTGGCACCAGGGTTGCCTTCTCCAGCACCATTACCGCCACCAAAGAGGTAGTTGATTTCATAAGTGCCGTTCACTGTCACATTGGTAGCCGGAACAGAGGCAGCGTTACCACCACCATATACTGATGCGATACTCGTCCTGTCACAACCATCGATGATGACTTCAGGAGCAACAACAGGATCGGTTGTTGGATAGTAGGCCGCATTGTTACCACCGCCATAGACTGCCGTGACATCATAGCGACCTGCAACCTTTGCCGTCTTCTCACCCTCTGCAGGATTTGTAATGCGTGTCGAAGCTGTATTTTGCGTTTTATAAACATGCACGGTCACATTACCCTTCGGCGTTCCGTTGACATTGTTACAACCGAAGACCTGTCCTACAACACAACCTTTAGTAGCATCATCAACATCCTTGTTCAGTTCTACCGTTACATCGCCAAAGACGTAGGCAGGCTTACCGGCTTCACCCAGTCCACCACCAAAGACCTCATCTTTAACAATACCACCAGTCAGACTGACAGTAGTCGTCGCACTTGCAGAAGTCTTTCCTGTAGCCCATCCTCCAGCATTTTCATTTGCCGTAGCGTCCCAATTGCTGGTCTGAGTATTAGCCAAAGCACCGCCACCATAGACGTCCTTCAAAATCAGACCACCCATCATATTCACGGCCACGCTGCCTTCGACAGTACCAGCCTCACCACCTCCGAATACAGAGCCGGCGATAAGCTTTTCTGTTTTTCCTTCGTTATCACCTGTAGGTGTTGTTGCGTAATTAATAGTCACCGCCGTCTCTCTGACGTTAGCAAGATTTGTCCCAGCGACACTAACTCCATACTCACCGCGGGCAGCACCAAATATGCAACCATCATTGTTGCTGTTTCCATCATAACCTATACGGCCACCTGTCACAGTAATGGTGGTCTTACCATTATTCTCAACCGCAGTATTACCACCCACCGAGCCCATCGCACCAGCCCCATAGACATTTCGAACCACATGACCACCCTTAATATTGATTGTTGTCTTACCCTTCACAATACCAGCCAGAGGATTGTAGGCATCTTTTACACCATCACCGTTGGAGTCATACTTATCCGTACCACAACCACCACCATAAACGTTACCACGATAGCCATAGCTGGCACCACCATCCATACTGGTATCAGTAATGCCAATCTTTCCGCTATTGATATTCAAGACTGTATTCTGAAGCGTATGTCCATTCTCACCACTACCATAGACAGAGCCCTTGATGGCAGGACCGGTGGCAGCATTTTCTGTTCCAATATTCACTTGTGTGCTAAACACCCAAGCCATGCGATCGTTGGGGTCAACGGCAGGAGTGCCTTCTGGTGTAGCCACATCACCACGTGACGAACCAAACACCATACCATTCTCCTTACCATTCGAGCCGAAGGTGCCACCAGTAATTGTGACAGTTGTGTTTCCTCCCGTAGTTCCCTCTTTGCGAGCATTAGGAATACCGTTGGTATCGTTGTCAAACTCACCTACTGAGCCGTAAGCGCCACCACCATATACATTATGATAGATAGTAGTAGGCTTGTCTGTTGAGGCCTGACTGATATTCACCGTCGTATTTCCCTTCACATATCCGGCAGTAACATTTTTCGCTTTACCTTTTCCACCGCCATAAACGTTGCCATACTCAACACCGCCATCTCCTTGAACGCCAATCGTTCCGCTCTCTACGCTAACCGTCGTATTGCCACCAACGCCAGATTCCTCTCCACCGCCATATACACTCTTACCAACAGTGGTCGTACCATTGATAGTGAGGGTGACCGAACCTGAAACCTCACCAAGTCCAACTAGAGAAATAGGTGTATAACACTTCCATTCGTTATCTGCTTCGCTCCAATACGTTGGTTTGTTGGTAGTAGCATTGCCTCCATTGTTATCGTTAGTCCAACGGTAATAACGGTCCTTGCCGTTGTCCTTGACATATTCCAAAGAACCTTGTTCATCAATCTGACCAGCCTTATTGCGATGCGGGACGCGTACACTGGCATCACTTTTATCATGCATTCGTAATCGCGGTATTTCAGCTGAGAAACCAGCACCAAAGGCTGATCCCTTCACATGCGTGTTTGTTAATGTTGAAATAACATCTCCATCAACATTTCCCAAATTGCCACCACCATAGAAATTATTCTCAATGGTGCAATTCGTCAATTTATTAGTAACGGTTCCCGTAGTAGTAGTACCGAACTGCGCCCAATATATGAACGTTCGCGCCACACATTTTGAATTAAGTCCGTTAGACGAATTGAACACCTCAAATTCGAAAAGGTCATGATAACCTTTATTTCCATCATATTGGGGGGTGCTATTCGTGTTTAAGGGATTGAAAGCAGGGAAACCGTAAGTTCCAGCTTTCCAATTGCTAGGCCAATCAATGTCATTATCGTATTTATTTTCACGATAGTAACTAGTTCCACCATTACCACCACCAAAGTACTTGTTAAAAATGGTGTTATTGGCTGTTGTAGTAACTGTCTTTCTTGCTTCTCCCTCTGCTTTAGTCATCGGTCCAACCTCAGGCCCTCCACAATAAATATCATAGACGATACTGTTATTAATCGTGACATCAATTTTACCTGTCACAGGCTTAGCAGCATTAATACCACCGCCATAGAATTTTTCAATGATAGCGTGGTCAATCATAAATGTGACATCGCCGTTAATCTGCTCATATCCTGCTCCTGCCATTGTGCCAAATCGTCCACCGTTAACGTAGCAATGTGGATTGTCTGCATTGACTGGTAAATCGGGCTTATATATACCTGAAAGGTAAAATTCTGGATAGTCTCCACCAATGGCATTGACAACACAGTGACGAACATTACCTCCTGTAATATTAGAAGCATGATAGCCTGGGGTGAAACGCTTCATGCGGAAGTGGCCACCTAAAAGGAAATAATTTACCTTATCTTTGGGGCCGTAGCGAACCACTATTTGTTCAAAATGACCACCATTGAGGATGATTGGAGACTCTACTCTATTAACGTCGCCATCATATTCAAACTGTGTGGTATGCATGAATGAGGTCTCAGTAATCTCAAAATGTCCTTGTGGAATAAAGACACCTATGGCGTATGCCTTTTCATCTGTTCTTATTGCCAAACCTAACTCTGGGACTGGCAAGAAATCGAAACGAACAGGATGAATACCTGGTCGATCAGTTTTTTGACGGAACTGAAATTCCAAGCAGTAGTCCGGCTCGTTATCCATATCCTCATCTATACTCATAATAGTAAAGGGACGCCTTTTACTCGTATTGTTATTACCAACAGCAGCACTACGATTCTTAACCTGGACGTTGCCAATGAGAACTATCGCCTGATCATAAACCGTTAGTGCAGAATTCTCTGTAAGTTTACTGATAGCTTCTTGCAGTGTGGTTTGAACATCTATATTTTGGAATTTGGTTGGTAATGAGCCTGCAGGCGAGAATGCTGTTCCAAATTCAGCTGTGGCTGCGGCATCTCCTCCAGAGGCTACATTCACACGATCCAAACTATGTTCTTTGTTATGCAGGTAAACTGCCTTGCCCCAGTATGCTTCGATTGTGATGGCTGACACTCCTTCGGGTACATAGAAATAGCCTCCTTGAGCAAACACACGTCCACTCTTGCTGTAAAGGTCTTTGTTGGTGCTGTTACGGTCGGCAAAGTTAAAGCCGTCTTCCCAAGGTTTTCCAGATGTATCATCAGGGCTGATGTCACCAGAGGATACAGAGCCGTTAGCACTCACTGAATAACCTTTGAAAGATCCAGTTGTTCCTCCGGAAATTGCAGTAATCTTCCATCCTGTTACCACGTAGTCCTTGTAGTTACCGCCATATCGTTTATCCCACTCGGTTGCAGCATCTGCAGATGGGTCACCAAACAGTTCGTTATAATAGGGTAATTGAATCTTAGCATAACAATAGTCATGGTTCAAAGTATCCATATCCATAACAATGACAGATGACAATATTGTGGATGTTGCACCAGAGCCAGCATGTTTCGCACCGGCGTTGACAGTAACACTGATAGTGCCAAGACGCTTACCCTGATATGGCTCTGCCATTGTCCTGCTTACCTTTTGTTGAGTCTTGGGATTCCACACATATTCGGGGTCTTGATTGATGACGGATGGGTATTTACCCCATTCCTTTAAAATAGGATATGGTGCAATACTTGGATCCAACACCCACTTTGCAATTCCTATTGACTCAACTTCTGCATCTGTCGGCGCTGTTCCAGATGTTCCATTTATCCACCACGTGCATAGCTTTTTGTTGCTGTTTAGTATACTACGATAATACTCAAATCTGGTCAGATACTCTTCTTCTGCTGGCAAAGTGCAATAATAGGCAGCAAAATTGGCATAGTTGTCATCAAAGGTGACGTCATCGCCAGTGCGGTAGTAATTGTAACCATTGACACCTGTAGTTCCTGCATTGCTTATTACCTGACCTGCATAAACAGGTTTCATTGTTGTTGCACCAGTGATGTTGCCATAGAACATGCAATTCATCACCATGGTCTTGAGGTTGGACATCGTAGTTGCCACGCTATTATTTCCCACAATGCCTGCGGCGTTGGAACCACCAGATACATTTGCATAACTATAGCAATTTATGACTCGCGAGGTTCCACTAAGTGTACCAACAAGACCTCCAACATTGCCTGTTCCACCAACCGAACTACCACTAAAGCCTATGATGTTTCCTTCATTGTCACGCTCAACGGAAGAGGGGAGAATGCCACAATTGTAAATACGTGTTGCACCTTTGGCTTCTCCTGTAACTGCACCAGCATTGCCTGTTACATCAATATCCACACTTTCAAAGGTAATGTTACGGATGATGGCACCATTGGTAGAAGAGAACAGGGGCTTGCTCAGATTATATATCTTATGGAATTTGCCGTCCAGTGTGCCTTTAAACTCATCAAGGCTCTCATTTAAGCCTGATGCATCAATATCTGCAGCCAGTTCATAGGTTCCAGCCAAGTCATCTATATCATCAAGACTGGTAATCGCATTGGCTGAAGAAGAAACAAACGTCGCTGTGATGTATGCTCCATCATAATCCTCTGGAATCGTAAAGGTGTACGTTGTGGCAGCTGTAACCCAATCATCAGGACCCGTCAGCGTAAATTGACCAATGCCAGAAGACGTACGTCTAGGGGCTCTGTTGTTGGGGTCCACCATCTTCTCCACGATGATAAGAGATTTCTTCGTCTTGAAACCTGAAGCGGGCGTAACGATAATCTTCACGGTACGTCCTGAAAGCCAGGCCTCCCCATCTGCCAACTTCACCTCTCCCGCACTGGCGTTAGGCAAGACAGGATTAATGATGATATCACTCTGTTGTAAAGACCAGGCATTGCCCATCCCCATTATCAAGAGTGTCAAGAATAGAATGATGAATCTTATCGTTTGCTTCATATCTTATTTTCTTTTTATAATCACTTTTTGTCCTTTTAGGATATATATACCACCCTTCGTAGGCTTGCCACTGAGGCGACGTCCACCCAGCGTGTACCACACATCTGTCTTCGACTCTTCAACACCTGAATTCTTCAATTCCAAGTGGCTTGTTACGTCATCATCAATGACGAACTGCAAAGTACTACGCGAATTACTGCCGCCCTGATTTCCAGGTTCTTCTGGTGTTACCGTAAAGTTGGGATTATGGACATAGAATTTCCCTGCCTTCACCGTTCCCTCTTTCGCAAGTACGAACTCACCTAGATAGAACATATAAACCTCTGCGGATTTCACGGCGACTCCACCTGTTGGTGCTACCTTCAGCATGTTGCTGTTTACCGTTCCTACAGAAACTGCTGGCGTGCTTTCATCCTTTTCTGCAGTCAGGAAGCCAGAAGCCTGCGATGCTGTCAGCAATAGCACAGGAACATCCTTAGGTATATATTCCAATTTAGAAATCGTCAGCGTGCCAATAGTCGGGTTGACTGACCTCACGATATATGCATTAACACCTGTCGGCGAGGCAAAATCACGCCTTGCCTGGTAAACAGCTGCAGCAAGTCCAGCACCCTCTCCGTCTGCATCAGTGAAGACAGGGCATACATACACACCACTGATAGAGCCGGTATAATTACCTATACCTGCAATTGCGATTATTTTATCGGATGCTTCGTCCTGAATGTCATAGGTGTAGTCAGTGTTGTTGACAAGCGTCGTTTCTCCATCCTTGACGGAGTTCAATACCACATTACCACCCTCTGTTGTGATGTCTAAGGTGATTCCTTCTGCTGCTGTCTCACCATCACCAAGACTCTTGGGAGAGATGGTAAATGTTTGTGTAAGACCTTCAGGCAATAAATAGTTTCCTGCCTTTGCGCCTGTAAGGTCAGAGGCTGTCGCAACATAGTTGCCAGCATTAGTTTGACCACCTGTCACTGTAACACTAACATCGTCATCATTCACTACACCAGTAGCTGCGGCGGTAGGAGCCTGTGCGCTACGATTGTAGGTCAATTCTGTATTCGTCCAATCAATACCAACCTCCTTGGGGTTGACAGTCAGAATTCCGTTGTTATAAGCAAAAGTATAATTCGTAGAAGACAGTCCACTGGGCGTAATGGTATAATTATCGCCCACATCGTCATATAGATTATAACTATAAGCATAGTCCAGCATACCACCAAGCACACCTTCATCTTCTCCTCCAACAAAGCCGCTATATGTTACCCCACTATTAGAAAGAGCATCGCCATAGGTAATACTATGATTGTTGGCTGTTACTGTCAATGGAACTTTAGTAATACTAAATGCATGTGTGTTGGCATCTGGTAGTTTATAATTTCCTGCTTTTGTACCTGTAAGAGCAGAAGCCGTAGCAGTATGGTCACCTGCATTGGTTTGCTCTCCTGTTACAGTAACACCGACTTCATCGTTATTCACCAAATCTGTAGCCGTAGCAGTAAGAATATGACTGCTGCCGTCATAGGGGAATGTAGTCGTTGTGCTCCAAGAGAGACCCACATCCTTCTGACCGACTGTCAATGTACCATCAACATAAGTAATATTATAATTATTACTTGTCAACCCACTGGGTGTGATAGTATAATCACCTACATCGCCATACTGAGAATAATTGTAGGCATAGGCAAGAGTTCCAGTAAGTTTGCTTTCATTTTCTCCTTCTACAAAGCCGCTATATAACACTCCATCATTCGTTGGAGCATCACCATAAGTAATAGTCTTTGGTTGGGCAGTAACCGTCAGATCCTTTTTATTGATAGTGAATGTCGTAGAGCCATAGACGATACAACTACCACCTGTGGCATTTTTAATCGTAACAGTTGCATCACCAGCATTGGTGTTTTCACCATATTCAACCGTATATTCATCGGAAGAAATGGTATTATCGCCATCTTTTACCGTTACTGTCGGCTCTTGTGCTGAGCCATTATATGTAAATGAGGAAGCCCCTAAAGTGACAGTCGCATTAGGCACCACTCGTATCTCTTTAATAGGAGATGGCAAAACACCTGATTTGGCAGCTATTGCCTTAATACTAACAGAATTATTTACATCGTTAATCACGATAGGAGTTGTTCCTCTGTTTTCTGTCTGTTCCATTGTTGGATCAGTGGTGCCATCGTCAGTATAATAGATAGTTACATCCTCGTCAATATTAGTTATCTCAATGGTATGATTAGAAGAATTGTAAGATACGGTTGGTTGAACACGTTCAAGATACCATCTTGAAGCATAGCCGTCTGCACCAGTTGCACTCCAATAACCTATCATCCCACCAGGATCTACCGTATTGCCATTAATTGTCGTCGGGCTTTTTGCATTTTTTCCATAATAATAGTTCTTATTACCATTCGCGGGATTAATGTGCCTGTTTCCAGTAGACACTTTTTGTGGACGAATGTTAAAGCTCTCATCATCAGTGGTCTCAAAACAAAACAAAGATTCATTATCAGTACCTTTCGTAGCCTGCAAATGCACTGTGAAACGAGTATTTGCTTCTGCTTTCGATGTATTGTGTGTAAGATACTTATTATTGTCAGCGCAACACCTGATATAGTAATAATCGACACCACTAATTTTTTCAGCAAATTCCACCTTCCAGACGACCTCCTCTACTCTTCCTGTTCTGTAGGTTGTAAGGTAAGGCTGCTGCTTACTATCACCATCATAATAGATGGCATCATAATTATAGTTTGCATCTGCATTAGGAGCAGGTTGAGCAGGACAAAGATAGTAATTAGTCGCAGGTGTTGAAACATTATATCCCTTTGTCTTGCCGTCATCCCCAGTAAAGTTGGCTATATAATAATATCCCGAATAATCCGTACCTGTCTGGCCCCACACTTTCATACTACCTAGAACGAGCATCAAAAACAGGAGGCTTCGGAAAATATGGGGGTTAAGGGAGAATTTTATTCCCACATTGGGAATAAAACATTCCCACACTGGGAATAAAACATTCCCACACTGGGAATATTTTCCCCGCTTATTACGAGCCTCACAAGTCTGTCTCTGACCTGTAAGGAGAGTGTAGCCATACTCTAGCCATACTCTAGCCATACTCCAGGCTGCTCCTAGGCTGCTCCTAAGCATACCCATCAGTATGGCTAGAGTATACTTAAAGCCTGCCATCAACCTTGTTTCTCGCTTTTTAAATCCGTATGTCGTACTCATATCTTATATCATATTTTATTTCACTGCGAGTTTCTTCTGATAGCGACCACCGTCAGCATGGACGACGTAGACACCAGCTATATAGACAGGAGTCTCAACGGTCTGGCCTGGTTCGATATTGAAGTTAGCCACGCAGAGACCACTAATATTGAAGATACGTACTTCGACCTTCTTCTTCAGGTTAGAGATGACGGCAACCTTATGCTTGCCGGCACGGATAATCAAACTTTCGGCTGCCTCACCCTCTGTAGGATCTTTGTCATCACCACCGAAAGCAAATGAGGAGTCGTCGCTGTCGAAGAGGATATGCTGGATAGCACGGCGTGACGAAGACTGTGTCGCACTGACAAAGTACGGACGGAACGGCGTAGCTGCGCTGCCACCAGCAGGTGTTGCATCGAAGCTGTTGCCGTCGAGGTTCATCAGATAGCCCTCCACCTTCTTGCTCATGTAGTTTGGCATGAACTTATAACCATCAACAGCCGCAGCAGACAATTCTTCGTCGCTGACGGCGATGGTGATATTCGGCTCAGAGACGAAGCTGATGTTCTGCTTGACTAGTTGAGCAGGAGCTGTCGCCGCCGTATGCTGAGCCACGAAATAACCACTGAGATCAAACTCATAGTAGGTCTTGCCTGGGAAGCCTACGATATACGGCGCAGCAGTAGCTACCAATGGATACTCCGTTAAGGTACGACCACTCTTATAGCGTGTCTGGTAGGTATCCTGATTGGCATCCTGTTGGGTGTTCTTACTATAGTAGTAGTCCCACAGGAAGGTGTTACCAATCTGTTTGTCGCTGCCTGTTGCCGTCGGATAGTTGAAGGTTGCTGTGAAGGTGTCGCCTGTTTCTCCCTTCTTACCCTTATACTCACGCAGCCAGTATTCGTGGCCTATCTTCGTGCCGTTGTTGTCATACTCTTCACTACCGCTATAGAAGTGGGTTATCTCACCCTTGTCCTGGGTAGATACCAGTTCGGCAGTGAATGGTAGGCTTACACCCGACCATCCCTTCGTCAGTGCCACGAAGTGTTCTGGTGTACGCTGATACCACATGCGCTTGTCATCAACGAAGGTATAGCTCATCGGACAGTTGAAGTCCTTCCTATCTACCAGCAAGTGGTCGTTCGTAGCCTTGAAGTCGTGAGTTACCAAGTGACCGAAGACCGTCCAAGTAGGAGCAGAGAGCACACGGCGATAAGGATCGCTGCTATCGTAATAATCGCTGTATGCTGGCTCCTTGAAGTATGCCGTCAGCACATTGTAAGTATTGGCATTAGCATCTGCTGAAGGAGCATATACCAACAGGTTCGGCGTCTCGTCACGATTGGCAATACCAATCAGACCATCGTCATCGAGCAGCGGTTGGTAGAACCAATTGTTGTTGAGACCCAGCTTGTACTCCGTGTCACCATGACCTGCGAAGTCTATAGCCGTCATGTTCGGGTAGCCTGGATGCTTTGTGATGTCATCCACAGACTCTGCCTTCGGATAGGCTACGAGGTTGGCCGTGGAGTTGAAATGGGTCACACTCATCTCGCTGGACTGATAGTAAGCAGGAGCGCGCAACACGCGGTTGCTGTCGTCAGAACGAGATAGACGACCATCACTCTTCAGCAAGTGAGAAGGTGTCTCCTCGTGAGGACGAGAGTCGTTGTATCCATAGGTCAGCATCTGTCCGAAGAAGAGGTAGTCGTCAGGCCAGATGGGATAGAAGTGTGTCTTCTCATCTGTGTCGATGAATAGACGCTCGTCTTCACCCTCAGGAATGACGCCATCGGCATAGCGGTAGTCACCATCGGCATAACGATCCTCCACATAGCCACCATTGGCATAGACACCGTCAACACCTGAAGAGCAGTGAACAGGAGACTCGATATAGTGACCTCCATTGTCATGACGTTCCAGTGTGCCGTCGTCTTCCTTAATAGTATAATAGGTATAATCTGTACCCGATATGGTCTTCTTGTCGTTATAGCGCTTGAAAAGATAGAAACCGTTCAGGTCGTAGGCTGCAGTACCATTGTGGAAGGCTCCAAATGGAATCGCATGAGCCAAGCCATGATTATCGTTTGTCGTACTATAGTTCAGATTATCCGGATAATAGCAGTTTACTCGCTTGTATCCACTTGCCGTAGGATTGCCGAAGACAGCCCTGACACCAGAGGCTGGTGTGCCCGTAGTATTGATCCAGCAGTTCTCCATATAGCCACTACCTGTGTCGGCTATACCTGCTGAGGTGAACGAACCTGTGACACCGAGGTTATAGACATTACCACAGAGACTGCCAAACAGTGAGTGGTCGAGACCGTCAATGTGATAGCCGTCGCCATGCAGATTGCCTTCGAAGCACTCACCGACACCATTGGCAATCGGCGTCCATTCGCCAGTATGACTGACGTTGGTATGCATGATGAACTCCAAGTTCTGACAGTTCTTCACGTGCTCATCGAGGGTGCTATTGCTGAGATCGAAGAACTCCTTCAACTGGCTTGCACCGTTCGTGGCATCGGTGATGTATATCTTCGAATTGCGCTTTACGTTCTTGTTGTCCACATAGTAGTGATGTTCCGTGTCGTTGAGTACCTTTGTCAGGTCGTGGTAGTTGGCCACGCTCACCTGTACGGCATTCGAATAGGTCTTACCCAGATAAGTCTTGGCATAGTAGGCTACGTAATAGCCATCCTGATACCAGTACAACGGGTCGAAGTTGGGAATGTACTCCTTACCGTTGGTGTGGCTCTCGGCTTCACCAATCTTCTCGAACAGTTCCCAACCACCACCGGTAATCTCGTAGGCTCCAGGTGTCACGTTAGGCTCACGCAGTCCGACATAGGTGCCTGGCAATACAATCTGAGGCACCTTGATATCCTCGACGGTAGGAATACCACTCTTGAATTCCAGGTGGATATTCACCACATGGCGCTCACTGACAGGTGTGACGTGAGTGCCGTTGACGTCGCTCTCCTCATAGCTATATTCATAGACCACGGTGATAATCTTCTCCTTCGACAGGTCGAAGATGTCAGAGTTGCGACTCACATAGAGCGTTGCCGTTTCCGTAGGAGCAATGCCATGGATGGTGAAGCCAAGCTGATAGTTCTTCAGCGTATTATAAGTGCCGGCTTCGATGACAACACCGACTGGAACATTGCTGCCGTCTGCGTAGGAACCATCATGAACAGCACCAATGCCAGAGAGTCCCGTCACGCCAACACCCTCTGTATTCTCGCCAATGGTATATTCCTCACGACAGTAGTAGAAGGTCTTGTTCTTCTGTGCGTCAGTGAATGTCAGTTCTGTCACGTATTGTTGGTAAGAACCCAAACTCTCATAGGTGCTCTTCGAGATGGTAGTACCTACGGCGTATGGCGTATTACCAATCTGGAAACCTGTATTGACGACATATACATTTTTGTCATCCTTGACATCAATAGGTGCGTAGTGACGCTTCTCGTTAGGCAGTTTTTCGAAGTCCGTACGCAGGTATTCCTTGTCGTGGATGAGTTGCACACCATTATGCGTTTCACTTTCGGTTTCACCATGATACGTGGCAGAATAGTCTACTGCCTGCTCCAGCGAGTAGCCTGCGGAATTGGCTTCTGCACCCTCGAGCGTGCCTAAGCTGGAGTCATACTGATACTTCTGCCCTTCCGGATGGATAAAGGCTCCGCTGGTATTCCTGCTATAGAGTGGGTCGATGAGCAGGTCGAGGGCATCGTAGTTGAAGGCAAAATGCTCACGATCAGCAGGTGACATCGAGCACCATACGTTCAGGCCACGATAGTTCTTGCCAGGCTCATAATAGTCGCCACCATACTTACCGGCAGTGACACAATAGTAAGCTGGCACGATGTCGGCGAGAATGTCAGCGGCAATGTCAGGTCTATCGTCCTTGACACTATTATAATAAGCAGTTTTCTCCGCCTCTGTCATCTTCGAATTGACGTAGATGAACTCCGTCGGACTCAACTGGATAGTTCTCGTACAGATAAAAGCAGGAGCTACATAGCCTGTCATAGAGGCCGCTGCTGTGGCAGAGACGGTGGCGCCAATATTCAGATGCTTATCGCCAACGGCATATTCCTTCGTGACAAGGTAAGCATCCTCGAATGTTGCCTGACCAGTAGGAATAGTACTAGGATGGTTGGCAACAATATTCTGATAGGTGTCGAAAACCGTCTTAGAGATAATGTTGCTCTCCTCGTAAGCCAATTGTCCGAAGACACCACCAGCCTCACCCGTCAGGTGATAGGTAGGACCATCGTTGCATGCCTCACTGTATTCTGTCTGCTGCTTCTCGTTCCAAGCGCCCTCCTGCTTTGTGTACCACGTATTCCACTCCTTGGGGTTGGTCACCTTGTAGGTTAGCAGATAACCGGTATTGTGGCTTACATTGTTCGACGAACGGAAGACGAAGTCGAAATCAACTTCCTTCGCCAGACCAACGTGATAGACCTTTGGATGTGCCGTCTTCAGCGAGGTATAATCAGTA
Organism: Prevotella sp.; assembly: GCA_016291495.1. Lineage (GTDB taxonomy): Bacteria > Bacteroidota > Bacteroidia > Bacteroidales > Bacteroidaceae > Prevotella. Next base: position 29,577 of record JAEEXI010000008.1, read on the forward strand.
GATAGCATGACCTTACCGGCAGGAATGACGTCAGTATCGCTGGCACTCCACTTGCAATCTGCTGTGGTGACGTAGGTGTCTTCCACAAACAGCGCCTGCTCAGACTTGGTCAACAAGTACCAGTCCCAGTAGCTGATGGGGTCGTTCTTGTAGTATTCAACGTCGTTGATGACCAGTTTCTGATCGTTTTCAAGCGGTACACCATTAGACTTATAGTAGGCATACTTGTTGGGCATCACGTTGAGCAACTTCATCGTACCATGCGAAGCCGCCGTAATGGTCAGCGGAATCTCTACGCTCTCACTATAGGCATTGGGAGCTCCCGTATAGGCAGAGATATACTGGTCGTAAACATAAACCTGACCCTTGATGAACCAGTAGTGGGCAGGAACGCCACCCTCTCCATACTTACCGCTGACATTATAACAGTCGTCGATAATGGTCTGTGTGCTATGTACGAAGTTACCCGACGTCTCCCATTCCACCAAGTCTCCGCCTTCATAATCGAAGTCTTTTCGCGTAATAGCATCTGCGTTCAGAGCCGTCAGCGTGGTATGGTATTTCTTGTCGTATGTACCTACTCGGTGTTCGTTCTTTGCATATACGAAACCACCACCTACACCAGTCTGTACGTTGATGAGGTCAAGTTCGATGACACCCGTGATATAGCCCCAATCTTTCTCATAGAGGTCTGTGCCAGTGCTCTTCTCGGTTGTCAGCTCCAGATACACACCCGAGGCCAGCGCCACCTTGTTGAGGCTGTTACCATTGTTGCGCTTGCGCTCATTGATATGCTTTCTCTTCCATTTATAATAGGTGTTGTCATCTGTACCCGTAGAACCATAGGTGCCGGTATCGCTGTTGTCCGTAATACGGATGTCTGCATCCTCTCTGAAGTGTACGTCACTGGTCAGCGCACCCAGATAGTTCACGATGCTATAGATGCCGAAATAGTTGCCATGAACGGCCTTGTTCTGGTCGACAAAGTCTGTGGGTAGCTGATCCTCTGGCTTGGCAGCAGGCGTTGCTCCAGGATTCAGTGCAAGGTCTGACTGAATCTTAGAATGTTTCTGATTCAGCGACACCTCACGCACACGGTTGATGGTATAGTTGGTATAGTCAACAATCTCTGGCACACGGTCCTGAGCACCCTTCATCACCATACGACTGCCAAACACACCACAGAAGTCAGCACGTTGGATGGTGTTCATCAGTCGGCCAGCATAGATGGAGCAGACACCATTCTCCTCCCAGTAAGCCCCATTATCCTTATCGGTATTGATGGAACCATCGGTGTTGAACATGGTTGGATACGTTGTCTCCATATTTTTGAACAGCGTATAGATCTCGTCAGCAGTCAGGGTTGAGGCCTTGGTATGATCACCATCTGCACGATAGTATGTCGTACCTTCGTTGTCCGTACACTGCTGGACACACAGATATCTCAGCTCATAGTATGCCTTCTCACGCTCTGGAAGTATTCTATAATCATCAATGGAGATTTCTTTGGCAATAGAGTAGTAGTCCGTACCGTAGTTGGTAATATTCAGACCACGGTAACCATCCACGAACGTCAGGTTGCCATCGCCATAGAGACCACCCAGATGTCCTGTGCCCAGTGTGATGAGGTCGCGATGATAGACGTCATGTACAGACGCCGTAGCATTGCCGAAGACAGTAGGCACGTTGGCAAAGACGGTAGCAGAACCTGGCGACGTGTTACCACCAGCAAACACGGCATTGTGGATGATGATACCATAACCGTCCAGACTATTCCATGTGCCATCTTCCTTGTTGCCTAACATGTTGAGGTCGGTAGTAGGCACATAGTCACCTTCATTGTAGCTGTGACTATTGACGGTGACAGCCGATAATGCCTTGGTATGGGGCTCTACGAGCACCTTGCAGTCCTCGGTGAGCACAAACTCATTATTATCCTTGACCCAGTTGGGATTGTCGGCAGCTGGTAGCGCACCAGGAGTGTATGTATTACTAGCTGTTTTATAGTCATAATAGTAACCTTCATATTCGGTCGTATAGCGCTCACCGTCCTTGATACCTACATGCAGCGTTCCATTAGCATCCTCGTAGGCACTATATACATAACCGATATCACCACCACCGAAGACGTTACCATAGCCCAATTCTATACCCTTGTCAGAACCGACCTCACCACCATGGATATTGACTTCCGTCTGACCGAAGACATAACCGTCGGAGTAAAGCGTACCACCTTCACCCAGGTTGTTGTAGCCTCGGCCACCACCGAAGACGTTACGCCACACATGACCGGAATAGAGGGTGACATGCGTCTTACCAGCCTTATAGATGCCCTGCAGCGAACGGACGGAATTATTCTCGCCACTTGCCGTAATCACGCCACGACCGATAGCAGCAATCTCACCACCACCGAAGAGAGCATTGCGCACGTTGCCACCATACATCTTCACGTTGGTAATGTCCACACTACTGTTGTCGATATAGCCTCCACCGAAGATACATCCACTATCATTTAGACGACCAGTGCCGTCGCCATTCCAGGTTTCGTCGTGGAGTTTCTCCTGATAGTAATCAGAGCCTACCTGGATGTAGTCGAGGTCGGTGTCTGTTGGAGGTACTCCATCAAAGTGGCGATAGCCGATAAAGCCATTATACATGGTGATGTTCGTAGTGCCAAAGACTGCACCACCTTCACCACCGCCATAGGCATTACGCTCAATGGCAGGCAGTCCGTTAACATAGTCAGTACCATCCAGTTTACCAATGATGACGTGGGTCTCGCCAGGGATGTCTGAAGCATAGGATGTTGTGATGTCCCCCTGATGGTTACCCACACTGCCTTTCCAACCGCCACCATAGACGTTACGTGCTGTACCACCTTCGATGTAGGCCGTTGTAGAGGCGATAAAAGGATTGCCAAAGTCATTGGTCAGACCACCGTTCCTATCATAAACGGCACCTGTCGTACCTGCAGCGTAGAGGTCCTTCTTCACCGTACCACCCAACAGTTCGACGTAGGTTGTTCCATAGACGTCGCCACCACCGGGTACAGCATCGTCACCCAGTCCGCCACCATAGCTGTAACGTCCTACCGTAGCACCGGCCTTGATGCGAACGTTGGTATTGTATTTCTCAGGACGTGTAGCATCAACTTCATGCAGTTTGTTGCTCTTGGCAAGGTCGTTGAGCAGTCCATTGTCTGTATATCCGTTCTCCAAATCAAGAGGTAGGGTTTCAAATTCGGGTTCAGGTTTTGTTGGATCTTGAGCGTGGGCTTCAGCTTGTGCCTGCATATAAGCTTTCCATGCCACAACAGAAGGCTTGCTGATGACCTTACCGAGCTTACCTCCGCCATAAGCCTGATCGACAGAAGCACCATTATTGAGGTTCACCTCTGTATACTGTGACCAAGAATGTTCACCCAAACCGGCACCATAAACCGTAGCGGTATAACCTTTGGATTTGTCCGACCATACAGTTGAATTAATGTTCACCGTACCATAGAGTGTACGACGGCAGTTGTTGTTACCACCATAGATGGCTTGGTCGATAGTAGCATCGTTACTATTGTAGTTGACGATGGCCTCATACACGTCGCAAGGCACGTCGTTATGAACAGTACCATCTTCCTCTATCAGTCCGTAGGCACCACCGAAGATGTTCTGGGCACGGAAGGTAGAACCGCCAGGAACGTTGACTACTGTACGACGGGTGACACCTTCCTGATAGCTACCACCATAAACAGCCTGGAAGTGTCCACTCATCAGGTCGATGATGGCTGAGGCCTTATAGGCTGTTTCAGCATTGTCAGCAACAGCTTTTTCTACTCCCATGCCTACACCACCACACTCGCCAGCTCCGAAGATTTCAGTGTTCTGGTATGTCTGCATGGTCTGAGGCACGTCAATGAGGATGTAGCTGCTGTTCTGGAACTTGTTCATCTCCTCCTCACCAGTGATACCCTGACCTGCTCCGTAAATATGACGGACGGTGTTCAACTCATTGTTACTGTCGATGGGTCGGAAGTTGATGAAAGCATTGCCCAAGAAAGGCTTCGAATACCCCTCCTTAGCATGACCATTCTCGTCGAAGAATTCCCTATAATGGGCATCCTTATAGTCATAGACGCCGTAAGCACCACCGAATATCTTCGTCGAGTGTCCCTGTACATATTCTATATAGGCAGAGGCATTCAGCATATTGGTGTTGGAAACCTTATCACGAACGGCCTGATTGCGCAAACGACTGTCGAAGTTGGCTTCACCGATTATACGTCCTCCGAGGTCGTTGCCGCCAAATACGTAATCGCGGACATAAGGGAAGCCATTGAGTCCCACATAGGTTTCCGTATGTCCGAGGACGTCAGCCATACAGGCACCACTGAACGAGTCAAAGATTCGTCCGTTGTCCAGGTTAACGATACAGTTACCTGCCACGGGACCCACGAAGCCGCCACCATAGAGGAACTCACATTCGGCCATATCCTCCGTCATGTTGTCGGACTTGGGTACACCGGCGATTGGACCTTTCAGGTTCACATAGGTGCTGTAGTTCGCATCGTAAGCGTAGTGTTCGCCATTAAATACGTAGTCTCCTGTTTGTGCGGTCTCACCTTTGTCTTCTCTTGACTTACCGATAACACCTTTCTCACTACCACCGAATATCTGGAAGATATAACCACGGTTGAGGTTCACCGTAGCCTTACCCCATATTTCCGTGTCCTTACCAAATCCACCACCAAAGACATTCATCGACGTTCCCAGCACGTCCATGCCCTGTTCTGACAGCAGCACACCCGACTTCCTCTGCGTAATAGTATAGTGTTCATAGGCATAGTGTTCTACTTCAGGTTCTGAGATATGGTCGAACACCATATCACGGTCCACCATGTGACCATTGATGTTGATAACCACATTACCATTCACGACACCGCTGTTGTAGCAGCCACCATAAACGTTACCACCTGTCAGACGGCGATACATATCGTCATCGTCAGCAACACCCGTATTCGTAGGGGTGGCAACCTCCGCACCTGTTCGCTCGTCGATGGTGTTCCATACCAAGTCCGACTTGTCGCTGTTCCAGCGTTTGGGCTCTATCAGCAATCCATTGAAGTTCAGTTCGACCTTGTCACCATTGGCATCGGCATCGTTAATCAGTCCACCGGTATAGAGTGCATTATAGTCTGACTGTTTGACAACAGCATCGTTACAGCCACCCACCACCTTGTCGAAAACAATAGCTTTGTCAGCGAAAGTAATACTAGTCTTGCCCGTACTAGTCATACTACCCACATTACCTCCACAATAGAAGGAACCGAAATAGCTGGAATAGGGCTCGTATGCAGCACTGCTGTTTTGCAGGTTATCGAATACCACACTCGGCATCTTGTCCATGGCACAACCCTGCATATAGGCAGCAAACTCGGTTGCGTTCGTGAGGTTCAGACTACTGAATTTGGAACCGTCACTGGTTAAGTCTGTTCTCTTGAAGGTGTACAGCACACCTTGGTCAAAGGCATTCGTACCCTCACCGTACTTAACCATATCAGCACCATTATTACCCAAGAATACCTTGTCGGCAATGACATACGAGCCAATCTTCAATTCGATTCTAGGCTTCAGCTTATCGGACTTGATGGTGGCACTATTACCTCCGCAATAGATAGAACCTCTGACAAGAGTGGGATTCTCTGCACTGCTTCCATACACACGGATCGACACCTGCTCGATATTGGGGCGATAGTCGTTCAGGGCTTCTACAGAGGTTTTGCCGGCAGGAATGGTATAATAGAGGTCACCATAAATATCTTTGTATTCGTCTTTCAGCTTATCATTGTCAGTATAAGGATAAGAGCCGTTGCCACCACCATACACGTCACCTCGGATACTGGCACCGATACCGATGGCACTACCACCCCACACACGTCCTGTAATATCGTTACCACCATAGACGTTATTGACATCACCACCACGAACTACGACACGTGCCGAAAGCTCGTTGGGGATGGTGGTAAATTGCGTATTATTGACAACAGGGGTATATACACCGTTGACGCTGGGTTTTACATCAGCCATACGGCAGCCGCCAAAGAGGTTGTCGATGACAATCTTTGATTCGGCAGTAATATAAATGAGCAAACCATTTGGACTGGTCATCGCTCCCTGGTTGCCACCGCTATAGAGGTTACGGATCAAACCCGATTTCAAATTCCAAGTAGGCTGAATGGCCATCTCGGCCTTGTTGTTACCACCAAAGAAACGACCAATCTGGAATTCGTCACTGCTGGGATGCGAGAAACCGGTGTTGATACCCATATCAAGACGGAAACGGTCAGGCGTCAACAGTTCACCTGTAGTGGTATTAGCATGTATATGTTTGTTGTTAATATCAATAATACTATTAACCACCTTACTGGGATTATCCACACAGATGACGGTTTTTTCCTTGACAGTAGCGTTGTTACCACCACCATAAGCATAGACGATAGAACCACCGAGAATCTCCAAATAGGTCCTGTTCATCTCGGGTTTGACCATGCCTTTGTAGGGGCTGTTCTCCGAAGTGTAGTCGTATTCGCCATTACCACCGCCAAACAGCTGTCCTATATAGGTCTTCTGGGTTTCGTCAGGCACTTGTTCACTCTGTGCATTGGTAGTCATCTTGGTAGAGAGACGTACAAAGGAGTTCCATTCATTAGTAATCTGATTCTCATCAGCTTGTGTCAGTTGTTCGGGAACAGCTGAAGACGTACCGATAGTACCTGCAATATCATTACCACCATAAACTTTGTCAATAACGATATAGGAATTCTCAACAGCATGCTCACCATCGATGTGTACGAAGGTGCTTCCTCCGACATTGGCCTGACGAGCACCACCATATACCTGATGGATGTCGCCGGCATAGACGGAAACCTTAGTCTTACCTCCCAGGTCTCCAGCATTACCGCCACCATACACACTGCCTCCAATGGTAATCTGTGCCTGCATCAGCGATGCAGACATACAAAGCAATAATATTATGGTAGTAAACTTTTTCATTCTACTGTAAATGTTGGGTTATCCAAATCGGGATCAGCCAGTACATAGAGGTACGTAGGATCCACTGTGATGGTCAATGTCATTTCATCCCCCACAGACATGATGTCCAGAGGCACAACCAGATTATTAGTGGCTGTTCTTTCTGCTATCTTATGTCCTGCCTTATCATACACCTCATAAGTGGTCACCAGTTTCAGCTGGTTGATGATTGCTGGCAGGATAGCCAGTTGGAAACTGCAAGCTTCTGTCGGTGTGGTAGTCAGCGTGAGGTCTTCTGTCCTGATATCCAGCGCCTTAGCATCCGTTCCCGTAATGCTATATGTCTTGCTTTGGATGCCTTCACCCTTCTTCAGCGTAGCATCCACGCTCACCTTACTGATACTGGTTAGTTGCATTTGCATGTTCTTAATCTTGATACTGCGCAGGGCGCTATAGTCCTCACCAATTTTTATTAGGAACACCACACGTCCATAGAGATGGTCGAACAGCAGGTTGAGATAGTTCTGACGATTGCTGTCATAGTCAAACGAGAAGACTCCTCTCTCAGCGACTGTCTCGTCTGAGGCATTCTCCGTTTGTCTGACACCTGTTACTATGCAATAGTCTCTGCTACTGATGGCGTCCAGAGCATTGATATGCAGGACGGCGCCATCGCTGGTAATATCTGAAAGACTGCTGACAATACCCTCTGAATGAGGCATATAGCCATAAAGATCGTAGGTGCGTTGGCCCGACTTCAACTTCAACTGAGTACTCCACGTATCATTACCCGTATGCTTGAATAAGCCCTCTACCAATTCACCGGAACGAGACAGAAAAACCTTGATGTCGCCATAATCGGCCACTCCCAACGCAGAGCGGTTCGCATGCACCATCCTCAGAGAGGCGTGTGGTTCCTCCACAGTCGTTTCTTTCTCCTGTCCCAACGCATCTCCGGCATCTTGTGAACAGGCAGTCAACAGCATGATGGCTGCTATGATGAGTATGGTTTGTATCTGTTTCATCTACCAATTATAAAAATCATATTCTTCTTCTATCTGTCGCCAGGCGGTTACTGTGGCTACTACCACCTGCAGCTTAGCATTGGCCTGATAGGCATATACCGTCCAAACGTGGTTACGTGAAAAACCACCCTCATCCACCATGTGGAACGTCGTTGTCTGCTCCTCACTCTCACCAATCTGATATTTGATAGCGCCTTGCAACTGTTTGTCACTCTCTCGCAGATAGAAGGTACGCTGGGTGAGATAGCCATCACTTGCGGCAGCTTCTATCAGCCATTCATAATGGAAGGGATCTAATTCATTATTTCCCCAGGCATAGTAAGCGGGGTCGTCACGTTTTGCCACGTCGCTAATCGCTGCATCCAATAGATTGGGTGTTGTAGCATCGTATTCAGAGCCAATATGACAGGTCTTACGGTCGTAGGGCTGGGCATCCGTCATAAAGAGGTATTCTGAAATGGGAATCATCTCAGAATTCAGTTGTATGCTGTTGATACGCAAAGTTTCGCTACCGGTCTCTCTGGAGAAAGCAAAGCGTAGTTTAGACACTGTGCGTCTTAGCATCACCTTAGCCAGCTCGCCACCATTTTCCAAGCGTAGGACAGGTGAGGAACCTGTCACGGGTTGGTTACGCAATACACCACTCATGGGCAATCCGACGTTTTCAGGGACCCTTGTCACAGGCGTTACCATTCCAAATGGATCGAGGGTGTTAGTCTTGCTCATCACGGCCTCTTCCAACTGAGTCTGAGTGGTGGTTTCATCAAGCGTCACATTACACGTCTCTGGCGTCACGTTGGCCAAAACATAGACATCTACGTTCTCACGACTATTGGCTTCTGTCTTAGCATACGTTTCATCGATGGTCAGCTGGAACTCCTCATAGGGATGAGTTGCACTCAATCCCGGGGGTGTAGTAGGAGAATAATAACCTATCAACTGATGAGTATCATGGGTAAACACCCATATCTGCATGGAATAGATGGTTGCCTCTTGATTCGCAGCACCTACATCACCTTCGTAAGCAGCACGTAAAGGCGCTATCTGCTGTGGGGCATAAACATAGATATAAAGCTGCGTAGGAACTTTATTGGAATTGGTACCCTGTGAGTTATCATCGTCAGACGATGAGCATGCCGAGAGACACAGCAACAGCAGTGATAGCAGCAGCCATCTCATGGGTCTGCTGTTTCTGCTGGTGGTGATATGTCTGTTCGTTTGTCTCATCTCTTTATTAGAATAAAACCTCATCAGGCGTGGTGGCTACCCATTGGGGCACCAGCTCGATACCCATCTCCAGTCGTGGAGACAAAAGACTAGGTAGTACATTATAGGCTTTCGCCAAACTGGTGACCTTCAGATTTAATATCGTGGTGTAGTCCTGTGTGAACACGCGGTCACGAATCTCTGTACGAGAGTCGTCCTTGAAGTCCTCAGGATCTACCTCGCCTACTACATAGAACTTGGTTCCTCTATAGACTATTCCGTCGAAACCCTTAAAGTCCTTGTCGCTGGTATTGATGAACTCCAGTACTATAGGTACCTTCTTGTGGTCATAGGTCTGCAACACCAGCGTGTTGGTGACCTTTGTGGCATCCGATGTCGAGCTCAGATAGAAATAATCTTTGTCTGCAAGACCATTGGTTTTTACCAGTGGGTCGTAAATGAATTTCATGTCTGTCTCGGAATAGGCGGGATAGGAGGTGACAGGTGAAAAGTCAAAACCAACAGGCAGTTGGCCGCCCACTATAACACCTGTCAATGGGAAGTTGTGAACCCCCACTGAGACGTCGGCATTATCGGCATCCTTCAACGTGCTGTAGTCCGTTTGCTTCAGTCTTACCTGCATCCTTGCTACACCATACTGCATGGGATCCTTGATAGCGATTGATTTAGTATTTTGAGTGACAACGCCATTGTCATATTCGTACTCTCCCAATACAGCGCTCCATTGTTTATTGTTTTCATCGTTATAGACATCCTTGCGTCCGTCGATGTTGGAGGTGCGGATGCGGCTGTTACCGTAATAATATACCTCTGCAGGATAGGCAAAACGATTAATGCCATTGATGTCGGCTACCGTTGTGTTTGAAAGCTGCGGCACGAAAAGGTTGCCCTCGCCACTCCATCGCAAAACTGCTGCACAATCAGGCAGTCCGATAGAGGCGGGGAAACCATCCCAGGCCGTGTTGTATTTGTCGATCTCAGTGATAATCGCCGTCTTAATGGCATCATCATCGCCCTCTAACGTCAGGGTGTTTAATGTTTCTTTCAGCTTTGTCGTTAGTACTTTGACATTCGCAGCAGAGCCAGGCATGATATCACCTCCGGTGCTCTCTGTCTGGTGGGTGAAGTTCATGAATATGACTCGTAATGTCGGATTTTGCGCATTCTTCCACTCTTTGTTATTTGCCTTTGCTGTGGCAATAGCGGTCATATAACTTGCCAATGCTGTGGCAGTAGCATGTGCAGTAGTCGGTTGGGGGTATATGGACTCCAATCCAAAGTTGATGTCCTTGGGAGCCATGTTTAGCGGGAAAGTTTCAACGATAGAGCCGTTGACCGCTTTGGTACGTTCACCTTTCGGTGCACGACCATAGGTCAAGAAAGAGGCCGTACCAGGTGTTATCATGCATTTTTCGTAGAGGTAGAAGATATCGGTTTTCTGATACTCTGTTTTGTCGTTACCAATTTGATACCACAATGGTGTATCTTCCTTTGTGATTTTTCCTTCCACGCCAAAAGGAACAATACGCGATAATGAGATGCCACGATAAACACCGGTTGCTTGTACATCAGCAGCGGACATACGCATACTGCTCGTATTAGTGGTGTTTGAAACAGACAATGCCAAATCGACTACAACAGGATTGCTTTTCTCTTGCCAAGCCTCCTGTTGCACTTGTTCTTCGTTTGCACAGCCTGTCAACAACATGACAAGCATAACAAGCAGTATTTTATAGTCGATTCGTCTCAATCGTATTAAATAATTTTTATATAATGTACGCGCGCGCAAAGCCTCTACATCTCCCAGTTGTATTCTCCACCGTCATTCCAGTCAAGCGTGACACTGACACCTACGGTGCTGTTATACGGTCTCACGGCACCATCGTCGTCGACTTCGCCTTTAATAATTCTCAAGTCTCCAGCTTTCAGCGGTTCTTCAATGTCCAGAACCGTCTCTGTCACTTTTCCGTCAGAATTTTTGATATACACCTTAAACTGCCAAAGGGCAGGATCCGCCTCTGCTCGTTTCGAGCTGGATGCCGCTGCAGCATCTCGAGATGGGAAGTTCACCGAGCAGTAGCAGAGCAAGTCGTTGCCTGTCTCTACCTTTGTTGCATTAATTAGCGGATTCTCTGCAGGATAAACGTAAACACTGTCCTTGATATTAAACTGGTTGGCAAAGCCTGTAGCATACACCTTCATATCGGTGTAGTTATGGTCTTTGGGATTGAGCACCAACGCAACGGCACTGTTGGCCATAAACAGACGAACGTTGAATGTCTGACTAACGTCTGAGAGCACCTCCATCGACTGTCGGGCCGTAAACAATCCTGTGTTGTGCGGTTCAAGAATCTTTCCCTCCGCCTGCAACAGCATGGATGTGTTGCTTTGCTGTTCGTCTTTCAGACCGACAACGTTATTTTCAGCGATATTCGCTACTGCCAGATGCATATATTGACGCATAGGCAGAGTTAGGGTATAGCTTGTCTGGCTGGCATTGATAATGTCGCGCTTATGGTACAAGCAGTTCAGCGCCCCCTCTGTGTCATAGAATGACAGGTCTATGTCGTGGGCGAAATCACTGAAGATGTTTTCCAGATGTGTACGCAGAGCATCGGCCACCTTCACTTCAGTTATTGTGGTCAACTGTGTTTCTAACTCGGTGGTCATATTTGTCACCAGGCGAAGTTCATAATTCAACTCATAATCTTGCTCTGTTGGCGGTATAGGCGGATTGGGATCTGGAGGACAGTCGCTCAAGTCATCGTCGATGTACGATGAGCATGCTGAGAAGCATATTGTCAAGAGCAACATGCATACAACCCATTCTGCGATATAACATCTTTTTCTCATCATAAAACCAGTCTTTTATGTACGAGTGTGCGCAAGCGCATACGTCTACAAGAAACATCTCCTTGCTCTTCCGACGGAAGTGCTTTGTTAGGCACGGTTCCGACAGAAGAGCAGAGAAATGTAGTTATTAATTATTCGCCACCGAGGAGAACATTGTTGAATTCCAGACCAGCAGACCATTCAAGGTCAACAGACAGACCGAGGGTTACCGAGCTGCTGCGCAGGTCGGGTACGGTCAGATAAGCATACTTCAGTGAGTTAACACCAATCTTGAAGTTAGCCGTTGTCATGTGGTCCTGAATGAACACACGGGGAACAGTCTTTGTGGCATCACCGTACTGTGTCTTATCATAAGGAGGCAGAGCGTGGTAGGTGGGCAGGACAGGACCATACTTTCCCGTCGGGTCAAGCTCACCAATCAGGTAGAAATTGCTACCGTTGGCAATCAGATTGTCCTTACCGAAGAAGTCTACACCCGTATTGTTCTGCAACTCCAAAGCGATATACACCTTAGGCTGCTTGTTTTGTGTGTCTGTCGAAGTCAGGTCTACATAGTTGTCAAAGACCACCGTATAATTTGGCTGTGATGTTCCTGTTGCAGGAATGATACCGTAATTGGTAATGGCACAGTCATATATATAACCCTTTCTGTATTCTGTATTGCCAGGATCTGTTGTCTTGGGCAGGAAGTTCCAACCCACCTTAGGCCACTGGTCACCAACGATAACGCCTACCAGTTTAAATGAAGTTTCGTCAACATCGATGGTCTTGTCTTCTTCAGTAACACCATAGTCTCTTTGCTGAATAGCCGCATTATTATCCTTTAAAGTAGTAACGTCATATTTGATGGTTGTCTTGAGCAGTGAAGAACCATAGTTGATGTCGTTCTTCATGGCTACGCTGCGGGTTGAAGACTGTACGTGACCCACCGACCAGTCTGCAGGCCAGCTAGTTGTAGCTTCGGAGTTCCACGACGATACAGAAACGGGATAATCGGTCTCAACGTGTTCGGTGTCTGATACACGAAGTGGGCTGTTGCCAAAGTAGCAGAGCTCAGCCGGGTAGTAATAGTCGTCAACGGTGAATTTGCCACTTCCAACGGCACTGGAATTGTATTCTTCTACATAGTAGAAGGTTTTCTTTGTGCCGTCAAACTTGATATGGGTTGAACCCTGTGGCAAATTAAACTGCTCAGGGTACTGGCCCATATTGGTACTCGTATATCCACTAATGTCAGAGAAATCAGTGGCGGCTGGCTTGGTACCTGCGGTGGCAGTTGGCCAATAGGTGTCAGAGCCTAATTCGCTGATCAGGGATGATGCGGTTTTAAATGTCACACCTGTAACAGAACCACCATTAATGGGAATAGACGAGGCAGTGAAATACTTACCCAATTCCTCGTGGATCCTCTGAGCCATATATTTGGCCAATGCCTCAGGCACATCGGTTGGCTCTGCACAGCGAACGGAGTTCACGATAGACCAAAGGTTCTTGATAGTCTCCTTCAGTGCATAACCAGAGGCGTTACGAAGCTCAGCCTCCTGAACAATGGTCATTTCCTTATAGCACTTGGCCAACTTAATTTCCAGCTGGCGGGCAGTACCACCGTCAACAGGGCTAGTTGTGAGGTTATATTCAGACCATTTCATATTCGGCTTTAAATCAGCAGGGATATCAAAGCCATAAGGGTCAATACCTTCTACAGGCGCATCGGTAGCTTCTACAGCAGCAGTTCCACGATTGGTCTCCATGATACAAGATAGTACTGCAGCCAGCAACTTTTGAACTTCCAGGAACTCCGCCTTTTCATCATCGGTCTCCAATCGCTTGCCCAACTGGAAGTTGACGGTGGTCAGATCTGCTGCGACCGTATAGTCGCCCAGATGACCGTAGGTGTTATGACTTGCGTGGGTGTTCTCTCCTTGGATAGCACGGCCATAGAACAGCATCGTATTGGTGTTCAACGGCAGCGACATCTCCAACACACGACGAGACTTTTCACTGCTCAGAGTTCCGGCAGCAGCAACGCGTGCCATGTTGATGGCCTTGTCTACAGTAGCAGCAGTGGTGAGATATTTGCGGTCTCCAGCTGCATTTTTTGCACACATGATATAGGAATCCTCTATACCACGGAACTGATCACTTGCCGAAGCCTGAGTGGCTGCTGACGACTGGCGCATACCTGACTCGCTCCCACTTGCTACATTAAAAACGAACTGAGCGTATACCTCATTGGTTTCAGGATTGTAGTTAGGACTGGGCTCCTGAACTGTCTCGTCACTGGACGAACATGCAGTAAAGACTGCCATACTTACTAGTGCTATCGCACTTACATAAGCAAAATTCTTGAACTTTTTCATAATCGATTATGTTTTGTTTATTTTATTTCGTTATTCCGTATAGTCAAAATAGATTCTCAGATAACCGGCATTACGCTGGTCGTCCAAATGGTGTTCCTTGATGTACTGATAGGTACGTCCGCCACGCAGTTTACGGATCTTCTGTTCACGACGTACTTCGTTAGGTTCGCTGTCGATGATCTGGATAACCTCCTTCAACTGACTGACCATCGCAGTATTTCCAGAGACGTTCTGGATCTCTTCCTCCACCTCATCGCGGAAGTCCGCCCAGTCTTCACCACCGTAGGATGTCTCAAACTGATCGTCGCTGACGCTGAGACGGTCTTGGATATATTTCTTCAACTCCTCGGCACGAGTCTTCGAGATACGCTCGTTGAGGTTCTTGCCGCCGTCAAAGGATGCGAGTCCCACAATCTGTATTTTGCAGAGCATCGTTTCTTCATCGGCCAGCATCTTGCGTGTCACGTCAATGATGCGGTCAAGGGTCTGCTGATTGCCACGATAGTCAGGCTGGATGTCCGTCTTAGCCTGTGGGAAGTAGACGAAGAGCGCACGCTTGTCGCGACGCAGCACCTGACTGCGGTCGTAGGCCTTATACTCGGAGATATGGGCTACGACAGGTTCTTCGCGCTGGAGAATGTCGATGGCACGCTCCTTGACAGGCTGAGGCTGCTCGATGGGAAGAGTGGGCTCGGTGGGAGTGACAGGGATGACGGGTTCAATAGGTTCAACAGGACTGATAGGTTCTGTGACCTTTTTGGGGCGACCCGGGATGTTGAACACAATATTCAAGGCAGCCTGCGGCATCACGAACCATTTCTTATCATCACCAATCTTCGTACCACAATGTCCACACTCATAACGATCATACTTGGTATAGCCGACAGCTGCACCAATCAGTGCCTCAATATTCCAATGACGGGCAATCGGCCAGGAGTAACCATAGAAAACACCTAATGCTCCCAAATCACCCTGACGACGCTCGTCACGGACGCTCTTGTAGAGTCCGAACGGGAACTTCACGTCAGCCACATTGTAGTGACTGTAGATCAGGTTTACTCCGAAGAAATGATGCACATTGACGGAGTCCGTCCAGTAACGTACGGAGGGAGACACCAACAGATGCTTCCACTTCCTCGACTTACTCTCGTCAGACGGCCAGGGGTTATAGCCTGCCGTCAGTCCAGCTGACCAATGGGGAGCCAGACGGACACCCACCCGGAGGTTAGGGGTCAGCCAGGCATCATACAACAGGTTGTTACTGATGGTTACTTGCTGTGCAGAGACTTCACCACACATCCCACAAAACAGCATTGCCAAAATCACAATTTTTGCTGCAACACGGAATTTTTTATCGTTATAATTTAGTTTCATGCCACAAATTTAACAAGAATTTGCAACATACACCTAATTTATAATGAAAAAATTTATTTCAAAATGTCAAAAACAGTTTTCAAATTGTCCGTTATGGGGTTATTCGTCTATATTCTGGCGGAACTCAGAAGGAGTCATCCCATAGACATTCCGGAAGTTACGGATGAATGTCGCCGGGCTCTTAATACCGCAAGCCTCCGCGATGGCACCCATCGTGTACTCAGGGTGTTGTCTCATCAAAAGGACCGCATACTCCATGCGTTTCGTGTTGACATAACTCGTCACATTCATGCCGGTATAACGGGAGATAATGACGGAAATGGCGTTTTTATCGACACCCATCAGACGCATCAGCTCGTCACGTCCGAAGTCGGGGGCACGGAACAACTCTTCCTTCATGACACGTTTATCCATCTGTTTGAAACGTTTCTTCTCCTCGTCGAGAGCCTTCTCTTCTTCGCTTTTTTCTGCGATTTCAACAGGATCTCCATTGGCGACAACGATGTCACGATAATGCATCAGCTCACGAATCGTCTGGGTCATGGCCCGATTTTTACGGTTGATGATACGGTTGTGACGCAACAACAGGAAAAAGACGACGAGCAACATCAGACAACCCACGATAACGATGGAGAGGATCAGGTTATGACGAGACAAGGCACGCTCGCTGTCTATCACCTGCTGCACACCACTGGAGATGGTACGCAGCGTCCGCACACCAAGGGTGTCTGCTTGCACGGCGACACCCCGGTAGCACTCTGCCGCCTTCTGGTAATCACCCATCCTGTAATAGACATCCCCCTCGTCTCCCAATACCCGCTGCATGTTACGACTTAGCGTGTCCTCATCTTTCCGCATATTATCTTTAACCAACTGGAGAAAACGCAACGCTTCCTCGTCCATCCCTTGGATTTGATAATATTCCGGGAGGGCATCCCCGCTTATAGGGTCGAGATGGGGGACGATATGATGGCGCTTGTAGAGCTTGTCGGCTTCCGCCAGCCGCCCCATCTTAGCAAGCAGCCAGGCACGGATGGTATACAACCGTTGTTTATCCATCTGGGCATAAATGGTGTCAGACTGTGAAGCCAGATGATGATATCGCTCTTGTTCCTTCGACATGCGCAAGGCTTCCTTATAGTTTCCGTTATTTCCGTACTGTTTGGTTAGGAAGGCATAAAAGATACCCAACTTGTGATCCCTCTGCGGATGGTCTGCGTCCTTCAACTGCTCGACGGCTTCGAAACAGGTGCGGAAACCTTCCTCCAGATTTCCTTCAAGGCACAGACGCTTACCCCTCATAAAGAATGCCAGCGCCTGATATGCCTTAGCGTTATTCTTCTTTGCCAGCATATACAACTGGTAGGAGGTTTCTGACAGCTCTTTCCACTGATAGAGCACGTCATAGGTACACATGATACGCTCCAACACTTGTAAATGCGTTTCAGTATTGTTTTCCAAGGAAGGCTCCTTTTGTGCCTGCAGGTAGTATGCAAGTGCTTTGTTATATAAGTGTTGGTCGCGACACGAGTCACCTTTCTCCATCAACAGGATAGCGGTATCTGTAGGTGCTGTCCTTCCCGGAAGGGTCGTCAGAAAAAAAATGGTACATAATATGAGTTTGCTGATTCGCATTATATTCTGTTTTTCATTTAGCCATGCAAAAATATAAAATATTTTTCCCTCCACCAAATTTCTCCCTGAAAAAATTTGTTTGAAGGCTTTAATTCATTCGTTTGGAGGCTTTAATCACCTCGCTTGAAGCATTTATTTATCGGTATTTCAGCCACATCAAGTGATTTAAATGATTCTATAATACACGAATTATATATATAGCAAAAATAATTATGGGGATAATTAATTTAGTAATATATAGATTTACAGAAAATACAATCACTTAAATCACTTTTGGAATCGGGATATTCTTGCAAACTATTCATTATCAGTAAGATAGAAACAAAAATATTTGATGGTTTTAGGATGCGTTGTAGAATAAACAAATACAACTTTCATCCTTTGTAAGGACATTGTCTCATTTCTCAGCCATCCATTCTCTATAAGGATGGCGACGTAACTGACTGTTGTAAAAACGACGGTCACCCGTTACCTCTTTTCCGATGAAATCGGGCATTTTTGGACTTTCACCAACCGATGAGAGCTCCACTTCAGCCATGACAAGACCCTCATTTTCACCAAAAAACTCATCAATTTCAAAGGTATGTTCCCCACTTTTCACGAGCCATCTGGTCTTGTCGATGATACCAGGTTCACACAAAAGCAGGAGTTTTTTACCATCTTCCAAGGGAATCTCATACTCAAATTCGTCACGAGAGAGCCCATTATCAGTGCTGGGACCCTTGATGGTGAGGAAAGCACGGTCATCACGGATACGCACACGGACTGTCCGTCCCCGTTCACTACAGATATAGCCCTGTTGGATATGACTATGACTGAACGACTCCTGTTTGTAGGAATCGTTCAGTACCAAGAATTTTCTTTCAATCTCAACAGCCATTACGCCATCATAGAGAAGGTCCAGATCAGATAAATGACAGCGAGGATAATCAGTCCTCCGAAAATCCATGCCACTACCTTCTTTCCCTTTTCTTCTTGTTTCTTAGCGTAGGCATCACGCTTTGCTTGATTCTTCTTGCTCATAATATTTCAGTTTTAAATTCAATTATTGTTCATCCGTTACTGGAAATTCCATGAGGTAAGCCTTGATGAAATCGTCGATTTTTCCATTCATCACCCCATCAACATCCGAAGTCTGGTAGTTGGTGCGATGGTCTTTCACACGACGATCATCAAAAACGTACGAGCGAATCTGGGAGCCCCATTCAATCTTCTTCTTACCGGCCTCTATCTTCGCCTGTGCCTCCAGACGTTTCTTCATGGCACGGTCGTAGAGTTGTGAACGGAGCAACGCCATAGCACGTTCCTTGTTCTTGGGCTGGTCTCGCGTCTCCGTATTCTCTATGAGGATTTCCTCTTCCTCACCCGTATCAGGATCTGTATACCAATAGCGCAGGCGGACACCAGACTCCACTTTATTGACATTCTGTCCTCCAGCACCACTAGAACGGAACGTATCCCACGAAAGTTTGGCGGGGTCGACATACACTTCGATAGTATCATCCACCAAAGGTGTGACAAACACGGAAGCAAAAGAAGTCATACGCTTTCCCTGGGCGTTGAAAGGAGAAACACGCACCAGACGATGTACACCATTCTCACTCTTCAGATAGCCATAGGCATACTCGCCGCCCTCTATCTGCATGGTGACACTCTTAATTCCGGCCTCATCACCATCCTGCAAATTGGAAATACTGACCTTATAGCCATGTGCCTCAGCCCACCGCTGATACATACGCATCAGCATCGATGCCCAGTCCTGACTTTCTGTTCCACCTGCCCCGGAATTGATCTTCAGCACACATTCCATCGGGTCTTCCGTCTGGCGAAGCATATTCTTTAACTCGAGACTTTCGATTAATTCGATAGCACGGCGATAGTCTGCATCCACCTCCTCCTCTGTCACCATCTCTTCCTTATAGAAATCGAAAGCCAATTGAAGCTCATCAGCGGCACTGCGTACTTCATTATAGCCATCAATCCATTTCTTGATGGCTTTCACCTTCTTCATCTGCTCTTCAGCACGTTTCTGGTCTTCCCAGAAATCGGGAGCCTGAGTACGAAGGTCTTCCTCTTCAAATTCTATTTTCTTCTCGTCAATCTTCAGATAGTGACAAAGCTTATCTGTCCTATCTAAGACATCCTTTAATTGGTCCTGTGTTATCATTCCTTCTTAAATTTGGAACTAATCGACGTACATCGCATCGATTTGCTCCTTATAGTTTTCATAAAGCACACGACGGCGGATTTTCAGCGTATTCGTCAGCTCGCCCTTCTCCATTGAGAGGTGATGAGGCAGCAGGGTGAAGCGCTTCACCTGCTCATAATGGGCGAGTTGCTGCTGTAACGTGTCAATACGCTCCTTCATCATATCCAGAATCTGAGGATCGGCACAAAGCTGTTCACGGTTCTCAAACGAGATATTATGGGCACGGGCATATTCCTCCAAGAGGGCATAGACCGGTACAATCAAGGCTGAGACAAACTTGCGCTGGTCGGCAACGATACAAATCTGGTCGATATACTTGTCGACCAAGAGTTTCGACTCAATCATCTGAGGAGCGATATACTTACCGTTACTCGTCTTGAAAAGGTCTTTGATACGTTCCGTCAAGAACAGTTCACCATCCTTCAGATAGCCTGCGTCACCCGTCTTGAAATACCCATCCTCCGTAAACGCAGACTTCGTCAAGTCTTCGCGGTTATAATAGCCTGGAGTGATGGTCGGACCCTTCAGAAGAATCTCGCCCTCCTCGCTGACCTTGATGCTGATACCCTCAATCGGCTGTCCTACCGAGCCTACCGTATAGGGCTCCCCCAAATGGTCGCAGGAAACGGTGGCCAGAGACTCTGTCAAACCATAGCCTACTATCATGTTAATGCCGATGGAATGGACAAATTCCTCCACATGGGCACTTACTGCGGCACCTGCCGTAGGAAAGAAATGGGCGTTCTCCAACCCCAGTTCCTTACGGACAAGGGAGAATACGGTACGGTTAAGCATCTCATACTCCAAATGGAGAGCCATCGGCGGACGCTTGCCACGACTCAGATACTCGATATTATGTTTGCGACCCACAGCGAGAGCATGTTTGAAGAGCTTACGTTGCACGGCACTGGAATGCTCGATCTTATCCATCACACCCATATATACCTTCTCCCAGAAACGGGGAACGGACGACATACAGGTTGGATGCGTCTCACGCATCGACTGCTGCACCTCCTGCGGGTGGGTGTTCACAATCATCGTAGCACCCTTCGTCAGGGAGAGAAGTGCCCATCCGCGCTCAAAGATATGCGTATAGGGCAGGAAGTTCATCACACGATCTTTCTCATTCACAGGCACACACTTGTTATTCGCCTCAAAAGCAGCATGGAACTGGGAATGAGGGAGGATGACGCCCTTGGAGTCACCCGTTGTACCACTGGTATAAAGGATATTGGCAATGTCATCGAAAGAGGCTTCCTTCTGACGTGCTTCCACCTCCGACTGCCGGGGCAGATTCTCGCCTAACTGCAGGAAATCGCTGAAATAGATGGCATTGGGATCGTGCGAGGAGATATGTACCATCGGATCGAAGACGATGATGCGCTCCAAGGTAGGACAAAGCGACACTACCCTACGGGCACGGTCGTACTGTTCCTGTTCTCCGACGAATAAGAAACGAATCTTCGCATCGTTAATCATGAACTGTATCTGCTGTTCCGAACTGGTGGCATAAAAAGGAATGGTGACGGCACGGATACCCCATGCGCCAAAATCGCACTCCAAATACTGCACAGCGTTCTGGGAAAAGATACCAAGATTCTCCTGTACCTTCACACCGAGGTTCAACAGGGCATTACTGACCTGCATCACGGTCTGTGACACCTGATTCCATGACAACGACTTCCACTCCTTACCTCCAAAATCCTGATAAATCAGCATCTCACGGTCGCCATACTGTTTGGCCAAGTCGTGTATCAATACCGACATGTGACTGTTAATCTGCATAAGCACTCCTTTTATTTGCATGCAAAATTACGAAAAGTCGGGCGCAAAACAAAGAAACTTGTTTCTTTTTTTCACCAAGACGGAGTATTTTCACCGATTTATCGATAAAGGTACAAAAAAATTCTGTATCTTTGTGCTCAGATATGACATACAAAAGCTATACCAAGGAGGCGGTGGAGCTGTTAAAAGCACTCATCAGCACACCGTCAATTAGCCGTGATGAAACGGCTGCAGCAGATGTGCTGCAACGACAGATTAAGGAATGGGGACTGCCTTGCAAACGTATCGGCAACAACCTCATTGTATCCAAGCGGCTCAGCAAGAAAAAGCCCACCCTGCTGTTCAATGCTCATATCGACACTGTGAAGCCGGTAGCGACATGGACACGTGATCCTTTCCTACCTGTCATCGAAGACGACAGGCTTTACGGACTGGGGGCTAATGACTGCGGAGGCGGACTGGTGAGTCTTCTGATGGCATACCGCATCTTGATTCAGAAGGAGAAACTTCCATATAATATAATATATGTGGCATCATGTGAGGAGGAGGTGAGTGGTAAAAATGGGTTCTCGGCAGTCCTTCCATACTTGCCTGACATCGATGTGGCCATTGTAGGAGAGCCCACAGGCATGCAACCCGCCATTGCCGAGAAAGGTCTGATGGTGATAGACGGAACTGCACATGGAAAGAGCGGTCATGCTGCACGTAACGAGGGCATCAACGCCATTTACGAAGCATTAGACGACCTGCAATGGCTGCGAGACTACCGGTTTCGCAAGGTCAGCCCCTTGTTGGGTGAAACGAAAGCGACCGTCACAGTAGTACATGCCGGTACACAGCATAATGTCATTCCCGACAAATTGGAGTTCATCATCGACGTACGTACCAATGAATACTATCAGAACGAGTATCTCTTCTCCTTCCTACAGAAACACATGAAGAGCGAGTTGAAGGCTCGTTCGTTCCGTCTGCATTCCTCCCATATCCCGTCCAACCATCCACTGATTGTAAAATGCAAACGAATGAGGATGAAACCGTTTGGCTCACCGACCCTCTCCGATCAGGCACTGATGCCATTCCCCTCCTTCAAGTTAGGACCCGGAGAGTCAAGTCGCAGCCATTCCGCTGATGAGTTCATCTGCATCAGCGAAATAGAGAAAGCTATCAAAACTTACGTAAAGTTACTATCTGCCTAACCAAGACTCTGGATTCAATTTGGCTGTCTCTTTTCGTAACTGGAACTGTAGGATATCGTCTTGTCCCACACGTCCTAATGCCTGACGTGCACTAACTTTCTGTCCACGATGCACATTGACAGAGGCAAGGTTACAATACACGGAGATATAACTGCCATGACGGACCATCACCACCATCGTGCCTCCGAAACTGAATACCGCACTTACCTCACCATCGAAAATGGAACGAGCCTGGGCCCCAGACTGTCCCTTGATGTTAATACCCTTGTTATCCAATGTGACATTATTCAGCCCCTCCACGTTATACTGTCCGAAATGACTCACAATACGATAGGGTCCTGTAATAGGCATAGGCAGTCGACCACGGTTACTCTCAAAGTTGCCACTGAGACGCCGGTCCTCTGAACTCATAGAATAATCCAGTGCTTCCGTATTCTTCTTTGCCTCAGCCACTTCCTTGGCATGCTCACGCGCTTCCTCTGCTGCACGGCGTTCTGCTGCCTGACGAGCCTCCGCAGCCTCCTTTGCCTGACGCTCAGCCTGTTCACGAGCCTTTTTATTACGGGCAGCACGGGCTTCCGCCTTGGCTTTCTCTTCCTTAGCCTTCGCTTCAGCAATACGACGGGCATTCTCTTTAGCAGCCGCCTCTGCTGCCGCTTTCTTACGTGCCAGCTCTGCCGCACGTTTCTTGGCGGCCTCTGCCTCTGCCTTACGCTTAGCTTCCGCAGCAGCACGGGCCTTCTGGCGAGCCACTTCCTCGGCTATCAAACGATCAATCTGTGCATTCAAGGCTGCGTCTTTTTTCTTCTGCTGAGCAATGATATTCTGTATTTCCTTCTGTTGTTTCTGCAATCCGGAAACTACATTCTTCTGCTCAGTCTGCTTACCCTCCAGCGAACGACGCTCACTCTCACCACGTGCCAATAGTTTTGTCTTGTTGTCACGAGCTGCCAGCAATTCTACTTGTTTGGCATTTACCTCTGCCTGTTTCACCTTCACGTCTTCACCCTGTGCCCGCTGATAAGAGGCGTATTCACGCATGAATCGCATTCTCCGGAACATCTGGGTGAAGCTACTGGCGCTGAAAACAAACATCAACTTACTCTGAACCGACTGGTTCCGATGCATATAACGCATCGACTTTACATATTTCTGCTTACACTCCTCCAGTTCCGACTTCAACTGAGTCAGTTCCGTATTAAGCATCTCTATCTCTACTTCCAAAGACGACAAGTCCTTACGGATGGTATCAATAGTACGGCGCTTGACAGCAATCTCCGTATTGAGCACCATCAGGTTCTCCAAACGTTTCTTGACATCACGTTCATTAGAACGGAGACGTTGTTCCTGCTCCTTAATCTGTTGTTGGATTTTCTGTCGCTGGTTCTGCAGACTCTGTACAGAGACAGGCTTGGCCGTAGACGTTTTGGAGGCAGCGGGTTTCTTTGCCGCTTTCTTTGTCGCCTTCTTTTTCGTAACAACAGTGGTCTTACCCTTTCCCTTCGCTACCGTACGCTTCTGCTGGGCATACGGACTCGCGGAAAAGAGCATCAGCAATAGTATAATCGCTAAATGCCTCATCTGCTATTACAGAGCCATAAAACGACGAAGGATTTCGTCAACGGTCACCTCACGATACTTACCAGAAATCTCCGTACGTGTCTCCCACTCATCGTCATTGCCCAAATAGTTGAGAGTCATACCCATCTTAACGGTTTTCGTCGGGGTGTTAAACAAGATGCTATGAGTAAAGGGGAATTTCTTCTTACCGCTCGCCTTGAAATCCTCGTAGTCCCAGTTCAACTGATAGTTGCCACGGATTTTATCCTCATACATGATGTTTGCCATCTTGAGAAGAGCACCTTCCTTGTCTGCCAGCCAACGGTAGGAGAGCTTGTCACTCTCCATCGAGATAATAGCGTCTTCACCGATCAGATCAGTCTGATAGTTGTTCAACAATTCGTCTGTCACCTTTGACTTACCTGGTTGGAAGAGTTCGTTCCAGAACAAAGACTGCAGAGAATAGAAATTCAAACCACTGTTACGCATGAAGTCCAACTGGTTATAATTAGCCTTGATGAACTGCTTGTTAATACGGTCCATAATCAAGACGTAATCCTTGGTAAATTCCAGACGACCAGCCTCCACAAAACCGAAAGCCATCAGCTGCAAACGAATCACATCGTCACGTTTCATCTTCAGGTTACCTGTCAATGTCAGCTGCTGATTACCCACTTCAACAGAGAATTTCACCTTGGAGGTGATGAATTTGGCATACTGGGCGTTGTCATTCACTTTCTGTAAGAACTGCTGCGCCTTCATCGTTGTAGGCGTAGTCGTTGTCTCTTTCACTGCCTTTTTCTGTGTGCCGCAAGCTACCAACATCAGTGGCAATGTCAGTGCGGCAAGTTTCATCATACGTAATGGTTTCATTCTTTTAAATATTTTTTAAGTTTTATCTTTCTGGTTAATATCTGCCGGCGGTCCTCTGCACCCAGTTCCGACTTAGGAGAAGCTTTTGCTAACGCCTGTTGCCAATAGAAGAGAGCCTGGTCCCGATCACCGTTATGATAGTAAATATCACCCGCATGTTCGAGCAATACAGCTGACGTATCAGAGTCACATTGTAAGGTCTGGTCAATGTATATCTTCGCTTCAGCATAACGCTCTTGCTTGAAGAGTATCCAAGCATAGGTATCCAAATAAGTGGCATTCTTGGGTTCTGCCTTGATGGCACGGTATGACATCTGTTCCGCTTTATCCAAAAGCACCTCTTTCTCACTCAGATAATAGGCATAATTATTCAGGCAGCCATAATTGTCGTCTTTCCATTGAAGACAGGAGTCATAAGCGGCAAAAGCCTCTTTATCCAGTCCTTTCTGATGCAGGATATCGCCCATCACCGCATAAAAATCACTGACAATAACCGGATCGCTCTGTTGAGTAATGACTCCAATACCATTCTGAAAAGCATTCAGTGCCTGATCCAACTGTTCCTGTCTGTAATAAGCAATACCCTGATAGTAATAGAACGCCATTTCGTCTGGATTATACTGTCGTGCATCCTGACAAAGTGAGATAATACGGGGCATATCTTCTGCCTGCCAAGCATAACTGACTAGCTGAAGACGGGCAGCAGCATTATCTGGGGCAACTTTCAAGACTTGTTCAAGGACACCACTGATGGTATCATTAGGCATCTTCTTGAGATTCATATAGGTCGCACAGAGAATGGCGACATCAGCATCCATCTGAGGCTGCTCCAACATCCGGTGGAAGAGATATAGAATCCTTGTGGAATCACCTCCCTCCTGTTCACTCCGTCCGATTTCTTGACGCATGATGACAATCTTGTCCTGAGAAGTGGTATTCTTTCCCAACAGCACCCGTTCCGTCAGCTCATCCGCTTTCTCGGGGTTGCCCTCGTCTCTCTCATAAGCCAATAAAGCCATCATCGAATTACGGTTATCCGGTTCCAAGCGCAAGATATCATGATAGATGTCAAGGGCTTTCTTCTTCTGTCCGTTCACAAACAACGTATTGGCATAGAGCCCGCGGTAATTCTGGTCATTGGGATACTGGTCTGCCAGATTCTTCATTTCCGCGATAGCTGCTTTCTTATCTCCCAACTGGGTATAGAAATTACTCTTTGCATAGGAAAGACGCTCACTCTTTCCCTCCATGGTTTCCAGTCTTGCCAGCGTTTGTATCGCCAACTCATACTCATGTTGTTCCTCATACAACTGTACCAAGATGCTCAAAACATCATCACGGTCCTTGTGCTTGTCATAGAGTGCCTCCAAAACCTCAGCCGCCTTGTCATATTGATGCATATTGATATACGCATTCGCCAGCGTTTCCTGATAGGTGGGATTCGCAGGCTCCAGGGCTGCTGCTTTCTCAATACAAGCAATGGCACGATCTTTCTGTTTCAGGGCACCATAATACTGGGCGAGGAAATAGTACGCCTCCGATTTGGTGGAATCAATCTCGATACAACGACACAACAAATCGAAAGCGGCATCATTGTTTCCTTTGGAACGCTCACAAATGGCTTCCAAGAAGAAAGCATTGTAGCGACTAGCCAACGAAACCGACTGGGCAACACTCACAAGTGTCCAGCCGGTCACCGCCAATGCCAGTATCCACCGCTTCATCATCATCTATTTCACTCCCGTATGACCATAACCACCTTCGCCACGCTCCGTCTGGTCCAGTTCCTCCACAACGACAAAGTCCGCCTGCTCATGGCGGGCAATCACCATCTGAGCAATACGCTCTCCGTCATTGATGACAAAGTCTTCCTGAGAGAGGTTGACGAGAACAACGCCTATCTCTCCGCGATAGTCTGCATCAATAGTTCCTGGAGTATTCAACACGGTCAGTCCGTGCTTCAGAGCCAGCCCACTACGGGGACGCACCTGTGCCTCATAGCCTTCCGGCAGGGCGATATGCAATCCTGTAGGAATCAGGCGGCGCTCCAAAGGGCGCAAAGTAATAGGCTCGTCAATATTCGCACGAAGATCCATGCCTGCGCTCTGCGGTGTGGCATAAGCGGGCAACTGCTGGTGCCCTTTGTTGACAACTTTTATCTTAATCATTTCGAAATGTTACCTAATTATAATGTGCAAAATTAGTCATTTCTCTCCAAATAGCCATATTTTTCAAAGAAAAATGTGAGTTTTTGTATAAAAAACACCATTTTTCACTTACTTATTACTACCTTTGCATCATGATGGACTGGAAACAACTCATTTCAAACAAACGGTTAGGACAGGAATTCCGCCATACGGAACGGCATGATGTCCGTACTGAATTCAAACGCGACTACGACCGTTTGATTTTTTCAGCACCTTTCCGCCGGCTGCAGAACAAGACACAGGTATTCCCATTGCCTGGTAGCATTTTTGTGCATAACCGCCTGACCCATTCCTTAGAGGTGGCCAGTGTTGGTATGTCGTTGGGTAACGACGTAGCGCAATGCCTGATCCGCAACAAATACCCTGAATTGAAAGATACCATGTTCGAACAGATCGGGCAGATTGTCAGTACGGCCTGTCTGGCTCATGACCTGGGAAATCCACCATTCGGACACAGTGGTGAGAAAGCGATACAAACGTTTTTCACGGAAGGCGCAGGCAGCTATCTAAATAATCTGGTTTCATCCGTCTTCTGGGACGACATTACGCATTTTGAGGGAAATGCCAATGCTTTTCGTTTGCTGACCCATCAGTTTAAGGGCCGCCGCCCAGGAGGCTTTGTCATGACCTACAGCACACTGGCCAGTATCGTCAAGTACCCTTATGCATCTTCTGCGGCAGGAAAGAAGGGAAAGTTCGGATTTTTTCACACAGAAGAAGGATATTACCAAAGAATTGCCGATGAAATGGGCGTTATTCGCATCTCTGGCGAAAGAGAATCCCTACGTTTTACCCGTCACCCTTTGGTATATCTGGTAGAAGCCGCTGACGACATCTGCTATGAGATTATGGATATCGAGGATGCCCACAAGCTGAAGATCCTCTCTTATGAGGAAACGGAAAATCTGCTGCTCGATTTCTTTGATGAGGAAAACCAAACAAAAATACGAAATCGCATCGTCGACGAAGGTCTGTTAGACGACAACGAGAAGGTCGTCTATATGAGAGCCTGCGTCATCGGAAAATTGGAAAACGAGTGCGTCAACACCTTTATTGAACACGAGGAAGAGATATTGGCCGGCACCTTCACTGGCAGTCTGATTGACCGTATCAACGACCGCCAAGCCAAGGCTTACAAAGAATGTGCGGAATTGTCTCTCAAACGCATCTACCGCAGTCGTCCTGTACTTGACGTGGAATTGTCTGGTTACAAGATTATGGCAACACTCATGGAACAGATGGTCGAGGCCGTGATGCATCCTGACCGCTTTTACTCCAAACAACTCATAGACCGAGTCTCCAGCCAATACAATATAGACGCGCCAGACCTGGAATCACGAATCATGGCGGTTATAGACTACATTGCAGGCATGACGGATGTCTATGCCTTGGATGTTTATCAGAAAATCAACGGCATCTCACTTCCTATTGTATAGACCAAGAAGCCTACTTTTTCTCTTTATACTTATAAATAAGCTTATTGGCACCCGACGTGATTTCCAATTCGTCGCGATGTTCCCCTATAAAGGTGTCTATATGACGTCTACGCTTCTCCTCAAAAATCTCATCTATAGAAATCAAGATGCCCGTTTCCTCCACATCACCGAAACCATAGTTGATAGCCGTTCCGAAAAGTTTCATTGTAGGAGAGAGTCCCATATAGGCATTTACCAATGGAGGAATGTTATACCCCATCTTACGAATCTCACGATTCAGAATCAGATAATCTTCCTTAAAAGAATGACCACAGAAAAGATGCTCTAACTCCGTTGGGTTACTTTCCAATTCCAACGGTTTCATCGGAATAATCAGCTTATCCTTATCATCAAAATATTTTTTCAGGAAATAGAGTATCATGTCACGCCCTTTGCGGATATAGGAAGGATACATCGTCATCTTGCCAAAGTAATAACGCACATTAGGGCGAATGACCGTAATGGCACCTAGTCCATCCCACAAATTATCAAGAGCAAATAGACTTTTGGCACCCATGCGTGACGACTGATAGGGTAAAGACACGAAAGAACGTCCCAATTCAACCGTATAGGGAGCATATTCCTTGATGAATTTCTCGGAAAAATGGAACATATGACTGGTGGCAAGGATTGGTTGTCCCTTATCATCATATTCCCAATCCGTACCCAACAGATAACGGTAGCCGCCGATAATCTCCTCTTCCTCTGGATTCCAGACAATCAACTGCTTGTAACAATTCTCACAAAGGTCGAATTCATCGAGATCCATTTCCTTTCCTGTACCGCCACCAGCCTCACGGAATGCTATCTCACGCAAACGGCCGATTTCCTTCAACACATTAGGGGCATTATGCGCCGTGATAACATAAATCTCGTTATTACTTTTGTTGGTCATGCGCAACTGCTTGTCTGGGGTTAGTTCGCGCTTGAGCAACTCTTTGTCGATTGGTTGGATAATTTCCTGTTCCATGTCTGTTTCCGGTTATAGATTTATAGGGAATACACTATATCTTGTACGAATTTTGCCCATTCCATCGGAGTCTTACTCTTGTCAAATGTTTGCCAAGGAATTGGTTTTCCTATTTTTACCTCAAAGGTTTTGCCGACATTCTTATACATCTCGTCGACTAAAAAGAGCATGGCAAGATTGAATTTCAAGTGCTTGTCGCTGAAATTTGCCAGACGATAGAAGAACTTGGAGTTCTCGCCACTGAAATGGATGGGCACGACATCACGCTGATACTCCACACTCTTGGCAATAAAGGTCTTCGACCAAGGAATGTCACGGATAGTTCCATCACTCTGCTTGCGCGAGCAGATACCTGCCGGATACATCAGCATGTGATTATCGCTCTCGAACCCTGCTTTCACCATTGCAGGGAAATTACGACTCTGTTTGCCGGTCTTGTTGATAGGGATGCACAAGGGAGCTAGTCCCGGAAGATTCATCAACAGGTCATTCACCAAATAACGGAAACGGCTGTCGTAATGACGACCGATGATGGCACCTAAGGCAACGCCGTCTTCTCCACCCAAAGGATGGTTGGACACAAAAGTATACAAACGACCGTCATTCTTGTCGGGGAGGTTCTCCTTGCCCTTGATGATAAGAGTCATCTGTAGATACTCCACGCAGGCCTCCAGCCATTCCGTGCCAGACATGTCTCGACTCTCCCAAAGAAAAGCGTTTACTTGATCCTGATGGACTATACGTTTCAACCAGGATACCAAAAAGCCAGGAACCCATTTTGCTTTGGCTCCCATCTTGTCTTTGAGGATCTTTTCAAGATCAATCGTTTTCTCTGTGATTTGCTCCATCTCTCCCACACGTTCACACTAACTGCGTGCAAAAATAATCATTTTGTTTGAGAAATGTGCACTTTTCCCCAAAAAATGCGCAACTTTTCATAAAAGCCACCTTTTCGCACCTTCGTCACGTCTTGCGGTCATCCTGTTTTAAAGGTCAAGTTTAAGTGTATAAGGGAACCTCGAAGTAACCTTGAAGTACCCTTGAGTTGTCGTCGGTTCTATGAACGGGAGACAACCGGGAGGTAATCGGGAGGTAATCGGGAGGTACCTCATCTACGAATCACCGTCATCTGCCATTTAATTACACCACCCTTTCAAATTTTTCTATTCGTCTTACAATCAGGCAGTTATGTTGATTTAAGAAATTTTATCAATTAATTCACAAAAATATTGTGGGGAAATGTGGGGGATTGTGGGGGAAAATGATTAATTTTGCAACCGATATATCACTTTAAAAGAAGTACGCATGCGATTTTTAGGTAATATAGAAGCAAAAATAGACACCAAGGGACGAGCTTTCCTTCCTGCTGTTTTCCGAAAGGTTTTGCAAACGGGCGGAGAGGAACGGCTCATTCTGAGGAAAGACGTGTTCCAAGCCTGCTTGGTACTTTATCCAGAATCCGTGTGGAACGAACAGATGGATTTGATGCGGCAGCGGCTGAACAGATGGAGCAAACAACAGCAGCAGGTGTTCCGTCAGTTCGTCAGCGAGGTGGAGTTGGTCTGCCTGGACGGGAACGGACGTTTCCTGATTCCCAAACGTTACCAACGGATGGCAGACATCGAACAGGACATCAAATTCGTAGGCATGGGAGACACCATCGAAATATGGAGCACCCAGAAAGCAGAGGAGCAACAGATGACTGCCGAAGACTTTGGGGCTGCCTTGGAAGAACTGATGGGAGACGACGAAGCCAAAGGTTAAGAATAAGAGGCCACTTAAGGATAAATAAAAAGAAAATGGTGACAACGGCTGACACATACCACATACCTGTACTCTTGAAAGAGAGTGTTGACAGACTTGACATCAAGTCTGACGGCATCTATGTGGATGTCACCTTTGGTGGAGGTGGTCATAGCCGTGAGATCCTTTCACGTTTAGGCAAGAAGGGACATCTGTTTAGTTTCGACCAAGATGCTGATGCTGAGAATAATATTATCAACGACGAAAGATTCACTTTTGTAAGAAGTAATTTCAGATTCCTTCAAAACTGGATGCGCTATTACGGAGTAGACCATATTGACGGACTGCTTGCCGACTTGGGAGTTTCCTCTCATCATTTCGATGACGAGACCAGAGGATTCTCATTCCGCTTCAATGCTCCTTTGGACATGCGAATGAACAAAAGGGCAGGCAAGACAGCTGCTGACATTCTCAACGACTACGAGGAAAAACAATTGGCCGACATATTCTACCTCTATGGCGAATTAAAAACTGCCAGACGCATTGCTGCTGCGATCTGTACCTATCGCCAACAACATCGCATAGAAACCACTGCAGACCTGACGAAGGCAACAGAAAGACTCATCCGAACAGAAAAAGAAAAAAAGGATCTGGCAAAAATGTATCAAGCGCTGCGCATCGAGGTAAACCACGAAATGGATGCCTTACGCGATATGCTCACCAGCGCTACGGGCCTGTTGACAACGACAGGAAGACTTTGCGTCATCACCTACCACTCTCTGGAAGACCGTATCGTGAAGAATATCATGAAGACAGGCAACGTGGAGGGGAAAACAGAACAGGATTTCTTCGGGTGCATCTCCAGTCCTTTCCGACAGGTATCCAACAAGGTCATCACTCCGACAGGAGAGGAGTTGCAGGCAAATCCAAGGAGTCGCAGTGCCAAGCTCAGAGTTGCAGAAAAAATATAGATATACATGAAAAAAGACGATATACAAGAAGAACTGAAAGACGTCGAACAGCCTTTTGAGTCAAAAGAAGAACAAGACGACGAGAAAGATGTTCGTGCCGAAGAGGCGCTGAAGGAAACTCTTAAAAAGATCAAGGAGACTGCCAGAGAGGAAGACCCCAAACCTTCGCAGCAGGTTAATCTCCGCAGCATCCTTGGTGGCGACATCCTGACTGCCGAGATGGTACGTTCCCAAATATGGCTGTTTGTACTTATCGTCGCCTTTTCTATCGTCTATGTCGCCTTCCGTTATCAGTGTCAACAGGACATGCAGACCATTGACAGGTTGGAGACAGAACTGAAGGATGCCAAAAACAAGGCACTTGCCGCCTCCAGTACGCTGACAGAGAAATGTCGTGAGAGTCATGTACTTGATATCCTGAAACAAAACAAGGACTCGCTACTGCATATCGCAGACCAGCCTCCTTACATCATACAAATACCAGAATAAAACCGTCATGAGTAAATTTGACAATGATAAAGTAATGCCGCGCTATATGGCAATTGCCGTAGTGCTTACACTGGTTGGCCTTGCCGTTATCGGCAAAGCCTTTTACATCATGACGGCAAAGAAACAGTATTGGACGGAAGTGGCAGACCGTCTAAAAAAAGACAGTGTCAGCGTAAAGCCCAAACGTGGAAATATCCTCAGTAGTGACGGACAGTTGATGGCTAGTTCCATCCCTGAATACAAGATCTATATGGATTTCAAGGCAGGTGGAGAAGAGAAAGACTCTATCTGGAACGACAAAGTTGACTCTATCTGTATGGGACTTCACGAGATATTCCCCGAAAAGAGTGCCGAGGAGTTCAAGAAACATTTGGAAGAAGGACGACAAAAGATGTCCAGGCACTGGGCAATCTGGCCTTATCGCATCGACTATAACACCTATACAGAAGTTAAGCAACTGCCCCTCTTCTGCATGTCCAAATACAAAAGCGGTTTCCATGAAGAAGAGTTCAACGCCCGTAAACGTCCGTTCTCTTCTTTAGCCGTGCGTACTATCGGATCCATGTATGGTGCCAAGGACAGTGCCCGTCAAGGACTAGAACTTGCCTACGACTCCATCCTGCGTGGTACACCCGGACTGACCAACCGTCGTAAAGTGCTTAACAAGTACATGAATATCCCCGTCACGATGCCTATTGACGGATGTGACATCGTCACGACCATTGACGTCAAGATGCAGGACCTTGCCGAGCGTGCTGTCATTGATGAACTAAAACTGATTGGTGGAGACCTTGGTGTGGCGATTCTTATGGAGGTAGAAACTGGTGATATCAAAGCTATCGTGAATATGACCCGTTGTGCTGACGGAGAATACCGTGAAGTGAAGAACAATGCCGTTTCTGACCTGCGTGAACCCGGTTCCGTATTCAAGACTGCCTCCATTCTCGTTGCCCTTGACGACGGTGTCGTGGATACGACCTATCGAGTAGAGACAGGGTGTGGAATATGGCCCATGCATGGAAGAGAAATGAAAGACCATAACTGGCGGCGTGGCGGCTATGGCAACATCTCCCTTCCACGTATCCTGGAGGTCAGTTCCAATATCGGTGTTAGCCGAATCATCGACGAGAAATACGGCAGCCATCCCGAAAAATACATTGAAGGCATCTACCGTACTGGTATCGCCGCCGACCTGAAGCTCCCCATCAAGGGCTATGCTCGACCTCATATCCGTATGCCAGAAAAAGACAAATACGGACATTGGACGAACTGGAGCATGACGGCTCTTCCTTGGATGTCTATCGGCTACGAGACGCAGATTCCGCCCATTTCAACGGTAACGTTCTATAATGCGATTGCCAATGACGGTATTATGATGCGGCCACGCTTTGTCAAAAGTGTCATGAAAGACGGGAAGGTGATTGCAGAGTTCCCGCCTGAGAAAGTGATGGAACGCAGAATCGCTAAACTGAAAACCATCAAGACGATGCAGACCATCTTGGAACATGTCGTCAGTCAAGGACTGGGAAGAAAAGCCGGCTCACGAATGTTCAAGGTAGCCGGAAAAACGGGCACAGCACAGATTGCTGAAGGTGGTGGCTATAAGACAGGTGTCGTCAAATATTGGTTGTCATTCGCGGGATTCTTTCCTGCCGACAATCCCCGTTACACCTGTATCGTCTGTCTGAAGAAATCTGGATTACCTGCTTCTGGCGGAGGTATGAGCGGTGTTGTATTCCATCATATTGCCGAGGGTGTGATGGCGCGTAACTTGAAACTGAATGTTAAAGATGCACATGACACGACTTCCATTGCGATTCCAGATGTCAAAAACGGTAATATCATCGACGCCAACTATGTTTTGAGTCATTTAGGTATTAAGACCAATCGGTCATGGAGCGGCTCTTACGTAAACGGAAATCCTATTTGGGGCAAAGCCGAGCGTCAGACAAGCCAAGTTGCCTTACAGCAGACAGAAATCAGCAAAGGCGTCACACCCAATGTCATTGGTATGGGAGCAAAAGATGCAGTATACCTGTTGGAGAGTCAGGGACTGAGAGTAAAACTTCACGGCAGAGGGAAGGTCAAAAGCCAAAGTTACCCTGCCGGAAAAGAAGTCGTACAAGGGAGTGAATGCTCCTTGAGTTTGGAATAAACTATAAAAAATATCATCGTATGAGATTAACGGAACTGCTCAAATTCGTCAAACCGCTCTGTATCATCGGTGAGGAGGATATAGACATCACAGGTGTCAATATCGATTCCCGCAAGATTGAGAAGGGGCACCTGTTTGTTGCTATGAAGGGAACACAGACCGACGGGCACAAATTCATTCCAAAAGCCTTGGAACTAGGCGCCACAGCTGTCTTATGCGAGGACCTGCCTGAAGAAAAGAAAGAAGGTATAACCTATATTCAGGTAGCCTCCACGGAAAGTAGCGTAGGACCTGTCGCAACAGTGTTCTTTGGAGAACCTTCCAAAAAACTGAAATTGGTAGGTGTTACCGGAACGAATGGAAAAACCACCATCGCCACCTTATTATATAATATGTTCCGTAAGTTCGGGCACAAGTGCGGATTGCTCTCCACTGTCTGCAACTATATTGAAGAGGAGGCAATCCCTGCCGACCATACTACCCCCGACCCAATAGAACTGAACCGTCTGCTGAGCAAGATGGTGAAGGCAGGATGTGAATATGCCTTTATGGAATGCTCCAGTCATGCTATTGCCCAACAGCGTATTGGTGGATTAAAATTCACTGGTGGAATCTTCACGAATCTAACCCGTGACCATCTAGACTATCATAAGACCTTTGAGAATTATCGCGATGCGAAAAAAGCCTTCTTTAACAGTCTTTCCAAAGACGCTTTTGCCATTACCAATGCAGACGATAAAAATGGTCATGTGATGGTACAAAACTGCAAAGCGAAGATTAAGACCTACTCTATCCGTACGATGGCAGATTTCCGTGCCCGTATCATCGAGTGTCATTTTGAGGGTATGTACCTTGAGATCGACGGCAAGGAAGTGGGCGTTCAGTTTATCGGGAAGTTCAATGTCAGCAACCTGTTGGCCGTCTATGGGGCTGCCGTTATGCTAGGTAAGAAGCCCGAAGATATCCTACTGGTATTAAGCACCCTCAAGAGCGTGGCAGGACGTTTGGAGCCTATCCGTTCCAAAGAGGGTGTCACTGCTATTGTCGACTATGCCCATACCCCTGATGCGTTGGAGAATGTCCTAAATGCCATCCATGAGGTCTTGGACGGAAAAGGCGGACATGTTATCACGGTATGCGGTGCCGGTGGTAACAGGGATAAGGGCAAACGTCCGCTAATGGCACAAGAAGCTGCAAAACAGAGTGACCGCGTCATTATCACCAGCGACAATCCCCGTTTCGAAGAACCACAAGACATCATTAATGATATGCTAGCCGGACTGAATGCCCAGCAATTAAAGAGCACCATCTGTATTACGGACCGCAAAGAAGCCATCCGTACCGCCTGTATGATGGCACAAAAGGGAGACGTCATCCTCATTGCCGGGAAAGGACATGAGAACTATCAGGAAATCAAGGGTGTCAAGCATCATTTTGACGACCGTGAAATAGTAAGGGAAATTTTCTCGTAATAACGAAATAACGAAAAGTATGTTATACTATATCTTCAGATTTTTAGAACAATTCAATATCCCGGGAGCGCACATCTGGACATACATCTCTTTCCGTTCTCTGTTGGCACTCATTCTGTCCTTGATTATTTCTGCATGGTTCGGAGAATACTTCATCAAATGGATGAAACGCCGCAATATCTCAGAGACCGCTCGCGATGTGAGTATAGACCCCTTTGGCGTAGAGAAAAAAGGAGTCCCAACAATGGGGGGCATTATTATTATTGTATCCATCCTTGTCCCTGTCTTGTTATTAGGGCGTATGCGCAACACCTATCTGATCCTAATGATTGTCACCACCGTATGGCTAGGTTTCTTGGGATTTATGGACGACTATATCAAGATTTTCAAGAAGAACAAAGACGGACTCAAGGGAAAATACAAGATTGTCGGACAGGTCTCTATTGGCTTTATCGTTGGGTTAGTTCTCTGGCTCAGTCCTGATGCGGTTATCCGTGAGAACGTCTCGGAACCCCAACAAGATAAACAAGAGATTGTCGTCAAGCACAAGACAGAGGCTGTTAAATCACTACAGACCACTATTCCATTTATCAAGAACCACAACCTAAACTATTCGGATATCATGTCGTTCTGTGGCAAATACAAAGTCGCGGCAGGATGGGTTCTCTTCGTTCTGATGACAATCTTTGTCGTCACCGCTGTCAGCAATGGAGCCAATCTCAACGATGGAATGGATGGCATGTGTGCAGGAAATTCTGCGATTATCGGTGTCGCGCTCATCATCTTTGCCTATGTCAGCAGTCATATTGTCTATGCTGCCTACTTCGACATCATGTATATTCCCGGTTCTCAGGAGCTCGTGGTTTTCCTCAGCGCCTTCGTAGGTGCCATGATTGGTTTCCTCTGGTATAATGCCTATCCCGCTCAGATTTTCATGGGTGACACGGGATCTCTGACTATCGGCGGTATCATAGGAGTCTGCGCACTCATCATTCATAAGGAGCTGTTGCTCCCCGTCTTATGTGGTATCTTCTTTATTGAGAGTTTGAGTGTTATCATACAGACACAATGGTTTAAAATCCAAAAACGAAAGGGTAAGCGTGTACGCGTTTTCCGAGCTACTCCTATCCATGATACCTTCCGCCGTCTGGACTCCCAGTTGGATGCCACCAGTACCTATATCTTAAAAGGATGGCCTCATCGTCCTTTCCATGAGTCAAAAATCACTATTCGTTTCTGGATTACCACCATCATATTAGTAGCATTAACCATCATAACATTAAAAGTAAGATGAGCAGAATCGTCATATTAGGAGCAGGAGAGAGCGGAGCAGGTGCTGCCGTCCTCGCCCAAAAAAAAGGGTTCGACGTATTTGTCAGCGACATGTCGAAAATCAAAGAGAAATACAAGAAATTGATGGACGACCATCATATAGAATGGGAAGAGGGACAGCATTCAGAAGAAAAGATACTGAATGCCGATGAGATCATCAAGAGTCCAGGTATTCCCGATACGGCACCCATGATTGTCAAAATCAAAGAGAAAGGCATCCATATCATCAGTGAAATAGAATTCGCAGGACGTTACACAAATTCCAAAATGATATGCATCACAGGTTCTAATGGTAAGACGACTACGACGAGCCTCATCTATCATATTTTCAAAGAAGCAGGCTACGATGCAGGACTGGCAGGAAACATCGGCAATTCACTGGCCCTGCAGGTAGCAGAGGAACCTCACGAATACTATATCATCGAACTGAGTTCCTTCCAGTTAGACAACATGTACGACTTCCGTGCAAATATTGCCATCCTGTTGAATATCACCCCCGACCATCTGGATCGCTATGATTTCAAGATGCAGAACTATGTAGATGCCAAGATGCGTATCGTTCAGAATCAGACTCCCAATGATGCCTTTATCTATTGGAATGATGATCCTGTCATCAAAAAGGAACTGGAGAAATACAATATCCAGGCTATCCAATATCCTTTTTCTGAGCTGAAAGAAAAAGGCAGTATCGGTTATATTGAGGAGGGGCAGTACAAGATTGAAAAACCGGAACCCTTCAACATGGAACAGGAGGCTCTCAGTCTGACAGGTAAGCATAATATCTACAACTCCCTAGCTGCGGGTATTGCTTCCAATATCGCGGGCATCAAGAAAGAAGTCATCCGTAAGTCGCTGAGTGACTTCCCTGGCGTGGAGCACCGTTTGGAGAAGGTGTGTACCGTCCGTAGTGTCCAATACATCAACGACTCGAAAGCGACCAACGTAGATGCCTGCTGGTATGCTCTGGAATCGATGAAGACCAAGACCATCCTGATTATCGGTGGAAAGGACAAGGGTAATGACTATGAGCCTATCAAGCAATTGGTCAAGGAGAAATGTGCCGGATTAGTATATCTTGGTGCCGATAACCAGAAGCTACACGACAATTTCGACGCACTAGGAATCCCTGTCCGCGACACCCATTCCATGAAAGAATGCGTAGAGGCATGTTATGAAATGGCAGAACCTGGCATGACCGTCTTACTGAGTCCCTGTTGTGCCTCTTTTGATCTTTTCAAAAATATGGAAGACCGCGGAGAACAGTTCAAGGAACTGGTTAGAAATCTCTAAGAAACCTGAGACGGCCTGGTAAAACAAAGAAACAATGAACAAAAAGATCGGCAATATTTTCAAGGGAGACAAGGTCATCTGGATGGTATTTTTCTTTCTGTGTATGATCAGTATTGTGGAGGTTTTCTCTGCCTCCAGCAATCTGACATACAAAAGTCATAACTATATCGGACCTATTGTCTACCATACAGGAACCATCATCTTCGGTGTGGTGGTAGCTATCATCACGCTGAATATTCCTTGTAGGTATTTCAAGTTGATGACTCCCTTCCTAATACTGATTTCTATCATCACATTGCTTTGGGTGTTGTTGGCAGGAACGAAAGTCGGAGATGCTGGACGTTGGATTAATCTGTTTGGTTTTACCTTCCAGCCTTCAGAAATCGCTAAAGGAACGATTGTGTTGGCTGTAGCACAGATTCTTGCTGCCATGCAGCGCGAGAACGGGGCAGACAAAAAAGCCTTTAAGTGGATATTATGGGTCACTCTACCTGCCTGTTTCCTCATCGGTCTAGAGAACCTTTCTACAGCAGCAATGCTCTTTGCTGTGGTCTTTCTGATGATGTTCATTGGACTGGTTTCCTTGAAACAGTTGGGCAAATTAGCGGGTATCATCGCATTTATTGTCATTGCGGCAGTCTCTATGGTGATGCTGGTGGGGCACGATATCAGCAACGAAGAAAATGTGCTTACCAAAACTGAACAAGTCGATCAACCCAAGAAGGAAAAGAACTTCGTTGAAAAAATATTCCACCGCGCCGACACTTGGAAGAGTCGTCTCATGAAATTCGGCAAGCCTAAGCCAACCCCTCAAGAATATGACCTTGACAAAGATGCACAGGTGGCCCATGCCAATATCGCTATCGTATCAAGCGGAATTATCGGAAAGGGACCCGGGCAGTCCGTCGAACGTGACTTCCTTTCCCAGGCTTTTTCTGACTTCATCTATGCCATCGTTATTGAAGAATTAGGTATTCTTGGAGCGGCATTTGTCGTATTACTATATATCATATTACTCTATCGCGCAGCACGCATCGCCAGCCGGTGTGAAAACAATTTCCCTGCCTTTTTAGTCATGGGACTCGCCTTACTACTTGTCATTCAGGCCGCCTTCAATATGATGGTCGCTGTGGGGCTGGCACCTGTTACAGGTCAGCCTTTACCGCTCATCTCGAAAGGGGGAACATCCACGATTATCAATTGTGCCTACATAGGCACAATATTGAGCATCAGTAGATCGGCAAAAATGAAGAAAGAACCCGATGACTTAAAAAATATCGAATAACATTCGTCTAAAAGAAATTTAATTAGTAATTTTGCAAGGTTCTATATATAAGGTATATGAAAGATCATTTAAGGGTTATTATCAGTGGTGGCGGCACGGGTGGACATATCTTCCCCGCTATTTCTATTGCCAATGCTGTCAAAGCCTTACGTCCAGATGCCAAGATCTTGTTTGTCGGAGCACAGGGACGTATGGAGATGCAACGTGTACCTGCTGCTGGTTACGATATCAAGGGATTGCCCATCTGCGGCTTCGACAGGAAAAACCTGCTCAAGAATATCAAAGTTCTCTATAAAATTTGGAAGAGCCAACAAATGGCGAAAAAGATTATCACGGACTTCCAGCCACAAGTGGCTGTGGGCGTAGGCGGCTATGCCAGCGGTCCTACCCTCAACAAAGCGGCTGCCATGGGCATCCCCTGCCTGATTCAAGAACAAAACTCCTATGCAGGCGTCACCAACAAGCTATTAGCGAAGAAGGCTGCAAAGATCTGTGTTGCCTATGATGGTATGGAACGCTTCTTCCCTGCCGACAAGATTATCAAAACCGGTAACCCTGTTCGTCAATCGTTATTAGAGACTACCATTTCCCATGAGGATGCCATCCGTTCTTTCGGATTTGACCCCACAAAGAAAACCGTCTTACTGGTAGGTGGAAGCCTAGGAGCCAGAACTATTAACGAGAGTATTATCCGTCATTTAGAATTGGTACGTAATAGTGGTGTACAGTTTATCTGGCAAACAGGAAAATACTACCATGCCCAGATTTTGGAA
Organism: Prevotella sp.; assembly: GCA_016291495.1. Classification (GTDB taxonomy): domain Bacteria; phylum Bacteroidota; class Bacteroidia; order Bacteroidales; family Bacteroidaceae; genus Prevotella. The sequence continues at coordinate 70,858 of JAEEXI010000008.1, forward strand.
GAACTACAACAGAAAGGACAGCCCAACAATTTAATTGTCACAGATTTCATCAGTGATATGGGCATTGCCTATAAAGCCGCCGACCTGGTCATCAGTCGTGCCGGTGCTAGCAGCATCTCTGAGTTCTGCCTGATTGGCAAACCTGTGATTCTGGTACCTAGTCCCAATGTGGCAGAAGATCACCAAACGAAGAACGCCATGGCGCTAGTCAATGTAGAGGCCGCCCTTTTTGTGAAAGACCAAGAGGCTCCCGACCAGTTATTATCGCTGGCTATCACGATAGTCAATGATGATGCAAAACTGAAATCCCTCCAAGAACACATCCTCAAACTGGCATTACCTGATTCTGCAGAAATCATTGCCAAAGAAGTCATCAAACTGGCCCAACAGGCCCATCAACCCTTCTAAGCCCATGGAACTGAAAGATATTAAATCCGTCTATTTCATCGGTGCCGGTGGTATTGGAATGAGTGCCATCGCTCGTTATTTCCTCAACCATGGACTGGTTGTTGCCGGTTATGACAAAACGCCCAGCGATCTAACCCGTCAACTGGAGAAAGAGGGTATGCAAATTCATTATGAGGAAAATCTGGATAAGATTCCGGAAACTTGCAAAAAGCCTTCTTCCTGTTTGGTGATTTATACACCTGCTATCCCTGCTGAGCATCAGGAGCTGCAATACTTCCGCCATAATGGTTTTGAAATACAGAAACGCGCTCAGGTCTTGGGAACCCTGACCCGTCAGCACAAGGGCCTCTGTGTTGCTGGTACGCATGGCAAAACCACAACTTCTACGATGTGTGCCCATATCATGCACCAGAGTCATCTGGACTGTAACGCTTTCCTTGGAGGTATATCCAAGAACTACGGAACGAACTACATCCTCTCGGAGTCAGACTACGTAGTAATTGAGGCAGATGAGTTTGATCGCTCTTTCCACTGGCTTCGTCCATGGATGACCGTCATTACTTCTACCGACCCTGACCATCTGGACATCTACGGTACCAAGGAAGCGTATTTAGAGAGTTTCCGTCATTATACCGAACTCATCCAACCGGGTGGAGCCTTGATCGTCCATCGGGGTCTGGAGATGAAAGAAAACCTGCAGGAGGGAGTCTTCCGTTATGACTATGCCCTTCATGAGGGTGATTTCCATGCAAAGAACATCCTTATCAAAAATGGAGAGATTAGCTTCGATTTCATTTCTCCTATTGAGAATGTCCACCACGTAGAATTAGGACAGCCCATTCCTATCAATATCGAGAATAGCATCGCTGCCATGGCCATGGCGCAACTTGCCGGCTGTACGGCTGATGAACTCCGACAGGGAATGAAGTCTTTTAAGGGCGTCGACCGTCGTTTCGATTTCAAGATTAAGAACGACAAGACGGTGTTCCTCAGCGACTATGCCCATCACCCCAAAGAGATTTATCAGAGTGCCAAGAGTATTCGTGAACTCTATCGTGACAAGAAGATTACTGCTATTTTCCAGCCACACCTCTATACACGTACCCGCGACTTCTACAAAGACTTTGCTGATGCGTTGAGTCAACTCGATGAGATTATCCTGACAGAAATCTATCCTGCCCGCGAACAGCCTATTGAGGGAGTCACCTCAGAACTCATCTATAACAACCTACGTCCTGGTATTGAAAAACAGATTATCCGCAAAGATGATGTGCTCCAGTTCGTCAAAGATCACTCCTTCGAAGTTCTCATCATCCTAGGTGCCGGCGATTTGGACAATATGGTTCCTCAGATAACTAAGATATTACAAGAAAAAAGATGAAATTATCCTGGGAAAAATCAGCATTCATCCTGATAGACATCGCACTGGCATGCTATCTGTTCCTTGCCATCACGGCTTTCAACAGGCCTGATGACCAGAAAGCAGTATGTACCCAAGTGGATATCAATTTCGAGGACGGAAAAGTTGAAGGTTTCCTAGGAAGTTCGGAACTCATAGAACAACTCAAACGGGCTAAGGTTTATCCACAGGGACAACCCATGAAAGAAATTGATGTCCGTAAAATAGAAGAGACCATCCAGAAGAATCCCTTTGTCGAGACGGCAGAGTGTTTCAAGACACAAGGAGGACATATCAAGATCAATCTCACCCAACGTCTGCCAGTAGTACGCGTAAAGGCTGATAATGGCGAAGACTATTACGTGGATGGGCATGGCGAAATGATGCCTAACACACGATTTGCCAACGACTTGGTCATCGCCACAGGACATATCACCCACGCATATGCCCAGAAGAGATTATCCCGTATCGGGACTTTCATCATGCAGAATGCTTTCTGGCATAGCCAGATAGAACAACTCAACGTTCTTCCTGACGGCACTATCGAGATGGTGCCCCGTATCGGTGACCATATCGTCTATCTAGGGAGTGCTTCTAATATCCAACAAAAACTTGACCGCCTAGAAAAATTTTATCGCTATGGTCTTAGCGTGGCGGGGTGGAACAAATATTCCTATATCAATTTGGAGTTTGACAATCAGATTATCTGTAAGAAAAGAAGAAAAAATAAAATATAATAAAAGATGCCAAAAGAATTTATCGTTGCTATCGAACTAGGGTCATCCAAGATGACAGGTATCGCAGGAAAGAAAAACCTTGACGGCAGTATTCAGGTACTGGCGGTGGTGAAGGAGGAATCTTCCTCATTCATTCGTAAGGGTTATGTGTACAATATCGACAAGACAGCCCAGTGTCTGACAACTATTGTCAGCAAGCTGGAGAAACAACTCAAGACATCAATTACACAGGTGTATGTTGGTGTAGGCGGTCAGTCTATTCGCTCTATCCGCAATGTAATCTCCAAGGAATTACCTGCTGACACGGTAGTCACCCAAGATATGGTAATAGAACTAATGGATGCCAACCGCAACATGAAATACCCTGATCAGGAGATTTTGGATGCTGCCGTACAGGAATATAAGGTGGATTCTCAGTTCCAACTGGATCCTGTAGGTATTCAGTGCAACCATATCGAGGGTAATTTCCTCAATATTCTACAGCGCAAGACCTTCTACAAGAACCTCAACATGTGCTTCGAGGTTGCGAACATCAATGTGGCTGAGATGTATCTCGCCCCGTTGGCACTCGCAGACAGTGTTCTGACAGAGACGGAGAAGCGCTCTGGCTGCGTCTTGGTAGATATGGGAGCCGACACAACAACCGTCAGTGTCTATTCCAAAAATGTTCTCCGCCACTTGGCTGTCATCCCACTGGGAGGCAATAACATCACGAAGGACATTGCCTCTTTGCAGATGGAAGAACAGGATGCCGAAAAGATGAAACTGAAATATGCAACTGCCTACACTGACAATAACGAGATTGACAACAACCTGAAATATTCCATCGATCAAGATCGTCAGATAGAGAGCCGTAAGTTCGTCGAGATAGTCGAAGGACGTCTGGAGGAAATCATTGCCAATGTTTGGTGCCAAGTTCCTGAGGAATACTACGATAAACTGTTGGGAGGCATCATCTTGACAGGCGGAGGTGCTAATATGAAGAACATCGAGAAGGCGTTTACAAACTATACACATATTGACAAAATTCGCACTTCGAGGTTTGTCACACAGACTATCGTCTCTTCCTTGCCTGATATCAACGTCAAGGACGGACAGATGAATACGGTATTGGGACTGCTTGCTAAAGGTGACATCAACTGTGCCGGACAAGACATAGATGCCAATCGCGATCTCTTTAATGACAAGCAAACTCAACCTGATGTGACATTAGATCAACGAAGGGCACGTCAGGCAACAGAAACCCCTGCCGGTGTGGTACGCACAGCAGAGGAGATCCGTCGTGCTGAAGAAGAGGCTCGACAGAAAAAAGAGGAAGAAGAGCGTATTGCCCGTGAGAAAGCGGAGGAAGCTGCCCGTATTGAGGCAGAACGTCGCAAGGAGAATAGTCCATTTAACAAGATGGGCAGATGGCTGAAGAAATTCGGACAAGAGATTATCAAAGAAGAAGATTAAAAAGCAAAGATTATGGCAGACAACGTATTATTGGATTTCGGCAAGCCCGAAAAAGAGGATAGCATCATCAAAGTGATTGGTGTTGGTGGTGGAGGCGGTAATGCCGTCAACCATATGTATCGTGAGGGTATCCACGACGTGACTTTTGTACTCTGCAATACGGATAACCAGGCTTTAAATGACTCCCCTGTTCCCGTTCATCTGCAACTGGGCAAGGAAGGGCTCGGTGCCGGTAATAAACCGGAAAGAGCTCGTGCCGCTGCAGAGGAAAGTATTGAGGATATCAAAAAGATGCTGAGTGATGGAACACGAATGGCATTCATTACAGCTGGTATGGGTGGAGGTACCGGTACTGGTGCTGCTCCTGTCATTGCCCGTATCTCCAAGGAAATGGGCATTCTGACTGTAGGTATTGTAACTATCCCTTTCCGTTTTGAGGGTGACCGTAAAATTGATCAAGCATTGGATGGTGTAGAAGAAATGTCTAAACATGTCGATGCCCTTCTCGTAATCAATAATGAACGCCTGCGTGAAATCTATCCAGAACTCTCTGTTCTTGATGCTTTCGGTAAAGCAGACGACACACTGTCTGTAGCTGCTAAATCTATTGCTGAGATCATCACTGTTCACGGATTGATTAATCTTGACTTCAACGATGTAAAGACTGTACTAAAGGACGGTGGCGTCGCCATCATGTCCACTGGTTATGGCGAAGGTGAAGGACGTGTTAAAAAGGCCATTGACGACGCCCTAAATTCTCCATTGCTAAACGACAATGACGTTTTCAACTCTAAAAAGATTCTGCTGAGCATCTCGTTTGCCGGTAGTAAGGACGGCAAGGACTCTCTGATGATGGAGGAAATGAACGATGTCAACGAATTTATGGCAAAATTTGGGGACTTCGAAATTAAATGGGGTCTTGCCACTGATCCAGAATTAGGCAAGAAAGTAAAAGTCACCATCCTTGCCACAGGTTTCGGTATTGAGAATGTTGACGGCATGGATGGACACTTGAAAAAGCATAGTCAGGCCGACATCAATCGTATTGCAGAAGAACAGGAGAAAGCTGCACAGAAACAAGACCGTCGTAATCGCTACTATGGCGGTGACGGAGCTGCCAAGCGTTATAAGCGTCGCCCAAACATTTACCTTTTCCGTCCAGACGACCTTGATAATGACGACGTCATCTCTGCCGTAGAACAGACACCAACATATAGGCGCACTCGCGAGATTCTTGACAGTATTTATAGTCAAGCAAGCGGTGAGGAGCCTCAACAACCCAATGAGGTTTCATCAGAGCCTCTTCAGGGTACTATTGTCTTCTCATAGATAAAACCTTACTTCCATAAATCCTGAAGCACTGCCAGACTTTTCATTTCCGGAAAGTCTGGCAGATGTTGTCTGTAGTATTGCATCAGTATTTCCATAATGCGCTGACGATGAAGGTGCGATAAACGGAACAGATGCATAGTAGGGAAGTCCATACGCATCATCAAATGAATCAGGCGAGCTTCTGCGGGTTGAAGAAAATCAGAATGGACAGGAACCTGCATCGAGAAGCATCCGCTCCGCAAGTCGAAGACTGCTTGATCTTCATAACCATCCAAATTAGGATAGAAACCCAAAAAACGGGAAAGACGCATCAAAAAAGTCAGATGAAAATTTGCAAAACCATCCATCGCGGTATCCAACCATTGGACAGAGTCTACGATATAGTTGAACAAAGGCTCATTACGTTGCTCTGAGCGAAGACTATGATAGAGGAACTCCGCCACAAATAAGGCAATGGCAAGTTTCTCCGGTGAAGTAGGGATTGACACATAGGGAGTCAGCAAACGGGCATCTGTAATTTTTTGCAACTGTACCCGTTGACGCACATCACAGGTAATCTCCAACAAGGTCAGTGGCTGGAAATATTGCTTCTTCAGCCGCGATTTTGTGGTATTGGAGAGCTTCGTAATATAAGAAAGTCTACCTAACTCTTTGGTAAACATATCAACTATTACCTTAGACTCCCCATACTTAATGGTGTGCAATACTATCGCTTCTGTTTTCACTATCATGAGGGCGAAATTACACAAAAAAGACGAAAAAAGTGCATTTTTACGAAAGAAAATTTTGTTAGACGAAAAAATAGCAGTACCTTTGCACCCGCAAAAAGAGACGCTGGTCCCTTCGTCTATCGGTTAGGACGAGAGATTTTCATTCTCTAAAGAGGAGTTCGACTCTCCTAGGGACTACTTTAAATCCGCCATCTGCACAGCCAGATGCTACTCGCAAGGGGAACGGTGGCGGAGGGTTTCATAACCCGCCCAGGGCTGTCTGCAAGAGACATAAGACCCATAAGCTTTATATTAACATCAAAATTATTAAAAAACAATGGCAAATCACAAATCATCCCTGAAGAGAATTCGTCAGGACAAGAAAAAGGCAGAACACAACCACTACTATGCAAAGACCATGCGTAATGCTGTTCGCAAGCTCCGCGCAATGACTAACAAAGAAGAAGCCGAGAAGCTCTATCCTAGTGTACAGAAGATGCTGGATAAACTGGCTAAGACCAATATCATCCACAAGAACAAGGCTGCCAATCTGAAGTCAAGCCTTGCCGCACACATCAATCAGCTCGGATAATCAAACCAAGCATATTCAAGAGGCTGCACTCCATCGGAATGCAGCCTCTTTTGCTTTCTTAAAAATATTAATATTTTTACACACAAAACTTTCGTTTAAGTCAGGTCTTTTTTGTAACTTTGCAGTCAAATAAGTCTAATTAGAACAATGGCAGAAGAACTGAACAAAGAAAACAATTATTCCGCGAGTAATATTCAAGTGCTCGAGGGACTGGAGGCTGTGCGTAAGCGCCCAGCTATGTATATCGGAGACATCAGCGAAAAGGGTCTCCACCACCTCGTAAACGAGACCGTCGACAACTCAATCGACGAAGCCATGGCCGGCTATTGTACACATATCGAGGTGACCATCAACGAAGACAACTCTATTACAGTACAAGACAACGGACGTGGTATCCCTGTCGATGAACACGAGAAAATGCACAAGTCAGCCCTTGAGGTCGTCATGACTGTACTGCATGCTGGTGGTAAGTTCGACAAGGGCTCATACAAAGTATCCGGAGGTCTGCATGGTGTTGGTGTCAGCTGTGTAAACGCGCTGTCTACCCACATGATGTCGCAGGTGTTCCGTAATGGGCATATCTATCAGCAGGAGTATGAGAAAGGAAAACCCCTCTACGACGTAAAAATCGTTGGAGATACTGATAAGACCGGTACCCGTCAGCAGTTCTGGCCTGACGGTTCTATCTTCACGACCACAGAATACAAGTACGACACCATTGCCAAGCGTATGCGTGAGTTGGCTTATCTGAATGCTGGCATCACCATTACACTGAAAGACATGCGTCCCGATGAAGATGGAAACCAGAAAGAAGAGATTTTCCATGCCAAGGACGGTCTTAAGGAATTTGTGCGCTACGTGGATCGCCACCGCACTCACCTCGTTGACGATGTTATCTATCTGAAGACCGAGAAGCAAGGTATTCCCATCGAGGTTGCCGTCATGTACAATACGGACTATACCGAGAATATCCACTCTTATGTAAACAACATCAATACGATAGAGGGAGGTACACATCTTGCAGGTTTCCGTGCAGCCCTTACTCGTACTTTGAAGAAATATGCAGATACCGATCCACAGATTTCCAAGCAGATTGAGAAGGCAAAGATTGAGATTGCCCCAGAGGACTTCCGCGAAGGTTTGACCGCCGTTATCTCTATCAAGGTTGCTGAGCCTCAGTTTGAGGGACAGACTAAGACCAAGTTGGGTAACTCAGAAGTTGCCGGTGCTGTGCAGCAGGCAGTAGGTGAGGCTTTGTCCGACTATTTGGAGGAGCATCCGAAAGAAGCAAAGATGATTTGCGATAAGGTGGTTCTGGCAGCTACTGCCCGTATTGCCGCTCGCAAGGCTCGTGAAAGTGTTCAGCGCAAGAACCCCATGACGGGTGGTGGACTGCCCGGTAAGCTGGCTGACTGCTCAGAGAAAGACCCCAAGCAGTGTGAGATCTTCCTCGTCGAGGGTGATTCTGCCGGTGGTTCTGCCAAGCAAGGTCGTGACCGTCACTTCCAGGCTATTCTGCCTCTGCGCGGTAAGATTTTGAACGTGGAGAAAGTACAGTGGCACCGCGTCTTCGAAGCCGAGTCTGTGATGAACATCATCCAGTCTATCGGTGTCCGCTTTGGTGTAGATGGCGAGGGCGATCGTGAGGCTAACGTTGACAAACTGCGTTATGATAAGATTATTATCATGACCGATGCCGACGTCGATGGTTCACACATCGACACGCTGATCATGACATTGTTCTATCGCTTCATGCCGAAGGTTATCCAAGAGGGCCACCTCTACATCGCTACCCCACCTCTTTATAAATGTACGTACAAGAAGTTCTCTGAATACTGCTATACCGACCAGCAGCGTCAGGCCTTCATTGACAAGTATGTGGATGGCGATGAGAATGCTTCCGCTCTGCATACCCAACGCTACAAAGGTCTTGGTGAAATGAACCCAGAGCAGTTGTGGGAGACTACTATGAATCCCGAGAACCGACTGCTGAAGCAGGTGACCATCGAGAATGCTGCTGAAGCTGATGAGATATTCTCCATGCTGATGGGCGATGACGTAGAACCACGCCGTGAGTTCATTGAGAAGAACGCCACTTACGCAAATATTGACGCCTAATTCTATCTTCTGTCGCTCTGAACTGCTACTTGGTAGCAAGATTATCGAGTGTATCGCCCACAAACGGGTAATCATCTTCGGAGTCGGAGGTGTAGGGTCATGGTGTGCCGAAAGTCTGATACGCAGTGGTATCATACACTTGACAATGGTTGACTCAGACTATATTTGTGTTAGCAATGTCAACCGCCAGTTGATGGCGACAACAGAAACCATAGGACAGGTGAAGGTAGAGGCGTTGAAACAACGCCTCCTATCGATTAATCCTGAGGCAAACATCACAGCCATTCAGAAAGTGTTCAATGAAGAAACGGCAGACTCGTTTGATATCGGCAGCTACGACTATATCATTGACGCCATAGACTCATTGAAAGACAAAGCATTGCTCATCCTAATGGCATGTCACACAAAAGCTAGGCTGTTCTCATCGATGGGGGCAGCCTTGAAACTTGACCCTACCCGTATCCAAGTTACTGAGTTCTGGAAAGTAAAGGGCGACCCCTTAGCCCGTGCTCTGCGCAACAAGTTCAAGTCACAGCAACGCTATCCCAAACACAAGTTCCTATGTGTGTTCAGCGATGAGCTACTCCAAAACCGCGGTTGTCCGCCAGATACCGATAAAGAACTTTCACCTTTTAATAAGCCCCAAACCAATGGATCCCTTGTCCACATCACCGCTATTTTCGGTTTTACATTGGCAGGGTTGGTCATTCAGGACGTGCAAAAAATGCAACAGATGGACGAACCCTGAAAAAATGGGATGCCCTATATACTATGGATCAAGATTAAAATGGAAAGAAATCGGGATATATATAAAGTAACTCTGGTAGGAGGAATCGTCAATGTGGTCCTCCTAATCTTTAAGTTCGTAGCAGGCATCGTGGGACACAGTGCTGCGATGATTGCCGATGCCATCCATTCATTTTCCGACTTTGTGACGGACATAATCGTACTAGTATTTATCCATATTAGTGAAAAGCCTCAGGATAAGTCACACGATTACGGACATGGCAAATATGAGACACTAGCAACAACATTAATAGGTGCGGTACTGCTGGCCGTGGCCATTGGTATTATATATAGTGGTGCCATGAAAATCACAATATGGGCGAGCGGCGAACAGTTGAAGGCTCCTGGGCTTCTCGCCCTATGGGCGGCTCTCGTCTCAATCATTATGAAAGAGGGCGTCTACCACTATTCGATGGTGAAGGCACGACAACTGAATTCACAAGCAGTAGAAGCAAACGCATGGCACCACCGTAGCGATGCCCTATCGTCAATTGGTACAGCGGTGGGTATCGGTGGGGCTATCTTCCTGGGGCAGCGATGGTCTGTCCTCGACCCTGTCGCATCTATCATTGTAGGCGCATTCATCGTCAAGGTAGCTCTCAGTCTGCTGCGGAGCGGTATTGGTGACTTGATGGAACAATCGTTGCCTGATGCCGTAGAAGAAGAAATTTTGCGGCTTGCTTCCACAATACCTGGAGTGGTAAAGCCCCACGACTTGCGTACACGCCGGATTGGCAATCACTATGCCATTGAACTACACATCTTAGTTGATGGAGACATCACTTTGCGCAAGGCACACGATAAAGCTTCAGAAGTAGAAGACCTACTCATCAACCGCTATGGTGAAGGAACCCACATCGTAGTACATGTTGAACCAGAATAAATCACTATATAGAATAAGAACTTTTAAATGAGAAGACTACTGACAATAGGCCTTTGGGGAATAACTTTGGCAACCACACTGGCACAGCAGCAATTGCCCATGCGATTGTGGTACGACAAACCAGCACAGTTTTTCGAGGAATCACTGCCTATTGGCAATGGAAAACTAGGAGCATTGCTATATGGAGGAACTGACAGTTGTCTAATTCATCTGAACGATATCACATTATGGACAGGTAAGCCCGTCGACCAGAATGAGGGGAAAGGGGCGGCTAAGTGGATTCCGGAGATACGCAAGGCTCTGTTTGCCGAGGATTATGCAAAGGCAGACTCCCTGCAACTGCATGTCGAGGGACATAACTCGGAGTTCTACCAACCTCTTGCCACCATGTATCTGGTTGACCAGAACAAAGGCAATGTAACCGACTATTATCGTGAACTGGATATCGACAGTGCCGTGTGTAGTGACCGATATAAACGTAATGGGAAAGCCATCACACGCGAATATTTCGCCTCAAATCCCGACAAGCTCATCGCTATCCGACTGAAGGGTGACATCAACTATAAGATTGTGATGACGGCACAGGTACCCCATTTGGTAAAAAGCAGAAACAACCAACTCACCATGACTGGCCATGCTACGGGTGATGCGATGGAGACCATCCATTTCTGTACCATGCTACAAGTAAAGACAGACGGGCAAGTGAGCACCTCTGACTCTACCTTGACGATTGCCAATGCTAAGGAAGCTATCATCTATCTGGTCAACGAAACCAGTTTCAATGGCTACGACAAACACCCTGTGAAGGAGGGCGCTCCCTATTTGGAAAATGCAACTGATGATATCTGGCATACACAGAATTACACCTACGAAGAGTTCCGTAAGCGTCATGTCGCAGACTACCAGCAGTATTATAATCGGGTGAAGCTGTATCTTGGCGGAAACGGAAGAAACACTCCTACAGACAGAATGCTACATGAGCAATCGGACAACCGCTATCTTGAAACACTCTTTTTCCAATATGGTCGCTATCTGCTCATCTCCTGCTCACGCACCAAGGGCGTTCCCGCTAACTTGCAAGGACTATGGACTCCTCATCTCTGGTCACCATGGCGAGGCAACTACACCATGAACATCAACTTAGAGGAGAACTACTGGCCTGCCTTCACTGCCAACCTCGCAGAGATGGCAGATCCGTTGAACGACTTCATCAAGGCACTCGCTGTGAATGGCCGACATACCGCACGTAACTTCTATGGTGTTTCTGGAGGCTGGTGTGCCAGTCATAACAGCGACCTCTGGGCAATGACAAACCCAGTAGGCGAGAACCGTGAGAGTCCGATGTGGAGCTGTTGGAACATGGGGGGTGCGTGGCTCGTCAATACCCTATGGGAGCGTTTTGCATTCACACAGGATCTCGACTACCTAAATACCATCGCCCTACCCTTGATGGAAGGTGCCAATGAGTTCTGTGAAAACTGGCTCATCGATGACCCACACCAATCAGGGGCACGTATTACAGCACCCAGTACGTCACCCGAAAACGAATATATCACCGACTCTGGTTATCATGGCGTCACCTGCTACGGTGGTACAGCCGATTTGGCCATCATCCGAGAACTGAAATATAACATCCTGCAGGCACACCATGTTATAGGTACACCCAAGTATCTCTTGATGATGGACAAGACCAAGATGTTCCGCCTACATCCCTATACTATTGGTAAGGACGGCGACCTCAACGAGTGGTATTACGACTGGCAGGATAAAGACCCCAAGCATCGCCACCAGAGTCACCTTATCGGACTATATCCGGGGAGTCATTTATTAAGCGAGAGTATAATAGATCATCGTGAAGAAACCTTGAAAGCCTGCGAAAAAACACTCCTCCAGAAAGGCGACGAGACGACAGGCTGGAGCACAGGATGGCGCATCAACCTATGGGCACGGTTACATAACGGAGAGAAGGCCTATCAAGTTTATCGCAAACTATTGACAGCCGTTGCCCCAGAGGGTGACAGAAGCCCTAACTACAGTCATGGAGGTGGTACCTACCCTAACCTTTTCGATGCCCACCCTCCCTTCCAAATCGATGGAAACTTCGGTGGTACGGCAGGAGTCTGCGAGATGCTGATGCAGAGTCAACTCTCATCTCTCAACCCTCAACTATCAACTATAGAATTACTCCCCGCTTGTCCAAAGGCATGGAAGGACGGAAAAGTCAGTGGTCTCTGTGCCCGTGGTGGTTATGAGGTCAGCTTTGAGTGGAAGGACGGAAAGGTGCGTAATGCCACTATCAAGGCGAAAAAGAAAGGCACCGTTATCCTATGTTACAACGGACAACAAAAGAAGCTCAAACTGAAAGCAGGACAGACACTTCCTGTGAAAACATGGTAAGACAATGAAGAAAAGCCAATATCATCAAATCGTAGACATTAGTCTCGAAGAGGCTAAGAAATGGGAGCATGCAAAATACATGGGTAATGGGCTGGTATTGACAGACCATATTTCCAATGCACCTATCCCACAGGGACCCACTCGTATGAGCTTTATCTTGATGGCACTCTGTCAACAAGGTTCTGCCACATATGACATTGACACTCGTCAACAGACAGTCAAACCTGGCGACTTGTTGTTCATTTCCGAAGGTCACGTAGTGAACAACTACCAAGCAACGTCTGACTTCGCCTGTCTATGCATATTGGTCAGTACCGCCTACTATCACAGTTTCGTACAGAATGTCAAGAATGTATCGTCCTTGTTGCTGTTCTCTATGAACAACCCCGTTGTACAACTGACAGCTAGAGAGATCGAGGTATATACCAACTACTACCGTGTCATCGGAGAAAAGATTCTGGACACCCAGCATCATTACCAAGAAGAACTGGTGAAGACATGGTTGCTTGCCATGTTCTATGATATGAGTAATGTCATCTGGCGGGTGGAACAAAATGGGAAGAAGTCACAAAGACGCGCAGATGCCATCTTTTCACAATTCATCCGTTTGTTGGAAGAGAATTATCGAACAGAGCGACGAGTCAGCTGGTATGCCAAACAATTATGTATCACAGCCAAATACCTCTCGGAGGTGGTCAAGGAAGTCAGCAAACGTACTCCTAACGACTGGATAGACCATTATGTTATCCTTGAAATCCGAGTATTGCTGAAAAACTCCACGAAATCTATCAAGGAAATCACGGAGGAACTACGTTTCCCCAACCAGTCGTTCTTGGGAAAATACTTCAGGGAACATGTCGGAGTCAGTCCTTCTGAGTATCGAAAAGGTTAGCCACTTCACAAAGTTCCTCATACCACTCTTTACCGAAACGGCGGATAAGAGGTCCTTTTAAAAACTGATAGACGGGAATGTGTAATGCCTTCCCTTTTTCAACAGCATCCTTACAGACAGCCCAGCGATGATAGTTCAAGCCGACAAGTCCACCCGAGAAACGTTTCTCACGAATGGGATAGAGCGCACAACTGATGGGCTTTACAAATTGGGGATCATTGGCTACAGCCTTTTCTCTGGCTACTTTTTCTAAAGCACAGAGACAGTTTTCGCCCTCATAACAAGTAAACACACAATCTTTTCCACCAACGATACTCGTCACCAAATCACCGTCCTTATCGCAGTAGGCTACACCTTGCTGATCTATAACACTCTGTGCTGAAGCTGAAAGCATCGGCCACACCGTTTCTAAGGCATCTTCAATGTATGACACCTCCTCCATAGTGACAGGAGCGCCATCACTTCCTTCCACACAACAAATACCCTTACACTTCTCATAGTCACAGCAGAAGTATTCTGTCAAAATATCAGAGGAAACAAGGATGCCACCAACATCCAAAATAGGAGGAATCTTGTCTACCATTGTATCGGGGTTATTCCGTTTTCCTCCAAATAAGCATTACAGCGGGAGAACTGGTGCTGACCGAACCAGCCGCCACGATTGGCACTTAAAGGTGAGGGATGGACAGACTCAAGAACGAGGTTGCGCGACTTATCTATCATATATGCCTTGCCTCGAGCATAGCCGCCCCAAAGCATATAGACGATATGTTCGCGATGAGCTGCCAGTGCCTGAATAGCGGCATCAGTGAATTTCTGCCAGCCCAGCGAAGAATGACTATTAGCCTGGTGAGCCCTTACCGTTAGAGAGGCATTCAGCAGCAACACGCCCTGCTCTGCCCAACGAGTAAGATTTCCTGAGGTAGGGATGGGTGTACCAAGGTCGGCTTGAATCTCCTTAAAGATATTCTGCAACGAGGGCGGAAACATCACCCCGTCCTGCACAGAGAAACTCAGTCCGTGGGCCTGTCCTGGCTCGTGATAGGGGTCCTGACCGATAATCACCACCTTCACCTGGTCGAACGGACAAAGATTAAAGGCATTGAAAATCAATTTACCAGGAGGATAGCAGGTATATTGACTATACTCTGCACGAACAGAATTGGTGAGCCCGACAAAATAGTCTTTGTCGAACTCACCAACTAAATGCTGCTTCCAGCTTGGTTCTATCTGAACGTTCATTAATCTACAATCAAATTCTCGCCTGTCATATCGCTGGGCTGCTCCAGTCCCATGATGTGCAGGATAGAGGGAGCCACGTCAGCCAGACGACCATCCTTCACTGTAGCCGAGTTGTTGTTCGTCACATAGATAAACGGCACAGGGTTGAGTGAGTGGGCTGTATTGGGTGTACCATCGGCATTGATGGCGTTGTCGGCATTACCGTGGTCGGCAATGATGATGGCCTCGTAGTCGTTAGCCTTAGCAGCCTCGATAACCTCGCGAACGCAGTTGTCAACGGCCCAGACAGCCTTAGCAATGGCGTTGTAGATACCTGTATGACCTACCATATCACCGTTGGCGAAGTTCACCACGATGAAGTCGTACTTGGCCTCGTTGATGGCAGCCACCAACTTATCTTTTACCTCATAGGCACTCATCTCGGGCTTCAGGTCGTAGGTAGCCACCTTCGGAGAGGGCACCAGGATACGGTCCTCACCCTCGTAGGGAGCCTCACGACCACCATTGAAGAAGAAGGTCACGTGTGCATACTTCTCCGTCTCAGCGGTGTGCAGTTGCTTCTTGCCCTGCTTGCTCAGGTACTCGCCCAGCGTATCCTCTACGTTCTCCTTGGGGAAGAGGATGTGAACACCCTTGAAGTTGGCATCGTATGGCGTCATGCAGTAGTACTGCAAGCCAGGGATGGTCTTCATACCCTGCTCCGGCATATCCTCCTGCGTCAGGGCGATGGTCATCTCCTTAGCACGGTCGTTACGGAAGTTGATGAAGATGACAACGTCACCCTCTTCGATGCAACCATTGACACAGGCATTGTGGATAGGCTTGATGAACTCGTCGGTAACACCCTCATCATAGCTCTCCTGCATAGCAGCAACCATATCCGTAGCCTGCTTACCAACGCCGTTCACAATCAGGTCGTAACCCTCTTTCACGCGCTCCCAGCGCTTATCGCGGTCCATGGCGTAGAAACGACCAACGATACTTGCAATCGCAGCATCATTGTCAGCACAGACCTTCGATACCTGCTCGATGAAACCCTTACCACTCTTCGGGTCGGTATCACGACCGTCCATATAGCAATGCACGAACACCTGGTTCTTCAGACCGTATGCCTTACCGATCTCGATGAGCTTGAACAGATGGTCGAGGCTTGAGTGTACGCCACCGTCGGAAGTCAGCCCCATCAGGTGCAGCTTTTTTCCATTCTCCTTCGCGTAGGTGTAGGCTGCCTTCACCTGCGGATTCTCCATGATAGAGCCGTCCTTGCAGGCACGGTTGATCTTCACAAGGTCCTGATACACAATACGACCAGCACCGATATTCAGGTGACCCACCTCAGAGTTACCCATCTGACCATCGGGCAGACCAACGTCCTCACCAGAGGCCTGTAACTGTGAGTGAGCAGAAGTTGCTGTTAACAGATCGAGGTAAGGTGTGGGAGTATTGAAAATCACGTCACCCTTACCATGCTTACCGATTCCCCATCCGTCGAGAATCATCAAAAGTGCTTTCTTTGCCATATTCTTATACCTATTTATATTACCTTATTTTCGGGTGCAAAGTTACGAAATCTTTTGAACACAGAGATACAGAGATACAGAGAATTATGATAAAAAAGGTGAAAACTCCATGTTACTATGTGGCAGTGTTCCGTAAAAATACTATCTTTGTAACATCAACATAACAATTGAAGCTTATGAGTAGCAAAAAACTTTTCTTAATCGGCATGATTGCCAGTATGACTATGACAACAGTAAATGCACAACCCCAACTTCGAACAGACAATATCGACGAGGTAATCAAGGCGATGACCCTTGAAGAGAAAGCCAAACTGTTAGTTGGCGGTGCCAACAACTTCTTCGGTACCGGAGCCGTAGTAGGCGGCGAAGCTGATCTTGTGGCAGGTGCCGCAGGAACCTCACCCGCCATTCCCCGACTGGGAATCCCTGCTACCGTCCTGACCGACGGTCCTGCCGGTGTACGTATCGACCCCACTCGTAAAGGAACTACCAAGACCTACTACGCTACAGCATTCCCCATCGGCTCCTGTTTGGCTTCTACATGGAATACCGAACTGGTGAGCAAAGTGGGTGAGGCCATTGGTAATGAGACCAAGGAATATCGTTGCGACGTCATCTTAGGTCCGGGCATGAACCTGCACCGTAACCCGCTTTGCGGACGTAACTTCGAATATTACTCAGAAGATCCCCTGTTGACAGGTAAGATTGCTGCTGCCTATATACAGGGTGTACAGAGTCAGGGGGCTGGTGTCAGCGCCAAGCACTTTGCCGTGAACTCTCAGGAGACCGACCGCACCAGTGTCGATGAACGTGTCAGTCAGCGGGCAGCCCGCGAGCTCTATCTACGTGGCTTCGAGATTGCCGTCCGCGAGAGTGACCCTTGGACCATCATGGCCAGTTACAATAAGGTGAACGGACAGTTCTCAATGGGTAACCGCGACCTACTGACCAGCATCCTACGTGACGACTGGGGGTATAAAGGCATTGTGATGACCGACTGGATTGGTATCCGCAAAGGACTGCCCACCATCACAGAGGTACAGGCCGGCAACGACCTGATGGAACCAGGACAGCCCGCTCAGGTGCAGGAGATTATCGAAGGGGTGAAGAATGGCAAACTCGACATCAAAGATGTAGACCGTAACGTGCGTCGCATCCTTGAATATATTGTCAAGACCCCAAGTTTCCACAAATATCCCGCTTCGAATAATCCTGACTTCAAGGCTCATGCTGCCATCACCCGTCAGAGTGCTGCTGAAGGTATCGTGATGCTGAAAAACAACGGCGCACTGCCTTGGAAAGACGGCAAAATCAAAACTGTCGCTCTCTTTGGTGAGAACTCCTACGATTTCCTCTCTGGCGGAACAGGCTCCGGCTGTGTACATCCGCCATACGTGGTCGATATGCTTCAGGGCTTGGAGAATGCCGGCATCAAATCGAGCGCGACCCTGACTGATATCTATCGCAAATACATCGAATTTGCCAAAGTCAAGTTCCAGGCAGAGCGTCATCCTGCCAAGTGGTTCCAAACAGAGATGATGGGACAGCAGAAATATCCCGAGATCGGCATCTCGCCCATCGCCATCAACAAGGAGATAGAGGCTGCCGATGCTGCTATCATCACCATTGGTCGCCAGGCCGGTGAGGGCATCGATCGTGACATTGATACGGAGTTCAACCTCGTACCAGAGGAGTTGGCACTTATCAAGGATGTATGCAATGCCTTCCACACTGCCGGCAAGCCCGTAATAGTAATCATCAACTCCGGATCCGTCATCGAAACGGCATCATGGAGCGGTTATCCCGATGCCATCCTCTGTGCCTGGCAGCCGGGAATGGAGGGAGGAAACTCCATCGCCGACCTGCTCACTGGAAAGGTGAATCCTTCTGGTAAACTGACCATGACTTGGCCGTTGGCAGCAACAGACCATCCTTCTACTAAGAACTATCCTGGCACGATGGACTTCTACACTTATCAGGTGACAAGAGGTTACACGGGTCAGGTGGCTGGCTACGACTACACCAACCACGAGGAGGACATCTACGTAGGCTACCGCTTCTTCGACAGCTTCGACAAGAACGTCGCATATCCTTTCGGTTTCGGACTCAGCTATACCACCTTTGAATATAGCAAGCCTGCCGTAAAGGTCAATGGCGACAACATCACCGTCAATGTCACCATCAAGAATACG
The DNA here is from genome assembly GCA_016291495.1 of Prevotella sp. Lineage (GTDB taxonomy): Bacteria > Bacteroidota > Bacteroidia > Bacteroidales > Bacteroidaceae > Prevotella. Next base: position 89,521 of record JAEEXI010000008.1, read on the forward strand.
GGCAAGGTGGCTGGTAAGGAAATCGCACAGGTCTATGTAGCTGCCCCGCAGGGACAACTGGAGAAGCCCAACCACGAGCTGAAAGGCTTTGCCAAGACCCGCGAGTTGAAACCCGGTGAGAGCCAAACGCTGACTATTCAGATGGCTAAGCGCGACCTTGCTTCCTTCGACGAGGCTAACAGCCGCTGGTTTGTTGAGTCAGGACAATACACTTTCGAGATTGGCGCTTCCAGTCGTGACATCAGAGAAATCGTCAATGCGAACCTGACAGAATACACAGAGACTGTCAGCAACGCACTGGCTCCAAAAGAGAAACTTAACCTGCTGAAACGATGAAAAGATTCCTATTGACAATCATCACCGCCCTCTCCTTCATGAACATGATGGCAGAGGACGGTCATCGCTTGTGGCTGAGATACGACGTCAGCGGTACTGCCCAAGTAGAGGCTCCCGCAGGCTCTCCGACAATCAGCATTGCTAAAAGTGAACTGGAGAACTACTTCATGGGGGAGCAGGCCATGTTGCGCATCGACCCTACCCTGCCCGATGACGACGGATTCACGATTAGCGGTGACGACTATAGGGTCATTATCACTGCCCATCATGACATCGGACTGCTCTATGGAGCATACGAAGTGTTGCGCCTGCAAGCTACAGACAATCATATCACAGAACAAAGCCAACACCCGAAGTTTAAACTCCGTCTGCTGAATCACTGGGACAACCTGGACGGCTCCATTGAGAGAGGCTATGCAGGGGGGAGCATCTTTGAATGGTTCCATCTTGACGAGAACTTGATCAGGGAGTATGCCCGCGCCAATGCATCGATAGGCATTAATGGTGCCGTGCTCAACAATGTCAACGCCTCTCCCAAGATGCTGACGAAAGAATACCTGAAAGAAGTCAAGAAGATAGCGGATATCCTACGACCCTATGGGGTACGTGTTTACCTCTCTATCAACTTTGCCACACCGATGGCTTTGGGACAGACAACGACAGCAGACCCGAAAGACAATAGTGTACGTCGCTGGTGGAAGAACAAGGCACGCGAGATCTATCGCCTTATTCCAGACTTTGGAGGATTCCTCGTGAAAGCCAATAGTGAAGGACAGCCTGGCCCTGGCGACTATCAACGCTCACATGCCGACGGAGCCAATATGCTAGCCGACGCTTTGGAACCTTATAACGGCATCGTGATGTGGCGCTGCTTCGTCTATGGTGCCAACCATAAGGGGGAAGACCGGGTAAAACAGGCTGTCTCAGAATTCAAACCGCTGGACGGGAAGTTCCACAAGAACGTCATCCTGCAAACCAAGAATGGTCCTTTGGACTTCCAGCCTCGTGAACCCTATAGCCCTGTATTCGACCAGATACGAGAAACTCCCAACATGGTGGAATTCCAGATCACACAAGAATACCTGGGACAGTCGAAGCATTTAGTCTATCTGGCCCCCATGTGGAAGGAGTTCTTCCAGTATATAGAGCCAGACTGGCTGGCTGGCATCGCAGGTGTGGCCAATATCGGCAAAGACGCCAATTGGTGCGGTCATCATTTCTCGCAAGCCAACTGGTATGCCTTCGGACGACTGGCCTGGAACCCCTCGTTGTCGTCAGATCAGATTGCTAAGGAATGGCTGGAACAGACCTTCAACCTTGACGAGAATTTCGTGTTCCTCATGTCCACCGTCATGGAGGAAAGCCGCGAGGCCTGTGTCAGTTATATGATGCCGTTGGGACTGCACCATATCTTCAAGTTCGACCACCACTACGGACCAGAACCCGATGGTTTCAAGGCCGACTATCCGTTGGAATGGTGTCCTGTATACTATCATCAGGCCGATAAAGACGGCATCGGCTTCAACCGCTCGTCCACAGGCACGGATGCCGTCAGCCAATACCGTGAGCCCTACGCCTCTATGTACGACAAGGTGGAGACGTGTCCTGAGGACCTCCTGTTGTGGTTCCACCACCTGCCTTGGGACTACAAGATGAAAGACGGGGCGACACTATGGGAGTCGCTGCAGTATCACTACAACCAGGGTGTCATCATGACAGAAACCTATCAGAACCTCTGGCACAACAAGATGCGCGCCTATGTGGACGAGCAGCGCTGGCGTGAGGTCGATGAGCGTCTGAAGATACAAGTCGAGAATGCCAAAGAATGGCGCGACGTCTGTCTCAAGTATTTCGGACAATTCGCAGAAAAGTAACTATTCTGAACTAAAAGCAGGCACCCCATTGGAGTGCCTGCTTCTTTATGCAACAGGTATAGCCTATTCGTCAATGACGGCACGACGTGCAGCTTCGCCATTATGTCATTGACTACTCCCAATACGTAATCGTGCGGACAGAGGGGACGCCGTCTATGGTTCGCTTGGTCCAATTACCGTATTGGTCGTACTCCTGGTACTTGTATACTATCTGCCATTCCGGATCAATAGAGGACTTGACAATCCAAAAAGCAATGTCTCCGTTCCTGTCATACACGAAACCATTGTTCCATTTGTCATAGGGAGTGGTAATCAAAATGTTAGTAATCTGTCCATCCTGATTATAGGTGAACTCACTGCTCCTTGTGCCCCATTCTTCAAACTCCTCCGCATAGAACTCATAACTGTATTTAGCAATCTGTCCTTTCCTGTTGCGGAGCAGTTTAGGCGTATTCCCTTCCACGCCGATAATCTTTCCATTTCGGTCAAACTCGACTTTCGAACCAACGATATCCCAATAGGACACTTCGCCATCAATCTTGTAACTCTTGACCTTGCCTTTCAGGTTAAGCATCACGTAATCGGGATTCTCATTCGCATCATGAATCTGTGCAACAGCCTGTTGCCATCCACCAAATGCCATCAGACTGATGATGGCAATAATCGTTATAACATTAGGTTTTTTCATCTTCTAGTATATTGGTTAGTAATTTGCACTCTGAGGGCAAAGATAGGCATTATTATGGAGAAAAGCAAATTGTTTCAGAAAAAAATGTTCAACAATAATAGCTCAAATCTTCCTCATAGGTTGCTCATAGGTTACTCATAGGTTACTCATAGGTTACTCATAGGCATCTCATAGGTTACTCATAGGATACTCTATCCTTGCTCATACCCCTAAAGCATGAGCAAGGTATGAGGAAGATATGAGAAAAATGTGAGAAAGAAGTGAGACTTTTTATGTTTACGCACCGTAAACTTATGTTCAACGTCCTTAAACATATGTACACCGCCCTTGAACTTATGTTTACGGGCCGTGAATATAAAATTTCTAGTTATAAATATACTTTTTTGTGGGCTGTGCTTGCTGCTCCACTCCAAAGACCCAGGAATGTGAAGAGGCCGTTGAAGATGAGTAGCTCGTAGCCGAAACGGTAGCCCCAGAGGTGTTGGGAAAGGGTGTCGAGGGCGTAGCAAAGGAGGGGCGATGCGATGCAGATATAGGGTGTCAGGCGGTCGTTGGGCTGACGCTTCGTAAACAGACCAAAGGCAAAGAGACCCAGCAGCGGTCCATAGGTATAGGACACAAGGATATAAATGGCGTCTATCAGGGAGGTGGAATTCACGGAGCGGAACAACAGGATAAAGAGCATAAAGGCAAGACACATGACGAGATGTGTCCGTTTGCGCAACTGCTCATCCTGAGGCTGTTGACGGATGTCCACGCAATAGCAGGTCGTCAGGGATGTCAACGCCGAATCGGCACTGGAGAACGAGGCTGCCAGAATGCCGAGGAGAAAGAAAGTCAAGAGCATGTAAAAATTGCTGCCGCCGCTGGAGAGGGTGGACTGGACGAAGGAAGGGAGCAATGAGTCGGGAGATATGGAAGATGAAAGATGGATGAGGGATGTGGGCTGATGGATGAGGGTGACCAAAAGGACACCCAGGGAGAGAAAGAGCAGGTTGGCTGGCAGGAAGGCGATGCCATAGGAACACATATCCTTCTGGGCGTCGCGGAGGGTCTTGCACGTCAGGTTCTTCTGCATCATATCCTGGTCCAGTCCTGTCATCACCACGACGATAAAGATGCCGCTAAGAAACTGTTTCCAGAAATTGTAGGGCGACTTCCAGTCATCGAACACAAAGATGCGGCTCAGTTCGCTTCCCTTCACAACATCAACGGCTTCGCTGACAGACAGGTGCATCATGGAGATGACCTGGAGGATGATGAGAATGAGAGCGGTAAAGAGACAGAGGGTCTGGAAGGAATCGGTGAAAACCAGCGTGGCGATGCCGCCGCGACGGGTATAGAGCCATACGAGCAGTACCATTCCCACAATATTCACCACGAAGGGGATGCCCATCGAGTCGAAGACAAACTGCTGGAGTATCATGCAGACAACGTAGAACTTCACGGCTGAGCCCGACATCTTCGAGAGCAGGAAAAACCAGGCGCCTGTCTGATAGGACCGTCTGCCGAGACGCTGACCAAGATAGGCATAAATGCTGGTGAGCGACAACTTGTAATAAAGTGGCAGCAAGAGGAACGCCACGACGACGTATCCCACGATGAAACCGAGACAAACCTGCAGGTAGGTCATCTGCGAGGTAAGTACCATTCCTGGTACGGAGACAAAGGTCACTCCTGAGATAGACGCACCAATCATCCCAAATGCCACCATATACCAAGGTGAGCGGCGGTTGGCTCGATAGAAGGTGTCGTTATTCGCCTTTCGGCTTGTCAGATGGCTGATGCCTAGAAGAATGCCGAAATAGGCTAAGACTACTAATAATATGACCATCGCGAGTTACTCCTCCTGAAAGTCGAACGAGAGTTGTCCGTCTCCCAGCATATTGAATGTCTTCCGATGAAATGGGGTGATTCCATACTGTCGGATAGCCTCCCGATGTTTCTTGGTGGGATAGCCTTTGTTGGAAAGCCAGTCGTATTGGGGGTAATCCTTCGCCAGCGCATCCATATAGTCGTCACGATAGGTCTTGGCAAGGATACTGGCTGCCGCGATGGAAAGGTACTTTCCGTCGCCCTTCACAATCGTGGTATATGGAATAGCTATTGGCTGTGGGCTATTAGCTGTTGGTTGATAATAGGGCTTAAAGCGGTTGCCATCGACGATGATGGCCTCTGGGCGCACCTTCAGTTGGTCGAGAGCCCGATGCATCGCAAGTATGGAGGCATTGAGGATGTTGATTTTGTCGATTTCATCAGGAGTCACAACACCTACCGCCCAGGCAACGGCATCACGCTCGATGATCTCACGAAGCTGCTTACGCCGTTTATCCGTCAGTTGCTTGGAGTCGTTCAGTTCCTCATTCTGATAGTTCTCTGGAAAGATGACGGCAGCGGCATAGACACTGCCTGCCAGACAGCCGCGACCAGCCTCATCGCATCCAGCTTCAATCTTTCCCTCGTAATAATGACTCGCCAGCATAACTATGAACTATCAAAACATTTTACTGACTCTGCGGATGCCAGCTACAAGCGTGTCTATCTCTTCTTTCGTATTGTAGAGCGCGAACGAGGCACGGACGGTACCAGAGATGCCCAAACGGTCCATCAGCGGTTGTGCACAATGATGGCCTGTACGTACAGCAATACCCAGACGATCCAAGAGGGTTCCCATATCCAGATGATGGATCTCACCTACATTGAAAGAGACGACAGCGTCTCTTAAAGGTGAGGGGTGAGAGGTGAGAGGTGAGAGATTACTTGATGGACCATAAATATGAATGTCAGGAATCGTTTGCAACTGCTCCATCGCATAGCGGGTGAGTTCCTGCTCATGTTCCTGAATGGCGTCAAAGCCGATGGAATCGACATATTCGATGGCTTTGGCCAGTCCATGAGTGGCGACATAGTCAGGAGTTCCTGCCTCAAACTTGAAGGGCAGGCGCTCGAAGGTGGTTTTCTCCCACGTCACCTTATCAATCATCTCGCCACCGCCCTGATAGGGAGGCAGTTTTTCGAGCCATTCCTCCTTGCCATAGAGCACGCCAATGCCTGTAGGTCCATACATCTTATGACCACTGAAGGCAAAAAAGTCGCAATCCATCGCCTGCACATCCACCTGGAAGTGGGGTGCGCTCTGGGCACCATCCACCAGAACGGGGATGCCGTGAGCGTGGGCTGTCTTAATGATGTCCTCAACGGGGTTGACAGTTCCCAGCACGTTACTCACATGCGCCACACTGATGATCTTCGTTTGGGGGGTAATCAGCGATTCCAATTGATCCAAACAGAGCAATCCATCATCCGTGATGGGGATATGTTTCACTATAATTCCCCGTTTCATCGCCTGCAGTTGCCACGAAACGATGTTCGAGTGGTGCTCCATCTCCGTGACGATCACCTCATCGCCTTCCTTCATCTGACTCTCGCAGAAGGTGGAGGCTACAAGGTTGATGGCCTCTGTCGTACCACGTGTGAATACTATCTCCTCTATCTTACGAGCATTGACAAACTGCCGTACTTTCTCTCGTGCAGCCTCATGCAGATCTGTTGCTTGCTGCGACAAGTAATGCACTCCACGATGCACATTCGCATTCACGTTGAGATACTCATCCCTCATCGCATCGAGCACACAGAGCGGCTTCTGGGTGGTAGCCGCATTGTCAAGATAGACCAGTGGCTTGCCATATACCTCTCTCCCCAGAATCGGGAAATCCTCCCGTACCTTATTGATATCGTACATATTCTACTATTTACAGAGTTTGCAGCCGGAACATTTGTTGAGTTCACCACGGAAGCGCTTCTCGACGAGGTAGTGCAGGCGGTCGCGAAGGGGTTCGAGCTGCATGTGGTCGATGACTTCGTTGATGAAGGCATTCTGTAACAGCATCTTTGCCTCGTCAAGCGAGATGCCTCGCTGGCGCATATAGAACAAGGCTGCATCGTTGAGTTGACCAACGGTAGAGCCGTGCGCACACTTCACATCATCGGCATAGATCTCCAGCATGGGCTGGGTGTACATACGAGCCTCCTTAGTAGCCGTCAGGTTCTGATTCGTCATCTGCGAGGTGGTTTTCTGAGCCCCATGTTCTACCAGTACACGTCCTGCAAAGGCACCAACAGCCTTATCGTCGAGCACATATTTGTAGAGTTCGTTCGAGGTACAATGAGGTACCTTATGGGTAATCAACGTGTTGTTATCGACATGCTGTTGTTTATCAGCAATCACACAACCATAGCATTGGCATTCTGCACCCTCGCCAGAGAAAGTGAGGTCAAGTTTGTTGCGGGTGATACCATTATGCAACGTAATAACATTGTGGTTCACGCGACTATTAGCCTGTTGGTCGATATAGACGTTGCTCACACGGACATTCTTATGGTGCGTCTCTTCCATGCAATAGAGGTCGAGAGAAGCATTCTCACCTACGTAGGCCTCAATGACCTGCGTAGCGAGAAAGTTACGGTCGTCCGCGGCATGGTCGCAGAACAGCATTTTTATCTCTGCACCTTCTTCGAGGATGATGAGCACACGACGGTTGACCATCAAATCGACATCACTACGCAGGATATTTATAACCTGAATGGCACGATCGACCTTCACGTTTCGAGGCACATAGACATAGAGGCCATCCTGTGCCAGCATCGTATTAAGGTCTGTTGCTGCATCATTAGCCGTACCTGCCAAACGGTTGTAATAATCAGTGGTAGCAAAATCTTTCAGAGAGCCGATAATGACACCTTCAGGCAGTTTGGCCAACGCATGAGGTATTCTCTCACCTCTCACCTCTAACCCCTCACCACTATAGAACATATCATTGACTACAAAATAAAGGCTTGTAGATAGGTTGGGCACATCACAACGGAACGCATGATAGGGATCGACGGGAATCTGGAGGCGATTGAGGTTCAACCCATAGTCAGGCGCAAAGAGTTGCTGCATGTCGGTATATTTGTAGCGCTCGACTTTCCTGCTGGGGAAACCAGCAGACACGAAACGTTCAAAAGCCTCATCGCGCACGGCGTTCATCACGTCGCTGCTATGCCCACAAATCATCGTGCGACACTGCTCGTACAGGTCTATGTATTGTTGCTCGCTATTCATTCCTCTCCAATCTCCTCTTTAATCCAGTCGTAGCCGTGCTCCTGAATCTGAACAGCCAACTCAGGACCACCCGTCTTCACAATACGACCTTTGTAGAGTACATGCACAAACTGGGGACGGATCATCTCCAACAGACGGTCGTAGTGGGTGATAACGATGCAGGAAGTCTCAGGCGTCTGGAGTTTGTTGACACCCTCAGCCACAATGCGCATGGCATCCACATCCAGACCAGAGTCCGTCTCGTCGAGGATGCTGAGTTTGGGCTCCAGCATCGCCATCTGGAAGATTTCGTTACGTTTCTTCTCACCACCGCTAAAGCCCTCGTTGACTGAGCGGTTGGCGAGTTTGGAGTCGAGTTCCACAATCTTACGCTTCTCACGCATCAGCTTCAGGAACTCAGCCGCATTCATGGGGTCGAGGCCCTGCGCCTTACGCTTCTCGTTGATGGCTGCCTTCATGAAGTTGGTCATCGAGACACCTGGAATCTCCACAGGATACTGGAACGACAGGAAGATGCCTTCGTGGGCACGATCCTCTGGCTTCATCTCAAGGAGGTTTTTGCCATTGAAGTAAGCCTCGCCCTCAGTGACCTCGTAGAGTGGATTACCCACGAGCACAGCACTGAGTGTACTCTTACCAGAACCATTAGGTCCCATGATGGCATGCGTCTCACCATCGTTGATGACAAGGTCGATGCCTTTTAATATCTCTTTGTCGCCAATCTTGGCGTGTAAGTTTTTGACTTCTAACATATCTTTATCCTACAGTTCCTTCTAATGATACTGATAATAGTTTCTGGGCCTCAACAGCAAACTCCATGGGGAGTTTCTGGAGCACCTCTTTGGCATAGCCATTAACAATCAATCCTACGGCTTGTTCAGTAGGGATGCCTCGCTGGTTGCAATAGAAGAGTTGGTCTTCAGAGATTTTCGAAGTAGTAGCCTCGTGCTCGAAGACGGCGGTATCGTTATGCACATCCATATAGGGGAAGGTGTGGGCACCACAATCGGAACCCAACAACAGCGAGTCGCATGAGGAATAGTTACGGGCGTTGTCTGCAGTAGATGCCGCACGTACCAGTCCACGATACGAGTTCTGCGAGTGACCAGCGGAGATTCCCTTCGAGATAATCGTACTCTTGGTATTTTTACCAATATGAATCATCTTCGTACCTGTATCGGCCTCTTGGTAGTTGTTGGTCACGGCTACTGAGTAGAACTCTGCCTGTGAGTTATCGCCTCTCAGGATACAAGAGGGATACTTCCATGTGATAGCACTACCCGTCTCTACCTGTGTCCAAGAGAGTTTCGAATCGACACCTCGCAAATCACCACGTTTGGTGACCAGATTGAGCACACCACCCTTACCGTTCTCATCGCCTGGATACCAATTCTGAACGGTAGAGTATTTTACCTCTGCCCGATTCATCACAATAATCTCAACGATGGCTGCATGCAGTTGGTTCTCATCGCGCATCGGTGCCGTACAACCTTCGAGATACGACACATAAGCATCGTCGTCAGCAATAATCAGTGTTCGCTCAAACTGACCCGTATTCCTGGCATTGATGCGGAAATACGAACTCAGTTCCATCGGACAACGAACACCCTTGGGGATATACACAAAGGAACCATCGCTGAACACTGCTGAGTTGAGGGCTGCAAAGAAATTATCACGATAAGGCACAACGGTACCTAAATACTGGCGCACCAAATCGCCATGTTCCTTGATGGCCTCACCTATCGAACAGAAGATAACGCCCTTTTCGCGCAGCTTCTCTTTAAAGGTGGTCTTTACCGATACGCTATCCATGATAGCGTCAACAGCGGTGTTGCCACTCAAGGCTAAGCGCTCTTCCAAGGGTATACCCAATTTATCGAATGTTTTTTCCAACTGGGGATCAATCATTCCATCACCAGCGGGTTTCTTTGCCATAGGGTCGGCATAATAGGAGATGCCTTGATAATCGATCTCTGGCACATGCACATGCCCCCATTTGGGCTCCTGCTGCTCCTTCCAGTAGCGGAACGCCTTGAGACGGAACTCAAGCATCCACTCAGGTTCCCCCTTCTTAGCAGAGATGAGCCGAACGATGTCCTCGTTCAGCCCTTTCTCGATGATTTCAGTATGTACATCCGTCGTGAAGCCGAACTCATATTTCTGTTCGGCTACCTGACGGACATATTCGTTATTTATATTCTGTGCGGAAGCAAATTCTTCGCTCTTCACTCTTCACTCTTCACTTTTAAAGTTTCTGTTCTACCTCAACCTCCATGAAGGTCTCGATGATATCGCCTACCTGGATGTCGTTGAAGTTCACCAGTGAGATACCGCACTCCAAACCTGTTGCAACTTCCTTGGCATCGTCCTTGTAACGCTTCAAGGCATCGATAGGAGCAGTATGGATCACAATACCATCGCGAACCACACGGGCTTTGTCCTTGTTGTGTACCTTTCCTTCGATAACAAGACCACCAGCAACTGTTCCCACCTTTGAGATCTTGAAGACCTGCTTGACTTCAATCTCACCAGTGACAACCTCCTTCTTCACCTTGTCGAGCATACCTTGCATGGTCTGCTTCACATCGTCGATGGCATCATAGATGATCGAATAGGTATTGATCTCGACACCCTCACGCTCAGCAGCACGACGGGCATCGGCAGAAGGACGAACCTGGAATCCGATGATGATAGCCTCGGAAGCCGAAGCCAGCATCACATCGTTCTCTGAAATCTGACCCACAGCCTTCGAGATGACGTTCACCTGTACCTTCTCAGTAGAAAGTTTGATGAACGAATCTGACAGCGCCTCGATAGAACCGTCAGTATCACCCTTCACGATGATGTTCAACTCATGGAACTCACCCAAAGCAATACGATGTGACAACTCGTCGAGACCCAACTTAGTGGTTGTACGCAGACTCTGCTCACGCTGCAACTGGATACGCTTGTTGGCGATTTCGCGGGCTTCCTGCTCCGTCTCCATCACGTGGAAGGAATCACCAGCGGTAGGCGCTCCGTTCAGACCCAGAATGATAGCGGGCTCGGCAGGACCTGCCTTCTCGATACGTTGGTTACGCTCATTGAACATCGCCTTGACACGCCCCCAGGCAGTACCTGCGATGACAACATCACCAATCTTTAGCGTACCATTCGACACGAGGACGGTAGAGACATAGCCACGACCTTTGTCGAGTGACGACTCGATGATGGAACCCGTAGCCTTACGGTTAGGATTAGCCTTCAGGTCGAGCATCTCGGCCTCAAGCAGCACCTTTTCGAGCAGTTCATAGACACCAATACCCTTCTTGGCACTGATCTCCTGACACTGGTACTTACCGCCCCAGTCCTCGACGAGGAGGTTCATGTTGGCCAAGTCCTCACGAATCTTATCGGGGTTAGCACCTGGCTTATCAATCTTGTTGATGGCGAACACCATCGGCACATTGGCAGCCTGGGCATGAGCAATAGCCTCCTTGGTAGTAGGCATCACAGAGTCGTCAGCAGCCACGATGATGATAGCGATATCCGTCACCTGGGCACCACGGGCACGCATAGCCGTGAAGGCCTCGTGACCAGGGGTATCCAAGAATGTAATACTGTGACCATCCTTCAACTTGACGTTGTAAGCACCGATGTGCTGGGTGATACCACCAGCCTCACCAGCAATCACGTTGGTATTGCGGATATGGTCGAGCAGCGACGTCTTACCGTGGTCAACATGACCCATCACCGTTACGATAGGAGCGCGACTGATGAGATCGTTCTCATCGTCAGCCTCTTCCGTAATGGCATTCTGCACCTCGGCACTGACATATTCTGTGGTAAAACCAAATTCCTCTGCCACGATATTAATCGTCTCAGCATCGAGACGCTGGTTGATAGACACCATGATACCGATGGACATACAGGTACCGATGACCTGATTGACACCTACGTTCATCATGGTTGCCAACTCAGAGACTGTTACGAACTCGGTGAGTTTCAGCACCTTGCTCTGTGCTGCCTCTGCTGCCATCTCCTCGCTCATGCGCTCCTGAACGGCATCACGTTTCTCACGACGATACTTGGCACCTTTCTTATTCTGGTTCTTCGTGGTCAGACGGGCCAGCGTCTCCTTCACCTGACGGGCTACAGCCTCGTCATCCACCTCCAACGGCTTCACAGGACGGTTCTTCTTGTTCTTTTTGCCACCACCCTGCTGGACACCGCTGTCCTGAAAATTCTGGTTACCACCCTTGTTCTTGTTTTTCTTGCCTTGTTGCTGGCTAGCCTGATTGGCAGCAGCCTCAATATCCACCTTACCACTACGGATGCGCTCACGCTTTTTGCGCTCACCGTTGGCAGCATGTTGTTGGGCAGCCTTCTCTTCACGCTCCTTACGACGCTCCTCCTTGGATTTTTTCTTCGGACGAGTGCTCTGATTCAGAGAAGAGAGGTCTATCTTGCCTATCACCTTAACACCTGAGTTGCTAGCATCGGAAGGGGTTTCTTCCACTTCTTCATTCTCCTCCTCAGATACAGTATCTTCTTCTGACGGTGCCTCCTGAACTTCCACTACAAGCTCTTCTTCTATCGTCTCCTGAGACTCTACCTCAGGTTCCTCGACAGGACTTTCAGGAGCCGTCTCTGCTTTGGGCTCACTCTTTACTGCAGCAGGTTTCTTGTTCAGGCTGTCAAGGTCTATCTTTCCTACAGCCTTAAACTGCGGACGTAGCTCGTTCAGTTGCTCTTCTGTCTGGGTGATTTTTTTCTCAACCTTCTCTGGCTTCTCAACTTTCTTCTCCTTGACTTTCTTGGTGAATATCATGTCGGCTTGAGTCTTCACGGCCTTATCGCCCTTAAACTCACTGACTAAGGCTTGGTATTGCTCGTCTGAGATTTTCGTATTTGGCGTCATCTCATCCTTCACCTCACCAAGTTCTTTCTTATTCTTCAGGAAATCAACGGCAGTCTGAAGTCCTATATTCAGCTCTGATAATACTTTATTTAATCTGACTCCCATTAACGCTTAATTTTCAATTCTCATTTCTCAATTCTTACTCAAACTCCGCACGGAGCACTTCCAACAGATGGTCAACAGTCTCCTCCTCCAAGTCTGCCTTCTCAATCAGCATCTCACGAGGAGCATTCAATACCTGCTTAGCAGTATCCAAGCCAATTGCCTTAATGGAGTCAATAATCCACTGGTCAATCTCATCAGCAAACTCATCGAGATAGATATCCTCGTCAGCCTCACTCTCGTTAACCACACGGAAGACATCAATCGTGTACTCTGTCAGCATAGAGGCAAGCTTGATGTTCAGACCACCCTTACCAATGGCAAGACTAACCTCCTCGGGTTGCAGATATACCTCTGCCTTGTGCTCTTCCGGATTCAAAGTGATACTGGTCACCTTGGCAGGACTCAAGGCACGCTGGATAAAGAGCTGGGTATTGTTGGAGAAATTAATCACGTCGATATTCTCATTACCTAGCTCGCGAACAATACCATGTACACGACTGCCCTTCACACCGACACAGGCGCCTACGGGGTCGATACGGTCATCATAACTCTCTACGGCCACCTTCGCACGCTCTCCCGGCATACGGGCCACACGACGGATGGTAATCAGACCGTCATTGATCTCGGGAACCTCTGCCTCAAGCAGACGCTCCAGGAACAAAGGACTGGTACGAGACAGGATAATACGAGGATTATTGTTCTCGTTCAGCACCTCCTTCACGATAGCGCGAATGGTCTCACCCTTGTGATAGTTGTCGTTGGGAATCTGCTCCATCTTCGGCAAATGCAGCTCATTCCCCTCGTCGTCGATAAGCAATACCTCACGCTTCCACATCTGGTATACCTCACCACTGACAACCTGTCCGACCTTATCCTTATACTTGTTATACAAAGAGTCATGCTCCAATTCCAGAATCTTGGAAGCCAATGTCTGACGAAGATTCAAGATGGCGCGACGACCAAACTTCTTGAAGTCCACTTCCTCTGAAACTTCCTCACCAACCTCATAGTCTGGCTCAATCTTCTGGGCATCAGTCAGCGAGATTTCCTTGTTCTCGTCCTGTACATCACCATCTGCCACCACAATACGGTTGCGATGAATCTCAAAGTCACCCTTGTCAGGGTTTACAATCACGTCAAAGTTCTCGTCAGAGCCAAACATTTTGGCAATCACATTACGGAAACTCTCCTCAAGTACACTGACCAAAGTGGTACGGTCGATGTTCTTGGTCTCTTTAAACTCTTGAAAGGTCTCTATCATAGAAGGACCTTTCACATCTTTCTTTGTTGCCATTTCTTATTTTGTTTTCAAATTTTAACTACTTATTTGAAGGTCAGCAGGTATTTGGTATATTTCACCTCGCCGACAATGAAAGTCTTGTCGACTTCTACCAATACCGGACGTTTCTTGCCTTCCTGTTTCTGTTTCTCCTTGACAGTAACCACAAACGACTGTCCGTCTTCACTGACCTCCTTCAGGATTCCCTGCTGCTTCTTTCCGTCAAGACCAAGAACTTCCACTTCTTTTCCAACGTGGTTCCTATACTGCTGAACCACCTTAAAGGGCTGGCCAATACCTGCTGAGCCCACTTCCAGTTCATAATCGCCCAGTTCCTCACCCAGTTTCTCTTGCAAGAAACGGCTCAGTTCTGCACAATCCTCAATCCATACACCATCGGTATGGTCAATTTCAATCACAATGCGACCATCGGGCGTCATCTCTACGTCCACCAGGAAGTACTCATTCTGTGAGAGCCATTCCTCAACCGCTGCTTTTACTACGTCTTTATTGATCATATTCTTGTATTAAAACAAGAATGAGAGGCTTTTTCAAGCCCCTCATTCCACTGAACGGGTGCAAAGGTACGAATAAGTGAGCAAAAAACAAAATAATTTTTGAGTTTTTGCAAGAATTTCTATAAATATTTCATTTTTGGGCAGAAAGCACACGCTCATACTCTCCTGGAGTATTCAGGATGCGCTCTGCCTCCTTCAAGGTCTTGTCATGTTCCAAAGCAGCCTCCAGCTGACCAGCCTGATAGTAATAGGCGGAAATGATGTCCTGTTCTATCATGTGCTGTATCTCCTCCCGATGGAAGTCCAGGTCATGGGAGATGTCGTGATGGTCTATCTTTGCCTTCAGGGCTTCAAACTCAGCACGGGCCTCCTCATAATAACCCTCGAACTTGGCTACCTTGACCAGTTCATCATACTGCTTCTTACTCACCTGATCATAGGTAAATCCCGCTTTGACCACACGCTCCTTGAACGCCTCATAGTCGGCATCTGTCAAATGGAATTCCTTGGGAGATGCAATGGATGAATGCTTGGCAATATAGTCTACTACATAATCATGCACGACCTCTGTAGAATCCAGACGGTCCAGATACAACGTGATATTCGCCATCGTATCAGGCTTCACCTCAACATCCGGTTTGATGCCGCCTCCATCACGCACCTCACGACCGCTCTTGGTATAGAACACGCGTGTCAGCGAGTCAGGCACATGTTCCCTATAACCACCGCCGCCATGCTTGTAGTTGATAGCCTGAATACAACGACCACTGGGGATGTAGTATTTAGAGGTGGTGAGTTTCAGATTACCATTGTAAGGCACTTCGACATTCGGAATCTGTACCAGCCCTTTCCCATATGTACGTGTACCTATTATTATCCCTCGGTCTAAGTCCTGTACCGATCCACTCACAATCTCACTAGCAGATGCAGTCTCTTCGTTCACCAGGATAACGAGTGGCATCACCGTATCGATAGGCTCCAGACGAGTCTTGTATTCAGAATTGGCACGACGGAGCTTACCTTTCGTCTCAACCAGTGTCACACCCTTGGGTATCCACATATTGGCGATATCCACACACTCAGCCAATGAGCCGCCTCCATTACCACGCAGGTCAAGAATCAGTTTGGTGGCCCCCTGTTTCTTCAGGTCGAGAAAAGCACGACGCATCGGCTTAGCCGGCTCACCAGTGAACGTGTTCAGGTTGATGTATCCAATACCGTTTCCACGCATCCCATAATAGGTAATCTCAGGCATCTTAATACTACGACGGGTAATCTTAAACGTCATCTTCTTACCTGTCGAAGGACGCTCTATCTTCAGCACAAAGGTCGAACCCGCATCACCGCGCAGATGCTCACTGACATACGAGACAGACTTGTCTGTCATCACGGTATCGTCAATCTGCAGGATGATATCACCCTTCTTCAGTCCTATCTCTGCGGCAGGCATACCGGCATACGGTTCCTCGATGACGACACGCTTCAACTTCTGGTTATAGCGCACCAAGGCACCAATACCCGCATACTTACCCGTCATCAGCATCTTCAGGTCTTTCTGCTTCTCCTCCGGATAATACTCCGTATAAGGGTCCAAAGAACGGAGCATGGCATTGATACCCGTTCCGATGACCTCACTGGCATTCAAGGTATCCACGTACATCAAATCCAGATTCTTATAAATAGCATTGAATATCTCAATGTTCTTGGCAACCTCCAGATTATGGTTCTTCACATCCTGTGCCTGCATGCCCTGTATCATGAGGAGCAGCAAAGAAAGAGTGTATATTTTTTGTTTCATCTACCTATATACAATTATTATTGCGTGCAAAATTACAGAAAAAATAGGGAAAAGCGAATTTTTTCCCAAAAAAGTTTGCGCAATTCGGAAAAACGTATTACCTTTGCACCCGCAATCAAGCAAAACCTGCTTCAGTAGCTCAGTTGGTTAGAGCACCTGACTGTTAATCAGGGGGTCGTTGGTTCAAGCCCATCCTGAAGCGCAAAAGTCCCAATCGCAAGGTTGGGATTTTTTGTTTCCTAAACGTTATTTTGGCAATGGCAGAACTGGTTAAGACGAAGAATGTGGCATTGGCACTGTCAAGTGGTGGCGCAAGAGGGCTGGCACATATCGGTGCCATTGAGGAATTGGAAGCACAAGGCTACCATATCTGCTCTATTGCCGGATGTTCCATGGGAGCACTTATCGGGGGAGTTTATGCTGCAGGCAAACTGAAAGAGTTTCGTGAATGGATGAAAACCATCGACAGGAAGAAAATGCTGGGACTCATAGATTTCTCGCTATCGCTCAACCATATAGTGAAGGGGACACGCATTATCGAAGCCATTATGGAGTTTGTGCCAGACGTAAACATCGAGGATTTGCCGATTCCTTACTGTGCCGTGGCAACTGATTTGAAGGCTGGTCGTGAAGTGATGTTCCGTAAGGGCAGTCTGTTCAAGGCTATACGTGCCAGTATCTCGCTACCTTCATTTTATGAACCCGTGCAACGCAATGATATGGTGTTGATAGATGGTGGCGTCATCAATCCACTTCCTTTGAACCGCGTCAAACGGCAAACTGGCGACATCTTGGTTGGTGTAGATGTGAGCGGTCATGACTATAAAGCACAATGGGATGAGATGCAAAGGCTGGCTGCTATACAGAAAGCAGATAAGAACCTGAAAACAAGAATTCTCGATATGCTGCTTCCTAATAATATCGAGTTCAACTATTATACTGTTCTTTCACGTGCCAGCTCTTTGATGATTAGGCAAAACTCCATCATGATGGCAAAACTGATGAAACCAGACATCTTGGTAGATATTCAGATGAACCGCTATGGCACCTTTGACTTTGATAAGTCTGAGAAACTAATTGCCATTGGCCGCCATAAAACCATCACAGCTATCAGTAAATACAACTCCTTCTGGAATGATGTATGAAAAGAAGCCTGGGCGGGTGGCTCAGGCTTCTTTGTTGGCTTCTGCAAAGGCGGCTTCTTCTGCCTCGGCAATAATTTCTTCGCGTGTCTTTTCGCGGGGAATTGCAGTGATATCGTCTAAAGAGAATTCTTCTGCAGCCTGAGGTTGTGGCGCAGAAGGCTCGGGTCCTACGGTAGCCACTTGCAACTCTACTTCCTCTGGTACGCTGACAGGTTCTTCCTCCATTTTGGTACGGGCAGTCTTGGCAGCAAAGACGGCGTCGATGAACTGGGGCTCGCGGCGGAGGCGCTGGAGCGTTTCCTTGGAGGCGAGCTGATGGCTCTCCTTCTTGCTGTAGCCCTTGCCTGTACAGCCTTCCACACCTTCCAGCAGGACTTGTGTGGTGAAGACGGGACTGTTATGGTCGTCTACGCTTTGTTCCAACTGGACAAACTCGATGCTGACCTTGTTTTTCTGGCTCCATTCCAGGAGTTTCGACTTGAAATTGACTTCCTTGTAGGCTACCTTGTCAATATTGATGAGCTGTTTGAGGATGCGCTTCTCCATGAATTTCATGCATGCACCGTAACCTCGGTCGAGATAGATGGCGCCAACCAATGCCTCGAAGGCGTTGCCGCCCACATAGCTGTTATGGGAGGACGACTGGCTGGAGGTGACTATAAGGTTGGTGATTCCCATCTCGTTAGCGAGTTTTCCAAGTGTCTCACGCTGTACAAGTTTGGAACGGGCATCGGTGAGGAATCCCTCACGCTTTCCCTCAAAATGACGGAAGACGATATCGCCCACGACGGCATCGAGGACGGCATCGCCCAGGAACTCCAAGCGCTCGTTGTTCAGGGGGCGCCCCTTCTCATTGCGCTTCCGCAGACTCTTGTGCATCAGTGCCTGCTTGTAGAGCTTGATATTACGGGGATAGAAACCAAGAGCTTTGTATAAAGAAGAATAAAGCTCCTTCTCCTTGCGGAAAGGGAGCCTTATTCTATCAAAGAAATTGGAGTTATTCAGCATACTTTTTGAATACTACGCAAGCGTTATGACCTCCAAATCCGAAGGTATTGCTGAGACCAGCACGCACCTCACGCTTCTGAGCCTTGTTGAAGGTGAAGTTGAGGTTGTAGTCAATCTCCTCGTCCTTGTCGTCCTCCTCGTGGTTGATGGTGGGAGGAACGATATCGTTCTGAACAGCCAAAACGGTAGCCATTGCCTCAACAGCACCAGCAGCACCCAGCAGGTGACCGGTCATAGACTTCGTTGAGGAGATGTTCAGCTTAAAGGCTGCATCGCCAAACACATCCTTGATGGCCTTGGCCTCAGAGATGTCACCCACGTGGGTAGAAGTACCATGAACGTTGATGTAGTCAATCTCGTCGGGCTGCATACCTGCATCCTCCAGTGCGTTCTGCATCACCAGCTTAGCACCCAGACCCTCAGGATGAGAGGCGGTGATGTGGTGAGCGTCAGCACTCATACCAGCTCCAACCATCTCAGCATAGATCTTGGCACCACGAGCCTTAGCGTGCTCGAGTTCCTCGAGAATCAGACAACCGGCACCCTCGCCCATGATGAAACCATCACGGCTGGCACTGAACGGACGGCTAGCCTTCTCAGGCTCGTCGTTACGAGTTGACAGGGCCTTCATGGCATTGAAACCACCAACACCCGTCTCGCAGACAGCAGCCTCAGCACCACCGGCAACGATCGCGTTAGCCTTGCCCAAACGAATCAGATTGAAAGCGTCAGCCAATGCATTCGAAGAAGAAGCACAAGCAGAAGCGGTGATATAGTTGGGGCCGTGGAAGCCGTACATAATCGAAATCTGACCAGCAGCAATATCAGCAATCATCTTGGGGATGAAGAAAGGATTGAACTTAGGTCCATCCTCACGATGAGCACCATAATAGCCCACCTCTTCCTCGAAAGTCTTGATACCACCAATACCTACGCCATAGACAACACCAATGCGGTTCTTGTCCTCTGCCTCCAGATCCATCCCTGAATCCTCGACAGCCTGCTTGGCAGCAATGATGGCCAGCTGCGTATAGCGGTCCATCTTACGAGCCTCCTTGCGGTCGATGTAAGCATTGACGTCGAGATTCTTCACCTCACAGGCGAACTGAGTCTTGAACTTTGCTGGGTCGAACAGTGTAATAGGTGCAGCTCCGCTCTTACCAGCCAGCATAGCCTCCCAAGTATCCTTAGGATTATTGCCAAGCGGTGTAACGGCACCCATGCCTGTTACTACTACTCTCTTTAATTCCATAATTCTTTAGTGAAGAATGAAAAGTGAAGAGTGAAAAATTTGCTACCGCACACCCATTTATTTGGTGAAGTTAACGGCGGCAGCAAATTCTTCACTCTTCACTCTGCACTTTAACTTATTTATTTTGCGTTCTCCTCGATGTAAGCGATAGCATCACCAACGGTAGCGATCTTCTCAGCCTTATCGTCGGGGATAGAGATTCCGAACTCCTTTTCAAACTCCATGATGAGCTCAACGGTATCCAGTGAGTCAGCACCCAGGTCGTTTGTGAAACTTGCCTCGGGCTTTACCTCAGCCTCATCAACACCCAGTTTGTCTACGATAATTGCCTTTACTTTGCTTTCAATTTCTGACATAATCTTGTACTTTAAAATGTTAATAAAATGATTTCTTTTACTTATGTGTGCGACCACAAATGTGGCTTAGCGGGTGCAAAGTAACGAATTTTTATTGAGTTACGCAAATAAAATGAATAAAAAAGCATCTCACTTTGCACAAACCACCCCAACTTGTGCAATAATTTAGGAAAAAAAGGGAGCTTTTTGATACTTTCACACGTCAAAATACTCTCTTCGAAGCGGATAATGATTGCGTAACAATTCGAAATCGGAGGGGTTGGACTTTAGGGCAAGCGTGTCCGCCAAGGGGTTATACAACTCCAAGGGATCACCCGTATATGGAAAATCGGCTGGCAGCTTCGGAGGAGCTACTTTTCCTGGATGGGGCAGACCGAAATGGCGGCAGAGGGCATCAATCACCATATTGTCGGCATTCGCCTTCCCGTCAGCGGAATAGCCTGCGATATGCGGAGTCCCGATAAACACACGGTTGAGCAATGGAAGACAGAGACGGGGCTCACCCTCCCAGACATCAATCACGGCATCGCGCACGCGTCCGTCCTGCAGGGCAGAGAGCAAGGCGAGGTTGTCGACGACTTCGCCCCGACTGGTATTTATTATATACGGTACACGAGACAGACGATGGAAAAACGCCTCATCTGCCATATGCCAAGTGGCATATTCTCCCTGACGGGTCAAAGGTACGTGGAAAGTGATGACGTCAGCTTCACGCTCAATCTGGTCGAGAGAGACAAATAATCGCTCGTTCATACCCCTGTTTTCCCCTAACTTAGGGGACAATATTGCCAATGGCGGATCACAGACCAAGACACGCATCCCCAGCCGTTCTGCGACAGACTTGACCTTAGAGCCGACATGTCCACACCCCACAATACCTAAGGTCGACTGCTGAAGGGAGAGCCCTTTCTCACGCTGTAACAGCAACAGGGAGCATTCCAAATACTGTGCCACAGAAGCAGCGTTGCAGCCAGGGCAACTCGTCCAGGCAATACCAGCGCGCTCCAGCCAGTCGCCGTCGATATGGTCGAAACCGATCGTCGCCGTAGCCACGAAACGCACCTTGCTCCCCTTGAGCAAAGCCTCGTCACAACGGGTACGGGTACGGACAATCAGGGCATCGGCATCCCTCACGTCAGCAGCACTGATGGCAGCGCCGTTCATCAGACAGACCTCGTCTGCCAAGAGACGCAGTTCCTCCCGTATATAAGGTATTTTATCGTCTACAACAATCTTCATCTTGGCTGCAAAGATACAAAATATATTTAAATTATAGACTATGAACTATGAATTGTGAATTATTTATTGTATCTTTGCATCCATAATCAATACGAAAAGCAAATGTCATTTACAGAAAAAGCCAACAAAATTTTCAATCAGGCGATTCGCGACTACCACCTGAAAGACAACGTGGATACCCCCATATCAAACCCGTATGAGCGTGAGAGCATAGAATACTCCCTCTATCTGAAATGCTGGATAGACACGGTTCAGTGGCACTTGGAAGACATTATCCGCGACCCGCATATCGAACCCGTTGACGCGCTTTCACTCAAACGCAGGATAGACCATAGCAACCAGGACCGTACTGACCTGGTAGAGGAGATAGACACCTATTTCCGCAAATACTATCAGGATGTCAAACCGCTGCCTAACGCACGCCTGAACACGGAGAGTCCTGCATGGGCGGTGGACCGCCTGTCGATTCTCGCCCTGAAAATCTGGCACATGCAAGAACAGACAGAGCGTAAGGACGCTGACCAGGAACACATCCTGAAATGTCAGGCAAAACTGGATATCCTAAAAGAACAGCAGATTGACCTCAGCACTTCTATCGACCAGTTGTTGGAAGACATCGAGGCAGGACGGAAATACATGAAGGTTTATCGTCAGATGAAGATGTATAACGACCCTGCCACGAATCCGATACTTTATAAGAAGTAAGAGGTGAGAGGTAAGAAGTAAGATATGAAGAAGGAACACATCCTCATTATCCGTTTCTCTGCCCTGGGCGATGTTGCTATGGCTGTACCGGTGGTCTATTCCCTTGCCCACCAATACCCTGATGTAAGAATAACGGTGCTGAGTCGCGAGTATGCTCGTCCGTTCTTTGAAGACCTGGCTCCTAATGTAGGATTCATGGAGGCTGACCTGAAACGGGAGTATCACGGCATCAAGGGTTTGAACGCCCTGTTCCGTCGACTGGCTGCCAAGCAGTTTACTGCCGTTGCCGACCTACATAACGTGTTACGATCTGAGTTCCTGCGCATGCGCTTTAACCTCGGACCTTACAAGGTGGCACATATCAACAAACACAGAAAGGGACGTCGTCTGCTGACATCCGTCAATAACAAACAACTCATCCAGCAGCCTACCTCGTTCCAGAAATATGCCGACGTGCTAGAGGAACTGGGCTATCCCATAGAACTCGACTTCCACTCCATCTTCCCTGAAGGTGGTGGTGACTTGAGTTTACTGCCACAAGACACTCAGCTCTCTCATCTTGACGCTCAGCTCAACATCGGCATTGCCCCCTTTGCCGCTCACGTGGGAAAGGTCTATCCTCCCCACCTGATGCAGCAGGTAATTGAACAGTTGACTGTCAAATATCCGGAGGCCCGTATATTCCTTTTCGGAAGAGGGAAAAGAGAGGAAGAACTGTTCCCCCAGTGGTGCAACCAATACAAGGCCTGCGTTTATGTGAGCAATATCTTGGAATCCATCAAACAAGAACTTGTTCTGATGAGTCATCTCGACGTGATGCTCTCGATGGACTCTGCCAATATGCATCTCGCCTCACTGGTCGCCACTCCTGTCGTCAGCATCTGGGGCGCTACCCATCCCTATGCCGGCTTTATGGGCTGGAACCAAGGGTCGGAGAATGCCATCCAGATACCCCTCGACTGTCGTCCGTGCAGCATCTACGGACAAAAGAGCTGTCGACGTGGCGACTATGCCTGTATGAACCGTATCGCCCCAGAGACCATCGTGGAGCGTATCGGCCAGATATTATCATTAAAACCTCATGTCTAACTTAAACTTGAAAAGATTATGAAAAAGTACATTTGCGACGTATGTAGTTACGTGTATGACCCTGAAGTAGGTGATCCCGATAACGGCATCGCCCCTGGCACAGCCTTTGAAGACATCCCTGAGGATTGGGTATGCCCCGTCTGCGGTGTTGGCAAGGACGAATTCTCTGTAGAAGAGTAAATTGCAACCAGATATAAACGTTTAAAAGAAAAATGTCATTAAAATGTGGTATTGTAGGACTTCCCAACGTGGGTAAGTCTACTTTGTTCAACTGTCTGTCGAGTGCAAAGGCACAGGCAGCCAATTTCCCTTTCTGTACGATAGAGCCTAACGTGGGTGTGATTACCGTTCCTGACGAGCGGCTCACCAAACTGGCGGAGATAGTACATCCAGGGCGTATCGTCCCTGCTACGTGTGAGATAGTAGACATCGCAGGACTGGTGAAGGGCGCCTCCAAAGGTGAGGGTCTGGGTAATAAGTTCTTGGGTAATATCCGGGAGACGGATGCCATCATTCATGTGCTGCGCTGTTTCGAGGACGATAACATCACCCATGTCGATGGTACGATTGACCCCATCCGCGACAAAGAGATTATTGATACGGAGTTGCAGCTGAAGGATTTGGAAACTATCGAGAGTCGTCTTGCCAAGACGGAGAAAGCAGCTGCCGCAGGCAATAAAGACGCCAAGTTGGAAGTGACAGTGCTAAAAGCCTATAAGGAGGTGCTCGACCAAGGCAAGAACGCCCGTATCGTGGAGTTTGAGAGCAAGGACGAACAGGACTGTGCCCGTAATCTCTTCCTGTTGACGGCAAAGCCCGTGCTGTATGTCTGCAACGTCAGCGAATCGGATGCGAAGTCAGGAAATGCCTTTACGCAGAAGGTTGAGGCGCTGGCCAAGGAGGAAGGTGCCGAAGCAATGGTTATCGCCGCCAAAACGGAAGAAGATATCGCTGAGCTGGAGAGCTATGAGGACAAGCAAATGTTCCTGGAAGAGCTGGGCTTGGAGGAGAGCGGTGTCAACCGCCTCATCAAGAAAGCCTACTCCCTGCTCAACCTGGAGACCTTTATCACCGCTGGTGAAATGGAGGTGAAGGCGTGGACCTACAAGAAAGGCTGGAAAGCCCCCCAGTGCGCAGGCGTCATCCATACCGACTTCGAGAAAGGATTCATCCGTGCGGAGGTCATCAAGTACGACGACTATATCCAATATGGCTCAGAGGCCGCTGTCCGCGAGGCAGGCAAGATGGGTATCGAGGGTAAGGACTATGTCGTGCAGGACGGTGATATCATGCACTTCAGATTTAACGTCTAACTATGAACTATGAACTGTACATCTCCTGGAATCCGAGTATTGGGATAGGTCCGTTCCGCTGGTACGGACTCTGCTGGCTGATTGGCTTTGCACTGGCTTACTTCTTGGTGCGCCGCCTCTATCAGGAGCAGAAAATCAAGGAGGAACTCTTTGAGCCACTCTTCCTCTACTGTTTTCTGGGAATCCTGATAGGTGCCCGACTCGGACATTGCATCTTCTATGAGGCAGACTATTTCCTGACCAGTGGAAAAGGAATTATCGAGATGTTCCTACCTATCCGTTTCCTTGCTGACGGAGGCTGGAAATTCATTGGCTATGAGGGATTGGCCAGTCATGGCGGTACCTTAGGACTGATGATAGCCCTCTGGCTCTATGTAAGGAAGACCAAGCTCAGCCTCTGGACGGTATTGGACAATATCGCCATCGCTACAGGTTCGATGGCCTGTTTCATCCGTTTGGGCAACCTCATGAACTCAGAGATTATCGGTAAGGTAACAGAAGTCCCCTGGGCATTCATCTTCGAACGGGTGGACATGATGCCACGCCACCCAGGACAGCTGTATGAGGCCATCGCCTATGCCATTCTGTTCTTCATCATGTGGGCTCTCCACAAACGGATGCCGGAGAAAATCGGCACAGGCTGGTACTTTGGCTTTTGCTTGACGTATATCTTCACCTTCCGCTTCTTCATCGAATACACGAAGGAAATCCAAGAGGCCTTCGAGGCCACCCTCCCGCTTGACATGGGACAGATTCTCTCCATCCCGTTCATCATCCTGGGACTTATCTGTATGTTCCGTAAACAAAAGGTATGATGCGTAAAGTTCTCATCGGAATCGTCTGTTGTCTCTTCTGCGCCATGCTCATGGCTCAGGAGAAACCGGATACTGCATTCCAGAAACTTTACCAGCGTTACTACCAGCTATTCGGCACCAACCAGAAAAAGGAATTCTACAAGGCTTCCGCTGAAATCCAGAAGCATTATAAGAAACGTGGCGACTTGCTTACCTATTATAAGTTTCGCCAGAACGAGATCTTCTATGACACACAGTTCGGAGAGCCTTATAAAGCTATCAAGAAGGTCCATGAGATGATGGAGGACATGAAGGAGGACGGAATCAACCGCTATGAGTTGGTCTATACCACCTTGGGTGCTATCTTTGAGACACGAGGCAACTACAGGATGGCAGAACACTATTACCTGGAGGCTTTCAGGAACGTATTGCCAGAAGATACAGCCACCCTCGTTCATGCTTACGCTCAATTGGCTTCGCTCAAGGTATCACGTGAACCCGACAAGGCTTGGGAATGGAATGAGCGCATGGGTGTCCTGTTAAAAGAGAGCGATCCTTTCTATAAGGTCTATCTCGTCCTGAAGGGGGAAATCTATTTCTTCAAGAACGAGAAGTCGAACTTTCTGCAAATCAAGAAAGTCTACGACGAATGTACCAAGAACACGCCCCGATATAACAATTACGGGTACCAGATCATGGACCTGATGCAGAAGGTTTATGAGGGGAAAGCCCATGAGGCTTTACGACTATTGGAGAAAGACATACCAGACCTACCTGAGATTAGTCGCTGCGACTTCCGTATTCAAATTTATGATATGATAGGAGAGGAATATCTTGCCCTGAAGGAAGTCAACAAGCGAAGGGACCTCCGCGACTCGCTCAACAGCGATATGATTTTCAATAACATCAATGAGATCAACGCCCAGGTGGGACTTTCCAAACTCCATGAAAAAGCCGCCAAGGAAAGGGAGATGTGGTTCACGGTTGTCATCTTGCTACTGGTCATGGCCCTCGGACTGATAGTCTCCCGTTATCTGGTACGCCGCCGTTACCAGAAGCGGATCATCAAACAGAATGAGCAACTGGAGATAGCCCTGAGCGAGGCTAAGGAGTCTGACCGCATGAAGAGCTCCTTCATCGAGCATGTCAGTCATGAGATACGCACCCCGCTGAACATCATTACCGGCTATGCCCAAATCATCTCCAATCCCAGCTTCAAGTTGAACGAGGAACAGCGTGGCATGATGCTACAGGCCATCAGCCAGAATACGGTAGCCATTACCGATATCGTCAACGACCTCCTGGAACTAGCACAGGATGAAAGCAAGGAGCGTTATCGTCGGGAAGACACCATCACCATCAATACGCTTTGCCGGAAAATCATGGCAGATGCCGAGAAGAAGAACGACAAACACCTGCGACTGAGCTTCCAGACGAAACTCCCTGACGACTTCACCTTCCAGAGCAACGAGGCCGGCGTAGAAAAGATCCTGCGGCAACTCGTCAGCAATGCCCTGAAATTCACGGAAGAAGGACAGGTGGAACTGTTTACCCATGAAAGTCCTGACCACGGCTGCGTCCGCTTCATCGTCACAGACACCGGAGTGGGCATTGCTCCAGAACACCAGGAACTCGTATTTGAACGGTTCTACAAGGTAGACTCCTTCAAACAAGGTTTCGGATTAGGACTCCCCATGAGTCTTAAGATTGCCACCCTGTTAGGTGGAAACCTTGCCATTGACAAGGCTTATACGAACGGAACACGCCTCGTCCTTACCCTTCCGAGGTAAGGCCTTCTTCCATCAAGGCCAATGCGGCTTCCAGTTCCTTCTTCTTCTGGTTGCCAAACTCCACAGAGACACTGTTGTTGATACTCATACAGCACTCGCCGGAAAACTCCAAGGCACTCTGGACAATCCGGTCCCACTGGTCTTCCGTGAGTCCGCCGTCTATCTCTTGACGGGTAATGCCGTTCTTAATCATCCCATAGACAAAGCCTGCATTGAAATTGTCACCGGCACCAATGGTACTGACCGTCTGCAACGCAGGAACAGGATATTGCTTGGCAAACCCGTTATCGGCCCTCAGCTCTACAGGATCGGAAGCCCGTGTATAGATGAACTTCTTGGTATAGAAAGCTATCTGGGAACGGTAAATGGCATCGGCATCGCTGCGGTTGAACAGAATCTCAAAGTCCTCCGCCGACCCGCGCACGATATCTGCAAGTTCCAGATTCTCCAACAGATTGGGCGTAATCTTGATGACCTCATTACGATGAGAGGCGCGGAAATTGACGTCATAATAAAGGATGGCACCATGCTGGCGGGCATAGTCCAGAAAGGCATAGACCTGTGGACGGATGACGGGATTCAAGGCGAAATAACTGCCAAAGACAACGATGTCGTCAGGATGAATCTCCGGATACACATACTCTATACGGTCATTGGGATGGTCCTTGTAGAACACATACTCCGCATCGTTCTGGTCGTTCAAGAAAGCCAGAGAAATGGGCGACTTGGATTCCGGATAGACATAAAGATAAGTGGCGTCCACACCGTTCTCCTCCAGGAAACGGATAATATGACGGCCGACCCTGTCGTTGCCAGTCTCACTGATCATACTGGTCTGAACTCCCGTACGCCCCAACGACACAATGGCATTGAACGTACTGCCGCCAGGCACTGCACTCACAGGCTGCTCATGACGGAATATAATGTCTAATACGGTCTCTCCGATTCCTATTACCTTACGCATAACTATCAGAATTTCCTGCAAAGTTACGATTATTTTTTTAAAATACACTATCTTTGCACCCGAAATGACGAAATACAACACATATACGTTGTCAAACGGCCTGCGCATCATCCACCTGCCCGCCATATCCCCCGTGGTCTATTGCGGCATCGGCATCAGAACCGGTTCCCGACAGGAGGAAGCAGGCGAAGAGGGACTGGCCCACTTCTGTGAACACGTCACCTTCAAAGGCACCCACCGGCGCACTGCCCTGCAGATTCTCAACTGTCTGGAGAGCGTAGGCGGCGACCTGAACGCCTTTACGAACAAGGAAGACACCATCTTCTATGCTGCCATCCTCAAGGAACACCTGCCACGTGCCGTCGACCTGCTGACAGACATCGTCTTCGACAGCACCTATCCCGCTACGGAGATCGAACACGAGAAGGACGTCATCTGCGATGAAATCGAAAGCTATAACGACACACCCGCAGAACTGATCTACGACGAGTTTGAAAACAAGCTCTTTCAGGGACACCCCCTGGGACACCATATCCTGGGTACACGCGAACGCGTACAGGCCTTCACCTCAGAACAGGCACAGCGCTTTACGCAACGCTTTTACCGTCCCGACAATGCCGTCTTCTTCGCCTATGGCGACATCGACTTCAAACGACTCATTTCCTCCCCTAAACTAGGAGAGGTTAGAAGGGGGCTGAATGAACATGGAAAAACTGATATTCCTTTGTTCAGGTCTCCACAAACCCCTCCTAACATAGGAGGGGAAACACACCCAACCCACCATCAGGCCCACGTTATGCTGGGCAGCCGCACCTTCGCCTTCAGCGACCCGCGCCGCATGCCCCTTTACCTGCTGAACAACATCCTCGGCGGACCAGGCATGAACGCCCGCCTGAACCTCTCGCTGAGAGAGAAGGCCGGCCTGGTCTATACCGTCGAGAGCAGCATGGCCTGCTATAGCGACACTGGCATCTGGTCCGTCTATTTCGGATGCGACCACCACGACGTGAAACGATGCCTCCGACTGGTGCACCGCGAACTCGACCGCATGATGCAACACCCCCTGAGCCAGCGCCAGCTGGCAGCCGCCAAGCGACAGCTCAAAGGACAGATAGCCATTGCCTGCGACAACCGTGAGCAATTCGCCCTCGACTTTGCCAAGAGTTTCCTGCATTACGACAAAGAACGTGATATCGACACCCTCCTGCAGCAGATTGACGCCATTACGGCACAACAACTGCAGGACGTGGCACAAGACTGCTTTAACCCTGACCAAATACAATTACTCGTTTTATAATATGATGAAAAAGAAAGCAATGATTACCTGCCTTGCCCTTTCCTTCCTATGGATCGGTGCCAAGCAAGATGACGGCGTCATCACGAAAGAAAACGGCGTATACGTCGTGAACACCACCACCCTCGCTACCGATGTGGAGGGATATATCGGCAATACCCCCCTGAAAATCTATATCCAGAAGAACAAGATCCAGAAGATAGAGGCTCTCCGCAATCAGGAAACGCCCAAGTATTTCGCCAAAATCAAGAAGCAACTGCTCGGCCAGTGGGACGGCATGACCGTGAAGAAAGCCCAGAAAGCCCAGGTTGACGCAGTAACCGGAGCAACCATGTCCTCCGAAGCCGTCAAGGAAAATGTCAAAAGAGGACTGGACTACTATCAGAAACACAAAAAATAGCAAACAGACCACCTGTTAAAGTAGTTTAAATTTAGGGGAGAGTGATGACACTTTCCCCTAAATTTTGTATCTTTGTCAAATAAATTCTTACTTTAACGTCCAAAACCGTGAAACAGGAAGCCAAGACTATCATTAAAAGACAGACACTCTATGTTTTGCTAACTATATTATCTGTCCTCGTTATCACCTTTGCAGTATCCTTCTGGATATGCACCCGCGCCATAAAAGCCGAGACTCATGCACGCTACGTGGGCATCATGAACGTAGCCTCCGAAAAAATAGCCAAGACTGTCAGAGGCATGGAGATGAACGCCATGAACGAGTTCGACGAGGTGGAGAAACACCTCGACTCCCCGGAGTCCGTGATTGCAGCCCTGGAAAGCAAGGCCAGCCTGAACCCTGAGGTCAGGGGATACTTCGCAGCCTTCGAGCCCGACTATTTCCCCCATAAGGGAACATGGTTTGAACCCTATGTAGTCCATGTGGACAGCAGTGCCTTTGAAGTCAGACAAGTAGGCTCGGCACGGCATAACTACCATAAGTCCGACTGGTACATCCGTGCCAAGAAATCCAACGAGAGCTTCTGGTCAGACCCTTACTATTACTATGACGGGACGAATATCAGCGGCCACTATACGACGTTTGTCAAACCCGTCTACGACAAGACGGGACGGCTGGCCTGTATCTGCGGAGCCGACATGACCTTCGAATGGCTGACCAAGGAACTGCAGCGCATCGACGAAGAGAACAAGAAGAACGACCTGCTCAACAAGTTCCTGATGTACGACACAGACTTCTATACCGTTGTCATCAACAGCGACGGCAGTTGCATCGCCCACCCAGAGAAAAATAGCGTCCCGATGACAGAGGAATTCCTGAAACGCGACCTGGAGCAAGGGAAAAGCGGTGTTGTCGACATGGAAGTCAATGGCGAGCAGGCGACCGTCTACTACAGACCGATAGAACATGTCAACTGGTCGGTAGCAGTCGTGACCAAACAGGATATTCAGGAACCATTGATAAAACTGGGCATCATCTTTCTCTTGCTGACTATCATAGCATTGGTAATCGTAGGATTAGTCTGTCGTCGTATCGGAAATGTGGAAAAAGTTTAAGACAGCCCTCCCCCGCACCTCGCTCAGACTGAACCTGATGGTAGTCTGTGAGATTGTGTTACTGCTCTTGGTGTCATTGGCAGTACTGCTCTATTTCTCTCGCCAGATGCTGAAAGAGGAGGCAAAGAATAATGCCGAACAGACGTTGGAGGCTACGGTGCTAAACATTGACAACGTCATGATGAGCGTTGAACAAACGACGTTTAATGTCTATCAGGACCTGCAGGGACACTTGGACCAGCCAGACCGTATGTTCACCTATAGCCGCAAGGTCGTAGAGACAAATCCCTACATCGTGGGCTGTGCCATCGTCTTTAAACCAGACTATTATCCCGATCATCATTTGTATATGGCTTATCTCCATCGCAAGGGTAGCGAAAGCATGACGAACGAAACGACGGAGCTGGAGACGCTGGACAAGTTTACCAATCGTCCTTACACTGAGCAGATATGGTACACGGAACCAATGAACGTGAAGCAGGCCTGCTGGGTGGGACCGCTGAAGAACGAGGACACCGAGCGGGAGGCAATTATCACCTTCTGTCTGCCGATATACGACCATGGTGAGTGTGTGGGTGTGGTAGCTTCTGACTTGCCTATTGAAGTGCTTACGAACATCATCCATTCTACCAGGCTTTTCTCACGCGGCTATGCTGTGCTGCTGAACAACAAAGGCTCGTATGTGGTTCACCCAGACAAGGAGAAACTGAAACGTAAGACAGTATTTGGAAAGACGCTCATGAATAGTCCGGAAGCCCTAGAGGCCGCCCGTGCCATGGTGGCTGGCGAGACAGGCGGCAAGGCTTTCCATATGGACAAGGAGGAGTGGCATGTGTTCTACAAGCCCTTCCACAGCACCAGAGAGTATGGGATGCCAATGAAGCAGTTGGGATGGAGTGCCGGTGTGGTGTATCCTCAAGACGACATCTTTGGCAACTATAACATCCTGACCTATCTGGTGCTGGTCATCACCGTCCTCGGCGTACTGCTATTCTTCATCCTCTGCCGGATGCTGATCCGCCACCGGATGAAACCAGTGCACATGCTCATTAAATCGGCCCGGCGTGTGGCAGAAGGCAACTACGACGAGATGGTCCCCAACACACATCGGGAGGACGAGATAGGACAACTGCAGGCGCACTTCCAGCAGATGCAGCGCTCGCTCTCTGTCAAGTCCGGCGAACTGAAACTGTTGACGAAGACCCTGAAGGAACGTAGCGAAGTGCTGAACAAGGCTTATGGCAACGCCCAAGGCTCCGACCGTATGAAAATGACCTTCCTCCACTACATGGCGACCCAGATGACAGAGCCCTCGAACCTTATCGAGCGCAGCGTCATGAAACTCAGCAACAACTATCATGAAATCAGTCCTCAGGAAGCCGACTACAAAGTAGGGGTTATCAAACAGCAGAGTGAGGCAATCCTCGATCTGCTTGACCACATGATTGAAGCCTTGCAGATCGAGGCTGAAGAGCCAGAAAAGTCTGAAATGGAACAGAATATGGGAAAGGAGGTGAGCCATGAGTAAACTAAGCCGTAGCCTTTCCAAGCGACTCAGCCTCGACATCATGCTGTTGGCAACACCCGTGTTCGTGTTGTCACTCGGCATCTTCTACCTCCAGTCACGCTATCTCATCCGCCAGGAAGCCATCGAACGCTCCAACAGCATCCTCGGCACGACGATTCAACGCGTGAGCAACTATATGAGTACGATAGAAACGTCGACCAACGCCAACGCGTGGCTGCTCGAGGAAAACTTCACGCCCGACTCCCTGGAGTCCGTCTCCCGGCGCATCGTACGCCTCAACCCCAACATCCTCAGCTGTTCCGTCAGTGCCGAGCCAAATACCTTCCCCCAGTACGGACGCTATTTCTCCGTCTACACCGTCAACGAACGACTGTTTGACGATGATACACCGGGAGCCGGCGATAGCATCGTCTCTGTACGCGAGACCGACTACGAATATACCGACAAGATATGGTACAAGGAACCGTTAAGGCACGGTAAAGCCTGCTGGGTTGAACCCTTCAGCGGACACACAGAGGGGAAGATTGACCATAACGAGGCCGTTGCCACCTACTGCCGTCCGCTCTGTTCGGAGAAAGGTGAAATCCTGGGAGTCGTCTCTACCGACTTCTCGTTCAGTCAGCTGGCAAAGTCCATTATTGCTACGGAACACCCCTACCCTGATGCCTATTTCGTGCTGCTTGGAGGCGACGGACGCTACTTTATCCATCCTGACACCACACGCCTTTTCAGGAAGACCATCTATACCGATGCCCAACCAGACCGCAATGCCGACCTGATAGCCTTGGGATACGACATGACAAAGGGCAAGCAGGGCACCATGCACGTCAACGTGAACGGCCGCCGCTGCCACGTGTGCTACCATCCCATTCCCGGCACCGACTGGAGCCTGGCAATGGTATGCCCCGACAGCGAAGTATTGGCAGGATACCACCAGCTGGCTTACATCATCGCCATCATCATCTTCCTCGGACTGCTGACCATGCTGTGGCTGTGCTACAGCGTAGTAAGAAATACCATCACCCCCATCAACCAACTGCTGAACCATACCCAGCAGATAGCCAACGGCAAATACGACGAGATCATCCCCCGTTCCGATCAGAACGACGACATCGGTCACCTGCAAAACGGCTTTGCCGACATGCAGCAGGCACTCCATAACCATCTGGGAAAAATACGACAGACCGCTGAGGAAATCAGGAAACACAACGTGGAGCGCACCCGTGACATGGAGCAGGCAGAAGAGGCCGTCAAGCAGAAGACCCTGTCCATTCAGAACCTGTCACACCAGATACGCACCCCGCTGAACATCATCCTAGGCTTTGCCAACGTGATGCTCGACCACATTGTTTCCTACAGCAAGAAAGCCGGCAGCTCAAGGTTCCACGAAGAAAACCTGAACGACATCACCGGCATGATGAAGACCAACGTCATCTCTTTGAAGCGCATGGTATTGATGCTCCTCGACAGTTCCGCCACAGGCAGCGAAGAAGAAATGATGGGCAAACGGACAGACGAGGTGTCGTGCAACGAGATTGCCCGCGAGAGTATCGACTATACCCTTGGGCACTTCCAGAAGCTGAATGTCAAGTTTGAGAGCGAACTGTCTGACGCCGTCCAGATACTGACCAACCACATCTACCTGAGGCGCACCATCCGGGAACTCCTCGACAACGCCGCCAAATTCTCCGACGGCAAGCACATCACCCTACACGTGTCGCAGACCGAGACCACCGTCAATTTTACCATCACCGACGTGGGCCCTGGACTGCCAGAGAACGCCGACGAACTGATCAACATGCCCTTCCGCAAGATGGACGACCTGTCGACAGGTCTTGGACTCGGCCTGCCCCTCTGCAAGCACCACGCAATCAGCCTGGGTGGCGACCTCGTCTACGATAAAGACTACAAGGAAGGCTGCCGCTTCATCCTGCAGATGCCCAAGTAAAAACCTATCCATATTTTACTCATGGATTACCCATTCCTTGCTCATAGGTATCTCATAGGTTGCTCATAGGCATCTCATAGGATACTCTATCCGAACTCAGTCTTCAAGGCTCTGTTTTAAGTATGACTTAAACATGAGGAAACACTGAAGATTTGTTCTTGAGTGTGTGCGGGGCTTCTCTGAAATCGTTAAATAATTAGCGGGAAAACGATGTGAATGCAGGAAATTTAGTATTTTTGCATCCGAAACCAATTGAAGCAAGTGGCATGAAAGATGACGAACTGGATGATCTTATCCAAAATTGGGAAAACAAAACGTATCCGAGTAAAGGAGACAATCCTAATCTGTCAGGACAGGAAGAGATGATACCGAAGAAACTGGTGGCGAGAGGATCTGTGAACCTGATTGACAAATTGAACGGCAAGATGTATTGGGCACGCAAATATGCCAAAGAGGTGATTCTTGCCTTGAAGGCTAATTCTGGGATTATGCTCAGCGACGAATACGAAAAGAAACTTGAAGAACTGGATAATATCCGTCCTGGCGAGGGAGTGCCAATTCTTGACGTCCCCGGGGCTAAGACGAAAGTAGACCCTGTCCTTCTGGCAAAAGTTTCCGTGTATTTTACCTCTGAAGACCATGCAAGACGGTTCTTGGAACCATTGAAGGATTTGGATAACAAGCAGATTATTGCGCTTGTGAAGAAGAAGTACGAAGACGGTGTATGCACGAATATCTCGAAAGACTTGTGGAAAGTACTCCACGATGCGGAACTATATAAAGCGGGATATTCGAATTGGAACGCTCAGCTACCTAAAAAGTAACCATACGATTTGATCATAAAAACGAGGGGAATCGGCCTGTGCCGGTTCCCTTTTTTATGTCTTACTGGATGGGAACTGGATTGGGAATAGATTTATACTGGATTGCTGAAAACTAGGCAGAAATTCCCTTGTTTAGTCTCTAAATCCGCCCTACTTTTGCGTCAGGATCTCAAACTGATGATCAAAAACAAGCTCGAGCAAAACCCAGTCATCAAGGGTAAGATCAAATTTATTCATTTTAAAAGAATTACAATTATGGCAAAAGTAAAAAAACAATTCCGTGGTTTCGTTGGTAAGATTGGTAACATTACCTATTACGAGAGCGAAGGCGAGACCCTAGCTCGCGAAATCTCCACTCCGAAGAACCCAAAGACAGACGCTCAGACACTGCAGCGTGTCTTGGTTAAGGCGGTTGGCATGACCTACGCCAAGTTCAAGGAAATCTGTGACCACTCTTTCGAAGGTTTCAGCAATGGTGCCCAGTGCTCCAACCGCTTCCGTGCAGTTAATACGCGCAACCTCCGTGAGCGTGCAACAGTTCTTCAGGATTCTGGTCAGAGCCTGAATCAGTACTTTCAGTTCTCTCCTATTGAGAGCGACAAATGGACTCCCTATGCTGCCATCATCTCACAAGGTCATCTTCCCGGGGTTTCTGTAAGCATCGATGCCGAAGGCGGTCACGTGGCATATGTCAACGTTCCTGGTCGCACCTACGCAGACTTCATCAACGCATGGGGCCTTCATCGCGGTGACCAGGTGACCTTTGTCACCGTTCAAAAGCGTGATGGCAAGTACAAGGTGAACTATGCCCGCATCATCCTCAACCCTCGTAACGCAGACGGAAGCGGCGCTCCCATGAGCACCGAGATCGTGAACAGCGCAGGTGAGTTCCCCTGCAGTAACAAGAAGAATCGCCTCAACTTCTCTACTTTTGAGTTTGACACCGACCACTTCAATTTCGTGCTTGGCCGTGACGGCGTCGTAGTGGCTGCCGGTATCATCGTCAGTCGCAAAGACAAAAGTGGCAGCTGGTTCCGCAGCAACTGCCAACTCGTCCTCAACGAGGCAGGTTTTGGTTCCGACCTCTGCAGTCTGGCCGAGGCTGTCGAGCGCAGCTACACAACGTCAGACATTGACATTGAGTCTGAACTCTACCTCAACAACGCTGGCGGTGGTGGTACCGGTAACACTGGCGAGAGCACTCCCAGCGGTGGCAGCGGCGGTGTCACTCCCGGTGAACCTTCCTACAACACGGTTGCCACCATCAACGGTGTGAGTCAGAGTATTGCAGGCGGCAGCGTGACTGCCACGGCTCCTGTCACTAGCGTAGCCGTCAGCGGCAACAATCTCGGTGAGGTAGCCTTCACGGCGAAGGTGGATGGTTCCGGCGAAGCCATCAACCCCAGCAGCCACGATGCCAACGGTGCAGCATTCACTGGTCTGAACGTGGAGGCTGGTCACAGCCTGGTGGTTTACCATGGCGGTACCGTCTGGTTCACCATCACAGCCCAGGCTTCTGGTGGTGGCGGCTCTGATCCCAACTAAAGGAAACTCCCTGACTCTTCTAAGAAAAGGATGCGAGCCAATGGTTCGCACCCTTTTGTTTTAGTGATAATTTCATAAAAAAAGAAAAATAATGGAGGAATATTCGTTTTTGTATTTAATAATGTGTACCTTTGTCGCCAATTTTAGCGCCATGGCGCATTTTTTTTATTTTTAGATGTTTTTTATACAAGATGAACGTAATTACGAAAAGTATTCAGTTGCCTGATGGGAGAACCATCACAATTGAGACCGGGAAAGTGGCAAAGCAGGCCGATGGCAGTGTGATGCTTCGCATGAACAACACTGTACTGCTGGCTACTGTTTGTGCCGCAAAAGATGCAGTTCCCGGAACAGATT
>JAEEXI010000023.1 GCA_016291495.1 Prevotella sp.
TATACGGTGCATTTCATAATTATGCATTAAGCATTATGAATTATGCATTCGAAGAATTATCAGGTGGTTATTGCGGCGGGGTCCCACCTCTTCCCATTCCGAACAGAGAAGTTAAGCCCGCCTGCGCTGATGGTACTGCAATGCAATGCGGGAGA
The DNA here is from genome assembly GCA_016291495.1 of Prevotella sp. Taxonomy (GTDB): domain Bacteria; phylum Bacteroidota; class Bacteroidia; order Bacteroidales; family Bacteroidaceae; genus Prevotella. The sequence goes on from JAEEXI010000023.1 coordinate 156, forward strand.
GTAGGAGGCCGCCACTTTTCAAAGAGAGAAGCCCTGAGTCAGCAATGACCCGGGGCTTCTTCGTTTTTGTACTTCTTACTTTGTTAATTTACTTCTTTTTCTCACCTCTCACCTCTTACCTCTCACCTCTAACTTAGTCAGAATGGTCCGTGTCCCATGCAACTGGTCGTTGTGATGGCGGTTAGAAAGGCTGTGAGGGCGGCTACTACAACCTTCACCGCTACCTCAATCAGTCGAGTCTTTTTCATACCTCTTACCTCTTACAGGAGTGGCTGAAGTAATGAAGCGATGCGAAACTTGAATAGCGGCATGAACATCGGGGTGCTCTGCAGTCAGGTGGCCTTCTCGTGTGGTCACCAGTTTCCCACGCTCATGAAGGATTACGGTTACCCCATCATGGGTGAGCGTTCGGGTGGGGGAACCTGCTGCGTACAGGTGATGCAGACGGCCGACGGACAGAACTTCATGATCTCCACCTATCGCGACCGTTCCACCGACAAGAACTTCACAAATACCGATGCAGGCATCACGCCTACCGAGGGCTACGCCTTCGGTTATGACCACTTCTACGACCTGGATTTTCTGACTTCGAAGCTGCAGCGGTAATGGAAGAATCCCCAATGTGTATTAGTTAGTCGTTTTCTGCCAATGACGTACCGTTATCCGTCAATAAGGCAGGGTTATTGAGCAATAAGCGTTGGTTATGGGGGGGCAGGGAATTTGTGACAAATCTACCAGACAGACTGATTCACTAACTCTTCTTGATTTATGTTAATTAATTGGTAATCAGTGTTATATTTTGTTTCATTATTTGGCGGGTTCATGAATTAGTCGTACCTTTGTGCGCGTTAACAATAGTGTGGCAATTGAATGTCTCGTGGTGAGACGGTCATACTTAAAAAGAGATTTATGAGTAAGGTTGTTAGAAAATTGTTAGTTGCAGCAGCCATTTTAATGGCTTGTCCTACAGGGACTTTGGCTGGAACAAAAGGACAAAATGGAAATGAAGGCTCTTTTGACTGGAATCCGGTAATGAATGCCATTATTCAGGTAGAGAGTGGTGGCAACCCGAGGGCTGTAAGCGGCCCGAGCTGCGGAGCGATGCAGATTACTCCGATTTGTGTACGGGAGTGTAACAACATCCTACAGAAAAGAAAGAGCAAGAAGCGCTACACCTTAAACGACCGCTTCGACATTCAGAAGTCGAAGGAGATGTTTCTCCTCCTGCAGTCGTATTTCAATCGCGCTAATGACATTGAGCATGCCATCCGTTCGTGGAACGGCGGCCAGCACTACTCAAGGAGAGCTACTCAGCGTTATTACGAGAAGGTGATGCGCCATTTGAAGTAAGAAGAAAAAAGAACTACTACAAAAAAAAAGGAAACGCAATCCAAATGGGTTGCGTTTCTTTTTTAGTTGCGGAGGCAGGACTCGAACATGCGACCTCCAGGTTATGAGCCTGGCGAGCTACCAACTGCTCCACTCCGCGATCATTTTCTGTTTTGCGGCTGCAAAGGTACGACTATTTTCCGAAATAACCAAATATTTGCCCTGATTTTTTGATTTTAGCGTGTTTTCCGAGCATTTTCCGTCAAATTATTTGGCTGTTTGGAAAGAAATGTCTAATTTTGCACATTGTATTAGTATTGTGCAATACGGGAAATTTGGGAGGATATAGAGATGTCAATATCAAAGACCAGACAGAAGTTGGTGGACGTGGCACGCCAGTTGTTTGCCAAGAACGGGATGGAGAATACGACGATGAACGACATTGCCGTTGCTTCGGGCAAGGGTCGTCGTACGCTTTATACCTATTTTAAAAGCAAGGAAGATATCTATTATGCCGTTATAGAGGGTGAGCTGGAGCGCTTGTCGGACAAGCTCGACGAGGTGGCAGCCCGTAAGATCCGTCCTCAGGAGAAGGTGATAGATATTATCTATACGCATCTGAACATGATTCGTGAGACGGTGGTGCGCAATGGTAACCTGCGTGCCGAATTCTTCCGTAATATCTGGATGGTGGAGAAGGTGCGCAAGAATTTTGACGATGCAGAGATAGAGCTTTTCTGCAAGGTGTTCCGTGAGGGCAAGGAGGACGGTGAGTTCGACATCGAGAATGTGGAGCTGGTGGCCAACATCACCCACTATTGTATCAAGGGACTCGAGGTTCCCTATATCTATGGACGTATAGCCCACGGACTCTCAGAGGAAGCTACGAAGCCGCAGGTGGCCAAGTTTATCTATGGTGCCCTGGGTCATATCACGATCAAGAATAGTTAATATATTAATCAACAACAAATTATGGGATTATTAGAAGGAAAGACAGCCCTGATTACAGGTGCTGCACGCGGTATCGGAAAAGCTATCGCATTGAAGTTCGCAGAAGAAGGTGCTAACATTGCATTCACCGACTTAGAGGTGAACGAGGAAACGGAAAAGGAGATTGCTGCCAAGGGTGTCAAGGCCAAGAGCTATGCCTCGAACGCTGCCGACTTCGCTCAGACCGAGGAGGTGGTGAAGGCTGTGAAGGAAGAGTTTGGTGCTATCGATATCCTGGTGAATAACGCCGGTATCACCAAAGACGGTCTGATGCTCCGTATGACCGAGCAGCAGTGGGATGCTGTGATTGCCGTTAACCTGAAGTCGGCTTTCAACTTCATCCATGCCTGTGTGCCCGTGATGATGCGCCAGCGTGGCGGTTCCATCATCAATATGGCCTCTGTCGTAGGCGTTCACGGTAATGCCGGTCAGGCCAACTATGCCGCTTCAAAGGCTGGTCTGATAGCCCTGGCCAAGAGTATCGGTCAGGAAATGGGTCCGAAGGGTATTCGTGCCAATGCCATCGCTCCAGGTTTCATCGAGACGGCTATGACGGCAGCCCTGCCTGAGGAGGTTCGCAACGAGTGGAAGCAGAAGATTCCTCTTCGTCGTGGCGGTCAGGTGGAGGATATCGCCAATGTGGCCACCTTCCTGGCTTCCGACATGTCGAGCTATGTGAGCGGACAGGTCATCCAGGTGGACGGCGGTATGAACATGTAAGATTATTTCCGCTTAAACTCAAGGGTCTTTGGGAGTTTCTGCCATTTGCCATTCTTTGGTATTTTGACAGTGCTCCCTTTTTCTTGTCTGAAGATGTAGATAGAGTCGTTCTTGCGGGTGAGCGACGCTGTCAGGTCTTCGCTGCCAAAGTCGTTGACCATCGTCATCGTAGCCTTCCGCTCATTCTCCATCTCGACATCGACCATCACCCAGCAGAAAGAGTGATGTTTCCTGCCCAGATAGCCGGGCAGATCGCCGTAAAGTTCCTGTCCTGCTATCTTGATATCCTTGTCATAAAAATTGATACGAAGGAAAACCTCGTACTCGTCATTGTAGAGGTAAGTCTTGAATGCCCTGTCGTCCTTTTGTGCTTGGGCGGAGAGCATCAGAAAAGCCATAAGTGTCAAAATAACAGTTCTTTTCATCTTCTATCAGTTTGGGGGCAAAGATACTAAATCTATATCAATAAATTGTGGAAAGCACTAAAAATTTATCGATATATTTTCTGTTTTTTAAATTTAATTAAGTACCTTTGTACCCATCATACTTGTATAACAATGGGAGAAGAAATGTTGAAACCTGATTACATCTTTGAGTCGAGTTGGGAGGTTTGTAACAAGGTTGGCGGTATCTATACCGTTCTTTCTACTCGGGCAAAGACATTGCAGGAAGCGATGAAGGACCGGATTGTATTTATCGGTCCTGATTTCTGGCAGAAAGAAGCATGCCCTTATTTTAAAGAAGACAAAGCGCTCTTTGCCGATTGGCAATGGGAAGCGAAGGAGCATCATCTTGACGTCAGGGTAGGGCGGTGGACCATTCCCGGCGAACCCGTTGCGATTTTGGTGGATTTCCAGCCGTTCTTCGAGAAAAAGGACGAGATTTACACGTGGTTGTGGGAAAACTATCAGGTTGACTCGTTGCATGCCTACGGCGACTATGACGAGGCTTCGATGTTCTCGTATGCCGCAGCCCTGGTGGTGGAGAGTTTCTATAACCACTATCTGCAGAACGGCAAACAGCGTGTCGTCTATCATGCCAATGAGTGGATGTGTGGATTGGGTGCCTTATATATAAATAAGGTGTTGCCTCAGATAGGTACCGTCTTCACGACCCATGCCACGAGTATCGGCCGTTCGATAGCCGGCAACCAGAAGCCTCTCTACGACTATCTCTTCGCCTATAATGGTGACCAGATGGCGGGTGAGCTGAATATGCAGAGCAAGCACTCTATCGAGAAGCAGACAGCATGGTTTGTCGATTGTTTCACGACGGTGAGTGACATCACTGCCAATGAGTGTAAGGAACTGCTCGATAAACCTGTCGATGTGGTATTGCCCAATGGTTTCGACAATAGTTTCGTACCCAAGGCAGCCACCTTCACTAAGAAGCGCAAGGTAGCCCGTAAGCGTCTGTTGGAAGTTGCCAATGCCTTGCTGGGTGATAACCTTGATGATGATACGCTGATTATCTCGACCTCGGGACGCTATGAGTTCCGCAACAAAGGTATTGACGTGTTTGTGGAAGCTATGAACCGTCTGTTGCGCGAGAAAGACCTGAAGAAGAAGGTGGTGGCTTTCATCGAGGTGCCCGGTTGGGTAGGAGAGCCCAGAAAAGACCTGCAGGAGCGACTGGCAAGCGGTAAGCAGTATGATACGCCGTTGGAAGTGCCTCAGGTGACGCACTGGCTGCATAATATGAGCCACGACAATGTGCTGGGAATGCTGAAGTACTACGATATGCACAACCGCAAGGATGATCAGGTGAAAGTGATTTTCCTGCCTTGTTACCTTGACGGAAAGGACGGTGTCGTGAATATGACCTATTATGATATCGTATTAGGTAACGACCTGTGTATCTATCCCTCCTACTATGAGCCGTGGGGCTATACGCCGTTGGAGGCCATCGCCTTCAAGGTGCCCTGTATCACGACCGACCTGGCAGGTTTCGGCCTGTGGGCCAATAAGGTGTTCGGTCATCATGGTGAGATCGTGGATGGCGTGAAGGTCATTCATCGTACAGACTACAATTACTCTGAGGTGGCAGATGCTATCAAGGATACCGTAGCTGAGTTCTCCAACATGACGAAGAAGCAGGTTGATGAATGTCGCAAGCATGCTGATGAACTTTCCAAGAAAGCTCTGTGGAGTGAGTTTATCAAGTATTACTACGAGGCATATGATATTGCGCTACGGAAGGCCGAAGCGCGTTTGAGTTAAGAGAATAAGAAAAATATAAAATTCAATACAATTGATTATGAAAATTAAAGCTGATTATGCAAATGTTCCTCAGTGGAAGGTGCTGACCGTGAAGTCGAGTCTTCCCGAGCAATTGAAGTGTTTGGATGAGATTGCCCGCAATATGTGGTGGGTATGGAACTTTGAGGCTCGTGACTTGTTCCGTGACCTCGACCCTGAGATTTACCACGACGTAAAGCACAATCCCGTGATGCTGCTCGAGCGCCTGACCTTTGAGCGCAAAGAGCAAATCCTGAAGGACAAGACCCTGATGAAGCGTATCAAGGATGTTTATGCCCAGTTCCGCGCATATATGGACGTAGAGCCCGACAAGAAGCGCCCCTCAGTGGCTTACTTCTGTATGGAATACGGTATCCACTCAGCCCTGAAAATCTATTCTGGTGGTTTGGGAATGCTGGCCGGTGACTATGTGAAGGAGGCTTCCGACTCTAACGTGGATATGTGTGCCGTCGGTTTCCTTTATCGTTTCGGTTACTTTACTCAGAGCCTGTCGATGGACGGACAGCAGATTGCCAATTACGAGACGCAGAACTTCGGCTCGCTGCCCATCGAGCGCCAGCTCGACAAAGACGGCTCGCCGCTGGTCATAGACGTGCCTTATACCAACTATCAGGTTCACGCTTATGTATGGCGTGTGAATGTGGGTCGTGTGAAACTCTACCTGCTGGATACTGATAACGAGATGAACTCTGACTTCGACAAACCCATCACCCACTCACTCTATGGTGGCGACTGGGAGAATCGTCTGAAGCAGGAGATCCTGTTGGGTATCGGTGGTATGCTGCTGCTGAAGAAGCTCGGCATCAAGAAGGATATCTACCATTGTAACGAGGGTCACGCAGCACTCTGCAACCTGCAGCGCCTGTGCGACTACATCGAGGAAGACGGACTGACCTTCAACCAGGCTCTGGAACTGGTTCGTGCCAGCGGTCTTTATACCGTTCATACTCCTGTTCCTGCCGGACACGACTACTTCGAGGAGGGACTCTTCGGCAAGTATATGGGTGGTTATCCCGCCAAACTCGGCATCACATGGGACGAGTTCATTGGCATGGGTCGTACCAATCCTGACGACAAGGGTGAGAAGTTCTGTATGAGTACTTTTGCCTGCAACACTTGTCAGGAGGTAAACGGTGTGTCCAAGCTGCACGGCTGGGTTTCTCAGCAGATGTTCGCTCCCATCTGGAGCGGCTATTATCCCGAGGAGAACCACGTGGGCTATGTCACCAATGGTGTCCACTTCCCCACATGGGCAGCTGCCGAGTGGCTTAAGGTATATAAGAAGTACTTCGATCCTAAGTTCCTGAGCGACCAGTCTAACGAAGAAATCTGGCATGGTATCTACAACTGTCCAGATGAGGAGGTTTGGGCTACCCGTAAGGCTCTGAAGCAGAAGCTCTTCGATTATCTGGCCATTCAGTTCCAGGAAACATGGCTGAAGAATCAGGGCGACCCCGACCGTGTGGTTAAGTTGGTTGAGCGCTTCAACCCCAACGCACTGGTTATCGGCTTCTGCCGTCGTTTCGCTACTTACAAGCGTGCACACCTGCTGTTCACCGACTTGGAGCGTCTTGAGCGTATTGTCAACAACCCCGAGCGTCCCGTCATGTTCCTCTTCGCTGGTAAGGCTCACCCTGCAGATGGTGCTGGTCAGGGCTTGATTAAGAAGATTTTCGATATCAGTCAGATGCCTCAGTTCCAGGGTAAGATTATCTTCCTCGAGGACTACGACTTCCTGTTGGCTCGTCGTTTGGTATCGGGTGTGGATATCTGGATGAACACCCCGACACGTCCTCTCGAGGCCTCTGGTACATCAGGCGAGAAGGCCGAGATGAATGGTGTCGTCAACCTCTCCGTGAAGGACGGTTGGTGGCTGGAGGGCTATCGTGAGGGTGCCGGATGGGCATTGACCGAGAAGCGTACCTACCAGAATCAGGGCTATCAGGACAAGCTCGACGCTGCTACCATCTACAGCCTGCTGGAGAACGAGATAATTCCTCTCTACTATGATAGAGATAAGAAGACCGGCATTTCTAAGGGCTGGATCAAGGTTCTCAAGAACTCCATCGCCCAGATTGCTCCTCACTATACGATGAAGCGTCAGTTGGATGACTACTATTCCAAGTTCTACGAGAAGGAGGCCAAGCGCTTCAAGGAGCTTGCCAAGGATAACTTCCGTCTTGCGAAAGAGATTGCCCAATGGAAGGAAACTGTTGCTGAGCGTTGGGATGCCATCAGCGTCGTAAGCAGTGAGTCTACTGCTCCCGCTTCCGGTCTGCATGAGACTGGCGTGAAGTACACCCTTCGTTATGTCATCAACGAGCAAGGGCTCGACGATGCTGTGGGTCTTGAGAAGGTCAACGTTGCTATCGACAAGGACGGCAAAGAGCATGTATTCTCAGTGGAGCCGCTGAAGATGGTTAAGAAGGAAGGTAACAACTTTACCTTCGAGGCGGAGCATTCACCCAAGCAGTCTGGTCAGTACATGAGTGCTGTCCGCATGTATCCGAAGAACAAGAACCTGCCTCACCGTCAGGACTTCTGCTATGTGAAATGGTTGGAGTTGCCTAACGTATAAGAGCAACCATCATAATATGAGAATGGCGATCCGATGAGGGTCGCCATTCTTATTGGTCCGATGATATTGCTTGACAGACTATTTCAGTTGTTCGGCAATAAACAGTTCCAGTCGTTCACCACGAAGTCCGAGACGGAGAATCTTCCCGTTCTGGTCGAGAACGACCGTATGGGGAATACTGGTGACATTGAACATCTGGGCAGCAGCATTGTCCCAACCTTTCAGGTCGCTCATCTGCGGCCAGGGAAGTCCTAACTGCTCGGTAGCTTTCTTCCATGCATCAGCATCGTCATCCAGGGAGATTCCCACGATGCCGAGGCCTTTGTCTTTGTATGTCTTGTAGATGTTAAGCATCAAGGGCATTTCCTGACGGCAGGGACCACACCAGCTTGCCCAGAAGTCGAGCACGGTGATGCGGTTTTTCTTTACCTCGCTCATGACACTTAAGGGTGCCCCCTCGAGCGAAGGCAGGGTGAAGTCTGTGATGGTCGAACCTTCTGATGTCTTAGTAGCCTCGTTGAGATATGTTTCCATTTCTTTAATGGCATCCCGTTTCCGCATCTCCTTGGGGAGTTGCTGGATGAGTTCCATGCGTTGCTCGTTAGAGAAAGTCTCCGGGGGATAAAATGTCAGCAGGTAATAGCCCAGTTCGTTCTTGATGTTGCGCTTGGCTGTTTCCCTGACAATCTCGTTGAACTGCTCATGTAACTGGTCGACCTGTTTCATGGCTTTCTGCTGATCCTCTTCAGTCGTCTCTCCATCGGCGAAAAACTTCTCGGCGATGTTGTTGATTTCTTGACCGATCTTGGCAGCAGCGTCATTCATCCGTTGTAATTCCTCGTTGATATGTGTACCACCCACCTGGGAGGCATTGGGCTCTTTCGACAGCAGGACTTTTATGATACCAGGCTCGATAAAGAAAGGCATTCCGATGTTCTCGTTCTTGGCACTGTATATCATACAGATATAGGTGGAGTCGGTTTCTCCGCTGAGGAAGAATTTCCCATCTTGCACTATCAAGGTATCACGAGGGGTGTTGCCCTGAGGGTCGATGGTCAGAAACAGCGTGTCGCCATTCTCAAATCCTTCGGCGGTACCCTCAATCTGATATCCCTTTGACTGACAAGCAGCAAGCGTAATGCCTGCTGCCGTCATGATAAGAATAGATTTGATATTCATTTATACAATGTATTGACTGGAAATACTCTCGTTATTGATGACGCGACGGATGGTCTCTGCAAACAGGTCGGCAACACTCAGCTGCTTGACCTTGGCACATCGTTGTGTATAGGGGATAGAGTCGGTAAAGACGATTTCCTCTAAGGCAGACTCCTGTACACGGTCACTGGCAGGACCACTCATCACACAGTGGGAGGCACAGGCACGAACCGTTTTGGCACCTGCAGCTTTCATGATGTCGGCAGCCTTGGTAATCGTACCGGCTGTGTCGACCATATCATCGATAATCACGACATTCTTTCCTTCCACATCACCGATAATCTGCATCGTGGCCACCACATTGGCACGAGCACGGGTCTTGTTGCAGAGCACCAACGGGCATCCTAAGTACTTGGCATAGGTGTTGGCACGTTTGGAACCGCCTACATCAGGAGAGGCGATAACCAGATTGTCGAGCTTCAGACTCTGCAGATAGGGCAGGATGACATTCGACGCATAGAGATGGTCAACGGGGACATCGAAGAATCCTTGGATTTGATCAGCGTGCAGATCCATCGTAATCACACGGTCGACACCAGCTACAGAGAGCAAGTCGGCAACCAGTTTTGCACCGATGCTGACGCGGGGCTTGTCCTTACGGTCCTGACGGGCCCATCCAAAATAGGGAATAACGGCATTGATGGTGCGGGCCGATGCTCGTTTGGCGGCATCAATCATTAGCAGCAGCTCCATCAGGTTGTCGCTGTTGGGGAAGGTACTCTGTACGAGGAAGATGTCACGTCCACGGATGGACTCCTCGTAAGATACAGCAAACTCACCGTCGGAGAACTTCGTGATTTGCAATTCTCCCAGCGGACATCCTAAGCTTTGGCAGATTTTCTCTGCAAGGTACTTTGTGGCAGTACCCGAAAAGACCATGTAGTTTTTGTTTGTGCTCATATGTTTTAGATTGTTTATCCGATTGCTTTCCTGAGTTTCTCGAAATGGCTTATCAATTCTTTGTAGTCGAGCTCCTGATGGATGTTGAAGCGATTCCATAGATCACCGCAGATGACCACCCCTCCGAACCCCAGGTCTTTCGCCACTCGTATGTTGTCTATATTCATACCTCCAAGGGCATAGACATGGCGGTCGATAAGTCCCCGTTTTGCCGCATTCTCCAACTCATTTGCCGTGAAAGACGATTTCTCGTCAGCGTTGGTCTGACTGTCGAAGATGCTTTTTAAAAAGACGTAGTCTGACTGTCGTTTGGCTTCCTTCAGATCTTCAATCCGAGTACAGGTGCGGCTGACTTTTCCTTTGTATCCGTGAGGAACAGGAGTGCTGGTGTCGTCTATGTGAATGCCTCTCAGCTTATATTCTTCTTTTAGATAGAAATGACCATGCACAACGATTTTGGAGTGATAATCATTTGACAAGAGTGTAAGCAGACGCTCTGCATACATTGGCGAAGACTCTGGCTTGTGCAAGTGCAGACAATCCAGTCCCTCTTCAAAGAGGGATGTCAGAATCTTGTCTTCCTCCACGAAAAACGTGGGTTGGGTCATTACGATGAGTTTCATTATTTAAAATCTCATTTTCACTGCAAAATTAATAATTTTAATGGAATAATGCAATTTAACCGCAATAAAAAGTTATCTTTGCAGTCGAAAAATGATTTTTAACCAAGAAAATGGATTTGAATACACCTATATATATTATAGAGGAGAAGAAACTTCGCCGTAACCTGTCTTTGATTAGTGAGGTGGCTAAGCGTACGGATTCAGAATTTATTCTTGCATTCAAGGCTTTTGCCCTATGGAAGACATTTCCTATTTTTCGTGAATATATCCAGTCGACAACGGCAAGTTCCCTGTCTGAGGCAAAGCTCGCCTTCTATGAATTCGGCAGTAAGGCACATACGTTTTCACCGGCATATACTGATGATGAGATAGATGAAATTGTATCATGCTCTTCTCATCTGACATTCAATTCCATGACTCAGTATGAGCGTTTCCATGAGCGTGCTGCAACATGTTCTCTTGGCTTACGGGTCAACCCCGAGTATTCAGAGGTTGGAACTTTGTTGTATAACCCGTGCGCACCGGGTACCCGCTTTGGTGTGACAGCGGATAAGTTGCCTCAGCAGTTGCCATCCGATATTGAGGGTTTTCATTGTCATTGTCATTGCGAGAGTGGGGCGGATGTGTTCGAACGCACCCTCAGCCATATAGAAAAGAAGTTTTCTCGTTGGTTCTCTCAATTGAAATGGATTAATTTTGGAGGGGGACACTTAGTAACTCGGAAAGATTATGATGTTGAATTGTTGGTAAGGATCATGCGAGGATTTCATGAGCGTTATCCACATTTGAAAGTCATCTTCGAGCCGGGAAGTGCCTTTGCCTGGCAGACGGGGCCTCTGGTGTCGCATGTTGTGGATATTGTGGAGGATAAAGGGATTAAGACTGCTATTCTTGATGTCAGCTTTACCTGTCATATGCCTGATTGTCTGGAAATGCCCTATTATCCGGATGTCCGTGGAGCTGAGCATGTGGAGGAAGAAAAAGGTGATCATGTATATCGCTTAGGCGGAAATAGCTGTCTTGCCGGTGACTTTATGCGTTCGTGGCGGTTTGACAAGCCTTTGGAGATTGGTCAAGAGATTGTCTTTGAGGACATGATTCACTACACTACGGTCAAGACGAACACCTTTAATGGTATCACCCATCCTGCTATTGGCATGCTGCATACAGACAATACCCTTGAAATCCTCCGTAGTTATACCTATGAGGATTATCGGAATCGTATGGATTGAAAAACTCCTTACTTCTAGCCAATATGGCAGTTTTTTCGGGGGAATCCTTTGTCATTTCAAATATTATGCGTATCTTCGCAACCAATAACAATATACTACACTAAAACAAGATAACATGAAACAACTGTTGACGCTGATGGCAGCCTTAGTGCTGGTAGGGTGTGGACTTCGAAATAATGATGATCCATTGACACTTAACTCCAAGTTTGACGGAACATGGAATATCCATGAGAGTTTCGTGCGGAATGATGATGGTACCATTACCTATAAATCGATTCCTTGGGGTGGACTCGTCGGATCTATGAGAGAGCGTAACCTGCCGGTTGACTGGTCTGACTATGAATCTATTACAGTGGAGTTTGTTGAGCCTATCAAGGCGGCTATCCAATTAGTGATTTCTGGCAAACTGAGGATATGGGGAAAACCAGGCATCACCTCGTTGACCTGTTATTTTGATGGTCAGGATGTCAGGAATGTTGATGAGGTCGCTATTCAGTCATCAGAAGGTGAAGTCCTGAAAATCAAACGGGTCTTTCTGACTCCAGGTAATTCTGTATGGGAATCGACTACTATATGGGAAGGTACATGTTCTTTCGGCAACTGGGAGAATGGATTTGAGATACCCGCGAGTCAATTCACAGATATCAAAGAGGGAGATAAACTGGAATTTATCTATGAGATAGACACCAGTAATCCGGATGTTACCTACTGGCAGTTTAAAACAATCATTAGTAGCACGGATAAGACTCTGGAGGGTAATAATAATGAGTTGAACAACTGGGGGTGTGCCAATGTCGGAGAGTCTGGCGTCTACAGAATTTTCTTAACGGCAAATGATGTCAAAGAACTGAAAAAGCTAGGACTGTATGTCAATGGTTATTATAATAATGTTAGTCAAGTGAACTTGGTTCGGAAGGGGATTGCTCCAGAGAAAGTAGAGGAAACAAACAGTTAGAGAACCCCAGAAAGGGTGTAGAAGGGATAAAAGAAAACTTTTTGTGTAAAAAAACAGCGGAAAAGTTTGCTAATTCCGAAAAAAGCATTACCTTTGCATCCGCAATCGAGAGAGATGTGCTTCTGACAAGCAAAATTATGCGGAAATAGCTCAGTTGGTAGAGCACAACCTTGCCAAGGTTGGGGTCGCGGGTCCGAGTCCCGTTTTCCGCTCACTTATTGAACAAAAAAGAGCGTTAAGGAATGGCCTTAGCGAAATAAATGCCCAGGTGGCGGAATTGGTAGACGCGCACGTTTCAGGTGCGTGTGCCGTGAGGCGTGCAGGTTCGAGTCCTGTTCTGGGCACTCTTTTTTATTCAATGTTTATATGTTGGAGAGGTGGCGGAATTGGTAGACGCGCTACTTTGAGGGGGTAGTGTCAATTGCGACGTGGGAGTTCGAGTCTCCTCCTCTTCACATAGCGGTTCTTTGAAAAATGCGGAAATAGCTCAGTTGGTAGAGCACAACCTTGCCAAGGTTGGGGTCGCGGGTCCGAGTCCCGTTTTCCGCTCTTTCTCTTAGCCCTTTTAAGAAACCCAAACTATTCTATGAATCTATACTTACGATACTTTGACAAAGAAGTCTTAGTCAACAATGTTGACGATGCTATTGCGTTTCTTGCAGATATCCCTGAAATAGGAATGAATCCTGTGCTTGAAAATGACATCCGTGCTTATTGCGACAGCGATGTTTATTATCCCAAGCGTTATAAGATTCGTTCTCGTGTATATTTCATCATCATCAAGACGGAAGCAGCTACGATGCTCGATTTCAAGGAAAAGCGTGCTGTTCATCCTACTATTGAAACTCGTGAGAAACCCCTGCCGCCTACGTTAGCCCATTTGAACGAGGAATTGCCAGGCTGGTATGAGGGGGCTCTTGATTTCAAACGTGTGCTGATGGTTCCAGGCACAGGTAAGTTCCAGTACCGTGATACTCATTTTGTAGCGCAATGTAAGGCGATGTCAGGTATTGACTGTTATAATCGTATTGTTGATTACTTGCGTGGCAGGGTTGATGAGCGTAGCCAGTTCCCTTCTGCCAAGGGAAAGAATTTCAAGTTCCGTTATCTTGGTGGTTTCAAGTAATACACCCTATGAATAAAGTAATGCTAATTGGTCATGTCGGTGCCGATCCTGAAGTCCGTTATGTGGAGCAGGGAGTTGCCGTTGCACGTCTTCGTTTGGCGACGACAGATCGTGGCTATACCTTGCAGAACGGTACGCAGGTACCTGATCATACAGATTGGCATAACGTGATTCTATGGAGAAAATTGGCTGAGATTGTTGAGAAGTATGTCCATAAAGGTGACAGACTGTATATTGAGGGTCGTCTGCGTTATTCATCCTATGACGACAAACAAGGACAGCGTCGCTATATGACGGAGATATGGGCAGACAATATGGAAATGCTGTCAAATGGAAGAAATTCTACAGATCCTGAGTGAAATACATATTATGGCACCTGATTATGGTGCCATAATCGCTATCATCCTTGCATGTGGTTTGTTGTTGTTGTCAGGTTTCGCATCTGGCTCAGAGATAGCTTTCTTCTCACTCTCCCCATCGGATTTGAGTGAACTGGAGGAGGAAAAGACAGAGCGTGACCGTCAAATTCTCGCACTTCGTGAGGATTCTGAACGTACCTTGGCCACGATACTTATCACTAATAATCTGGTGAATGTGACAATTATCATGCTCTGTAATTATTTCTTTGCCCAGGTAGTTAACTTCGGCAATGAATGGATAGAGTTTATTTGTCTGACGATTTTGTTGACTTTCCTTCTCTTACTATTTGGTGAGATTATGCCGAAAGTATATACGGTACAGCAGCCGCTGCGTTTCTGTAGGACGGCAGTCAATTCCATTCTGTTTTTTCGTCGTTTATTCTATCCCTTTGCTACGATTCTAATTAAGTCACGTATCCTTGCCGGTAAGGTGGTTCAGAAAGAGAATCATGTGTTGAGCGTGGACGATTTAGAACAGGCGTTGGAACTGACCGATAAGGAGGATATCAAGGAAGAACAACGGATGCTGGAAGGTATTGTCCGTTTTGGGGATGAGACAGCGAAGGAGATTATGACCAGCCGTCAGGATGTCGTTGACCTCGATTTTAAGGCATCGTTTAATGAAGTATTGAAGTGTATTGTTGAGAATAATTATTCCCGCATACCCGTCTATCAGGACAACAGTGACAATGTCCGAGGTATTTTGTATATCAAAGATTTGCTGCCCCATTTACGTAAACCAGCTAATTTCCGTTGGCAGTCATTGATACGTCCCCCTTATTTCGTACCAGAGACAAAGAAAATCGACGACTTGTTGCGTGAGTTCCAGGAGAATAAGGTACATATTGCCATTGTGGTTGATGAGTTTGGCGGTACCAGTGGTATCGTGACGCTGGAGGATATCCTAGAGGAGATTGTCGGGGAGATAAATGACGAGTATGACGAGGACGAGAAGAGCTATGTGCGTATCAACAGCAACACTTTCCTATTTGAAGGGAAAACCTTACTGAGCGATTTCTATAAGATATTGAAGCTGGATGATGAAATCTTTTCGGAAGTGGAGGGTGATGCAGATACACTTGCCGGTCTGTTGTTGGAAATCAAAGGTGACTTCCCGGAAATGCACGAGAGGATTGACTATCTGAACTTCACCTTTGAGATACAGGAGATGGAGGAACGCCGTATCTCAAAGGTCAAGGTGATTGTTCACCAGCCGAGTTCGGAGGCATCGACGGCATAATACCATGCCATTTTCCTGATTCCTTCGTTGTATTTGATGAGTGTGTGCTCGTATCGTTCCAGGGGGAAGAACATGCTGACACCTCCAAATCGTTCTTCGGTGACTTCAAAGTCGAATACCAGCGTTCCCATTACCTGCCATTTAGTACTCATCTTTTTATAGACTACGGCTTCGTTAAAGGCGTTGAGCCAATTGTTATAGTCGTCTTCATTGGCATATTTGAGGATGAAGTCGTTCATGTCGTACATGATGTTCTCATCGGGATTCGATATGTTGTAAGAATAATAGTAGATGAGACCGTCGGTATCAAAGTCTGTATGCGTATCGTAGATGTTCTTCAAGACAGTCTTGGTGGTGGCAGCTAACTGAGCCGTCTGGTCTGTTCGGATAGTCGAGATAGGCAGATGTCCGCCTTCCTGATCGGTCTTTGCGTAGTAGTCATCGCAGGTCTTGGTGTACATCTGTACATCGTCGTAGTTAAATAAGTCAGGGATGATTTTGTCATAGGGTGCACCATCACCTGGAATACCGGCTGGTGAGGCAATGAGGTAGTCCGTCACATCTTTCAACTCATAGGCAACCTCCACGTTCTGCATGTTACAGCAGTCGGCAAAGATAAACTTGAAAGGATGGGGTAGGGCTTGCAATACATTCTTTAGTGTAGGAATTTCCATCCAATGCCCTTTGTCACTCAATTGGTTCTCTCCGTTGTCCAATGCTATTGCTCTCCTTGATTCCGTCAGGTCACTCATGATGACCCAGCCGTTGGCATGTCCCCAAAGGATCAGACCATAGTCGTCTGCTGGATAATTGGTCATTACCCACCCAAGGACCTCTTTCATCTTCTCTGGGTCAGAAGTAAGGAAGTCCTGTTCGTATTTTCGAATGGTATCAGCAGGCTCCTTGTTATCGTTCTGTAAACGGATGATAAAAGGTTTCTCCGTAGAACTGACACGGTCGACAAAGACAATCATATTGTCATATTTTGAAATCGACTTTACGCCTTTAATCATTTCGTTGATGTCACTTTGTGCACTTCCGGACAGCGTATTCTCTGCTGCCAGATAGGCAATCACAGTTCTCTTAGCGGGTTGCCTATGTTCTTCATTGTCTCCGTTAGAACAGGCAGTAAGGAGAAGAAATCCGCAAACGATGCTTAATATGTATTGTTTCATAATTCAGAATTTATGGGCAAAGATACAAAATAATCTAAACTTTTTTATACCTTTGTGCCTAAATTTGAAAAAAGAGTATGAAAAAGATATTGATATATATATTATTGTGTGTTGTCATTCTGCCTGTTGAGGCTCAGGATATAGATGTCCAATGTGAGGATACTTGTTCTCATGTACATGGTATCGATATGAGTCACTATCAGGGTAATGTGTTTTGGGAAACGATAGGCGACAATACGAAGATGGTATACGTATATCTGAAGGCTACGGAAGGGGGCGATAGGATTGACGAGATGTTTGAACGTAATATTAATCTTGCCCACCGTTATGGACTGAAAGTAGGTAGTTACCATTTCTATCGCCCAAAGGTCGAGCAGACTACTCAATTGGAGAACTTCAAGCGACAGTGCCTGCCTGGTGAACAAGACCTGATACCGATGATTGATGTAGAGACGATGGGCGGACTGGCAGTGGAAGATTTCTGTGACTCGCTTCTGAAGTTTCTGGAATTGGTGGAGGAAGCTTATCGTCAAAAGCCATTGGTGTATACCTATCGTAATTTCTACAATAAGTATCTGTTAGGGAAGTTAGACGACTATAAGTTGATGATAGCGATGTATACAGATGAGGAACCTGTATTAGCTGATGAGCGAGATATCATTGCTTGGCAGTATACTGGCAAGGGACGTATTGTGGGGGTTAATGGCTATGTGGATAAGAGTCGTCTGATGGGGCGTCATAAATTACGTGAACTGAGATTCCGACATCATTAGGCTATTCCTCGATATGTGAGAGTGAATGAGCGAAGTTCGCAAAGAAATTGGTGATGGCCTCGCTGGGATAATATCCCATGTACTTGGCAGAATGGCGTACATGCCACATCATGGCTCCAGAGTTACTGGTACTCACGAAAACGTTCTTTCCTTGGGTGAAATACCAGTCGGCAGCCTGTTCGCTAGAGGTGTTAAGAATGTCATTGGCAATCTGGATGGTTTCTTTGTTAACCTTTACCGTGGCAAAAGGAATCTCTTCTTCCTTGAAGCCAAATAAATGGATGAGTAAAGCTGCTTCTAGCTGTGTGATTTTATTCATCTTCAGCTTCTTGATCCATTTGGATAACTGTTCGTAGTTGAGTTGGTCTTTCGTCGTGCGCAGATAGATACCTAGTTCCAAGAGGTGTCTTAGACAGATGCCTTGTGTCAGAATGTAACGGGCAATGCGGATGATGTTGAACAGGAGTTCGAAAGTAGGACTGTTTCCTTCCTTCTTGGTCAACAATTGTAATTTGTGATTCAGTATGGGATTGGTGAGTCGCTGAACATCCTCTTTGACAATCTCTGTATCTGCTATTACGGCAGATTCCTTCCATTGCTTCATCTGTTCAGGATGAATATGCAGGAAGAAATCGTCGGAACAAGCTTGAATACCTTCATACACCCATGGTGTAACATCGTGCATTTGTGAAAGCTGGTAGAGTCTTTTCCATTTCCATGTCGACATGGGTTCCAGCGGTTCTCTTTGTTCGAAGGCACCGCATTTGAGAAGTCTGAGGAAGTTGCGTTGTATAATGTCCATTATGAATAACGTTTAGGGTAACGGAATAGGATGGCAAAAAGGGCTGTGATACCTAATAGGAAAGGATAGAAGAGATAAGGGACTATGCTGATGGGATTGATGGCTGCAAGTCCTGCCGCCATCAGCATTTGAGCACCATAAGGAATGATTCCTTGCATCATACAGGAGAACGTGTCGAGAATAGAGGCGCATTTACGATTGTCGACTCCAAAGCGGTCTCCTATATTCTTGGCGATACTTCCTACTGTCAATATAGCCACGGTATTGTTTGCCGTACAGATATTGACAAAAGATACCAATGCGGCAATCGACAGTTCTGCCCCTCTCTTGCTGCTTATGCGTCGGGTGAGATGGCTGATAATGAAATCTATACCGCCATTGTATTTTATCAATTCCAACAGACCTCCTGCCATGATGGTAATGATAATCAGTTCTCCCATTCCCAGTATGCCGTCACCCATTGCTTTCATCCATCCGTAAATATCAAAAGCGCCATGACAGAGTCCGGTGATTCCCGAAAACAGGAGCCCCAAGGTAAGGACAGCCATGACGTTCATGCCAATGATTGCTGTGACAAGGACTATCAGATAGGGGAGGACTTTCAGGAATTCTATATCAATGTTCTGTTTTTGTATCTGCGTATTGATTCCCATAAAGAGATAGACAATTAGCATGATGACTGCTACAGGTATCACGATATAGGAATTCACACGGAATTTATCACTTAACTTACATTCTTGGGTAGAGGTCGCTACAATGGTCGTATCGGAGATGAAGGAGAGGTTATCACCGAAAAAAGAGCCTCCCACAACGGCTCCTACAATGACAGGTAGGGAGATTCCTGTATGATTGGCTATGCCTGCAGCAATAGGGGTGAGGGCGACAATGGTGCCCACGCTGGTACCAATGGACAGGGAGATAAAACAGGCTGCTAGAAAAAGTCCTGCCAGTAACATGTTGGCAGGCAAAAGGGTCAGGGTGAGGTTGACTGTCGCATCAATCGCTCCCATCATCTTTGCCGTATTAGCAAAAGCACCAGCCAGAATGAAAATCCATATCATCAGCATCATCTGACTTGTTCCAGCACCTTTACTGTAGATATTAATGCGTTTTCTCAACGGGATGCCTCCAGAGATGGTGACAGCATAGATGCTTGCTGCCATGAAAGCAACGGTGATGGGTACTTTGTAAAAGTCACGAGCAATAATGCTCGTGACTAAGTATAAAATGATAAACACCAGAAGCGGTGATAATGCGATCAGGCCTTTCTTCATTTATTTTTCGTTATTACGTTATAACGTAACACCATTCTTGAAAATGGAGATTTCGCGATAACCGTTTTCTTCATTACGAGCTTTCTCGCCAGATGCAACGGCTAGAACCTTATCGATAAACTCCGGAACAAGCTCCTGCATGGTACGTCCCTCAACCAACTGTCCTGCGGAAAAGTCGACCCAGTGGGGTTTGTTCTTGGCAAGAGTAGGATTCGTGGCAATCTTCATGGTAGGAATAAATGTTCCGAATGGGGTGCCGCGCCCTGTAGTGAAGAGTACGATATGACAACCGCAAGAGGCAAGAGCTGTAGAGGCTACAAGGTCATTGCCAGGGGCTGAAAGCAGGTTCAGACCGTTGTTTTGCAAGCGGTCGCCATACTCCATGACGCCACTGACGGGCGCCTTGCCACACTTTTGCGTGCACCCCAAAGCCTTATCCTCAAGGGTTGAAATACCACCAGCCTTGTTGCCGGGGCTTGGGTTCTCACCCACAGGTTCGCCATGTGATAGGAAGTAGTTCTTGAAGTTGTTAATCATAGAAACGGTCTGCTCGAACAACTGAGATGTCTCACAACGGTTCATCAGAATGGTCTCTGCACCAAACATCTCCGGAACTTCTGTCAATACACAGGTTCCGCCTTGTGCGACCAGCCAGTCGCTGAACTCACCTACCAATGGGTTGGCGGTGATGCCGCTGAATCCGTCAGAACCACCACATTTCAGTCCCACACGCAGTTTGGATACAGGTACATCCTCACGCTTGTCTTGTTTGGCAATGTTATAGAGTTCACGTAGTATTTCCATACCTGCTTCTACCTCGTCACCCTCTACTCGCTGGGTGACAAGCAGTTTGATGCGGTCTTTGTCATAGTCGCCCAACATCGCCATGAAATCTTCTGGTTGGTTGTTTTCACATCCAAGACTCAGAACCAGTACACCGCCGGCATTGGGGTGCAGACAGATGTCGCGTAGGACTTTACGGGTATTCTCATGGTCGTCGGAGAGTTGTGAGCATCCGTAGTTGTGGTGCCATGTCCAGATTGCGTCGACACCCTCGCCCTTGGTTTCCATCATTAGACGGTGACTCAGTTGCTCGGCAATGCCGTTAACACAGCCCACGGTAGGCACAATCCATATTTCATTACGAACACCGACATCCCCGTTCTTACGGACATAGCCTTTGAAGGTGCGGTTCTCGTTCTTGATGCTAAGTCTTTCGTTCACTGGTTGGTATGTATACTCCAGTGTTCCACTCAGATTGGTCTTAAGGTTATTCTCATTCACCCAGTCGCCCGCTTTCATATTCTGACGGGCATGACCGATAGGATAGCCGTATTTGATGATGTCCTCTCCCTCCTTTACATCTTTGATAAGTACTTTGTGACCAGCGGGAGTATCTTGGTTCACAATAAACTGTTGTCCGTCGACCTCAATGATGTCACCTTTTTTCTTTGGTTGCAGGCACACTACGACAGAGTCGGCAGGATTAATTTTTAAGTAGGTCTTAAGTTCCATAATACATATTTGTTTAAGTAGTTTATCCAATATTCTTACGACGATAGAAATCAATGTTCTCCATTGTCAACAGTTCAATAGGCATGTAGTTGATAGGGTCAACCTCTTTCTTTAGAACGATGGCATTGAAAAGTGTCTCAATGCAAGAATAGCCCTGCATGTAGCCGTGCTGTGCGATGAGGAAGGAGATGCTGCCTTGACACACACAGTCCGCATTCTTTGGTACCATGTCATAACCCATAATTTGAATGTTACGACGATTCGAACGTAACAGGTATTCTCCTACCAAATGAGCTTTGGAGTTGAAGGTAATACAATGATGTACATGCGGATGTTTTTTGAAGAAATCTTCTAAGATGGCATCATAGTTCTCCCGCTTTTCGTCTAATGAGAGGTTGACTTCATGAATCACCACTTCAGGAAAATGGTCATGCATATAGTGACGGAATCCTGTCTCGCGATTCTCTTGTTGCTTGGAGGCTACGTTCCCGTTACGCATCTGTTTCATCAGCATAATCTCTGTCTCATGAGGTGCCATCATCATCAACATACGGGCGGCGAAATAGCCACTGGAAAAAGAGTCTTGTCCGAAAAACGACAAAGGTTTGAGATCAGGCATATAGGAGTCGAGTAGGATAAATGGAATCCCCATTTCGTGCAATTGATCCGTGAACTTACGCGTGACATCCAGCTTCGAGGGTACGATGATGACTCCGTCAGGTTTCTGTTTCAGACACTCATTAGTGACCTTGGTGAAGGTTTCCGTCGAGAAACGGTTGTAATACATCATTTTCTGACTGACACGGAAGTCGCTACGACGGTCGCTGGCGTCAATCACCCCTTCCTCTACCTCTTCCCAGTATGCTTCCGACTCATGTTTGGGAATAATGCAATAGAAGGTGTATGACTTGTTGTAAGCAAGGGCAGAGGCATACATGTTGGGCTTATAGTCCATCTCTTTCAAGGCCTTCTCAACCTTTTCTAAAGCACTCTTCGATACGTTTGGACGCTTGTGCAATACACGGTCTACCGTACCTACACTTACTCCGGCACGTTCTGCGATATCCTTTATTCTGATTTTACCAGTATCCATAAGTCAAGATTACAATTTGATTGCAAAGATAAAGAAAAAAAATGAGACACAGAAGAATATTCCTTTTTTATTTTGCACTAAAACGTTTACGGTACAATTTAGGAATATTTTTGTCGATTATTTTGTTAATTGGAGTTTTTATGTTATCTTTGCAACTGAAAAAATACGTTATTTAATAATACTAAAACAAATGGCTAAAATTGTAACATTAGGCGAGATTATGCTCCGCCTGTCGCCCATGGGCAACGACCGTTTTATTCAGAGTGAGTCTTTCCGCATCATCCCTGGTGGTGGTGAGGCTAACGTAGCAGTCAGCGTGGCTAACTATGGTCACGAGGCTTACTTCGTTTCTAAGCTGCCCAAGCACGAGATTGGACAGATTGCAGTGAATGCACTCCGTCGTTATGGTGTTAACACCCAGTTCATCGCCCGTGGCGGTGATCGCGTAGGTCTGTACTATGCTGAGACTGGTGCTTCTATGCGTCCTTCAAAGGTTATCTATGACCGTGCTCACAGCTCTATCGCAGAGGCTGATCCTAAGGACTTTGACTTTGACGCTATCATGGAGGGTGCTGCTTGGTTCCACTGGTCTGGTATCACACCTGCTATCAGCGACAAGGCTGCTGAGTTGACAAAGCTCGCCTGTGAGGCTGCCAAGCGTCATGGTGTAACCGTTTCTGTAGACCTGAACTTCCGCAAGAAGCTGTGGACCAGTGAGAAGGCTATCTCTATCATGCGTCCTCTGATGCAGTATGTGGATGTCTGTATCGGTAACGAGGAAGACGCTGAGCTATGCCTTGGTTTCAAGCCCGATGCTGACGTAGAGGGTGGTCAAACTGATGCTGCTGGTTACGAGGGTATCTTCAAGCAGATGATGAAGGAGTTCGGATTCAAGTATGTCGTCTCTACACTCCGCGAGAGCTTCAGCGCAACCTTCAACGGTTGGAAGGCCCTGATCTATGACGGCAAGGAATTCTATCAGTCTAAGCGTTACGAGATCAATCCTATCATCGACCGCGTTGGTGGTGGCGACTCTTTCTCTGGTGGTCTTATTCATGGTCTGCTGACCAAGCCTACTCAAGGCGAGGCTCTCGAGTTCGCAGTAGCTGCTTCTGCCCTGAAGCACACTATCAATGGTGACTTCAACTTGGTTGGTGTTGACGAAGTAGAGAGTCTGGCTGGCGGTAATGCCAACGGACGCGTACAGCGTTAAAGCTAATTGATAATTGAAATTGATTATGAAACAATTTGAATATAAGGTGATTTCCCCTATTGTAGGAACAGAGAAGAAGTTAAACAAGCTGGGCTTTGAAGGCTGGGAACTTGTTGCTGTATTTGATAGTCGCCTGTATTTAAAGCGTGAAATTAAAGAGTAATTATGGCAAAATTTGATAAATTTCAGGTGATGGCAAAGATTGCCGAAGCACCTATGGTTCCTGTTTTCTACAACAAGGACGTTGAAGTTTGTAAGAACGTCATCAAGGCTTGCTACGAGGGTGGTGTTCGTGCCTTTGAGTTTACAAATCGTGGCGACTTCGCTCATGAGGTATTCGGTGAACTGTCAAAGTGGGTTAACAAGGAATGTCCTGAACTGGCTCTGGGTATTGGCTCTGTAGTCGATGCTCCCACAGCTTCTCTATACATCCAGTTGGGTGCTAATTTCGTGGTTGGTCCGCTGTTCAATCCCGATATCGCTATTGTCTGCAACCGTCGTTGCGTAACCTATTGCCCAGGTTGTCTGACACCATCTGAGATTGGTAAGGCACAGGAGGTTGGTTGCGACTTCACGAAGGTATTCCCTGGCGACGTGGTAGGTCCGAACCTCATCAAGGGTTTGATGGCTCCAATGCCTTGGTCAAAGATCATGGTTACTGGTGGCGTAGCTCCTGAGGAAGAGAACTTGACCAAGTGGTTCAAAGCAGGCGTGTTCTGCGTAGGTATGGGCTCGAAGTTGTTCCCATCAGACAAGGTGAAAGCTGGCGACTGGCAGTATGTGACCGACAAGTGCAAGGAGGCACTCGGCTACTGTGCTAAGGCTCGCGCTTAAACAACACACTATTAAAGGCTCAACATGGATTATTATGTCCATGTTGGGTCTTTTCCTATTATCAGCTTGTTCATCACCAGATAGGCACTTTATAGACAAGCTGAATACTCTTTCCTATACCTATCATTATCGTGACGTTGACTCCACAGCCTATTATGCCCGTCAAGCTTATAATCTTTCGGAGGGCTATGCTGACGGAAGGGCAGAGGCTCTTAATCATTTGGCGTTCGTCAGTATGGTACGGATGGACTATCAACGTGCCGAACAGCAACTGAGGGAAGCCATATTGTTGACAGACAACCAAATTGAACTTTTCGTGGCAGAAGTCCAACAGATGCGTCTATGTCAACGTCGTTCCCGTAATCGGGAATTCTACGAGCACCGTGAACGTGCCATGGAGTGTAGTCGACGTATCAATGAGGAACGTGCCGCTTTGTCGGAACGTCAACTGCTCCGTCTGATTTATGCGGAGAGTGAATTTGCCATCGTTAACTCCACCTATTATTATTATGTGGGTCTGGAACGTCAGTCAATCCAAGCGTTACAGGAAGTCAATCTGGATGAGATGCGTCGTGATACCGCCCAATATCTGAATTATCTCTATAACGTCGGTGCTGGAGGTATTATCACGGAAGGCACAGATGATGATATCTATCGTGAGGAGGTGGAATTTCTCAACCGTTGCCTGAATATCTCCCAGCGTCATCATTATCCTTATTTTGAGGCGAATGCCAAGGAAGCTTTGGCCGACCATCTGGGAGATGTGGACCTCGCCCAAGAAGCATTGGAGGGTTTTCATGCATATGGGGATGTCTATCAGATCGCAGGTGCCTATCGTACGTTGGCATCTTGCTATCATGCCATGGGGGATGATATGCTGGCATTGGAGAACCTGCGCCATGCGCTTGCTGACGAGCGCATCAATCAGGCTCCCGACCTAGTGGCGAGTATCCGTGAACAGATGAGTGTAGCTTACTCAGCAGTTAATGACAAACAAAACAGCGACCTCAACAGGAATATCTATATAGACCTTCAGGAACAGACACGTCAGGATCGTGAACTGGAAGCCCGTGCTGCGATGTTTGAGGAGTCGGCTATGCAGTTGAATTGGATGATGGGTGCCGTTGTTATGGCGATCTTGTTACTGCTATTCCTTTTGTGGCTCTTCAACCGAATGAACAAACGAGAGAAGAAGGACAGCGCGTACGATGACTTGTTGGAACAGAAAGGCGAGGAGATTGCTGTGGCTCGCCTCAGAGTAGAGAAGAATGAGCGTCGTCATCTGGAACAGCGTGCCAAGGTGTCGATGGTGGTTGGTATCACGCCGCTTATCGACCGTATCATACATGAAATCAATCATTTAGATCGTCTGGATAAACTAGAGAATCTAGAGAGATTGGAATACATCCGCGAACTTACCGACCAGATTAATACCCAGAACGATATCCTTACTCACTGGATTCAGTTGCGGCAGGGTGAACTGAGCCTCCATATTGAGAGTTTCCCCGTACAGTTGTTGTTTGACATTCTCGGTCGTAGCAAGACGAGTTTCCAGATGAAGGGTGTGACATTGGAGGTGCAATCCACCGATGCTGTTGTCAAGGCAGATCGTGTACTGACCCTTTTCATGCTCAATACCCTTGCCGATAATGCCCGTAAGTTTACGGACCAAGGTGGAGAGGTGTGTATCTCCGCAGAGAAAACTGCCGATTATGTGGAACTCTCGGTGGCGGATACCGGACGGGGAATGTCTGACGACGAACTCTCACAGGTGTTCAACCATCAGGTGAAGGGCGGACATGGCTTTGGACTGATGAACTGTAAGGGTATCATCGAGAAGTACCGTAAGATTAGTCAGATATTCCAGGTGTGTCTGTTGTCTGCAGAGAGTGAGAAGGACAAGGGTAGCCGTTTCTTCTTCCGTTTGCCTATTGGTAGGCTGATGGCTATTGGCTACTGGCTATTGGCTTTTAGCATGCCCTTTTTTGCCAAGAACCAAGAGCTAAAAGCAAATAGCCCCCTCGACCAAGCTCATATCTATGCCGATTCCGCCTATTTCTCCAATATCAATGGCACCTATATCCGTACGTTGGAGTTTGCTGACTCATGTCGTCAATACCTCAATGTCCACTATCTCAAACAACACCCTCATGGACAACTGCTGATGCAGCGACAGGGTGATGCTGCCCTCATGGCACCAGAGATACAATGGTTGCACGACAGTGTGAGCACCAACTACCAGATTATCCTTGACATCCGTAACGAGAGTGCCGTGGCGGCTCTTGCCCTTCATGAATGGGAACTCTATGCTTATAATAATAAGGTATATACCCAACTCTTCAAAGAACTCTCCGCTGACAATACTCTTGCCGACTATTGCCGTATGATGCAGCAGTCACAGACCAACAAACGCATTGCCGTAATCCTCCTGCTCTTGATTTTGCTGATGATTGTGCCTGCCTACTATATGCTTTACTATCGTCACCGCCTCTATAACCGCTTCCGTCGGGAACGGATGCAGCAGACTAATCTGGAGATGGCGGAGGATGAGTTGCGACGTGCAGAGTTGGAAGACAGCAACCTCCATGTGGCCAATGCGGTACTCGACAATTGCCTCTCGGCTCTCAAGCACGAGACGATGTACTATCCCAGTCGCATCCGTTTGTTGGCCGACAATGGTGACACACAGTCGATGCTCGAAGTGGCATCGTACTATAGGGAGATCTACGGAATGCTCAGCGAACAGGCTATCCGACAGGTGGAACAGGTAAAACTGCATCCGAGGAAGGTGGAACTATACGGACAGACCGTCTTGGGTGACGAGCACCTGTTGCGTTATCTCTTTGAACTCTTGAAGGGGGAGGTTGCCGCAGAGGTGAAGGACGGACAGTACCTGCTCTATACGGTACGGCGTGATGACTTACATTTTACGGACGAGGAGGTTGCCAACCTCTTCACGCCACAGACTGACCATATGCCTTTCCTGCTCTGCCGGCAGATTGTACGTGACCATGGTGAGGCGACAAATCGTCGTGGCTGTGGAATTTGGGCAGAGACGGACGAAGGAACGACAATGATTAAAATAACACTACCAAGATATGGAAAACTTTAAACTTATTATCGTAGAGGATGTGCCTTTGGAACTGAAAGGCACGGAGGGTATTGTACGTCATGAGATTCCAGAGGCGGAAGTTATTGGGACGGCTGCCAATGAGGTGGAGTACTGGCGACTCATCAAACAGCAACAGCCCGATCTGGTGTTGCTTGACCTCGGTTTAGGTGGCTCGACTACCGTCGGTGTGGAAATCTGTCGTCATACTAAGGAACTGTATCCCAAAGTGAAGATACTGATTTTCACAGGTGAGATTCTTAATGAGAAATTATGGGTCGACGTGCTGGACGCAGGGGCCGACGGCATCATTCTTAAGAGTGGCGAATTGCTGACCCGTGCCGATGTACGTGCGGTGATGGAGGGTAAGCAACTGGTGTTCAACGAGCCCATTCTCCAGAAGATAGTCGAACGGTTCAAGTATGCTGTCTCTTCTCAGTTGGTCCGTCAGGAGGCATTGATTAACTACGAGATTGACGAGTATGACGAGCGCTTCCTCCGTCATCTTGCCTTAGGCTATACCAAGGAGCAGATTACCAATTTGCGTGGCATGCCTTTTGGCGTGAAGAGTCTTGAGAAACGACAGAACGAACTGACCCGCAAACTTTTCCCCAATGGCGAGAGTGTCAACGCCACCCGTCTGGTAGTACGTGCTTTGGAACTCCGTATCCTTGATATCGATAATTTAGAGCCCGATACCGAATGAAGCGACTCGTTCCCTATATCGCCCTTGTCCTCTTCTTGGCAGAGGTGGTGCTGATCTTCCTTTCGTGGTTGTTGAGTGCCGCCTTGCCTAATAGTGGGGTGCGCTCCATGCTCTCAGGGGAGGGTATCCGCTGGTTTTTGGGACATTTCGGTAATATTCTCGGAACACCGATTCTTGCCTGGCTCCTCCTGACAGCCATAGCAGTCGGTTGTGTGAAGTGTAGTGGCGTATGTTCCCGTTCTTCTGCTCCGAGTTATCGGGAACGGCGTGCCTTGTTGATTGGCGGTGGGGTATTGGTGATATGTGTCGTTGCCATCCTGTTGCTGACCATCGTTCCGCATCCTGTCCTGCTCAGTGCTACCGGAAACTGGTTCCCGTCCCCCTTTGCCTATAGCCTGATACCCCTTTGTAGCTTTAGCCTCTGTCTTTTTGGTATCGTCTATGGAGTTATTGCCGGTACCTTCCAGTCGCTTCATGATGTCTACGACTCTCTGTTGTATGGTATCTGTTGGGCGTCACCCTGTATTCTCTTCTACATCCTCCTCGTCCAGTTGTACGAATCTTTCCTTTTTGTCTTCAGATAGTAAACGTTAGAAACAAAGAAAATTCAAATAAATTTGGTTTTTCGTTCGGTTTGCACTACCTTTGCACCTTAGAAGTTAAACCTAACGAAATATGAAGAAACTATTATTGGGAGACGAGGCGATTGCTCAGGGCGCGTTGGATGCTGGTCTGAGCGGCGTATATGCCTATCCGGGCACTCCCTCTACAGAAATTACAGAGTATATCCAAATGTCGCCATTGGCTAAGGAGCGTGGTGTACATAGTCGTTGGTCGACGAATGAGAAAACGGCAATGGAGGCAGCGCTGGGCATGTCGTTCATGGGAAAGCGTGCTTTGGTATGTATGAAACATGTTGGACTGAATGTCTGTGCCGACCCGTTTGTCAACTCAGGTATGACGGGCACGAACGGCGGTCTTGTAGTATTGGTGGCTGACGACCCTTCAATGCACTCTTCACAAGATGAGCAGGATAGTCGTTTCTATGGTAAGTTTGCTATGGTACCAACTCTGGAGCCGAGCAACCAACAGGAGGCTTACGACATGATACAGGAGGCATTCGAACTGTCGGAGCAGTTGCATTTACCTATTTTGATGCGTGTCACTACTCGTATGGCGCATAGCCGTGCTGTCGTTGAGTGTAATGATGTGCCACGTCAACAGAATGAACTCAACTACGATGCCCAGGCATCGAGTTGGGTATTGTTGCCGGCCTTTGCTCGTAAACGTAATGATATCGTGACGGCACAGCAACCGCTGTTGGAGCAGATGTCGGTAGACAGTAAGTATAATGCGTATTTTGATGCTGATGACCGTGAGTTGGGTGTTATCGCCAGTGGTATCGCTTACAACTATCTTATGGAGTGTTTTCCCAATGGATGTCCTTTCCCTGTCTTGAAGATATCACAATATCCTATTCCTAGGAAACTCATCCGCCGTATGACTGACGATTGTGAGTTTGTGCTGGTTGCTGAAGAGGGACAGCCCTTCATTGAGGATCAGGTACGTGGTGTGATGCCCGGCAATGCTGTCATCAAGGGTCGTCTGACAGGTGAGCTTCCTCGTACGGGTGAGTTGAATCCCGACTTGATTAAGAAGGCATTGGGTATGGAGATAGGCGAGAATTATGCCCCTTGCGAGGATGTGGCTCCCCGTCCACCTGCACTCTGCCAGGGTTGTGGGCACCGTGATGTCTATGCCGCCCTTAACCAGGTGTTGCTCGACTATCCCAATGCCCGTGTATTTGGTGATATCGGTTGTTATACCTTAGGCTTCCTGCCTCCATATAAGGCTATCCACTCGTGTGTTGACATGGGGGCTTCCATTACGATGGCCAAGGGAGCCAGTGATGCAGGACAATGGCCTGCTGTCGCTATCATCGGCGACTCTACGTTTACGCACTCTGGTATGACGGGTCTGTTGGATGCTATCAACGAGAATGCCGATATCACCGTTATCATCAGTGATAACTTGACGACCGCCATGACGGGCGGACAGGACTCTGCCGGTACGAATAAGTTTGAGGCGATTTGTCGTGGTTTGGGCTTGAGCGATGAGCATCTGAAGGTGGTCGTTCCATTGCCTAAGAACATGGAGGAAATCACGAAGACCATCCGTGAGGAGATTAACTATCATGGTGTGAGTGTTATCATCCCACGTCGTGAGTGTATGCAGACATTACAACGTCATCTGAAACAAAAGAAAGCAGCAAAATGAAGACAGACATTATATTATGTGGTGTGGGAGGACAAGGAATCCTCTCTATTGCTACCATCATCGGCGAGGCAGCTATGAACGAGAATCTGTATATCAAACAGGCTGAGGTACACGGTATGTCACAGCGTGGCGGTGATGTGCAGTCGAATCTCCGAATCTCCAGTAATCCCATTGCCAGTGACCTGATTCCAAAGGGTGGGGCAGATGTGATTATCTCGATGGAGCCAATGGAGGCTCTGCGTTACTTACCGTTCCTCTCGAAAGAGGGTTGGATTATTACGTCAAGCACACCTTTCGTGAATATCCCCAACTATCCGGATATGGAGAAGATCAAGGCCGATTTGGAATCACTGCCCCATGTTATCATGCTGGACATAGAACAGGCAGCCAAGGACAATGGGGTGCCCCGTTCTGCCAACGTCATCCTGTTGGGTGCCGCTCAAAAGGCGTTGGGTATTGAGTATGAGAAACTGGAAGATGCCATCCGCCGTGTGTTCGGTCGTAAGGGCGAGGCTATCGTTGAGGCGAATATCAAGGCATTGGCCATTGGACGCGATAATGCTTAATTCATAATGCTAAATGCATAATTAGTGATGGAAACACCAATCAAGAAAGAGATTGTCAACGGGCTCATCAGTGAGTTGGGCATTAAGGACTTTACCAAGGCGACCATCCGTGAGGTAAAGCAAGTGGCAGCCAAGGCTGAGAAGGCTTCTGGCGTGGAGTTTATCAAGATGGAGATGGGTATTCCCGGTCTGCCTGCCGCTCAGGTGGGTGTTGACGCACAGGTCAAGGCCTTGCAGGAGGGTATTGCCCATAGTTATCCGGATATTCAAGGCGCTCCAGTACTCAAACAAGAGGCTTCGCGCTTCGTGAAGGCATTCATCGGATTGGACATCAATCCTGCCGGTTGTATTCCTGTTAGCGGCTCCATGCAGGGTACATTTGCCTCGTTTCTGACTTGTTCGCAGGCCGACAAGCAGAAAGATACGGTATTGTTTATCGACCCGGGATTTCCCGTACAGAAGATGCAACTGCAGGTGCAGGGCGTGAAATATGAGACATTTGATGTCTATGACTTCCGTGGTGAGAAACTCGGTCCGAAACTGGAGAGCTATCTCTCGAAGGGGAATATCTGTGCCATTATCTACTCTAATCCCAACAATCCTGCATGGATTTGTCTGAATGAGGATGAGTTGAAGGCAATCGGTACGTTGGCTACGAAATATGATACTATTGTAATGGAAGACCTGGCGTACTTCGCCATGGACTTCCGTAAGAATCTAAGTGTCCCCTTCCAACCGCCTTATCAGGCAACGGTAGGACGTTATACTGACAACTATATCCTGCTGATTAGTGGTTCTAAGGCTTTCAGCTATGCCGGTGAGCGTATCGGTGTGACATGTATTTCCGATAAGTTATTCAACCGACACTATCCTGACTTGGCAGCCCGTTACGAGGGATTGCCCTTTGGTCTGGTATTCTCGACACGTATGCTCTATGCCTTGTCGTCCGGTACCAGTCATTCCGCACAGTTTGCGATGGCTGCGATGTTGAAGGCTGCAACAGACGGCACGTATGACTTCCGCAAGGAGGTAAGCGTCTATGGCGAACGTGCCCGTAAATTGAAGGATATTTTCTGCCGTTACGGTTTCCATATCGTCTATGACAAGGACCTAGACGAACCGGTGGCCGACGGTTTTTATTTCACCATCGGTTATAAGGGAATGACCAGTGGTGAGTTGGCCAAGGAACTAATGTATTATGGGGTTTCGGCTATCTGTCTGGTAACTACGGGTTCTCATCAGGAGGGACTTCGCGTCTGTACCTCGTTTATAGAAGACCATCAGTATGCGCAACTAGAGGAACGTATGAAAATATGGAAAGCCAATCACGAAGGATAAAACAATAAAAAAGGAACCCGTTTGAGTTCCTTTTTTATTTTATTCATTACCTATGTCGATAGGTTGGAATTGAAACTGTGCGGTGGTCAGGTACCGTACGTCATACTTTCCTTTAGCCTTAACGGTGTATTCTTTACGCATCTTGATGAATTTCTTCTCGGCTTCCTTGCGTGTTGGAGCAAACATCACGACACAGACACGGTTTGGCTTCTGCTCGTTGGTGGCCAGATAGTCCTTCAACTGGTAGGAGTAATGTTGGCGTCCCAAGAGGAATTTGGTGTGAGTGTCATACCATACACCTGCAACTTCCTGAACATCTGTCATGTAGATGATGGAATCCTGAAACGATGCAGAGAAGCCAAACATATACATCTTAGACATCTTTACATGCTTTGCCTGCATTTCGGAAGGCATAGCTACTGCCAAGAGCAGGGAGAATAGAATGTACTTTACTAATTTCATTGTCCTAAATATGCTTTTAACATTTTGTTCTTTGTATTACCGCGCAGACGGCGGATGGCTTTTTCCTTAATCTGACGGACACGCTCACGAGTCAGTCCGTACTTGGTTCCAATTTCTTCAAGGGTCATCTCGGGCTGGTTGATGCCGAAGAACGCCTCAATCACCTTACGTTCACGGTCGTTAAGCATCTGCAGGGCATTGGTAATCTCCGCCCTTAATGATTCCATGACTAACTGCCGATCTGCCATCGGGGCATCGTCATTGACCAAGACATCCAATAGACTGTTGTCCTCGCCGTCCACGAAGGGAGCGTCTACGGAAACATGGTGGCTACTGATATGCAGGGCATCGTCAATCTTATCTTCGGGCAGGTCTACCTTCTCGGAAAGTTCCTCGGCCGATGGGCGACGCTCATTCTCCTGTTCGAAACGGTTGGCCTCCCGGTTAATCTTGTTTACTGCTCCTACCTGATTGAGGGGCAGACGGACGATACGGCTTTGTTCAGCGATGGCCTGCAGGATACTTTGCCTAATCCACCATACAGCGTAAGAGATAAACTTGAAGCCGCGTGTCTCGTCAAACTTTTCGGCAGCCTTGATAAGTCCCAAGTTGCCCTCGTTGATGAGGTCGGGTAATGACAGACCCTGATTTTGGTATTGCTTTGCTACAGAGACAACAAACCGGAGGTTTGCCTTTGTCAAACGTTCCAGGGCCTTATGGTCACCTTTCCGAATGCGTTGGGCAAGTTCTACTTCTTCATCCGTAGATAGCAGCTCTTCTTTTCCAATTTCCTGTAAATACTTATCGAGTGACTCGCTCTCTCGATTCGTAATGGATTTCGTGATTTTTAGTTGTCTCATTTAGTAGTTTTTTACAAGCCGAATGCAAAAGTAAGGTATTTTTTCGGAAACACCAAAAGAATACCTTACTTTTTATGATTTGTTTGTCAAAATGTCTTACTCGTTCTGCAGGTAGACAACAAACCCTCCGCGCTTGCCAGTGGGATAGAGTCCCTTGATGACCAGCATCTGGTCTTTGGCATCCTTGACAGCCTGCTGTAGGTCATCGAAGGACCGCATAGGCTGATCGTTGACGGTCTGGATGATGAAACCCTTCGGTACACCGGCATCTTTCATCTTACCACCGTTGACCTTCAGTACTTCAAGACCGTAGTTGATCTCAAGCTGTTTCTTCTGACTGTCGGTGATGGGGCGTACATCGATGCCAAGGATATCAACGTCAGCATTCTTCACTACCTTGGTAGTACCCTGCTCGTTCTTCAGTGTCAGTGTAGCGGTCTTCTCCTTTTTGTTGCGCAGATATTTCACGGTCACTTTGTCGCCAGGGCGCTTCTGGGCCATGATACCTTGCAACTCACCGAACTTCTTCACTTTCTGGTTGTCGATGGCTGTGATGACATCGCCCTTCTGCAGACCGGCTGCTGCTGCGGCACCGTCTTCTACGACCTCAGCGATATAGATACCCTCCATGGTGCCCAGGTCTAGCTCGTTACCCTTTTCTTTCTCGATATCTACGTAGTTGCTGACATCCGTACCCTTGATACCGATCATGGCACGCTGTACTGCGCCGTATTTCTTGATGTCCTCAACCACCTTGTTCATGATGGCGGTAGGAATGGCGAAACCATAACCGATGTTGGATCCGGTTTGTGAGTAAATCATGGCATTGATGCCAATGAGCTCACCACGGGTATTTACTAACGCACCACCGGAGTTTCCCTGATTGATGGCAGCGTCTGTCTGAATCATGGAAGCAACACCTTCACCCATCTGACGGGCCTTGGCACTGACGATACCAGCAGTAACAGTATTGTTCAGTCCGAGGGGGTTACCTACGGCAAGTACCCATTCGCCAATCTTTACGTCGTCGCTATTGGCGATGACGATGGCAGGAAGGTCCTTGGCATCAATCTTGATGAGGGCAAGGTCTGTGGTCTTGTCGGCACCGATGATACGGGCGGAATATTCCTTGCTGTTCTCGTTGAGGGTGACTGTCAACTCGTCGGCACCGTCTACGACGTGATTGTTGGTGACGATATAACCGTCGGCGGAGATGATAACGCCACTACCTGCAGCGGCCCGTTTAGGAGTCTGGACCTGACGTTTGCGTGAACCTCCATTATTGTTACCTTGTCCGCGTCCGAAGAAACCACCGAACGGATCGGAGAAGAAATCCTCAAACGGGTCGTTGTACTCTACCGTCTGTACTTTGGAGTTAATGACGGATTTGATGTAGACGACGGAGGGGAGTGATTTCTCTGCCGCATAGGTGAGGTCTACGGGTTGTCCTGGTGCTGCAGCGGGGGCTGCCTGAGTCTTGTTGCACGAAGCTGCCGAGAATGCGATGACTACCAAGTAAATCGCCGGCATGATGTTCTTTACAATCTTTTTCATCTTTCTGTTATTTACAATTTAGTTGTTTTACGTTTTACTTATCACTTTGACGATTTGACCGGTTAACGGTTTAACGTCGTTGCTTGAAGCTGGGTGCAAATATAGGCGCAAATTTTGTTAAACTGCCAAATTGTCTTATCTTTTTGTTGCAATTTAACAATTTCCGTTCTCTACTTAACGGCTGTTTGAATTTAACGCTCTAAAGTTGAAATACTGATAAAATTAACAGGTAGAGCGTTGTTTAGATGAGTATAATGAATTATCGGGTGATTTCCCCTCGTATACTCTGTCGCATCTGTTGACGAATCTGTTCTGGATCGTCGTAATGTGATTGTAAAAACATCAGTTTGGTGACGGCACTCTCTACAGTAGAGTCGTAACCGCTGATAACACCAGCCTCCTGCAACTGATATCCTGTGTCGTAACGCCCCATCTCTACGGCTCCCTGCATACATTGACTGATGTTGATGACTATCTTGCCGTTATGGGTGGCATCCCTCAGGGCTTGCATGACCCAAGGGCGTTGGGGAGCATTACCGCTGCCGAAGGTACGCATGACAATGCTCTTTAGGTTGGGCGTGGCAATGATATGACGCACCAAGTCTTCGCGGATGCCGGGAAACAAGGAGAAGATAATCACGTTGTTGTCCAATCGGAAATGTGGAGTCATAGGACGGCTCCAGTCAGGCTTTAGGATACGATCCGAATGGTAGGTGATATTCACTCCGGCATCAACCAGATGGGGGTAGTTGAACGACTCAAAGGCATTGAATTCCTCAGCGCTCTGTTTGGTGGTACGATTGCCTCGCAGTAAGTGTCCGTTGAAATAAATACCTACCTCGGGAACAAGGGCATGTCCCTGTAGGTCTTTGGCAGCGGCAATCTCAATAGAGGTGATGAGGTTTTCCTTGCCATCTGTCCGCAACTGCCCGATGGGCAATTGCGAACCGGTAAAGATGACAGGTTTTGTCAGATTCTCCAGCATATAGGAGAGGGCAGAGGCGGTATAGGCCATCGTGTCGGTTCCGTGCAGTACCACGAATCCGTCATAGTCGCCGTAATGGTCGGCAATGACATGGCTGATTTCCGTCCATCGGGCAGGCGTCATATCACTGGAGTCTATGGGGGGACAGAACTGATGGGTGTCAATCTGTAGGTCAAACTGTTCCAGTTCTGGCACGTTAACCAGCAGGTGCTCGAAGTCGAAAGGCTCCAAGGCACCTGTCTGTGGATTACGGTTCATACCGATGGTACCGCCCGTATAGATCAGTAATACTTTGCGCTGCATCTGACAATAAATGATTATAAGGCGATTTGCAGCATCACGAAGGAGTAGGGGGCAATGTCAAGCTTTGTCTTGCTCTTCAAATTGATTGTCTCCTTCTTCGGGGCGATGGGCTGCTGGTCGTAGTTGTTTTCGTCCTCGGGCTGACCAGTCAGTGTAGTCATGACGGCGGTCTTAATACCCTTGAAGCGTGAGAGGTTGATGTCTGCAGTCTTGGCGTCAGCACTGGCGTTACAGATCTTCACGAACAACTGGCGCGTCTTGGTGTTCAGCACGACCGACTGCTCCTGCAGGTTGGTGGCATCCTTGATTTTCACGCAGTTGCCGTAGTAGTAGTTTCCTGCTGACTGTCCGAACATCTGCTGTACGTAGTAGCTGCAAGTCAGGAACGGGCGCTCGTTGTCGAAGTAGATAAGGTCGGGGTTCCAGTTGGTGTTGGTCTTGCGGGCGAAGAGTGGAGCATAGGAGGTCATGCATACAACATCACCGTTACGCTCTACATGCAACAGGTAGAGAGCCTCGGCAAGGGCATCGATGAGTTTTTTGTCCTTGGCAGCATACTCGCCGAGATAGACCTTCGTCTTGCGGTTGCGTGGATAACTGTCGTACTGGCGAGTTTTCATGAAGTAGTCGCGTGGCTCATAATAGTGCTCGTCGATGATAGGCATACCCAACTCGTCAGCGAGTTTCCAACCATTCTCTAAGTCGGGATTGCCGGGATGAGAACCGGGACCAGCTGTTCCAACGATGATGATTTCAGGATGAGTCTCCATCACCTTTTTGTATATATAGCGGAAACGCTCGCAGAACTCGGGGGAGATACGTTCCTCGTTACCCAGTCCAAGGTATTTGAGGTTGAAGGGCTTGGGGTGTCCGGCATCGGCACGCATCTTTGCCCATTTGTTGGTGGCGGGGTCACCGTTAGCCCATTCAATGAGGTCGATGGCTTCCTGTGCCCATTCGTCCATCTCCGACATGGGGACGACATCCTGTGCCTGTTCCTTCATGCCCCAACCGCCATTGGTACCCTGACAGCTCACACCACAGGGGAGGATGGGCAGGGGTTCCATGTTCAGGTCTTCGCAGAACTGGAAATACTCGAAGTAGCCCAGTCCCATGCTCTGGTGATAGCCCCACGTGTTCTTCAGACCCTTGCGCTGCTCCTTTGGACCGATGGTGGTCTTCCAGCGATAAGTGTCCCAGAAGCCGTCACCGCCACCATGTACCACGCAGCCTCCTGGGAAGCGCATGAATTTCGGTTGCAGGTCGGCAAGTGCCTGGGCGAGGTCTTTGCGCAGACCGTGTCCCTTATAGGTGTCCTGTGGCATCAGCGATACCATGTCGACATCTAATACGCCGGTGTTGAGTACTAGTATCTGTATGACGGCATTAGGCGCATCCTCGGAAGGGGTTAATGTGGTTTCATATTTTTTCCAGTCATTACCGTTGGCGGTGATAATGGCATCGGTAAGCAGTTTGGGATCCTTGCCCCAGCCTTGTGGTACAACCAAGGCAATGCGCACTTGTTTCGTGTCACCGCTATTACGCATGAAGACGGAGAAATCATATTTCTGACCAGCCTTTACGGAAATACCGTCATAGCCGTCGTTCTGGATACCGAAACCTTTCCATCCCGTATAGTCGTAGTATTCCTTTGCACGTTCTGTGATGAGGCGCATGTAAGTAGGATTGTTAGGATGGATAGGGCTGTCCTTGCGGACTTCCATGTAGCCTAATGAGTGGCCGGGACGAATAAGACGCCATGCTGTACCGGCTCCCCATCCGTCACGCTCTGTCGGACTGAACTCGAAAGAACCGTTCTGGATGAGTTCTGCATAAAGTCCTCCGTCAGCGGCATTACTGATATCCTCAAAAAAGATACCAATCAGGTTGTCACTAATAGCTTTGCCTCCACTTGGAGCGCTCATCGGCTTCTGGGCATTCATGCCCAAGGCTACTGCTAGTAACAGTGCACAGGCAATGTTCTTTTTCATAATTCTTCTTTTGTTTTTAACTTGCAGCTACAAAGGTAACGCAAAAATCCCGTACACCGTCATCGTTTACGTTAATTTTTCTTCAAAAATGAAGATAATATTTCTTTATGCCGAAAATTATCACTAAATTTGCAAACTATTAAAACAATTACTAAAACAAATAATACAACTATGAAACAATTTAACGACAAGAATTTTGTGCTCGACAATGAGGTGGCACAAGACCTATTCCACAACCATGCGGCTAAGATGCCAATCATCGACTATCACTGTCACCTGATTCCGGCAATGGTGGCTAACGACCATCGTTTTAAGAGTATTACTGAATTGTGGCTGGGTGGTGACCACTATAAGTGGCGCGCTATGCGTACCAATGGTGTTGATGAGAAGTACTGCACCGGTAAGGATACCAGCGACTGGGAGAAGTTCGAGAAATGGGCAGAGACCGTGCCCTATACACTTCGTAACCCTTTGTATCACTGGACACATCTGGAGTTGAAGACAGCTTTTGGTATTGACAAATTGCTTTCTCCTAAGACTGCCCGTGAGATTTTCGACGAGTGTAACGAGAAGCTGAAGCAGCCGGAGTTCTCTGCCCGTGGTCTGATGAAGCACTATAACGTTGAGTGTGTCTGCACGACAGACGATCCCGTTGACGACCTTCACAATCATATTGAGTATGCCAAGAGTAAGGCAGACGACGATCCCATGATGATTCCTGCATGGCGTCCCGACAAGGCCATGAATATTGAGAAACCGGAGTTCCCTGATTATGTAAATCAGTTGGAGCAGGTGAGTGGGGTCACTATCACAAAGTTTGCCGATATGGTCGATGCACTCCAGAAGCGTCACGATTTCTTCCAGGAGCAGGGTTGTAAGCTTTCTGACCATGGTATCGAGGAGTTCTATGATGAGGAGTATACCGACTCGCAGATTGAGACCATCTTTGAAAAGGCTATGCGTGGTCAGCAACTCTCCAATATCGAGATTCGCCAGTATAAGAACTGTTTCTTGACGGTAATGGCTGAGATGGATGCTGATGCCGACTGGACACAACAGTTCCACTATGGCGCTATCCGTGACAACAATACGAAGATGTATAACCAGCTCGGTCCTGACACCGGTTTCGATTCTATCGGTGAGTTCAATACTGCTAAGGCCATGTCTAAGTTCCTGAACAAACTGAATATGGAGGGCAAGCTTACCCGTACGATTCTGTATACCTTGAATCCTTGCGCTAACGAGGTGATCGCTACCATGCTTGGTAACTTCCAGGGTGGTGAGCCGGGTAAGATTCAGTTCGGTTCTGGTTGGTGGTTCAATGATCAGAAGGATGGTATGGAGCGCCAGATGAATGCACTCTCCGTACTCGGACTGCTGAGCCGTTTCGTTGGAATGTTGACCGACTCCCGTTCATTCCTCAGTTATCCGCGTCATGAGTATTTCCGTCGTATCCTCTGTAACATTCTCGGCAATGATGTGGAGAAGGGCTTGCTGCCTGACGATCGTGAACTGTTGGGTAAGATGGTAGAAGATATCTCTTACAACAATGCCCGCAGGTATTTCAAGTTCTATTAATAGCATGTAGCCCGCCTATATATTATATATAATAATGTGTATAGTTTTCGCTTTTTGTCATGAAAGGCGAAAACTTTTCATTTTGTATTAAAAAAGTTGTTCAAAAGTTTTGGTAGTTGGATTTTTTGTCGTACCTTTGCATCCGCTTTCGCCCAAAAACGAGCGTTGCTCCTGAGGGCCGTTAGCGTAGAGAAGAGAGTTCTTTGAAAAGACTTACATAAAACAGAGAAGTAGTAGTACAAGAAGCGAGTGCATAGTTTATATATGTACTTGGGTAATTGAACGAACCGTCAAATTATCTTTTTAAACTACCGGATGAGCGT
>JAEEXI010000002.1 GCA_016291495.1 Prevotella sp.
GATAAACGCCAGGATCATTCTCATCCTTCGTGAACTTCAGCTTCTTCTCAATTGCTTTAACTTTCATTGTCATAGTTTTAATCTCCTCTTAGTTTAGTTTTTAATTGGTTTGTAAATAATTTTCTTTACCATTCCCTTATCTCCCTCCCTTGGGAGGGTCGGGATGGGGTCGTCGGATTTTTGCGCGCTGGGCAGAGCGAAAATTCTGGTGCACCTGAAAACAAATTTTTTCCGCCTTGCGCGCTCAATTCCATCGTTCCTATTGACAATGCAAAGGTAATAAAATTTCAAACACCAAACAAGCCTTTTCAGATTTTATTTTCGATTTATTTCAAATGTTAAAATTTGACCTCAAACCAGGCGCGTCGCCGTTTAGGCGTTTAGGCGCGTCATTGGGAAATTCGATAGGAGCGCCAATCAAAATATCTATTATATATAATTATTATATATTATAATATATAATAATTTAAATATAGAATATATCTCCCATGTTACAACTACTTGCAAATCTCATGGCAGAGCAGCGAGAGCAAAGCTAAGCTCGCTTGCTTTGCAGAGTCGTGACGTCATTTGGCAAAGTCAAATGTAACGGCGACGCGCCTAAACGGCGACGCGCCTACACGATGTTCGATGCTGAGATACTTCGAATCCCTTTATGACACGTACCAGTCCCTAGGCATTCCACAGCCTTCCTAACCGCCATCACAACGACCAGTTGTATGGGACATGGACCATTCTAAGGGAAGAATCCGCAGGACTGAGAGGTCTTGCGGATTTATTTTTTATTCCATTCCTTCATCTTTCATCCCTCTTCTTCCATCTCCATCATCCTTCTTACATCTTCCTTCTTACATCTTCCTTCAGCCTTCATCCATCAGCCTTCATCCTTCATCCATCTTCGTCCTCCACAAGCCTTGTGAAAGTAGGTTTTGTTGAAAAAGTTTCTAAAATACTTGCAATTTTCAGATTTAATCTTTATCTTTGCATTATCGCTTGTTAGCCCTGCTGTGGGTGAGCGGGCGGTCTTAGTGGTAAGAAAGACGTTTTCGAACGTCTGTCGTTGTGAACAACGAATCTCGCAAATCCGTAACATCACAGCAGACAGATGACAACGATGACGTCTACGTGGTGCGTTTCTATATACCTCAATATATAGTCCGTGCTGGCGTGGGCTGATGAGCGTTGTCTATCCTGTGTGATGTGGGCAATGCGAGAGCCTGTTGTTCCAGGATAGGCAAAAGAACAACACCTACGCCTTTTTTATATACTAATGAAAAACCTAAAGCGAGATTAAGAAATATTGCTGTATCTGGGGTGTGGACAGCGTAAGGTAACAGAGTCATGACGAAACTGTACTTTAACACCCGTGATGAATTGAACAGGATAGATGTCTCAAAAATAGTCTACTTCGAGGCTGATGGCAACTATACGGATATCGTAATGGTCAATAAACTCCGTGCCGCTATCTGCATGAACCTTGGTGAGATGGAGAAGGCTTTGGCAGAGCAGTTGGGATCATGTGATAGAACATTTATGCGCATTGGCAAACGTTTTATCATCAATATGCAGTACATCTACCAGATAAATGTGTTGAAACAACATTTAATACTTTCTGACTACGATCATTTTGCTTTTCAAATATCTATCTCGAAAGATGCTCTTCGCAAGGTGAAAGAATTAATGTTGCAAACCAGAATATAAACAGTTCTATGGAAATTCTGATAGGCAGAGACAAGGATACAGGCAAGATGAAACTGAGGGCAAAAGGAAAAACTGTACTCTATGGTACTAAACGTTTGCCGGAAACTGTCCTTGAAGAACATATCAAATTGACAGTTGAGGATGATACCATCCGCTTGGAAAATCTCAACCTCAATGCCTATACCTATGTGAATGGACAGGCAGTAGAAAAGAAAACAATCACTAGACAACAGGCTATTGAATTAGGTAGCAATCGTTATCCTTTCGATTGGCATGCCCTTGACGAGTTGATACCTCCTGAAACAGACATTCGCCCCCTTAAAGCTATATGGGATGAATATGAGCATCAAAACATCTCTTTGCAGATAGCAGAACGTAGGTTTAATACACTACGTTCTATGACAGGACTCATAACAATGGCTGCCATTGCCTTGAGTTTTGCAACAGGAGGAAGGGGCAGATGGTATATCATTCTTTATGGTATTGCCATCGCAGTATCACTAATCTTCTTTATCAAGTCTTTCATAGATTCGTCGAAGATTCCCCAAAGGCGACAGGAACTGGGACGCAACTTCCAGCGTAATTATACTTGTCCTCATTGTGGACATTTCTTAGGTAATCAGTCATACGATATTTTGGTCCAAAACGACCATTGTCCCTATTGCAAGACAAAGTTCATACATTAATCCCACCATTTCATGGAATATGAATTTAAAAATATGGTGGGGTCAAAAATAATGCTGACATTTGCAGTGCAAACCAATAAAACAGTAAGAATATGAAAACGAACAACAAGACATGGAAACCAGTAACAATTAGTGGATTCACTGGTATTTTGATGGGTGCAGGTGCTATGAAGGGTATGCAGATGATACCATCAGAACAGAGTGACAGCATCGCAGTAGTTGATAATCATGTAGAGCCGTTGAAAACAACAGTCTCAGGTGATGGTCAGAGTTTTCGAGAGGCTTTCGATGCTGCACGTGCAGAATTAGGACCTGGTGGTGTGTTCAGTTGGCACGGAAACCTCTACAATACTTATACTGCTGATGAGTGGAATGCGATGTCAGAAGAGGAAAAAGAGGCTTTTGCACAGCAAATTTCGCCAGAAGTAAGTCCTGAGGATATTGATACGTCGGAACTTGCTCAGGCAGAGACTGATGAAGAATCTGAAGACACAGATGTTACAGTTGCTTCTGTAGAGGAGGCTCCCCAGACTGAGGAACAGAATGTGGTTGCAGCTAACGACCAGGCAGAGAACAATAGTGATGACGATGTTCGTGTGGTGGGCTTTGGAGAAGTTACACTTGACAACGGCCAGAACGTTACAGTAGAGGAACTTGATTATAATGGTCAGCGCGTCGCTGTAATAGACCTTGACCAAGATGGTGAAGCAGACATCGCTATATCTGATCTCAATAATAACCAGCAGATGGATGAAGGTGAGGTGATTGACCTACATACTGGTGAGGCTCTGTCGTTTACAAACGATGAGGAGTCTGCAGAGATTGCTCCAGACTCATTTGATGCTTAAACCTCATAACGATGGAAGAACTGCGTATCAAATGTCCCTCGTGCGGAGTCATCCTTGATGTAAGGAACTCTAAGAACGAAGCTGTCAAGCGTATTACTTGTCCTAACTGCAAGAAACACCTTGCCGTGACCTTCCGTGAAGAGCCGAAACCTGCACAGTTTGTAGAAATCAAAATGGTTCAGTTGGCTGATGGAAGTCAAAAAACGATAGTTCGTGCACTGACAGATGACCATGTAGTCAAGGTCAATGGGGAGCAACTTCAAAAGGACGATGAGGTGGTTTTGGCTCCTGGGGACAAACTGGAGATAGATGATACGAATGGAACTTTTACCAAAGAGGGTTATGTGGATTATCAACCATCCAATCAGACTTCGAGTCCAAAGCTAGAGACTCATAAGCCACAAATACCTCAGACTCCAGCAAATCCTCTGCCAGTTTCTTCTAAGCCAACTAGTCGTTGGCCTATATATGCAGCCTTCTTAATTGGAATTATATTGGTGATAGCTATCTGGAAGTGGTCAAATCAGGAACCTTCACAACCAGCAGTCCAACCTATAATGACAGATACGATAGCGGAGGCTCCCAAAGAACAATCAAAGGTGAAAGATACGCCAATCTCTAAGCCACAGCAGAAGCCCAAAGAAAAGAAGACATCTGAGCAACGGCCTGTCAAGAAGAC
Organism: Prevotella sp.; assembly: GCA_016291495.1. Classification (GTDB taxonomy): domain Bacteria; phylum Bacteroidota; class Bacteroidia; order Bacteroidales; family Bacteroidaceae; genus Prevotella. The sequence continues at coordinate 3,915 of JAEEXI010000002.1, forward strand.
GATTGCTGGTTTGAGTAATTACGAATTGGAGAAGTTGGCAATGAGTGGTGACGTGGAAGCTCAATGCCTGCTTGGCAAGCGATGGGTAAATCTACATGACAGTGTTAATGTGGTCAAAGGCATTAAGTATCTGAAACTGGCTGCGCAAAATGGATCGTCAGAGGCAAGAAGTGCTTTGCGTACTGTATATGGTGCCTTACAGCAATCTGCCGCCAATGGTAGTACTACTGCCGCAAACATTTTAAGAGAGCAAAGATAAAAGAAGCATGAAGCAACGAATCCTATATATAATAATTGGTCTGTCTGTTGTACTGATGGCAATGGCTCAGAAACAATTCCGTACTTCTGAGTATGGAAGACTGGCAAGTGCTCTTCAGATAGATACCCGTTCGTTGCCAGAAGGATATAGTCATCCTGTTTCTCAAGGACTAACTTTGACAGTCCATAAGGATAAACAAACCGTTGACCATATTGGACTCCAGTTGTTCTCAGACGATGTCCATTCATCAGCTCAGTCACCTATTTTCGACTTCTTGGAGCGTTATTTCCTTCAATTGAAATACCCTCCAACAGTAAAGACCTCTGCCAATATGATTCGTGATGATAAGTTCCGATTTATCAAAGGCTCGATGGCAACGATTGATGACCTCCGTCTGACAGATTCTTTCTCTTTCAGTCATGATAATCGTTATTATACTGCAACATGGCAACGTGACGGACGTGTTTTGTTGTCTGTCTCTTTCCCTGTAGAGTATGAACTGATTAGTGGTGAGAATAAGATTGAGGCAGAGGAGAACCTGTTGGCAGACATTCAAAAGACCACAGTCAAACAGTGTAAAGATGATGCCAGACGTAACGACAGTTATATCAACGACTGCTTCTCGAATCGTTTATACTATCAGCATGGTCAATTGGTAAATGATAGCAAACATCCTGCTGAGACGCTTGCCAATTTGATGCTCAGTACCAATGCCAAGGGTAATTACAATGTCCATGTGACACAGATATCCTATGGATTCCAGAAGAAAATATTCGAAGTACCATTGCGCCAATGGATAATATTCTGTCAGGACAATGGCTGTAAACTCTACTTTGGTGTGGAGGATATCAGTGACAAGGGTGAGATTAGTGCTGTTGTGATTGCCGTCAATGAGGCGGAAAACTATAATCATGTATTCACCATCAGTATGTCTGCCAAAGCAATAGACGCACATCAGGGCATTATTGAAGCAAGACTCTTTCCGTATGTACCTACTCATAATGTTATGAACATGTTTGCCAATTATCGCAAGTCGAACCCTAAAAACTTTGTCAAGAGATGAAAAGAATCATAACTAGCATATTGATAGGGAGTCTCTCATTGGCAATATTTGCCATAGACGGGAAGTTGGAACGTATCAATGCTATTAAGAAGAGCAGCGATTTCCTCTATGGGGAAGCCACGATGCTGAAACAGGAAGATGCGGCCTCTTATGCCTACGAACTGTTACAGAAAGAAGTGATAGGCTGGGCTGAGCAGAATGGCATCACACTACAGATTAAGTCTGTGGTAGATATAAACGGGTTAGCAGATACCCTTGTAACCAGACGTGCAGAGATGTATCGTGTCTTTGCCTATGTCAAGAAGTCTGATTTGATACAACAAACTGATAGCGTTGTTGAGGAGAAACCACAACCTCAGAAGATAGAAAAACCTGTCATGAAGTCGCAGGACTCATTGGTTACAGATAGTGTCAAACAGATTATCCATCAGCGTTTCTTTGGTAAAAAGACTCGTATGAACGATGCCTTGTTGCGCATTAATGAGGCAAAGAACTTCTTTGAGCTGAAATCCATCATGCAACCTCTGAAGGAAAAGGGCGACATTTTGGACTTTGGCAAGTATGCTACAGCCAAACAGCCAGAACTGTGCTACCTCATAGTCTATGACCCTGCAGGTAATATTTGTGCCTTATTGGACAAAGGTGAGGATATCCGCAAAAATCTGAAGACTGGAAAAGACGACAACATTCGTAACTATCGTGGATGTGGTGCCATTTGGTTTACGTTGCCGGAAATAAATGATAATAATAAAAACTGATGATATGAAAAAACTATTATTCTTAGTACTGATTGCCTTTTGCTCCATGGCTGCCCAGGCATACAATGAAGTACGCCTGGTGATTAACGGTGGCATCAGTAATCCACAACTGAAGCAGCAGATGCAACAGGCTGTATCAGTGGTGATGACAGAGATTAATCGTTCGCAAGAGCAAGGTCTTGCCAAGTTGAGTTTTCCAGCTTCCTGTATTAGTAGGGATGCACAGGCGGCATTAAACCAATTGTGGCAGAACGATCGTATGCGTTGTGTGGAGGAGGAAATTGTTGAGCGTGTCCTCACCACTCGTGACGGATATCAGGTTCGTGGCATTCCCTTGATTGTCAATAGTGCAGAAGGTAATGAGGAATTGGGCTATCAGGAGGCCGTTGTCAATTTTGACAAGCAGGGTGTCATCCAGAGTTTCTACTATACCATCAATCCTGAACTCTACTCTAAACTGCGTATGGACCAAATGCGTAACAAACGCTATGAAGTGTCTGACATCGCAGAGCGCATGATGATCCTCGACTATGTGGAGCATTTCCGTACTTCCTATAATCAGAAAGATTTGAAGTTCTTGCGTCAGGTGTTCTCAGATGATGCCCTGATTATTACAGGCAAAGTAGTTCAAGTCCGCAAGTCAGACATCTCGCCTGCTGGTAAGAAGGTGATTTATACCACCCAAACCAAACAGCAGTATTTGGATAATCTGGCTCGTGCCTTCAAGACGAACAGTTATATCAAAGTGTCGTTTGATGATGTTGTCATTGTAGAACATCCCACTATTCGGGGCGTCTATGGCGTGACTGTTCATCAGAAGTGGAATACGGCACGCTATAGCGACGAGGGTTACGTATTTATGGTATGGGACTTCCGCAATCCGGATATGCCCCAAATTCATGTCCGTACTTGGCAGCCCGACTTTATCGACAAGGCTCGTGGTCAGCGTCTCAACCCCAATGATGTATTTACCTTGAGTGACTTTGATTTATAAAATGTAATAACAATCTAAAATTAGTATACTTATGAAAACAAGAATTTATTTTTTGATGATTGCCTTCTTCATGGCAACTCCATCTTTGTTTGCACAGACATCTAACGATGAGATTACTCTGACTTCTAAAGATCTGGGATTGGCTTCGATCAGCAAAGACGTTTATTCTGCTTCTATTAATGGACAAGTATATTATTATACATTGGTGGCAAGTAATCCAAGCTATGCAATTATTGTAGAAAAGAAAAAGGCTTATACCAAATTTAAAGAGGTAGTGCTGCCAGAAACCTTTACTTCAGAAGACGGGAAAACGCTTACTATTGTTGGCATAGGAAATAGGGCTTTCAAGAAATGTAAAATGATTAAGAAGGTAGATTTGCCCCAAACAATAAGAATCATTGGAGAAGAGGCATTCTGTAAGACGGATGTTGATGAACTCTCTCTGAAACCAGGACTCATAAAAATTGGCGATCGAGCTTTTCTCGACAACGACTTGAGTGACATACTTATTCCTGAAGGCGTTGAGGAAATCGGTGTCGAAGCTTTTTATTGTTTAAAATCTACCATATTCCAACGTGGAGGTTCAGGAACTCTCTATATTCCTAAATCAGTTTACAGTATAGGTGAACATGCTTTTGCTATGACTCAAAATGGATGGGGAATGTGGTTTAATTCTAAACGCGAGATTCTCTGCCTGCCAGATCATGTCACACTGGACAATTGTAAGCAAATGGGTATCAGTAGAGATCCAGTAGAGAAATATCTGAAAGGGAAATAAAATGATACAAGAAAAATTACAACTACAAATAAATGATAAAGTCATAGAACTGTAGGGTGACTATGTCGGCAACTTATTCAGAGTGAGCGAAAGAAGTATTGACGAACACCCTCTACTCACTGAACGTGAAAAAGATAGTATTAAGAGAGATTTAAATTGTAATAAAAACATTCGGCTTGGTTAATTATATGGGATTTGTAGAAACTATTGGGCTTGATATTGATATTTTTAAATCAAATTTTCCATATAGAAAAATATGAAAGGAGATAATTATGATGGCAATACTTTTATCTCTTCTTTCGACTTTAATCGTTGCAGGCATGAGTTATCATGTCTATAAGATGAACTATATACATACTCGGATAGATAACTATTTGAACCAGATAGTCAATCTTTATTACAAGATTGAGGATGATGCCAAGATAGTAAAGAGCAATATATGTAATCATGCAAATGAGGAATTAATTGCTCAGTGCTATAGACAGATAGAAACAAATGCAACTTTAATGAGATACTATGTTGTGAAGTATCCTATCATATATGATGGAAAGAAAGAGTTTGAAAAGGTGATTAATTCTATTGCTCATTCTCCCGAAGGGATAGGAGACTATGACAAATTAAGTGATGAGTTTAAGAAGTTCTGTGATGGTATTGAAAAAATGAATGAACCTGAAACGGTTATATATAAGAGGCTAAGAAAAAAATAATTTAATATGAATAGAATTAAAATTTTATTGTTATTTCTCTTTAGTGCTTTGCAAGGGTGGAGTGCTAATGGAGATATTTTCACGGCAACAACTATTGAGGGCGTTAACATGACTTTCAGAGTTATAAGTGAAACTGACAAAACCTGTCAAGTAGGTCAAGATGACTATTTTAAACCTTCAATTAATACCTATACAACAGGAACGATAACAATCCCCTCTAATGTTAATGATTATACAGTAACGACTATTGGAGGTTATTCCTTTATCGGATGTAATAATATTACTTCAATAATCATTCCTAATTCGGTGGAAAACATTAAAGGATATGCGTTTACTGGTGATTTTAAAACAGAAAACCTTATTAGTGTAAAAAGTATCACAATACCTTCAAGTGTTAAATATATTGGAAGTTATGCATTTAGTGGAACTTGCATAGAATCAATACAGATTCCTAGTGAGGTTTCAAGAATTGCAGATAGTGCTTTTGATAGTTGTAATAAACTTATAAGTCTTAGTGTTGATAACAATAACACTACATATGATTCACGAAATAATTGTAATGCTATTATAGAAACTGCTTCAAATAAATTGATTGCAGGAATATCGACGACAATAATACCTAATAGTGTAAAATGTATAGGAACGCGAGCCTTCTTTGGAATTACGGGACTTATAAGTGTTACATTGCCAAGTTCCATAGAGGATATAGCAGAATATGCTTTTTATGGGTGCAACAATTTAACTTCTGTGAAGGTTGAAATGAAAATACCCGTCAGTTTAACATCAAATACTTTCTCCAATCAAAGTAATGCTATCCTCTATGTTCCTTATGGCTGCAAGTCTGTATACAAAGTTGCTGACTGCTGGAAAGATTTTAAAGAAATAATTGAAGAGACTTCCACTACATATACACTGTCTATCAAGGCAGCAGGTAATGGCTCAGCTTCATATAATGCTACATCTGTCCGAGGAGGAACAAGTACATTTACTGTCAATGAAGGGACTTCTGCAACCATTACATTCACTCCAGACAATGGCTTTAGGATTAAGAATGTGAAAGTGAATAGCACTGATGTGACTTCTAGTGTATCTAATAATTCATACACTATCAGTAATATCAATAGTGATACAGCAGTGGAGGTCGAATTTGGATTGATAGAATTTGAGTTGAATGGTCTAAACTATAGTGTTATACCCAATACTAATAATGTTAAGGTAACAGGCAAGCTATCTACTTATACAGGTGCTATAGTAATACCGGAATCAGCTTCATATCAAGGGAAGAGTTATAGCGTTAAAGTCATTGATGACGATGCATTTAATTCATGTATAGATATAACTTCAGTCTCATTCCCTAATACTTTAAGTGATGTCTATGAAGGGGCATTTTATGGTTGTGATAACATTGAAACGGTATATATACCCAGTATAAAAGCATGGTGTAATATCGAGTTTGAGAATTCAAGCGCCAATCCATTATGTTATGCAAAACATTTTATTGTTAACGGAAATGAAGAGAGTGAAATTGTAATTGATGAGGGCATTGAATGGATTCATGATTTTGCTTTTGCAAAATATGTAGGAATAACATCTGTTACTCTTCCTAGTACATTGACAATATTAGATAGAGCTTTTGGTGGATGTGTTAATTTACAATTGGTAATTTCGAAAGCCACTACCCCTCCATCTGTAGAAGATTATGCCTGGCGTCCTTTTAGTGGAATATCAGAGAATGCTATATTACAAGTTCCCAAAGGGACAAAAAGTGCATATTTGGCAATACCTGCATGGAGTAATAATTTTAAGGAAATAGTAGAAGAGTCTGAGTCTTATGTCTTGTCCATTAAAGCAACGGGTAATGGCTCTGTCTCCTATAATGGAACTCCCATACGAGGAAAGACGAGTACGTTTACTGTCAACGAGGGAACATCTGCAACTATTACATTCGCTCCAGACAATGGCTATAGAATTAAGAGTGTTAAGGTGAATAATACCGATGTTACATCGAAAGTGTCGAATAACTCTTATACGATTAGCAATATCAGTAGCGATACATCTGTAGAAGTAATATTTGAAGCGATAACTCATACTTTGTCCATCAAGGCAACAGGAAATGGTTCTGTGTCGTATAGCGGAACTTCCATACGAGAAAAGACGAGCACGTTTACTGTCATCGAGGGAACTTCTGCGACTATTACATTCGCTCCAGTTGTTGGTAACAGGATCAAGAGTGTGAAGGTGAATAATGTGGTAGTGACTTCAAATGTCACAGATAACCAGTATACAATTAGTAATATCAGTAGCGATACATCTGTGGAGGTGGAATTTGAGGTAATTCCTCCCACGACCTACACCTTGTCTATCAAGGCAACAGGTAATGGCTCAGTTACTTATAGCGGGACTTCCATACAAGGAAAGACGAGCATATTTACTGTCAATGAAGGAACATCTGCAACCATTACCTTCGCTCCAGATAATGGCTACAGGATCAAGAGTGTGAAGGTGAATAGTACTGATGTAACATCAAGTGTATCCAATAATTCATACACCATTAGCAGTATCACAGGCGATACTTCTGTGGAGGTAGAATTTGAGATAATTCCACCTACGACCTACACATTGTCTATCAAGGCAATAGGTAATGGCTCCGCCACTTATAGCGGAACTTCCATACGAGGGAAGACGAGTACATTTACTGTCAATGAAGGAACTTCTGCAACCATTACCTTCGCTCCTAATAATGGTAACAGAATCAAGAGTGTTAAGGTGAATAATGTGGTAGTGACTTCAAACGTCATAGACAACCAGTATACAATTAGTAATATCAGTAGCGATATGTCTGTGGAGGTGGAGTTTGAGGCGATTCCAACTTATACGCTGAAAATCACTTCAACAGGTAACGGCTTCGCAACGTATAATGGCACCGCAGTACGTAGTGGTAGCAATACGTTTACAGTGTTAGAGGGTGCTTCGGCAACGATTTCGTTAACTGCTGATGACGGACACAGAATCAAGAGCGTCAAGGTGAATAATCAGGATGTGACGGCAAGTGTTGCTAATAATAGGTATATCATCAACAATATTTCTGCTAACACGACAGTGGAAGTGACCTTTGAGGAGATTCCTCCAACGACCTATACTCTAAGTATAACGGCTACGGGTAATGGCAGTGTGACGTATGGTGAAACAACGCTGAAAAACCAGACGCAGCAATTTACAGTCAATGAAGGATCGTATGCCACCATAGCCATCAGTCCGGAAAGCGGTTACCGCATCAAGAGTGTGATGCAGAATGGTACCGATGTGACGGCAAGTGTCAGCAACAACCAATATACGACCAGTAAGATTACAGGTAACACTTCGTTGGAGGTGACTTTTGAACTTATCCCGATTCCTACCTACACGCTAACTATTACTGCTTCTGGTAATGGAACTGCTGTCTATAATACTGCCACTATCAAGAATCAGACGCAGCAGTTTACTGTGAATGAGGGAACAAGTGTCACAGTGATGTTTAATCCTGACAATGGTAATAGTATCAAGAGTGTGAAGGTGAATGGAACAGAGGTAACCTCAGAGGTTTCAGGTAATCGTTATGTCATTTCAAGTATGGCTGCCAATACGACTGTTGAGGTTGAGTTCAAGGAGGATATCAACGCATTGACTGTAGAGGGCGTGAATTTCACAGTTACATCGCAGAGCGACAAGTCTATCGTGGTGGCAGGTGGAAACTATGGGCAGGTATTGACAGTGCCAGCTACAGTGACGCAGGATGGAACGACATGGACGGTAAAGGGTATTGATAATGATGCCTTGAAGAATAATACAGAACTGGCAGCAGTCATCTGGAATGCTGAGGCTGTATTTACTGCTACGGTGAGCAATCCAAACCTTCTCCTGTATGTCAAAGCAGCGGAATTTGCTCCCGGTACTATTAAGAATGTGATAGTAAACGGCATTGCTGATAATATCACACTGATGGATGCATCCAGCGGCAATGGCTTCTATTGTCCACAGGCATTCACAGCACAGAAGATTACTTATACTCATTATTACAGTATGACGACAGGTATTGGAGAGTCAAGAGGATGGGAGACCATTGCATTGCCTTTTGATGTGCAGACTATTGCACATGAGAGCAAGGGAACTATCGTACCTTTTGCCAACTGGAAGCGAGAAGATGCAGAAAAACCTTTCTGGTTGTATGAATTGACAGGAAGTGGCTTTGTGGCTGCAGGCAGTATAAAGGCCTATACTCCTTATATCATCAGTATGCCTAATAATCCACAATATGATGCGAAATGGCGATTAAATGGCAGGGTGACTTTCACTGCTACCAGTGTTACTGTTGGGGCCACAGAGAATGTGTATTCAGCAACCTATACGGACAGAACGTTTACGCCTTGCTTTACAGACAAGACTGCCAATGAAGGACTCTTGGCTCTCAATGTAATTAATGATTATTCACAAGAGAGAGGTGGTAGCCCAGAAGGTAGCAGGTTTATAATGAACTTGCGAAATATACATCCTTTTGAGGCCTATATGACGACCACATCCAATGCAAGGGCCTATATCGATGTCTTCGAGGATATGACAACGGATATAGAGACGATAGGCTACGAACCTTTAGAGAAAGAAGGTGCTGTCTATGATTTGAAAGGTCACAAAGTCAAAACACCTTCAAGAAAGGGCGTCTATATCATCAACGGAAAGAAACAAATAATAAAATAAAAGACTATGAAGAAGATTTTAGTATCAATGTTGCTACTAGCAACTGTATGTCAATTGAAGGCACAGGACATCCAAATTACTCGTTTTGAGCGTAATTACACGAACTTGGCAGCCAGTACAAACCCTGTTTATGACAATACGGGTGAGGCTTGTGCACTGATCCGTTTCCTGGTAAGGGACAAGGATTTTACGATAGAGCCGAATATGGGAATGATGCGACAAGATAATCTGAAAGGCGAGATTCGGATGTATGTACCCAAGGGAACAAAGCGCCTGACAGTAAGAAAAAATGGTTATATGCCACTTGTCGGCTATGAGATTCCTGTCACCATCGAGCCCAAGGTTACTTATGATGTAGAACTGTCCATCACGGATGAGGCTATTAAAAGAAGGAAAGCCAATAAAGGTCACAATATCTATGTGGGTGCCGGATATAATATAGTGTCGATATCAGGACCGTCTGTAGCATTGGGCTTTGATATCAATCATCACAACATCGAACTTGGAGCTGTATTTGGACTGAACAAGACTGACGATATGTATCTGTATGATGCGAGTTCTACTGTTACAGGAGCCTATAATTATAGGGCTACCAGAATACAACTGCGTTATGGATATGATTTCAGATTGACAGATTTCTTCAGCATTATGCCTCAGATTGGTGGAGCATATAATATTTATAGTGGAAGTGAGGTCGTCAGTGGTAGTAGTGATTATGATTCTGCCAGTTCGTTCTCTATGTTTGGCGCAGTGAGGCTTGTGGCTTCTATCAGTGACCGTTTTAAATTGCATATCACACCAGAATACGACTTTGGAGTGGCTAAAAACGACCAATACAAGGTGTTGTCTAATTTCGACAGTACTTTCAAGAGCTGGACGGATGGATTTAATCTGAATATAGGACTGATGTTTTTCTTCTAAAAGAGACTGAAAATGAAGAGACTTTATAATTATTTAAACCTTATATTAGGGTGCGTCATCCTCATTGCCTGCGGAGGAGGTGATGGAGGTGGGGGAGGTGACGATGGACCTCAAGTCAGTAAAGACTATCTGAGCATAACCCCTAATGTGCAGTTGTTGGGTGACGGAGAGTCAAAGGAGATTTCAATATCTGCTAACTGTAGTTGGACAATAACGAAGGATGCTGATTGGATAACAATCAATCCTATGTCTGGTAATGGAAACCAGACAATCACCATCTCCGCTGGTAAAAACACAACGAATGCAGAACGTTTTGCAGTATTGAGTGTCAAGGGCGGATCTCTTCCTGAAAGAAAAGTTACTGTTACCCAGTTGATGGCATCAGCCGAAAATCCAGTTTTGTCAGCAGATGTGTCATCATTGAACTATGAAAAGAAAGGTGGTAATAAGAACTTCAGTATCACCAGTAATATCAATTGGACTATCACTTGTCCGGAATGGTGCTCCCTCTCCATGACTTCAGGAAAAGGAAGTGCTACCGTTACCGTTTCTGTAGGTGAGAATCCCAAAGCAGAACAGCGCTCAGGACAAATGATAATTAGTGGTGAGGGAGTTGATGACATCTCTATAAGCGTTATTCAGGATGCAAATGACAAAGATTCTGACGAGCCAGGCGGGGATGATAATCAGCCACCTTCATATTAACTTTGTATGAATCGATTGAAAGTCATGCGGCACCTCTTATATGAATGGTGCCGCTCTTTTTTTATATCGATGGCTTACGTGGTGAGGCCAAGAAAATTGCCCTGCCTCGTGACTTAGTGGTGTGGGAGGAGAAGATGTAAGAGGGATGAAGGCTACGGGTAGGCGCGTTAGCGGGAATGGGATGATGTAAGAGGAATGTTAAATAATAGCATTTTTTCTATTTTTGCTGCACTAAATTTGGTCATTAATAGAAAAATTACTATTTTTGCAGCATAAAACAGCAAATAAGACAATAATGAAAAGTTCTGAACTACACAGAAGATTCATCAAAGCTGGATATAAATTTGACCATGCAGAAGGAAGTCACTACTTCTATCTAAAAGATGGTGTAATGACAGAACCCATTCCTTATCTTGGAGCAAAAGAGATGGGAACAGGGATTGCTAATAAACTAATAAGAAAGTACGGAATTTAAGAACGATGTACTTGAGACAAAATATGGATTATTAAATAATTACCGTTGTGTCATGGAAAAGATTATAATGATTATTGAAAAGTCTAAGGACTTCTTTGATGCCTATTCGGATAATTGTGATGGCATCTATGCTGCTGGCGATAGCATAGAGGCTGTTAAGGCTGATGCAATGGAGGCTATCAGCCTTATCAAAAAGAATCTCCCAGAAGACCGTTGGCCAAAACAGATAAAAGGAGAGTTTGAAATAGAATGGAAATTCGATGTCCCCAGTTTCTTGGAGTACTATGGCGAATATCTGTCATTAGCAGGACTGGAACGTATGACGGGTATTCATCAGAAACAGCTCTCCAACTATCTACATCGTCGTTCTGTTCCACGTCAAAAGCAGGCTGATCGTATTATAAATGGTTTACACCGCTTTGCACGTGAGATATTGAGCATTACGTTGTGATTTCGGATTAACTGAGAAATTCGCTTTTCCACAAGCCTTGTGGAGATTTGGAGAAGTGAAAAAGAAAAGCCTGGGCGATTTGCCCAGGCTTTGTTATTGGTCTTTATATCGCATTCTTGACATCTGCGAGGGTGATCTCTACCAGTTCTTCATCAGGAACCTTGCCTGCTTTGGCTATGCGGTTGGCCTGGGCCTGGATGGTCTTCTCGAAGACGTTACGAACGAAACGGGCATTACCGAAGTTGCGGTCCTTATGCTCGACGGCATAGTCGAGGCGCTCCTTGAGATAGGTGGCAGCCTGCTGGGTAATGGTATATTCGTTCTTCTTCAGATATTTGCGGAAAATCTTGTAGAGGTCGTCCGAGCTATAGTCGGGGAAGTGGATGTAGCGGTTGAAACGGGACTGCAGACCAGGGTTGGTGTCGATGAACTTCTTCATCTCGTTGGTATAGCCGGCCACGATGACGACAAGGCGGTCGCGGTCGTCCTCCATACGTTTCAGCAGGGTAGCTACAGCCTCTGCGCCGTAGTCGTTGCCTGACTCACTCTGGGTGATGGCATAGGCCTCGTCGATGAAGAGCACACCATTCAGGGCTGAGTCACACATCGCATTGACACGAGGTGCTGTCTGGCCTACGTACTGTCCGATGAGTCCAGAACGGTCTGTCTCTACGAGATGACCTTTCTTCAGGATGCCCAGGTCTTTGTAGATACGTGCCACAATACGTGCCACAGTGGTCTTACCCGTACCAGGACTGCCTGTGAATACGAGGTGATAGCTGAGGTTAGGAGTCTTCAGACCCTTTTCCTGACGCTGTTTCTGTACCTTTACGAAATTGGCCAGGGAGCGTACTTCTGCCTTAACCTCCTCGAGGCCAATCAGGTCGTTGAGTTCCTCGTAGGGGTCACCCTCGATGGGCTTGTTGACAACGACAGTACTGTCGCCACCGCCTTCAGAACGGTCCTCGTCCGTGAACTTGTATTTGCGTCCACTTGCATCATCACCATCGCCGTCGATGACGAGATGGCGTTCTTTAGAACTACTTGAGTCGTCGCTGCCTACGACCATCGTAAATACAGCCAACGTGATGAAGAAGGCTGTGATACACACGATAACGATTGTTAGTTGCTTACTGTTGAAGCGATCCATCCATGACATATTCTTTTGTTTTTAATGATTTCGTATATGTATAATAACACCAGTGGTGTGGCGTAGCATAGCAGGTCGGTCCAGTCGAAGACTCCTGGGAGACCATGTACTCCCTGCAGCAGCTCAGAGACGACTCCCACCAGGGGAATGCTGCTGGCAATGGTCAGACGGAGTAGGGCAGACTGTCGCGAGAGGAGCCCGTATACGAGGAGGATATAGGCGGCAGCCCATAAGCCTCCTGGCAGGGAATAGACCCAGAACTCTGCAGGTTGCCAGGCAGCCATCAGGCTTCTCCACGCCATGATTAAAGGCATCAGTCCCATGCCATCGGCGACGTGGAACATGAGGATGGTGGTAGGGCGGAAGGCCAGATAAATCAGGCCGCCGAGTACTACCAGTGCGCATCCCAACGTGTATTGGAGTCGTAGTGACATACCTGTTCTCGTCAATTAACGCCACAAAATTACAAAAAAATTGAAAGAGTTAGTAGATTATCTCTGATTTTTTTGTAATTTTGCAGGCCTAAACAGGGTATTAATATAAATAAGGTAAAAATATGGGTGGCTTTTTCGGCACTATTTCCACAAAAGACTGCGTAAACGACTTGTTTTACGGCACCGATTATAACTCGCATTTAGGAACTAAGCGTGCAGGACTTGTGACTTTTGATGAGGAGAGCGGTTTCCATCGCTCCATCCACTCTTTGGAACGTCAGTATTTCCGTTCCCGTTTTGAGGACGAGCTCGACAATTTCAAGGGGCATCAGGGAATTGGTGTGATCAGTGATACCGACCCGCAGCCTATCATCGTCAACTCCCATTTGGGACGCTATGCCGTAGTGACTGTGGCGAAAATCAATAACCTGCGTGAGATAGCCGAAGAATTGCTGGCCCAAAGGATGCACCTCAGTGAGATGTCTGCCAACAATATCAACCAGACGGAGCTGGTAGCTTTGCTGATTAATATGGGCGATACCTTCGTGGAGGGCATCAATAATGTCTATAAGAAGATTCAGGGCTCCTGTTCGATGCTGATCCTGACGGAAGACGGTATCATTGCTGCCCGTGACTTCCTGGGACGTACACCTATTGCCATCGGGCGCAAGGATGGTGCCTATGCCGTATCGAGTGAGACGACGAGTTTTCCGAACCTCGATTATCAGATAGAGCGTCATATTGGTCCAGGCGAGATTGTCCGTCTGCGGAAGGATGGGGAAGAGGTGATGCAGAAGCCGCTGAGCCGTTGCCAGATCTGTTCATTCCTGTGGGTGTACTACGGATTCCCTGCCAGCGACTATGAGGGCATCAATACAGAATATGTACGTGAACGAAACGGCAGAATCGTCGGCGAGCAGGACCAAGAGGTGGAGGCCGACCTGGTATGTGGTATTCCTGACTCTGGTGTGGGTATGGCATTAGGCTATTCTCATGGTAAGCAGATTCCCTACAAGCGTGCTGTCCTGAAATACACCCCTACGTGGCCCCGTTCGTTTACTCCTGGTAACCAGTTGCGACGTGACCTGGTGGCCCGTATGAAGCTGATTCCCAACCCTGCCATCCTGAAAGACCAGCGCATCGTGTTCTGCGACGACTCTATCGTGCGTGGTACCCAGTTGCGTGATAATGTGCGTACGTTCTTCGAGAACGGTGCGAAGGAGGTGCATGTGCGTATCTCTTGTCCGCCACTGGTCTATGGCTGTCCATTCATCGGCTTTACCTCGTCGAAGACGGATATGGAGCTGATAACCCGTCGTATCATCAAGGACTTTGAGGGTGACGACAAGAAGAATCTGGAGAAATATGCCAAGACAGGCACGCCGGAATATCAGCGGATGGTCAGCGAGATTGCTCGCAGACTGGGACTGACCAGTGTGAAATTTGCCACGCTGGAAGACCTTATCGAATCAATAGGAGTACCCAAGGAGCGGCTGTGTACGCACTGCTTCGATGGTACGAGCTATTGTCACGAGCACGACGACGAAATCTTTAAATAACACTAAAAAATAGTGTGCAGCGAGTGATATCTGCCAAAAAAGCAGTATCTTTGCGCTGTAAACATACTTTAGAAGCGTGAAAATAAAGCAAGTGCTGAGCGCCCTTGAACGATTCGCGCCCCTGCCCTTACAGGAAAGCTGGGATAATGCTGGCCTGCAAGTAGGACTGACAGAGGCGGAGGTTTCAGGGGCATTATTGTGTCTGGACGTCAACGAGAAAATCGTGGACGAGGCTATCGCGAAGGGGTGTAACCTTATCGTGAGTCATCATCCGTTGCTGTTCCGTGGACTCAAGCAAATCACAGATGCCGACTACGTACAGCGTTGTGTCATCAAGGCCATCAAGCACGATATCGTAGTGGTGTCGATGCATACCAATATGGATAACGCCTTGGATGGCGTGAACTGGAAGATCGCAGAGAAACTGGGACTCACTGATGTCAATTTCTTTGCGGCGAAGAACATGGATGGTATCGAGGCTGGTAGTGGTGTAGTAGGCTGTCTCCCTGAAGCGATGGCAGCTGACGATTTCATCCTGATGGTGAAGAAACGCTTTGATGTAGAGTGTGTCATGTGTAACGAGTTGCTGCGCAGACCCGTTCGTAAGGTGGCCATCTGTGGCGGAGCAGGGGATTTCCTGTTGGGTGATGCCCTTGCCCAGGGGGCTGATGCCTTTATCACGGGCGAGATGCATTATCATCAGTATTTCGGCTATGAGCAGCGCCTGCAGATATGTGTCATCGGGCATTATCAGAGTGAGCAATTCACCAGCGAGATCTTCCGCGAGATTATCCAGAAGGAGTGTCCTGACGTGAAGACCTTTATCACAGCGATTAGCACCAATCCGATTTATTATCTATAAATCGTGATCACGATATAACGTAATAACGACATATTAAAAAAGAAAGAATTATGGCAAAGAAAGATCCTAATGAGATGCCTGTTGAGGAGCGCCTGAAGGCCCTCTATCAGCTGCAGACAACGCTCTCAGCTATTGACGAGAAGCGTGCCCTGAGAGGTGAACTGCCTCTGGAAGTACAAGACCTTGAGGACGAGATTGAAGGTCTTACCACTCGTATTGAGAAGATTCAGAACGAGATTAAGGAGTATGAGTCTGCTATCTCCCAGAAGAAGGGTGATATCGAGACTGCAAAGAACAGTGTGGAGCGTTACAAGACTCAGTTGAATGATGTGAAGAACAATCGTGAGTATGACACGCTGTCTAAGGAGATTGAGTTCCAGTCGTTGGAAATCGAGCTTTGCAACAAGAAAATCAAGGAGGCTCAGATTCGTATTGGCGAGAAGAAAGAGGAACTGGCTAAGAACCAGGAAATCATCGAGGATCGCCAGCAGGCCTTAGAGGTCAAGAAGGGCGAGCTGGACGAGATTATGGATGAGACCCGTGCCGAGGAGGATAAGCTGAAGGCTAAAGTGAAAGAGCTGGAGGCCAAGATTGAGCCCCGTCTGCTGACTTCCTTCAAGCGCATCCGTAAGAATGCCCGTAATGGTCTGGGTATCGTCTATGTACAGCGTGATGCCTGTGGTGGCTGCTTCAATAAGATTCCGCCCCAGCGTCAGTTGGATATCAAGATGCACAAGAAGATTATCGTCTGTGAGTATTGCGGTCGTATCATGATAGACCCAGAGCTCGCTGGCGTGAAGGTAGCACCTGTTGGTACAGAGGAAAAGAAGACCCGCAAGCGTGCTATCCGCAAGACCACCAAGAAAGCCGCAGATGAACCACAGGTTCCTGAGGAGGAGGCATAAAGAAAAAGTATAGGCGTGGAGAAATCCACGCCTATAATGTTTTATAATCAGGTATTTCCGTCAGGAAATCGTAGCTATTGCGTTCGTAGTTCATCCGACAGCAATAGTGTTGTAGTCCGTTACTGATCATCAGATAGTCGACATGCAGGAGCAGATTGTAGACCGCAATCTGGTTGAATACTTTTTGGGTAATGGCGACGGTAGGGGCTTTGTATTCGATAATCATCTTGGGCTGGGTCTGTTGGTCATAGAGAATGGAGTCGCAGCGCAGTTTCTTATCTCCTTTCCGCAACTCTATCTCATTGCCTAACAGTCCTTTAGGATAGCCTTTGTGCTCTACCAGCCAATGTACAAAATGCTGACGCACCCATTCCTCTGGTGTCAGTTTCACGAAGCGATGACGAAGGAAGTCGAAAATCTCAGGTTTCTCCTTCGTACCGCCCAGTTGTATCTCGTATTTGGGAAGATTCAGTTCGTACATATTGCAAAAATACAAATAATTTTCAATTTTCAATTCTCAATTTTCAATTATTTTTGTATCTTTGCGATAAAATCGCGAAAACCTAAAAAAAACTATGTTTAAGAATCATTTTTTGACAACTATATATCTGCTCCTTTTCCTGTTTCCCATGAAAAGTAGGGCACAGGCATCTTATCAGCAGCAAATTGACGCTATCCGTCGTGAAATACCTAAACTGGAGGGAAGAAATTTGTTGGAAGCCTATTATAAAATCTATAATATCTGCTATTATGCGGGGGATGTCAAACAGGAACGCAACAGTATTACAGAACTGCTGGCAGAGGCGAAACGTCAGGGAGACGTGAAGATGCAGGGGACGGCACGTGTAGCTTTGCTGTATTACTATTACAATGCGGATATGAAGGACTCGCTCCTGTTGGAATTTCCCAAGCAACAGGAGTTCCTGCTCAAGCAGAAAGACTGGAAGTACTATTATGACATCTGGGTACTGATTGTCAATCACCATATCTTTACAGGGCGAAGCAATACCGCCCTGCGAGAGGTGAAAAGGATGTATGAGGATGCCCAGAAACGGGAGAATAACTATGGTATCGGACTCGCCTCATATGGCATGGGAAATGCCTATATGGACATCGGACTGCATGATGAGGCGATAGCGGCCTACGAGCGTTGTATCAAAGCCCTGGACAAGTCGGAAGAGGGCTCTTCCACGCTGTTGGACGTCTATCCGTATTACTGCTCCGTCTTGTCGGAAGTCAAGAACTACAAGCGGATGCTGGAAATCACAGACCAGTGGAGAGCCTATCTGGACTCCAATAAGAAGAATTTGGGACTGGAAGGCGAGAAGGGTAGCACCTCGTCCTATTACACCTACTATTATAACTCAAGGGCTTCGGCACTCATGGGTCTGGGTAAGCTTAATGAGGCAGAAAAGCTGTTGACGAAGGCTTACGAGGCCACCAAGGATCTGAGGGACAACTCGCAGTTGACCGTGTTCTATAACATGGGGCAGTTGTACATGAAGAAAGGCGACTATGAGAAAGCCTTGAACTTCAACAATCAGATTATAGGGCGATATACCATCCAGGAAGATCCCTCTGGTGTACTGATGCTGAAGAAACAGCGGGCGGAGATCTTGTTCCAGTCGCAGAAGTTTGAAGAGGCTTCCTGTCTGTATAAACAGGTGTATATGCTGGCTGATTCCCTGAATATCAACAGCGTGAAAAACCAGTTGAATGAGTTTAATGCGCTCTTTAAGGTCGATGAGCTGGAGAAAGAGCAGGAGGAGGAGCACGTACGCTATGTCTATATCGTATTGGGCGTGATCATCGCCGCTTTGTTGTTGATAGGTATTTTGGGACTTTATTTCGTGAATCGTCTGCGTCAGAAGAACCGCGAACTGGCTGTGGCACTTGATCATGCTCAGGAGAGTGATCGTATGAAGACAGCCTTTATCCAACATGTCAGTCATGAAATTCGTACGCCACTGAATATAATAACAGGTTTCGCACAGGTGATGGGTAGTCCTAACTACCAACTGACAAATGAGGAGCGTGTGCATATCGTGAATAGCGTAGAATCCAATACGCGCGAAATTACGAATTTTGTCAATGAACTGCTGGAGTTCTCTGAGAATGAGAGCCAGAACCGTTATGAGGAGAGGGATACGATACAGGTGAACGGATTCTGTAGGGACATTATAGACAGGGCCCAGCAGGTCAATAACGGGCGTCTGGAGCTGCTCTACGAGTCGATGGTGGACGATTCGCAGACCATCACCAGCAATGCAGAGGCCTTAGGACGCATTTTGCGCCAGTTGGTCAGCAACAGCATGAAATTCACGGAGAAGGGGAGTGTCAAGCTGAAAGCGCAGCTGTCGGACGATTTGTCCATATTGAATATCAGCGTGACAGATACAGGTATTGGTATTCCCCCAGACCAGCGTGAGCGTATCTTCGAGAAATTCTATAAAGTAGACTCCTTTAAGCGCGGACTGGGACTCGGACTGACGATGGCTCGTCGTATAGCCCGTATCCTGGGTGGAGACCTGCAATTGGATGATACCTATACAGAAGGTACGCGTTTTATCCTTTCGTTGCCTAATCAAAATAAAAACCCCTAATCATTTGGCTTTTCGCTCGATTTACATTACCTTTGCATCATGGCTCAGGCAACAGTAACATACGACAGTATCATGCACGATTTACAAGCGCGCAAATTCCTTCCCGTCTATTATCTGATGGGGGATGAGCCGTATTATATCGACTTGATCAGTAATTGGATAGCAGACAACGTGTTACAGCCTGAGGAGCGCGACTTCAACCAGACCATTTTGTTTGGTTCTGACGTGACGGCATCGCAGATTGTGGATGCTGCCAAACGCTATCCGATGATGTCAGAATATCAGGTCCTGATCGTCAAGGAGGCCCAGAATGTGAAGAATACAGAGCCGTTGGAGAAGTATTTCAAGGCTCCGATGCCCTCTACCATCCTCGTGATGTGCCATAAAAACGGTACGATAGACGGGCGGAAAAAGGAATATGTGAAGGCTATCCAACAGGTTGGCGTCCTTTTTGAGAGCAAGAAACTGCGCGATCGTGACCTTCCCGCCTTCATAGAAGGCTTTCTGACGGCGAAAGGGGCCAGTATCGACGCGAAGTCCACCCAACTGATTGCAGACGCTGTAGGAGCCGATTTAAGCCGTCTGGTGGGCGAATTAAACAAGGTTTTGCTGTCGCTTCCAGAGCAGGATAGGAGAGTGACTCCGCAAGTGGTGGAGGATCAGGTAGGAGTGAGCAAGGATTTCAATGGTTACGAGCTCAGAGACGCCATTGTGAACAGAAATATCTTCAAGGCCAATCAGATTGTGAAATATTTTGACGAAAATCCAAAGGCAGGAAGTATCTATTCTTTCCTCCCAATGCTCTTTAATTACTTCCAAAATCTGATGATTGCCTATTATTGTCCTCAAAAAAACAGCCAGGATGGGGTAGCGCAGTGGTTGGATCTGGGCAAAGGATGGCTTGCAAAAGACTATATGACTGGGCTCAGGAACTATTCTGGAATGAAAGTGATGCAGATTATTGGCAAAATAAGGGAAATTGATGCCAAAAGTAAGGGTTTGGACAACCCAAACACCCCTCCAGGGGAGTTGATGAAAGAGCTTATTTTCTTCATTTTGCACTAAAAAACAGTCAATTTTGGGCTGTTTTTTTCTATTTTACCCAAAATCCTGAACATAAAAAATAGGGTTCAAAAGCCGATGGGAAAAGCGTTTTTTCTCTTTTTTCCCCCTCTAGAATTTGCTTGTTTTTGACGATTTGGTCGATTGTTCTGAATCCTTTAAAATTTTGCAAATTTCGTCATTTTTGAAGCAAAAAATTTAGTGTTAACGTTTGGTTGCGTTTTGTTCTGTTGATTTGCATTTGTAAACAGGTGGAAAAATGTAAATCAGTTTTGAAATGCAAAACGTGCAATCTTTGCATTTGTAGCGCATTTTTAGAGCTAAAATGTAGGTTTACAAATCGAAATAACGTCTAAAAATACGGCGTATCATGCATATTCGCAAAGAGTATTCTTGTGTAAGTTGTTAAAAACGAGGTATTTATATCATTTTATTTATGTAAAGAATGCATAATTTGCAGGTTTTTAGCAAACTAAACTTGCATATAATAGTCGCAAACCCTTTGTTTACGACAATTAATGAATTTAAAGCCAATTAGTTAGCAAATATTACTCAATTATTTTGCGAGTTTTATTTAGCAACACGAATTTAGAGTTTACAAATCAACATCTGTTTTTTAAAACCTAATCGGTTAGGTTTACAAATATTAAAATCAAAACATGAACTTTTAAGATTAAAATTTTCGTTATAAATGTTGTGGGTTTGAAAAATTTGTTTTATCTTTGTAAAGTGAATGAAAAACTGGCATTTTTGCCCAAAAATGACTTGACGAGTAAATGAAAGACAGAATTAAACGCATTATGGATGAGCAGCACATGAGTCAACAAGTGTTTGCTGATTTTATTGGTTTGTCACCCGCAACCTTGAGTAGTATCTTCAATGGAAGGACCCGCCCCACCCTGAATGTGGTCGAGGCGATCAAAAATAAACTCCCTTCGATCAGTACTGATTGGCTTCTGATGGGCGTCGGAAATATGTATATATCCCCTTCTACAGGCGATTCTACGGCTTCTGATGCCTCCCAAAATTCGACTGTTGAACAGATGATAGACTTCGATCAGCCCGTTTTGGGACCTTCTGGAGCCCCATTTTCGCAGGGTGTACATAATACACCATTGGAAAATGCTCCTAAAATTGTGAAAATAATTGACAAAGAGCCTCGAAAAGTGACAGAAATACGGGTCTATTATGATGATCAGACCTATGAGACATTTGTTCCGGCAAAGTCTAAATGAGAACACATTTGTTTGTGTTCTCGTTTTTTTTTCGTAATTTCGCACTCAAATTCTATATTACTCGACATTCGCATGTAAGACTTGCTCAGTCTTTAGAGGTGAGTGGAGAGAGGTAAGAGGTTAGAGAATAGCTGGATAAACTTAGAAAAATATAGGTAAAAAGGGAGTGTCAGAAGTAATCTCTCACCTCTCACCACTTACCTCTCACCTCTAGAAGTAGAGAATGTGAAACATGCGAAACTTGAATTCTATATTATATAAGGAATATGAGGAAATTTATTCTTGATTTGACAGTCAAACAGGCGGAGCGCATCAGTCCTAAGCATGTACTTCTTCGTTTGACTGCTGAAAAACCCCTTCCTGACATGCTTCCAGGACAGTTTGTCGAAGTCCGTGTGGATGGTTCTGAGACCACTTTCCTGCGTCGTCCCATCTCCATCAATTTCGTGGATAAGACCCATAACGAATTATGGCTTATGGTGGCGATGATAGGTGACGGAACCCGTCGGATGGGCGAATTGGTGGCAGGTGATATCGTCAACTGTGTATTGCCGCTGGGTAATGGTTTTACGATGCCTACACAGGCTGCTGAACGTATCCTGCTCGTAGGCGGAGGCGTTGGCGTGGCTCCTTTGCTGTATATGGGTGCTGAGATGAAGAAAGCAGGTATTGAACCCACCTTCCTCTTGGGAGCCCGTACCAAAGCTGATTTGTTGGAAATCGACCTGTTCCGCCAGTATGGACGCGTTTTCATTACCACGGAAGACGGTTCTGAGGGCGAGAAAGGCTTTGTGACGAATCATTCCGTGTTGCAGAAAGAGCGTTTCGACCGCATAGTCACCTGTGGTCCCAAGCCGATGATGGTGGCTGTAGCCCGTTATGCCAGGCAGGCTGACATCGATTGCGAGGCTTCATTAGAGAATATGATGGCTTGTGGTTTGGGAGCCTGTCTGTGTTGTGTAGAGAAAACCACGAAGGGCAACCTCTGTGTATGTAAGGAAGGCCCAGTATTTAACGTAAAACAGTTGTTATGGCAGATTTAAGTGTCAAGATAGGTCGTCTGTCGCTGAAGAATCCAGTGATGACGGCATCAGGAACCTTCGGTTATGGCTTGGAGTTTGCAGACTTCATCCCTCTGGATGGTCTGGGTGGTATCATTGTGAAGGGTACCACGCTGAATCCCCGTGAGGGCAATGATTATCCGCGTATGGCAGAGACGCCACAGGGTATGTTGAACTGCGTGGGACTCCAGAACAAGGGAGTTGACTATTTCTGTGAGCATATCTATCCGCAGATCAAGGATATCGATACGAATATGATTGTCAATGTCAGTGGTTCCTCTCCAGAGGATTATGCGGAGTGTGCTGCCCGTATTGATGCGCTGGAAAAGATTCCCGCTATCGAACTGAATATATCCTGTCCCAATGTGAAAGACGGCGGAATGGCCTTCGGAGTCACTTGTGCAGGGGCGGAGAGTGTGGTGAAGGCTGTCCGTGAGCGTTATCACAAGACGTTGATTGTCAAGCTCTCGCCCAATGTGACGAATATTGCGGAGATAGCCCGTGCCTGTGAGGCGCAGGGTGCCGACAGCGTCTCTCTGATCAATACGCTGATGGGTATGGCGATTGATATTGAGAAACGTCGTCCTGTCCTGAGTATCAATACGGGCGGATTAAGTGGTCCTGCCGTTAAACCCGTTGCTTTGCGTATGGTGTGGCAAGTTGCCAAAGCCGTCAAGATACCTGTTGTCGGCTTGGGAGGCATCATGAATGCAAGAGATGCCATCGAGTTCTTTATGGCTGGTGCTACAGCGATAGAGATAGGTACCGCCAACTTCATTGATCCTGCCGTTACCATCAAGGTGCGTGATGGTATCAACGACTGGCTCGACAGTCATGGATGCCGTTCTATTACGGAGGTGATTGGGTGTTTGGAATAAAAAAACTTGAGAGCAGTCAAACCGACTGCTCTCAACCAACACAAAAACTAAACTAGACTTAACTAAAGCATATCCGGATTTTCACAAACCCTCTTGATAGCAATTGCAAAGATAGTATAATATTTTTGAACACCAAAAGATTTTTGCATTTTTTTTATATGTTAATGCAAAAAACCTATAATTTCGTGGTTTTGTTCAATAGATAATAGTCCAAAATGGTCATTGCTGCCATCGATTCCACGATGGGTACGGCACGAGGCAGCACGCAAGGGTCGTGGCGTCCTTTTGCCGTCAGTTTAGCGGCATTGCCATGAATATCGATGGTGTCCTGTTCGCGGAGTAGGGTAGCCACAGGCTTGAAGGCCACGCGGAAATAGATGTCCTGTCCGTTACTGATGCCGCCCTGTATGCCCCCGCTGTGATTGGTGAGTGTGTCAACCTGTCCCTCACGGCTCACAAATACGTCGTTCTGTTCTGAGCCGCGTGCTGTCACGCCATCGAAGCCCTCTCCGTATTCAAATCCCTTCACGGCATTGATACTGAGCATAGCAGCGCCTAGGGCAGCATGCAGCTTGTCAAACTCAGGGTTTCCCAATCCTGCGGGACAGCCTTTCACCACACAGGTGATGACTCCTCCGATGGTGTCGCCTTCCGCCTTCAATTGGGTAATCAGCTGGGCCATCTCTTCTGCCTTTGTGGGGTCAGGACAGCGCACGGCATTCGTCTCTGTCAATGAGAGGTCGTATTTCCGATAGTCACGATCCAGACGGATATCCCCCACCTGTGAGGTATATGCCTGAATCTGTATGTCCACCTGTCGGAGCGCCAGTTTGGCAAGTGCACCAGCTACTACGCGGCTGATGGTGATACGTGCTGACGACCTGCCGCCGCCACGATGGTCACGATGTCCATATTTATAAGAATAGGTATAGTCGGCATGTGAGGGACGGAACAGTTCGCGCATATTCTCATAGTCCTGGGAGTGTTGGTTGGTATTGCGCACTACGAAGCCGATGGGGCAACCCGTGCTGCGACCCTCAAACACACCGCTGAGCAGTTCTACCACATCCTCCTCCTGTCTGCTGGTCGTGATACTGCTCTGTCCTGGACGACGACGATTCAGTTCGCTCTGGATGAAGTCCAGGTCGATCTCGATGCCCGCAGGCATACCGTCCACGACGCCGCCAATGGCCTCGCCGTGACTCTCTCCGAATGTCGTCAGTGTGAATATGTTGCCAAAAGTGTTCATTCTACCTCTCACCTCTTACCTCTCACCTCTTTAATGACAGTGCCCGCAGTCACAGCCGTTTCCGTGCTCGTGTCCGCAGTGGTCGCCGCAGTCGCCGCCACAGTGGTCGTGGTCGCATCCGCAGCCGCATCCGCCACTCATGCGATTGATCATGCCCTGAATTTCCTCGTTGGTTGCCTCACGGTTTTCCAGTACCTTTCCTGCAAAATGCAAGGTCTCGCCAGCCAGCGGATGGTTCAGGTCAACTTTCACCTTCTCCTCGCCAATCTCCACGATTTTGCCGTAGAAGTGGTTACCGTCCTCGTTCTGCAGGGGCACGATAGCGTCAACGTAGATATGTTCGTGGTCGAAGTGGCCGTTGATGCTGAAAATCTCGCGATCCAGTTCCACTACGCGCTCTGCCACATAGTCGCCATAGGCCTCCTCTTTGTCCAGCGAGAACTCATAGTCCTCTCCCTTGGGCACGTCAATCAGTTTCTTCTCAAAGGCATCCAGTGCGATGCCGAAACCACTAATAAAGTGGAAAGGCTGCTCTGCAGTGGCCTCTTCCACCATCTCTCTGCCGTTGTCGCCATCTACGTACAGACGGTAGCTTACGGCAATGTATTTATTTGGATTATTACTCATAGTCTGTTTAATTCACAATTTGGCTGCGAAGGTACGAATTTATTTTGAAATAGGCAAATGTTTTTTTGACGGAGGTCAAGAAAAGGGACTGTTTCCGCACACAGAACGTTAAAAAGTTTGGTAGGTATCCAATTTTGCCGTACCTTTGCCGTCGCATTGGAGATGCAACGGCGATTGCGGGCTGCGGCTCAGCATAGCTCGAGCAAGTCTCGGCTCTACATTCACCTTGCACCGCAATTGCATCGTCAATCAGAGAAATCTGGGCGACTAAGGTAATAAGAGCTTTACCCGTTAAAAGGGAAAGTAGCGTAAGCCGAGAGGGCTGCGTATTTAGGATAACATTATTAATTAAAAGTAAGGGCAGAATTAATACAACTGCTCCGAGTAAAGAAAAGAAAGGGTAACGAAATGAAAAGATTGTTTTTAACAGTAGTAGCTATGTTGAGCATGACGCTCACATTTGCTGGAAATGAGAACATGAACAGTGTTAACAATGCTGAGGCTTACAATCTGAACGTCAATATGACACAGTTGGGTAAGGCACTCAAGCTTGCTGACGACCAGAAAGAGGCTGTGGCTGAGATTCACAAGACATTCTGTGCCGAGATGATGTTCGCCACACAGTATGGCAAAGAGGAGCGCGACGCTCGCATCGATGCTGCCATCAAGAAGGATCTGGGCTTCATGAACTACGTTCTGAGCCGTGATCAATACAAGAAGTACGTCATGCTGCTCAACATCACGATGGCCAATCGCGGTCTGAAGTAAGCAATTAATAAGAAATTTAAGAAAGGATTTTCGGGCAAAGTTTTGTACTTTGCCCGATTTTTTTTATTTTTGCAATCAGAAAACAAACAACCGAATGATATGAAACACTTAAAATCAATTCTTTTTGTAGTCGTGGCGCTGATTCTGGTCAGTTGCGGAACGACCAAGACAGTGCCCATTACAGGTCGTAAACAGAACCTGGTGGTGAGCGATGGTGAGATGCTGAGTCTTGCGACACAGCAGTATACTGACTATATGAAGACGGCCAAGCCTTCGACGAATCAGGCGAATACCGCTATGGTGAAAAGGGTAGGGCAGCGACTGGCCACAGCCGTGGAGACCTATCTGAAGAATAACGGTATGGCCGAGGACGTGCAGTATTATAAGTGGCAGTTCAACCTGGTACAGGACCAGAGCGTGAATGCCTGGTGTATGCCTGGCGGACTGATCTGTGTGTTTGAGGGCTTGCTGCCTGTGACGCAGGATGAGCCGTCGCTGGCCATCGTACTGGGTCATGAGATTGCCCATGCTGTTGCCAGACACTCTGCCGAGCAGTACAGCACGCAGTATCGCCAGCAGTACGGAATGCAGATTGGCTCTGCCGTAGCAGGCGTCCTGGGAGCCAGCAGTACCGCAGTGTCGGTAGGACAGAGCATCCTCTCGTCAGGCCTGCAGTTGCAGAACCTGCACTACTCCCGTAATCACGAGAGCGAGGCCGACCATCTAGGACTTATCTTTGCCGCTATGGCTGGATACGACCCGCAGGTGGCAGTGGGCTTCTGGCAGCGTATGTCAGCAGCCGGCTCCAGCAAGAAGACCTCAGAGTTCCTGAGCAGTCACCCTTCTGACGCGACACGTATCAAGCAGATTCAGGGATGGATGCCTGAGGCACAGAAGTACTATCAGGCCTCAGGTGGCGCGAGCACGAAGTCTTCATCTTCGAAGACTACGACTCCCAAGACCACGAAGACCATCAAGATTTCATCCAAAAAGAAGAAGTAAGTTATGAGAAAGACCCTGATACTCTTGTCTGCGGCATATGCCCTGACAATGACGGCCCAGACAGCTGGCGGAGGCATCTCTTCCCAGATGCTCCAGCAGATGGAACAGCAGTATGCTGCCCAGCCCGCCAACAAGGCGTTGCGTAATGCCATAGCCTCGAATGCGATAGACAACTTGACGAAGAACCAGGCGAATGCGGGCGAGCTGGATACCTATTTCAGCATCGACACGAAGAAGCAGTCGATTCACGACCAGAAGTCGAGCGGACGCTGCTGGATGTTCAGTGGACTGAATGTGCTGCGCTCCAATTTCGCTAAGCGTACTGACTCGCTGACGGTAGAGTATTCTCAGGCCTACCTGTTCTTCTACGACCAGTTGGAGAAGTCGAACCTCTTCCTGCAAGGCGTCATCGATACCGCCAAGGAGCCTATTGACGCCCAGCGCGTACAGTTCTTCTTCAAACATCCGATTGGCGATGGCGGCACGTTCTGCGGTGTCTCCGACTTGGCGGAGAAATACGGCCTGGTGCCGATGTCCGTACAGCCAGAGACCTTCTCGGCAGAGAGCACTTCCCGTATGGCAGCCATCATCAAGTCGAAGCTCCGTGAGTATGGCTTGCAACTGCGTCAGATGGTGGCCGACGGCAAGAAACCTGCTGATATCCAGAAAGCCAAGGAAAAGGCCCTGAGCCAGATCTACGGCATGCTTGCCCTCACCCTGGGAGAGCCCGTCAAGGAGTTTACCTATGCCTTCAAGGACAAGAACGGCAAGCAGCTGACACAGGCCAAGCGCTACACACCGAAGTCGTTCTATGAGGAAACGGTGGGCGGCCCCATCAACGGCACCTTCATCATGGTGATGAACGACCCCCGTCGCCCCTATTACAAGACGTTTGAGGTGGAGTACGATCGCCATACCTACGATGGCCATAACTGGAAATACCTTAACCTGCCGATGGACGATATCGAGCAGCTCGCCATCGCCTCGCTGAAAGACGGTCGCAAGCTCTATTCCAGCTATGACGTAGGTAAGCAGCTCGACCGCAAGCGCGGCTATGCCGATACGGAGAATTTCGACTATGCGTCGCTGTTCAACACCACCTTCGGCATGACGAAGGCGGAGCGCATCAGTACCTTCGACAGCGGCTCTACCCATGCGATGACCCTCACGGCTGTCAATCTCGATGCCAACGGCAAGGCCGACAAATGGAAGGTGGAGAACTCGTGGGGTGCCTCTTGGGGCCAGTCGGGTTGCCTGATCATGACCGACCGCTGGTTCCGCGAGTATATGTTCCGTCTCGTCGTCAACAAGAAATACGTCTCCGACAAGCTTCTGAAAGACTATGAGCAGAAGCCTGTCATGGTGATGCCTGAGGATCCGCTGTTCATGGAGGACCGTTAGGATAAGCTTCAAGTGGAGAGACGACTGTTGCTGATTCTTTTCCTCATCGCCCTGTTGCCAGTTGGTAGCAGGGCGCAGGAGGATGAAGACGAGGATATCTATGCCACGCAGAATCTCAACGAAGTAGTGATTCTGGCCGATGGTCAGACCTTTGAGGAATATTTGGTGAAGCAGGTGCTGGAGCATGCCAGCCCGCTCAAGAAACGCGTACAGACCCTGAATTATGCTGTGACGTGTAAACTGGACAAGGACCTCGACCTGAAACAGATGTCCCATCGCCGTACCATCACCTTTGCTGCCAGACTTGCAGGCTACGGACAGATTCTGTCAGCACTGATGGAACATCAGGTCTTTGGCATCACGATGGCTGAGGATATATCGTTTAACAAAGGCAGGATAAAGACCTCCAACGTGCGAATGGTAGAGATGAGGCAAGAGCTGACGGAAAAACAGGTAAGGGCATTCCTGAAGCACGACGGCATAATGAGTTCCAACGTATATGACAAGTTCTATGAAAAGGTACGTGACAAGGCCAAGGAACTGAAGAAGAAATACCGCAAGAAGCAGGAAACAGGCATGAAATACGTTGGCAGCTACACCATGGGCAATCGGACTATTTACAAGGTGAAGCTGGATAACATGCTGATACACATCGTCGATGGCTGCTGGCAGATTAGGATGATTGACTATGTAGAGGGACAGAACAGAATGCATGGTGAGTTCAGGGAAGTAAGACCAGACCTGTTCCTGCTCTCAAAGGGCAATGCCAAAATATATCCGGATCGGAAGAAGTGGCCTAATGGCTATATCGCCCTGCAAATGACCTATACGTATAGGTAATCCAAGTTTCCCCCAATTATTTTCAATTATTATTCATTTTAACATTTGGGAGAATTTTGAGCGCGGCAGCGCTCAAAAAATGTCTAAAGAATCACGTGTGTCATGGACTGAACCTGACACTCACGACGCCGCTGCACGCTGGTGGTACGAGTATTGGAAAGCAACTTTTTTGAAAAAAATGCCACAAGAAATCGATAATTGAAAGATTTTTCACTATCTTTGCAATCATAAATTATTGCAAAGTTCTCGATGCTCAGTGGAGCGAGAAGAGACTCTGGCCTTCATCGCTTTTACCTTGAACCACATCTGGTTGCAAGATCATAGGAGAAGTAAGATGGAAGAGGTCAGAGGTAAGAAGGATATAAATTTAGAAATACCAATGGCAGTAGACCCCTTATTACATCCTGAAAAGGATTAAATGAACTGAAACGATATGAATATGAAACGATTTTTTTTAATTACGTTAGTATGCCTGTTCGTAGTTGCTGCGGATGTACAGGCACAAGGCAAAATTTATACGTATGAAGACGCTAATAAGGATGCTAGCATTACACGTCCAGAGTTTGCTAAGGAGAATGAGTCTTCGGGACTTGTTATGACTATGTCCCCTGTAGAACGGTGGCTGGTGCATCATTATCGTAAACCTGCCGATGCTAAGAAATACGAAAATGTGTTCATATCTTTCGTGGTTGAGCCCAACGGCACACTCTCTAATATCCAGGTGCAGGGGTCGGATGTACAAACAAAGACGAAGACCACCAAGCTGCTGCCATCCGTAAATAGAGAAGTGACTCGTGTGATAAGAGCCATGCATAAATGGACACCCGCCAAGAAAAATGGCAAAGCCATCCGCTATAGGTATGAGTTTAATTTCAAAATACATGAATTTGAATTGGATCCTAACGAGGATGCAGAACAAGCAGAAGAAATAGACCCCAACCATGTATACGAAATTGTTGAAGAAATGCCAGAATTCCCTGGTGGTATTGAGGCTTTATTTAAGTGGTTATCTGATAATATTAAACCTCATGAGGAAATAGGACGCTGTGTTGTGGAGTTTATAGTGGAGAAGGATGGCTCCTTATCCAATCCGAAAATCAGTAAGTCTAAAACTCCGAAACTGGATGCCGAAGCCATCCGCTTGGTGAAAGCCATGCCTAAGTGGAAGCCTGGCAAGGAAAAAGGCAAAACCGTCCGTGTGAGGTACTCACTTCCCATTGCCTTTAAATAAAAACAAATATGTGATCCTCTAATCTAACGTATATGGGTAACCAATGTGGTACTGATAATATGTTCGTAGGTGAGAACCACCTCTGCATTCAGCAACACACTATGCTTAACACATCACTGGTTGTTTTTTGTGAAGAAATACTGAAACAGACAGGATATAGCCTTTCTAGCGAAGACGACCAGAAGAAAACCTTTAGTTGTGAACTTCCCGTATTCGGTTCTTGCTCTGTCACAGTCCACGACTCTGGCATTAGCGGAAAAGACCTGATAGGGCTGGTAATCGTAAAGACCAAAAGGAAAATCAGTGAGGACGAAATGATGCCCATGCTTGAATATATGAAGCAGACCATAGTCACGGAACCGTATTACGATGACCACGGATATGGTGGAAGTCCGAGACCTCACGAAATTAATCTACGCTGGAATCTTCCACAGGGCAGGGTTGGCATGACTTGGGACGGATTCAACAATGCTTATAGAGCGGACTGTGTCGCTATCACTCTCAGAGACTGCGCCTTCCTGCAAGCCATTGATGACAAGGATAGTTACGGCTATTCCCATTATGAGGATATAGATTGAGGTACAATATGGACAATAATATATATATGCACTCAGAATTAAGAATAAGAGGAAATTATAACATCAATAGCATTCAATATATGAAAACGTTAGTATTACGATTGGCAAGCCTGTTAGCCATCTTTATGATGTGCGGTATTCAGAGTCCTGTTCAGGCGCAGGATAACAAAATTTACACCTCAAATGTTGATAAATGGCCCGTTTTTAATGGGAAGACAGGGAGTGTAGAGGATTATATTATTGACCACTATCGCAGACCTGCTGGTGCTCCGGAAAAAGTGGAAATGGATATTGCATTTGTAGTAGAAAAGAACGGGAAGCTCTCCAATATTGAAATAAAGGGGCTTGAACGCATAACATCGAAAGGGGTTGAAGAAAGGCCTGTCCCGCCTTCTGTCAAGAAGGAGGTCATGCGCATATTGACAACGATGCCGGCATGGACTCCTGCCACAAAGAATGGTAAAGCCGTCCGCTATAAAGAAGAAACCATTATGAGTGTGATGGATAGGGGAACGAAAGTCAAAGAAGCAAGAGAAGGAGCAGAAAAATGGGAAAAAAAGGTCCGTGAGTCAAAAGCAAGCGGTAAAGTGTATGATGGAATTGTAGACACCCGTCCTTTCTTTCCTGGTGGAGATGCAGCCCTCATTTCTTGGATAAAGACCAACATAAAGTACCCAGCGAAAGCCAAGGAGAAAGGAGTCACTGGAAGGGTAGTCGTTATCGTTACATTCATTGTTGAAATAGACGGAAGTCTTTCGGACATAAAGATTTCTCGCAACCAGGCCCCTGAGTTTAAAGCGGAATTTGAAGCCGAGGCCATCCGATTGATCAAGGCGATGCCTGCGTGGGATCCTGCTAGAAATTTCGGCACAGCAGTACGTTACAGATACACCTGTCCTATCGATTTCAAATGACGGAGAATAAACTCACAGGGGGATAGTCCCTCTGTGAGGTAGATATAATTCCGCATGATCTGTGACACCAGGGACAGGTATCGCTGACATGACACAGTACCAGTCCCTAGACATTCTACCCCCGCACGACTCTTTTTCTTTCGATAGACCTTTACAGGTCTATCTATGACTATATGTCCCTATCTATAGGGATAGGGACTATATCGTATATAGTCCTTATAAAGCAAGTATCGGTATTTCCCGACTCTCAAAATCATTTGCGAAGGTACAAAATTTCGGGTAAGTGAGAACAAAGGAAATAAATTTCTTTTGTCGAACGTAAGAAATTTATCCAAAAAATCCAGCAAAGAACCAAAGGAAAGTTCACTTTTCTTTGTTCTTTCGAGCGGGAATGAGAATTCAGCCTAAATTCGATGAGAATTCAGCCTAAATTCGCCTCGAATTCAGCGTGCAAACTATCCGAATAATCCCTATGGGTCATTGAGACTATCCGAACGGCTCATTCAGATAATCCCTTAGGGAGTATAGAGATTATCCGAATGAATGAAAGAAACTATCTGAATGACTCGTTCAGACTATCTCTATGAAGAATGCTTAATCCACTAAAAATAAACGATTATGGAAATCCAGATTCACACAACTCGCGATTCTGCTACCCGCTGGTGGTACGAGTTTGGAAACCAACTTTTTTGAAAAAATGCCATAATGCTCACACAGGGACAGACCCTGTGTGAGCTATGAGGTAGTCGAGCGCATCAACCCAAGATGACCTGTTGCTATTTAATGGTCATTAAACCATAACGCCACTTGGTATTACCATCACAGAGTTGTACTATCTCGTAACATCCGGGAGCCATACGGATAAAGTCAAAATGATCCTTCTCAGAATTACATCCGGTAATTTTTCTCTCACCAACTTTCCCCTTTAGGTTAAACCATGTAAGAAGCAATTGATAGCGGTCTTTATCAGTTTTGTCAGGGTTTTCAACATGGGTAACTTCATAATATAAACCGTTGTGAGCAAAACTCGTTATCAGATGCTCATCGCCTTTTACACCATCAAACATACTTGCAATCGTTCCATCAGGATTGACACCAATGAACTGATGGTAATCCAAATGTCCTGCCTGATGATAATCATAATGCTTATTGAAAACGGTAGGCGTTTTGAACCCATACTCATACTTTATAAGGACACCATTGTTAAGGGCAAATGATTCGGCTATGGTTTTACCCCAATTCTCGCCAAGGTGTTTCCATGGCTTAGGAAACTCTTTTTTCTCAACAATTTTATGAGTGTCTGACGTTTTGTCAAATTCTATTGTGCAGAATCCTGTATATCCAGTTAATTTATATTTTTTTACTTGAGAATAGAGAACTCCAAATATAGCTTTGTTTCCATCAAATGAAATGAGGGTAGGAGGGCAACCGGAGTATTCCCAATCTTTGTCACCTGAGAATTTGCCCGTAGCTATTTCTCTTTCCCATTTTTCCTTATCAAAGAAGAGTTCATGAAGATCCTCCTTTACATATACAAAACCGGTATCAACTTCTATAGAGGGCCTTGTAGCGAAAATATAGCATCTGCCATCATCAGTGACAACATCTGGAAGCCGTTCAGGTATAGTTCGGTAAGTGCCGTCATCGAGATTCAAA
Source organism: Prevotella sp. (assembly GCA_016291495.1). Lineage (GTDB taxonomy): Bacteria > Bacteroidota > Bacteroidia > Bacteroidales > Bacteroidaceae > Prevotella. The sequence continues at coordinate 37,772 of JAEEXI010000002.1, forward strand.
ATTTTATTTCCGTCTACTATTGTATATTTCCGATTGCCTGACGTAATTTGCGTTAATTCATATCTTGTACCGTTTGCAATGTTATTGTATTCTGATATATTGCCATCTGTACCAACCGCTACGAACTTATACAAGGGAGTTCCATGATTGTTTACATAAAACGCATTGTTTATATGACCCAATCGGCGCCCCCAAGGATTCGTTTTCTCATAATTGAGCTCAGGTGACACTTTACGGGTGTCATACACATAGACTTCTTTATTGTTAATGATATCCAGATTGGAATTGAACACAATTTCCTTTATATGTGCTACAGGATCGTAGATTCGAGTACACAATGTTGCAAAATAGCCACCATCTTCATTCTTGACAATAAAGTTAGTCTTGCTGTGCTTCATCTCTTCACGTGTTGCTTCTGGTATATCTTTATAGTCAGAAAAATCAACTGTTATATTTTGGGCAACACTCGTAGAGGATACCCAGGCACACAGCATTGATAAAAATACATACCTCATATTCGATATTTTTTTAATTAGTTTTGAACAAATTTTAGTTACTTACCTGCAAAAGTACAAATAAAAATGGGAATAGCAAATCAATTAGGAATAAAAACAAAAAGACTCACACCTTGTGAGCATGGAAAGCAACTTTTTTGAAAAAAATGCCACAAAAGAGATAAAATTGAAAGATTTTTTTGTAAATTTGCGCATCATAACCTATGATATAAATGGACTACGACGGTGGATTTATCTTGCAGAAGTACGTGAACTGGTCGCTCTTGACAGAGGGCCTGGCGATACCAACCTCCGTCTGCTCGCGCTTCGCCGACTGGGACGCCTCGATTCTGACGCATGGAGCCAGCAAGCCTGTGAAGATTCTTATTGATGGCGTGTTCTACGAAGCTACGCTGAAGAACCAGAACTTCGATCAACAACGCTATCCTGGTCATAAAGACATCATTCAGATTCGATACACGCCCAATTCGCAAATTGCCGCCAAGTTGCGTAGTGTCTTTCAGGAAAGCTATGTTTATCTCGCAGCTCAGCATCAATTAGAAGAGAATCGCCATCGACAACTCGTATTGCCCAGCGACATTCGCGAATATATCCGTCTTTATCTCACACACAGCAAAGACGTGCTCTGTATGGAGTGCTGTACCAATGTGGAGTATCAACAGATTGCCAAGCGACTGAGTGTTGTACCAGAGGAAATCTACGAGCAGAGCGATGATGATAAGTTCTTTATGGCAGACAAGACCGCTTCGATAGAGGAGAAGCAGCGGCTGGTGAAGTATCGCCGTATTGACCGCAGCATCATCCTGACCCTGAAGCGGTTCTACGACTATCGCGACGAGATTAGCGGCGAGAAAATTGGCGACGAGTATGGCGACAGCGTTGTCGAGGCTCACCACATCGACTACTTCACCCGTTCGCAGAACAACGACTCCACGAACATCATTATCATCAGTCCCAACTACCACCGCATTATCCACAAGAACAATCCGAGATTCAACCGCAAAAAGTTCCAGTTCGAGTTCGAGAATGGCGAGGTGCTGAGGCTAAAATTGTATGAGCATTTGAGATGTTGAAAATAAAGCAAGTAACAAGAAAAAAGAAAGTAATAACGCAAAATGTAGTTCTATGTCGATTATCAATTTCATAAAAGGTCTGTTTGGTGGAGAGCCTAATGAAGAAACCGATCAGAACGCAAACGTGGTTGAAGATAAGTCTGCAAACTCTGTTTGTTTCGTTGACAACACTCCATCTTTAGAGAACGTAGCTCGTTTTGTCATCCAAAAAGGGATATGTAAGGGGGCAGATATTCAAAGGTATTTTCAAATAGGTTATAAACTATCTGGTAGTTTGATATTGCAACTTCAGCAGAAAGGTATTCTTGATAGTTCTTATAATGTGCTGGTTGATGCCAATATCTCTGATCACGAATTGACTCAATTATTGAACAAGGAGACTATCAAAAAAACAGATTCACATCATGTTATATCAGCCTCCGGATTTGAGGTGAAAATTATATCTTCCTCTCCCATTGACATAGATTCATCCATTAAGTCCTATATACCAGAGCTTTCGAAATATGAGAGCTACGTAGTTTTCGATACAGAGACTTCTGGCTTGTCACCTCAGCAAGGTCATGAAATACTTCAAATTGGAGCGGTAAAATACAACACTCTGACAGGAGAAACAATTGATACACAAAGTATTTACATTAAGCCATCACCACATTGCGTAATAGAACCTGCAGCTTTGCGTGTTAACGGTATTGACATAGAAAAGTTGAAGCAAACTGGCATATCAAAAGATGAAGCCATTAATACTTTCATCGAATTCATTGGTACATGCCCTCTTTTCGCATACAATGCGCCTTTTGATATGCGATTCCTGAAATCTACGTGCGAAATGGTTAACATACCTCTGCCGACAAATCCTGTGTGTGATGTCCTTGCGATGGTTAGGCAACTTGCATTGCCAACAGAAAACAAAAAGTTGGGAACCATTTCGGAACATTTTGGGTTTAAAGGAGGCTGTTTTCATGAAGCAATAAAGGACTGTGACGCTACCAATTTTGTGCTTCGCAAAATTTACTTCAATAGCGAAGGAAAAACAGTTGGCAAATCTGTTGACGAAATACATTCTAATCTCTATAAAAATGGAGTGAAGCTTGAGCCTTACATTGAGCAAATGATGCTGGAACTTGACGTCTATTCTCGCTTAACAGGTGAGTTTCTGTTCACGAAAACCATAAGGCAATGTGCCGAGAAGGGAATCTATGTGTCATATTCTACGGTAAAAGATTTAGAGGAAACTTTGTGGACTACCGATTATGGTATCAGGCTACATGAAGAGTCGATAGGTAAATTAGAACCTGATATCTATTATGGAAAGCGTGTCATTGACGTATATTCTAGAACGACAGGAGAATTCCTTTTCACTAAAACGTTGGAAGACTGTGCTGGATTAGCTTCGTCTTTAACACAAAAGAAGATCGCGAATGCAACACTAGAAAAGAGTTGGCTAGGCGAATATGGTTTCCGAGCTCATGAAGAAGAACCACAAACAAAGATAGATCGTGACTTCACCTATGGAAAGCGACTCATTGATTGCTATTCCAAGGAAGGTGATTTCTTGAAAAGGTATGAGAGCATTTCTGACATCGTTACTGAGTTGGGCTTTGCTGGTGATAGCCCTATTAAAACCATGCTTCGCCAAGACAAGATAACGTATAATCTAAATGGCTATATTTTCATTTATGCGACGTCCGAACAACCAATTCAGAAAATCGAAGGTGCGCCAATGACGAAAGAGGCTAAGCGCCCCATTTATGTATTTGACCTTGACGGGAATTATCTCAATGTATTTTTGAAGATAACAGATTGCACAGCGACGTATGGTTTACAAGCCGAAGGTGTAAGGAGATGTTTATCTTCTGGCAAGCCTCAGTATAATGGCTACATCTTCAGATATTCCAATACTCCTTTGAGCGAAGAAGAATTAGCAGCAGCAAAGGAGAATTATGCGTATAGGGAAACGTCAAAAGTTGAGAATTAGCACATAACTTAATCAGATTATGAGCCAGAAGCTAACCACCGAAGAATTCATCAAAAAGGCCCGAGAGGTGCATGGGGATAAGTATGATTATTCCAAGGTGGAGTATGTGAATAACAAGACAAAAGTATGTATTATATGTAAGGAACATGGGGTGTTTTTGCAACCACCCTCTATGCATCTAAGAGGTCATGGGTGTGCTAAATGTTCAACAGAAAGGAACTCTGTGAAATTGATGCTATGGACTCGAGAGAAGTGTTACGAAGAAGCACAAAAAAGTAATACCAGATCAGATTTTAAAAAGAACTGTCCCTATGGATACAGTTCTGCGCGTAAGCATGGATGGCTAGACGACTATACTTGGTTTAATCCTGCTAGGGAGCATGTTTCTGCAGGATACTGGACATATGATCGTTGTTATGAAGAAGCAAGAAAATGCAAGAATCTGAAAGAATTCGAAAAAAAAGCGAATGGAGCCAGACAATACGCTTCCAAAATGGGATGGATAAAAGACTATAAGTGGTTTGAGAAGCCATTTAGATGGACAAGAGAGTTGTGTGAGAAAGAAGCTAAACAATATACGACGAAGCAAGATTTTTATCTCAATAGTAAGAATGCATATGCAGCTGCTGTCAAATATGGTTGGCTTTCAGAATTTACATGGTTAATTATTTCGAAACAACCAAATGGCTTTTGGACAAAAGAGAAATGCGAGACTGAAGCACGAAAATATCATTCTAAAAAAGAATTCTTACAAGGAAGTCCCGCTGCTCATGCAGCTGCAGCTAAAAACGGATGGATTGACGAATTTACATGGTTACTTGATAAGAGAATCGATATAATAAAAGGCAAAATAGACAGCGTATATGTATATGTTTTCGAAGAAACCAAAACTGCCTATGTTGGAAGAACATTAATAAGAAGGCAGAAGAAACGCGATAAAGAACATATATTCAATTTAGATAACGATAATGTAGCACGTTATGCCAAGAAACTACATATCCCAGTCCCGCCAATGACGATACTGGAGTCAGAATTGACATTAGAAGAAGGATTGGATAGAGAAGATTATTGGAGGAAATGGTACGAGGAACAAGGCTATACAATGCTTAATAGATTAGCAACGGGAATTGGTAAGGGATCTCTTGGTGCGATTAGTCACGGAAAGTGGAATAAGAAAGCATGCTATAAAGAAGCAAAGAAATATAACTCTGCCCATGAATTCGAAGATGCAAACGGAAGTGCATATGATGCAGCAAGAAGGAACGGTTGGATAAATGATTATACATGGTTTGTTAAGTATTGGGAGCCTAAATGGAATAAAGAAACATGTTTCCTTGAAGCAAAGAAATACACAACGCGTGCAGCATTCCTAAAAGGCAATGGTAGTGCATACAGCAGAGCGTTAAGAGAAGGTTGGATTGATGAATACACATGGCTAAAATCACGTCAAACTAAACCATCGGGATATTGGAATAATTATGACCATTGTTTTGAAGAGGCAAAAAAACATAAGACAAGAAGTAGTTTTCAAAAGAATTGTCCAAGTGGATATTCGAATGCTTTGAAGAATGGCTGGTTAGATGATTATACTTGGTTTGCCGAAAAACAGAAACACAATTACTGGAATGAGCGTACGTGTTATGAAGAAGCTAAGAAATATGATAGTATAACTGCATTTGCACGAAACGCAGTTAGAGCATATGAACTTGCCCGTAAAAACGGATGGTTAGAAAGTTATTCATGGCTCCAAAAACTAACATTTGAATGGACGTATGAATTGTGTAAAGAAGAAGCTAAAAAGTATACGAAACGGAGTCATTTTAAACAAGGGAGTCCTGGGGCATATACGAAAGCAAGGATCAATGGGTGGTTAGATGATTACTCTTGGTTTGATGAGAAGCCTAGGAATAATTATTGGAATAAGGATACTTGTTATGAGGAAGCAAGGAAGTATCAAAGTATATCAGATTTTCAAAAAAGATCTCCAGGCGCTTATGGTAAGGCTTGGAAAAACGGGTGGATTGGCGATTATACATGGATGCCACAAAAACAAAAATGGACATACGAAGCATGCAAGGTAGAAGCTGCCAAATATGAAAGACGTGGTCAATTCAAAAAGGGTTGTATTGGTGCCTATACAAAATCGCGTATTAATGGTTGGCTGGATGAGTTCTTTCCAAAAAATCAGTAATTGTTGAATACATAAAGTCATAAAAATGATGCCAGAAATACAAATTGATATAACGAAATTGCTTGAGAAATATCTCATTCCGATTGTAATCAGCTTTACTGTTGGTTTAGTATTCTATCTAACAGTTTTTGATTATGAATGGGGATGGCCAACTGTAATTGGTTGTGGTTGTTTCTTGTTAATTCAAGTTAGTGTTTGGATGAAAGGAAACTACGACTGGAACAAAAGTGTAGAGATTGCACGACAGACTCAACAAGCACAGAATACCGTCATCCAATCTAGAATTCAGGCGCAAGAGCAAGAAAAGAGGGATGCAGCAAAAGTCTTCTTGCATAGTTGTTTGGAAACAGCTGTGGGCCTTTATAAGTATCAGAAGCATGTGGGAGAAAAAGATAACGAACGATATATCGCTTTTGGTGATTATCCTGGATATGATTACGCCCAGAAGATAAGTTGGTACGACTTAGAACCCAAGAACCAGAAGTACCGTTTCATATATTGTGATAACGCAATGGGGTGTGATACAAGTGCCCCTATACATATACTCTTTGATCCCATCTTCTATGAGCTTGTGAAGAACTATGTTGAGACGGGCGTAATAGCATTCTCAGGGGAGCAATCACAGTAATACAGAACAATAGCAAATCTGGTCATGCTAAAGATATATTTAGATTGGAATAGTATCAATAACATACAGACAAGGCACCCGAAGCTGTATGAACTGATAAAGGAATATGGACATTTGTTTATCTTCCCGTATTCCAATGCGCACATTCGTGATCTTATCGTAAGTTGAAGTCCAGAGAATCAATATTTTGAAAAGGATTTGTGTACGCTGACAGAAATATGCGGGAAACATCACTTGGCATTTGAGGACAATATAATGCAACCTCTTTTTGGATATCCGAAAGACTACATCGAAACTTATGGTGATGCCTTGGAAATCGTACAAAAGTTTGAAATTATTACTCCGGAGCAGTATCAACTGATTAAGGAGAGTGTCAGGGGGAGGATACCTGATGATGTCTATAAGCGCATTCAAGGTGCCAAACCCAAAGAGGTGTTTAAGATTGTAAATGAGTATTTGGATTCTGAGAAGCCGGGACAGACTATTCAGAGTTTGACATTAAAGGATGCTCAGATTTTCCGGCAATTTATGAATAGGGAAGCTGAGTTCAAAACCCTATGTCTGGCATTGGATGTTATTGGTTTCCATCCAGAAAAGAAGAATAAAGCAATCACAAACATCGATACGGATGCGAGTCATATTTTCTATGCGGCTCATTGTGACTACCTCGTCTCGGATGATGGTAAAATGAGAGCCAAGGCGGAGGCAAGTACAGTGGGGACAGGTCAGCGTCTCACCTAAAGATGTATGATGGCTGAGGGATGAAGGCTGATGGCTGATGGAAGAGGGCTGAGGTATGGAAAACATTTGGTGATCACGGGGTGGCTCTGAAGGGAACCGTTATTTATGCTTGTGAATCCAGTTTCTTAGCTGTACGGCTATGATCAATACTGCCGCTATGATAAATAGAGGTATATAACTCTCCAGGTCGTTGGTTATGAACTGGTTGAATCCTTGAAAGATTCCTTTTCCAAGTGTATGAAAGAATTCCATGTTGCAAAGGTAGCAAGTAACAATGAGAATACCAAAATAAACATGCCAAGGGGGTGAAGATGGCTGATGTATGATGGAAGATGGATGATGGATGATGGAAGAGGGAAGAGGTCAGAAAATGACCTCACGTAAATCAGGGGGGAGGGCATGACGATTGAGGAACAGGTAGGTGGTGTTCAGGGCGATGTAGTCGCGTGACATATACCAGATGCCTTTGTACTGTCCGTACTGACCCCACGAATTCTTGACAAGATAGTAGGACTTGCCCTGTTCGTCAAGGGCCTTGCCGTAGATGAGCATCACATGGTCGTAGGTCATACGCCAGTCGTCCCACTGCTCCTGACGAAGCTGTTGTGAGGGCTGGATGCTGTCTGGCAGCATAGCCAGTCCTGTGCGGGTGAAGTCGCCTGACACATCGCCTCCCCAGGCTACGGTATAGCCAGCATCCAGTGCCTTGTCGAGTACATTCATCAGCTGCTCGATGGGGATGTTGTAGCTGGGTTTCAGTCGCCATTTGTAGGGTGCTTCGATGACGAACCACTGGTTAAACGGATGATGTGTATAACTTGTCAGGCTCACATAGTCGTCGAGGTTCAGTCTCAGGCTTTCTGCAAACGACTTTGGCGTGTAGGTCTTCCCTTCGTACACGAACGACTCAGGGCAACGACCTATGTATTTCTCAATGACGGCCTGGACGCTGTCCTGCCAGTGGGGCAGGGGCTCTTTAGCATCTTTGCGGACAATGCTTCTGACAGTGCGCTCCAGTTCTGGGAAGAAGACCTTGAAGTTGGCCAGCGAGTCGCCTGTCAGCGAGCCTGGTGCCGGCATGGCATTCTCTGGACAGATGCCGTGTTGGCGGATGACCTCCAGCACGTCGTCGCAAGAACCGCCCTCTGAAATCTGGCTGTAGCCGTGCATGCGGACATAGTGGGTGGCATTGTCCATATAGTCGTTGTTGACCACGAACATCTCGCACAGGTCGTATGTCTTGCCTGTCTGTCGCAGAATCTCGCTCTCGAAGTAGCCCAGCGTGGCATAGGCCCAGCAGGTGCCGCTGCGCCATTGGTTTTTCACACTGGTGATGGGAAGCTCCTTTACTGTCGTGAACGTTTTCTTCTCTTTTGAGGCAACAGCTCCCCGTTGTAAGTTCTCCTGTGCTGATGCTGTTAAAGCTATCAGTAGCGCTGCTATGATGGACGTCAGTTTCATGTTTATTCTCCTTTCTGTTCTTGTATTTCTTTTTCCGCTTGTTCTTTCCGTATGACGAACCGTTGGTAGTAGGTCAGCAGGAGGGTGGTCATCGGCAGGGCAATGATCATGCCCAGGATACCTAGCAGGGAGCCCCAGATGGAGAGGGAGAGCAGGATGATGGCTGCGTTGAGTCCCATCACCTTACCCATGATCTTAGGCGTGAGGAAGGTGTCCTGTATGAGCTGTACGACACAGAACACGATGATGACCATCAGCATGATGAGCCAGAAGCTCTGACCAGTATCTGCCGCCTTGACAATTGCCAGGAGGATGGCAGGTATGAAGCCAATGAGTTGCAGGTAGGGCACCATGTTCAACAGTCCGATGAACATACCCAATCCGATAGCCATCGGGAAGTCGATGATCAGGAAGCCGATGCTGAACAGGACGCCTACGCAGAATGCCACCAGACCCTGTCCACGGAAATACTTGTTCATGCCTTCCGTCACGTCGGTGACCAGTCGGACTGCCATTCCACGATAGCGCTCAGGCAACAGCTCAGGCCATCCCTTCGTGAATTTCTCATAGTCGATGAGGATGAATAGGGTGTAGATGAGTACCATGACTATGGTAACCAGTCCGGAGAGGGCATTGACCGACCGCATGAGCACATCCCATATCTTTGGCATTGCCTCCTTGACGCTGTTGATGAAACCGTCCTGCGTCACGAGGGCCTTGATGTCGTCTGGCGTCAGGTGCTCACGGATGAACATCTCTATCTGGTCAGGGATATTACTCATCATCGCGTCTTTGGTGACGTATTCTATCAGCATGTCCTTCACACGTATCGACTCATCGACGACAGGGGGTATCATGAGCCAGAAGACTCCCATCAATACGAGGTTGACGGAAAGCAGGGCACAGAGGATGGCCACCACACGAAAGCGCATCTTACAGCGATACTGGAAGAATTTTACCAGGGGGAACAGCAGGTAGGCGATGAGCCACGCGAGGAAGAAGGGGAGCAGCACGCCGCTTAAGCGGTCGAGCAACAGATAGGCTCCCACACAGCCAAGTGCTACCAAGGCACCCCGTATAAATGAGTCGAAGGTAATTTGTTTTCGTTCCATCTTATATATATTTATTAGCAATCTTGTATAAAACGGTGCAAATATACATTATTTTTTCGATTTTTCTATCAAAATGTTTGTGAGATTCCAAAAAAAGTTATACTTTTGCAGGCGATTCAAGTAAAATTGAAGAATTGAAAGATTCAAAGATTGAAGTAATGAACAAGTTGAACGCTTACTTTTACGGTTATTATTTTTACTTTGCAGGGACCTGTGAAGCGGAAAGCCGTATGTAAGAATTAAAGAATTGAAAAATTGAAGAAATGAAATAAGGCTCCGCTTCACAAACCAAGTGAAAGCGGAGTTTTTTGTAAATTGAAAATTGAGATATGAAGAGGATTGCGATACAAGGACTGAACGGGTCGTTCCACGATATAGCGGCACACCTGTTTTTCGAAGGAGAGCAGATACAGTTGATTTGTTGTTCTACCTTCGAACAGGTGTTTAAGACCATGAAGGAGGATCCCACAGCGATAGGTATGCTTGCCATTGAGAATACGATTGCCGGCTCATTGTTGCATAACTATGAGTTGCTGCGCGACTCAGGGACGACGATCGTAGGGGAGCATAAGCTGCACATCTCGCATTGTATCTGTTGTCTGCCAGAGGACGACTGGGACACGATTACGGAGATTCATTCGCACCCTGTCGCTCTGATGCAGTGTCGTGAGTTCCTTGCCCAGCACCCCACGATGAAGAATGTGGAGGCTGAGGATACGGCAGGCTCAGCAAAGATGATTGCTGAGGGACAGCACAAGGGATGGGCGGCTATCTGTCATGCCGATGCTGCCAGACAATACGGACTGAAAGTGTTGGAAGACCATATTGAGGACAACAAGCACAACTTCACCCGTTTCCTGGTGGTGAGCAATCCCAACAAGGCCGACCTGTTGCGTCCGCTGACGGAAGCGAACAAGGCAAGTATCGTCTTCTCACTGCCGCACGAAGAGGGTTCGCTGAGTCATGTGCTCGCCATCCTCTCGTTCTACAAGATCAACCTGACGAAGATACAGTCGTTGCCGATTATCGGACGCGAATGGGAATACCTGTTCTACGTGGATGTGATGTACGACGACTTGACCCGCTATCGTCAGTCGATAGATGCGATTATCCCATTGACCAAGGATTTTAAGATTTTAGGAGAATACAAAGACGGAAGGCAAACGAACTAGAATTGAAGAATTGAAAAATTGAAGTTATGATACAACCAGCAGAGAGATTAAGTTTAGTACAGGAGTACTACTTCAGCAGGAAACTGAAGGAGGTGGCACAGATGAATGCGGAAGGTAAGGACATCATCAGTCTTGCCATCGGTAGTCCTGACATGCCGCCTTCGGAGCAGACCATCAATAAGTTGTGTGAGGTGGCTAAGCTGCCCAATGCACATGGTTATCAGCCCACACAGGGTACTCCTGAGTTGCGTGAGGCGATGGTAGGTTTTTATAAGCGTTGGTATGGTGTCGATCTTGATGCGAAGACGGAGATTCTTCCGCTGATTGGTTCGAAGGAGGGTATCCTGCATGTCACGCTGGCCTTCGTCAATCCTGGCGATGCTGTGCTGGTGCCTAATCCTGGCTATCCTACCTACACCTCCTTGTCAAAGATCTTAGGTGCGAAGATTATCAATTATAATCTCCGTGAGGATAATGGTTGGCAGCCTGATTTCGAGGAACTTGAGAAGATGGATCTCTCGGATGTCAAACTGATGTGGACCAACTATCCCAATATGCCGACGGGTGGAAAGGCTCAGCGTGCGACTTACGAGCGTCTGGTGAAGTTTGCCCAGGAGCACGGTATCGTTGTGGTGAATGATAACCCCTATAGCTTCATTCTCAGCGAAGAACACCTGAGCATTCTTCAGGTGCCTGGTGCCAAAGACTGCTGCATTGAGTTCAATTCGATGTCGAAGTCACACAATATGCCTGGTTGGCGTGTGGGTTTGTGTGCCACCAATGCGCAGTTTATCTCATGGATTCTGAAGGTGCAGTCGAACATCGAGAGCGGTACCTTCCGTGGTATCCAGTTGGCAGCTGCTGAGGCCTATAACAACAGTGAGGAGTGGCATCGCGAGTACAATATCAATACCTACGCTCGTCGTCGTCAGTGGGCAGAGAAGATCATGGATGTCTTGGGCTGTACCTACGACAAGAACCAAGTGGGTATGTTCCTTTGGGGCAAGATACCTGCAGACGTCAAGAACGTAGAAGACCTGACGGAAAAGGTGTTGCATGAGGCACGTGTCTTCATTACCCCAGGTTTTATTTTCGGCTCGAATGGTGAGCGTTATATCCGCATCTCCCTTTGCGCAAAAGAGGAAAAGATACAGCAAGCACTTCGAAGAATTGAAGAATTGAAAGATTGAAGAATTGAAAAAATAATATAATTATGGAATTGGAATTAGAACCCCTGAGATTACCCAGTGACAACGAACGCCCCTTCGTCATTGCAGGACCCTGTAGTGCAGAGAGTGAGGAGCAAGTGATGACTACCGCCAAACAGCTGGCCATGTACGGCTGTCATAATTTCCGTGCAGGAGTATGGAAGCCGCGTACGAAGCCAGGAGGTTTCGAGGGACACGGAGAACCCGCCCTTGCATGGTTGCAGCAGGTACAGAAGGAAACGAAGATGCTGGTGGCTACGGAAGTGGCCACACCAGAGCATGTAGAACTCTGTCTGAAATACGGCATCGACATCCTGTGGATAGGTGCGCGTACTACTGCCAACCCCTTTGCGATGCAGGCGCTTGCCGATGCGCTGAAAGGTGCGGATGTCCCTGTCTTCGTGAAGAATCCTGTCAATCCTGATTTGGAACTGTGGATTGGTGCCTTGGAGCGTTTGAATCAGGCAGGTGTGAAGCGTATGGCGGCTATCCATCGCGGTTTCTCCAGCTACGACAAGAAAATCTATCGTAACATGCCGATGTGGCAGATACCCATCGAGTTGCATCGTCGTATTCCTGAACTGCCTATCATCAACGACCCCAGTCATATCGGTGGTCGTCGTGAACTGATTGCTCCGTTGTGTCAGCAGGCTATGGACTTAGGTTTCGACGGACTGATCGTAGAGAGCCACTGCGATCCTGATAAGGCGTGGAGTGATGCCAAGCAGCAGGTAACTCCTGACGTACTCGACTATATCCTGTCGTTGCTCGTCATCCGTGATGAGAACACGACGACGGAGGGTATCAGCCAGTTGCGTAAACAGATTGACGAACTCGACAACCAGTTGATGGAGTTGCTGGCTAAGCGTATGCGTGTCTGTCGTGAGATTGGTCACTACAAGAAAGAGCATAACATGACAGTGCTGCAGACCTCCCGTTACAACGAGATTCTGGATAAGCGTGGTGCACAGGGTTCACTCTTGGGTATGGGTCCAGAGTTCGTTGCCCATGTCTTTGAGAATATCCATGAGGAGAGTGTCCGTCAGCAGATTGAAATCATCAACAAGTAAGGTGGTATGAAGATATTAGTGTTAGGCGCAGGTAAGATGGGTAGCTTCTTCATCGACCTGCTGAGTTTCGACCACGAGGTGGCAGTCTATGAGAAAGACCCTAAGCGCATGCGGTTTACCTATAACTGTCAGCGCTTTACGGATATGGAGGAGATCAGAGGCTTTGCACCTGAACTCGTCATCAATGCCGTCACGTTGAAATATACCATCCCTGTGTTTGAGGAAATCATTCCTTTCCTTTCCAAAGAGTGTATCATCAGCGATATCGCCAGTGTGAAGACCGATTTGAAGGAGTTCTATGAGAAGTCTGGGATGCGCTATGTATCTACGCACCCGATGTTCGGCCCTACCTTCGCCAATTTGCAACAGCTCAGCGAGGAGAACGCCATCATCATCAGCGAGGGTGACTATATGGGACGTATCTTCTTCAAGGACCTCTACCAGAAATTAGGACTGAATATCTACGAATACACGTTTGAGGAACACGACAAGACGGTGGCTTACTCATTGTCTATTCCGTTCGTCTCTACCTTCGTCTTTGCAGCCGTCATGAAGCATCAGGATGCACCAGGAACGACCTTTAAGCGTCATATGCGGATTGCCAAGGGTGTGTTGAACGAGGATGACTATCTCTTGCAGGAAATCCTCTTCAACCCTTACACGCACGATCAGGTCAGTCAGATTCGTACGGAGCTGAAAGAACTCCTGGAGATTATCGATGAGAAAGATGCTAAAGGTATGAAAGCCTATCTGACGAAGATTCGAAATAATGTCAAAAGGGATATTGAGATAAAAAAATAGGATGTATTTTCTCAAATAATTTTGCAGATTAAATAGAAAATTCCTATCTTTGCCCTCAAAAGATAAAAAGAATGACAAGAGACGAATTTGAGTCGTTGATGAAGAAGTATGCTGATAGGATAGAAACTATCCGAAAATCGGCTCATGCTTTACATCAGAGCGTCAACCAGACCTATGGTGACGAATTGCCTTATGGCTACCATTTGGATATGGTGGTGAATGGAATCAGGGATTTTGGACATTTAGTCTGTGCCTGTGAGGACGATATCATTCCTTTGTTCTTTGGAGGCTATTATCACGATAGCATCGAGGATGCCCGTCAGACCTATAATGATGTGTTGAAGGTGGCACGAGGAATGATGACAGAAGAGCAGGCTGTAATGGCAACAGAGATTGCCTATGCGCTGACGAACGATAAGGGACGTACTCGTGCGGAGCGGGCTGGAGAGAAGTACTACAAGGGCATCCGTGAGACACCCTATGCGCCTTTCGTAAAGCTCTGCGATCGTCTGGCGAATATTACTTATAGTTGTTCTGGAGTCAATCCTGACAGTCTCCGCATGAAAGAGGTCTATAAGAAAGAGGTGCCGCATTTCCTTGCCTCTATCAATCCTCACAGCAAAGATCCGCGCTTCTTAGTGCCTCAGGAGGTCGTATATAAGCTGGCAGAATGCCTGATTGACGACTTGGAACGTGAGGAACAGAACCAGACGGCGTGGTGGCACGAGTATTAGTTCACAGTTCATAGTTTGAAGTTATGGGATTAGGTAAGTGGATTGGTGGCTTTCTGGGCTGGATGACAGCAGGACCGTTAGGGGCTTTGGCAGGTATCGTGCTGGGCGGTTTGTTCGACTCGATGATGGATGCGGTGAACACGCCAGAGACGCAAGGGACCTTCGAAGATGCCTTCGGACGACAGACAGGACACCAACGGACAACCTATCAGAGTCAACAGAAGTATGAGGGACAGCGTAACAGTTTCCTGTTCTCGATGCTGGTACTCTCCTCTTATATCATCAAGGCTGACGGCAAGGTGATGCACTCGGAAATGGAGATGGTGCGTCAGATGTTGCGTCAGAACTTTGGAGAACAGGCCGTCATTCAAGGTAATGATATCTTGAAGAAACTCTTTGATGAGCAGAAGCGGGTAGGGATGTCGAACTTCCGACAGACGGTGGCCGACTGCTGTCAGCAGATAGCCCGTAATATGAACTACTCCCAGCGCCTGCAACTGCTGAACTTCCTCGTGATGGTAGCACAGGCTGACGGCAGGGTGCCCCAGAGTGAGATAACAGCCTTGAAGGAGTGTACCCAGTGGATGCGGATGTCTGCCGATGAGGTGGATTCGATGTTGGGACTGGGGAAGAACGACTTGGAATCAGCCTATCGCGTATTGGGTGTATCGCCGAATGCCACTGACGACGAGGTGAAGAAAGCCTATCGCCAGTTAGCGCTGAAGCATCATCCCGACAAGGTGGCTGCCCTCGGAGATGATATTCGCAAAGCTGCTGAGAAGAAGTTCCAGGAGATCAACGACGCGAAAGACCGTATATGGAAGGCAAGGGGATTGTAGTTCCAGAGGGGTGTCAGGAGGTGTTGCTGCATGCCTGTTGTGCACCTTGCTCATCCGCCATCGTCGAGTGGATGGTGCAACATGAGGTCCGTCCTACGATCTTCTATTATAACCCCAACATCTATCCTCGTGAGGAGTATGACATCCGTAAGAATGAGAGTAAGCGACATGCAGAGAGTCTCGGACTGACATGGATAGACGGCGACTACGATCATGAGCAATGGCGACAGGATGTCTGTGGACTGGAAAATGAGCCAGAACGGGGACGGCGCTGTGAACAGTGTTTTAAGTTGCGACTGATAGTCGCCGCCAAGAAAGCGCAGGAACTGAATATACCGTATTTCACTACCACACTTGCCTCAAGTCGATGGAAAAACTTGGACCAGATAAACCAAGCAGGCCTTATCGCTCAGGAATATATGAAATCACAGAGTAATCTCTCACCTCTCACCTCTAA
Organism: Prevotella sp.; assembly: GCA_016291495.1. Lineage (GTDB taxonomy): Bacteria > Bacteroidota > Bacteroidia > Bacteroidales > Bacteroidaceae > Prevotella. Next base: position 53,749 of record JAEEXI010000002.1, read on the forward strand.
GCCCTCACCTCTATATTGGGCACAGAACTGGCGCAAAGGTGGACTCTATGAGCGGCGCAACCAACTGTTGAAGGAATATGCCTTCTATAATCAGCAGTATTGCGGTTGCGAGTTTTCCCAACGGAAAGTATTAACAGATAACAATAACCAATAAACCGACAAAACAATGAAAAAAGTATTTTTGATTCTTATGGGTGTTGCCTTGTTCACACTTCAGGCAAACGCACAGATGAAACCCGACAAACGGTATACACCCGCTTACACGTATGACACTTATGAAGACATGGGCATGGTGAAATGCGGTAAGGGTTGGGCTACCCGTCCCATCAAGGTGAAGGGTGGTGGTAAGGCTCCTGACATCGTCAAATTGACCAAGGCTTTCAATGACGTATGGAAGATTTATGTAGTCAGTGGCATCCTGAAACAGGCCAAGAATCCAAAGTTCACCAGTCAGAAGTATCCGGAGTACGACTCTGAGGATATCGTAGATCGTCCCAATGGCTATATGTGTGTTGATTCAGGAGGTACGGACAGCGACTATATGGAGTCGTGCGTATGGCGTTGCGACAACGGCCATCGTCTCTTTGCCATCCTCATGGGCGGTCCTACCGATCCGGAGATAGAGCTTGTCTGCTTCTATGATTACGACCCCGCTACCGAGACGATGACGCCCGTAGTAAGTCCTGTTGACACATTCAAGCCCAAGGCAGAATATTACAACTATAACCTGCCTCGTAAGGGTAAGGACTTCATCATCACGGAGCATTTCATAGATACAGATGAGACGGTAGATCACATCTATACCTTTGATGGTCAAAAGCATGTATATGCCTATGACCGCGTTACCAAAGAAAAAGAATAAGACGTCTATTTCTTCCTGATGCGCAGGGTCTCTACGATGCGGCTCATCTGGTTGGGAATACGAATCTGTTGCGGACACTTGGATAGGCATTCCTCGCAGTCCTGACAGGCACGTGCCCAGGTGGTGGCATCGGGTAGGGCCTTGCGATAGCCCTCGATAAACTGCTGCTGCCGTTCTGCATAATCGGCATCGGTAGGAGCGGGCAGGGGAAGGATATGGTCTGTCACGGCCTCGTTGTAGTAGGCGAAGTTGCCAGGGATATCGACGTTATAGGGACAAGGCATGCAATAGCGACAGGTGGTACAGGGAATGGTGGGGAAGCCTGACATCTGGTCGGCAATGTCTGCCAACAGTGCATTCTCAGCCTCTGTACATATCTCAAGAGGCGAGAAGGTTTGGATGTTCTCTTCCAGATGATCCATGCGGTTCATACCACTCAGGGTAGTGAGGATGTTCGGATAGGAACCTACCCAACGGAATGCCCAACGGGCAGTGCTGTCGTCAGGCCGCACAGCTTTTAACTGGTCGGTAAGTTCCTGTGCCATACGTCCGAAGGCTCCGCCACGCAGCGGTTCCATCACGACACACTGGATATCGAGTTTCTCACATTTGTTATAGAGATATTCCGCATCTGCATCGACTCTGCGTCCACTTCGCATAGAGGCATGTCTCCAGTCAAGGAAATTCATTTGTATTTGCACGAAATCCCAGTGGTATTCGTCGTTGTGGTCGAGTAGCCAGTCGAAAGCTCTGACATCTCCATGATAGGAAAATCCGAGATGACGAATGCGCCCAGCCTCCCGTTCCTTTAGTAGGAAATCAAGTAGTCCGTTGTCAAGAAAGCGTCCTTTGAGCGTGTCTATTCCTCCGCCTCCAATGCTATGTAACAGGTAGTAGTCAATATGGTCAACACGCAGTCGTTGGAAAGACTGGCGATACATATCGACTGCCTCGTCAAAATCCCATAGCCGTTGATTCTGGTTAGACATCTTTGTTGCTACGAAGAATTTGTCACGGGGATGACGAGCGAGTGCATTACCAGTGAGCACTTCCGACTGTCCCCCCATGTACATCGGTGCTGTATCAAAATAGTTTACACCATGCTCAATGGCATAGTCAACGAGTTGATTGACTTCTTCCTGGTCATTGGGAAGTCGCATCATACCGAAGCCAAGTAGGGATATTTGTTCACCTGATCCGTGTTGTACACGATAGGTCATTCGGTTGTTTGCAATAACCTGTTTTTTCTTGTCTTGTGCCAGAATGCTTAATGGTTCCATAGCCATCAATGCAGCTGCAGACCCAATCCCCATACCCAGTCTGCGAAGGAAATCGCGACGGTTCATGTGATGTTTTTCTTTTTTCATTTAATCATTTTTAGTCTTAGATGTCTAGTTATCATGGGCAAAGATAATAAAAAAGAAGTAATAAAAAAATGAAAACTCAAATAAAATTTGGTTATCTTGTCACTTATTTGTACCTTTGCACCCTAAAATTAATAATGTATATATGTTTGAGAACTTAAGTGACAGACTTGAAAGGTCGTTTAAGATACTGAAAGGTGAGGGAAAAATCACCGAGATTAACGTTGCGGAAACCCTGAAGGATGTACGTCGTGCGTTGTTGGATGCCGACGTCAACTATAAAGTCGCCAAGACATTTACGGATACCGTCAAGCAGAAGGCGATGGGTATGAATGTGCTTACAGCCATCAAACCCAGCCAGTTGATGGTGAAGATTGTGCACGACGAGTTGGCAGAACTGATGGGTGGCAAGGCTGTAGAGCTGAAACTGGAGGGTCGTCCAGCTATCGTGCTGATGTCAGGTTTGCAGGGTTCTGGTAAGACAACTTTTAGTGGAAAACTCGCCAATATGCTGAAGACGAAACAGCATAAGAATCCTTTGCTCGTGGCTTGCGACGTCTATCGCCCTGCTGCTATCCAGCAGTTGCATGTGGTGGGTGAAGGCATTGGCGTTCCCGTTTACTCGGAGCCTGAAAACAAAAATGTGGTAGAGATTGCCAACAATGCCATCCGTGAGGCAAAGGCAAAGAACTACAATGTTGTCATCATCGATACCGCTGGTCGCCTGGCTGTTGACGAGGAGATGATGAACGAGATAGCTACACTGAAGCAGGCTGTTCAGCCTGACGAGACGCTATTCGTCGTTGACTCGATGACGGGTCAGGATGCTGTGAATACTGCCAAGGAGTTCAACGATCGTCTGGATTTCGATGGCGTGGTACTGACAAAACTGGATGGTGATACCCGTGGTGGTGCTGCCCTCTCTATCCGTACCGTAGTTACCAAGCCTATCAAGTTTGTGGGTACTGGTGAGAAGATGGAAGCCATCGACGTGTTCCATCCTGAGCGTATGGCAGACCGTATCCTCGGCATGGGCGATATTGTGTCTTTGGTAGAGCGTGCTCAAGAGCAGTTCGACGAGGAGGAAGCCAAGCGTTTGGAGAAGAAGATTCGTAAGAATAAGTTCGACTTCGATGACTTCTACGGACAGATTCAGCAAATCAAGAAGATGGGTAACATCAAGGACCTGGCAGGCATGATACCTGGTGTGGGTAAGGCGCTGAAGGATGTCGATATTGACGATAACGCATTTAAAGGCATTGAGGCAATCATCAACTCTATGACGCCGAAGGAGCGTGCCAATCCTGATATCATTAATCAGAGTCGTCGTATGCGTATTGCCAAAGGTTCTGGAACGAAAATAGAGGAGGTGAATCGTTTGATGAAACAGTTTGACCAGACACGCAAGATGATGAAAATGGTGGCAGGTGCAGGTAATTCGAAGATGGCGCAGATGGCCGCAGCAATGAAGATGCGTGGCGGCAAGATGCCGTTTTAATCCATTAAATCCATTAAACCTATAGATAAATGCAATTAATAGATGGAAAAGCAACGGCAACAGCCATTAAGGCTGAGATTGCCGAAGAAGTAAAAGATATCATGGCACGAGGTGGAAAACAGCCACATCTTGCCGCTGTTCTTGTAGGTCACGATGGTGGCAGTGAGACGTACGTAAAAAACAAGGTGCTTGCCTGCGAGGCATGCGGTTTTAAGTCGACGCTCATACGCTATGAGGACGATGTTACGGAAGAGGAACTCTTGCAATGTGTTGATCGTCTGAATAAGAACGGTGATGTTGATGGTTTTATCGTTCAACTGCCTCTTCCCAAGCATATTGACGAACAGAAGATCATCGAGGCCATCGACTATCGCAAGGATGTTGACGGCTTCCATCCCATCAACGTGGGTCGCATGGCGATTGGTCTGCCTTGTTTCATCTCGGCAACTCCTTTGGGAATCATTACATTGCTGAAGCGCTATCATATTGAGACCAGCGGAAAGAAGTGTGTCATCCTGGGGCGTTCGAACATCGTGGGAAAGCCGATGGCTCAGCTGATGATGCAGAAGCAGTATGGCGACGCTACCGTTACCGTTTGTCACTCACGTTCAAAAACGTTGAAGGAGGAATGTCGTGAGGCTGACATCATCATAGCAGCCATTGGACAGCCCGACTTCGTGACAGCGGATATGGTGAAAGAGGGTGCCGTCATTATTGACGTTGGTACCACCCGTGTGCCTGATGCCACTCGCAAGAGCGGTTTCCGTCTGAATGGTGATGTGAAGTTTGACGAGGTAGCTCCTAAGTGCTCATATATTACACCTGTTCCAGGTGGCGTTGGTCCTATGACCATATGCTCGCTGATGAAGAATACACTCGCTGCAGGCAAGAAGGAATATTATAAATGACCGCAGAGGAGTATTATATGCAGGGTAATGCCTATCGCAAAGTAGGAAACTGGCAGGAGGCTATCAATTGCTACATAAAGGCAATAGAACTTGACCCAGAAAGTCCTGCAAGAGAGGCAAAGCGGATGCTTGACGATATTTTGAATTTTTATCATAAGGATTATTATAATCCATAAACAAATACTAAGGAAATGGCTAAACTGAAAGGTGCCATCGTGGTGGATACAGAGAGGTGTAAAGGATGCCAATTGTGCATCATCGCATGCCCTCAAAAGGTTATCGCCCTGGCAAACAAAGTGAATCTGCACGGCTACCCGTATGTGGAGGCTGCGAACGAGGAGGCCTGCGTAGGCTGTGCTTCGTGCGGTATCGTCTGCCCAGACGGCTGTATTACCGTGTATCGTAAAAAGATGGAGGAGTAAAAATGGAAGAGAAAGAAGTTGTATTGATGAAAGGCAACGAGGCTATTGCCCATGCTGCTATTCGTTGCGGATGCGACGGCTATTTCGGCTATCCTATTACTCCGCAGAGTGAAGTGATTGAGACGCTGGCTGAGTTGAAGCCTTGGGAGACCACTGGTATGCAGGTGGTTCAGGCTGAGAGTGAGCTGGCATCTATTTATATGGTCTATGGCGCTGCCGGAGCCGGTAAGCGTGCGATGACCTCTTCTTCGTCTCCTGGCGTCGCTCTGATGCAGGAGGGAATCACCTACATGGCTGGTGCTGAGGTGCCAGGTGTGTTTGTGAATGTTCAGCGTGGTGGTCCTGGTCTGGGAACCATCCAGCCTTCGCAGGGTGACTATTTCCAGGCTACCCGTGGTGGTGGTAATGGCGACTATAAAGTCATCGTGCTGGCTCCTTCTTCAGTACAGGAGATGGCTGATTTCGTAGACCTCGCCTTCGAACTGGCTTTCAAGTATCGCAACCCTGCCATGATTCTGAGCGATGGTGTGATTGGTCAGATGATGGAGAAGGTGGTGCTGCCACCATTCAAGCCCCGTCGTACGGATGAGGAGGTGATCAAGCAGTGTCCTTGGGCTTCTACTGGTAAGCCAAAGAACCGCGAGCGTGTAGTGATTACTTCGCTCGAGCTGAAACCTGAAATCATGGAGCAGCGCAACATCGCTCTCCAGGAGAAATATGCGAAGATTCAGGAGAACGAGGTTCGCTTTGAAGAGCAGCAGATGGATGATGCAGAGTATGCTATTGTAGCCTTTGGTTCTGCTGCCCGTATCGCAGAGAAGTCTGTAGAGATTGCCCGTGAGCAAGGTATCAAGGTCGGTTTGTTCCGTCCTATCACACTGTTCCCGTTCCCCATCAAGCAGATTGAGGCGTTGTCGAAGAAGGTGAAGGGTATCCTTGTGGCTGAGATCAACGCTGGTCAGATGGTACAGGATGTTCGCCTGGCTGTGAACGGTGCTGTGCCCGTAGAGCAGTTTGGACGTCTGGGTGGTATCGTGCCCGATCCTGAAGAAATTGTTGAAGCACTTAAGAAGGTCATGTAAGGTTATGGATAGAAATCAAATAGTTCAACCAGAGAACATCGTCTGCAAGAAGCCGACGCTGATGAACGACAACAATATGCACTACTGCCCAGGCTGTAGTCACGGCGTGGTGCATAAGCTCATTGCCGAAGTCATCGAAGAGATGGGTATGGAAGACAAAGCCGTAGGTGTATCGCCTGTAGGCTGTGCCGTCTTCGCATACAATTATATAGATATAGACTGGCAGGAGGCTGCCCATGGTCGTGCGCCCGCACTGGCTACGGGTATCAAGCGCTGCTGGCCCGATCGCCTGGTGTTCACCTATCAGGGTGATGGTGACCTGGCTTGTATTGGTACCTGTGAAACCATCCACGCCCTGAACCGTGGAGAGAATATCGTCATTGTCTTCGTCAACAATGCCATCTATGGTATGACGGGTGGACAGATGGCTCCCACGACATTGATTGGTCAGAAGACCTCTACCTGTCCTTACGGTCGTGATCCTCAATTGCACGGCTATCCCCTGAAGATTGCCGATATCGCAGCCCAGTTGGAGGGTACCTGCTACGTCACTCGTCAGAGTGTGGAGTCAGTAGGCTCTATCAACAAGGCGAAGAAGGCGCTGCGTAAGGCTTTCGAGGCTTCGATGGCAGGCAAGGGTTCATCGCTCGTAGAGTTCGTTTCAACCTGTAATAGTGGTTGGAAGCTTACGCCCGCTAAGGCTAACGAATGGATGAAGGAGAATATGTTCCCCTTCTATCCCAAAGGTGACCTCAAGGACACGACGAGTCTTTAATTGATAATTGATAATTGATAATTGAAAATTATGAAGAAAGAAATAATTATCAGTGGTTTCGGAGGTCAGGGCGTGCTCTCGATGGGTAAGATTCTGGCCTATAGTGGACTGATGGAGGATAAGGAGGTGACTTGGATGCCTGCCTACGGTCCTGAGCAGCGTGGTGGTACCGCCAACGTGACAGTGATTGTGAGCGACGAGCGCATTTCTTCGCCTATCCTCAGCAAGTACGACATCGCTGTGGTACTGAACCAGCCTTCGTTGGAGAAGTTCGAGCCGAAAATCAAGCCTGGTGGCATTCTGATCTACGATGGCTTTGGTATCATCAAAAAGCCTACTCGTAAGGACATCACCGTGTATGAGATTAACGCCATGGACAAGGCTGCCGAGATGAAGAACGGCAAGGTGTTTAACATGATTGTGCTTGGTGGTTTGCTGAAGGTGGCTCCTGTGGTGAGTACAGCGGGAGTGGAGAAGGCTCTTAAGAAGACCTTGCCAGAGCGTCACCACGATTTGATTCCTCTGAACATGCAAGCCATAGAAGAGGGTGGTAAGATTATAGAACAATTGTAATCATACTTATATTATAATAAGGTGTAAAAAGGGCATGAGGTATTTCTTCACGCCCTTTTTCTTTTCCCTATTGCTCTTTTTGTTCACTTTGCGCATTTTTATTGTCCTTTTTTCGGTAATGTCAATTATTATTTATACCTTTGCAGCCGAAAACCATTAAGAAGAATAATATGAAGAAGATTTTTACCTTTGCTGTAATCCTGTGTGTGTCTGTTGGTGTTCGTGCAGGCGGACTGATGACCAACACCAATTATCATATCTCCTTCGACCGCATGATGGCGCGTGGTGCTACGTTTGATATTGATGCTACCTATAGTAATCCTGCTGGACTTGCTTGGGGACATGAGGGTTGGCAATTGTCTTTGAACTTCCAGAAACCTTGGCAGGACCGTGATATTGAAACCGTCATACCAGGTTTTATGGGTGGCTATAATCAGAAGTATAATGGTAAGGCGTCTGCTCCCATTGTACCAGCTCTCTTTGCTTCTTATAAAAAAGACCGTATTGCCGTGTCGGCAATGATTGGTATTGTGGGTAGTGGTGGCTTTGTAGAATATGACAATGGCGTTCCGATGTTTAATGTCCCCTTGACGGCAATGCTTGCCCAGTCAGGCGTATTGCCGGGAAGCTACACTTTGGATTCGCAGATGAAGGGTAAGCAATATATTTATGGTGGACAAATCAATTTCACTTATAAGATAACTGACTTCCTGTCTGCGGCTGTTGGTTTCCGTGCCAACTATTATGACGGCTATTATCGTGGTCACGTGGTGGCTGAAATGGGAGGAACCAAACTCGTTAACCTGCAACTCGATTGTAATCAGCGCGGCTGGGGTTTTGCGCCAATTATCAGTCTGAACTATCATCAAGGCCCTGTTACCTTGGCTGGTCGTTATGAGTTCCGGACGAAAATCAATGTTCCAAATGATACGAAGGTACTAACGGCAGAAATAGCAGGAATGTCTCCAGAGCAGACAGCTGCCGTCTTGGGAAGTAAGATGGCAGGATACTTGGATGGTGTTAAGACGCGCTATGACATGCCGGCATTACTCGCCCTTGCTGTAGGTATAGACTTCACTTCGAAGTTACGGGCAACCTTAGAGTATCATTATTTTGATGATACACATGCCAAGATGGCAAACGACCGTCAGAAGACTTTGACGCATGGTACTCAGGAGATTCTTGCTGGAGTGGAGTATGACATTAATAAGAAATTCACAATTAGTTGTGGTGCTCAGCATACTGACTATGGACTAAGTGACGACTATCAGCAGAACACTTCGTTTGCTTGTGACAGTTGGTCTATCGGTCTTGGTGGTGCTTGGAACATTACGGAGAAGATTCGCTTGAATGCCGGTTACTTTATCTCTCTCTATAGTGACTATGAGAAAAACCAGGGCAGTTATCAGGGAATCGGCATTGCCGGTAAGGATATCTATTCCCGTACTAACAATGTGATAGGTATCGGTATTGATTATAAGTTCTAATTATGTTACATAATTTCATAAAATCGCATTAAAATTATTGGAAATTGCACATTTTTATCAAAAAATGCAGTAAAAAACGTACTTTTTAGAAGATTTTCTTGGAACTTATTGTTTTTTTTATTTACTTTGCACCCGAAATTAAACCAGAAATAGGTAGATTGTTTTATATTTAAATTAAGTTAGTAAAAATGAAAAAGCTTTTTTTAGTAATGGCTGCAGCTATGCTGACAGCAAGTGTAAGTGCCCAGAAGACGGCAGTTACTGCAAACAAGGCTGGTGACAACTGGTATGTTGGTATCAACGCCGGTGCTGCTACTCCTACTTTCAAAATTGGTGACTATGGCTTCTTCAAGGGCTTTGCTCCCAAAGTAGGTGTTCGTCTTGGTAAGAACCTGACCACCGTATTCGGTCTGGCTTTGGATGCAGATTTCTATTTTGAGGCTTCTGAGAAGTCTTTCATGAAGCAGAAGACTCTCGTTGACGCTATGAACGTTGACATTTTGGGTACTTTCAACCTGAGCAACGCTTTTGGTGGTTACAAAGGTGAGCCCCGTGCTTTTGAGGTAATCGGTTTGGTAGGTGCTGGTTACAGCCGTGCCTTCGGTGATGGTGCACATGGTGGTTTCAACGCTAAGGCTGGTTTCGACTTCGCTTTCAACCTGGGTTCTTCAAAGGCTGTGCAGATCTACATCGAGCCTGCTCTCGTTCTGGGTCAGCCTGCTGTTCAGTATGCTAATCCTTTCAAGAAGATTCAGACTGTTGACGGCAAGAAGTTCAATGGCGTACTCCAGCTCTCTGCTGGTATCAACTACAAGTTCGGTTGCAGCAACGGTACTCACAACTTCAAGATTGAGGAGCTCCGCGACCAGGCTGAGATCGACGCTCTGAACGCTAAGATCAACGAGCTGCGTAATGATGTTGACGCTAAGAACGGTCAGATCAACGCTGCTAACCAGACTATCGCTGACCTGAAGAAGAAGCTCGCTGACTGCGAGGCTCGTCCTACTCAGATTATTGAGGAGAAGAAGGAGACCGCTCTCCAGCCAATCGTTATCTTCCGTCAGGGTAAGAGCACTATCGACGCTGCTCAGTATGCAAGTGTTGAGATGGTTGCTAAGTACATGAAGAATCATCCTGAGGCAAAGGTTGTTGTTAAGGGTTATGCTTCTCCAGAGGGTCCTGCAGAGCTGAACCAGAAGCTGTCTGAGGCTCGTGCAACTGCAGTTGCTAACGCTCTGATTAAGCGTTACAAGATCAACAAGGATCGTATCACCACTCAGGGTCTGGGTGCTACCAGCGAGATTTCTGAGGAGAACGACTTCAACCGTGTTGCTATGTTCGTTGACACTACCAAGTAATTGACAACAGAATAACTAAGATAAAACCTCGCAGGTTGTTCCTGCGGGGTTTTTTTGACCAATAACTATTAACGCATTCGTAACCTATGAAACAAACAGTTTTTTCCTTTCAGCGTATTTTTTGTCTTGTGGTAACATGTTTGATGCTCACCATGAGTATGACAAGCATGGCAGCCTCTCAATTCGTTGACTTTCAGTCGGGTGATGTACAACTGACAGAAGGCAGTATTACCATTGGCTATGATGTGGCTGATGCCAAAGCCGTTGCCATTGCCGTTAAGACGTTGGCTGCTGATTTTGAGCGAGTTACAGGACAGAAGCCTCAGTTAGGAAATGCCGCCGATTCCAAAATAATCATAGGTACGATAGGGCAATCCGTTTTGATTGACCAGCTTGTGAAGCAAAAGAAGCTGGATGCCACGCTGCTGAAAGGTAAGCGTGAAAAATTTGTCATCACTGTTATTGGTCAACAGTTAGTCATAGCAGGTAGTGACCGTCGTGGTACCGTCTATGGTGTTTATGAGTTGTCAGAGCAGATGGGCGTTTCTCCTTGGTATTATTGGGCAGACGTCCCTGTAGTGCATCATGAGCGTATCTATGTTCATAGAGGTGTATATACCGATGGTGAACCTGCAGTGGAGTTCCGTGGTATCTTCCTGAACGACGAGGCACCGTGTCTGACGTCTTGGGTGAAGAATACTTTTGGAACCAACTATGGCGACCATCGTTTCTATGAGAAAGTCTTTGAACTGATACTCCGTCTGCGTGGTAACATGATGTGGCCTGCTATGTGGGGATGGGCTTTCTATGCCGACGATCCGTTGAATTCCAAGACAGCCGACGATATGGGTGTTATCATGGGTACTTCCCATCATGAACCGATGGCGCGCAACCATCAGGAATATGCCCGTCGCCGTGGAGAGTGGGGGCCCTGGAACTACCAGAAGAACCAGCAGAAGCTTGACCAGTTCTTCCGTGAGGGCATTGAGCGCATGAAGGGTACCGAGGATATGGTGACCATCGGTATGCGTGGTGATGGTGATGAGGCGATGAGCGAGGATGCCGATACCAGGCTCCTGCAGCGTATCGTGGAGAATCAGCGCCGCATCATCAGCCAGGTGACTGGCAAGAAGGCTAAGGAAACCACGCAAGTATGGGCACTTTATAAAGAGGTATTGGACTATTACGACAAGGGCATGCGGGTTCCCGAGGACGTCATCATGCTGTTGTGCGACGACAACTGGGGCAATGTGCGCCGTGTGCCTAATATGAAGGAGCGCCAGCATCCGGGAGGGTGGGGACTCTATTACCATGTCGACTACGTCGGTGCTCCTCGTAACACCAAATGGCTGAATGTCACTCCTACGCAGAACATGTGGGAACAGCTGCACCTCGCTTATGTCAATGGCATTGGCCGCATGTGGATATTGAATGTGGGCGACTTGAAGCCGATGGAGTATCCCATCACGTTCTTCATGGATATGGCGTGGAATCCGCAGATGTGTGATGCCGCTACCGTTACGCGCCACACCATGGATTTCTGTCGCCAGCAGTTCGGCGATAGCCAGGCTGTTGAGGCAGCCCGCATCCTAAATCTCTGCTGCAAGATGAATGGTCGTATCACGGCAGAGATGCTCGACGCCCGTACCTATAATGTCGAAACAGGCGAATGGCAACAGGTGGCCGATGAGTATATGCGGCTGGAGGCTGAGGCCCTGCGCCAGTATCTCACCCTCGATGCCAGCTATCGCGATGCCTATCAGCAGTTGATCCTGTTCCCTGTTCAGGCCATGTGCAACATCTATCAGATGTACTATGCCCAGGCGATGAACCTGAAGTTATATAAGGAAGGCAACCCCGACTGCAACCTGTGGGCCGACAGGGTGGAGCAGACCTTCCGTCGCGACTCCGTGCTCTGTGCCGACTATAACCATCAGATAGCCAATGGCAAGTGGAATGGTATGATGACGCAGAAACATATCGGCTATACCTCATGGAACGACGATTTTCCTGCCGACCGCATGCCTTTGGTGAAGCGTCTGGAGGCAGGAAAGATGGGCGGCTACGTCTTTACGATGAAGAATGGCGTGGTATCTATGGAGGCAGAGCATTTCTTTGAGAATCAAAGCCCTGCAGAGACCGCATGGACGGTGATTCCCGACATGGGACGTACCCGTAGTGGCGTGGTGCTGATGCCGTATACAAAGGCTCCTGATGGCGCAAAACTGTCTTATCGTTTCAAGACCGACAATACTTCCTTGCAGAAGGTAAAGATACATGTAGTGGTGAAATCCACGCTCGACTATCTCAACAAGGGTGGTCTTACCTATCAGGTGTCTCTTGACGGCAGCGATCCTGTGACCGTCAATTTCAATCATAATCTGAACGAGACTAAGGAGAACATTTATTCTATCTATTATCCCACCGTTGCCCGCCGCGTGGTGGATAGCGTCGTCGAACTGCCTGTCGGAACGGCCGATGTCCATACCCTCACGCTGCAGCCCAATGACCCTGCTATCGTCTTCGAGAAAATCGTCGTCGATGCCGGTGGCTATCAACCCTCCTACCTCTTCATGCCGGAATCTCCCAGTGTCAAGAGATAAATTTTTGGGGCTTTTCGTTGGTGTTTAGGGGGAAAATGCGTAATTTTGCGACTTATAACGGAAAAGACAACTAAACAGATATGGAATATAAGCATCCACTACGTAGTGCGGTATGCACGGAAGGCCGTCGAATGGCTGGAGCTCGTGCCCTTTGGGTGGCTACAGGTATGAAACAGGAACAGTTTGGCAAGCCGATTATCGCCATTGTCAACTCGTTCACGCAGTTTGTGCCAGGTCATACGCACCTGCATGAGATTGGGCAGATTGTCCGTGAAGAGATAGAGAAGATGGGCTGTTATGCCGCTGAGTTCAACACCATAGCCATCGACGACGGTATCGCGATGGGTCACGACGGTATGCTGTATTCGCTGCCCTCACGCGACATCATTGCCGACTCAGTAGAGTATATGGTCAATGCCCATAAGGCCGACGCCATGATTTGCATCTCCAACTGCGACAAGGTGACGCCAGGAATGTTGATGGCTTCCATGCGACTGAACATTCCGACGGTATTCTGTTCGGGCGGTCCGATGGAGGCTGGTCGCTGGCGCGGCGAGAATGCCGACCTGATTACGGCAATGGTGAAAGGTGCTGATCCTTCTGTAACTGACGAAGAGATGCAGGAGATTGAGGCTTGCGCCTGTCCTGGATGCGGCTCATGCTCGGGCATGTTTACCGCCAACTCCATGAACTCGCTGACGGAGGCTATTGGTCTTTCGTTGCCTGGTAACGGAACCATTCTGGCTACCCATACCAATCGTGTGGAACTCTTCAAACAAGCCGCCCGTCAGGTAGTGAAGAATGCTTTTGCCTATTATCAGGACGGCGACGAGAGTGTGCTGCCCCGTAACATCGCTACCCGTCAGGCTTTCCTGAATGCGATGACGCTGGATATTGCGATGGGTGGTTCTACGAATACAGTGCTCCATCTGCTGGCCGTCGCTCAGGAGGCTGGTGCCGACTTCACCATCAGCGACATCGATGCGCTGAGCCGTAAGACGCCGTGCCTCTGCAAACTCGCTCCCAATACGCAGAAATATAGTGTACAGGAATGCGGTCGCGCTGGTGGTATCCTGGGCATCATGCACGAACTCAGCAAAGGAGGACTCATAGAGAAGTCTGCTCCCCGTGTCGACGGTATGACGGTTGGTGAGGCGATGGATAAGTATTGTATTACTGACGGTCGTGTCGATTACGACGCCAACCGCATCTACCAGAGTGCGCCTGGCAACCGCTTCTCTACGAAGATGGGTAGTCAGAGTGCGGAGTGGGGTACACTCGATACCGACCGCGCCAATGGTTGTATCCGCGACCTGGAACATGCTTACACCAAGGATGGTGGCTTGGCTGTGCTCTTTGGTAATATCGCCCAGGACGGCTGTGTCGTTAAGACTGCTGGTGTCGACGAGAGTCTCTGGCACTTCGAGGGTCCTGCCGTCGTGTTCGACTCCCAGGAGGATGCCTGTGAGGGAATCCTCGGTGGACGGGTGAAGAAGGGCGACTGCGTCGTTATCACCCACGAGGGTCCGAAGGGCGGTCCTGGCATGCAGGAGATGCTCTATCCCACCTCTTATATTAAGAGTATGCACATGGGTAAGGAGTGTGCCCTGATTACCGACGGGCGTTTCTCGGGCGGTACGTCAGGTTTGTCTATCGGACATATCTCGCCGGAGGCTGCCGCTGGCGGTAACATCGGCAAGATCAAGGATGGCGACATCATCGTCATCGACATTCCCAACCGTAGCATTAACGTCAAGCTCTCCGACGAGGAGCTCGCTGCCCGTCCGCAGCAGCCCTTGAAGCGTCAGCGTGAGGTGAGCAAGGCGCTCCGTGCCTATGCCCAGAGCGTATCAAGTGCCGATAAGGGAGGCGTAAGAATCATCGACTAGTACTACTAGTATGACTAGATAAAACTAGAATATTAAGAAATGAGAGACAGAATTACAGGTTCGAAGGCGCTGATGCGGGCGCTACAGGCTGAGGGGGTGAAGACCATTTTCGGTTACCCTGGCGGCTCGATTATGCCCGTTTACGATTCGCTTTTCGACTATACACGAGGTGAGAAGAAATGCTTCGACCATATCCTGGTGCGCCACGAGCAAGGTGCCACACACGCCGCCGAGGGTTATGCCCGGGTGAGTGGCGAGGTGGGTGTAGCCTTGGTGACCAGCGGTCCTGGTGTGACCAACACGCTGACGGGTATTGCCGATGCCATGCTGGATTCGACGCCCATCGTGGTGATTGCCGGCCAGGTGGCCATTAATGCCCTGGGTACCGATGCTTTCCAGGAGGTCGACCTCGTAGGTGTTGCCCAACCGATTTCCAAGTGGAGCTATCAGATACGTCATGCCGAGGATGTTGCCTGGGCTGTCAGTCGTGCGTTCTATATTGCCCGCACAGGCCGTCCAGGTCCTGTTGTCCTTGACTTCCCGCGTAACGCACAGGTCGAGGAGATTGACTGGGAGCCGGCGAAAGTGGATTTCGTACGCTCCTATGTGGCTTATCCGAAGCTGAACATGGATGCCGTCCGTGAGGCTGCCGAACTGATTAACAACGCTAAAAAACCCCTTGCCTTGGTAGGTCAGGGCGTGGAGCTGGGGTCTGCCCAGGAGGAGCTGAAGACCTTCCTCGAGAAGGCCGACATCCCTGCCGGACGCACCATGCTGGGACTCTCTGCCTTGCCCTCCGACCATCCGTTGAATGTTGGAATGCTGGGTATGCACGGCAACTATGCCGTCAACCTGAAGGAGCAGGAGTGCGACGTGCTCATCGCCATCGGTATGCGTTTCAGCGACCGTGTGACGGGCAATACGAAGACCTACGCCAAGCAGGCGAAGATTATCCATCTGGATATCGACCGCTCAGAGATAGACAAGAATGTGAAGACCGATGTGGCCATTGTAGCCGACTGTAAGGAGTCGCTGCCAGCTATCACGGCCTTGCTGAATAAGAATCATCATCAGGAATGGCGCGATTCATTCAAGGATTTGGATGAGAAAGAGCGCATGAAGGTGATCGAGCCCGCCATCCATCCGACGGAAGGTCCGTTGCTGATGGGCGAGGTGGTGAATGCCGTTGCCGAGCGTGCACCGAAGGGTACCGTTCTCGTGACGGACGTTGGTCAGAACCAGCTCTTTGCCACGCGTTATTTCCGCTATCCTGAGAAGCGTAGCATCTGTACCAGCGGCGGTCTTGGAACGATGGGCTACGGCATGCCTGCCGCCATCGGAGCCACCTTTGCCACCGACCGTACCGTGGTCTGCTTCATGGGCGACGGCGGTTTCCAGATGAACATCCAGGAGCTGGGCACCATCATGGAGCAGCAGGCTCCCGTGAAGATGATTCTGCTGAACAACAACTACCTGGGCAATGTGCGCCAGTGGCAGGATATGTTCTGGATGCGTCGCAAGTCGTTCACGAAGATGCTCAACCCTTGCTACGAGCAGATTGCCAAGGGCTATGGCATTGCCTACGAGGCAGTGACCGACCGTTCCGCCCTTGCCGCTGCCGTCGAGCGGATGCTGACCACCAAGGGTCCGTACATCCTGGAGTGTGCCATCAAGGAGGATGACGACGTGCTGCCGATGACGCCGCCGGGAATGAACGTGAACGATATGATGCTGGAAATTTAATTAATGCATAATGCATAATGCTTAATTCATAATGATGGAAGATAAGAAGAAACTATATACCCTGCTGGTCTATTCCGAGAACGTGGCTGGTATCCTGAACCAGATTACCGCCGTCTTTACGCGTCGCCAGGTGAACATCGAGAGCCTGAACGTGTCGGCATCGAGCATCCCCGGCGTGCATAAGTACACCATCACGGCCTGGAGCGACGAGGATCAGATCAACAAGATTACCCGCCAGATTGAGAAGAAGATTGATGTGGTGAAGGCCAATTACTTCACCGACGACCAGCTGTTCATCCGCGAGACTGGACTCTATAAGCTGTCAACCGACCAAGTGATGCAGAATCCTGAGATTTCCCGCACCATCCGCAGGTTCGAGGCCAGTATTACGGAGGTCAATCCCACCTACGTCATCGTGATGAAATACGGTGTGACGGAGGACATCATCTCACTCTACCGTGCACTCGACGAGTTCGGCTGTGTGCTGCAGTACACCCGTAGCGGACGCATTGCCGTCACCCGTGGCACGCAGGAGCAAGTGAGCGATTTCCTCGCTGAACGCGAAAAGAATGGTTAATGGTTATTGGTTAATGGTTAATGGTTATTGGATTATGGATAAGATAGGACGTTACGAGTTTATGGCGGAGCCGTTCCATTGCGACTTCTCGGGCCAGTTGTTTATGGGTCACATGGGCAACCACATGCTGAATGCTGCCGATTTCCATTCGTCGGCACGCGGCTTTGGCATGAAGTACCTGATGACGATAAAACGTTCGTGGGTGCTGTCGCGCCTCGCCATCGAGATGAACGAGATGCCCCAGCAATACACCAAGTTCAATGTCGAGACGTGGGTCGAGAGTGCCATGCGCTACTTCACCAGCCGCAACTTCGCCGTCATTGGCATTGACGACAATCCTCTCACCTCTGACCACTCACCTCTCACCTCTAAAATTTACGGCTACGGCCGCTCCATCTGGGCGATGATTGATACCGAGACGCGCCAGCCCACTGATATCTACGCCATCGACAACGGGGCCATCAACAACTGGATCGTCGCCGACAAGCCCTGTCCCATCGACAAGGGTGGGCGAGTGAAGATGTCGGGCGATGCTGAACTGGTGCGCACCATCGACACCTACTATAACGACGTCGACATCAACGGCCACATCAACTCCGTGAAGTACATTGAGCACGTGCTCGACCTGTGGGACATCGACTGGTATCGCAACCACTGGGTCAAGCGTTTCGAGATAGCCTACGTGGCTGAGGCGCATCAGGGCGACCAGCTGAGCTTCTATATGGAGAAGCAAGAAGAATCTCTCACCTCTGACCACGCACCTCTCACCTCTTTTAACGTCCGCATCGTGCGCTCCGACGGCACCGAGTGTTGCCGCAGCAAGGTCGTGTTCGCCTCACGATAGAAATCCCCCACACAAAGGGCGATTTCTTTTGTGTAATATGTCTTTTCTCTCTCAGCGATGTTGTGATGGGCGCGGATTCTGACTGTCATAATTGTCATAATTGTCAGAAACACAAATAACCCAGCCTTATCCGGCAATAAGCGATGGTTATGTCATCCATTTTCCGTGCTGAAAATTTGGAAGTCTCAGGAAAAGTCTTTATATTTGTGGACAGAAATAAACATGCAAGATATGACAGCAATACAATTATGAACGGAATTGTTCCGTGAAATGAGTCCTTTGTTGGACAATGAATCGGCAATGAAGAAGATGCTGACGTTTATCAGGACCTTGTCTTCAACGAAGCCTACAAAAGCTGAGGGCGGCTGGGCAGACCGTTTCGTGGGTGCTTGGAAGGAAGACCGTTCTGCCGACGAAATAGTCAGTGACATTCGTAGTGCCAGAACAACAAACAAAATTGATGTCAAGTTATGAAAGGATATCTTCTGGACACGAGCACTTGTGTAGCCATTTTCCGTGGTAATCGCAACGTGGCTGCAAAACAACCTTTGGTAGCTTTGTACCTTTAGGTCAAAGAACTATCCACTTTTAAAATCTTTCGTGAGGCAAATATTCATTTTCATAACAATTTTGAATATTATTCACCGTAAATCATTGCTGAATCAATTTTATTTTCTATTTTTGTGGCAGATTAAAACTTAAAAACTATAATGATATGTCAGAATTTATTTCAGGTTATTTTACTTATTCATTAGCAGTAGTAGCAATAATTGTTATTTTTGGTGGAGGTATTTTTCTTATATTACGTCCTTTGGTTTTGTGGTATTATAAGATTTACACTATTGTGGATGAACTACAAATGAACAATGCCTTATTAAGAGAAATCCTTGATGAATTAATGAAAAGGAATACTCAAACGCCATCTTCACAACAACCGCAAGAAGATCACAGCAGATATATGCCAAGGTAAAGCTAAAGATGATGAGGAATAATATATTATTAATCTGTTTATTTTTGAGTCTTTCTTGTTTTGGGCAAGATAAAGACAGTATTCGTTTTTATAAAGAAATGCCCCATTACTCATCAGATGGTAAATTAACGTGGCAAAGAGATACTGTTTGCTATAAGAAATTTCTTCCTAATTTTGACTTATATAAGTCTTCTAATAAAGAATATCCTTATTTGTATAAATACAAAGATAATAAAGGAGAAGAACATTATTTTTTCATTAGACAGAAAGATATTGAGATTAAAGGGAAGAAAGTTGAAATAAAGATGTATGATGAGAGTAGTGAGGAAATAAGTGTTTATAAGATGTCCAAAGATTCTATATTTTCGTTTAAATTAAATTACTAAAATATGCACTTGTATAGTGACAAAATGCTATATTTGTGGGCAAATTATTATCTACACAGCGACATGCCTTTTCTCTCCCAGCGACATGTCTTTTCTCGCTTGGCGATATGCCTTTTGATGGTTTGTAAAGTAATTTCATGATTCACGAAAGAAGCGTGGGGAAGGGCGTTTGGGGAGTATTAAAGGAAAAAATATTTTCCTAGGCAGGGAGAAAATTTTTCCTGGGCAGGGCGCAAATTTTTCCTCGTGGGGGAGAAATTTTGTGCTCGAATGGGGGTAGGGGCGGTACTTTGTGATGTAAACGAATTTCATAATGTATCTAAGCAGTCTCATTGTATGTGAGGCGGGTTTTCTGACAATTCTGACAAATGACAGTGTCAGATTCTTCAATGATTATTTTTCCTCCGTTTATTATCAGATTTTCGACCAAAAGAGAATTATTTTTCAAAAATAAACCGTATCTTTGCACGCAAAAGCGTGTGAAACTGCTCACGCAGCTTGTACACAAATTATCAAACATAACCCTAAAACTAGAACTCATAAAGGATGGAATTGCGCAGGTTTACATATATGGTGCTGACGGCAGTGATGGTCGGGTCGCTGGCGGTGTCGTCGTGTAAGAACGGAAAGGCCGGTGGGCAGACAGCAAACGACAGTCTCAGCCAACACCAGAGAGACTCGATAGACTCGATAGACTCGGCGTTCTGGGGTGACTCCTGTTACCGCCTGCACTTAAAAGCCGTCAACTATTATAATGCGGGCTATACGGACTCGCTTGAAATGTTCGTGCCAGGTGCCTTGAAGACATGCCTGGAGCACAATATGCTGGAGCGCTATTACATCATCTGGGGACTGTTGGCCGACGAATATGTCTGGGATGACGAGTTCGATAAGGGAGTGGCCGAGGCTCAGCGCATACAGGAGGATGCACTCAAGCGCGACAGTGAGTACGGACTGTATGTGGCCTACAAGGTGCTCGGTAATGGTTACGGCAGTCGTGGCAACAACGAAGAAGCAATCAGTAATATACGTAAGTCTATCGACCATTATCATGCCAAGGATTTTGCTCCGATGATGTTGCCATACAACACTCTGACGGATGCGCTACGTAGAATGAAGCGATATGAGGAACTTGGCTCTGCCCTGAAGGAATGGAAAGCGATTCTCGAACGCCACCGTACAGGCGAGAAATCGGTCAGTTTCAAGTCATGGGCAAACGGGACTGTGCTTTATTCTCTCAGTGCGGCAGAATACCTGATGGATAACGAACAGTATCAGGCAGCCTCGGCGGCTCTCGACACGGCTGTATACTACTGTGTGAATTACCCAAGTCTCGGTCTTATGCTTAGTTATGTCAATGTTTTGCAGGCCCAAAGCCAGTTGGCTTTCGCACAGAAAGACTACCATGCTGCCTTGCGCTATGGCCAGAAGGCATACGATATGTCGGTAAAGGATGGCATTGTCAATAATATGCTGAATTCAATGGAGATGAAGATTCATGCGCTTAGTGGCCTGGGCCGCTTTAAGGAAGCATTGGAATTACTGACAGAACATGATGACATCAGAGACTCGGTATACGAAAAAAGCAACGCCGAGCAGCTGAACGAGCTGAACAAGAAGTACGAGGTAAACGAGCTTAAGATGCAGGCCGAGCGCGACAAGATGCAGGCGGAACGCGACAAGATGCAGGCTGAGCGTACACAACTGTACCTGATATTGGCCATTGGTGCCGTCGTGCTTTTGGCTATCATCATCTTCATATTATTTCGCTTGCATGCCGCCCGCAGACTTGCAAAAGTGAAGGCCGCTCAGGAACGCATAGAATCGGAACTGCGCATTGCCCGTGACATCCAGATGTCGATGGTACCGAGTTTGTTCCCAGAGCGTGAGGGACTGGATATGTATGCCTCGATGACCCCTGCCAAGGAGGTTGGTGGAGACTTGTACGGCTATCTGTTGCAGGACGACAAGCTCTACTTTGCCGTTGGCGACGTGTCAGGCAAGGGTGTGCCTGCCTCGCTGTTTATGGCGCAAGCCACGCGACTGTTCCTGACGCTGGCCAAGCAAGGCATGATGCCTGCAGAGATTTGTACCCGTATCAATGATGCACTCAGTGGCGACGACAATGAGAACGGTATGTTCGTCACCTTCTGGCTCGGATTGGTTGACCTCACGACGGGTCATCTCGACTTCTGCAATGCCGGACATAATCCTCCCGTCATTGGTGGTGGCGAGCATCATGGCGAATTCCTCAAGATGATTCCCAATGCACCCATCGGACTATGGCCAGGGCTGGAATACGAGGGTGAGGAGATAGACTCGATCAAGGGCCGTCCGCTGTTCATCTATACCGATGGACTCAACGAGGCCGAGAACCGCCAGCAAGAGCAGTTCGGCGACGACCGCCTGCTCGACATCCTGCGCAATACGCACTTCGACTCCGCCCAGCAGGTCATCGAAGCGCTCAAGGCTGAAGTGGAAACCCACCGCAACGGTGCCGAGCCTAACGACGACCTGACGATGATGTGTCTGCGAGTAAATTTCCAAAAATAAATTTGGTATTTTACTCACTTATTCGTACCTTTGCCAACTAAATGGCGAAACTGTTCACGCAGTTTTGCAAGCAATTATTCAGTTAACCCCCTCGTCGGCGTTTCGCGTAAGCGCTGAGCAGACTAGTAAGAAGACGGTGGTGAGCACCGAACGTCCGGCTCTCGGGTAGGGCTGGCATAGTGCGCAAGGGATATGTATAACATTTTAAATTTTAAGCTATTATGGCAGAAATGAATTTTGGTGGCGTGATTGAAACTGTTGTCACCAGCAAGGAGTTCTCTTTGGAGAAAGCACGTGAAGTATTGAAGGATGAGGTAATCGCCGTCATCGGCTATGGCGTTCAGGGCCCTGGTCAGGCTTGCAACCTGAGGGACAATGGCTTCAACGTCATCGTTGGACAGCGTCAGGGCAAGACCTACGACAAGGCTGTGGCCGACGGATGGGTGCCTGGAAAGACGCTCTTCTCTATCGAGGAGGCTGCCGAGAAGGGTACGATCCTCTGCATGCTTCTGAGCGACGCTGGTCAGATTCAGCAGTGGCCCACCATCAAGCAATATCTGAAGCCGGGTAAGACGCTGTACTACTCTCACGGCTTCGCTATCAACTGGAGCGACCGCACAGGTGTGGTTCCCCCGAAGGATGTGGACGTCATCATGGTGGCTCCTAAGGGTTCTGGTACGAGCCTCCGCACGATGTTCTGCGAGGGTCGCGGTCTGAACTGCTCGTATGCCATCTATCAGGATGCTACGGGTAAGGCTAAGGAGAAGACGCTGGCATTTGGTATCGGTATTGGTGCCGGTTATCTGTTTGAGACCACTTTCCAGCGTGAGGCTACCTCTGACCTGACTGGTGAGCGCGGAAGTCTGATGGGTGCTATCCAGGGACTGCTGCTGGCTCAGTACGAGGTGCTGCGCGAGCATGGACACACTCCCTCTGAGGCTTTCAACGAGACCGTTGAGGAGCTGACTCAGAGCCTTGGCCCGTTGTTCGGTGCAAAGGGTATGGACTGGATGTATGCTAACTGTTCGACGACCGCTCAGCGCGGTGCGCTGGACTGGGCTCCCCGTTTCCACGACGCTATCAAGCCCGTGATGGAGTGGCTGTACTACTCTGTTCAGACGGGTAACGAGGCTCAGATTACCATCGACGCAAACTCGAAGCCCGACTATCGTGCCGGACTGGAGAAGGAACTGGAGGCTATGCGCAATCAGGAGATGTGGCGCGCTGGTGAGACCGTTCGCAAGCTGCGTCCTGAGAACCAGGAGGACTAACAGATGGCTGATGTAAGATGTCAGATGTAAGATGTCAGATGTAAGATGTCTGATGGCTGATGTCTGAAGTCAGATATAAAATCTTGAAATGATAATCCGCTTCGTGTGATACATGCGAGGCGGATTTTTTGTATCCTGACGGATTTATCAGGGTATCATTAGGAAACCGTCTTTCTGCATGATAAACTCCTCTTGCAACAAGTAGGAGAGGGCAGACTCTACCTCTTTCTTTGGCAGTTGCAGGCGGAAGAGTTCGGTGATGTGGTGCTGTTTCCTGTCTGACAATAAAGAGAGAATCTGGTTTTGGGCGGCCTGGGTGTCAGGCTTGTTGGTTGACAGGCAGACGTCACATTGTCCGCAGTCCTTCGTATCCGTCTCGCCAAAGTATTCCAGCAGCTGGCGGCTGCGGCATTTGTCGTTGCTCTTCGCATAGCGGAGCATGGCATCGATGCGCTCCTGATACTGCCGGAGCCGTTCCTCGTAGATGGCTGGCGGCAGCTGTATGTGCTCGCTGTCCTCGCGGCGCTGCAGATAGCGGATATAGGGAATCTGTTTGCTGGGAATGAAATGGATGACGTGCTGCTGGGAGAGTTCCTTGAGGACGTCGTACACCTCGTTGGGCTTCATGCCGCATTGCTGGGCGATGACACTCTCGTCGATGAAGCCGTAGTCGGCAAACAGTCCGCCGTAGTTGCGCAACAGGGCAATGATGACTTTCTCTTCGTTGGCGTTCTCGCCGCGGAGGCGATACAGGTCGTCACGGTCCACCAGGAATTTTACGCGAGCCTGGTTGTCACGCTCTTCGGTATATTCGATATAGCCGGCACGCTGCAGAATCTGTAGCGACGAGTGGACCTGGATGGGGAAGTGGTTGAACTTGCGGCAGAAATCGTCGATGTTGAACTCACGCGCCACGCCATAGCCGTCGCCTGTGGCTATCTGATAGTAAAAGGCAAGATGGTCGTACACCTTGCGGATGTAGTCCTTCTCGGGGAAGGTGTCGCTGATGCGCTTGCGGAGTTTCGGCTCGTCGGCTTGATTATACAAAAGAATGGCGCGGGCAGGTTGTCCGTCACGCCCCGCACGGCCAGCCTCCTGGAAATACGCCTCGATGGAGTCGGGGAGGTCGAAGTGGGCGACGATGCGGACGTCGGCTTTGTCGATGCCCATACCGAAAGCATTCGTAGCCACCATGATGCGGGTGCGGTCGTGCTGCCAGTCGCGTTGCCGTTTATCCTTCTCCGCATGTTCCAGTCCTGCATGATAGTAGGTGGCACTCAGTCCTGCGTCGGACAACAGTTCCGCTACCTCACGGGCATGACGGCGGCTGCGCACATAGACGATGGCGGCCCCTTTCTCGCCGTTTAAGAGCTGGATGAGTTCCGTGCGCTTGTCCATGGCATGCTGGACGAGGTAGGCAAGGTTCTTGCGCTCGAAGGACATGCGGAAAACGTGGAAGTTATCACCTCTCTCCTCTAATTTCTCACCTCTTAATTTCTCGCAGATATCCTCGACAACACGTGGAGTTGCTGTTGCTGTGAGGGCAAGGACGGGGGCATCGGGACAGATGTGGCGGATATTAGCAATCTCAAGATAGGAGGGTCGGAAGTCGTAGCCCCATTGCGAGATACAATGGGCCTCGTCGACGGTGATAAAGCTCACCTGCATGTGGCGCAGCTTCGTCTGGAAGAGTTCGCTGCCCAGACGTTCGGGTGAGACATAGAGCAGCTTGGTGTTGCCGAGGATACAGTTCTCCAGGATGCGCAGGATATTGTCGCGCTGCATCCCGCTATAGATGGCTGCCGCCATGATGCCCAGTTGGCGCAGGTGGTGCACCTGGTCTTTCATCAGGGCGATGAGGGGCGTGATGACGATGCAGACACCCTCCATGGCGAGGGCTGGTACTTGGAATGTCAAAGACTTGCCGCCACCAGTAGGCATCAGTCCCAGCGTGTCGTGACCGCTGCCTATCGACTCGATGATTTCCCGCTGGATGCCACGGAAGTCATCGTAGCCCCAGTACTTCTTTAGGATTAATTGATAATTTTCAACTTCCAACTTTCAATTTTCAATTATTCCTCCGATGGTCTGATATCCTCAATCTGCAACTGTACCTCGCCTCGTTTGTAGGTATTCTCCTCGATGGTATAGACGATATCGAACGAATGCTTCGACTTGATATAGTGGGCCTCGGCACTCTGTCCGAAGGCGATACCATTCATCACGACGGCCGACTTGGAGTCGACGAGTTCCAGCTTGATATGCTCCTGATGCTTTCCCACCACCTTCGAGGTACCGTAGTCATAGACATGGCGCGTCATAAACAGCGGCTTGGGGTTGTTAGGTCCGTGAGGTGCCAGGCGGCGCAGTTCGTTATGCAGTCGCTTGGAGACATCCTTGAAGTCCACTTCCTCGTCGATATCGAGCGTCGGCAGCGTCTGCTCCGGCAGGATATGTCTGTTGACGTATTCCTGAAAGCGGCGGCGGAACTCTGGGATATTCTCCTGACGGAGGGTCAGGCCGACGGCATAGGTATGACCGCCGAAGTTCTCCAAGAGGTCGCGACAGCTCTTAATGGCATCGTAGATGTCGAAGCCGGCTACGGAGCGTGCCGAACCGGAGGCGATGCCGTCGATGATGGTCAGGACGACGGTGGGGCGGAAGTAGAGTTCCGTCAGACGGGAGGCGACGATGCCTACCACGCCTTTCTTCCATCCCTCGTCATAGAGCACGATAGCCTGCAGGTGGCGCTGACTCTCCAGGCGTGCCACAATCTCGTTAGCCTCCTTCGTCATCTCCTTGTCGACGTCCTTGCGCTGTTCGTTATACTCGTTGATACGATTGGCTTCCGTCAAGGCTTTCTGTAAGTCTCGCTCCACCAACAGTTCGACCGCCTCCTTACCGTTCTGCATTCGTCCGCTGGCATTGATGCGCGGACCGATGCGGAAGACAATGTCGCTCATGGTGAGCTCACGTCCCGTCAGTCCGCAGATTTCAATAATTGCCTTCAGACCAATCGACGGACTGATGTTCAACTGTTTCAGACCATGGAAGGCAAGGATACGGTTCTCGCCCGTTACAGGTACCAGGTCGGCAGCAATGCTGACAGCACAGAGGTCGAGTAGGGGGATGAGCCGTGAGAAGGGGATGCCGTTGTTCTTGGCAAACGCCTGCATCAACTTAAAGCCTACGCCACATCCGCAGAGGTCCTTGAAGGGGTAAGTAGAGTCTTCCCGTTTGGGATTCAGGATAGCCACGGCAGGAGGCATCACCTCATCAGGGACATGATGGTCGCAGATGATGAAGTCGATACCTTGTTCCTTTGCGTAAGCAATCTCGTCGATGGCTTTGATGCCACAGTCGAGAACGATAATCAGTTTAACACCTGTTTCCTTCGCATAGTCTATTCCCTTGATGCTGACTCCATATCCTTCCTCTTCACGGTTGGGGATATAGTAGTCGATGTTTGAATAGAACTGCTGCAGAAACTTGTACACCAGTGCCACCGCAGTACACCCGTCGACGTCGTAGTCGCCATACACCATTATACGCTCTTTGCGTCCCATGGCATCGTTCAGGCGGTCTACCGCTACGTCCATGTCGTTCATCAGGAACGGGTCGATCAGCTCGTTCATCATCGGTCTGAAGAACCGCTTGGCTGCTGACTCCGTCTTGATGCCGCGCTGGATGAGCAGGTCGGCGACGATTGGACTCATTCCAATCTTCTCCGCCAGCTCCTTAGCCGCTTGTCGTCTTTCTGGTGTAGGTGGTTCGTAATTCCATTGATAGTGCATTTATAATTTTGTTTTTATTCTTATCGTCTCAGGGTGCATC
Source organism: Prevotella sp. (assembly GCA_016291495.1). Lineage (GTDB taxonomy): Bacteria > Bacteroidota > Bacteroidia > Bacteroidales > Bacteroidaceae > Prevotella. Next base: position 80,748 of record JAEEXI010000002.1, read on the forward strand.
AGCCAACGATAGGCACATATGCGGTGTAAAGTTACGAAGAAAAACCAAATAAAGAATAGATACTCTTGTAAATTTAACAGAATTTGTATTTTTCACTTTCCCAATTTTCCTCTTTCTGTATCTGAACCCTATACAAAAGAAGCCCCTCGTCACAAACGAAGGGCTTCTGTTATTATTGGGAGGAATGTTAGATTCCGAGTTTCTTGCGGATTTCCTTGGGGATGGCGTTCTTGTTGATCAGGAAGTCCATGGTATTGGCAGCGATAAAGGCCTTGGTCATATACCAGATTCCTTTGTAGTCGCCAGTTTCACCCCATGAGTTCTGTACCATATAATACTTCTTGCCGTTCTGGTCCTTGGCAACACCAAAGATATGCATGCCGTGATCATCGGTCAGCTCCCAGTTGTCGAAACGCTCCTGGCGCATCTCCTGGGTAGGAACGATTTCAGGCACGTTGCAACCCAGTGAGTCAATGATGTCGCGCTTCTTGGTAGCGGTCATCTTCAGCCATTTGGCCATATCACTGCCCTGCAGGCTCTGTGTTTTCTTGTCGTCTACGGCATAAGCCAAGCCCTTGCGGGTAAATCCAGGCTCGCTCACGTCACCGCCCCAAGCTACGGTGTAGCCCTTGTCAATGGCGTTGTCGATAATCTGCATCATCTCGTCCATCGGCACGTTGTATGAGAGAGGGAAGCGCCAGTTGTCCTGCACCTCTACGGCAAAGGCGGTGTAGAAAGGATGGTGGGTATAGCTGGTGATGCTTACATAGTCGTCGAGATTGATGCCCAGAGAGGCCATAAAGCTCTTCGGGGTATATTCCTTGCCCTCGTAGGTGAACTTCTCAGGGCACTTGCCCAGATAAGCGTCGAGAATACCCTGCATACCAGTCTTCCAGGCTTTGCTGAGCTTCTTGGCATCGCTCTTGGCTACTGCTTCTACGTAAGGAGACAACACTCTGAAGAACTCGTTGAAGTTGTTCAGTGAGTCACCGTAGAGTGAGCCTGGGAAAGGCATAGCGTCAATGGGGCAGATGCCGTGATTCTTCAGCGTAGAGAGCACATCTTCTGCACTTCCACCCTGTGCAAACTGACAGTCGCCGTGATAGCGAACCACCTGGATAGCACGCTCCATATAGGTCTTGTTGGCTACGAAAGCCTCACAGAGAGTATACTTCTTACCTGTTGCCTTCAGAATCTCTGCCTCGAAGAATGAGAGGGTAGAGTAGTCCCAGCACGTACCACTGCGGTTCTGGTCCTTGATCGAGGTGATGGAATTCTCCTTAATCACCGTGAAAACGGGTTTGTTCTTGTTGGCAGAGTCTTTCTTCTCCTCTGCCTGTGCACCTACTGCAATGAATGCAAGTAGGGCGAGTGTCATTAGTTTCTTCATATAATGGTTAAATAATATTTATTGTAGGTGCAAAGTTACATACTTATTTTGTGGTTTCCAATTATTTTAGCAAGTTTTTAGGGATTTCCCCTCTTTTTATAGGGAAAATACCTTTGAAAATAGAAATAGAATATGTATATTTGCAGCATAAATAGTATAACCAACAATCATCATTATGAAAAGAACAATCATTTGTATGCTGGCAATCACGAATATGATGGCGGCAAATGCGCAGAACACAGACACTTTTATCAAGATTGAGGAGGGGAATATGTTTTCACAATGCTTTACTACGTGTGATACTAACAATGATGGTATTGTTACCTATGCAGAAGCTGCAGCGGCAACAATACTCGGACTGGATAAAGGTGGTAGAATGAATATCATTGAGAATTATGACTTCCTGAAGTATTTCCCGAATCTGGTGGCACTCTCTGTAGGTAATACAACATTGGAGGAGATAGATCTGCACTACCAGGTGAAACTTGAAAAGCTTGGCCTCCAGAATGCGTTGTGGATTAAGAAGATTATCCTTGCTCAAAACTGTCAGCCGGAGATTTTCTATCCGCAGGATGTTGTACGCGTAGATATGGAATACTATGTTGAGGACGACACTATCCGTAAACTGTTGGATGAGTACAGCTACTGCGAGAAAATAGAACAGGACGGTGAAGTATTATATATTGTCAGCAAAGAGTACGGCAATTATGGCATCTGGCATAACGGTAAATTGGAGGTCCCTTGTAAGTATGGTTTAGAGGACTTGAAAAACAACTATTTTACTATTGAGGTGAAGGAATTGCCATCAGGAATAGTATTTGAGGATGAAGGTTTCAAGGAGTTCTGTCTGCGCGACAAGCGTTTGAATGTTGACAAGGACAACATGATTACCGAGGAAGAGGCAAAGGCTGCTACCCGTCTGTCGCTGATGAGCTATAAGAGTTTCATCCGTAATATCAAGTCGTATGAGGACTTGAAATATTTCCCTAACCTGGAGTATTTCCATGCAGGCTTGAACTATGTGGAGACCATCGACCTGAGTTGCTGTCCGAAACTCAAGGAAATCGACCTCTCTGACTCTCGTATGCTGAAGACGATTATCCTTGCCAAGGGATGTAAGCCTGAAATCAAGTATCCTGTAGCCTATAAGGGCGAGCCGGCAAAAGTGATTTATAAATAGTGAATATTAAAAAGTTAAACGATAAATTTTACGAATATGAGAAGATTCATTTTTTCATTGGCTATTGTTGCGATAGCAGCAGTTGCTATGAGTTTCACCGTAATGGGTGAGCGTACCTGTGACAAGTGTAGTGGCAGTGGCAAGCTGAGCTGTCCGACATGTAATGGCAATCCTCGCTATACTTGTGCTAAGTGTGGTGGCTCTGGTCTGGTGACTTTCCAGGGAAACACCTATACCTGTGGTATCTGTGAAGGTACAGGTTACAACGAGTGTCGTACTTGCGACGGCAAGGGTGCCGTGCTTTGCACGCGTTGCTTTGGAACAGGTTCCATCCATACAAATGACTAATCAAAGAAACAACTAAAAACCATACAGCTATGAAACGAATTTTTTTATCATTGGCTTTTTTAGTGACAGTAGTTTTTACTGCACAAGCACAGACATGTAGTAGATGTAGTGATACTGGTGTTATCCATGAGACTTGTCTTCCCTGTAATGGAAAAGGCAGTTGGCGTTGTGAGGACTGTTTAGGCAGAGGTGTGGTAGATTGCTACCATTGTCAAGGCTCAGGTGAACTGAAGTGTTACGCCTGTGATGGTACAGGTATGAGAGGCGACCAGACCTGTTATAACTGCGGCGGACAGAAAACCTTCCGCTGCGAGGCATGCAAGAATCATCGTGGCTATCTGCAGTGCAGTCGCTGCAATGGCAATGGTGAAGGAAGTTGTTGGCATTGTAGCGGTACTGGCATCAAGACATGGCGTTGCCCAGAGTGTATTGCTGCAGGCAGGATTTAGAAAAACTCAAGTAATCAAATAATTATGAAAAGATTCATTATATCATTGGCTATAGCTTTTGTGGCTATTGGTGTTACACAGGCACAGGAACAGAAGTGTTGTAATAAAGAGAAGAAGGAGTGCTGCAAGGCGGAGAAAAAAGAGAAAGTTACTGTTGTCAAGATAGAAGACAAAAATATTTTCTCACAGTGCTTCAAGGATATCGACACTAACGGCGACGGCATCGTAGATTGCTGTGAGGCCAAGAAGGCTACATTCCTGTCTCTTGAAAGAGGTGGTCGCAGCAATGTCATCGACAACTACGACTTCCTGATGTATTTCCCTAACCTCACCGCTCTCGGAATAGGTACCACACCTGTGGAGGTAATTGACCTGCGAAACCTGCCGAAACTCGAAAAACTCCATGTCGGCAATGCTTCATGGCTGAAGAAGATCATTCTGGCTGAGGGTTGCAAACCAGAGATTAGTGGAAAGGACGATGTACAGGTGGAGTATGTTAAGGTGGAATGCGCAAAGAAATGTGAGAAGACTCAAGCAAAATAACCTATAAAACTATACGATTATGAAACGTATATTATTTATAATGATGTGTTTTGCATGTGTAACCGTACAGGCACAAACAGAATGGGATGAGGAGATAGAATATTTAAATAAAGAGTTCCGTGATAATCTGAAAAAAGCACAAGCCGGCGATGCTCGTGCCATGTTTGAAGTCGGACTTTGCTACGATTCAGGAATAGTTGTTGCTAAGAATCTGGACGAGACTATTAAGTGGTGGAGTAAAGCCGCAGATTTAGGCAACACGTCTGCATTATTTAACTTGGCGTCACTCTACTCTTCTGAAAGAGTAGGGACATTTGATATGTATAAAGGTAAAGAAATACCCAAGAACCCCGATGAGGCTTTCCGGTTGTGGAAAATTTTAGGAGAACAAAAAGAACTAAGTGCTGGAATGTATCATCTGGGGAATTGCTATTGGTATGGTGAAGGTGTAGGACGCAGTTATAAAGAGGCTGTCAAATGGTGGCAGAAATCAGCGCGTAAAGGTTTCAAGGATGCGCGTGATGCCTTGAAAGAAATAGATGAAACATGGTAACCTAAATAACTTATGTTTATGAAACGAATACTGTTTATCTGTATGGCGATGGCGATAGGTTCGCTGTACGCAACGGCACAAACAGAGTGTAAAAACTGTCATGGCTCAGGACTGGAAGAGCGTACTTGTGCGTTCTGTAGTGGAGAAGGTTGGCGTGAGTGCGACTTCTGCTTGGGCAAGAAGATGGTGCGCTGCAATATGTGTCAGGGTTCAGGCGAGGTGGTCTGCGCCCATTGCAACGGCAGGGGAGGAACGCAAGTCAAGGATAATTGGCGCGAGTGCCAATGGTGTGATGGCAAGGGCACGCCAGAATGTGTGGAATGCAAGGGTACAAAGACGAAGGTATGCTGGAAATGTGAGGGCGCAGGCAGATATGTTTGTAACCAGTGCAATGGCGACAAAGTGAATAAGTGGCAATGCCATGTTTGCGGAGGTACCGGTAAGGTGAAGGAAGAACAGTCGAGTACCGTCACCTCTACCTATAAAGACGACAGTGGCTATTCTGGCACTGTGGAGGTGAGAATTGATCCCAATGACAGCGAGGAGGAAAAGATGCGCAAGATGACTCGTGCTCGCCTTGCCCATCGCAAGAAGCAGATGGAGGCACGGGGCATAACGGTTAAATAATGCTCTCTATGGACGACATGATACAAGCTCAGATGGAGGAACAACAGTTGAGAGATCAACAGATGATGAACGAATCTTCTCAGTGGATTACTGATCCCGTTCACCGCGATATGATGTGGAACGACTGGAAAAGGAAACCCTATACAGGAAAGTATAGTCAGCGCACATCGTTGATTGTCTTTCTCATCGCAGTATTGCTGATGGCAGGTGCTATCCTGACTTTTGTCTATGCTCAGGAACCGTGGTCTTCGGAGAGATATCAAGAGGAGCTTATCAAGCAACTGCATACAGACTCCCTAGGGAATCTTTCGGAGAGCTATCAGACATATGAGCACATGAACCAGGAGATGGACCGCATTATTCAGCAAGAACAAGAACGTCGGCAAATGTGGGTATACATTCTTTCCATTTGTGCTTTGTCACCATTGTCGTTCATCATCTATACCATTGTATCCTATCTCAAGAATAAGGAATATCGGCCCAGCATGCGCGAGGTGCTCCTTGTTGCAGGCGTTACAATTGCGACAGCAGTCGTTCTATATGTGGTAGACGTGTTCTTCTTCTATATTCGTTTCTATGCCGATTATAGCACCCGTCATCTCATCGTGGTGTTAATAGGGCTTATCGGTCTCGGTTGGCTGGTGTATCAGCTGATAAAGACCAAGAAGCAATGATTACCTTGCCATGAAGTCCTCAACGTCTTTTGGGTGATATGGGATGCGCTTCGAGCCGAGGAAGCGACAACCGTCCTTTGTAATTAGCACGTCGTCCTCAATGCGGATGCCTCCGAAGTCCTTGTAAGTTTCCAGCTTGTCGAAGTTCAGGAATTCCTTGCAATGTCCGCTTGCTTTCCATTCGTCGATGAGGGCAGGGATGAAGTAGATGCCTGGCTCGTCGGTAACGACAAAGCCCTCTTCCAACTTACGACCCATACGCAGACAATTGGTACCAAACTGCTCCAGGTTCGGACGGGTCTCCTCGTCGAAGCCCACGTAGATCTGTCCCAGCCCCTCCATGTCGTGTACGTCCATACCCATCATGTGTCCTAAGCCATGAGGCAGGAACATGGCATGAGCGCCAGCCCTTACGGCTTCTTCGGTATCGCCCTTCATCAGTCCCAGCACCTTCAAGCGGTCTGTCATCATGCGACAAACGGCAAAGTGGACATCCATATATTTGACTCCAGGTTTAGCTACTTCCAAAACATAATCATGACAGGCTTCCACGATGCTGTATATCTCCAGCTGACGCTGTGTGAACTTTCCATTGACGGGCATCGTACGGGTGTGGTCTGAGCAGTAGTCGTTTAGTTCACAGCCTGCATCGCAGAGCACCAGTCGTCCGTCCTCCAACTTCGCATCAGAGGGATTGCCGTGCATGATTTCGCCGTGCTGCGAAAAGATCGTTGCAAAACTGTTACCCTGAGCCAGACTACGGGCAATGCCGTCGACCTGTCCGGCAACGAACCGTTCTGTGACATCAGGCTTAATCAGCAGTTGTGCTGTGGTGTGCATCACATAGCCCACGTCGCAGGCAGCCTCGATATAGGCAATTTCCTCTGCACTCTTCGTGGCACGCATCTTTACGACTGCCTTGATGAGCGAGAGTGATGCTTTCTCCTTCTGCTGCGATGGATGGATGCCAAACAGATCCATAATCTGAATCTTCGTATCGAAGCGGTAGGGCGGCAGGAAGTGAATTTTTGATGTCTGATGTTTGATGTAAGAGGTAAGTTCTGCCATCGGGGCGGTTTTGCTTACACCAACTTCGGCAGCCAAATCTGCCACCGATGGTGTAAAGCCCATCCAAACAATATCCTCTACGTCAATGTCATCGCCAAACAACATCTCCTCATCGTTGTCGATGTCAATCACGCCAACCAATCCGTCACGATGCTGACCGAAGTAGTACAGAAATGATGAATCCTGACGCATGGGCGCGTAGCAGTTGGCTGGGTAATTACAAGGTGCATCATTGTTTCCGAAGAGCACAATTATGCCTTCGCCTACCAGCTTTTTCAGCTCAGCACGACGCTGTATGTAAGTTTCTTTTGTAAACATAGTTTGAAGTTATTAATAGTATTGAATATGTCAGTCTTTCAAAAGGTCGGGTCTCAATTTCCTAGTGCGTTCCATCGCCTGTTCCAATTCCCACTCCCTTACTTTCGCCTCGTTACCGCTCAGCAGGATTTCGGGCACCTTCCAACCCTTATAGTCGGCAGGACGAGTATAGATAGGTGCTGCTAGCAGGTCATCTTGGAAACAGTCGGAGAGAGCGCTTTGCTCATCACCAATCACGCCAGGCACCACACGCACAATGGCATCGGCAATCATGGCGGCCACCAGTTCACCACCCGTCAATACGAAGTCACCAATCGATATCTCCTTCGTAATCAGATGGTCACGCACGCGCTGATCAATCCCTTTGTAATGTCCTGCAAGGATAATGAGATTGCCTTTGAGTGACAGTTCGTTTGCCATGTGCTGGTCAAAGCGTTCGCCGTCAGGCGATGTGAAGATCACCTCGTCATAGTCACGCTCCGCCTTCAATGCCGTGATACAACGGTCAATGGGTTCACACTGCATTACCATACCGGCAGAGCCGCCATAGGGGTAGTCGTCCACTCTGCGCCATTTGTCCAGCGTGTAGTCGCGCAGGTTGTGCAGGCGGATTTCTGCCAGTCCTTTCTTCTCGGCACGTGCCAGTATCGATTCGTGTACAAAGCCCTCCAGCATTTCGGGCAATACGGTGATGATGTCTATTCTCATATCTCGTAAAATGCTTTTATTCTTTCAATATATTGTTCGCCTGTCTTACGTCCCATCATATAGACCTTTCGCATCTGTTCTGGGTCGTGCGAGATGTGGCCAATGGGTATCTTTTCGTCCGGACGAATCACCAGACAGCGGCCCAATCGCTCCGCATTTGCCACATATTCCAACTGATAGTTGTACATCTGGTGCCGTTCGTCCAGAGCTTTCAGGAAGTGTGGGTATTTCCACAACGCTGCGCGCATCAGGGGCATTAGCCGGTTGTGCTCTTTCTGATACCCTAGAGGCTGTGTCAGTATCACCACATTACGCTTGTATCCGATGCTCTCGAAATACTGCAGGGGAATCGAGTCGCTCACGCCTCCGTCCAGTAGCTTGTGCCCCTGTACCTTCACCACCTTCGACGCCAATGGCATCGACGCAGAGGCTCTGAGCCATTCCAGCTCATCATAGTCTACATGATCCATTTTGTGATACACAGCCTCTCCCGTCGTCACGTCCGTGCATACAATGATGAACTCCAGGGGATTCTCTTCAAAGGCCTTGATGTCAAAGATGTCATATTTGTAGGGTACCACGTGATAGCCGAACTTCGCGTTGAAGTAATCGCCGCTCAGCAGTAGCGACTTCATTCCGCTATACCGCGAATCCTTGGCAAAACGGGTGTTATATCGGATGGCGCGACCTATCTGGCGCGACTTGTAGTTACAGCCAAACGCAGCACCTGCCGACACTCCAATTAGTCCGTCAGGCCAGATGCCATGCTCCATCATCACATCCGTCACCCCTGCCGTCCATAGTCCGCGCATGGCTCCGCCTTCTAATACCAGTCCTTTTTTCATATTGCTGCAAAGGTACGAAAAAAAAGTGAAAAGCGAAAAATGAACAGAAAAAAAGTCGGCTTCGAGATGCCGAAACTGGCGATGCTCGAAGCCGAGTTGAAGTTTATCCAGAGCCAATACTTAGTTGGCTGATTCAAATTCTTTCAGGAAGCGAACGTCGTTCTCAGAGAACATACGCAGGTCGCTCACTCTGTATTTCAAATTGGTGATACGCTCTACACCCATACCGAAGGCATAACCGCTATAGATGCTGGAATCGATACCGCACTGTTCCAATACGTTTGGATCTACCATACCGCATCCTAAGATTTCCACCCATCCGGTATGCTTACAGAAACCGCAACCCTCGCCACCACAGATGAAGCAAGAGATATCCATCTCAGCACTGGGCTCTGTAAATGGGAAATAAGAGGGGCGCAAGCGAATCTGTGTATCTGGGCCGAACATCTCACGGGCAAATGACAACAGCACTTGCTTAAGATCGGTAAACGATACGTTCTTGTCGATATAGAGTCCTTCTACTTGATGGAAGAAACAATGGGCACGTGCTGTGATAGCCTCGTTACGATAGACACGACCCGGGCAGATGACACGGATAGGAGCAGTCAGCTTGCCATCCTCTGTATGCATGTTCTCCATCACACGGGCCTGAACACTGGAGGTATGGCTGCGTAGCAAAATATTCTTTGTCACATCATTGGGATGCTGACTGACAAAGAAGGTGTCCTGCATGTCACGGGCAGGGTGGTCGGCAGCGAAGTTCATCTTGGTGAACACGTGCAGGTCGTCTTCCACTTCAGGACCGTCAGCAAGGACAAAACCCATGCGTGAGAAGATGTCGATAATCTCGTTGGTGACAATGGTCAGCGGATGCCGGGTACCCAACTGGACAGGGTAGGGTGTACGAGTCAGGTCAATGGCTTCACCATCGTTCTCCTGTGTCTGGCATTCCTCACGCAGTTGGTTGATACGTTCTGTTGCCAGTGTCTTCAGTTCGTTGATTTTCATACCGACAGTTTTCTTCTGGTCGGCAGCTACGTTGCGGAAATCATTCATCAACGCCGTAATCTCACCTTTCTTACTGAGGTATTTGAGTCGTAACTGTTCCACTTCCTCAGCATTTTGGGCACTCAACGTCTGCACTTCTTTCAGCAGTTCGTCTATCTTATCAAGTATCATATTCTTTGTATAAATAAAATTTGCGTGCAAAATTACAAAATAATTATCAATTATGAATTATGAATTAAGAATTATTTGTACCTTTGCATCAAATTTGAGAGTAATAGACCATCAGTAAGTGAAGGATGAAACGAATTTGGGTGGCGTTTTATGTAGCAGGTATGTTGTTTTCCGCCTGTCAGGGCAATAAAAGTAATAACAACGAGGCTGCGGATTCTACCGATTCCATACAGACGGCGGACACTACTTCTATGATAGTAAAAGAGGTGGAGTCAACAGACGAAACGCCAATGCCGAAGGCAGCTGACGAACTTTTCGATGATTTTATTTTCAATTTTGCAGCCAATCGCACCCTACAGGCCTCCCGTATCAAGTTCCCTTTGAAGATTCAGCGTGGCGAAGAAGTCAGCTACATCAAGAAAGGACAATGGCAGATGGAGTATTTCTTCATGAACCAAGACTTCTATACGTTGTTGTTTGACAGTGAGAAGGAGATGGAGCATGTGAAGGAAACCAACATCCAACATGCAGTAGTAGAGAAAATCTATTTCGATGCAAAGACGGTCAAGCAGTTTGTCTTTGACCGTGTCAATGGTGTATGGATGCTTCAGGAAATTGTCCATATGCCGATGAGTGAGTCACATAATTCCTCATTCCTCTATTTCTACGAACAGTTTGCTTCCAGTTTAGAGTTTCAGTCGAAACATCTGATGGAGAATGTGAAGTTTATCGGTCCTGATCCTGATGACGACTTTGCACAGATGGAAGGTGTCATTACTCCTGATACGTGGGAGGCATTTGCTCCAGACCTGCCTTCTGGTATGATTTATAACATTGTGTATGGACAGCCCCAGAAAGAGACTGGACGTAAAATCTTCGTCCTTCGTGGTATTGCCAACGGAATGGAGATGGAGATGACTTTCAAACATGAGGGCGGTAAGTGGAAACTGGAGAAATTGGCGACTTGACGATGAAGGACATACAAAACTATTCCCTGTTATCACATAACACCTTCGGCATTGAGGCGAAATGCCGTCGATATCTGGAATATACTGATATCAAGGAAGCACAACAAGTGGCTGCCATCCTGCGTGATGCTGACTTACCCTATATGATAATAGGTGGTGGCAGTAATCTTTTATTAACTCAGGACTATGATGGTATCGTGGTGCGCTCTGCCATTAAGGGTATTAATTCTTCACTCTCCACTCTCTACCCTCAACTAACCTGTGGCAGTGGAGAGGTCTGGGACGATGTGGTGGCTTATTGTGTCGACCATCAGCTATATGGAGCAGAGAACCTTTCATTGATACCTGGTGATGTGGGGGCAAGTGCCGTTCAGAACATTGGAGCATATGGCGCAGAGGTAAAAGACCTCATTACGGAGGTGGAGGCTGTGGAGATAGCGACAGGTGATATCCGTATTTTCCAGAACAGTGAGTGTGGTTATGCTTATCGTCAGAGCCGCTTCAAGCACGAATGGAAAAACCGCTATCTTATAACGCATGTTACCTACCTGCTTCAACAAGCTTTCGAGCCCCATCTTGATTACGGGAACATCCGTGCGGAACTGGAACGGAGGGGAATAGGGAATCCTACGGCACGACAACTGCGAGAGGTGATCATCGACATCCGTAATGCCAAGCTTCCAGATCCGAAAGTAATGGGTAATGCAGGAAGTTTCTTTATGAATCCCATCGTGCCAAGAGCAAAGTATGAACAGTTGGCGGCACAGTATGAGGGGATGCCCCATTATACCGTTGATGCCGACCATGAGAAGATTCCTGCTGGATGGATGATAGACCAATGCGGATGGAAAGGTAAGTCAATGGGACAAGCTGGCGTTCACGACAAACAGGCATTGGTGCTGGTCAATCGAGGTGGGGCTACGGGGAAGGAAATCGTCGCCTTGTGTGAGACTATCCAACGTGATGTCAAGGAGAAGTTCGATATTGATATCTATCCTGAGGTGAACATTATATGAAACTGACATTCTTAGGAACGGGAACATCGTGTGGCGTACCGACCATCGGTTGCCAATGCTATACCTGTAGCAGTACGGATCCACATGACAAGCGGTTGCGTTGCTCTGTCCTGATAGAGACGGAAACCACTCGCCTTTTGATTGACAGTGGACCAGATTTCCGTCAACAAATCATGTCACAGCTTTTCCGTAAGATTGACGGTATCCTGATTACCCATGCCCATTACGACCATATGGGAGGTATGGACGACATCCGTCCCTATTGCCAGTTCGGTGAAATCAATGTCTATGCCGACCCTATAGCCCGTCAGGGTATGCTTCAGATGTTGCCCTATTGTTTTGCGGAACATCGTTATCCAGGTGTACCAGCCATCCAGTTGCATGAGATTCACAAACATGAGTCTTTTACTATTGGAGACCTTGACATCATGCCCATTGAGGTGATGCATCATGACCTGCCCATTCTTGGCTATCGGATAGGTCCTCTTGCCTATATCACTGATATGAAGACCATTGACGAGGGAGAATTCGACTATCTGCAAGGCATTGATACCCTGATAGTCAATGCTTTGCGTCAGAAACCTCACCATTCCCATCAGACCTTGGACGAAGCGGTGGCATTTGCCCGTAGGGTAGGAGCCCGTCAGACATGGCTCATCCATTCCAGCCACGACATCGGACGACATGCGGAGGTCAATGCCTCTTTACCATCGGATATCCAGATGGCATACGATGGACAAATCATTATGATATAAAACTAAACTGTCGATATAATGAAACCAATAACTAAACTACTTATTACTTTCCTGCTGCTGATATTGCAAAGTCCTTCGTGGGGTATGGTCCTTGACGAGTATCACCTGCTACTTGACGGTTCTCTGACAGATGAAGAAGTACGTTCACGGCAGTATGTGTATAATGACTTTCGTGAGGCAGTCAGACATTTCAAGGACACTGCTACATTGTATATCCGCCCTTGGGTCTACTGGGTGGATAACCCTGATACACCTGAAATAGTAAAAGGGGAGAACGGACGCGAACCCTTTGGCATCGTCATTCATGGCAAGAAACTGACGTTTGTAGGACTGGGCGAGAAACCAGAAGACGTGGTATTGGCATCGCAACGAGGACAGATGCAGGGAGCCGTTGGGAACTTCACCATGTTCGACCTGCATGTAGATGAGTTGACGGTGGAGAATATGACCTTAGGAAACTATTGTAACGTAGACTTGGATTATCCCCGCAATCCGTCGCTCAGTCGCAAGAAGCGTAGCGATGCCATCACCCAAGCTCATGTCGGCTATGTGCACGGACGCAGCCTTTATGCAAGGAAAGTGAGGTTTATCAGTCGGTTGAACCTGAACCCGCTGAATGGAGCCAAAGAAAGTATCTATGACAGCTGTCATTTCGAGTGTACAGACGATGCGCTGAATGGCACCGCCCTCTATCGCCACTGTGAGATAAATCTCTATGGACAAAAGCCCTTCTGGAGCACCTTCGGACGTGGAGCGATGTTCATCGACTGCGACTTCAATGTGATGGGCGGAAACCGTGAGATGTATTTCTGTAAGCAGGGAGGCCCAGTGACCCTCGTCGATTGCCGCTACCATGCTCCCTCAGACAGCATCTACATTGGTTGGACGGCCTATCCGCAACCCTGGCTCCGTTGTTATCAGAAGAATTTCACTCTCAATGGCAAGCCTTACCTGATAGGTTGCAGACAACAAGAAAACACCATCGTGATGGACACTGTGGAGATGGACATGACGCAACCGCCCTATCTCGCCATCAATCGTCATGAAGCCGAGATGCAGGTTGGCGGCGAACCACTCTTTCTTTCTGTCAAGAGCAATGGCAACAAGGTTGTTTGGCATTGTCAACCGATTGCCACGTTGAGCGATATGACTGGTGACTCCGTATGGGTGAGCATCGCCTGTGATGATATTGAAGAACCTGTCAGTTTCCCGGTTACGGCCTATACCATAAGCGGTGTGGCTGTATGTCAGGTGACAGTCAATCCATCTCAGTTGCCTCCTCCTGTCTTTCTAAAAGCCCCCCAGATTAAAATAGAACAGGGAAAGGCGATCCTTGACTATTCGCTCGACCTTCAGGGACGACGTGATGAGTCACGCATCACTTGGTTCCGTGACGGTATTGCCGTCAGTACCACTCATGACAATCCGCAGCGCAGCTATCAGCTGACAGCGGCAGATAACGGCCATACCATCAGTGCCAGCATGGAACCGAAGTCTAATCGCAGTGATGATGGTCCTTCCATCACAGCGAATTGTAAAGTAAAACAGAAACTTACACCTCTTTCTTATATAGATACCGATTTCTCTGACTTCCCATGTCAATGGCAACCACAGGTTATTGAAGGCTATTGGACGGTTGATGGCTACAAACCTCTTGACACACAGGAATTCGAGTGGAAGTTCAATCCAACGAAACCGATGTGGGAATATGGTGAGGGCTATAACGGGGCTGTAGGAAAAGGACTGCTGCAGGCACAGCGGGGAGCCAGGTTAATGTACACACCGCTCAAACGTACCTATGATAACATGTCATTGGAACTGCATGTTGATCCCACTAAGACAGCCGGACAAGGCTTCGGTTCTGCCACGGGACAGTATATGGATGTCTGCCTGAAGTTCGATACCCGCACATTGACGGGCTACGGTCTGCGTATTATCCGCACCGTGAAGCATGCCAAGGCGGTGGACTTCCTGTTGGTGGAATATAAAAACGGAATCGTCACACCCCTTACAGAACCGATATCATCTACCTGTTATCGCACCGGCTGTACCATCAGCCTCAACTACGCCAGCGGTCAACTCACTGCTCATGTTGAGACACAGACACCTCAGCCTGCTGAGTCAGGCCTGCCTCATCAAGTGCATTTGAAAGCCCGTGTGGCTCACAATCCCTTTGGAGGAGTCCATATCCAGCACACAGGTTCCTGCGGTGAGAGCACGACCATGCTTCATCGCTTGAGGGCAGAATGGTAAAAGTGAATCTATCTCTTTGACTTCTTCTTGAAACCAAAGAGACCTCCGTAATTCTTGATAAGCTTTCTGACAACCAAGAAAGCATCAATGGCGGTAATACTATTGGCAATCAGTCCGGTAACGAACTCCGCCTTGCTGCTGGACTCCTTGGAAACGAACAGCTGGTGCCATTTCTTGCCGAACTCACTATTGTCGGCATTCAGTTCCTCCAATAACTGATCCTTACGCTCACGGATCTCGTCGAGCGTCTGAGGGGGCTGGGGCTTGGGTTTCTGTACTGGCAGCATACGATAATAATTAGTTCCCTAACAGCAGATTGGCAAGAAAGCGTACCAAGGGCTTCTCTATCCACTCCTTGCGGAATATGAAAACAACGATGATCAGGAGCAGATGAATAACTCCTACCACGAGGAAGGCAAGTGCCGTCCCCGTGTAGGAGGCAAGCCAGAAAGCGAGGGCAAACGAGCAGAACATCGCCACACCCACCACAATCAGGAAGAATACGATGGATAGGGCAGCGAAGGTCAACAGGCGTACGATCTTGTCAATAACATCCAGCTTCAGATATTCCTTCTGAAGTCCCAGATAGTGCTTGACTATCTCCGCCAATTGGGCGATGGTCTCTACATTCTTGTCGCTCGACAGCATCTCTCTAATGCTTCAAATCGTTTCTTTAGAACGCTTGCCAAAGCAAGAATTCTTTAATCTTCAACCTCAGGAGCAGCGTCCGTGATATCGTCAACAAGGTCACTGACATCCTTGCGGCTCAGTTTGATGTTGTGCTTCTTCATGAAGTCATCCACAGCTTCTGTAATCTTTGTACGGGTGTCCTCTCCCTTTTCAGGAGCCAGTAACAAACCAATCACTGCGCCGGCAATAGCACCGCCGAAGAAAGCACCTAAAAAACCTAAACTTCTCATAGTCGTATTGTTTTTGAGTTAATAATATACATTTCTATCTGCAAATATATGGAAAGTTTTTGAAAAAGAGGTCAAATTCGCAGACTTTTTTTCATAAAAACCTTATAATTCCTTTATTTAACAAACTTTAGGTACGTTTTTTCGCTCCATTTGCCCGATATTTTGTAATTTCGCACGTGAAAATTTGAATTTAGGTTTAATCTTTAAAAATAGAAAACAAAAACATGAAGAAGTACTTGGTAGTATGCGCCGGTTTGTGCGCAGCAATGGCTTTCACAAGTTGTAAATCAAGCGAGAGTGCCTACAAGCAGGCTTATCTGAAGGCAAAGCAGCAGGAGGAAGTGCAGCAGCCCGTTGCAGTGACCCAGCAGCCTGAGACGAATGTGGTAGTTCCTTTGCAGGAGAAACCCATTACTCAGACACAGGTGGTAGACAATACCGATAACGTGAGGGTGACTCAGGAGAAGGTTTCCCTAGTTTCTGGAAACGGTCTGAAGAACTTCAGCGTCGTCGTTGGTGCTTTCCAGTCGAAAGCTAATGCTGACGGACTGCAGCAGCAGTTGATCAATGCCGGCTATAATGCCCAGATTGTCAAGAACGAGGAGCGTAACCTGTATCGCGTGATTGCCACTACTTTCGACACGAAAGAGGAGGCAGCCGCCAGCCGCAACGACTTGATTACCAAGTATGCAGGCGCATGGTTGCTCTATAACGTCCAGTAAGGGCTGAGAGGCACTGGCGTGGCAAGAATACTATCTATCGATTACGGTAAGAAACGTACAGGACTGGCAGTCACCGATCCTCTTCAGATTATAGCTGGGGGATTGGCGACTGTCGCCACGTCTGAGCTGTTTGATTATCTGCAGGCATATATCGCTCGTGAGGAGGTGGAGCGTATTGTAATAGGCGAACCCCGCCAGCCTAACGGACAGCCCAGTGAGAATCTGCAGCGTGTGCAGCAGTTTGTCAACCGTTGGCGTAAGGCAGTGCCGCAGATTCCCATAGAGTTCTATGACGAGCGTTTCACTTCTGTCCTGGCTCATCAGGCGATGATAGCCGGTGGCTTGAAGAAGAAAGCTCGACAGGACAAAGCGCTTGTCGACGAGATCAGTGCCACCATCATCCTTCAGGACTACCTCCGCTCCCGAAAATAAATTTTCAAATAGTCAAATTATCAAATGGTATTACCTATTTATATATATGGCCATCCCGTGCTCCGCAAGGTTGCCGAAGATATTCCTGCCGACTATCCCGGCCTGCAGCAGTTGATTGCTGATATGTGGGACACACTGGCGGAGAGTGAGGGAATTGGTCTCGCTGCTCCCCAGATAGGCAAGTCCATCCGTGTCGTCGTCATCGACCTGGATGTGCTCAGTGAAGATATGCCGGAGTACAAGGACTTCCGCCATGTGTACATCAATCCCCATATCGTCGAGTACGACGACTCCAAGACGGAGTCGCTGGAGGAGGGATGCCTGTCGCTTCCCGCCATCCACGAGAAGGTGACCCGTCCTACCCGTATCCGTGTACAGTGGCTCGACGAGGAGATGAAACCGCACGACGAATGGGTGGAGGGATACCTTACCCGTGTCATGCAGCATGAGTTCGACCACCTGGAGGGAAAGGTATTCGTCGATCGTGTCACTCCTCTGCGTAAGCAGCTTATAAAAAGCAAGTTACGTGCACTCACTCAAGGACGTTATCGTTGCGGATACAAGACGAAGAGTGTAGTGAGATAACAGATATGGGTAGAAAGATTGTATTCCTTTTGTTATGGTTTCCGTTGGTGGCTCTTGCCCAGTTCAAGACCGATCGGCTGGTAATGATAGGGCGCTCCGCACTCTATTTCGAGGACTACGTTCTTTCTATTCAGTATTTCAATCAGGCGATATCCGCCAAGCCCTACCTCTATGAGCCTTGGTTCTATCGGGGTGTGGCAAAATACTATCTCGACGATTTTGCAGGAGCGGAAACAGACTGCTCGGAGGCCATCAAGCGCAATCCCTATGTGGTGGGAATATATGAACTGCGGGGCCTCTGTCGTATCCGCCAGAAGAAATATACCGATGCCATCAGGGACTATAACCAGGCCTTGCGCTACGACCCTGAGAATCAGAGCCTTTGGCATAACCGCGCCCTCTGTCATATTCAGGAGAAAAACTACGACACAGCCCTTTTGGAGTTGGACACCATCCTGACCCGTTGGAGCAAGCATGCTCCAGCCTATGCCATGCGTGCCGAGGTCTATCTCTTGCAGGAGGACACTACCAAGGCCATTGCCGCTTTGGACAAGAGTCTGGAGGTTGACCCTTACGACGGCAACTTGTGGAGCCAGCGGGCCGTTATCAGCCTCTCCCGCAAGGAATGGAAGGAGAGTGAGGAATACCTCTCCAAGGCCATCCACCTGCAACCCAAACAGGCTACGAATTACATCAACCGTGCACTGGCCCGTTTCAATCAGAACAACCTTCGCGGGACGATGGCAGACTATGATACCGCCCTCGACCTCGACCCCAATAACTTCCTCGGACACTATAACCGTGGACTGCTTCGTGCCCAGGTGGGCGACGACAACCGTGCCATCATCGACTTCGACTTCGTGCTGAATCTGGAGCCCAACAATCTCATGGCGCTCTTCAACCGTGCCCTGCTGCTGGAGAACACCGGCAATTTGCGGGGCGCCATCCGCGACTACTCGAAGGTTATCGAGGAATTCCCCAATTTCTGGTTCGGCCTGCAGCACCGCGCTTCCTGTTATCGCCGCATCGGCATGACCAAACAGGCAGAGCAGGACGAGTTCCGCGTGCTAAAGGCACAGATGGACAAGCGCTATCTGGGTCGCCAGCCACGACTCTCCAAGGAGCTGATGCGTAAGCGTAGCGACCTGGACATCGAGAAATACAACCAGCTGACGGTGGCGGATGAAGAGGAGATGGAGCACGAATATCAGAGCGACTACCGCGGTAAGGTGCAGAACCGCAAAGTGGCGCTCGACTACCTGCCGATGTATGTGCTCTCTTACGAGCGTGAGCATACTCAGGTGAAACAGTATGTTGCCTACGACAGACAGGTGGAGGCTTATAATGCCAGGGAGAGTCGCCAGCGTCCGTTGCACGTCGTCAGCAGCAATCCCGCCCTGGAGGAACAGGATACGAAGAAATACTTCGCCTATATCGACACGTTGTCGCGACAGATCGACCAGCAGCACCAGACACAACGTGCAGCCTCCCTGTTGTTCAAGCGTGCCCTTGCCTATAGCGTCATCCAGAACTTCGATGCAGCCATCGAAGACCTGTCCACCTATCTGCAAATCGACTCCACGTCGTCGCTTGCCTATTGGCAGCGCGCGGCCTGTCAGTCGAAACTCAATGCCTTCAACGCCTCACAGGGAACCGATGTGCGGATGAAGACGGCGAACGTGCTCTCCGACTTGACGGAGGCCATCCGTTATAACGAGAGCGCCTACCTCTATTACAATCGTGGCAATGTGTACGTGCAGCGCAACGACTATGCACATGCCATCGAGGATTATTCCCACGCCATTGCCCTCGACGGCAATCTGGCGGAGGCCTATTACAACCGCGGACTGGCCCGTATTGCCAACAAGCAGCAGGCTGAAGGCGTCAGCGACCTCTCGAAGGCAGGTGAACTGGGACTTTATACGGCTTATAGTATCATCAAGAAATACCAACAATGACTATGCGAAAACTCTTTTTCCTCCTTTTGATGTTCCCGTTGTGCTCGATGGCACAGAGTAAATATTGCGCCACCTGGCAAGCCTTTCTCGACGGTCAGTGGCAAGACGCGGAGGGCAGGGTAGAACTGCTGCCATCCTCAAAGCAAGACGCCCTCGCCATGGAAGTGAAGGCGGAAAACAAGAAGACGCGCTATATCCTGCGGAAACGCTCCTGCGTGCTGCAGTATCAGGACTCCCTATACCTGAACCTCCGACCCTTCAACACCTTCGGCGATGTCTATGTCCGCACCTGGCGCATCGGCGACAAGCTGTTGTTTGCCCGTCAGGACGTCGCCCCCTCCCGTTTCAGCGTCGCTAATGCCGACAATGGCATACCCTTTTCCAAAAAGATGTTCAGCAGCCTGTCACACCTCGAGAACCTCGTCTGCTATCTTGCCGTATGGGACCCGAATCGTGAGGAACTGCGCATGGCCCGTGTCACCAGGGAGATGGTACAGCAGCTCCTGACCAACCATCCCCAGCAGCTTGCCGACTATCAGAAGACAGACAAGAAACGCCAGGAGTCTGCCGATGTCGTCATCAGCATCCTCCAAACCGCCAGCATCCTGCGCTGAGCATCAGCTGTCTTTTTCTTTCAAAAATAATCCGCAAAAAGCTTGCAATTCCCAAATAATTGTGGTATCTTTGCGGAAGGAATAATTGGTGCTTAAATACCCTTCCATTGCTAAGATTATTTAAGCCGAAACAGCCAAGTCAAGTCTATATCAACTCTATACCAACTCTATACCAAGTCTATACCAACTCTATAGTTTCTCAAGGAATCCTAAAGGAATCCTCAAGGGATTGTCATGGGATCGTCATAGGATGGTCTTAGGATGCTCTAAGGATGGTCTAAGAATAGTCATACTCCAGGGGTATGACAATGCTCTGAGGAATCTCTGAGGAATCCCTGACAATTCTATGAGCAAACCCTTAGCATGGAGTGATATTTGATAAATTTCTCACGTTCGACAAAAGAAATAAATTACTTTTGTTCTCTCTTAATCGAAATTTTCGTACCTTTGAGATTACGTCTCGAAATTACTTTCGTTCGAGAAAACTCAAATATAATTTGGTTTTCTTCTCACTTATTCGTAATTTTGCAGGCGATTTAAACTTAAACATATATTGTAGATATGATTCAGATTACTTTTCCGGACGGTTCTGTTCGCTCGTATGAGCAGGGCACGACGGGACTTCAGATTGCCGAGAGCATCTCACCGGCTCTGGCACGCAGCGTGATTGCCTGCGGTGTGAATGGTGAGACCGTAGAGTTGAACCGTCCCATCATGGAGGACGCAACGATTGAACTTTACAAGTTTGACGACGAGCAGGGTAAGCATACCTTCTGGCACACATCGGCCCACTTGTTGGCCGAGGCACTGCAGGAGTTGTATCCTGGCATCCAGTTCGGTTTCGGACCTGCCGTCGAGAATGGCTTCTTCTATGACGTCCTGCTGCCTAACGGCGAGATGATCAAGGAGAGCGATTTCCCGAAGATTGAGGATAAGATGCGTGAACTGGCCTCGAAGAAGGAGCCTGTGGTTCGCAAGGAAGTGGCTAAGGCTGACGCCCTGAAGGAGTTTGCTGCCGACGGTCAGACGTACAAGTGCGAGCATATTGAGCAGGACCTGGAGGATGGCAGCATCACTACCTATACACAGGGTAACTTCACTGACCTCTGTCGTGGTCCGCACTTGATGGACACGGGCGAGATCAAGGCTGTGAAGCTGACGAGTGTGGCCGGTGCTTTCTGGCGCGGCGATGCCACCCGTGAGCAGATGCAGCGTCTGTATGGTATCTCGTTCCCGAAGAAGAAGATGCTCGACGAGTATCTGGTGATGCTGGAGGAGGCCAAGAAGCGTGACCATCGTAAGATTGGTAAGGAGATGGAGTTGTTTATGTTCTCCGATAAAGTAGGTAAGGGCCTGCCCATCTGGTTGCCGAAGGGTACCGAGTTGCGCCTTCGCCTGCAAGACCACTTGCGTAAGGTTCAGAAGCGTTTCGGTTATCAGGAAGTCATCACGCCGCATATCGGTTCGAAGAACCTTTATATTACTAGCGGACACTATGCCCACTATGGCAAGGATTCGTTCCAGCCCATCCATACGCCTGAGGAGGACGAGGAGTATATGCTGAAGCCGATGAACTGTCCGCACCACTGTGAGATTTTCGCATGGAAGCCCCGTAGCTATCGTGACCTGCCCCTGCGCATCGCGGAGTTCGGTACGGTGTATCGCTACGAGCAGAGTGGTGAGCTGCACGGACTGACGCGTGTTCGTTCGTTTACGCAGGACGATGCCCACCTCTTCTGTCGTCCAGACCAGGTGAAGCAGGAGTTCCTGAACGTGATGGACATCATCGGTATCGTGCTGAGTGCCTTCGGTTTCAACTTCGAGGCACAGATTTCGTTGCGTGATCCTAACGACCACGAGAAGTATGTGGGTACTGACGAGGACTGGGCATTGGCAGAGAAGGCCATCGTTGAGGCTTGTGAGGAAAAGGGCTTGCCCGCCAAGGTGGAATATGGCGAGGCTGCATTCTACGGTCCGAAGCTCGACTTCATGATCAAGGACGCTATCGGTCGTCGCTGGCAGTTGGGTACCATCCAGGTGGACTACAACCTGCCGAAGCGTTTCCAGTTGGAATATACCGACGAGGACAACCAGAAGAAGACACCTGTGATGATTCACCGTGCACCGTTCGGAAGTATGGAGCGTTTCTGCGCCGTACTCATCGAGCACACCAGCGGCCACTTCCCCTTGTGGCTGACGCCTGACCAGGTGGCTATCCTGCCGCTGTCAGAGAAGTACAACGACTACGCCAAGGAGGTGGCTAAGAAGTTCGACCTTGGAGGTGTGCGTCCTACTATTGACCTGCGCAACGAGAAGCTGGGTCGTAAGATTCGCGACAACGAGTTGAAGCGTATACCTTATATGGTAATTGTCGGTGAGAAGGAACAGCAGGATGGTACCGTTGCCGTACGTCCGCAGGGCGGTGGTGAGCAGACGGTGATGACCATCCAGGAGTTCATCGACCACATCAATGCTGAAGTAGCAGAAATGACAAAAGAATTTTAAATATGAAACCGACATTATTTCTCCTTGCTGCTGGTATGGGAAGCCGCTATGGCGGTTTGAAGCAGCTTGACGGTCTGGGACCCAATGGGGAGACCATCATGGACTATAGTATCTACGATGCCATCCAGGCAGGCTTTGGTAAGATTGTCTGGGTTATCCGTAAGGACTTCGAAGAGCAGTTCCGTACGCAGATTCTTGCCAAGTACGAGGGACATATTCCCTGCGAACTCTGTTTCCAGGGTATCGATGCACTGCCTGAGGGCTTCAAGGTGCCAGAGGGACGTGTAAAGCCTTGGGGTACCAACCACGCTGTACTGATGGGTAAGGATGTCATCAAGGAGCCGTTCTGCGTCATCAACTGCGACGACTTCTACAACCGCGATGCCTTTATGGTCATTGGCAAGTATCTCTCTGAGCTTCCTGAGGGAGCCAAGAACCAGTATGCGATGGTAGGTTTCCGCGTAGGTAACACGCTGAGTGAGAACGGTACCGTTGCCCGTGGCATCTGTACGAAGAACGACAAGGGACATCTGACGGATGTCGTTGAGCGCACGGAGATAGTCCGTTGTGCTGCTGACGGTTCCAACGCCGGTGCTGCCAGTGAGCCTATCCGCTATAAGGACGAGAACGGCAACTGGGTAGTCGTTGACGACAATACGCCTGTTTCCATGAACATGTGGGGCTTCACACCCGACTATTTTGAGTATTCCGAGGCCTACTTCAAGGAGTTCCTGAGTGACCCGAAGAATATGGAGAACCTGAAGGCGGAGTTCTTTATTCCGCTGATGGTCAACAAGCTCATCACGGAGGGTACGGCTACCTGTGAGGTGCTGGATACTACCTCTAAATGGTTTGGTGTGACTTACGCTGCCGACCGTGAGGATACCGTGAATCGTATCCAGAAGTTGGTGGACGAGGGTGTCTATCCGAATAAACTGTTCTGATGCTGGAAGAGATTATGACAGAAGGGGAGTGCAGTCAACTGCGCTCCCTTATCGATACCGCAGAGACCATTGTGTTGTGTTGCCATGTGAATGCAGATGGTGACGCACTGGGTTCAATGCTGGGGTTGGCTGAGGTGTTGAGGGGAATGGGAAAGGAGCCGCTGATGGTAGCTCCCGACCAATATCCCGACTACCTGAAATGGTTGCCAAACTCCGAGAAGATCGTGCGTTACGACAAGCGCAAGGATTATGTCGATATGGTATTGAAGATTGCTGATTTGGTATTCTGTCTCGACTTCAATACCCTGTCTCGGACGGACGCTATGGCGGAGGCTTTGGCGAACTCTCCGGCAAAGAAAGTACTTATCGACCATCATCTGGAGCCAGGTGTGGATGCGGTACTGACCGTCTCCCATCCTGAGTTGTCGTCCACCAGTGAACTCGTGTTCCGTATTGTCTGGCAGATGGGGCTGTTTCCTAGCCAGACCAATCATTTTGCCGTTCCTGTCTATTGCGGTATGATGACGGACACGGGCGGTTTCACCTATAATTCCTCTGCTCCCGAAATCTATTTCATCATCAGTCAGTTGCTGACCAAGAAGATTAACAAGGACAAGATATACCGTAACGTATATCATAATTATAGTGAGCACCGTATCCGTATGGTGGGCTACGTGCTTTGCCATAAACTGGTGGTGGACGAGCAACGGCACGCTGCCTTCTATACGCTGACCCGTGAGGATTTGCAGCGTTTCCATTTCATCAAGGGAGATGCTGAGGGACTGGTCAATATGCCTCTGCAGATCAAGGGCTTGAAGTTGAGTATCTCATTGCGTGAGGATACGGATCGAGACAATATGATATGGGTCAGTCTGCGTTCTGTAGACGATTTCCCTTGCAACAAAATGGCAGAGCTGTTCTTCAACGGAGGCGGGCATCTGAATGCCTCTGGTGGGAAACTGAATTGCACGATGGATGAGGCGGTTGAGATAGTCAAACAGGCCATCCTTCATTTCGAAGACACGTTAAAGTAGCCTAATATTGCAGATATTTGGTATTTTATTTGTAAATTTGCGCCCGAAATCAAAAGGAATAATAAATATGAAGAGAACATATAGTCTGCTGATATTGCTCTGCGGCATCTTGTTTCTGACCAGTTGTAACAAAGGTGAGACCTATTCGGACTTGAAAGAGGCCGAGCGTGATGCCATTAATCGCTTTATCGCCGATAATGATATCTTAGTGATTAGTGAGGATAAGTTTAATTCGCAAGGACAGATGACCGATGTTGCTGCAAACGAGTTTGTCTATCTGAACAGGAGTGGTGTCTACATGCAGATTGTCCGTGAGGGTTGTGGCGAGAAAGTGAAGGATGGGGAGTCGTTGGAGATTCTCTGCCGTTTCATGGAGTATAATATCAAGGAGGGAAAGCTTGAGGTAAGAAACGATATTCCTTATTATGTGGTTGTTTCGAATGTGAGATACGACTATTCCAGTGCTCCTGACAAGATGAGCGTAGAACGTATTGGCAATAGTTTCACGGCGTCTTTCGTCAATGGTGCCATGAGTCTGTATCACAGTTCCGCAGCTGTTCCTGCCGGATGGTTGGTTCCTTTGTTGTACGTGTATGTGGGTCGTTATGAAGATGACGATGACGAGATTGCAAAGGTACGCCTGATAGTTCCCCATTCCCAGGGTACGGCAGATGCCTCAGCCGGTGTCTATCCCTGTTATTACGAGCTTACTTACGAAAGAGATTATTAATACTAAGATAACATGACACTTATTAAATCAATTTCCGGTATCCGTGGAACGATAGGTGGTTCTACGGGCGATACATTGAATCCCCTTGATATCGTAAAGTTTACCACTGCCTATGCGCAGTTTATTCGTCGTGAGCGTAAAGGAACCTCCAACAAGATTGTGGTGGGACGTGATGCCCGTATCTCAGGCGAGATGGTGAAGAACGTGGTATGCGGAACATTGATGGGAGTGGGCTATGATGTGATTGACATTGGTCTTGCCACCACGCCGACGACAGAACTCGCTGTACGGATGTCTGGTGCAGATGGCGGTATCATCATTACGGCCTCTCATAATCCCCGTCAGTGGAATGCCTTGAAACTGCTGAACAGTGAGGGTGAGTTCCTGACAGCTGCTGATGGTGCCATCGTGCTTGCCATTGCAGAACGTGAGAACTTCGAGTATGCTGACGTGGACCATCTGGGACATTATATCGAAGACCATACGTTTGATGCCCGTCATATCGAGAGTGTGCTGCAGTTGAAACTGGTTGACGTGGAGGCTGTCAAGAAGGCGCAGTTTAAAGTATGTGTCGATACCATCAATAGTGTGGGTGGCGTCATTCTGCCCAAGCTCTTGGATGAGTTAGGCGTCACATATACCATCCTGAATGGTGAGCCTACCGGTGACTTTGCTCATAATCCGGAGCCCTTGGAGAAGAACTTGCAGGGTATTATGGATGAGATGAAGACAGGTAAGTATGACTTGGGTATCGTGGTGGATCCTGATGTTGACCGTCTGGCCTTTATCTGTGAAGATGGAAAGATGTTTGGCGAGGAGTATACGCTGGTCAGTGTGGCTGACTATGTCTTGTCGAAGACGAAGGGTAATACGGTTTCCAACCTTTCTTCTACCCGTGCTCTGCGTGATGTGACGGAGAAGCATGGCGGAACGTATGCCGCTGCTGCCGTCGGTGAGGTGAATGTCACTACGAAGATGAAGGAGGTGAATGCCGTCATTGGTGGTGAGGGTAATGGTGGTGTTATCTATCCAGAGAGCCATTACGGACGTGATGCGTTGGTAGGTATTGCCCTGTTCCTGACTTCTTTGGCTGCAAAAGGCTGTAAGGTCAGTAAGCTGCGTGCCACTTTCCCCGATTATCAGATTGCGAAGAATCGTATTGACCTGACTCCTGAGACCGATGTGGATGCCATCCTCGTAAAGGTGAAGGAGATGTTTGCTGCTGATGCAACGGCACAGGTGAATGACATTGACGGTGTGAAGATTGACTTCCCCGACAAGTGGGTTCATCTGCGTAAGTCGAATACGGAGCCGATTATTCGTGTGTATAGCGAGGCAGCCACGATGGAGGAGGCTGACGCTATCGGCAAGAAACTCATGCAAGTGGTTTATGACATGCAATAAACAAGAAGTGCTTCCCAATCGGAAGCACTTTTCTTTTTCTCTTTATTTACTCGTCTCCAGCGAACTGCGTTTGTCACGTCGGTAGGAGCGGTAGTCGTCGAGCGGTATCTCGATATCAGGCTCTTCCAGTGCTCCTTCATGAGGCAAGTGGAACTTCATATACTTGATGTTCAGTCCTCGGTCTATCCACATCTGCTCGTAGTAGGTCTGGATGGAGGCAGCGACAGGGTCACTGCATAGAGGACCGTAGAGGTCTTCTGTGCGGAAGTCTAAGGGCAGGTGGTTCTTCTCCACCATATAGGTGGTATAGGTGAAGAGGAAGTTAGAGTCGGTCTTCAGATGGATAATGCCTCCGTCAATCAGGAAACGACGATAGCGGTTCATGAAGTAGGTGGAGGAAAGTCGTTTGCGTGGGTTCTTCATCTGTGGGTCGGAGAATGTCAGCCATATTTCCTGTACCTCATCGGGAGCGAAGAAGCGCTCAATAATCTCGATATTGGTACGTAGGAAGGCAACGTTCTTCAGTCCCTCCTTGATAGCCTGTGTAGCACCAGTCCACATACGGGCTCCTTTGATGTCCACCCCGATGAAGTTCATATTGGGATAGAGCTTGGCGAGTCCAACGGTATATTCTCCCTTGCCGCAGCCCAGTTCCAGCACAATGGGGTTGTCGTTATGGAAGTATTGTTCGTGCCAGTGTCCCTGCATCTCAAACGGAACGTGTTCCACTACCGAATAGGGGTATTGGAACACGTTCTCATAAGTCTCCATGTCGGCGAATTTCGCCAGCTTGCCTTTACTCATTAATGATAATCATTAATCGATAACCACCGTTGTCCAGCCGTGCTTGTCCTCAATCTCACCGTACTGGATACCGCGCAGGGTATCGAAGAGTTTCTTCGACATCGGACCTGGCTTCTCACCGAAGGAGTAGCGCTTGCCAGTGTCGAGGTCGTCGATGTAAGAAATGGGTGAGATGACGGCGGCTGTTCCGCAGGCACCTGCCTCCTCGAAGGTCTCGAGCTCCTCTTCAGGAATCGGACGGCGCTCTACCTTCATACCTAGGTCCTCTGCTACCTGCATCAAACTCTTATTCGTGATAGAGGGCAGGATAGACGTTGACTTCGGAGTGATATAAGTGTTGTTCTTGATGCCGAAGAAGTTGGCGGCACCGCACTCGTCCATGTATTTCTTCTCCTTGGCGTCGAGGTAGAACTCGCAGGCGTAGCCCTTCTCGTGGGCCAGATTGTTGGCAAACAGGGAAGCGGCATAGTTACCACCCACCTTGTACTTACCTGTGCCGAGGGGAGCCGAGCGGTCGTAGTCGCGGATAATCACGTAAGGATTAGCAGCGAAGCCTCCCTTGAAGTACGGGCCTACGGGGGTGACGAAGATTAGGAAGCAATACTCCTTGGCGGGATGTACACCTACCTGAGCGCTTGTACCGATGAGCAGCGGACGGATATAGAGTGTGGCACCGCTCTCGTAGGTGGGAATCCACTCCTGATTGAGGCGAACCACCTTCTTCACCATCTCCGTGAACAACTCTGTGCTCACCTCAGGCATCATGATGCCGCGGCAAGTACTCTGCAGACGGGCTGCATTCTCATCCACACGGAAGATACGCACCTTGCCGTCGGGACAACGATAGGCCTTCAAGCCCTCGAATGCCTCCTGACCGTAGTGCAGGCAGGTAGCGGCCATGTGCAGGTTCAGATACTCGTCGGAGCAAACCTCTATTTCGCCCCATTTACCGTCGCGATAGTAGCAACGCACGTTGTAGTCGGTCTTCATGTAGCCGAACGACAGACTACCCCAATCTAAGTCTTTCATATTGTTATAATTTTAATCCTTTTCGTTGTAAATTGCTGCAAAAGTACATAATTTGCAGCACACTTGCAAATGAAATGTGCATTATTTGTCTTCTTCGAGTATCTTTTTGATATCGCCGTCGATTTTTGTCAACTGATCCTTGCATAGCTTGATGAGTTCTTTTGCCTTTTTCAACTGTTCGGCGAGTTCATCAATACCATACTCATTACGCTCCATTTTCTGTACGATTTCGTCCAGTTGGTGCAGTGCCTCCTCATACTTCTTTGTTTCCATATATGACTTTTGATTTGATACTTCCTTTTTCAACTCTAGTCTCTATCTCGTCGCCTTCTTTCAGATGTTGAGGGTCGCGTACTACTTTTCCGTTATGAAGAGTAATACTATAGCCCCGCCTCAACAACAAGTTCGGATCAAACGATATCACTTTCTGTTCTGCGAGTTCCAGATAATGATGCTCATGGGTCAGGCGTTGACTGATAGCATGTTGCAGCCGCTCATAACGCTGTTCCAGTTGATGCTCCATATTCGTCCTCACCATTGAGAACAAGAAGGAGATACGCTGTTGCAAGTCGTTGACGTGTTGGAGGGTATCTGCAAGATGGGCAATTAGGAATGCTGCTGTTGCCGTAGGAGTCTTCACCCTTGTATTCGACACCATATCCAGCACACACTCGTCCCTGTCGTGTCCGATGCCTGTGATGATGGGCAGTGGGAAATTCGCCACGTTCTCGGCTAGTGCCAATGTGTCGAAGCCGCTCATGTCACTCGTCGAACCACCTCCCCGGATTATTACTACTACGTCGAAATCGTCTATCCGTTCATGAATACGGTTCAGGGCAGCAATGACACTCTGTTCCACTTGTTCTCCCTGCATGATGGCAGGAAATAGGGTGGGAAAGAACTGTAGGCCATATTCATTCTCAGCGAGTTGACGACAGAAATCGCCATAGCCTGCTGCCGTCTCTGCAGAGATGATGGCGATACGTTGACAGAAACGCGGAATGACCAGTTCACGTTGTAGGTCGTAGACACCTTCCTCCTTCAGCTTTCGGATAATTTCCAGACGACGTTGTGCTAGGTCTCCCAATGTGAAAGTAGGGTCGACGTCCGTGACAATCCACGAGAATCCATATGCCTCGTGAAACTGGGCGTAAACTTTCAGTAGAACCTTCATACCAGCTCGCAATGACTGCCCTGTGGTACGTTCGAAGTAGGGCTTTACCATTGCCCATGTCTGTTTCCAACATTTGGCAGAGGCGCGTGCAATGGGTGTATTGGAGGTCTCGTCTTTCTCTACGAGTTCCATATAACAGTGTCCCCGGCTCTCCCTGCATTCCGACAGTTCCGCCTCTACCCAATACTCATCAGGCAGCTCCATTTCTATGGCCTCACGTACGAGGGCATTTAGCAGTTGTAGTGTATACCTCTTCTCGCTATTCACTTTTCACTCTCCATTTTTCGGTATCCACATTCCCAATCATATATGCCCGCCAGAAGTTAGGCAAACCATAGCCGGTAATATTGTCGGGATGGTCTTTGTTATTACCTGTCTGACGAATCAGATCCATAATCTCCAAGGCCGTTTTCTGGGGCAATGCCTGCCACAGACAAGCCGTCAGTCCGCAGATGATAGGGGAGGCAAATGATGTACCCATGTCTTGGGCAATATTCCCTCTGCCTGTGACGATGGCAGCAGGACTTCCGATGGCAACGACATCGGGCTTAACTCGTCCGTCTTGTGTGGGACCAATAGAACTGAAGGGCGCATGGGTCAACATATCCGTTACGGCACCTACCGTCAGACAGTCTTCCGCATCCGCAGGGAAGGTCAGCTTCTTCCAAGGACTCATTCCTGAGTTTCCTGCAGAGTTGACAAGTATCATCCCTTTTTGGGCAACCAAGGAAGCAGAACGGCTGATGAATGTAGAATGTCCGTCGAGTTGCCATAACTGGTGTGACTCATAGCCTTTATCGAAATTATTGTAGCCTAACGAGGAGTTGATGAGGTCGCAGCCTACGGAGTCGGCGAACTCTGCTGCCATCGCCCAATAGTCTTCCTCCACCTCCTGTTCTGACTGGGCGTCCTCGCAGCGTAGCAGCCAATAACTGGCCTGTGGTGCCGTACCGATATAGTAATGGGGCATTCGGATGGTCATGGTCGACAATACCTTCGTACCGTGGTCAATCTCATAATAGATGGAGGGTGATGCCGGATAGACGAAGTCATGGGTTCCTTTGATATCTACTTTCCCAAAGGCTGGGATGCGGTCAACGTTCCTAAAGCCCCCGTCCAGCACGGCAATCATCATTCCTTCTCCCATGCAGTTGATGTCGTGCAACCGCTGTCCGTTGAGGCTTCTGATTTGTGCATCGGCAAGCCCATAGGGAGTTGTTGCTACAGAGTCCCTTTCATTGAAATGCTCTTCATATTTCGTCTTGAGGGCAGTAGGCTGAATGGAGTCGGGTGCCTGCCATACTTTCAGACAACTTACCACACCGTCTATCTGGCGGATACGACTCACTTCGTTAGTATCCTTCATCTGTACGAGTACGGTATTGTTCCATCTGCTTGTCCCAAGGATATTTACTTTCTGAGACGCTATCTGGCGGATATATTTCGGAGCGACGGGCAGATCGGTAGAATCCAAGGGCAGCCCCTGTCGCTTCCGTCGTTCCACGGACCGTCTTGATAGGAAACGGGTAGGGCGCTCAAGGGAGTAGGGTGTTTCTTGCTTGTCACGCAGTGTCACTCTGAAAATATATGACGGGCATTCCTTGTTACGTACCTTGGGAGCACGGTCTTGGGCCCATCCGCTATCAGATAGCATGAATAGAGTCAGTATGAAAAACAATCTCCACATTCTTTTTTTCCTTTTTAATGGTGCAAAATTACAAATAAAATTTGGTTTTCTTCTCACTTATTCGTAATTTTGCAGAATAATATGGATAATAAACAGGCGACATTAGAGTTAGGGACGAAACCTGTGGGTAGATTGTTGACGCAGTATGCCCTGCCGGCTATTGTTGCCATGTCGGCTGCCAGTCTCTATAACATCATTGACCGTGCTTTTATCGGACAGATAGTGGGGCCTGAGGCCATTGCAGGTCTGGGTATTACCTTTCCCTTTATGAACTTGAGTGCAGCTTTTGGAGCAGCAGTGGGAGTAGGAGCCTCGACATGTATCTCTGTGAAATTGGGACAGCGTGACTACAAGAGGGCACAGCGACTATTGGGCAATACGGTGACTCTCAATCTGATTATCGGTTTCCTCTTTATGGTGGTGTGTCTCATCTTCCTTAATCCCATCCTGCGCTTTTTCGGTGCTTCTGATGCGACATTGCCATATGCCCGTGAATTCATGATTGTGATTCTGTTGGGTAATATGGTGACCCACATGTATTTCGGAATGAATGCGGTGCTTCGTGCTGCGGGTAAGCCTCGTCACGCCATGTATGCGACGCTCTTTACCGTTGCCATGAATGTCGTCTTGCTCATCACTTTTGTATGGTGGTTCCGATGGGGTATCCGTGGTGCAGCCCTGGCCACAGTCACCTCCCAGACAATGGCAATGTGTTGGCAGATGTGGATACTCTCTGATAAGAAAGAACTGTTACACCTGCGTAAGGGTATCTATAAACTCCAGGCAGCATTGGTGCGTAATATCATCTCCATCGGCATCTCGCCTTTCCTGATGAATGTGACCTCCTGTATCATCGTCATCTTTATGAACAACCAGTTTGTACGCTATGGAGGCGACATGGCGGTAGGAGCCTACTCAATCGCCAACTCCGTGGTGATGATGTTCTTCATGTTCGTCATGGGAATGATTCAGGGAATGCAGCCCATCGTGGGATATAACTACGGTGCGGAGAATTATAACCGCATGTTCCGTTGTCTGTGGCTGACCATTGCCTCGGCAACTACCATTTTGTTGATAGGCTGGAGCCTCTCCATGCTTTTCCCCTATTCGATAGCTCGTATCTTCACCACAGACCAGACACTGATTAACCTGGCGGCACGAGGCATCAAGATTGATATGCTGGTGTTCTTTGTCGTAGGCTCCCAGGCTGTCATTACGAACTTCTTCCAGTGTATTGGTAAGGTGAAGGTCTCTATCTTCCTCTCGTTGTCACGCCAGTTGTTCCTGTTATTGCCGATGGCATACGTGTTCCCGCTGATCTGGGACTTGGACGGTGTGTGGTACTCGATGCCGGCAAGTGACTTCGGCTCCTTTGCGATGACGATTCCTTTATTAATTTGGTATATGAAAAAACTCAAGCAAAATGGATAATAAGCATATTATCATTAATGTCGGAAGACAGTTAGGCAGTGGTGGACATGACATCGCTCGTATGCTTGCCATGGACTTTAACGCCAAGTATTACGACAAGGAAATCCTCAACCTTGCTGCCAAGGAGAGTGGTTTCAGTGAGAAAATCTTCGAGCAGAATGACGAGAAGAAAGGCTTCATCAGGGGACTGTTCAGTATGAATTCTCCCCATATGAGTGGTGTCTATGCGTCGGGCTTCTCACAAGAGAATCTGTTTAAGTTCCAAAGCGATGCCATCCGTAAGGCTGCCCAACAAGGTTCCTGCGTCTTTGTAGGTCGTTGTGCCGATTATGTGTTACGCGACTTCGAGAATGTGGTGAATGTCTTCATCACCGCTTCAATGTGGTATCGTGTGGAACAGATACTCGCCAAACAGAAGGTCACACCCCAGGAGGCAAAGCAGATTATTCTGCAGGCAGAAGGGAAACGTGCTTCATACTACAACTACTATACGGGTAAGAAATGGGGACACGCTGAGTCGTATGACCTCTGTGTGGACTCCAGTGTACTTGGTATGGTGGAGACGGAGAAGTTGATAGCCGACTTCGTCAGGAAGAAATTCGGACTATGAAGAAGATAGGAATCATCAGCGATACCCACGCCTATTGGGACGAGAAATACCTGCATTATTTCGAGCCCTGCGACGAGATATGGCATGCAGGGGATATTGGAAGTGTAGAGGTGGCAGAGAAGTTTGAGGCTTTCCGCCCGTTCCGTGCCGTCTGTGGCAATTGCGATGGTGGTGACCTTCGTCTGATGTATCGCGAACTGAACCGTTTCAAGTGCGAGGATGTTGATGTGCTTATCAAACACATCGGCGGCTACCCTGGCAACTACGACTATAGTGTCCGCTCTTTGCTTTATGCCAATCCTCCTCAACTGTTTGTGGCAGGTCATTCACATATCCTGAAGGTGAAGTTTGACAAGACGCTCAACATGCTGCATATCAATCCAGGGGCTGCCGGCTTACAGGGTTGGCACAAGGAACGCACCCTCGTCCGACTGACCATCGACGGTAAGGAATTCAAGGATTTGGAAGTTATTACATTAGGAAATCATTAAAATAAAAAAAGATATATGAAAAGAACAATTGTCATTACTGGTGGCGCAGGCTTTATTGGAAGCCATGTGGTGCGCCTGTTCGTGAACAAGTATCCTGATTACCACATCATCAACCTCGACAAGTTGACCTATGCGGGTAATCTGGCAAACCTCAAGGACGTTGAGAACAAGCCCAACTACGAGTTTGTGAAGATGGATATCTGCGATTTCGACGCTTTTTACAAGCTGATGCAGGTCAAGAAGGTTGATGGTATCATTCACCTCGCTGCTGAGAGTCATGTGGATCGCTCGATCAAAGACCCGTTTACGTTTGCCAAGACCAACGTC
This sequence comes from Prevotella sp., assembly GCA_016291495.1. Lineage (GTDB taxonomy): Bacteria > Bacteroidota > Bacteroidia > Bacteroidales > Bacteroidaceae > Prevotella. The sequence continues at coordinate 115,023 of JAEEXI010000002.1, forward strand.
ATGGGTACGCTGTCATTGCTTCAGGCCGCTAAGCTCTATTGGGAGTCATTGCCGGAGCGTTACGAGGGCAAGCGCTTCTACCACATCTCCACCGATGAGGTGTATGGCGCCTTGGAGTTGACACACCCTGAGGGTATCGAGCCTCCATTCACGACAACTGCCTCGAGTGCTGAGCATCATTTGGCTTATGGCGACAAGTTCTTCCTGGAGACTACGAAGTACAATCCCCATTCACCCTACAGTGCCGCGAAGGCCTCTTCAGACCACTTTGTTCGTGCTTATCACGACACCTACGGTATGCCCGTCATCGTGACGAACTGCTCGAACAACTACGGTCCTTATCAGTTTCCTGAGAAGCTGATACCGTTGTTTATCAATAATATCCGTCACCGCAAACCGTTGCCTGTCTATGGCAAGGGTGAGAACGTGCGCGACTGGCTGTTCGTAGAAGACCACGCCCGTGCCATCGACTTGATTTTCCATCAGGGTATGATTGCCGAGACGTATAACATCGGTGGTTTCAATGAGTGGAAGAACATCGACATCATCAAGGTGGTCATCAAGACCGTCGACCGTCTGTTGGGGCGTAAGGAAGGCGAGGATATGGATCTCATCACTTTCGTGACCGATCGTGCAGGACATGATCTTCGTTATGCTATCGACTCGTCGAAGTTGCAGAAGGAACTTGGGTGGGAGCCTTCGCTTCAGTTCGAGGAAGGTATCGAGAAGACCGTCCGCTGGTATCTCGACAACCAGGAGTGGCTCGACAATGTCACCTCCGGCGACTACCAGAAGTATTATGACAATATGTATGCTAACCGATAAAACAAAAACGATATGAAGAAAATCTTATTACTGGGAAGTGGAGAGTTGGGAAAGGAGTTCGTCATTGCTGCCAAGCGCGCTGGTGCCTATGTGGTGGCTTGTGACCGTTATAACGATGCGCCTGCCATGCAGGTGGCTGACGAGCGTGAGGTATTCTCCATGCTCGACGGCGATGCCCTGACGGCTGCCGTCAAGAAGCACAATCCCGATATCATTGTGCCTGAGATTGAGGCCATCCGTACAGAGCGTCTCTTCGATTTCGAGAAAGAGGGCATACAGGTCGTTCCTTCTGCCCGTGCCGTCAATTTCACGATGAACCGTCGTGCCATCCGCGACCTTGCCTCTCGTGACTTAGGACTCCGTACCGCCAAGTATTTCTATGCCAAGACGTTCGACGAGTTCAAAAAGGCTGCTGACGAGATTGGTTTCCCCTGTGTGGTGAAGCCTCTGATGTCGTCCTCTGGTCATGGTCAGAGTTATGTGCATAACGACGACGAGTTGGAGCAGGCTTTCAGGGAAGCCATGGAAGGCAGCCGTGGTGACGTGAAAGAAGTCATCATCGAGGAGTTCATCGACTTCGAGTCGGAGTTTACCTTGCTGACAGTGACGCAGAAGAATGCACCTACCATCTTCTGTCCTCCTATCGGACATGTACAGAAGGGTGGTGACTACCGTGAGTCATGGCAACCTTATCAGATCAGTGACGAAGCCCTCAAGCAGGCACAGAACATGGCCGACCAGGTGACGAAGGCCCTTACTGGATATGGCATCTGGGGTGTCGAGTTCTTCCTGACCCGCCAGGGTGAGGTTATCTTCTCTGAGCTTTCGCCTCGTCCACACGATACAGGTATGGTGACGTTGGGTCATACCACCAACCTCTCCGAGTTTGAGTTGCATTTCCGTGCTGTGATGGGTCTGCCGATTGCAGGTATCCATCTGGAGCATGCCGGAGCCTCTGCCGTCATCCTCTCACCAGAGGAGAAGGTAGGTCCCCTGGATTACAATTTCGTTGAGGCATTGAAGGAAGACCGCACCCGTATCCGCATCTTCGGCAAGCCTGAGGCGCATGTTGGTCGCCGCATGGGTGTCGTCCTCTGCTATGGTGAGCTGGGCGACGATGTCAATGCCCTGCGTGACAAGGCTAAGCGTCTTGCCAAGACCGTATTGGGAACAGATCCTTATATGAAGAAATGATCGGACAACTCATTGACCTCCCAAAGATCGTAGACCCACGAGGCAATCTGACGTTTGCTGAGGCACAGGAGATGGTGCCTTTTGATATCAAGCGTGCCTATTGGGTCTACGATGTGCCAGGCGGTGAAAGCCGTGGGGGGCATGCCCACAAACGCTTGAAACAGTTTGTTATTGCATTGAGCGGCTCGTTTCAAGTCACCCTTGACGATGGACGTGAACGGAAGACAGTTCTGTTAAATCATCCGTGGCAGGGACTGCTTATTGATGTCAACACTTGGCGCACCCTCGACGATTTCTCGTCGGGTGCAGTGTGCCTCGTGCTAGCATCAGAGCACTATGATGAGGACGACTACATCTACGATTATGATGAATTCTTGAAATACGTAGGATGTTCGAAATAGTAAGATATACCTCTGCGCATACTGACGAGTGGAATCAGTTTGTGGCGAAGTCGAAGAACGGCACATTCCTCTTCGATCGTGGCTACATGGACTATCACGCTGACCGATTCCAAGACTATTCGTTGATGTTCTATTGCAAAGGACACTTGCTGGCCGTTCTGCCTGCGCATGTCGTTGGTGATGCGCTCTGTACGCATCGTGGACTGACCTATGGCGGATTGCTGATGAGCGAACAACTGACGATAGCAGAGACAATGGTGCTGTTTCGTGAATTGAATGATATGCTACGTGGCGAAGGATTGAAGCATGTCAGTTACAAAGCCATCCCCTGGATATATCACCGCTTGTCGGCAGAGGAGGACTTATATGCACTCTACCATGAGTGCAAGGCCCGTATCGTGGCTCGTGACTATTCCACAAACATATTTCTTGGAGCCAATCTGCGTTGGGAGCGCGTTCGTCGTCGTGGCGTCACCCGTGCCGAACGGGCAGGCATCCATGTGGAAATCAGCAACGACTATGCTGACTTCTGGCAGGTGTTGGCCGATAATCTTGGTACGAAATACGGTATCAAGCCTGTACATAGCCTTCAGGAGATAGAACTACTGCATAGTCGGTTTCCAAAGAACATCGTGCTCTATCAGGCAGTTCTCGATAGAAAGGTGTTAGGTGGTGTCGTCCTTTACGTGACTCCTCAGGTGGTACATGCCCAGTATAGTTCTGCCACACCGGAGGGCAAGAGTCTTGGTGCTATCGATGCTATCTACAACCGTATCATGCACCATGACTACAAAGACTATCCTTATTTCGACTTTGGTCGTTCTACGGAGAATCCTGACGGCAGCGGTCTTAATGAGACACTCGTCTTCCAAAAGGAAGGTTTCGGAGCCCGCGGCTTGTGTTACGATATCTATGAGTACGACCTATAATCCTTCTTTATTCGTCTAACAGGAGTACGGTAGCGCTTCTTGCGGCTTGGGCACCCATGACGAGGACTTGTGCGATATCAGCCGTCTTCGAGGGACCGCTGATAAAGGTGCCATAACCGTAGTCGGACAGTCCGGCAACGGAATCGCCGGCACTGAGGCGCTTGTAGGCCTCGTGCATGTTGTTTACAATCTCCGACTTCTTTAGCAGGATGACCAGATTCTCGGAGATGAAGCAGACGGCTTTCTCCTTCATCTGCTGGGGAATCCACACGCAGGCATTCTCAGCCACACCGAAACTGCCGCGAACGACGCCCACATCGGTGCCGTTCAGGTCGCGGGCCCGTCCCACCTCGTCGGGATTGCGCGTGGCGATGGTAATCTCGGGCAGGTTGGAGGCTATCTCCTTGGCATCGGGATAGAGCTCGCGGATGAGGTCGTTCACGTCGCGCCCCTTGTCCACCTCGATGGCATTGCCGCCCACGCTCTTGGTCATGTTCATAAACTGCAACAGCGGGTCGGGGTAGGTGATGGCCTGGATGTCGCTCAGGTCGGGCATGTCGAACTGTTCGCGGATATTAGCCCTGTATTTCATCAATATATCTTCTTTACTTGACATAATAAATTTTTTAGCGGTTTATTACTTTGGCGGCAGCAAATTCTTCACTCTTCACTCTTCACTTTTCACTCTTCACTTTTCACTATTCCCTTAATAATCTCGTGGAACGGTTTCTTGGGGAACTCCATCATCTTATGACCTTCGGCCCACGGGTTCAGGCCGCAGTTCATCAGCGGTGAGGGAATGAGGTTGGCCCAGTGGGCAAGTCCGGTGGCAAAATTATAGAGCCCGGGCGAGCCGTAGAGCATGGACATGCCTTGGCACATGAGCTTCTTCTGCGGATTGGCGGTGCCGAAGTCGCTGAGCTGTTGGCGCCACAGGTAAATCTGGTCGCCCAGATTGACCTTGGCAGGACAAACGGTCTGACAAGAGTTGCAGAGCGTGCAGGCCGACACGTTGCCCGAGTGCTTCTGCGGGTCGCGCAGCATGCCCAGGTTGATGCCGATGGGTCCGGGGATGAAGTAGCTGTAGCTGTAGCCTCCCGAGCGACGATAGACGGGACAGGTGTTCATGCAAGAGCCGCAGCGGATGCACTTCAGCGATTCCCAGTGCTCAGGATTGCCTATCCACTCAGAGCGCCCGTTGTCCACCAGGATGATGTGCATGTGGTGAGCCGTGGGGCGGGCCTTGCGGAAATGCGAGGTGTAGGTGGTGGTGGGCTGACCGGTTCCTGCACGACAGAGCATGCGCTGGAAGACGGCAAGGCACTCGTAGTTGGGGATGACCTTCTCCAGTCCGATGGCGGCAATGTGCAGCCGCGGGCATGAGGTCGACATGTCGGCATTGCCCTCGTTGGTGCATACCACGATGTCGCCCGTCTCGGCAATACCGAAGTTGGCGCCCGTCATGCCGGCGTCGGCGGTCAGGAACTCGTTGCGCAAACTCAATCGGGCACGATAGGTCAGGAACGTGGGGTCGTGGTTGCCCTTCTCGTTCGAAATGCCTTTCTCCTCGAAAAGCTCGCCCACATCGTCGTGGTTCAGGTGGATGGCTGGCATCACGATATGGCTGGGTGCCTGACCCTTCAACTGGATAATGCGCTCGCCCAAGTCGGTTTCCACCACCTCGATGCCTCTTTCCTCAAGATAGGGATTCATGCCACACTCCTCCGTCAGCATCGACTTCGACTTCACCATCTTCTTGACGTTATGGTTCTTCAGGATGCCATACACGATTTCGTTGAACTCGGCAGCATCCTTCGCCCAGTGAACCTCCACGCCGTTCTTCTCGGCATTGGTGGCAAACTGGTCCAGATATTCGTCCAGATGGGTAATGGTGTGGCGCTTGATCTGCGAGGCTTTCTCGCGCAGTTGTTCCCACTCGTCCAAGCCATAGGCCATATTGTCGCGCTTGGTGCGAACGGCCCAGAAGGTGGCGTCGTGCCAGTGGGCGTATTGCTGGTTCTTTAAGAACTCCTTGGCAGCTTTGCTATGCTGTGTACTCATAATTTAAGGTAAAAGTGAATAGTGAAAAGTGAAAAATTTACTTCCGCACTTCTTGCTATTCATCTTTTTCTTTTGATAATCGTTAATACTATTGTTAATTCTCACTCAGGGACAGCGGTAGCAAATTATTCACTATTCCCTTTTCACTATTCCCTTTTACAGCCCCGCTGCTAAAATCTCTACTACGTGCTTGAACTCAATCTTCTTGCCTTGCTTGCGGGCTACACCAGCCATATGCATCAGACAAGAGCAGTCTGGACCAGTGATATACTCAGCACCCGTCTGGATATGACGCTCCACCTTGTCGAGTCCCATCTGGGCGGACACGGCGGTCTCCTCGACGCTGAACATGCCGCCGAAGCCGCAGCACTCGTCAGGACGCTCAGGTTCCACGACATCGATGCCGTCAACCAATTGCAACAGGTCCTTGATCTTATTGAACTTCGCTACATGCTCCTCAGAAGGGGAGGAGAGTCCCAGCTCGCGAACACCATGACAGGAATTGTGCAGGCTGACCTTATGGGCAAAGGTGCCCAGACGGCGGTCGACCTTCACCACGTCGTGCAGGAACTCGACCACGTCCATGCATCTCTTGGCGCTCTCGCACTCATGGTTCAGCAGTCGCGGATAGTTCAGACGGATAAACGCCGTACAACTGACACTGGGTGACACCACATAGTCGAAGTCCTTGAAGAGGTCGTCAAACTTCTCTGCCAAAGGAATGGCTTGTTTCTCGAATCCTGCATTGGCCATCGGCTGACCGCAGCAGGTCTGTTTCTGTGGATACGTGACATCCAGCCCCAGATGCTTCAGCAACTTATAGGTTGCCAAACCCACCTCAGGATAGACAGCATCCACATAACAGGGAATGAATAATCCAATTTTCATAGTTTAAGGTAAAAGTGAATAGTGAAAAGTGAATAATTTGCTTCCGCCATTCCTTTTCACTTCATTTCATTATTTTGTTTCGTTGTTTTAATTGATGAAATCAGAAGAGCAAGTAACTCTTGGCAGTCTATATTCATGCTCTCGAATTCCTTTTCATTCAAATAATCAGTATCTTTTAGGATATTGAGCCAATAGAGGGTTTCGTTGCACTCTTTTAGTGCAATAGACAGTTTGTTGATGAAATCAGCTGGGCTTTGCGCATAGGTTGCCTCACTTACCAAAGCACCAATAGCTGTACCAGAGCGGAATATTTGATTAATCATTCCATACTCTTTAGGGCTACATTTGATAAATTTCACCATCTTTACTATTCTCACTCCGAAGCAATAGCTTTTCTTCGTGAGTGGCGTATTATTATGTTGAATATAAGACATGCGGCAGCAAATCGTTTCTTTATTATGCTTTGCCTCAGCGGCGGCAGCAAATCGTTTCTTTATTATGCTTGCCTCAGTGGCGGCAGCAAATTATTCACTTTTCACTATTCACTTTTCCCTTAAATCACGTGCAACCCCAGGAACACCATCAGTCCATTCATCAATATCCAGAAGATAGCGAATGGCATCGTCCTGCGCATAATGTCGCCGTCCTGCCCCTCCATGTCGCAGGCGGCAGTAGCAATGGCGATCGACTGCGGTGAGAGCAGTTTACCGCCCTCAGAACCCGCACAGTTGGCAGCCGCGAGCCAGTTGGTCTCGCTACCCGTAACGCCAAAGAAGGTGCCTTGGTTCACCAATCCGAGGTCGCTGGCAGCGGTAGCCTGCAACTTACCAAACAGGATGTTGGCATTGGTGGCTGATCCCGTTACGAAGGTTCCGATAGAACCAATCAGTGGAGCGAAGAAGGGGAAGGCTGCACCCGTCAGCAGGACGAGTCCCTTGGCAATGTCGTTGGTCATACCCGTGTTGTTCATCAGCATCGCCATCGCTACGAGACAGCAGATGGTCACGACCGTCTTCTGCAGGTTGAGCGTGGTCTTAGCCAACAACTTCAACAACTTGCCGATACTCATACCCTGAATCAGTCCACCGATGACGGCACCCAGGAAAATCATCAGACCTGCATTCGACAACCAACCGAACTTAAAGGTATTGCCAATGACGGGCAACTCGAACTTGGTCACCAAAGTGTTGTTCAACAGCTCATTGACAGAAGGAACAATCTTGCTGCTGATCAGGATGAAGAAGATAATCAGTCCATAGACACTCCATGCCTTCAGCGTCTTGACGACACCGAATTTGTGGTGTTCCACATGCACCGTATCCTTCTCAGCCTCATGGCGCAGGAACAGCTTGTTATACAGCAGCATGGCTGCGATGGCGGCTACAGAGCCCAGGATGGCGGGTGTCTCAGGACCGATGAAGTGGGCACAGCAGAACTGCACAGTGATAGAACAGGTTCCCACGAAGAGGGCAATAGTGATGTTCTTCACAATCTTCGTCTTGTCCGTCATCATCAGGATAAGGAACGGGGTGATGTAGAACATCAGCGAGAGCTGTAATATAATAAAGGTGGCCACCTCGCAGAGCTCCTCAGGCGTTGCCGTTCCACTTGCCGCCACTTGGTTGGCCAATGTCGTGGCAGGCAGACCGACGGCTCCGAAACCTACGGCAACCGTGTTTGCCACCAGACAGATAACGGCTGAGAACATGGGCTTGAAACCCAGTCCTATCAAGATGGCCGCAGGAATGGCTACAGCGGTGCCGAAACCAGCCATACCCTCCAGCACGCCACCAAGGCCCCACGTCAACAGCAGCACCAACAGTCCCTTGTCGCTGGTCATCTGGATAAACTGCGTCTTGATAGTCTCAATCTCCTTCGTCTCACACAGGATATTGTAACTGAAGATGGCACAGATGATGATCAGGATAATGGGGAAACATGCCTTCAGCAGTCCTTCCACCACTGACCATAAAGTGATGCCGAAGATACTGGCATCTGCAAACTTCTCGGGAATGATACCCATTGCAGGCACGGCAAACAATGCCAGGAGGATGGTCACGATAAGGGTGACGATGGCACTCCTGTAGCCGGAAACCTTGAATCCCATCATCAGTACAATGAGTAACAGAATAGGGATTACGGATATTAATGCTGTCATAGGCTTTGTAGTTATTTGTGATTATTCTATAAGTTCTGGGGACAAATATACAAATTTTCCGTCATACCGCCATCAATTTTATGTGAAAGAATAATAAAAGAGCTACGAATTATTGGTAGCCTTCCCTTCGATGACAAAGAAGAATCCGCAAAATCTTCTCAGATTCTGCGGATCTTTTCCTTTTTGGCTTCGCCTGAGCACCTATTAATGAAGATACTGAGCGAAGAATTCTTCCATCTTGTCATAGGGAATCACGCCAGCACCACGTTTGTAAGTACCGTTGCGGAAGTCCTCTGTGCGCTGCTGGGCAATGGCCAGACGCTGCTTGTCTCGGAACTCCTTCGAGTCCTCGGCATCCAAAATGATCGATGCGGTTTTCCCCTCTTGGGCGATGTAAAACCGCTCTGTCTGAGCTGTTGCGACTGTCCAGGTGCAGACGCACAACAAAAAAAACCTAATCTCTTATTCATAGTTGTTTACAATCCTTTATCACTATTCGTCTTTTAATATACCTAAAATCTCTTCCATTCTGTCAATGATAAAGTCTGCTCCAGCCTCTTTGAGTTCCTCTCTGGTGCCGTTGCCCCAAGTCACTCCACAGGTCTTAGTTCTGGCATTGGCTCCCATCAGAATGTCAACATCCATATCGCCAACCACCAAGGTCTCGTCAGCCCTGAATCCCAGAATATCGAGAATCTTCAATACGGGTTCTGCATTTGGTTTGGCATGAATTATGTCCTGTGCTCCAATGATGCAAGAGAAATAGGACAGCATTTCCATTCTGTTCAACAGATCCCGTAGCGACTCGCTGGTTCGTGAAGATGCAATAGCAAGACTGATCTCCTGACTCCTTTGCACTTCAAGCGTTTCTTTTACCTGAGGGAAAGGCAGTGGCGTTATCTTCTTCAGATTTTCGGCGAAATATCTGTGATGCACTTCTGCACATCTTTCCAACTCATCAGCATTAAGTTGAGGAAACATCTTGGCATAGCATCCTTTTAATGGCAGTCCGATGGTAGAAGCACACACTTCTTCGTCCTGCAATGGAAGACTCAGCTCTTTCATGACGTCCTGCATTGTCACAACAATATTCCGTCTGGTATCGCCCAACGTCCCGTCAAAGTCGAATATAATCAGTTTTATACTCATGGCAATCCATTTACTCTTCCACCTCGCAATGCAGAAATCCCATTTCCTTGGCTTTTTCCTCGTTCATCAGGAAGTAGATGGCCTCGCCCTCGTTGCAGAGTTCGCCCTTCGAATTGGTTATCTCCGCACTGATATAGGCAAGGTTTCTCACCTGTTTTGTCACTTTGGCCCGTATTGTCAATTCCGGCTCTGTTGTCGGAACTGCCTTGCGGAACTTCACACTCAACTGCACGGTATAGCCGCTGGTCTGTAGTTTCCTGGTGACTACCCATCCGCACACTTCATCAATCAGCGTACTCAGTATGCCGCCGTGCATGGTATCTACCCAGCCCTGATAGTTATGCTCAGGATGCCAGGTACTCACGATATAGTCACCATCTTCATAGAACTCCATGTGAAGCCCGATGGGATTGTCAGGACTGCAACCGAAACAGTTATATCCCTCATGGTTGCGCCAAGGATTTATTATCTTCTTCATTTTATTTCCTCTAATCCTCCAGTTTCTGAATCAATGATAAACCCGCGAACCACTATATCCTTTGGTACCAACGGATGAGTCTTGATGGTCTCAACGGTCTTGCGGACGGAGGTCGGTGTGTCCTTAAATCCTTCAAGCCACTGGTCGAGGTCAATGCCACACTTGCGGATGGTGTCAAGTGTTTCGTCTGTCACGCCACGGGCAATCATCTCGTGGTGGAAGTGGTCATAGCTCATGTGGCAGGCTCCGCAATGAGAGTGTGCCACCACCATAATCTCCTGTACGCCCAGCTCGTAGATGGCGACTATCAGGCTGCGCATGGCTGAGTCGAAGGCAGAGATTACTAAGCCTCCAGCGTTCTTGATAATTTTCGCATCACCGTTTTTCAGTCCGAGTGCAGCAGGCAGCAGTTCTGTCAGTCGGGTGTCCATACACGACAGCACCGCCAACTTCTTGTCTGGGTACTTGTCGGTCAGATACTTCTCGTAGCCCTTCTGAGCCACAAATGTCTTGTTGTATTCAATAATCTGGTCTATCATATCACAAATCATATTAAATCGAAGGGCAAAGGTAGTCAAAAATCCCATATTTTTCGTACCTTTGCACCGATTATTAACAAAAGTTGATTCTTGTCACGATTCGGCCAATTCTGAGCAAGCTCAATTTGGCTCTCGCTGCTCCAAGAATTAGGATAGTTTAGGATTTGAGCAGTATTGTCATCTCCATATTCCTACTGAGCATAGGTGCGAGTTTCATCCAGCGCACCACGGGCTTCGGCTTCGGCATCTTCATCATGACGATGCTGCCGTTCCTCATGCCAAGCTATGGAGAGGCTACGACACTCTCAGGACTCCTGGCAATCACCACTTCTGCAGCTATTGTGTGGCGCTTAAGAAGCTACGTTACCTGGCAACGGCTTTGGCCGATTTTGTTGACGTTCATCATCGTCTCGACCATTGCCATCTTTGTCCTGACACGTATCGAAGACCACATCTTACGACGTATTCTTGGTGTGGCACTCATTCTGATCAGCATCTACTTTATGCTGTTCAGTCAGCGCATAAAGTTGTCAACGACGAAAAAAGTGCAGGTAGGTGCAGGAACATTGAGCGGACTGATGGGCGGATTCTTCGGTATGCAAGGCCCGCCTGCCGTGCTGTACTTCATCCAAAGTGAACCAACGAAGGAGCATTATATGGCAATGGCTCAGACCTATTTCCTGATTGGCAATGTCATGATGACTGGTGTGAGAGCCTACAACGGTTTCTTCACAACTACTGTAGCCGTTGACTATCTCTATGGCCTCGGTGGTGTCATCATCGGCACGATACTGGGTGCATACGTCTTCAAACATATCCCCAACCGCATCTTCCGCTACATCGTCTATGCCTATATCTGCATCAGCGGTGTAATCATACTCATAACAAATTAGCATATCCGCAACTGAAGGACTGTAGTTGTTCTCCCATCACGCCCTTCATTACCTCAAACACATGATCACCTGTGCAATGGCTTGTATAGAACCGCGTTGTTGGATATTGTTCTTTCAATCTTTCTGCCAGTTCCTGTAGTTCTTCTTCCGATTCCTGACCATCGAGTAAGTGAAAACCACCTACTACAAAATTTACAGGATAAGGGCAAGCAGCAAGAATATTCTCCAGTCCACTATGAGCACAACCCGTAAATAGCAAGCCATCAACATATAGAGCTAACTCATGACGGAAATCGTCGTGGATATAGTTTCCATCAGCATCCTGCACATAGAGGTTTTGATTGCCTTTGGGCATTGGATGGGTCTGAGGTAATCGACTCTGTCGCTTCGCTTGTCGAAGAATATGGGCGATCACATGGATACCTTCTGCTATCTCACAGGTCTGGTTGATCAAGATGAGTCTGTCATCGTCTATCTGTGGCCATTCCGTCGTAATGCTATGCAGATTTCCTCGTTTGGAAAAGAACTTACCAGTCATAGCATCGGGCGAAACGATAATCTGAGCTTTTTGATTATGCTCCAAGAAATACCGTAAACCTCCTGCATGGTCACTATGTCCATGAGAAATGAAAACATAATCGACATCGCTGAGATTTACGCCCAACAGCCCTGCATTTCGGATCAACACGTCACTCGCTCCTGTATCAAGCAGAATCTTGTGTCGCTCCGTTTCCAATAGAATAGAAAGACCATGTTCTGTGTATAGACGGCTATCGCTGCTTCGATTATCTGATAATATAGTCCACTTCATCATTCCATTCGTCCCCATTTCATTTGACTAACGTCGAATTCCTCCTCGCTCGGCATAGTTCAAGCAAGCTTGGCTCTGCTCTCGCTCATTCGTCATTTGATTGTCGTCTTTATAATACGACTCAAAGCCATGCTGGAATGCCTCCTGCATTTCTTCCTTCATAGCAATGGTCTTTGCCTCCCTAAGCGGTAATAACCGTATCTCTTTTTCCATACACTCAGATAAAACTACAAATAATTCTCACAGGGGTACTTCATAATTGATTGCTTTAATTGAATACTTTTATTTCAGTTGCTTGCTCTAATTGCTGAGGTGCAGCCCGTTCTCGCAAATATCTTTGCAAAGGTACTCATTTTTACTTTATTATTCGTATCTTTGTGCCCAACTTTACAAAATATTAAGATGGAATACAGAAAGATTGGCGATAACTACTTCATGCCTTGTTCTCATTCAAGGGAGGGTACCAGATTAGTCGCTATGGTAAAAAATTATCTGGAAAACGATTGAGATATATGAGTGTACGAGACTTTGAAATGGAGATATGCTGCAGTATGCAGGTGCGTTCATTGATACATGAACTTGAACTCTGCAAGCAGGTTGGTGATACGAAGGATCGCATGGTACATCCACGTTATCCGGCAGCCCCTCGAGATGATACCCTCTTTGACTCTATGAATCTTTATGCGAAGCTTGACAAAGAAGGAAAGGTTGAACTCTCTGGTACAGTTTTCTATTGGAACCATATAGACGGTGACACACAGGAAACCACAGTTATAGAAAACTTCCCCGATATTGATGCCTGTCTTGAATGGCTCAAAAGCGGTGAAAAGTCTGATTATATTGCATCGAAATTATAATACGCCAAAAACAAGAAGGGCTGACTGCATTACCTCTGTCAGTCCTTCTCACCTCATTAAATTACTTCTTTTTCAACACAGAGGCACAGAGGTTTTAAGCTTTAAGCTCTGTGTCTCTGTGTTGTAAAAAATTAAATTAAGCATTGAGCATTATGAATTATGCATTGTGCATTATGCATTGACTTAGTGAGGGGATACTTTAAGAAAAAAACGCTAGTGATGAACTTTTTTCCTAAGAATGAGGTGTTATTTGGATTTTTATTTGTATATTTGCCGAAAACTAAAGCCTATGAATACTACATCTTTTATCAATGACATTAAACAGTTCCTGCCTGCAGACCGTATCTATACGGACGAACTGAGACGGTTGGGATGGGGTACGGACGCCAGTTTCTACCGGCAGATTCCCGAGGTGGTTATCCGTAGTGATGGTGAGGAGGAGATATCCCGCATCGTTGCACTCTGCCACAAGCATCAGTTGCCCTACACGTTCCGCGCCGCCGGCACATCGCTGTCCGGACAGAGTTGTACCGAAAGCGTGCTCATCGTGGCTGGCAAGCATTGGGAGAAATGGAGCCTCTCGGCTGACCAAGAGCGCATCACGCTGCAGCCTGGTATCGTGGGTGGCAGGGTGAACGAGATTCTGAAGCCCTTCGGTCGGGTATTCCCACCTGACCCTGCCAGCATCGGCAGTGCGATGGTGGGTGGTATCGTCATCAACAATGCGTCGGGCATGAACTGTGGCGTGCATGCCAACAGCGACCGGATGCTGCTCTCGGCACGTATCATACTGACTGACGGCACGGTGCTCGACACGGGGTCAGAGGAGAGCAAAGAGGCGTTCCGCAAGAGCCATCCCGAGTTCATTGCCAGAATCGAAGCCCTACGCGACAAGGTGCGTGCCGACAAGGAATTGGCCGACCGCATCACGAAGAAGTATTCCATCAAGAATGTGACGGGTCTCAACCTGCGTCCATTGGTTGCCTATGACGATCCCTTTGACATCATCGCCCATTCGATGGTAGGGTCGGAGGGTACGCTGGCCTTCCTCTCGGAAGTGACGATGAGGACGCTGAAGGACTATCCGTTCAAGGCTTCGGCAATGGTCTATTTCCTGACGATGAAGGAGAGTTGTGAGGCTGTCGTGGCGATGAAGAAGCTGAAGGCTGGCGAGGAAGACCTGGCGATGAGTGCTGAGAACCTGATGGTGAAGAGTGCTGAGATGCTCGACTATAAGTCGCTTTCGTCTGTTGACGATCCAGTATATCTGCAGTATCAGAAAGACGTGGATGCTGGCAAGATAGCGGGTGTGGAGCCTGGTGACTATCACAACCTGACAGCCATCCTTACGGAGACGAAGGGTATCACGCACGAGCAACTCTTGGAGAAGATTGCGAAGATCAAGGAGTGTCTGGGACAGTTCCGTCTCTATATCCCTGCCGAGTTTACGGAGGATCCTGCCGTCTATGGCAAATACTGGGCTATCCGCTCAGGTATCTTCCCCAGCGTGGGTGGTACCCGTCCGGTAGGAACGTCGTGTCTGATAGAGGATGTCGCCTTCCCGATCGAGTCGTTGCCGGAGGCTACTGTGAAACTGCAGAAACTGATTGCCGACCACGGCTATGACGATGCCTGTATCTACGGCCATGCCTTCGAGGGTAACTACCACTTCATCCTGAACCAGAGCTTTGCCGACGAGCACGAGGTGGCACGTTATGCCGAGATGATGCGTGACGTGGCGAAACTGGTGGTCGAGGAGTATGACGGTTCGCTGAAGGCAGAGCACGGCACAGGCAGGAATATGGCTCCGTTCGTGAAGTACGAGTGGGGCGAGAAGGCCTACGAGGTGATGAAGGAGTTGAAGGCTATCTTCGATCCGGACGGACTGTTGAACCAGGGGGTCATCTTCAACGACGATCCCGACTGCTTCATCAAGTGTCTGAAACCGTTGCCCGTCCTCGACTACGACTTCGACAAGGTGCCCGATGGCGGACATTATCTGATGGAGCCTGCACTCTCAACCGCCAAGGAGACCATCGAACAGGTGAAGCGCGCCAACAAGTGTATCGAGTGCGGCTTCTGTGAGGTCAACTGTATGTCGTGCGGACTGACGCTGTCGTCGAGAATGCGTATTGCCGTGCAGCGTGAGATACGCCATCTCATCAAGACTGGCGAGAACCCTGAGCGGCTGGCTACGCTGAAGAAGCAGTATAAATACTATGGTGACCAGACCTGTGCCACTGACGGACTCTGTTCTACATCGTGCCCGATGAAGATCAATACGGGAGAGTTGACCCACCTGATTCGTCAGATGGATATGAACGACAGTCCTACGGGCTATAAGATCGGTGAGTTTGCTGCCAACCACATGGCTGGTATCAAATCGGGTCTGCGTGTCGTGCTTGACGTGGCCCATACTGCTCATATCACCCTCGGTCCTACGATGATGACCAGTATTGCCCGTGGTATGAACAAGATGGGGCTGCCCCTCTGGACGACGGCGATGCCGAAGAAGAAACGGCAGCCGAAACCCAGCGATCTGACGCAGTTTATCATCGAGAAGAGCATTCCGCATAAAGAGGAGGAGCACTCACCATTGAAGGTGGTTTACTTCCCCAGCTGTATCAACCAGACGATGGGACAGTCGAAGCATGGCGGTAAGATTCATGCCTTGGTGGATGAGGTCATCCAGCTGATGGCGAAGGCTGGTTATGAGGTCATTTTCCCAGAGGGAATGGATCGTATGTGCTGCGGACAGATTTGGGAGTCGAAGGGTATGCTCGACATTGCCGACCGCAAGAGTGCAGAACTGGAAGCAGCTATCTGGAAAGCCTCGGAAGAGGGTAAGTATCCCGTGCTTTGTGCCCAGAGCCCTTGTCTGCATCGCATGAAGAAAGTGATGCATAAGATGAAGCTCTACGAGCCTGCCGAGTTTATCATGAAGTATCTCGTGCCGCGTCTGGACTTCCATCCGATTGACCGTCCTGTTGCGCTGCACCTCACTTGTTCCACCCGTCAGATGGGGGTCGACAAGGATATGGTAGCGCTGGCCAAGATGTGTTCTACGAAGGTCTTCCTGCCTGAGGGTGTGGGCTGTTGCGGCTTTGCCGGTGACAGAGGCTTCACCTTCCCGGAGATGAACAAGTATGCGTTGCGAAAACTGCGTCCGCAGATTGAGGCCAACCATATCGAGGTGGGTTATTCGAACAGCCGTACCTGCGAGATAGGACTCGAGACGAATACGGGAATCCCGTATATGTCCATCGTCTATCTCGTTAACGAGTGTACGACTGCAAAAACTTGATAATCAGAAAGTACAGGGCAATGTGCTCAACTGATAATAGAGGGTACGGGCCATGCGCTCGTGCCCTTTGTCATTGGGGTGCAAGCGGTCTACGGCACCGTCCTTGAAGTACTGCACATGCTCGTCCATCAAGGGGTATAATCCGCTCAGCGCATTCAGGTCGATGACAGGTACTGCCCAGATATTGCCAGCCTCTTTGACGGCTTCCACGTAGCGAAGGAATGGTTCTCCGCAACGGTTGTAATAGTCTTCCGTCGGTTGCCAGTTCTTGTCGTTCCGATAGAATCCGGCACGATGGATGGGCGTGATGAGCACAATCTGTTTGGTGGGGTAGGTGCGCTTCAGTTTGTCAAGCGCGATATTGATACGTCCCTTGTAGGTGTCCGTTGTCATGACGGGAAGCATCCGCTTCCGCGTGACGATATGCTTGGGTTCGTGAATTCCTGCCATGACTTCTTCCTCTTTGATGTCATACCATTCTCCGAGAGGAATACCCTCGTTGAAATCATTCGTGCCGATGAAGATGAGAATGGCATCTACGGAGTCGCCATGCTCTGACTGCAGCTTGTCGGTCTGAACGGGGATATTATTCCATTGTCGTCCGCTCACGCCATAGACGTAGGTCGTGATATGGAGCCAATCTTGCAGAAAATTCCAATACTTTAGCTTTGAACCGTCGTTCCTGGGGTCAGTGATAGAGTCACCGAAATAGGCGACTCGTTTGTTCATCCAAGGATGTACGAAGGTGGTCTGTCCATAAACGGCTCCGCAGAGCAGAGCCGATAATATAAATAAGGTAAGTCTTTTCTTCATGTATTTAGTATTCCATCTTGGCAGGCAGTTCCTTAGCCTGGTCAATCATCTTCTGGATCTCAACTACGGCAGGAACGCGGTTGGTCAGATTCTTCTGGGCATTCACCTCTTCGAGTTTCTTCTGCAGGTTCTCTGCTACGCGATGCTTCAGCTCCTTGACGGTATCGACACCAGCGGCTTCCAATAACTCGGCAAACTGCGGTCCGACGCCATTGATGCGGTACAGGTCGCAGTGGTTGGCCCATTTCAGAATCAGTTTCCCACTAATACCCGTCGCCTCCTCCAGTGCCTTGCGGCCTGCGGGCTTTGCACATTTCTCTAACAGTTCGGCATCCGTCTTGATGCCAACAGCAATCAGTTTCTCAGCGTAAACTTCGCCAACACCTTCAATGTCAATTACTTTGTAAGTCATAATGGTAAAATTAGTTTTAGTTTTCACGCAGTGGATGCACTTTGCATACTGCAACGGCAAATTTACGAAATAAATCAATGTGAAGCAACTTTTTATTTTTTTTTAATACTATATTTTGCATAATAAGGCAAATAAATAACTATCTTTGCCTCGATTTTTAATAAAAGAGAAGATGAATTACAACGATTATGAATTGAAAGAGTATGCAGCTACCGAGAGACAATGGGATGTCTCTGCTGCATTTCCCGTATTGATGCGTAAAGTATATGTATGGATGACACTGGCACTGGCGATTACCGGTTTCACGGCCTATGCCGTCGCTTCCAGTCCTGGCATCCTTCAGGCAATCTATAGCAACCAGATTCTGTTCTGGGGACTGATTATTGCTGAGTTCGGACTGGTCATTGGAGTGAGTGCGGCTATCAATAAGTTATCACTGAGTACCGCCACCTTGATGTTTGTGCTGTATTCCGTCATCAACGGTGCGCTGATGTCGTATATCTTCCTGGCATATACCGCCTCTTCCATCGCTACCGTATTCTTTATCACGGCAGGTACCTTTGCGGCCATGGCGTTGATAGGATACACCACGAAGACCGACTTGTCGTCGCTGGGCAAGTATTTGCTGATGGGACTGATAGGTATTATCATTGCTACCTTGGTGAATGTATTCTTTGTGAAGAGTACTGGCTTCGACCTAATCCTGAGCTATGCTGGTGTCTTGATTTTCGTAGGACTGACCGCATACGACTCCCAGAAGATCAAACAGATGCTCATGGAGGCACCGGATGCAGGGGAGACAGCACAGAAATACGCACTTCTGGGTGCCCTCTCGCTCTATCTTGACTTCATCAACCTGTTTATCTACCTGCTTCGTATTTTCGGAAAGAGAGATTAGAAGAATTGGGTGTAAAATTTGCGTGTTTCGTAGAAAAGCACTACCTTTGCACCGTCCAAAAGCCAAACGTGATGAAAAAGACAGTATTTTTATTGGTATCATTGATGCTGGTGATAGCCTGTTCCAAACAGGAAAAACCATTCAACTACCGTGGATTATCATTGGCAATGTCTACGTCTCAGTTTGTGGATTCCATGAAGGCTCGTGGCTTTGCTGTTGATAGTGCTGCCTCTGACAGCGGCCGAACAGTGGTCTTTGCCAGTACACAGCAGAAATACAGGGTTCTGGTAGCTTTCGCAGGACAGAAGTTGGCAGCCGTACAGGAACAATACACTTTGTCGTCGAATGATAGTACACGTCGTATGTGGCAAGAGATGCGTGACGGCTTGGAGAAGGAACTCGGTGCATGGCCTGACTGTCCGTTGTTGAAGGACGATCACAAGATAGCTAACTTTGATGCCTCAGACGGCATTATCTCAGTCATCTTAGAAAACACCTACAAGCCGACGCTGACGATACGCTATCTGCCAAAATAAAGGAATAAGACAACAACACAAACATACTTAAAAAGAGAGAAAGACCATGTGTGGAATAGTAGGGTATATTGGACAAAAAGAGGCCTTCCCTATCTTGATTAAAGGATTACGCCGACTGGAGTATCGTGGCTACGACTCTGCCGGTGTTGCCCTTATCAACGATAATGGTGAATTGAATGTCTGTAAGGCAAAGGGAAAGGTTGATAATCTGGTAGATTATTGTAATGACAAGAACGTCAGTGGTTCTGTAGGTATTGCCCATACACGTTGGGCAACGCATGGAGAACCTTCTGCAGTGAATGCGCATCCACACTATTCGCAATCGAAGAATCTGGCAATTATCCATAATGGTATCATAGAGAACTATGCCGACTTGAAAGAGAAGTTGCAGGCGAAAGGGGTTTCGTTCCGTTCTGATACTGACACCGAAGTGCTGGTGCAGCTGGTGGAGTATATCATGGAGCGTAAAAATCTTGACCTGTTGACTGCTGTTCAGGTGGCATTGTACCAGGTGATTGGTGCCTATGCCATTGCTATTATTGACAAGCGTCAGCCTGACCAGATTATTGCTGCCCGCAAGCAGAGTCCGCTGGTAGTGGGTATCGGAGATGATGAATTCTTCCTTGGTTCTGATGCCAGTCCCATCGTGGAATACACGGATAAGGTGGTGTATCTGGAAGACGGAAACATTGCCGTACTTCGAAAAGGAGAGGAACTGAAGGTCGTCAGTATCTTAGGTGAGGAACAGGAATTGGCCGTCAAGAAGGTGGATATTAATCTTGGTCAGTTAGAGAAGGGCGGTTTTGCTCACTTTATGCTGAAGGAGATTTTCGAACAGCCGGATTGCCTGACAAACTGTATGCGAGGACGTGTCAACGTGGATACGGATAATGTCGTACTCTCTGCAGTCATCGACTATAAGCAGCAGTTGTTGAATGCCAAGCGTTTCATCATTGTTGCCTGTGGTACTTCATGGCATGCCGGTTTGATAGGTAAGCAGATGATAGAACAGTTCTGCAGGATTCCTGTGGAAGTGGAATATGCCTCAGAGTTCCGTTATCGTAATCCTGTCATTACCAAAGAGGATGTGGTTATTGCTATTTCGCAGAGTGGTGAGACAGCGGATACGCTGGCTGCCGTACAACTGGCTAAGGAAGCCGGTGCCTTTATCTATGGTATCTGCAATGCCATCGGCTCGAGTATCCCCCGTGCTACAGACACGGGTTCCTATATTCATGTAGGACCGGAAATTGGTGTCGCCTCTACAAAGGCATTTACTGGACAGGTAACGGTATTGACAATGCTTGCCCTTGCCTTGGCGAAGGAGAAGGGAACGATTTCCAACGAGAACTATATGCATATCGTGAAGGAGTTGCATGAGATTCCTGCTAAGATTAAAGAGGTGTTGAAACAGAATGACCGCATTGCCGATCTGAGCCGCACCTTCACCTATGCACGCAACTTCCTGTATCTGGGACGCGGCTTCAGTTATCCTGTTGCCTTGGAGGGCGCCTTGAAGTTGAAGGAGATTTCCTATATTCATGCAGAGGGTTATCCGGCAGCAGAAATGAAACATGGACCGATTGCCTTGATAGACTCTGATATGCCAGTGGTTGTCATTGCTACCCATAACGGAATGTATGAGAAGGTGCTTTCGAACATCCAGGAGGTGAAGGCGCGTAAGGGTAAGGTCATTGCTGTGGTCAGTCAGGGTGACGACACCATCAGTCGGATAGCCGATGAGGTGATCGCACTGCCAGATACGATAGAGTGTCTGGAACCGTTATTGGCAACGATACCACTGCAGATGCTTGCTTATCACGTTGCTGTTTGCAAAGGTCTGAATGTCGATCAACCAAGGAACCTTGCTAAGAGCGTTACCGTTGAATGATATACAGGGCGATTCGTCATTGACGTTTCGCCCTTCTTTTTGAAAATAGAATACTAAACAAGATATAATGAAAGATGTAACATTAGTCCTGGAGGACGGAACAAGATTTAAGGGGAAGTCATTTGGCTATGATGCTCCTGTTGCCGGTGAGGTCGTTTTCAATACGGCAATGATGGGATATCCGGAGTCGTTGACGGATCCCTCGTATGCGGGACAGTTGATGACGCTGACTTATCCGCTGGTAGGAAACTATGGTGTGCCTCGCTTCTCTATAGAGGAAAACGGTTTGCCTACCTTTATGGAGAGTGACAAGATTTATGCCTCAGCCATTATCGTCAGTGATTACAGTGAGCAGTACAGTCATTGGAATGCCTGTGAGAGTCTTGGTGACTGGTTGAAGCGCGAGAAGGTTCCTGGTGTGACAGGTATTGATACACGCCAATTGACAAAGGTGCTTCGTGAGCATGGCGTGATGATGGGTAGACTGGTGTTCTCGGAGGACTCTGAGAACAATGAATACCCTGACTATGGAAGTATCAATTGGGTTGACCGTGTGTCCTGCAAGGAGATTATCCATTATAATGAAGGTGCAGGAAAGAAAGTCGTACTTGTCGATTGCGGCGTGAAAGCGAATATTATCCGTTGTCTGATAAACCGTGGCGTAGAGGTCATCCGTGTTCCTTGGAATTATGACTATACGCAGATGGAATTCGACGGTCTCTTCCTTGCCAATGGTCCTGGTGACCCTGATATGTGTGAGGATGCGGTGAATATTATTCGTAAGCAGATGTCACAGAGTCGTAAACCCATCTGTGGAATCTGTATGGGTAACCAGTTGCTCGCCAAGGCCGGAGGCGCACAAATCTATAAGTTGAAATACGGGCATCGTTCCCATAATCAACCAGTACGTGAGGTGGGTACCAATCGCTGTTATGTGACCAGTCAGAATCATGGCTATGCTGTGGATGCTGCAACTCTTGGAAAGGAATGGAGGGAGTTGTTCGTGAACATGAATGACGGTTCGAATGAAGGCATCCGTCATCAGACCAATCCGTGGTTCAGTAGTCAGTTCCATCCAGAAGCTTGTTCTGGCCCCGTTGATACAGAATTTATGTTTGATCGTTTTATAGAAGCATTGTAAGATGAAATACGAGAATATTAAGAAAGTCCTGTTACTTGGTTCTGGTGCATTGAAAATCGGTGAGGCTGGTGAGTTTGACTACTCAGGATCTCAGGCATTAAAGGCATTACGTGAAGAGGGTGTAAAGACAATACTCATCAACCCGAATATTGCAACGGTGCAGACTTCCGAGGGTGTCGCCGACGAGGTGTATTTCCTGCCAGTACAACCATATTTCGTGGAACGTGTCATAGAGAAGGAACGTCCGGACGGCATCTTGCTTTCCTTTGGCGGTCAGACGGCCTTGAATTGTGGCGTTGAACTCTATAAGAGTGGCGTGTTGGAGAAGTATCATGTCAAGGTGTTGGGTACCCCAGTACAGGCTATCATGGATACTGAAGACCGTGAACTCTTTGTGGAGAAACTCAATGAGATTGATGTTAAGACGATCAAGAGTGAGGCTTGTGAGACGATAGAACAGGCTCGTCAGGCGGCTAAGGATTTAGGATATCCTGTGATTATCCGCGCAGCCTATGCATTAGGCGGTCTGGGTTCTGGCTTCTGTGATAATGAGGAGGAACTTAATAAACTGGCAGAGAAAGCTTTCTCGTTCTCTCCGCAGGTGTTGGTAGAGAAATCACTGAAGGGATGGAAAGAGATAGAATATGAAGTGGTTCGTGACCGTTATGACAATTGTATTACAGTCTGTAATATGGAGAATTTCGACCCGCTGGGTATTCATACCGGAGAGTCGATTGTCGTTGCTCCTTCTCAGACACTGACTAATTCAGAATACCATAAACTGCGTGCCCTTGCCATCAAGATTATCCGTCATATCGGTATTGTGGGAGAATGTAACGTCCAATATGCATTCGACCCTCAGTCAGAAGACTATCGTGTCATTGAGGTCAATGCCCGATTGAGCCGTTCTTCGGCTCTTGCCTCCAAGGCGACAGGCTATCCTTTGGCTTTTGTGGCTGCGAAGTTAGGTATGGGATATGGTCTTTTTGAATTGAAAAACTCTGTGACGAAGACAACCTCTGCTTTCTTTGAGCCGGCTCTTGACTATGTGGTATGTAAGATTCCCCGTTGGGACCTTTCCAAATTTCATGGTGTAGACAAAGAACTAGGATCTTCCATGAAGTCTGTGGGTGAAGTGATGGCTATCGGTCGTACCTTTGAAGAGGCTATCCAGAAAGGACTCCGTATGATCGGGCAGGGTATGCATGGGTTTGTCGAGAATAAGGAACTGTCAATTGCCGATGTGGACGCTGCCCTTCGTGAGCCTACAGACAAACGTATCTTTGTCATTTCAAAAGCCATGCATCTGCCTCAATATGATATAGAACGTATCCATGAGCTGACGAAGATAGACAAGTGGTTCCTGTATAAGTTGAAGCATATTATTGACATTGATGAGGCATTGAAGAAGACCCATAAGGATGCCCTGACGGAAGACCTGTTGCGAACGGCCAAGGAATATGGATTCACAGACTTTCAGATAGCTCGAGCCATTGGCATGGAGGATGAAAAAGGGAATATGCATAAGGCGATGCTGGAAGTACGTCGTATACGTAAGGAAATGGGAATTCTTCCTGTTGTCAAACAGATAGATACGCTGGCTGCGGAGTATCCTGCACAGACGAACTACCTGTATGTCACGTATAAAGGAACGGACAGTGATATACCTTTTGAAAAGGATGGGAAAACGATTATTGTCCTTGGCTCTGGTGCCTATCGTATTGGATCGAGCGTAGAGTTTGACTGGTGTGGTGTGCAGGCATTGAACACCATCCGTAAGGAAGGGTGGAGGAGTGTCATGATCAACTACAATCCTGAGACGGTGTCAACAGATTATGATATGTGTGACCGTCTGTATTTTGATGAGTTGACTTTTGAACGTGTCATGGATATCATCGATATGGAACAGCCACATGGTGTCATCGTATCAACAGGTGGTCAGATACCTAATAATCTTGCCATGGCACTGGATGAGCAACATGTCTCGATTCTTGGTACGTCGGCACAGGATATCGATGGTGCGGAGGACCGTGCGAAATTCTCGCAAATGTTGAATGAGATAGGAGTTAACCAGCCGGAATGGAGCGCCTTGACTTCTATGCAGGATATTGATGCCTTTGTGGAGCGCGTAGGATTTCCTGTCTTGGTACGTCCTTCCTATGTCTTGAGTGGTGCTGCCATGAATGTCTGTTCTAACAAGGAGGAATTAGAACGTTTCCTGCAACTTGCTGCAAATGTGAGTGAAGATCATCCTGTTGTGGTCTCAAAGTTTATTGAGAATGCCAAGGAGATAGAGATGGATGCTGTGGCAAAGGATGGTGAGATTCTTGCATATGCAATCTCAGAACATATTGAGTTTGCCGGTGTTCATTCAGGGGATGCCACTATACAATTTCCACCTCAGAAACTTTATGTGGAGACGGTGCGCCGTATCAAGCGTATCAGCAGACAGATAGCGAAGGCGTTGCATATCAATGGACCTTTCAACATCCAATTTATGGCACGTGACAATGATATTCTTGTTATTGAGTGTAATTTACGTGCCTCACGTTCTTTCCCCTTTGTATCAAAGGTGTTAAAATTGAATATGATAGAACTTGCCACGAAAGTCATGCTTGGACTTCCCGTGGAGAAACCGCATAAGAACCTGTTTGACCTTGATTATGTGGGAATTAAAGCAAGTCAATTCTCTTTTAATCGCTTGCAGAAAGCAGACCCCGTGTTGGGTGTAGATATGGCTTCTACGGGTGAAGTCGGCTGTTTGGGTGATAATACCTCTACAGCTTTGTTGAAGTCGATGTTGAGTGTAGGACATCGCATCCCCAAGAAGACAGTATTGCTTTCAACAGGTAGTGCAAAACAAAAAGCGGAGATGTTGGATGCTGCCCGTATGTTAGTTGAGCATGGTTACGAACTCTATGCCACTGGCGGAACGTCGAAATATCTAGAAGATAATGGGGTTCAGAATACGCTTGTACATTGGCCCAGTGACCCCGATCAACACCCGCAGGCACTTAGTTTGTTGCATGAGCACAAGATAGATATGGTAGTGAATATTCCTAAGAATCTTACCACACATGAATTGACAAATGGTTATAAGATTCGTCGAGCAGCCATAGACTTAAATGTTCCTTTGATAACCAATAGTCGACTCGCTTCTGCATTTATTCAGGCTTTCTGTACGGTCAGATTAGACGAGATAGGTATCAAATCGTGGAAAGAGTATCGGTAAATAATTTGGCAAATATTTGGCGATTCGCCAAATATTTGCTACTTTTGCAGATAAATAACTAATGAACTGCAAATAAAATGGAATTTGGCGATACCTTTGAATCTAAGATAAACCGAAGTGACTACAAAATACTTATCGTGGATGATGTGGTGAGCAACGTCTTGTTGCTTAAGATATTGCTGACTAATGAGAAATTCCAGGTGTGTACGGCTTCCAATGGAAACACATGCATAGAACAAGCAAAAAAGGAACATCCGGATTTAATCCTTCTGGATGTGATGATGCCGGACATTAGTGGCTTTGATACTGCTGTCATTTTGAAAAAGGATCCGGAAACGCTTGATATTCCTATCATTTTCCTGACAGCTCTGAATAATCCTAGTGATTTGGTACATGGTTTCCAGGTTGGTGCCAACGATTTCCTGACAAAGCCTTTTAATAAAGAAGAGTTGGTGATGCGTGTGATGCACCAGATTAGTCTGGTTGCTGCTAAGCGTATTATCGTTAGGCAGAACGAGGAGTTGAAGAGAACTATCTCTAACCGAGACAAGATGTACTCGGTAATAGCTCATGACTTGCGTTCACCGATGGCTTCCATTCGTATGGTGTTGAACCTTGCCGTGAATGTGGTTTCGCCAGAAACAGTAGGAGAGGAGATTTTCGGACTACTTGATAAGGCTAATCGGGAATCGGAGGAAACACATGATTTGTTGGATAACCTGTTGAAATGGACGAAGAGTCAGACAGGACGACTGAATGTGGTATATCAGGATATTGATTTGGATGACATTGTCCCAGGTGTAGTAGATATCTTTATGATGATTGCAGAAATGAAGAAAATCAAACTGCAGTTCCTGCCTGGTGATGAGAAACTAATAGTACATGCTGATAATGATATGATTAAGACCATTATCAGGAACTTTATCTCTAATGCAATCAAATTTACTCCTGAAGACAAAGGAATCGAGGTCTTTTATAAGCGTGAAGGCGATTTTGCCAAAATCAGTGTTCGTGACCATGGCGTAGGTATTGCAGAAGACCGTTTGGATACGATTTTCCATAAAGGAGAGACAACATATGGTACAGGTGGCGAGGAAGGTTCTGGACTTGGTCTTCAGCTCTGTCAGGATTTTGCGCGTAAGAACGGAGGTGATGCGATGGTTGAATCTGTATTGGGAGAAGGTTCCACTTTCAGCGTTTTGATACCATTAAAGAAAGACGAATAAAATTCATAAATTATAATGAAACAGACTATACTTGTTACGGGTGGAACAGGTTTCATAGGAAGCCATACTACCGTAGAATTACAGAATGCCGGTTATAAAGTAGTTATCATTGATAATCTTTCGAATTCCAATGAGAACGTTGTCGATGGTATTGAGAAAATAACAGGTATTCGTCCTGCTTTTGAAAAAGTAGACTGTTGCGATATGGAAGCTATGGATGGCGTTTTTAGGAAATATCCTGATATCGAAGGCGTTATTCATTTTGCCGCTTCCAAGGCTGTAGGTGAAAGTGTGGAAAAACCATTGCTTTATTATCGGAATAATATCGTTAGCTTGGTAAACCTGTTGGAGTTAATGCCCAAATATGGTGTAAAGGGTATCATCTTCTCGTCCAGTTGTACGGTATATGGTCAGCCAGATCCGGAGAATCTTCCTGTAACGGAGGATGCTCCAGTGAAACCAGCAGAGAGCCCATATGGTAATACTAAGCAAATCAATGAGGAGATTATTCGTGACGACATCAATAGTGGAGCTCCGATTAAAGCTATACTGTTGCGTTATTTTAATCCGATAGGTTCTCATCCTTCTGCTATTATCGGTGAGTTGCCTAATGGGGTTCCGATGAACTTGATTCCTTATGTCACACAGACTGCTATGGGTATAAGGGAACAGCTAAAGGTGTTTGGCAATGATTATAATACTCCTGACGGTACCTGTATCCGTGATTATATTTATGTGGTTGATTTGGCTAAGGCCCATGTAAAGGCCATGGGGCGTGTTCTTGATACTGATAGTGATAAGTTGGAAGTATTTAATGTGGGAACGGGACATGGCTGTACTACTAAAGAAATCGTGGATGCTTTCCAAAAAGCAACGGGTGTGAAACTTAATTGGACATTTGCTCCCCGTCGTGCTGGTGATATTGAAAAGGTTTGGGCAAATCCTGAAAAAGCAAATAAGGTACTTGGATGGAAAGCTGAAACATCTCTCGAAGATACACTAAAGAGTGCCTGGAACTGGCAGAAGAAATTACGCGAGGAAGGTATTCAATAGTAGAACGTATAACCAGTCATTATTGACTGAGTTATTTTGTGTTTGTGTTGTTATGAGCCCCCGATGCGAATCGAGGGCTCATTCTATCAAAATGATGACGATGATGAATGAAAATCTCTTAGAGCAACTGAATGACGGTCAGCGTGAAGCTGTTGTTTATTGTGACGGACCGCAACTGGTGATAGCTGGTGCTGGTTCGGGTAAAACTCGTGTGCTGACTTATAAAATAGCCTATTTATTACAACAGGGAATTAATCCATGGAATATTCTTGCACTGACCTTTACAAATAAAGCTGCAAGAGAAATGAAGGAGCGTATTGGTCGTCTGGTGGGGGCGGAACGTGCCCGTTATCTTCAGATGGGTACATTTCATTCTGTATTTGCACGACTATTAAGAATTGAGGGACAGTTATTAGGTTTTCAATCTAATTTCACCATTTATGATCAAAGTGATTCGCGTTCTTTGGTGAAAAGTATCATTAAAGAGATGCGGTTGGACGATAAAGTCTACAAGCCTGCCGGAGTCGCTGACCGTATATCAATGGCGAAGAATCATCTGTTGCTTCCTCAGGCATATGCACAGAGTGCTTGGGCTAGAGATGATGTTCAACGTAAGTGCCCATCAGTGAAGGATATCTATATAAGGTATAGCGAGCGCTGTAAACAGGCAAATGCGATGGACTTTGACGATTTGTTAGTGTATACATATATATTGTTGAAGAATTATAAGGAAGTCAGGCAGAAATATATTGATAGTTTCAAGTATGTTTTGGTAGATGAGTATCAGGATACGAACTATGCTCAACAAGAAATAGTACTTTTACTCACAAAAGAGCACGGACATGTATGTGTGGTTGGTGATGATGCACAAAGTATATATAGTTTCCGTGGTGCGAATGTTGATAATATTTTGAATTTCCAAAAGGAATATGATGGAGCAAGACTCTTTAAGCTGGAACAGAATTATCGTTCAACCCAATTGATAGTCAAAGCTGCAAATAGCTTGATTCGCCATAATGAGCGCCAAATACCAAAGGATGTGTTCAGTGAGAAAGAGCATGGGGAAAAACTCACGTTGAAACCAGGATATAGTGATAAGGAGGAGGCAATCATTGTATGTAATGATATTCAACGCATCAAACGAAAAGACAATTGTCGATATAGTGATTTTGCGATATTGTATCGTACTAATTCACAGAGTCGTTCGTTTGAGGAACAGATGCGAAAAGATGGTATTCCATATCGTATATATGGAGGTATGAGCTTCTACCAACGAAAGGAGATTAAGGATGTAATAGCATACTTCCGTGTGGTGTCAAACCCCAATGATGAGGAGGCTTTACGTCGTATTATTAACTATCCTTCAAGAGGCATTGGTGATACGACTGTTGCCAAAATTGTAGAAATTGCCAATACTCATGGGGTGGGGTTGTGGACTGTCATTAGTCAGCCAATGCTCTTCCATCTTAATGTTTCGAAGGGAACAGAAACAAAGCTAGAAGCCTTTCGTCAATTAATAGAAGGGTGGATGGGACGTCTTGATAAAGAAGATGCCTATGAACTAGGTCATGCTATCATTATGGAAAGTGGTATTAGTCGTGATATCTATAGTTCAAATAATCCGGAAGACTTGTCACGTCAGGAAAATCTAGAAGAGTTTTTGGGGGGAATGCAGGATTTTGTGGAAAGCCGGAAAGAGGAGGATATGGGAGAAATGATTTCCCTAGGAGATTTCTTGCAGGAAGTTGCGTTATTGACAGATCTTGACAGTGATAATGGGGAGGAAAATGACAAGGTAACGTTAATGACGATTCATAGTGCAAAAGGTCTGGAGTTCCCTACAGTCTTTATTGTCGGGTTGGAAGAGAATATTTTCCCTTCTCCAATGTGTACCAATTCTATGCGTGATTTAGAGGAGGAACGTCGTTTGTTATATGTCGCAATTACTCGGGCAGAGAGAAGATGTATATTGACATGTGCACAGAATCGTTGGCGCTATGGTAGAATGGAGTATGATACACCTTCTCGTTTTATCAAGGACATTGATCCTGGTTTACTTCATGTGGAGTCGGGGAGAGGAGGTTATGAATCCTTAAAGATACAAAGTCGTCCTGTTTCGCGGATGCAGAACTCCAGACCTGTGGCAACGCAGTTTATGGCAGACCCCAAACCTCGTCTTATTCCTGTACGACACGAATCTCCTTTACCGCAATCAGCAATAGGTAATATTGGCCTGAAAGAAGGTAATGTGATTGAGCATCAGCGTTTCGGAATTGGAACGGTTATTAAAGTAGAAGGGAATGGTGAAAACCAGAAAGCGACTGTCGTATTTAAGAATGCAGGAACTAAACAGTTGCTATTGAAGTTTGCCAAGTATACAATTGTAAAATAAGGGAGATTAAAGAGCATCATCTTCCGGTCGTTCTGGAAGACGATGCTTTATGGGTAAATGTTTCTTTTTTCGTAGATAGGCTTTTTTCCGGATTTCGTATTCTTCGTAATGCCTTTCTAGAAAATTGTCTGCCATATTTTATCTACTCTTGTTATATATCACGCTTATCCTAATAGGATCATGTTGATTATTAGGTCCTCCAACTAAACGTGAACTGGTAATAGACATTTCATTATTTACAGCACTAATAGAAGAAGATGTAGAATAATATGATGTAGATGTCGTCGTCGTAGTCTTTACAGGAATGAGGACTACTTTATTCCAATTAGGATGCTCAATCGTATAGTTAGCTCCACCTTCTTTCTTCTTCAAATACATGTAGTTGATTAATGCAGAAATATTTCCGAATGTGTATGAGTTGTAGGAAGTACTCAAGTTTGCTAAATAAGACGTTACATTGTCTGGGAGTTTATGGCGCTCAAAGAAATTAATAACGCTGTCTCTTTCAACCATCAACAGCGTAGATGGGTCTTTCAGTAACTCTCCAGCCAATTCTGTTTTGTCATTCATCTTATGGAATATCACTTTTGCAGAGGTGATTGTGTCATTCTCGTGGCCCATTTTAATCTCATCAACAGGAAGTGTTACTTCTGTATAGATTCCTGCTGGTGTTTTCAGATATGTCCACTCTGTTTCTTTTGCCATCTCTTCGATTCGATTTTTATCATTGCTGATATGGGTAGTTTGTAAAACTTCCTCAGTACTGTAAAATACGGAATTGTCAAGATAGAGCACATTGTCTTTCATGAACCGATAATAAACAGCAAGGCGTGTCGTTGATATTTCTGCCATAACTCCAACACCGTCAGTTGTCTTAAAATAGAAGCCTGGGCAGACATTCTTAGTAAAGGTGTATGAGTTCTTGAAATATTCAGGATGCTCATAATATGTACGCATTAAGTATGTTCCATAATTGTCATACACTTTATTATTCTTGTCTTTATATGGCATATCCAATAAAACCCTGACAGACAGGTTAGATTTATTTGCATTTCTTACGCTGTCGTTTTGTTGCATATCGGTGACACTATAGACGATGTTATGCTGAAGTCCGTCGGCTCTAATATAACCTTCTGCCTCGGGATCAAAATCCGTATAGTATAATTTACCTTCCTCTATTGGCCTGTCTAACTCATACATAGTCATTTTCATAGTAGCCAAAGAGTCTCCCGTGAAATTGTTCAGTATGATAGAAAGAGCACATGAATCGGCAACAACTTCACCGTCTTTAATACTAACTACATCCTCTTTGGGATAGAAAATGCTGTCAACGGCGTTTTCCAATGTAGCAAATTGTGTCATATAGTCTGAAGTGATATAGGCACTGGTCTCGGGATCTTTAATACGCCCCAGATAACTATATATACTTTGTGAAAGAACTGCATCAACGGCTATGGAACGTGATGTTACATCAAAAGTGTCTGGAACAATGGCAAACAGGTCTACATTACTTGTGAGGGATTTGCCGATTCCTGCGGTATCTTCATCACATGAAGAGATTGTAAACATCAAAGAAGTTACAATCCCTGTCAGTAGCATTTTTCTCATCATTGAAGTCTTTGAATCTTAATGATTATTATCCTATATATTATTCTTTACAAATCTGGTTATAGAAAGTCTCATATGCGGAACCGAATTCCTCACCGGGATAATCTAAAACGGGAATATTGTTCGTTTTTGCATATTTCAGCAAATCTTCATTTATATCTTTATGGGCGGCAATTACACCATCGCTATAGTCTATAGCAAGTTTTCCTAACTCTTCAAAATCAAAACTGTCGTTATATTTTTTCAACAAATCGGCTTTTGCTTCTCGGAACTCTATGCATTGTTTGAAATTTGCGCTGAGTACAGAGTTAAGACTTCTGGGGAAGAGTGAAGTGATGACCTTAGTGTTAGCAAAAGAAGGCTCTTCATGGTAGGCTGTCTTTATGTATAGAGGAACAACAGCTCCCATCCATCCTTGAACGTGAATGATATCTGGTACCCAACGTAATTTTTTTACGGTTTCCAATACGCCACGTGCAAAGAATATTGCACGTTCTCCGTTGTCAGAATAGTCTTCTCCTTTTTCATCAACAGTCATCTGCCGTTTGGAGAAATAGTCATCATTGTCGATAAAATACACCTGAATACGGGTTTGGGCAATGGATGCAACCTTGATAATCAAAGGATGATCCGTATCGTCGATGATTAAGTTCATTCCTGAGAGACGAATCACCTCATGTAATTGTCCACGTCGTTCGTTGATTGTTCCCCATTTGGGCATAAATGTACGAATTTCGTGGCCGTTCTCCTGCATGACTTGTGGGAGAGCCTTACCCATCAGTGAGAGTTCACTGTCAGGTACATAAGGAACGATTTCTTGGTTTATGAACAGAATCTTCTTTGCCATATCGATATGTTTTACCTGTGCAAAGGTACGAAAAATAATTCACAAAACCGCAGAATCGTGCACATTTAAGGATTTTTAGTCACGAATTTGGCATATTTTTACGATATTTTTTCCTTATTTGATAAAAATGTTGTTATTTTGCACCCGATTTGTATATACGAACCAAAGAAAGATGAAAGTATTCAATAAGATTGTGGATCTTCAGAATCAACTTTTTGAAGACCGCAAGCAAGGAAAAGAAATAGGTCTTGTACCTACTATGGGCGCACTGCATGAAGGACATGCCTCTTTGGTGAGACGTAGTGTGGCAGAAAATGGGATAACGGTCGTGTCGGTATTTGTCAATCCGACACAGTTTAACGACAAAAATGACTTGAAGAACTATCCTCGTACACTGGATGCAGATTGTGAGTTGCTGGACCAGTGTGGTGCAGACTACGTGTTGGCTCCCAGTGTGGAGGAGATGTATCCAACACCAGACACCCGTCAGTTTGAATATCCTCCCGTGTCAACTGTTATGGAGGGTGCACATCGTCCGGGACATTTCAATGGTGTCTGTCAAGTTGTAAGCCGATTGTTCTATATTGTGAAACCCACTCGTGCTTATTTTGGTGAGAAAGACTGGCAACAGATTGCTGTCGTGAAGGCAATGGTACGCCATCTGGGTATCCCTGTTCAGATTGTGGAGTGCGACATCGTTCGTGACAAGGACGGACTGGCCAAGAGTTCACGTAATACGTTGTTGGCACCAGAGGAAAGAGCTATTGCTCCGACTATCTATAAAGCATTAAGTGGAAGTCTGAAATATGCTAAGAATCATACGGTTAAGGAGACGCATGATAAAGTCGTAAAAGACATTAACAATGTGGATGGACTGGATGTGGAATACTTCTCCATTGTTGATGGAAACACTTTGCAAGATATAGACAACTGGGAAGATTCTCCGTATGTCGTGGGATGTATTACTGTCTATTGCGGTAAGACTCCGATACGTTTAATAGATCATATCAAATACAAAGAGGCATGATGATAGAAGTTCTGAAGTCGAAAATCCATTGTGTGACTGTAACGGAAGCCAACCTTAACTATATGGGTAGCATTACCATCGACGAGGACTTGATGGATGCTGCCAATCTGATAGCTGGTGAGAAGGTTCAGGTTTTGGATAACAATAACGGTGAGCGTTTTGAGACTTATATTATCAAAGGAGAACGCGGTAGCGGATGTATCTGTCTGAATGGTGCTGCAGCCCGTAGAGTACAGGTTGGTGATGTCATTATCATCATATCTTATGCTATGATGGATTTTGAAGAGGCGAAACAGTTCAAGCCTCGCGTGCTGTTTCCGAAAGAAGGTAATAAGCTATAATATAACAAATAAGCCGCTCAACAAAGAGCGGCTTATTTATTGCTGTTAGCTATTAGCTTATTCTATAACGACCAGTGCATCGTCTTCCATGACGGTCTGTCCGGGTTTTACACAGATAGCGGTAATTTTACCAGCCTTCTCTGCCTCGATATTGTTGGCCATCTTCATAGCTTCCAATACGAGAACGGTATCGCCAGCATTCACCTCGTCGCCAACATTGACGCAAATCTCTGTGATGACACCAGGCAGAGGAGCCTTGATAGCATTATTCGTATTGATATTGGCAGAAGCCTCGGAGCTCTCGGAACTTTCTGCGCTTTCTGCTGCAGCAGGTTTGCGCACCACTACTTTCTTCTCCTCTACAGGCTCTGGTTCCATTTCCACTTTGTACTCCTCGCCATTCACGGTGACGGTCGCTGTGTTTTCTGCGATATCGCCAATAGTAACCTCATATTGGTTACCATTAATGGTATATTTATATTCCTTTTTCATATAAGTTCATTTTTATGGATGTTCTGTCATTGTCTGGGCATAGCCGTTCCACTGCGTCTGTTTCTCCTGAATCGTGATGATGCCAGGTTCTTTGTCGTGGACGTTATTGCCCTTGAACTCGTAAAGTGCCATAGCGATGGCTGCATATACTTCGTTCTTCATAAGCATTACTTTATATTACATCGGAATATTACCATGTTTCTTGGCCGGCAGTGCATCGCGCTTGGTAGCCAGCTGAGCAAGAGCACGACAGATGCGGAAACGAGTGTTGCGTGGTTCGATGACATCGTCGATATAGCCGTACTTAGCAGCCTGATAAGGATTAGCGAAGAGTTCGTTGTACTCCTCCTCCTTCTCGGCGATGAAGGCCTTCACATCCTCACCAGCCTCTTTCTTGGCCTTGGCTTCTTTGGCGTAGAGGACTGCAGCGGCACCAGAAGCACCCATCACAGCAATCTCGGCAGAAGGCCAAGCGTAGTTGAGGTCGGTATGCAGTTGCTTAGAACCCATCACGATGTGTGAACCACCGTATGACTTACGCAGGGTAACGGTAATCTTGGGTACAGTTGCCTCTCCGTAAGCGTAGAGCAGCTGGGCACCGTGCAGGATAACAGCGTTGTACTCCTGACCTGTACCTGGCAGGAATCCTGGAACGTCAACTAATGATACGATAGGAATATTGAAGGCATCGCAGAAACGTACGAAGCGGGCACCCTTACGAGAAGCGTTTACGTCAAGCACACCCGCATAGCATGAAGGCTGGTTAGCGACGATACCCACACTCTGACCATTGAAGCGGGCAAAACCTACGATGATGTTCTTGGCAAACTTAGGCTGTACCTCGAAGAACTCGTTGTCGTCGGTGATAGCCGAAATGACCTTATACATATCATAAGCCTCGTTGGGGTTCTCGGGGATAATCTCGTTCAGCGAATCCTCCAGACGGTCGATGGGGTCTGTACACTTCTTGCGTGGAGCCAACTCCATGTTGTTAGAAGGAATATAGCTCAACAGTGTCTTTAGCATCTCAACGGCTTCCTCTTCAGTCTTGGCAGTGAAGTGAGTCACACCACTCTTAGAGGCGTGTACGCTGGCACCACCGAGGTGCTCTTGGTCAATATCCTCACCAGTAACGGTCTTCACTACCTTCGGACCCGTGAGGAACATATATGACGTACCTTCCATCATCAGGGTGAAGTCGGTGAGGGCAGGGGAGTAAACGGCGCCACCTGCACAGGGACCAAAGATACCGGAAATCTGTGGAATGACACCAGATGCTAGGATGTTACGCTCGAAAATCTCAGCATAACCGGCCAGTGCGTTAATTCCTTCCTGTATACGGGCACCTCCAGAGTCGTTGATACCAATGACAGGAGCGCCCATCTTCATGGCCATATCCATGACCTTGCAGATCTTCTGACTCATGGTCTCTGACAAAGAACCTGCATGAACGGTGAAGTCCTGTGCAAAGATGAATACCAGACGTCCGTCAATGGTACCACTACCTGCAACGACACCGTCGCCAAGGAACTGTTTCTTCTCCATGCCGAAGTTATGACAGCGATGCTCCTTGAACATGTCATACTCTTCGAAGGAACCTTTGTCAAGCAGCATCTCTATACGTTCACGGGCTGTATACTTTCCTTTGTCGTGCTGCTTCTGTATAGCTTTCTCACCACCACCGAGACGAGCTTGCTCACGCTTCTCGATGAGTTGTTTGATTTTTTCTAATTGCTTGCTCATAATGATATTAATGTTCACAAAGTTCAGTTAAAATACCTGCTGTTGATTTCGGATGCAGGAAAGCGATGTTCAGGTTCTCGGCACCCTTGCGAGGCTTCTCGTCGATGAGGCGAACGCCCTTCTCGCTGACCTCAGCCAGTGCGTTGGCAACACCATCCTCTACGCAGAAGGCTACATGGTGAACACCCTTGTTACCTTTGTCGAGCCACTTCTGGATAGTGCTTTCAGGAGATGTCGGTTCCAGCAGTTCCAGTTTCACCTCACCACACTTCAGAAAGGCGGTCTTTACTTTCTGATCCTCTACCGTTTCGACGGCATAACACTTCAGACCCAGCACGTTCTCGAAGTACGGCAGGCTCTCTTCAATGCTCTGGACAGCAATGCCCAGATGCTCAATGTGTGAAATCTTCATATTGTTAATAATATTAATTGTATAAATAATAGTGCAAAGATACAATTATTATTTAAGAACTAAGAATTAAGAATCAATAATTAATGATTATTAAAACTCGACAATGACCTTTCCATTGATTTGTCTGCCTGTCAGGTAGTTTGGAACAGCATATTGATGATTGGTCACATCAGTTACCCAATAGTAGCTATTGACATTTGAAATTCCGAAAATATTCAGTCCGTCAATACCTACCCAAACTTTCCTAATACCAAAGGAAGAGCGGTCCTCGTTGCGCTGATAAGCGAGGTAACTCATACCGATATCTGCTCGTTTGTAGGCGGGAGCACGGAATTGTTGGTA
Source organism: Prevotella sp. (assembly GCA_016291495.1). Lineage (GTDB taxonomy): Bacteria > Bacteroidota > Bacteroidia > Bacteroidales > Bacteroidaceae > Prevotella. The sequence goes on from JAEEXI010000002.1 coordinate 151,916, forward strand.
TTCCAATCCTCTGTGTGGAGGTCCGAAGGGAAGTCCGTCTGCAAAGGCGAGTCGCAAGGTCATCTTCCATCGTTCTGTACCAGGGAAATAGTCGGTAAAGTGGAGATTCACACCCCATCGCTGGTCGGTAGGTAGTGGTACACTGATTCCGTTAATTTTCTGGCGTGTACTCATGAGTGAGAAGGTTAACCAGGAGTCAGTGCCTGGCACAAACTCACCATAGAGCTTTAGGTCAAGACCTGCCGCATAACCTTTAGCCATATTCTGTCCATAATATACCACCTTCATGTTTTGTACGTTATATGGTACGAGGTTATCCATGATTTTATAGTATGCCTCAGCCGTAAAACGGAAAGGACGGTTCGCCATACGGAAACGATAGTCAAAGGCCCCGACAATATGGATAGAACGTTGGCTCTTGATATCCTTGTTCAACGCGACGATGGTCTTTCCGTTGATTGTTGTTGTGTCACGCAGTTCTTTATAGAAGGGGGCCTGATAATAGATACCCGTTGACAAACGGAAAGTCATGTTCTCATTGAAACCAGGTATCATGGCCAAAGATAGGCGAGGTGAGATAATTGTTTCTTTGTTATAACTCCAATTGGCAAGTCTCACTCCTACATTAAGTGTCCACAGGTTAGGTTTTTCTGTATTACCTGTCTGGAAACGGTAGGTGTCTTGTAAGTAGGCTTCTATGCGTGTGGATGATATTTTGTTTTTTGAAGCCAATGAATAAATGAGATCCAGTCTCTCACCAGTATGTGGAATACTATAGCCGCTAGAGTCACGCATCTCATATTCTTTTGCGTTCTCCTCGATGTTTTCCAATTTCATGGTGAAACCACCTTCTATGTCATGTCTCTTTGCCTTATGGTTGACAGTCAGTTTGATACTTTCCACATTGGCGGTAAGATAGTTTCGGGCATGTTCCATATAGGTTCCTACGCCCAGGTTTTCCGTCGTCTGTGTATCGTCCAGCCAATACTGGCCTTGTATATCGTAGGTCTCTTGTTCTTTTGTATGGAACGCTGCTGCCTGTAGTTTTACATGCGTTTTCTCTGTAGGATGATAAGTGATAGAGGCTGTTCCAAAGAGGGTACGGAAAATATCTTTTTCCTGTCCGTCGAAGTAAACTTTGAACGACTTTACTTCCTGCATTGTACCGAAAGAGGTCTCACGGTCGCTGGGTACAAAATTATAGTGGTTCTCCGATATGTTTCCAATGACTTCCAAGTCCCATCGTTTATTAGGACTCCATGTTATATAGGTCTGGTAGTCAAGAAAGTTTGGTCTGTATTCGCCTTTTGTCTCTAGCGACCCTAAGAGATAGCGGTTTGTTTTATAGCGTACGCCATGACTCATAGAGAATTTCTTATTACCATAGCCCACAAACACACTGCCTCCCAGAAGTGAGGCTTGAAGATTTCCTTCCAGCCGAGTAGGCTTACGATATTGGATATCCAAGGCGCTGGACATCTTGTCGCCGTATTTCGCTTCAAAACCACCGGAAGAGAAACCGATTTTCTCTACCATATCGCTGTTGATGACAGAAAGTCCCTCTTGTTGTCCGCTACGGATAAGCAAGGGACGATAGATTTCTGTTCCGTTGATGTATACGGAGTTCTCATCGAAAGAGCCTCCTCTCACATTATACTGGCTAGACAATTCATTATGTGTCGATACACCAGCCTGTTGTTGTACCAGTTCTTCTACAGCATTTCCCGTTGTAGAGGGATTCTGACGAAGATCCTTAGTGTTCAGCTGGTCTGTTCCCGTTGTTTGCCGGCGCTTCTCTGTCACTACCACCTCGTCTAATTCTTTCATAGGGTGTAGGGTAACAAGCAAACGCTGTTTCCCTTTGGGGTTGCGGAGCACACGAGTACGTGTCTGGAAACCTATCATCGAGAATTTTACGACGACAGAGTCAGCCGACTTTAGGGTCAGGGAATATTCACCCTTTAGGTTGGCAACGGTCACGGCTCCTTGTTCAAGACAACTTACAGTAGCCAGTTCAATAGCATTACCTTCCTCGTCGCTCACAGTTCCAGAGAGGGTAAACGACTGAGCATGCATCATTGTACTGCCCATGAGCAGTAAAAGTATAGTGAGAATGGTATATTTTCTTTTCATCACTATAAATAACGTAAGACAAATGAATTTATTATTTGCAATAGCCAATAGTCATCACTCTCTCCACCACCATGAGGCGAGCGCATTGACCCATCGGATGCTGATACGAAACCAACGGAAACCTGTCACCTCTTTGCCTCCGAAACTGAGAATGAAGTCGCGATATGGATTGCGACGGAAGGGGAGCCCTACGTCCACGAAACGGAAATGCTGCATACCTTCTTCCTGTGCCTGTTTGATAGCATTCCATATTGTTACGGCATTCGGGTGTAGCATTGCATAACTCTTCCTTCGTGAGGCGGAATACCAGAGAAACATGTCTCCCTCAGAATGTACACATGCACAACAGCCAATCACTTTTTCTTTATATTTTGTAATGAACAAACGGCACCGCTGACTATCCATCATTCCCTGAAAGAAAGTATCTGCCGGCAAATGGCGTCTTGGTTTCAGCCAATTATGTCTGCGCAGTAGTTTCGAGAACTCTTGAAATTCCTCTTTTGTTTCTACCAACTTGGTTACGGCCCCTCGCTCTTGTGCAGCCTCAATACGTTTCATCTGCCGTTCCGTGATACGTTCCTCAGCTGTTTTTGAATGCAGTGAGTTGTGGATGTTCATCCATTTTACATGGAAGAATCTCATACGTCTTAGTTCCTTGTAGCCAAACATTTTCTGAGAGAGGTGACTGAACTCAATATAGAGTGTCCGGTTCTGCATTCGTTCTGTGATGGCCTCTGCCATCAGTCCGAACATTTGTTGTTTGCGATGCTCCTCGTCTGCCAGGTGAAACACACCTTCACCAATCACCCTGACGTGCATATATATATAAGGTGGAATCCATGATCTCCGATAATACATGATAGCCAACATATGAGCCACCACAGTCCCGTTAGCTTCTGTTACCACTGCCATAAAAGGCTTTTGGCGTGGTGTTCGTTCACAGAGTTCCATCAGTTCCTTACTGTGGAAATAGTTACCGTCGGGCATCTTTGGTAACTCTGTGGTGTGCTCATAGATAATGACTTTCAGTTCTTTCATGGGGGTAAAGTTACAAATATTAGTGATAAAAACCAAATTAATTTGGATTTTTTCCCATAAATCATTATATTTGCACCGTCATAAACTAAAAAACGAATAACCATGAAGCGAATCATTCTTTTCTTCAGTTTTTTCCTGATGTGTTGTGTCTGTTGGTCTCAGAAGTTGATAACTCCTAGTGAACTGATAGTGGTCTATGCCACTTCTGACGATGGTTTCTTGAATGTACGTGAAGCTCCGTCCAGTAAGGCAAGGATATTAGGAACCTTGCCCTTATGTTTCCACGGTTTAGGGCGTGGTATCCTATTGGAGTCTGGTGAGCGATGGAGCAAGGTCAAAATCGAAAATGATATTGTGGGCTGGGTATATAATAAGTATTTAGGCTATCAGTCATGGTATGAAGGGAAAGGTAAACCTAAACTCGTTGCCAAGTATGCTCCAACTCTTCTTTATACGGATAATTATGCTGATGACGGTCCCAAGTATATCCCATATGGTACCGTCCGTCAAGGTTTGATTCTTGCCGATGAATACGAATTGCTTGAAGACGGCTATTACGTCCTAAAGACAGGGCACGACTATCTCTTCATCAAACAGACAGACGTTGACGTGGAGTAACTATCGCTTGTCGATGTATTTGTAGCCGTTTTGGTATTGCGATTTCGGGAAGGTGAAGAAGCTGTCTGTGATGCCTCCCACCTTGAAATTGCTAATCTTGATGGTGGTATGGAAGATACCGACTTTGACACGCACGTTGATAGGGTAGTGGGTATAGTGGTCCAGCAGGACACGGGCCTCCTTGATACCCTTGACTCCTTTCTTTGCCTTTAACGTGATATAGTAGCCCTTCTTCGGATCGTCCTTGATACTATAGGTATAGTTGTCAGGCGTGAACTTAAACTTGGCGGCATACTTGTCACGTTCTTCGGAATGGGCATCATAGACGGTGATCGTCTTTTTCTTCCGCTCTAAACGGTAATAGGTGACATCGTCGTTCCATGCGATATATTTCTCGTCTACAAACTTACTCTTCTTGCCTTTTGTCCAGATGGTTCCCTCTGTCTTGTAAATTCCAATGATATTCACGGAATAATGCAACTGGGATCCCTCGGGTCCAAACACCATCTCGTAAGCCTGATTGAACATCCGTCGTGCCTGTTGGGCATTAGGAGAATCCTGTGCTTGCATTCCCAATGAGAATAACAAGCACAGGATTATAAGGGGGATAGAAAATCTAACTTTCAATTCTTAACTTTTAACTATGAATTATATTCCTGCCAGCTCTTGATTTTAATGTCCTCTTCTTTCATGGCAGTGAATGCTTCAATGAAGGCCTTGGCGAGACGGACATTCGTCATCAATGGGATATTATGGTCAATGGCACCACGACGGATGCGGTAACCGTTGGTCAACTCACGCTTGGTGTGGTTCTTCGGAACATTGACGATGAGGTCGAAAGCGTGGTTGGCAATCATGTCCATGACGTTGTTCTCACCGTTCTCGTCAGGCCAGCATACTGCAGTAGCCTCTACACCGTTCTCGTTGAAGAATTTGGCAGTACCGCCAGTAGCGAATACCTGATAGCCCTTCTGAACCAGTTGCTTGGCAGGCTCCAGCAGACTGACCTTTCCCTTGGCAGCACCACTGGAGATCAATACGCTCTTCTTCGGTAGACGATAACCGGTGGCGATAAGGGCATTGAGCAGCGCCTCGTTGAGATCGTCACCTAGACAGCCAACCTCACCTGTAGAACTCATATCCACACCCAGTACAGGATCGGCATTCTGCAGGCGGGCAAACGAGAATTGTGATGCTTTCACACCGATTCGGTCAATGTCGAACTCACTCTTCTCCGGTTTCTGGTAAGGAGCGTCGAGCATGATCTTCGTAGCCGTCTCGATGAAGTTACGCTTCAGAATCTTCGATACGAAGGGGAACGAACGGCTGGCACGGAGGTTACACTCAATGACCTTCACCTCACGGTTCTTAGCCAGGAACTGGATATTGAACGGACCACTGATGTTCAGTTCGGCAGCAATCTTGCGAGAAATCTTCTTTATTTGACGGATGGTCGAGAAGTAGATGTGCTGGGCAGGGAATATCATGGTGGCGTCACCAGAGTGTACACCAGCATACTCTACATGCTCGGAGATGGCGTACTCGACGACTTCTCCCTTGTCTGCAACAGCGTCAAACTCTATCTCCTTGGTATCGGTCATGAACTTCGAGATAACGACAGGGAATTCTTTCGAGACCTCCGTCGCCATGTTCAAGAAGCGGTGCAGTTCTTCATCGTCATAGCAGACGTTCATAGCAGCACCAGAGAGCACATAAGAAGGACGTACTAAAACGGGATATCCTACCTCCTCCACAAATTCCTTCACATCCTCGAACGAGGTAAGGGCGCGCCAGCGAGGCTGGTCGATACCAAGCTTGTCGAGCATGGCAGAGAACTTGTCGCGGTTCTCGGCCCGATCGATGTTCACAGGACTGGTACCCAATACGGGAACGCCCTGACGATACAGCTTCATGGCGAGGTTGTTGGGAATCTGTCCACCCACGCTGACGATAACACCGCGTGGCTGCTCCAGGTCGATGACATCCAGCACACGCTCCAACGACAACTCGTCGAAGTACAGGCGGTCGCACATGTCATAGTCGGTCGAGACTGTCTCGGGGTTATAGTTGATCATGATGGACTTATAGCCCAGCTTTCGTGCCGTATTGATGGCATTCACCGAACACCAGTCGAACTCTACGGACGAACCGATACGATAGGCACCGGACCCCAGCACGATAACCGATTTCTCGTTCTTGTAGTAGTTGATGTCGTGGGCAGCCGTATAGGGTTTGCCGTCGGGAGTGCCGAAGGCTGGGGTATGGGTGTATGTGAAATACAGGTAGTTTGTCAGTTCAGGATGCTCAGAAGCCACCGTTGGGATGCGCTTGACAGAGGGCAGGATACCCTTGGTCTTACGATACTGGCGGACGGCCAAGTTCTCCTTCTCCATATTGCCACCCTGTGGTTTCAGTACGAAACGGGCTATCTGGAAGTCGGAGAAGCCGCACTGCTTAACCTCTAATAATAATGAGGTTGGCAGTTCCTCAATTTTATTGTACTCCATCAACTGGTGTTTCAAGTCTACGATATGCTTCAGGCGCTCCAGGAACCACTTGTCAATTTTCGTCAGTTCCTCGATATGGTCGATGGTATAGCCTTCCTCCAGAGCCTGGGCAATGGCGAAGATGCGGAGGTCTGTCGGATTCGACAATGCGTCCTCCAGATTGTCGAACTTCGTATGGTCATTGCCCACGAAACCGTGCATGCCTTGTCCGATCATACGCAATCCTTTCTGGATCATCTCTTCGAACGAGCGTCCGATAGACATGATTTCGCCGACGGACTTCATGCTCGAACCGATCAGACGGCTCACACCGGCGAATTTCGTCAGGTCCCAACGTGGAATCTTACAGATCATATAGTCGAGGCTCGGGGCCACATAGGCGCTACTGGTCGTACCCATCTCGCCAATCTGGTCGAGGGTGTAGCCGAGGGCAATCTTCGCTGCCACGAAGGCGAGGGGATAGCCTGTTGCCTTGGAGGCGAGAGCAGAGCTTCGGCTCAGACGGGCGTTGATTTCAATGATGCGGTAGTCGTTGGTCTTCGCGTTGAAAGCGAACTGGATGTTACACTCACCGATGATGCCTAAATGCTTCACACACTTAATCGTGATTTCCTGCAGCATTTTCACCTGCTCCTCAGTGAGCGAACAGGTGGGAGCTACGACGATAGACTCACCGGTATGAATGCCGAGCGGGTCGAAGTTTTCCATCGAAGCCACTGTGAAGCAACGATCGTTGGCGTCGCGGATGCACTCGAACTCGATTTCCTTCCATCCCTTCAGCGACTCTTCCACCAGAATCTGTGGAGCGAAAGTGAAGGCACTCTCAGCCAGTTCCACGAAAGCTTTCTCGTCAGGACAGATACCTGAACCCAGACCGCCCAGTGCATAAGCCGAACGGATCATGATGGGGAAGCCGATCTCACGGGCAGCCTTCAGTGCGTCGTCCATATTTTCTACGGCATGAGAAACGGGTACCTTCAAGTCTACCTCGCCGAGTTTCTTTACGAAGAGGTCGCGGTCCTCCGTATTCATGATAGCCTCGACGCTGGTACCCAGCACTTCCACGCCATACTCTTTCAATATACCTTTCTGATACAGTTCCGTACCGCAGTTCAGTGCGGTCTGTCCGCCAAAGGCTAGGAGAATGCCGTCAGGACGCTCCTTCTTGATGATTTCCGTAACGAAATGAGTAGTTACTGGCTGGAAGTACACCTTGTCGGCGATGCCTTCCGATGTCTGGATCGTGGCGATGTTAGGGTTTACCAACACGGAAGAGATACCTTCCTCACGCAATGCTTTCAGCGCTTGTGAGCCTGAGTAGTCAAACTCGCCGGCCTGTCCGATTTTAAGGGCACCCGAACCTAGCACGAGTACTTTCTTTAATTGTTTCTTCATATCGTAGATTAAAATTTTGTGCTAATTTCGGGCTACAAAATTACGCATATTTTTTCTAATGCCCAAGTCTTTTAATTATTTTTTCGTAACTTTTCATGTGAATTTCACCTGAGTTCCCAAAAGGCGACAGCGGAGGCGGCGGCGACGTTGAGGGAGTCGACACCGTGCGACATGGGGATGCGGACTACGTAGTCGGCTTCAAGAATGGTTGTCTGTGGCAGTCCGTCGCCCTCGGTTCCCATGATGATGGCCAGTTTCGGTTCTTGTTTCAGGATGGGGGAGTCGAGGGGGATGGAACGGTCGGTAAGTGCCATTGCGACAGTTTTGAAACCGAGGTTGCGAAGTTGCTGGACGTCGCCCTCTATCCACGTCCACGGTACGAGGAATACGGAGCCCATCGATACGCGGACGGCTCGGCGGTTGAGCGGATCGCATGAATTGGTGGTCAGCACGACGGCATCGATGCCCAGTGCGGCAGCAGAGCGGAAGATGGCTCCGATGTTCGTGGTGTCGACGACGCCGTCGATGACGACGATGCGGCGAGCATTGCGGCAGATGTCTTCGACGCACTTCGTGGTCGGGCGTCGCATGGCACAGAGTACGCCGCGTGTCAGGGTGTAGCCCGTCAGTTCGGCCAGCAGTTCGCGTGTCCCGGTATAGACGGGAATGTCACCGGTGCGGCTGATGATGTCGGCGGCGTCGCCCTCGATGTGTCTTCGCTCGCAGAGCAGTGCCACGGGTTCATAGCCGGCATCCAGTGCTACGCGGATGACCTTTGGACTCTCTACGATGAAGATTCCTTTCTCGGGCTCTATGCGGTTTCGCAGTTGTGCTTCCGTCAGTGTGCTGAACATTTCCACGCCAGGGTGGTGGAGGGATGTGATGTCGATGATGGGCATTTTTTTCTCTATTTCTCTGCAAAAATACTAAATAATTGAAAAAGAGCGAGCGATATATGGAATTATTTCGTATATTTGCGAAACATTATACGAACTAACAATATTATTTCAACACTGAACAGAATCAATATGAAGAAACTGATGATTTTAGGGCTGGCCCTGCTGTCGATGACGATGCAGGCGCAAAGCCCATGGGCAGGCGAGTCTGATGGCTCGGTAATGACTGCGAGAAAGTTTACGCTCGACCTGACTGCTGACGGGAAGGCGCAGATGGTTTGTTTTCTGCCTCAGGCCCCTTCGGGTAAGGCGATTGTGGGAATTCCGGGTGGCGGTTATTCCGTGCTGTCGAACGGTCATGAGGGCTATCTGGCCTCCGACTGGCTCAACCGGCAGGGAATTGCTTATTTCGTGGTGAACTACCGGCTGCCGGAGGGTGACCGCAGCAAGCCGATCAGTGACGTGGAGAATGCTTTCCGCATCGTCCGCGACTCGGCGAAGGTGTGGGCTATCAATCCGCACGACGTCGGTATCATGGGATTCTCGGCAGGCGGCCATCTCTCATCGGTCATCTCTACGCATGCCGACTTCGATGTGCGTCCCGACTTCACCATTCTGTTCTATCCGGTCATCTCGATGGACGAGCGGGTGTCGCACAAATGGTCGTGCGTCAATTTCCTCGGCGAGGAGGGACAGAAGAATCCCGAACTGGTGCGCGACTTCTCGACGAACAATGTGGTGCGCCGTCATCTGACGCCTCCTGCCGTCATCATATCGGCCAGCGACGACCGCCTGGTGCCGTTCGTGACCAATGGTCTGGAGTATTACAAGGCGATGCGCAAGGCGGGTAACGATTGTGCGATGTTTGTCTATCCGACGGGCGACCACGGCTTCGGCTTCGGTCCTTGGTTCAAGTATCACGACCAGTTGCTCACCGACTTGGGCAATTGGCTGAAGGACCGTCAGGCGCCGCAGCCTGATGCCATTCGCGTGGCATGTGTCGGCAACAGCATCACCGATGGTCACGGCATCGACATGGCGACGGCGTATGGCTATCCGGCTTTGTTGCAGAAGAAGCTGGGCAACGGCTATTGGGTGAAAAACTTCGGCGTGAGCGGTCGGACATTGTTGAACAAGGGCGACTATCCGTATATGAACGAGTTGGCCTGGAAAGACGCGCTGGCCTTCAAGCCCGACATCGTGGTCATCAAGTTGGGCACCAACGATTCCAAACCCCAGAACTGGCAGTTTGGCAAGGAGTTCAAGCAGGACCTGGAGCAGATGATCAAGGCAATGCGTGCCGCCTCTCCCAAGAGCCGCATCCTGCTCTGCACTCCCATTCCGGCCTTCAAACCGTCGTGGGACATCAGCGATGTCGTGATTGCCAACGACATTATTCCCATCCAGCAGCAGGTGGCCAAGAAGCTGGATTTGGAGGTCATCGATCTGCATACGCTCTTTGCGGGCTGTGAGGATTTGGTATTGCCCGACGGTATCCATCCTAACGACAAAGGGGTAGGGCGTATGGCGGAGATCATTGCCGAGGCCCTGAAGAAGAAATAATCCTATCATAACTGAAAATAAAGCGAGACAATGAGAAAACTATTCGTAATGGCTGCCCTCTGCCTGACGGGTATGGCGGCGCAGGCTCAGCAGAACCTGAACTGGGGACAGGGACCGCAAGTGGCATCGCCTGACGTACATGCCGATAACAGTGTGACGTTTAATCTGATTGCCCCCGAGGCGCAGAAAGTGCAGATTACCGGCGACATGCTGCCGGCGCAGAAAGTGGAGTACCAGGGCAATACCTATGACATGCCGGGTGTGGTTGATTTGGTGAAGGACGATAAGGGCGTGTGGAGCTATACCACCGCGCCGCTGAAGCCCGAGCTCTATACCTATAATATAATAGTGGACGGCGTGAAGATTATCGACCCGCTGAATGTCTACAACATCCGCGACATCAACAATCTGTTCAGCGTACTGCTCATTGGTGGTGACGCACGAGCCGATTTGTATAAAGTCAATAAGGTGGCTCACGGAACGGTGAGCAAGGTGTGGTACGAGAGTCCGACGGCAGGCATCACGCGCCGCCTGACGGTCTATACCCCTGCCGGCTACGAAACCAGCGGCAAGCGCGAATATCCTGTGCTCTACCTGTTGCACGGCATCGGTGGCGACGAGAATGCTTGGAGCGAGCTCGGTCGTGCCGCACAGATTCTCGACAACCTCATCGCGCAAGGCAAAGCCGAGCCGATGTTGGTGGTGATGACCAACGGCAATATCTCGCAGGAGGCTTGCCCCGGCGAAACCTCTGAGGGTTTCCGCGTGCCGACGATGATGCTGCCCAAGACGATGGAAGGAAGTTTCGAGACCGCCTTCCCCGACGTGGTGAAGTTCATCGAGAAGACCTACCGTGTGAAGAAAGACAAGGCCCACCGCGCCATTGCCGGTCTGTCGATGGGCGGTTTCCACAGCCTCTTTGTTTCCATCAACAATCCTGACCTCTTCGGCTACATCGGCCTGTTCTCTGCTGCCGTCGATCAGCAGCAGCCCGACCCCAACGGTCATCCGGAAATCTACGCCGACCGCAACGGGAAGATCGACCGCCTGTTTGCCAAGAATCCCAAGCTCTTCTGGATTGGCATCGGCAAGACCGACTTCCTCATCAAGAACAACAACGACCTGCGTGCCTACCTCGACTCGAAGCAGCACAAGTACACCTACCTCGAGACCGACGGCGGTCACATCTGGCGCAACTGGCGCATCTACCTTTCCGAATTTACTCCTTTATTATTTAAATAAGTCCTATGAAAAAGTCTATGTTTTACGTGCTCGGTATAGCAGCCCTCGTTATGGGTTGTAACGCTACCGACAAAGTGACTAAGAGCACCATCGACCAGCAGGAAGTGATGAGCAAGTTGTCGCTCGAAGACAAGGCCCACTTCGTCATCGGTGTGGGTATGGAAGGCTTCAGCGGTGACAATGCCGTCATCGGCGCCACGAAGAACCTCGTGCCCGGTGCCGCAGGTACCACCTATCCCCTCGACTCCCTTGGCATCCCAGCCATCGTTCTGGCAGACGGTCCTGCCGGACTGCGTATTGATGCCAAGCGCGAAGGCGACTCTGCCACTTATTATTGTACCCATTTCCCCATTGGTACCCTGCTCGCCTCGACTTGGAACACGAATCTCGTGGAGCAGGTCGGTCAGGCTATCGGCGAGGAAGTGAAGGAATATGGTGCCGACGTGCTGTTGGCTCCTGCCTTGAATATCATGCGTAACCCGCTCTGCGGCCGCAACTTCGAGTACTACTCAGAAGACCCTGTGGTGGCAGGCAAGACCGCTGGTGCCTACATTACCGGCGTACAGAAGAACGACGTGGGTACGAGTATCAAGCACTTCGCCGCCAACAACCAGGAGACGAACCGCATGAACACCGATGCCCGCATCTCACAGCGTGCCCTGCGCGAAATCTACCTGAAAGGTTTCGAGATTGCCATCAAGGAGAGTAAGCCTTGGACGGTGATGACCTCCTACAACTACATCAACGGCACGTACTCCAGCGAGAGCAAGGACCTCGTTGAGACCATCCTGCGTGACGAGTGGGGCTACGAGGGCACGGTGATGACCGACTGGTTTGGCGGCAAGGACGGTGCCAAGCAGATGTGGGCTGGCAATGACATGCTGCAGCCCGGAAAGAATGAGCAGTTCGACAGCATCGTCGCCGGCGTGAAGAGCGGCAAACTGGCCGAGGCCGACCTCGACCGCAACGTCGCCCGCATCCTGAACCTCGTGGAGAAGTGTCCGCGTTTCCAGGGTTATCAGTATAGCAACAAGCCCGACCTCAAGGCTCATGCTGCCGTGACGCGCCAGTCGGCTGCCGAGGGTATGGTACTTATGAAGAATGAGAAGGCCTTGCCGTTTGCCGCGAACGTGAAGAACGTCGCCCTCTATGGCATTACGTCTTATGACTTCATCGCCGGCGGTACGGGTTCCGGCAATGTGAACCACGCCTACGTTGTCTCGCTGCTCGACGGTATGAAGAACGGCGGCTATACCGTTTCTGAGGAACTGAAGAAAGCTTACGAGACCTACATCGCTGATGCCAAGAAGAAGGCTGAGGCCGCCCTCGAGGAACAGGCCAAGAAGGATCCGAAGAACGCCATGCTCGTGAAGTTCCTTCCCCAGCCGCTGCCCGCCGAGAAACTCTTCTCCGCTGACGAACTGGCGAAGCAGGCCGAGGCTTCCGACATCGCCGTCATCACGCTGGGCCGTTTGTCTGGCGAGTTCCTCGACCGCAAGGTGGCCGACTTCAACCTGAGCGACTCCGAGCGCCAGCTCATCACGCAGGTTTGCGACGTCTATCACAAGGCCGGCAAGCAGGTCGTTGTGCTGCTGAACATCGGTGGTGTCATCGAGACCGCTTCGTGGAAAGACCTGCCCGATGCCATCCTCTGCGCCTGGCAGGCCGGACAGGAAGGTGGCAACAGCGTCGTTGACGTGCTCAGCGGCAAGCAGTCGCCCAGCGGCAAGTTTACCATGACTTGGCCCGTGAAGTTCACCGATGCCTATTCGTCGAAGAACTTCCCCATCGACGAAGACCCGCGCATCGACATGTTCAACCAGGGCAAGAAGGGCAACGTCCGCAACGTGGACTATACCGAATATGAGGAGGACATCTACGTCGGCTACCGCTACTTCGACTCGTTCGACGTTCCCGTCTCTTATCCCTTCGGCTATGGCCTGAGCTACACCACCTTCGCGTACAGCGATGCCAGGATAGCCCATAAGGACGACGGCTACGACATCTCTGTCACTGTCAAGAACACCGGCGACCGCGAGGGCAAGGAAGTCGTGGAACTCTACGCTGCCGCTCCCGACTCGAAGGCTGCCAACAAGCCCGCCAAGGAGCTGAAGGCCTTCGCCAAGACCAAGAGCCTGAAGCCTGGCGAGAGCGAGAAGCTGACCTTCAAGATCAATGCCGCCGACCTGGCTTCCTACGACGAGGCCGCTTCTGCATGGGTGGTTGCCGAGGGCGATTACCAGTTCCTCGTCGCCGCCTCCGCTACCGACATCAAGGCCTCGCTCAAGGCTACTGTCAAGGCTCAGCAGACGAAGGCCCACAACGTGCTGAACCCCCAGACGAAGATGAACCTGTTGAAAAGATAATATAATAATAAGGTAATAGAGATGAAAAAGACCATCATCACTTTGGCGCTCGCAGCCGTCTGCTGCATCGGTGCCTCGGCACAAGAGAAACTCTTCAACAGTGCCAGCGTGCAGTCGCCCGTCGTCAATCCCGACGGCACGGTGACGTTCAATCTTTACGCTCCCAAGGCCATCAAGGTCGAGGTGACGGGCGACTTCCTGCCTACACAGCCCATCGAGGTTCCCGGCTATGGCAAGTACGATGCGCCGGGCGTGGCAGAACTCGTCGAGGGCAAGAACGGCGTGTGGAGCTACACCACCGACAAGCTCGCCCCCGAGATGTACAGCTATACCTTCAACATCGACGGCATGACGGGTGTGAAGGACCCCGCCAACATCTACGTCAATCGCGACATCGTGTCGTTCACCAACATCTTCATCGTCAGCCGTGAGAAGGGCGACAGGGGCGACCTCTACCGCGTGAACGAAGTGCCCCACGGCAACCTCTCGAAGGTCTGGTATCCCAGTCCCACGCTGAAGATGCAGCGCCGCATGACCATCTATACGCCCCCCGGCTACGACAAGGGCGGCCGCTATCCCGTGCTCTACTTGCTGCACGGTTCCGGTGGCGACGAGAATGCCTGGAGCGAGCTCGGTCGCGCCGCACAGATTCTCGACAACCTCATCGCCATGGGCAAGGCCAAGCCGATGATTGTCGTCATGCCCAACGGCAATCCCAACTGTCAGGCAGCGCCCGGCGAGTGGTCGTTCGGCATGTACACCCCCGGCTTCCGCGGCGGTGGTACGGGACCCACGGCTCCTGCCGCAGCCACCATCCCCGCCAGCTTCATGGACATCGTGAACTACGTCGATGCCAACTACCGCACCGTCAAGAGCCGCGAGGGCCGCGCCGTCTGCGGACTCTCCATGGGTGGCGGCCACACCTTCGCCATCAGCCTGCTCTATCCGACCACGTTCGACTACTACGGCCTCTTCTCCGCCGGCCTGCACCTCGGTAAGGACTTCAACATGCAGCAGCCCTTCTCCGAGCAAATCAAGGCCGACCCCGACTTCGCCGCACAGTCGGCCCGCCTCTTCGGCAGCAAGCCCAAGCTCTACTGGATGGGAATGGGCAACACCGACTTCCTCTATCAGGGCACCGTCGATTTGCGCAACTACTGGGATTCCAAGGGTTACAAGTACACCTACGTCGAGACCGACGGCGGCCACATCTGGCGCAACTGGCGCATCTACCTTTCCGAATTCGCCCCGCTGCTGTTCAAGTAGCGCCCTTAGGTTGACGGCCAAACGATAAGGAGCACCGCCAGTTTGAAGGCAAACTTAAAAGGAGCACCCACCGAAGGATGCTCCTTTTCTTATTCCGTACCCCAATTTTCGTAAACTAGTTATCTTAAAATCGTAAACTAGTTATCTTAAAATCGTAAACTAGTTATCTTAGAATCGTAAACTAGTTACTTTAGATTACTCGCCCTACTGGCTTCCGTTGGCAAATTAACGAAATTTCCGCCGTCCCCCTTTCTTGCCATTCTCGGAGGCTACCTTCGACCGCTCGGCTGAGTCCTTGCCCAACGATTCTTCGAAATTGTTCCTAAAGGCGAAGTCCGAAACCTGTCTCGGCTTCAGTCCCAGCAGCCGCGCCAGCTTCGCCGTCGGCATCAAGCGGAAGAGCCGCATAATCTTTTCACCATACAATGCCTTGCTGAACCGCCGACCCGTCTGCGGCTCTTCATTCTGTTTCTTCTTCATAATTTTACTGTTTTTTATCCATAGAAAAAGGGAGCCCGAAGGCTCCCCGTGTTTTTTGCTCTCTCGTTGTAGTCACTATGACCTGACGTCACTTTCCCACGCAGAAGTGCTTGAAGATGTTCCCTAATACTTCGTTGGGAGTAATCTGGCCGCCCGTGATTTCGGCAAGGGTACTGAGGGTGAGGCGGAGGTCCTCGCTGAGCAGGTCGCCGCTCAACTGCGACTGCAGACCGTCGAGGACGCGCTGGAGATGCTGTCGGGCACGGACGAGCGCCTCGTAGTGGCGGGCGTTGGTGACGATGACGTCGTTGTCGGCGGTCTTGGGAGCGGCGGCGGTCAGTTGCTGGCGCAGTTGGTCAAGGCCCACGCCGAACTTG
The DNA here is from genome assembly GCA_016291495.1 of Prevotella sp. Taxonomy (GTDB): domain Bacteria; phylum Bacteroidota; class Bacteroidia; order Bacteroidales; family Bacteroidaceae; genus Prevotella. Next base: position 167,797 of record JAEEXI010000002.1, read on the forward strand.
GCTTGGAAATTGTCGGTCTTGTTCTCGATGCGGATGACGGTCTGGTCGTCGCGGACGGGAATGTCGGGGTAGGGCACGCCGGGCTCGGTCATCATCAGGATAATCCGGGCACGCTGGGCGGCAGCCATCGAGCGCTCGATGCCGAGGTTCTCAATCTGGTCGTCGGTATGGCGGATGCCGGCGGTATCGATGAAGCGGAAGGTGACGCCGCCGAGCTGAATGGTGTCTTCGATGGCATCGCGGGTAGTGCCCTGTATGTCGCTGACAATGGCGCGCTCTTCGCCCAGCAGGGCATTGAGCAGCGTGCTCTTGCCTACGTTGGGCGCTCCGACAATGGCCACGGGAATGCCGTTCTTCAGGGCGTTGCCGACTTCGAAAGTCTGAGCAAGATGGGTGATGTGGGCATCGATGGTCTGTGTAAGTTGCAATAGTTCCGAGCGGTCGGCAAACTCGAGGTCCTCATGGTCGGAGAAGTCGAGTTCGAGTTCCAACAGGGAAGTGAGTTTCAGCAGTTGTTCCCTCAGGCGGCTGAGCTCCGTGGAGATGCCGCCCCGCAGTTGGCTCATGGCCAAATGGTGCGTCGCCCTGTTGGACGAGGCAATGAGGTCGGCCACGGCTTCGGCCTGCGAGAGGTCCATCTTGCCATTCAGGTAGGCGCGCTGGGTAAACTCACCGGGGCGGGCCATGCGGCAACCGTTCTTGATCAGCAGTTCCAACACCTTATTTAATATATATAGGGAACCGTGGCAGGAAATCTCCACACTATCTTCGCCCGTATAGGAGTGGGGAGCACGGAATACGGCGACCATCGCCTCGTCAATCACTTCCTCGCCATCCTTGATGCGGGTAAACCTTGTCGTGTTTGCTGCGACCCGGTCGCAGCTGATAGAACAGAGAGAAGAGACGGTGGTGAAGGCATCAGGGCCAGAAACCCTGATGATTCCCAATGCTCCGCCAGGAGCCGTTGCCAGAGCGCAAATAGTCATTTCTTCTTGGTCCATGTATTGGCAAAGATAACACCGACTACGGTAATGGCAATGAAGATGGCGGTAGCCACCAATAGCGAATCCTTATTATCGCCGATAAGGGGGAGAATGGCGCAAAAGGCGGCGGTAATCACCATCAGAATGGCCATGACAATTCTGAGTCGCTTGATATCGACTTTTGCCCGCTCTTCCTCGCTGGCGGTATTATAGCCCGCAATGAGCATATCACCTTTACCCATCAGAAGGACGATGGCAAGGACGAGAAAGAGGATTGCTAATACGATACTCACAATCATATTCTATCTAATACTTTTTGGATGAGTGTTTCGATGGAGTTCTTGTATTCCGTATTCATCTCCGTGGTGTAGCGGTTGGCAATCACCATGCAGCAGGTCATGGCACGATGTCCCAGCAGGGAGGCCATGCCGGCGAGGGCAGAGGATTCCATCTCGAAGTTGCAGACCTTCATGCCCTCGTATTCGAACGACTCCACTTTCTCGTTCTGTTGCGGGTCGGCGATGTCGGCACGCAACTGGCGACCCTGCGGACCATAGAAGCCTCCGCAGGCGATGGTATAGCCGCGCACCATGTCGTCGCCGGCAATCTGGTCGATGAGGTCGGCATCAGCAACGGCGACATACGGCGAGCCTTTGATGGGATCCCACTGCATGTGTTCCTTGAAGGCTTTCTCCATCGGGATGTCGCAAACCACATTACGCCCGGCGTAGTAGTTCAGCAGTCCGTCGAAGCCGATGCTCTTGACGCTGGCGATGAAACAGCCCGTCGGCGTGAAGGGCTGCAAACCGCCGCAGGTACCGATGCGTACGATGGTCAGGCTGCGGTGCTCGTCCATCTCCGTTCTGGTGGTATAGTCGATATTGGCAAGGGTATCGAGTTCATTCATCACGATATCGATATTATCGCATCCGATACCAGTCGACTGAACCGTGATGCGCTTGCCCTGATAAGTGCCTGTGATGGCATGGAACTCGCGGTTGGAAACCTCGCATTCTTTCTCGTCGAAATAGGCGGCAACGGTCTCTACACGTCCTGGGTCACCGACGAGGATGACGCGGTCGGCCAGTTGCTCGGGACGGAGATGCAGGTGGAAGCAGGAACCGTCGTTGTTGATAATCAATTCTGATGCAGGGAATACTCTTTTGTCCATAAGGCTTATTTGTTTTTAGTTAGATATATGTTTTCCGCTTGGCGGATGGCTTTTTCCTGTTGGTGGATGGCGAGATACAACTCGTTCTGCAACTTTTCGTTGTCGAGAATCTCGCGGGAGAGCGCTGTCCGCTCTTTGTCAGTAGCCTTGGGATAATACTTCCGGCTCTTCTCCAAGGCAAGAACGGTTTGCTCGTAACGCTGGCGTAGCTTGACGAGTTGCTGGTAACGCTCCTGGTTTCCGGCTGCCTTGAAGTCTTTTACCTGATGATAGACAACCTGATCGTTGATGACTAAGGAGAAGTCTGAGTGCTTTTCCTTCGGTTGTGTCTTAGCCTGTCGCAGTCGCTTGACTGCCTCCTTGTATTGCTGTTTGTCATCCCATGTCATACTGATGCTGTCGATACGGGCAAAGCCGGCAATCTGCTCTGGCGTGTATTGCTCTGCATCATAGGTCTGGTATTTCTCCGCAGGGATGAAAGTGTAGACGCATACCATACTGTCAGGCTGGTTGCGGTCAGAGGCGAAGAAACCCAATTGGTTGTATTCGTCAATGGCAAACAGATAGTCATTGGCGGTAGAGTTGAAAGGCATGCCGATGTTCTCTGGCTTGAGGAACCTGCCTTCCGAAGCATCATAGGTAGTCATAAACAGGTCGTAGCCACCGATACTTCCTTCGCCCTCAGCGGCAAAATAGAGTGTCGTCCCGTCGGGCATCATAAAAGGATAGTTGAGGTGCTGCAGTTGCCTGTCGCTATTGATGCCGGCCAAGGTATCTGCGGCAGTCCACTGTTGTTGGAGCAGCTCCTGTGAGTAGATGCAGCTGTCGTTCCCGGCATAGAGACAACGGTTGTTGAGCGCATTCATAAATGCTATTGCCTTGGAGGCTTTCTTAGGGAAGAAAGTCGAGTAGGGGGCGATGCGTCCAGCCTCCGGTGTCAGATGGTAGGCCTTCAGGAACTGCTCTTTACGCATGACGATGCTGTCGATAAACATAATCCGTTGGGTTGCCATCGTCATTTGTCGCAGATGCTCAGACTGTTCCGTCGGCTGCTCTTTTTTCTGTCGGACATGTTTCTTCCGTTGTGCGGGAGCCGTTACGCATACGAGAAGCAACAGCAGCAGGGTGATTCGCTGAACCAGTTTGTTGGCTGCCTCCAAAGCATTCCAGATGGAATAGCGTGCCTCCTTATTCATCTCCTGCATCTGTTCGAAGAGTCCGTGGACGGTGGTGCGGTTGGTGTCGTGCTCATAAGGACATCGCTTCAACTGCTTTTCATAACCCTGTTGCTCCGCATAAGCCTGGATGTCAGCCTCCTCACAAAGACATAACGGGCGGATGATAGCCAGTGGCATCTTCTCCATCTCCAGATAGGCGGGCATCGTTGAGAATTGTCCTTGGAAGGTGAGGTTCATCAACGTCGTATGGATGATGTCGTCCTGATGATGTCCCAAGGCAATCTTATTACAGCCCAGTTCCTGTGCAAGATTGAAGAGCTGTTTGCGGCGCTGCCAGGAACATAGGAAACAGGCAGGCTTCTTATCGGAAGGCTCAAAACGGGTGGTGATGACATGAAGGGGAACACCTAAGGCATCACAGAACTGTTGCAGATAAGTGGTGTCTGTCTCATACTGGATATTCTCCATCCGTACATGCAAGGCTTCAACGGTGAAGCGCGGAAAGAATACTTTCGATTGTCGGGCAAGCAACTCCAACAGACACAGAGAGTCTTTTCCGCCAGAGAGTCCTACGAGAATCTTATCACCTTCCTCAATAAGGCGATAGTCACGTAAGGCTTTTCGGAAGCGTTGTTGAAGTCGTTGTCCCACATTCATCGTGTCTGATTTCTATCATTTCATGAAAACAAGATAGACCGCACAGATGATCAGAAAGAATGCGAGAATGTGGTTCCAATGCAGATTCTGTCCTTGGAACATGATATTGGCAATGACGGCGAAAACTCCCAAGGAGATACATTCTTGGATAACCTTCAACTGTACCAGTGTGAAGGGGCCCCCATTACCCTCAAAGCCCAGACGGTTGGCAGGAACCTGGCAGCAGTATTCAAAGAAGGCAATCATCCACGAAAAGAGGATGACGCCAATGAGCGGCCAGTTGCTGCTGACTCCCGTCTCTGATAATTTCAAATGCCCATACCAAGCAAGTGTCATAAACACATTGCTTAGTATGAGCAAAATGATGGTATAGAGTCCGTTCATGACTACTTCTTTTGCAAGTATTCATCCATATGGGCTGCCGCACGACGACCGTCGCCCATAGCAAGAATCACGGTAGCGCCACCACGGACGATGTCACCACCGGCGAAGATTTCAGAACGAGCCGACTGCATGCCCTCGTTGACGACGATGGTGTTCTTGCGACCCAGTTCCAATCCCTTGATAGATTTAGGAACCAATGGATTGGGGGATACACCAACGGCAACGATAACCTGGTCAACTTCCAAGGTAACGGTCTTGCCCTCTACGGGAACAGGACTGCGACGGCCACTGGCATCTGGCTCACCGAGTTCCATGACCTGCAGAACGGCAGCCTTGACGGCACCGTTCTCGTCAGCGATGTACTCGATAGGATTGTGGAGCGTCAGGAAGTTGATACCTTCTTCCTTGGCATGCTTCACTTCCTCCAGACGGGCAGGCATCTCTTGTTCAGAACGACGGTAGACGAGGGTAACGTTACCACCCAGACGCTTAGCCGTACGGCAAGAGTCCATAGCGGTATTACCACCACCCACAACAAGTACGTTCTTACCCAGATTGATAGGTGTATCCGTCGTCGGGTTGGCAGCATCCATCAGGTTCACACGGGTGAGGTACTCATTTGACGACATGATATTGATGGCATTCTCGCCAGGAATATTCATGAAGTTAGGCAGACCGGCACCAGAACCTACGAAGACACCTTTGAAACCCTGCTGTTCCAGCGTCTCGACGCTGATGGTCTTACCAACGATGACGTCGGTCTGGAAGTGGACGCCCATCTTGGCAAGGTTCTCGATTTCCACGTCCACGATCTTGTTGGGCAGACGGAACTCAGGGATACCGTATTTCAGCACACCGCCAATCTCGTGCAATGCCTCGAAGACATACACGTCATAACCTTTCTTCACCATATCGCCAGCGAAGCTCAGTCCGGCAGGACCAGAGCCTACAACAGCAATCTTGATGCCGTTGGCAGGTGCAATCTCCGGCAGACTGATGTTGCCGCTCTCGCGCTCGTAGTCGGCAGCGAAGCGCTCCAGATAGCCGATGGCTACAGCGGGCTCGTTCATCTTCAGATGGATACACTTGCTCTCACACTGTTTCTCCTGGGGACAAACACGTCCACAGACTGCGGGTAGGGCAGAAGTGTCCTTCAGAACCTTAGCGGCAGCCAAGAAATCACCACGCTCGATATTCTTGACAAACGATGGGATGTTGATGTTGACAGGACAACCCTCGACACAGGTAGGCTTTGCGCAGTCCAGACAACGCTTGGCTTCCGTCATTGCCATCTCCTTGGTGAGTCCGATGTTCACCTCCTCAATACGGGTGGTAGCGCGATAGACAGGGTCCAACTCCGGCATGATGACACGCTCGATGGCCGTGCGCTCCTTGGGTTTCATGCTCTTGCGGAGCTCTTCACGCCATGCAGCGTTGCGATCGGTCAGTACTTCAATGGGGTCGTTAGTGGAGTCGCTGTCCATCGTCACATCAGTGGCGGCAGCATTTTTTTCACTCTTCACTTTTCCCTCTTCACTTCCCATCAGATGCTCCTCATAATGCTCCAGTTCTTCTTGCTCGGCACGCTTGAAGGTGCCCATGCGCTTGAACATCTCGTCCCAATCGACGAGAGCACCGTCAAATTCAGGACCGTCGATGCAGACGAACTTCGTCTTGCCACCAATCGTCAGACGACAGGCACCACACATACCTGTACCATCAACCATAATGGTGTTGAGGCTGACCTCACAAGGGATATTGTATTTTTGGGCAGTGAGGTTGGAGAACTTCATCATGATGGGAGGGCCGATGGCAAATACCTTGTCGACATGCGGTTCCTGTTGGATGAACTTCTCAATACCAACAGTTACCACACCTTTCTCACCATAACTGCCGTCATCGGTCATGATGATGACTTCGTCTGATGACTCACGTACCTTATCTTCAAGGATAATCAAATCCTTTGAACGGCCTGCCATTACAGAGAGAACACGGTTGCCGGCGGCCTTCAGAGCCTGGATGATAGGCAACATGGGTGCCACACCCAGTCCACCACCGGCACATACGACCGTACCGTAGTTCTCAATGTGGGTGGGATTACCCAATGGACCAACTACGTCAGCCACATACTCGCCTTCTTTCAAGGCACAAAGTTTCTTGGAAGAAAGTCCTACCATCTGTACGACCAGAGTAATGGTACCTTTGTCAATATCGGCACCGGCAATGGTCAGAGGCATACGTTCACCTTTCTGGTCAACACGTACAATCACGAAATTACCAGCCTTACGGCTTTTCGCAATCAATGGAGCCTCAATCTCAAAAAGGAAAACCTTCTCTGAGAACTGCTCTTTTCTTACAATTTTATTCATAATTTATTATCCAATGTATTGGAGGATCAGGTCTACTGCCTCCTGCTCGGTCTTGCCGTCCATATTGATGACAAGATCGTAGTTACGGGTGTCATAACGTGAGGTACCGGTGAATTTCTTCACATAGGTCTCACGCATATCGTCAATCTTCTTGATGACTTTCTCTGCTTCATCACGACTCAGTCCCTGCTTGTTCATGATGCGCTGAATACGATGCTCCAGCGGAGCCTGAATCAGGACGCTAAGATGGTTGGGATTGTTGGCGAATACATAGAACCCCGAACGACCGGCAATGATGCAAGACTCTTCCTCTGCGAGTTTCGTAAGGACTTCCTTCTCAACATTGAACATGTCCTCGGTTGTCGTCAGGTGGAATTCATCACCACTCATACGCTGGTAATACCATACTTCGTTCATGTTCTGTCCCATATACATCGCAGCGTTGATGAACTCACGCCACCACTGGGTCTTGCTGCCCTTCAGGCGTTCAATCTCCTCGGTATTCAAATTGAATTTCTTCTCCAACTCTTTGATGAGAGCCTTGTCGTAGAATGAAACACCTAACTTCTCAGCAAGCATCTTGCCGATGGTACGACCACCACTACCCAGTTCGCGGTTAATGGTAATTACAAACTTCTGATTCTTGTCCATAATTGAAATGTTTTAAGTGATTTGTATTTAGTCAATGATTTCAAAACCTGTATAGGGAACGAGGGCAGCAGGAATCTTGATGCCGTTCTCGGTCTGGTTGTTCTCCAGAATGGCTGCCACGATACGGGGCAGGGCAAGTGCAGAACCGTTCAGCGTATGACACAGCTCCGTCTTTTTCGTATCAGCACGACGATAACGGCATTTCAGACGATTAGCCTGATAGGTATCGAAGTTAGAGACGGACGAAACCTCCAGCCAACGACCTTGAGCCTCTGAGTAGACCTCGAAGTCATAGCAGATAGATGATGTGAACGATTGGTCACCACCGCAGAGCAACAGAATACGATAGGGAAGTTCCAGCTTCTTCAATAGTCCCTCCACGTGTTCCAGCATCTCCTTGTGGCTCTCTTTCGAGTGTTCAGGCTTGTCGATACGCACAATCTCAATCTTTGAGAACTCATGCAGACGGTTCAGTCCGCGAACGTCCTTACCGTAACTGCCTGCCTCACGGCGGAAACACTCTGTATAGGCACAGTTCTTGATAGGCAGTTGTGCCTCGTCCAGAATGACATCACGATAGATATTTGTCACAGGCACCTCGGCAGTGGGAATGAGATAGAAGTCGTCCACCTCACAGTGATACATCTGTCCCTCCTTGTCAGGCAACTGACCTGTACCATATCCGGAGGCAGCATTCACAACTGTCGGTGGCATAATCTCCGTATATCCGCTCTTACGAGCCTCGTCAAGGAAGAAGTTGATGAGGGCACGTTGCAGTTGGGCTCCCTTGCCGATATAGACAGGGAAACCAGCTCCTGTAATCTTCACACCCAGGTCAAAGTCGATGAGGTTATACTTCTTGGCCAGTTCCCAGTGGGGAAGAGGATTCTCCATTCCCAGTGAAGGATTGACATCCCAATTGCCGACAGTATCGTTGGCAGTGCATTCCTTCAGATTGCTCTTGACAACGTGGTTGTCCTCAGCGGCAGAACCCTCAGGAACTTCATCGTATGGGATATTAGGAATCTGACAAAGCAGACGGGTCATTTCCTCCTGAGCCTCGTTCATGGTCTCTTCCAACTGCTTGTTGGCTTCCTTCATCTTAGAAACCGACTCTTTGATGGCATCAGCCTCTGCCTTTTTGCCTTCTTTCATCAGTCCGCCAATCTGTGCAGCAAGCTTCTTTGCCTCACTCAGGTTGGCATCCAGTTTCTGCTGGGCCTCACGACGACGCTTGTCAACGGCAAGCACTTCGTCAATAGCTTCTTTGGCTCCTTTGAAATGTTTCTTTTCCAGTCCGCGAATCACGCGGTCTGTTTCCTCAGTAATGAGTTTCAGTGTAAGCATAATATGTCTTTTTGTTTAATGAGTTCAAGTAAAAACGATGCAAAGGTAATCAATTTTTTCTGAAAGACAGAAAATATTCTCTATTTTTATTGTACGCGCATAATAATACTTGCCCAATGGTTGTTTTCACACTGACTGACGAGTGCGAGTCCCAGTTCCTTTCCCTTGGCTTCCAGCATGGGAATGTCTTCCGTGTAGAATCCACTCATAATCAGGGTTCCGTTCGATTTCATGACCTTACGGAAACGTTCCATATCCTGCAATAGGATGTTGCGGTTGATGTTCGCCAATACGTAGTCGAAATGCTCGTCGATGGAGTCGAGTAGGGAGGCGTCTCCGCACATGGTCGTGATGTGCTCATCGACCTGATTAATGACGGCATTATGGCGAGTGTTGTCCGCACTCCATTCGTCTATATCATAAGCAGTTACGCCTTTGGCTCCAAGTTTTAATGCTGCTATACCCAAGATGCCTGTTCCACATCCGGCATCCAATACGGTTTTGTCTTTCATAGACTCCTCTAAAAGGGTGGCACATATCATTTGGGTAGTCTCATGTGTCCCTGTTCCGAAGGCAAGGTGAGCGTCGATTTCTATGAGTTGTACCCCCGTATCCTTCTCAATAATTGCGGGAAGGTGTCGTCCATCGTGGATTACCATCTTGCCGTCGGCAATGATGATAGGGTCAAACCCCTCTTGTTCCCACTGTTCGTTCCAGTCCTTGTCTTCCGCCTCCGCAACATTATATATAATATTCGTATTCTCTATCGGAAAGAACTGGAGAGCCTGACCGAGAGTATCCTCGTCGAAGAGCGTCTGCTGTACATAGCCTTTGAGTCCCTCGTCCGTATCTTCAAAAGTCTCGAAACCTGCCTCGCCAGCCATTGCAGCCAAGATGTCGCGGGCATCCTGTGAGAGGGGTTGAATCTTGAAATTGACCTCGTAATATTTCATGCTTTTGTTAATTATTTAGTGCAAAATTACAAAAAATAGGGAAAAACCTATCCCAGTTTAGGGTTTTTCCCTAATTTTGCATTGAAATTAGTTGTATTTTTGCATCGTGAAACCATAAAATGAAGGAAATGAATATGAAAAAGTTAGTTCTACTCTCAGTCCTCTTGGGTGCCATGCCAATCACCATGATGGCACAGGACGACGATCTCTACTTCGTACCTACGAAGGAGAACGTGGCAAAGGATGCCGAGAAGTATGGTATGCCTACCGATACTTACTATTCGGGCAGTACTCGTAGCACTGACGAATATAACCGCCGTGCATGGAGCCGTGTAGCCCCCATCGACTCTGCGGGTAATGATATTATCGACTTCTCTGCAGAAAAAGGTGTCTATCCGGACTCTGCCTATAACGAGTTGTCTGACTATACATATACCCGTCGGATGAGCCGTTTCGAGGACTATACACCCAGTGACGCCTATTGGGCAGGCTATCGTGACGGCAGGTGGACATCCCCCTGGTATTACAGCAGCTATTACCCTTGGTATGATTCCTGGTATGATCCATGGTACTATGGCAGCTATTGGGGTTGGTATTCGCCTTACTACTACTCTACATGGTATTCTCCCGTGCGTTATCACTATGGTTACTGGGGCGGATGGTACGGACCCCGCTACGTCTACTCTTCACATGCCGGTGCACGATGGAGCCGTCCAGGTGTCTCTCATCACAGGTACACCACAACGACACACCATCGTAATGCAGGCAATGTGCGTAACTATGGTACGCGTAACACCAGTCACCACAATACCTATACGCCGTCGCGTACTTATACGCCTTCTCACAATACCGGTTCTTACGGTGGAGGCAACCGTGGCGGAAGCTTTGGCGGAGGCGGTGGCGGAGGCCGCTCTTCTGGCGGTGGCCACGCTTACGGTGGAAGGAGATAAAACAGGATAGAAGAAACATGATGTGTTATTTTTGAAATACATGAAGACTATGAAGAAGATATATTTATTCGCAGCAGTGGCTATGACAGCCATGCAGCTTCAGGCCCAGCCTGCAGCAACGCAAGATACTTATGTTGGTGCCGCATTGGCTACGGAAGACCTTAACGGTACGGCCCGTTATGTAGGAATGGGTGGCGCTATGGACGCACTGGGTGCTGACATCTCCACGATAGGCAGTAACCCTGCCGGTATCGGACTCTTCCGTCGTGGACAGGTTTCAGCCTCTCTGAGTGTTAATATGCAGGAGGACGGTATGTCGTTCAAGGACGGTAGCAAGACCCACGTGTCGTTCGACCAGCTTGGTGTCGTATTTAGCACACGTTCCGGCAAGACCAGTAACCTGAACTTCGCTTTCAACTACCATAAGAACCGTAACTTCAACCATGTCCTTTCTGCTGCCAATGCTCTGTATGGTTCTGCACAGAACCGTCAGACGGTATTAAAGGACATGAACGGAGTATTCTCCTCAAACCTGACCTTGTCACAACTCGACGACCTTTATTATGGAAATATGATATTAGACGCGGAGGACGTGATGCACGACTATGCTGGTGAGGCCTACGACTTCACCCGTGCCAATACGGGCTATATCGGAGAGTTCGACTTCAATATCTCCGGTAATATCAAGAACCGTCTGTACCTTGGTCTGACAGTTGGTGTACATAAAGTGAACTATAACAACTATAGTGAGTACCACGAGTTGTTGAGCAGTATGGAGTATGATGATGTGCTGGTTGCAGACGACCATAAGATCACGGGTTACGGTTATAACGTCAAGGCCGGTCTGATCGTCCGTCCTATCGCAGAGTCGCCTTTCCGTGTCGGTCTCTCTGTCGCTACCCCGACATTCTATCGCCTGACTACGGAGAACTACACCACGATGAGTGTGGACGGCGCAAGAGCGAACTACAGTGCCGCCAAGGAAGACTTCCGTTTCAATACGCCTTGGAAGTTCGGAGTCAGCCTGGGTCATACCATCGGTGACTATGCCGCCGTGGGTGCTGTCTATGAGTATGCCGACTATGGCTCCTGTGACATGCGTTTCATTGATGGCGGTCAATACGATTACTGGGGAGATGTCTATTATGAGAACAGCTCCAGCGACAGGGTGATGAAGCGTCATACAGAGAATACCTTGAAGGGTGTTTCTACCCTGAAACTCGGTGGTGAGTTCAAGCCCGACAAGAACATCTCTCTCCGCCTCGGCTACAACTACGTGTCACCGATGTACAAGGAGACGGGTGTGCGCGACCAGACCTTGGATTCTCCTGGTGTCTATTATGCCTCCACCACCCATTACGTCAACTGGAAGGATACCCATCGCATCACTGCAGGTGTAGGCTTCTCGTTCGATAAGTTCCGTCTCGACCTCGCTTATCAGTACAGCACCCGTAAAGGCGACTTCTATCCCTTCATGGCTGACTATGATTTGACTTCTGCAGCAAGAGCCGACTATGATGTCTCATATACTGAGATGCCAGCCAACCACTGCAATCCCGTCAGCGTAAAGGATAACCGTCACCAGATTCAGTGCTCACTGGTCTATGCATTCTAAGTAAATCTGCATATAAAATGAGAAGGAATCCTGCCAGGGTAATACACTTGGCAGGATTTTATTTGTGAAATGCAAGGTTTTTCTGATTTATTTTGTGATTTGAAAAAAAATGCCTATCTTCGCAGTCGGATAATGTAATAAGCATTAAAGAACAAATCACAATAAAAACCAATAAGGCTATGAATACAAAGGAGAAATTCGTTATCACGATTAATCGTGAGCTTGGCAGTGGCGGTCGTACCGTCGGTCGGAAGTTGGCAGAGAAGTTAGGCGTGCCGTTCTATGACAAGGCGCCCAACAAAGTCTTTGAGCAGAAGTTTCACGTTAGCGTGGATGATATCGAGAAACTAAAGGGCCGCAGTCATACGTGGTGGGCCGACTTCAAACGCGTTGTAGGGATTGGTGAAGCACTGAACGATACCAAATATTTTGTGACAAATGTAGGCGAGGAACCAGAGCTGCTTGCTACCGAAGAGATATTCAAGGTGGAGACAGATGTTCTGAAGGGTCTTGCTGCGGAAGGGTCATGTGTCATAGCTGGCCGTAGCGGTTTCCATGTGTTCCGTAACCATCCCAACCATCTGAATGTTCTTATCCAGGCTTCCATACCATTCCGTGTGGCGCGTGTCGTCAGGGAACAGGAGTTGGCTCCGGATGAGGCACTCCAGACAATTGAGACAGTGGATAAGATGCGTGAGAACTATGTTAAGAAATACACTGCCTCTTCCCGCTATGACGCTCACAACTACAACCTTGTCATCGCTGCTGACGGTAAGACAGAAGATGAGATTGTAAACATCATCCTGAAGTATATCGGCTAACGGGATCGTAAAGACTATGGATTTCAAGGAATTAGCGCAGATGCGCCGTTCTCACCGTAAGTTTACGGAGGAGGAGATAGACGGTGAAGACGTGAAGCTGATACTCCGTGCAGGACTGATGTCACCTACTTCGAAGGGACAGCGTGCTTGGCAGTTCGTTGTCGTTGACGACAAGATGGACCTGGAGAAACTGTCGGATGCGAAGGATATGGGTGGTCAGTTCCTGAAGGGAGCTCCCCTTGCCATTGTCGTTCTGGGCGACCCCATGCAGAACGACTGTTGGGTGGAGGACGGTTCCATTGCTGCCATTTCGATGCAGTATCAGGCAGAAGAGCTGGGATTGGGCTCTTGCTGGATTCAGATGCGTGGACGCGGATTGAGTGACGGTACGAGTGCCGACACGGTGATTCAGGGTGTTCTCGGCATTCCAGAGAACCTGTCGTGCCTCTGCATCCTCGCCATCGGTCATAAGGCTGACGAACGTAAGCCCCAGAACGAGGATAAGCTGAAGTGGGAGAACGTGCATTTGAATAAGTTTTAAGGGGTTAAGGAACTGGAGTAAAGAGGGGTAAAACCGAATGCGGATAGTATTGATAGGCAAGGGTCGTCTTGCCACGAATCTGGAGCCGGCATTAGCGGCGGCAGGTCATGAGGTGGTGATGGTGAACAGCCGGACACTTGAGGGACTGCCGATGGAGGCTGACGCCTTTATCATTGCCGTGAAAGACTCCGTATTGACGGAGGTGATAGTTGCTGTGACGAAGGGTAGGGAGTCGCAGGTGTTCATGCATACGGCAGGTTCGATGCCTATGGAACTGTTTCAAGGCAAGGCAGCTCACTATGGCGTGTTCTATCCTATGCAGTCGTTCTCCAAGGAGCGTCAGGTTGACTTCTCGGAAATTCCCACTTTTATTGAAGCTAGTGACGAAAAGGCGATGACGGTTATCCGTCGGTTGGCAGAGAGTGTCACGGGCCGTGTCTATGAACTGTCGAGTGCCGATCGTCAGTATCTGCATCTGGCTGCCGTTTTCGCCTGTAACTTTGCCAACCACTGCTATGCGATGGCAGCGGATGTGCTGGAACGGCACGGCATGAACTTCGATGTGATGCTGCCGTTGATTGACGAGACAGCCCGGAAGGTACATCAGTTGCATCCGCTCGAGGCGCAGACGGGTCCGGCAGTCAGGTATGACGAAAATGTCATCCGTCATCAGATGCAGTTGCTGGAAGACTCTCCTGTTATGAAAGATCTTTACGAACGGATGTCGCTTCATATCCATCAAAAAGCCAAGAGTGAATGATAAACTATGATTTGCAGAAGATACGTGCCATCGTCTTCGATTTGGACGGTGTGCTGAGTGCGGAAACCATTTCGCTGGCAGAGGACGGGACGCCTTTGCGTACCGTGAATATCAAGGACGGCTATGCCATCCAGCTTGCGGTGAAGATGGGGCTGCATATCGCCATTATCAGTGGTTGTAAGATAGAGGCTGTCCGTCACCGCTATGAGGGCTTGGGTATGAAGGATATCTATTTGGGTGCCGCTGTGAAAATCAAGACCTATGAGGAGTTTCTCGCCAAGCACCAGCTTAAGGACGAGGAGGTGATGTTTATGGGTGACGATATTCCTGACTTGGAAATCATGCGCAGGGTGGGTTGCCCGGTATGTCCCAAGGATGCGTGCAGTGAGGTGAAGGCTGCGAGTCTCTATGTGAGTGACTTCAAGGGAGGCTATGGCTGTGGCAGGGATGTCATCGAACAGACACTGAAGGCACAGGACAAATGGCTAAAGGATGAAAGGGCTTTCGGATGGTAGGTCATTACAAGGTTGTCTTAGCTAGTAATTCACCACGTCGGAAAGAGTTGCTTGGCGGATTGGATATCCCATTTGAAGTCAGAGTGTTAGACGGTATTGATGAAAGCTATCCTGCAGGATTGCCCACCAAGGAGATAGCTGGTTATATCTCGAAGAAGAAGGCGGATGCCTATCAGATGACGATGGCTGCTGACGAGTTGGTTATCACGGCAGATACCATCGTTGTTTTAGCAGAAGAGGTGATGGGCAAACCCAAAGATGTGGAAGAGGCGCGACGGATGCTCCATGCACTTAGTGGCAGGACGCACCAGGTGATTACCGGAGTCTGTCTGACTACGACGGAAAGGCAGGTGTGTTTCTCCGTGGAGACGGATGTTACCTTCAAGACCTTGACAGATGAGGAAATCGATTACTATATCAGTCATTATCGTCCTTTTGACAAGGCTGGAGCCTATGGCATTCAGGAATGGATCGGCCACGTGGGTGTGACAGGTATGAATGGCAGCTACTTCAACGTGATGGGACTTCCCGTACAGCGGATCTATGAGGCACTGAAAGGTTTTATTTCCTGCGACGGAATTCCGAACAGGTAATGGCTGTGGCAATGGCGACGTTGAGGCTCTCAGCCCGTAAGCCGTCAGTGTGGAAGTCTGGAATAAGCAGCTTCTTGGTAATTTTTTCACGTATCGGAGCGGAGATGCCGTTTCCTTCATTCCCCATGACGATAATCCCCTCATGGGTCAGTTCCTGCTCGTAGATGTTCTCTCCGTCGAGTAATGTGCCATAGATAGGATAGGAGGGAGGTAATGTTTTGAAAAGTTCTAACAAATCAGTATAGATGATTTGTAGGTGTGCAAGGCTTCCCATGGTTGCTTGTACCACTTTCGGATTGTAGGCATCAGCGGTATCCAAGGAACAGTAAATGGTGGAAATGCCAAACCAGTCGGCAATGCGGATGATGGTGCCAAGATTGCCGGGGTCCTGTACACCGTCAAGGGCGAGGGCGAGGTCGTTGGCTATGGGCTTTGGACTATGAACGGTCGGTATCTCGAAGACGGCAAGTACTTCCTGGGGGTGTTGCAGGAAACTGATCTTACGCAGTTCCTCTTCCGTGATGAGTTCCGCATCGGGACGTGCGGTGGTAGAGAACAGCAGCCGTGCGTGATAGCCAGCCTGTTGGAGGTCGCCTACCACTTTAGGTCCCTCTGCCACAAAGAGTCCCTCCCGTTTGCGGTTCTTTTTCAGTTCCAGAGAACGGATGAACTTGATTTGGTTTTTACTGATCATGACATGAAATTTAGTGCAAAGATAAGAATAAATATCGATATCGATTGTCAATTCTCAATTATTTTGTACCTTTGCAAAACAAAATGCGACTAAGACATTCCTTATATATATTGACGGTACTGGTGCTTTGTGCCTGTTCAGAGACGAAATACGTCCCTGAGGGAGAGTATTTGTTGAACAAAGTATCCGTCAAGAGCGCACCTAAGACGAAAGATGTTGACCCTTCCGTCATGAAAGCTTATGCCCGACAGCATGGTAATTCCCGTTGGTTTTCTGCCATGAAGGTGCCCCTTGCCACCTATTCGCTGTCGGGAAGAGACTCTTCGAAATGGATTAACAGGGTGCTGAAGTCTATCGGCGAGGCTCCTGTCATCTACGACTCTGCAAGTACGCGCAAGTCGATGGAAGACATGCAGATGCAGTTGGTGAACATGGGTTTCCTGAGGGCAAGCGTTGATGCCATGACAAGGGCGAAGGACAAGAAGGTGGATGTCACTTACCTGTTGCATCCGGGACCTTCCTATTCCATCCGGCAGGTGGACTATGTGGTTCATGATTCGCTGATTGCGGAACTCTTGCAGCTGGACAAGGAGGAGAATAGGGGACTGAAAAAGGGAATGCGCTTCAGTGTGGAGAATCTGGATAATGAACGTAAAAAGATTACGCGCAAGCTCAATAACCTGGGTTATTATCGGTTCAATAAGGAGTATATCACCTATCAGGCTGATTCTGTGGCTGGTACCCGTGAGATTGACTTGGTGTTGGTGCTCCGTCAGCCAACTGACAAGAATGGCAACAAACTGCCGCATCAGCGGTATATGGTAAGGGATGTCCATTATTCAAGCGGTGATCCGGAAGACTCTACGATTCACCTTCGTCAGGGTGTCCTTCGTCGTAATACCTTTGTCAAGGAGAACGATTATTATTCCGCAGAGGACCTGCAGAATACCTATAACCATTTCGGCAGACTGGGTGCTGTGCGGTATACCAATATCTCTTGGGAAGAACAGCCAGACTCAAATCTGTTGGACTGTCAGATACAGGTCAGTACCAACAAGCCTTCGACCATTTCTATCCAGCCAGAAGGGACAAATACGGCGGGTGACTTTGGTTTTGCCGCCTCGTTGACTTATCAGAACAGAAACTTATTCAAGGGTTCTGAGAATCTGTCGATTGAGTTGCGTGGGGCCTATGAAGCCATCAAAGGACTGGAGGGGTATTCGAATCATAATTTTCTGGAATACAGTCTGGGAACGAAGCTGACCTTCCCCCGATTCATTGCCCCGTTCCTGCCTTCCGGTTTCCAGCGTCGTGTCAATGCTACCAGTGAGGTTTCCTTGCTATATGATTTGCAGAACCGTCCGGAGTTCCACCGAAGGGTCTTTACAGTGGGTTGGCGCTATAAATGGAATAATCCTAACCATCATGATACCTATCGTCTGGACTTGCTGGACTTGAACTATGTCTCCATGCCTTGGATCAGTGAGACGTTCAGGAGGGAATATCTGGACGATACCAGTAGCCGTAATGCCATCCTGCGCTATAATTATGAGAACCTGTTTATCATGAGGCTGGGCGTAGGCTATACTTATAATAACGGTATTATTGCCATTAAAGCTAATGCGGAGACGGCAGGTAACCTGTTGGGACTGGCAGCGAAGACTTTCGGTTTCCACAAGAATCAGGAAGGACAATATACTTTCCTGGATATTGCCTATGCTCAATATGTGAGGGCGGATATCGAACTGACGCGTAACATTAAGTTCGACTATAATAATCAATTGGTGTTCCATGCCGGTTTAGGCATTGCCTATCCCTATGGTAACAGTACCATTCTTCCTTTTGAGAAGCGTTATTTCTCTGGTGGTGCCAATAGTGTGAGAGGATGGAGCGTCAGAACGTTGGGACCGGGAAAGTACATCAGTAAGGACGGACGTATTGATTTCATCAACCAAACGGGTGACATGAGACTCGACCTCAATATGGAATATCGTGCCCATCTGTTCTGGAAACTCGGACTTGCCTTGTTTGTGGATGCTGGTAATATATGGACATTACGCAGTTATGATGAGCAGCCGGGTGGGCAGTTCAGCTTCTCTGAATTCTGGAAACAGTTGGCTTTCAGTTATGGTTTGGGTTTCCGCTTTAACTTTGATTACTTCATCCTACGTTTCGATATGGGTATGAAAGCCGTCAATCCTGCCTATCAGGAAGGTGACGAGCATTACCCCATCATTCATCCGAAACTTAGTCGCGACTTTGCTTTCCACTTTGCAGTTGGCCTTCCATTCTGACGAGCCATTTGCCGTCACGCCGTACCAGTGGTATTTGGAATTCTGCCTGGTTGACCACTTTATTCTCCTGTCCTACAAATCCTAACTGGACGAAGTCGGAAACCCGAATCCGTGAGATACAGGTAGTATCTGCCGAAATCTGGCGGTCGATAATCTCTACCTTCACCACGTTATTCTGTCCTTTGATAAAGTCAATGTCCTTTTCCGTGATGTTCGTAGCTGCAAAGTGTATCCATTTCTCACTCTCTGGAGTCATATAGTCTAAGGCATCTTCATAATTGAAGGTGAAATACGCCTCAGCCCAGGCGTTGAGAGACTTGTCAACGGCCTCAGGACTCTTGTCATCATGAAGTTGACAACTGGCCATTAAAGGCAGCAGGATGGAAAGTAAGTAATATTTCATAAGTTTAAATTTTTCTAAATACACTGCAAAGATAAGGAAAACTCCTAACTTTTTATTACTTTTGCACAAAATATTAACTAAAATGCTGAAATTTATATCCTTTGGAAGCGGCAGTAGCGGTAATTGCTACATGCTGCTGACACCGACGGATGGACTTTTGATAGATATCGGAGTAGGATTAAGAGGCCTGAAAAAGGACTTTAGGAATTACGGACTTAGTATGTCGCAGGTGCATCATGTACTCGTTACGCATGACCATGCCGACCATATCAAGTCTGTGGGTTCGTTTAGTAATGACTATCAGGTGCCTGTCTATGCGACGGAGAAAGTGCATGAGGGCATCAACCGAAACTACTGTGTACAACAAAAAGTTCCGTCAGAGTTGAGACGTTATATGGAAAAAGGAAAGGCTGTCCAGATAGGCGACTTTCTGGTCACTCCCTTTCATGTTCCTCACGACAGTAGCGATAATGTCGGCTATATGATAGTGGCAGAGGGCGTTACCTTCTGTATCATCACAGATGCCGGTTATGTCACAGACGAGATGAAACCCTATATCTCGAAAGCCAATTATCTCGTGATTGAGGCAAACCATGACGAGGAGATGGTGAATAGTGGTCCATATCCCCAGTTCCTGAAGGGGCGTATCCTTTCACAGACGGGACATCTGAGCAACCGTTCTTGCGGACTTGCCTTGGTGGAGAACATGACGGAACAGTTACGCTATGTATGGCTCTGTCATCTGAGTGAGGAGAACAACCATCCGGAACTGGCCCGTAAGACGGTGGAGGGTGTCCTTCGCGACTACGGCATCATCGTGGGTGTAGACCTCAAGATGGAGGTGCTCAAGAGAACGACGCCGTCGGGTATTTATGAACTCGTGTGACTTTTTAATATTATTTAGAGCGCAATAGTGAGGTATTACACAGGGAAATGACTATTTTTGCAGCGAATTATAGAATTAAGAAATAGAATATTATGGCAGAATCTATTGATATCCGTGAGTTGAATATCCGGATAGAACAGCAAAGCGGTTTTGTGACCAATCTGGTTGCAGGTATGGATCGTGTGATTGTAGGACAGAAACACTTGGTGGATTCCTTGTTAATCGGACTGCTGAGTGATGGTAATATCCTGTTGGAAGGTGTGCCTGGTCTGGCAAAGACCTTAGCCATCAAGACCCTTGCCCAGTTGATTGACGCATCGTATAGTCGTATTCAGTTTACACCGGACTTGTTGCCGGCTGATGTGACAGGTACGATGATTTACTCTCAGAAGGACGAGCGTTTCCAGGTAAAGCAGGGTCCTGTATTTGCCAATTTCGTATTGGCTGATGAAATCAACCGTGCCCCGGCAAAGGTGCAGAGTGCGCTGCTGGAGGCGATGCAGGAGAAACAGGTAACGATTGGCAAGGAGACCTTCGACCTTCCGTCACCGTTCCTGGTAATGGCTACCCAGAACCCCATCGAGCAGGAGGGTACCTATCCGTTGCCAGAGGCTCAGATGGACCGTTTCATGTTGAAAGTGGTCATTGACTATCCGACATTGGATGAGGAGAAACGTATTATCCGTGAGAATATCGCTGGTGCACTGCCAGAGGTGACTCCTGTTACGACGGCTCAGGAAATTCTGAATGCCCGTGCTGTGGTTCGTGAGGTGTATATCGATGAGAAGATTGAGCAGTATATTGCCGACATCGTCTTTGCTACCCGTTATCCTGACCGTTATGGTTTGAAGGACATGAAGGATATGATTTCCTTCGGTGGTAGTCCCCGTGCTTCCATCAACCTTGCCAAGGCCGCCCGTGCCTATGCCTTTATCAAGCGTCGTGGCTATGTGGTTCCTGAGGATGTTCGTGCTGTGGCACATGATGTGTTGCGTCATCGTATCGGACTGACTTATGAGGCAGAGGCAAGTAATGTGACCAGCGAGGAAATCGTCTCGAAGATTATCAATAAGGTAGAAGTTCCTTAATGGAGACTGCAGAGTTACTTAAGAAAGTTCGGAAGATAGAGATTAAGGCTCGCGGATTGAGTGCCAATGTCTTCGCAGGCCAGTACCATTCTGCCTTTAAGGGGCGTGGTATGGCTTTTAGCGAAGTACGTGAATACCAGTACGGGGATGATGTGCGTGATATTGACTGGAATGTGACGGCACGCTTTCATCGTCCTTATGTGAAGGTGTTCGAAGAGGAGCGTGAGCTGACGGTGATGCTGCTCATCGATGTCAGCGGCTCTTTGGACTTTGGTACGCAGAAGCAGATGAAGCGTGACATGGTGACGGAGATTGCTGCCACCATAGCCTTCAGTGCCATTCAGAATAATGACAAGATCGGGGTGGTATTCTTCTCGGATCATATTGAGAAATACATTCCCCCGAAGAAGGGACGTAAGCATATCCTGTATATCATCCGTGAGATGCTGGATTTCAAGCCGGAGAGTAAACGGACGGACGTGCGACAGGCCCTGGAGTTCCTGACGAGTGTCGCCAAGCGTCGTTGTACGGCTTTTGTACTGAGTGACTTCTATGTCCAGCAGGATTTCCTGCAGACGATGCAAATCTGTAACAGGAAACATGACGTGGTAGCCGTTCAGGTCTATGACCAGCGTGCCAAGGAGTTGCCTGATGTGGGACTGATGCGCGTGGTGGATGCCGAGACCGGTTTCGAACAGTATATCGATACCAGTAGTAGCCGGCTTCGTCAGGCACATAAGCAGTATTGGATGAATCGTCAGCAGCAACTCCGTGAGACGATGAACAAGAGTAATGTTGATATGATCAGTATTGCCACCAACGATGATTTCGTGAAGCACTTGCTGATGCTCTTTAAACAACGTAGTTAGATGAAACGAATCCTATCTCTGATAAGTCTTGTATGCATGGTGCTCACCGTGACGGCACAGGTGGGGGTAGAGGCAAGAATTGACTCTATCCAGATGCTGATAGGACAGCAGGCACATGTCACCCTGTCTGCCACCACTCCTGCCAATGCCAAGGTGGTCTTTCCTTCCTTCAAGTCTCGCGATACGTTAGTTGCGGGTGTGGAAGTATTGACTGTCAGCAAGGAGCAAACAGAGGATATTGACAATGGGCAACAACGGTGGACGCGTGTCTATACGCTGACGTCGTTTGACGGCAAGCTTTATTATCTTCCTCCCTTTAAGGTGAAGGTCAACGGCAAGGAATACCAGAGCAAGAGCCTTGCCCTGAAAGTATTGGAAGTGGAGGTGGACACCACGAAGATGAATCAGTTCTTCGGTCCG
This sequence comes from Prevotella sp., assembly GCA_016291495.1. Classification (GTDB taxonomy): domain Bacteria; phylum Bacteroidota; class Bacteroidia; order Bacteroidales; family Bacteroidaceae; genus Prevotella. The sequence goes on from JAEEXI010000002.1 coordinate 189,939, forward strand.
AAGGATGTTCAGGATAATCCCTTCCTGTGGAGCGACTGGTCGTTGGTGTTCTGGTTGAGTGTCCTGATGTTGCTCTTGTTGGGAGCTGCCGGTTATCTGTATATCCGCTTGCGTGACAATAAACCGCTGATAAAGAGTTTCAAGCTGGTCAAGCGACTCCTGCCACACCAGAAGGCGATGAAGGAGATCGAGCAGATCAAGGCCGACAAGATGGTGGCATCGGAGAACCAGAAGGAATACTATACCAAGTTGACCGATACGTTGCGCCGTTATATCGAGGAGCGGTATAAGTTCTCCGCTATGGAGATGACGAGTTCTGAGATTATCGAACGGCTGATGCGCGATGGTGACCAGAAGTCATTGGATGAGCTGCGCCAGCTCTTCATGACGGCCGACCTGGTGAAGTTTGCCAAGTATTCGACGCTGATCAACGAGAATGATATGAATCTGGTCAATGCCATTGAGTTTATCAATCAGACCAAACAGGAGATGCAAGTGGTGGAGGAAGAGAAGCCACAACTCTCCGAGGCCGACCAGCGTTCTTTGAAGACCCGTCGCGTATTGAAATGGTCTATCGGCGGTATTGCCGTCATCTGTCTTGTCCTGTTGGGATTTGTCGTCTATCGGTTGATGATTCTCGCGGGTGTTATGTAATAAAGGAATGAACAATGGAATTTGCGAATAAAGAATATCTGTTCCTACTGCTGTTGCTGGTACCTTATCTGATATGGTACCTGATGTACAGGAAGAAGACTGAGCCGACCATGCGGATGAGTGATACGAAGGCTTATCGTTTCGCTCCCCGTAGTTGGAAGGTGACGCTCATGCCATTACAGCTGATTCTGCGCATCGCCACCTTTATATTATTAGTATTGATATTGGCGCGTCCTCAGACCCGTAATTCGTGGAATAACAAGTCGGTGGAAGGTATCGATATCATGTTGGCAATGGACGTTTCCGGCTCCATGCTTGCCGAAGACTTGCGACCGAACCGTATAGAGGCAGCCAAACAGGTGGCAGCGGAGTTTATCGCAGGTCGTCCTAATGACAATATCGGTCTGACCATCTTTGCCGGTGAGGCATTCACCCAGTGCCCGATGACTACCGACCATGCCTCGTTGCTGAATCTCTTGCAAGGGGTCCGTACGGATATTGCCACACGGGGACTGATACAGGACGGTACAGCCATCGGTATGGGACTGGCTAATGCGGTGAGCCGTCTGAAAGACTCCAAGGCGAAGAGCAAGGTCGTCATCCTGTTGACGGACGGTAGTAACAACCGTGGTGACCTTTCGCCGATGACTGCTGCGGAGATTGCCAAGAGTCTTGGCATCCGCGTCTATACTATTGGTGTGGGTACCAATAAGGTGGCTCCCTATCCGATGGTGGTCTCTGGCGGTGTGCAGTACGTGAATATCCCTGTGGAGATAGACACGAAGACATTGAGTGATATTGCCGCGGCGACGGACGGTGACTTCTATCGTGCCACCAATAACAAGGAACTGCAGAATATCTATAAGGAGATTGACAAACTGGAGAAGTCCAAGTTGAGTGTCAAGACCTACAGCAAGCGCTACGAGGCCTATCAGCCTTTTGCGATGGTGGCTGTCGTGTTGCTGCTGTTGGAAATCCTCCTGCGTATTACGATCTTTAGAAAATTACCATAAGAGAAAAAATGTTTCGATTCGAAGACCCTATATATCTGTATGCACTGGTGCTGATTCCTGTATTGGCACTCATCCGTTGGTGGATGGTCATCCGTCAGCGTAAACAGCTCCGTCGCTTCGGCGATATGGAGTTGGTACGCCAGCTGATGCCTGATGTGTCCCGTTTCCGTCCGTTGGTGAAGTTCTGCCTCTTGCTGGCGGCTCTTGCCTTGTTGATAGTGGTACTGGCTCGTCCTCAGATGGGAACGAAGATTAGTCACGAGAAACGGACGGGTATTGAGACCATCATCGCCTTGGATATCAGTAACTCCATGCTTGCCGAGGATGTGGCTCCCAGTCGTCTCGACCGTGCCAAGATGATGGTGGAAAACCTGGTGGATCATTTCACGAACGACAAGATAGGACTCATCGTCTTTGCCGGTGACGCCTTCGTGCAGTTGCCGATTACCAGCGACTTCGTGTCGGCCAAGATGTTCCTCTCCAGCATCGAGCCTTCGATGATAGAGACGCAGGGAACGGATATTGCGGCAGCAGTGAATATGGCAACCCATAGCTTCACACAGGAAGAAGGGGTGGGGAAGGCCATCATCGTCATCACGGATGGTGAAGACCACGAGGGCGGAGCCTTGGAGGCAGCCCAGGATGCCAAGGAGAAAGGCATGCGTGTCTATGTGCTTGGTATCGGTTCTACCAAAGGCTCACCGATTCCTGTTCCTGGAACGGGTGATTATATGAAAGACAATGCAGGCGAGACCGTTATGTCAGCATTGAATGAGGAGATGTGTAAACAGGTGGCTGAGGCTGGCGGCGGTGCCTATATCCACGTGGAGAACAACAGCAATGCTCAGGAGCAGTTGAATCATGAACTCGACAAACTGGCCAAGAAGGAAATCTCCAGCACGGTGTATAGCGACTATGACGAGCAGTTCCAGGCTGTCTGCATCCTGGTCCTCCTGCTCCTGATTGCCGAGATATGTATTATGGAAATCAAGAATCCGCATCTGAAGAATCTCCATCTGTTCAGTCGTAAGAAGACGATGACGGTGCTGTTGCTGCTGATGGCAGTAGCTGTCCATGCTCAGACCGACCGCGACTACATCCGTCAGGGCAACAAACAGTTCCGTGCTGGCAAGTTTGCCGAGGCTGAGGTGGACTATCGTAAGGCAATGGAGAAGAATGTTCGTAATCCGCAGGCATACTATAACTTGGGCAATGCCCTGATGGCGCAGAAAAAAGACTCTGCGGCTATCGAACAGTTCCAGTCGGCGGCGAAGCTGGAGTCCAATGCCAGACGCAAGTCGTGGATATACCATAACATCGGAGTTATCTGTCAGGGACGTCAGATGTTCGGAGAGGCGATAGAAGCCTATAAGGAGGCATTGCGCAACAACCCGAACGATGACGAGACACGCTATAACCTGGAACTCTGCAAGCGTCAGCAGCAGCAACAGCAGCAGAACCAGCAGAATCAGCAACAGAAACAGAACAAGGACAATAAGGATAATAAAGACAACAAGGACAAGCAAGACAAGAACAAGGATCAAGATAAGCAAGACCAGCAGAAGCAACAGGAGAAACAGCAACAGCAGCAGAAGCCTCAGATGAGCAAGGAGAATGCCGAGCAGTTGTTGAATGCCGCGATGCAGGAGGAGAAGAATACCCAGGAGCGTATCAAGAAAGCCCAACATCAGAAGCAGTCACGGAAGTTGCAGAAGAACTGGTGATATAAAGTTTATAGTTTATAGTTTAAAGTTTAGCGCATTGATGAAACGACTGATTACATTTATTATATTTAATGTTTCATTCATCATTTGCTGGGCACAGCAAATTACGGGAAAGGCTCCCGCACAGGTGGCGGTAGGGGAGCAGTTCCGCCTTTCTTATACGGTTAATACGGACGATGTCAGTGGTTTCCGTGCGGGAAATATCCCTGATGCCTTTGAGGTTCTGATGGGTCCCAGCACATCCACGCAGTCGAGTTTCCAGATGGTCAACGGCCATACCTCGAGCTCTACGTCCGTGACCTATACCTATATCCTTTCTGCCACCAAGAACGGCTCGTTTACCATTCCTGCCGCCCATGCTACGGTGAATGGCAAGCCGTTGCATTCCAACGAACTGCACATCAAGGTTTCGGGAACGGCACCACAGGGCAATACGGGCGGTCAGCGCTCACCGAGTGGTGGACAGATGCGTGCTGCAGGCAGTACGATTTCCGGCAGCGACCTCTTCATCAAGGTCAGTGCCAACAAGAGTCATGTCCACGAACAGGAGCCTATCCTGCTGACCTATAAGGTATATACGCTGGTCGACCTGACCTCGCTGAATGGTAAGATGCCCGACCTGAAGAGTTTCTATACCCGTGAGGTACCACTGCCGCAGGAGAAGAGTTTCAAGCTGGAGACCTTCAACGGTCGTCCCTACCGTACCGTGACGTGGCAACAGTACGTGATGTTCCCGCAGACAACGGGTAAGCTGGAGATTCCCAGCATTACCTACGAGGGAATGGTAGTGCTGCAGAACCGCAATGTCGATCCCTTTGAGGCTTTCTTCAACGGTGGTTCCGGCTATATGGAGGTCAAGAAGGAAATCAAGGCTCCCGGTCTGACCATTACCGTCGATCCACTGCCTGCCCGTCCCACAAACTTCTCGGGTGGGGTAGGCACGTTCACGCTCTCTGCCGAGATGGACAAGAAAGAGGTGAAGGCCAACGACCCCATCACCTTCCGCGTTACAGTGAGTGGAACGGGTAACCTGAAGCTCATCAAGCAGCCCGTCGTCGACCTGCCCAAGGACTTCGACCAGTATGATGCGAAGATTACCGACAACACGAAGCTGACGACCAACGGTATTGAGGGCAGCATGGTTTACGACATCCTCGTCGTTCCCCGCCATCAGGGAAAATATGAGGTGCCCCCCGTCGAGTTTACTTATTTCGACACCCAGACCAATGCCTATAAGACGTTGCGGTCTCAGCCCTTCACGCTGAATGTGGCGAAGGGTGACGGTACGTCGAGTGTGACCACCTATACCAGCGAGGAAGTGAAGCAGTTGAACAAGGATATCCGTTATATCAAGACGGAGAATACTCCCTTGCGTGCCGTCGGAGATTATTTCTTCGGCTCCTCGCTCTATTGGATTTGTCTTGCCGTCCTGTTGGCGGTCTTCATCTCGCTCTTCATCATCTTCCGCCATCGTGCCGTCGAGAATGCGAACATCGGCAAGATGCGTGGCAAGCGGGCCAACAAGGTGGCTGTCCGCCGTCTGCGTGTGGCTGATAAACTGTTGAAGGCCGGCAAGCAGGGTGAGTTCTACGACGAAGTGCTGCGTGCCCTTTGGGGATATGTCGGTGATAAACTGGACATGCCCGTTGCAGACCTGTCGCGTGACAATATCAGCCAGCGACTGACGGAGCGTGGTGTGGATACCGATACCGTCAACCAGTTCATCGGGGCCCTCGACGAGTGCGAGTATGCCCGTTATGCCCCAGGCGATGCCAGTGGTAATATGAATAAGGTGTATGATGCTGCCATCAATGCGATTATGAAGATTGAAGATTTCCTGAAAGGCAAGAAACACATCCGTCGTGCTCCATCGGCCCGTGTCCTGATGTTGTTATTGATTTCTTTTACCTCTTACCTCTTACCTCTCACCTCTTCCGCCGTCACCAAGGCTGAGGCCGACAGTGCCTATGTCCGTGAGCAATACCAGCAGGCCATTGCCGACTATGAGGCGCTGCTGAAGCAAGGGGTGAGTGCCGACCTGTATTACAACCTGGGAAATGCCTACTACCGCACCGACAATATCACGAAGGCCATCCTGAACTACGAGCGGGCGCTGCTGCTCTCGCCGGGCGATGCCGATACGCGCTTCAACCTGCAGATGGCACGGTCGAAGACCATCGACAAGATTACGCCTGAGTCGGAGATGTTCTTCGTCACGTGGTATCACTCGCTCGTCAATCTGATGAGTGTCGATGCCTGGGCACGCACCGCCCTGATAGCCCTCGCCATCGCCATCATACTGGCACTGGCCTACCTGTTCTCCGACCGGATGTGGCTGCGGAAGATTGGTTTCTTCGGGGCATTGTTCCTGCTGCTGGTCTTCGTCATGAGCAACCTCTTCGCCTTCCAGCAGAAGAGCAAGCTCACCAACCGCACCGGTGCCATCATCATGACGACGGCAGCCACGGTGAAGAGCACACCGTCGAAGAACGGTACCGACCTCTTCATCCTGCATGAGGGAACCCGCGTTACCATTACTGACAACTCGATGGCCGGATGGAAGGAAATCCGTGTGGCTGACGGCAAGCAGGGCTGGATTGAGGTGAAGCAGATAGAAATCATATAAATTCGATATAACGTTATTACGACATTAAGACAACATGGAAGAAATCATACAGTTTGACAAGCAACTGCTGCTGATGGTGAACGGCAGCGACTCGGAGTTCTTCGACTACATCATCCTGACGCTGACCAATGCGAAGACGTGGATACCCCTCTACGTGGGACTTTTCTACGTCGTGCTGAAGGCTAACAAGAACCTCCGCGAGATAGTTCTTATCCTCGCAGCCGCCGGACTCTGCTACCTGCTGGCAGGAGCCATCGACGACGGTATTGTGAAACCCCTCGTGGCCCGCTGGCGACCCACTCACGACCCTGAGATTGGTCATCTGGTCGATACGGTGAACGGCTACCGCGGTGGTAAGTACGGATTCTTCTCCGCCCATGCTGCCAACACGTTCAGCATTGCCATCTTCTTCTCCCTGCTCATCCGGCAGCGGATGCTCACCTTCTTCCTTGTCGGCTACTCGCTCATCAACTGTTACACCCGGCTCTATCTCGGTGTCCACTATCCGGGCGACATCACCGTCGGCCTCCTCTGGGGGGGCTTCGTCGGCTGGTTCGTCTATAAGCTCTACTGCCGCATCACCGTTCCCGCCAAGTATGAGCTCCACCTCTGCTTCGTACCCATCAGCATCCTTGGGCTCACCCTCTTCACTGCCGTCCTCATGGCGGCCTTCGACTTGCATCTGTAGCGGTCCTCAGATTTAGACATAATAAAACACAGAGACACAGAGTTTAAAAGATTAAGACCTCTGTATCTCCGTTATTCTAGAGGTGAGAGGTGAGTGGCGAGAGGTGAGAGATTACTTCAGACACTCCCTTATACCTCTATTTTCTAAGTTTATCCAGCTATTCTCTCACCTCTTACCTCTTACCTCTTACTCAGTAGCGGTAGCAAATTATTCACTATTCACTATTCACTTTTCCCTTAGTTCGGGTCGCTTCCTCCTCCGGTGTTTCCACCTCCGTTGTCACCACCAGTGTTCGTGCCGCCGTTGTTAGTACCTCCACCGGTGTTAGTGTTAGTACCCTCCCCATTGGGGGAGTTAGGAGAGGGGTTCTCCCCTTTGGCAGCGGCAATCTCCGACTTGGTCTTGTCGGTCCAGCTCAGCTTGGCGTCCTTCTTCAGCTCGTCGCGTGTGAACTCACCGGTCGACTGTGCCAGCAGTTTGATGGTCTTCACCGCAGCGCCCGTCTTGGCACCCTCAGCCAGCTGACCGATGGAAGCCGAAGCCACCTTGTCGTTCTGGGCGTCGTAGAGCGTCTCCAGCGCGTTGGCCTCGACGGTGGCTTTGAAAATCGCCAGGTTGTCGATCTTCACCGTGTTGCCGTTGAGCACCTGCTCGCGGACGCACTTCACGAAGTCGATGAGGATACCGCAGATGGAGCCTTCGGAGAACATCGTGTTGTGCTCTGCCATGTGGCGTGCCATGTCCTGGACGCTCAGCGTCTGTTTGTAACTCACTCGGGCGTACATCTTGCCCGCCTGTTCGGTTTCCGATGTCTCGGTCACCTTACTCAAATAAAGTTCTATCATACCTTTTTCGTGTTTTTTGTGGTATTAGAAACTCACCGGACCAACTACATCGGGTGGCCCGAATCCCGCTTTTAGAAATTGATAATTGATAATTGAAAATTGAGAATTATGATTACCTCTGCAGCGGTAGCCAATTCTTCACTCTTCACTCCATTCCCGAGCAAAGCTCGCCTACCCGTAGCCTTTCACTCTTCAATTTCAATATTGCAATGCTCGTGCAAACCGAATGGCAGAACCAAGCTCGCTTGAGTTATGCTGAGGTGCAGCCGAGTATCGCAAATGGAGAATCTCTGTTAAGAGATAGCAGGCGAAAATTTGTTTTCGAATGCCCTGAGACTACTGTCTCATCTCTATTTGCAAAGATACAAAATAATTCTCAAACTACCAAATATTTACTACATTTTTTTCAAGCTTTTCTTAAAATATTTTCTGCCGGAAAATAACCCTGCCTTATCGCGAAATAAGGCACGGTTATTCGGCAATAAGCGTGGGTTATGGTGGAGCATCTGCCAGAGTTACTATATCCATTTTTCGTGCTGAAAATTTGGAAGTCTCAGAAAAAAACTTTATCTTTGTCCTAAAATAATAGTTGATATGCCAAAGATATTTGAATACTTCGGTTTTATATTCTATTTCTACTCGAATGAGCATGAGCCAATTCATGTCCATGTAATACATGGTGGAAAAGAAAGTATTTTTGACATCATCATGATGAATGGAGCACTGGCTGGTATTTCTGTCAGAGAAAAAAAAGGTGCAGAACCATTGCCGGAAAAAGACAAACGGACAGCAGAAGATTTCATTCGCAAATATCACAAGAACATTATCGAGAAATGGGTAAAGTTCTTTGTGCTGAAGCAAAGTGTACGCAGTACGAGTATTAAGAAGAAATTGTAAGGAGGATACGTTATGGACAGCATTCACATTATCAAAGCAGAAAACACAGGCAACTTGACAGTCAGCCTGACATTCAGCGATAATTCTAAACAGATAATAGATGTTGGCAGCTTTATCCGCCGCCATCCTCATCCACAATACAACAAATACCTTGATCCCAGAAAGTTCAGCCGTTTTACCATAGAGAACGGAAATATCGTATGGGGTAAAAATTGGGACTTAATCTTTCCTATTGAAGACTTGCACGCAGGTGCGATAGTGTAATATATTAATATTGAACCTCTAAAACCTGAAATGCCTATGGGCTGAGATGCAGGGCATCAAGAAGGATACAGGAAAGAGATACCCCTGAGAGTGACGAACCGCTTTCAGGGGCTTTTTTTGACCGGTAGTGGGGCAGGGGGGATCGTGGCAAGAAGGTAAGAAAGTAGGAAAGTAGGAAAGCCGACATAAAGCTATTCTGAGTGCGGAAGAGAGACATTATAAGTAGAAGTTTTTTAAATTTATTATTATTATACCATTATATTCTTTTAATAAATATCTAATTATTATTTCCCTAATAACTATTAATGTCTACTTTCCTACTTTCCTACTTTTCTACTTTCTCGTTGATGATGGACTTTCTGGAGTAGGCTATTTTGAAGACTCTTCCCTGCTCCCTTCTCTCAATATTTCTCATGATTCTTTTGTTTATACCTGAAAAATTTGTATATTTGCAAATCGAAAAGCAAGAGAAGTTTAAATGACAGACCAGTACATACATAACAGCGCACAGCAGCATTCGCTTTTTAGCATATCTGCCGAAGTAAAAAGAGTTGCAGACAAACCGAATATAGTATCCCTTTTCTCTGGATGTGGAGGTTTGGACCTTGGCTTTGAGAAAGCGGGGTTCAATGTCATGTGGGCCAATGAGTTTGATAAAGAGATATGGGATACATATCGTTTGAATCATAAGGATACGATTCTTGATACACGTTCAATTACCGACATTCCCGCTGATGAGGTTCCTGAATGTGATGGAATAATAGGCGGTCCCCCTTGTCAATCATGGAGCGAAGGAGGATCAAAACGTGGTCTTGAGGATAAAAGAGGACAGTTGTTTTGGGATTATATACGTATTTTGAATGCAAAAAATCCCAAATTCTTTGTGGCAGAAAATGTCAAAGGGATGCTAATGAATCGCTATGGTGATGCATTAGATAATTTTAAACGTGCTTTCAGCAATGCAGGTAAATTTGGTTATGATCTCTTTTTTCATTTAGTGAACGCTGCAGATTATAATGTGCCCGAAGATAGAGAACGTGTATTGTTTATAGGTTTTCGTAAGGATTTACATGTTGAATTCAAGTTCCCAGAGCCTGTTACACCCAAAGGAAAGCGCGTCACATTGAGGGATGCAATAGGTGACCTTTTAGGCAAAGAGCCCAAAGGTTTTTCAAATGCTATTAACGAAGAGGGAGGCTGGAATACAGAAATCCCCAATCACGACTATCTTACAGGTGGCTTCTCGTCAATTTTCCTTTCACGCAATCGTACTCGTGACTGGGATGAGGTTTCTTATACTATTCAAGCAAGTGGCAGACAAGCCCCATTGCATCCGCAAGCCCCTAAAATGATTAAGATAAATGCAGATAAGAGAATTTTTGTACCAGGCAAGGAACACTTGTATCGCAGATTGTCAGTACGAGAAGCTGCAAGAATTCAAACCTTCCCAGACGATTTTATCTTAAAGTATAAGAATATAAGTGCAGGGTATAAAATGGTAGGTAATGCTGTACCAGTTAACCTTGCTTACATTGTTGCCGAATCTATTAAAAAAGTAATATAAATGGCTACACAAGTTCAGAATGGTAAGGCTTTTGAGTTTGCTCTTGCCAAAGTTTACTATGACGAATTAAAAGCTCGTGGTCTTTTGGTTACTCTTGTAGAAGATGCTGCTTACGATACAGCCAAAGGATATTTCGAGAACTTCCCTAAAGACGTACAGAAGCGTTACATAGCATCTGCAGAAGCAACACTTGATACAATGCTTAAGATTGAGCCTGGGTTAACAGCCCAAAAGGATGATAGAGATATTCTTTCAATTAGGCTTGCATCAGATGTTGAAGGGCAAGCTGGTGATGTACGTGATGTCATTTTCACCAGAACAAAATCTCATTGGGAAATGGGTTTTTCCGCCAAAAACAATAATGATTCACAGAAACATTCACGTATTAGCGGTAGCAATGATTTCGGTCAGAAATGGTTCGGTTATAATTGCTCCGATGAATATTGGAGGCTTGTGCGACCTGTGTTTGAATTTGTAAAAGAGTATAAAGATAAAGGACTTTCTTGGGATGATATGGGCGATTTAAAAGAATCGAAAGTTTACATTCCCTTATTGGATGCTTTTCGAAAGGAAATACTTAGAATAAATAATGAAAGCCCAAACATTCCTCAGAAACTTATTTCCTATGTCATTGGTGCTCATCCTTTCTATCAAGTCATAAAGTTAGACTCAAAAAATCTTGTTGTAGTAAAAGCTTTTAACATCAATGGTGGTCTTAATAAAACCGTAAATAAACAAAAATCACGGTATGGTGTTCCTAAGTTAGAACTTCCAACTCGTATAGTAGAGTTAGAATACGCAAAGAAACCTGATGATCAGATGCAGGATACACTAAATATGATTCTTGATGGCGGATGGGAAATTTCGTTCAGAATACACAGTGCAGACAATCCCATTGTACTCTCATGTAAGTTTGATGTAAAACTATTGGGTAATCCCCCGATTCTTTTTAGTCAATATTTGTTCCAGTAAATGATCATTCATTTGAGGAATAACGCAAAATAGTGATGGATGCATAAATAGTAGATACAAATATGGAGAACAATATCCAATTCAATTCACATTATGTGCCACTCAATCCGCCTTATCCTATTCTATATTATCGTGGTCGAGTGGGCATACAAACAGGAACTCTAATTGTTGTTCAACCACAACGGCGAGGAGGTAATATATCTGGAGCACTTCGCATGGTTTCATTGCCAGTAGTAAACTATGTCAACAAGTTAAAGCAGCAGCCGTCGCAATTGGCTATGCCAGAAAGGTGGGCAGAAAACAAAGTGTGGCAAACAGACATAAGCAATACAGAACTACTGGGCTATGACAATTCGGAAATAATTCCCTTGCATCATTTTAGTAGTGTTGAACGTCTTCGCAATATGACTGGTATGTCGTCAGGCTTTTCACTCAGCCAACTTGTGAATGACATAAAATCATTGGGATTTAAGATTGCACCCGAGTTTTATCCTAAGAATCCTCATGGTAGTCTTGAACTAATGTATGGTCATTTGGACGCAAAAACAGCTTGTCTCACGTCAAATCATATCGTTAATCTTACATCTTTATTTGTAGCCGTCAAAGTAAGTACTCTGGATGATATGCTTGTAAAAATATCTGAACAGGTTGATGACTACATAAGAGCAGTGGAAAGAGAAAATGTTACTGTAGAATTCCGATGCAAAGAGCCGCAATTCGCAGCACTTATCAAATTACTCAACGAGAAATACGCCCCTCACCAGTGACCTCACTAGAATCAAAAGTTTTACTTGGCACAGAAACATACACCGTAGCCCATCTGCTGAAAAACATGAGAAATGCTTTCAGCAAAGACGAAGCTATGCGGTGGGGTTTTTGCATTCAAAGGGCTTTTTTGGAGTTTGGGTTTAACCCTGATATAGGCAAAACCATGGATCAAATTCTAAAATCCAAGGACGTTCCTCCTGTCTTGGCTATAATTGAAGAAAAAAACAACAATGATGTGGGCATGCCGCCAACACTAATTAATATCATCTTTAGGACTGAATTCGATCAAGAGCAACTAAAAAATCTATGGCGTTGGATTAAAGAACATTCCATAGATGAAATCAGTTACCCTTATCAATATTTCTCTCTTTTACTTTTCTTGGAAAATCATCATTCTACTTTTTTAGAGAAATCACATTTATCCAATTCTGACATGCAGGCTCAGATGGCGAATTGGTTTCCAGAGGTTAAAATCAAGTGTAGTGCAGATGCAATTGGTACCTATCGAAATGGCTACTTTACTGGTGATGCTTTTAAATATACATCTTGGCTGAATTCTACTGGAGAGCCACCTATAAGATACGAATACAAAAAGGATCAAGGTATATCAGGTTTTATAGCATTGAACAAACTCTGTAATAACTTAGAACTATATTTGTCAGAGCTTAAAATATAGTTTACCCCCCTAGGGGGTATCGTTGTTTCCCCCCTATACCCCCCTGATACCAAGAAAGATACCATCACACAACTATTACCCCTTTATTTTCTTTGTAATTTTGCATCACCAAAGGATAATCCCGAGGTGGTGCTTTTTTGTTCTACGCATGCTAAAAAAACAGGGGCATCGAGAAGCTTCTCATATTCTTCATTTATTAACAATTTAATGTCGCCAAAGGACGACGGTATTTTACAACACAAGATGAAGAAAAGAGAATATTCAGCGTTTCAAGCTGCCAAAAGCAGTAAGACTCGCAAAGACCAGAAGAAAAAGTTCTTCTACGATGCAGAACCTGTCAAAAGATTGACAATGGAGGTTAATACCCACATTGCCACTCAGATTGATGACATCAAGATTGATCGTTTTGCACTAAGTATTCTGGAGATGACCATGCCCGAATGGGTTCCTGAGAAACTCCAGGATGAATTGAAGGAAAGCCTACGCGGTTTTAGTGAGTGGGCGGCCCTCTGGATAGCAGAAAGCCTGGCAGACTGCTGTCGTGGCAAGGCTTTGGCTACGATTGGTATTCCACACATCGATAACATGTTGTGGTCTCTCTACACGAAGATTCTCAATTGTGCCCGTCAGCAAGGTGTAAAAATTGCGAATCACGTTTAACAAAACAGGAGCCTGCCATAAGGCGCCATGGTGGGCTTCTCCTTATTAATTAATAAAATCTACAGAAATGACACAAAAAGATAAAAAACAAAAGAAACTCAGGGTTCGCGGCACAGGCTGCTACGACCTTTCGGACAACTCGTTTGAATTTACGGCTTTCAACGAAGGTCCATCATCACAAACTAACGTCAAGAACTGCAAAGGCGGAGGCAAATCGTGGGAAACCACAGGCTCTGACCCGTCGAGGATGATTACCTTGAAAACCAAGATGTCATCGCCCGATCAGTATGCTGATGTCTTGACTCAGTTCGAAACTTTGACGAAGGATTTGAAACCAAAGAAACCCGTAGTGCTGCCAGACAGCCAAAGGGTTGTTTCTGAAGCAGGTCTACAATGCTGGCTCAATGCAACAAAAAATGAGCTGATTTTTTCTGGCATCATCGACCTCAGCAAGCATCCACGCGACTGGCAAGCCGAGGTGCTGCGTCAGGTGCAGCTGGTAGTTCGTAGACTGCCTGCCTCAGAGAGATTCAACAAGATTATCAACAATTTAAAAACAGGAGGACTTAAAAAATGATTGTATTCCAACCGAACATCAACCAACCAACCCAAGAGTTGGCAGCAGAAATGCTCAAAGGTATGATGGAGCATCCTGCAAACAACGAACTCATTGACAACTACCGCAAGATGAAGCGCCAAATGGCTGAGGCTGAGGCGCGACAGGCAGTAGGGGAGTTTGTAAACGACGTACTGACCCTCGATGACTACAAATCGTGGTTGGCAGCAGGACTGAAGAAAGATGAAAAGCGTAGGAAGAAGCTGATGCCCAGCGATGACCTACAACGTGTGAAACTCTACATCACGCAGTTGAAAAGTTCGCTGCCAGCCATCATTCCCACCATTGCTCATTTTATTAAGAGTATCGACCGCTGGGGACGCGAGGGATTGTGGCGTGTGCAACAGTACGGATACTTGTCTGGTCAGGCTGTGTTAGATGGTGACCATGTGCCTAACGTAGAAGAGCGCATTCAGGAGTGGCTCCAGCGTGAGGACTTCAAAGACCTGGGCATCGTCTGTATATTCATCACTCCGAGTGGTGAGGGCGTGAAAGTGATTTTCAAAGCCCGGGAGGAGTGGGGCAACCTACAGGATAATGCCTACCAAATGGCAGACATCCTTGGTGTCCTGGACTATGCTGACGGACAGACGAAGAACTCGGACCACGCTCATTTCATCCCGAAAGCTGATGACGTGAAGTACATCGATTGGGAGGCGTTGCTCACCTACGAGAATCCTGCCTACGAGCAGAAGTATGGTGAGGCCTACCGTCGAGGTGAGTCGGAACCCACCCAGCCTCGTTGGCAGGAACTGGAGCGTCAGCGCAAAGAGGCTCGCAAGGGAGCGGTAGGTGCTGCGTCAACGCAGCCCATCGCTACAGCCCAGCCACAAGTAGAAATGCCTGTGGAGTTCTCGGAAGAGGACGAGGCTTTTATCAAGGTGTTGAACGAGCATTATGGTCCAAGTTTGCCTCCTCATACGAAGCACGACACGATGCAGACGGAGACTTCTCATTGGCTTTGTTATTTCAACGATAACGACCCGCAGAAAGCTATTGCTATGGCTAAGCGTCTTGACTGGGTAAAGGAATGGAATCCAAGACCTGGCGAAGTGGAAGACCTGTGCCAGTCGGCTGCTAAGAAGAAACTGCTGACGCGCTATCCTAAGGCTTTAAAAGAGTTGATGGACAAGGCGGGCATCAATCTGGAGCAGACTGCTATTAATATGAAGAATGCCAATCCGATGGCCATTCTGCCTTTTGACCAATGGTGCGACCAGATAGAGAGTTTCTTTCCCATCTATCCCTGCCTGCGTGAGGTCTGCGAACCCCATCCACGCCGTCTGTGGCCCTTCCTGCTCTTTGCCTCGGCTGCCATGATGGGCACGTGCATGGATTTGACTTACTACTTTTTCTATGCCAATAGAGGTGAGCGCACACGCTTGAATTACATCATCTGGGGTGTGGGTGACCCGACATCGGGTAAACACACGTTGGAGCGACTGATGAATAATCTGCTGGCTCCCATCATTGCGGAGGGAGAGATTGCCGACGATAGCACCAATACCTGGAAGAGTGAGACTGACGCCAAGGGTGCCAACAAAGAGAAAGATCTCAGACCTGCTATTTATAACAGAATGTTTGGCTACCGTACATCGAACTCTGAGTTCATACGCAGTCTGATAAACTGTAAGGAGGAGGTGGATGGCGAAATGATGGGACGCCACATGGTGACCGTTTCATCAGAGAAAGACCTCGAGATAGGCAAGGCTGGCAGTTGGATATCGAAATCTAACATGATACTGCTTAGTTTTCATGGGGAATATGATGACCAGCACTACTCTAACAAGCAATCGGTATCCGGCCGTTATCGCGTATTTTGGAACATGGTTGAGACGTTCACCCCGCCAACTTTAACAAAGCTCGTGAATGAAAGATCGGTCAATTCAGGTCTTGACACACGTACGGGGACCATCCCGATGGGTGAGGAAGATTTCAAGATGATACCGTTGGGCGAAAAGGATGACCCCAAGACGGCTGAGTTTAACGAAACACTCAAACAGTGGGCGTACCGTCTGGATCAGCGTCGTGGTGAGTTGCCACTGTGGCCTCTGGTCGAACACGTTCACAAGTGGTGTGACGACCGCCGTGCCATTGCCGAGTTTAACGACAGGGACAAGGCCGATTGGCTGCTCGTCAAGAGATGTCCATATTACGGCATCAACGTATCTGCTCCCTTCATCGATATGCGGCATTGGGAGGAACGTGAGCAGACCGGCACATACACTCCCGATGACGTGGACCGCTCTTTGGTAGATTTAGTGCTTGACATCCAATACAGGACACAGCACTTCTGGTACTACGAACTACACCATCAGTATTACGAGAACCAGTTGCGTGATGCCGCTACGCAGCGTCGCCGCACAACGAAGTTCCAAGAGTGTTTCAGGCTGTTGCCAGAGGAGTTCACTACGGAACAGTTCGCAAAGACCTTTGGTTATGCCAATAACCGTTCTGGTCAGAAAACTTTGGAGCGTCTGCTTGGTGACAAGGCTATTGAGCGTACCATGCGTGGTAATTACAAGAAACTCGTTTCAGAGTTGTAGTAGGAAAGTAGGAAAGTAAGAAAGCCGACATTAAGCTTTTTCTTGCATTTAATTCACAAAGAAAGGGGATGCGTCACATAACAGGGCGCATCTCTTTTTTCGTGTGGTTTTCGTCCGAATGGGAATGAGTTTCCCAACTTTTTATGCATCAAACGTAAAAATGCGTTCTTGAATTTGCGAACATCGAAAATATTATTTATCTTTGCAATCCGTGAAAACAAAAGAGATACATATCAGCGATTATAACTACGAGCTGGCGGACGAGCGCATCGCCAAATTTCCGGTGGCACAGCGCGACCACTCGAAGCTGCTTATATATGATAAAGGTGAAGTGGGCGAGGACGTGTTCTACAACTTGCCCAAGCACCTGCCACAGCATGCCTTGATGGTGTTCAACAACACGAAGGTGATCCAGGCGCGCCTGCACTTCCGCAAGGAAACGGGGGCTCTGATAGAGGTGTTCCTGCTGGAGCCGTCGGAGCCTGCCGACTATGAGCAGATGTTCCAGCGGCGGGAGCGCTGCTCGTGGCTCTGCCTGGTGGGCAACCTGAAGAAATGGAAGGAGGGGACGCTCTGCAGGGTGTTAGATGTAAGCGGTGAGAAGTTAGAAGTGAAGGCTACGCGGAAGGGCGAGGTCGGCACGAGCCAGCTCATCGAGTTTGAGTGGAGCGGGGGTGTAAGCTTTGCCGACATCATCGACATGATGGGCGAGTTGCCTATTCCACCATATCTCAACCGAGAGACGCAGGAGAGTGACAAGACGACATACCAGACGGTCTATTCCAAGATCAAGGGTAGCGTGGCAGCTCCGACTGCCGGTCTGCACTTCACGGAGAAGGTGCTTGCCGACATTGACGCCCATGGCATTGAGCGTGAGGAACTGACCCTGCACGTGGGTGCCGGTACGTTCCGCCCGGTGAAGAGCGAGCAGATAGCCGACCACGAGATGCACACGGAGTACATCGCCGTGCGCCGTCATACACTGGAGCGGCTGCTTGCCTACGATGCGCAGGCCATTGCCGTCGGCACCACCAGTGTCCGGACGCTGGAGAGCCTGTACTACATGGGACTGAAGCTGGAGGAGAATCCCGACTTGACGGAGGAACAGTTGCACGTCAACCAGTGGGAGCCGTATGACGATGGAAGATGTCAGATGTCTGATGGAAGATGTATCACTCCTGTCAAGGCGATACAGAACCTCATCGACTGGCTGGACCGCCATGAGCTGACGACGCTCCACAGCTCTACGCAAATCATTATAGCACCGGGCTATGAATACCATATCGTCAAGATGCTCGTCACCAATTTCCATCAGCCGCAGTCGACGCTGTTGCTGCTGGTGAGTGCCTTCGTCAAGGGCGACTGGCGCCGCATCTACGACTATGCCCTGGCTCACGACTTCCGTTTCCTGAGCTATGGCGACTCATCGTTATTGATACCTTAAAAAATTAAATGATATGAAACATGGACTGATTACCGTTGCAGCCGCAGTACCTGCTGTCAAAGTGGCCGATGTCGAGTACAACGTGCTTGAGATCGAGAAACTGATTGCCAATGCAGAAGGGCAGGGTGTCGAGCTGATCTGTTTTCCTGAATTAGCCATCACGGGCTATAGTTGTCAGGACCTTTTTAAGGAACAACTCCTGCTGTCGAAGGCGGAGGAAGGTCTGATGATGCTGCTAAACTTCACCCGTAAGCTGAACATCATCTGTGTGGTCGGTATGCCCGTACAGACGGGAGGCTTGTTGCTCAACTGTGCTGCCGTCATCCAGGCCGGTAACCTGCTGGGAATTGTGCCCAAGACCTATCTGCCCAATTATAATGAGTTCTATGAGAAGCGCTGGTTCGCCTCGGCGCAGGACCTCAACGATACCGACCTCTACTTGGCTGGTTCCCACGTTGCCATGTCGGCAGAACCGAAGGTGTTCCAGACGACTGCCGGCGTGAAGTTCGGCGTGGAAATCTGCGAGGATGTGTGGGCTCCCGTGCCACCCAGCAATAACCTGACGATGGCTGGTGCCGACATCATCTTGAACTGTTCGGCAAGTGACGAGGTGCTGGGCAAGCATCAATACCTGCGCTCGCTGCTGGCTCAGCAGAGTGCCCGTACCATCAGCGCCTACGTCTATTCGTCCTGTGGCTTCGGCGAGTCGACGCAGGATGTGGTCTATGGCGGCAATGCCATGATTTTCGAGAACGGACGCATTCTGGTGGAAGGGGAACGCTATTCCTTCCAGCCGCAGTTGCAGGTGACCCAGATTGACGTGGAGAGACTGCGCACCGAGCGCCAGACCAACTCGACGTTCATCAGTGCCCAACGCGATGCGAAGGCGCAGATCGTCGAGTGTAAGACGGTAGAGCCATCGACCTTCCAGATGCTGCGCCCCGTGCCCCCTCATCCCTTCATTCCCAGCGAGGAGCAGATGGCTTCCACCTGTGAGGAAATCCTGAATATCCAGACGACTGGTCTTGCCAAGCGCCTGCTGCATACCAACTGCGAACACGTGGTGGTAGGCATCAGCGGCGGACTGGACTCAACACTCGCGCTGTTGGTCTGCGTTCGTACCTTCGACAAGATGGGACTTGACCGTAAGGGCATTGTGGGCATCACCATGCCTGGTTTCGGAACGACAGACCGCACGCACGACAATGCCACATCGCTGATGCAGACACTCGGCATCTCGCAGATGGAAATATCCATTGCCAAGGCGGTGAAGCAGCACTTCGAGGATATCGGTCACGACATCAAGAAGCATGATGTGACCTATGAGAACTCGCAGGCCCGTGAGCGGACGCAGATCCTGATGGACCTTGCCAACCAACTGAACGCCATGGTGGTCGGTACCGGCGACTTGTCGGAACTGGCACTGGGCTGGGCTACCTATAATGGCGACCACATGTCGATGTACGGAGTCAATGCCGGCATTCCCAAGACCCTGATCCAGTATCTGATACGCTATGTGGCGGAACAGCCTGCATATAAGGCACAGAAGGAGACGCTGCTCGACATTGTCGATACACCGATATCGCCGGAACTGACTCCTGCAGACGAGCAGGGGAATATCAAGCAGAAGACGGAAGACCTGGTGGGACCGTATGAGTTGCACGACTTCTTCCTGTATTACTTCCTCCGTTTCGGCTTCCGTCCCTCCAAGATATTCTTCCTGGCTACTCATGCCTTTGGGGAGAAATACGATAAGGAGACGATTAAGAAATGGCTGACGACGTTCTGTCGCCGCTTCTTCAACCAGCAATTCAAGCGCTCTTGTCTGCCCGACGGTCCGAAGGTGGGTAGTGTCAGTCTCTCGCCCCGTGGCGACTGGCGTATGCCAAGTGATGCATCCAGTGCCTTGTGGCTGAAAGAGTGTGAGAATCTATAGTGCCTAAGGGACTATAGTAACGATATTAAAAATAAACAAGCAATAATGCCCGAACAGAATAATCAGCGCAGAACGCGCAAGACGACTCCGACAGATAACACTTATGCCCACGTACAGCCGCAGGCAACAGAGATAGAACGTGCCGTGCTGGGCGCATTGATGATTGACAAGGATGCCTATACGGTGGTGTGCGAGATGCTCTATCCCGAGAGCTTCTATGAACCCCGTAACCAGAAGGTATATACGGCCATCCGCGACTTGGAGATGAAGGAACAGCCCGTTGACGTATGGACGGTGACGGAGCAGCTGGCCAAGCAGGGTGACTTGGAGGATGTGGGCGGTCCTGCCTATGTCACGGAACTGTCGTCGCGTGTGGCTTCCTCGGCGAACATCGAGTATCATGCCCGTATCATCGCCCAGAAATTCCTGGCCCGTCAGTTGATATCCTATGCGAGTTTCATTGAGACGAAGGCTTTTGACGAGACGATAGATATCGACGACCTGATGCAGGAGGCGGAAGGTTCGCTCTTCGAGCTCTCGCAGAAGAACATGAAGAAGGACTATACGCAGATTGATCCTGTCATCAAGACGGCAGTGGATGTCATCCAGAAAGCTGCGGCTAACAAGGACGGTCTGACGGGTGTACCGACGGGCTATCATAAGCTGGATGATATCACGAGCGGATGGCAGCCTTCCGACCTCGTCATTGTGGCTGGTCGTCCTGCCATGGGTAAGACGTCGTTTGCCCTGTCGATGGCGAAGAACATCGCTGCCGACTATCAGGTGCCGATGGCTTTCTTCTCTCTGGAAATGAGTAACACGCAGTTGGTCAACCGACTCATCTCCAATGTCTGTGAGATACAAGGCTCGAAGATACTGAACGGACAGCTGCATCCCGACGAGTGGGACCGCCTTGACAAGCGGCTCAACAACCTGTTGGGTGCTCCGCTGTTTGTGGATGACACACCAGGTCTCTCTGTCTTCGAACTTCGTACCAAGGCCCGTCGACTGGTTCGTGAACATGGTGTGAAAATCATCATGATTGACTACCTGCAGTTGATGAATGCCAACGGTATGCGTTTCTCCAGCCGTCAGGAAGAGGTGTCGACCATCAGCCGTTCATTGAAAGGACTGGCAAAGGAGTTGGATATTCCCATCATCGCCCTGTCGCAGCTGAACCGTGGCGTGGAGAGTCGTGAGGGACTGGAGGGTAAGCGTCCGCAACTGTCTGACCTGCGTGAGTCAGGAGCTATCGAGCAGGATGCCGATATGGTGCTCTTCGTCCACCGTCCGGAATACTATCATATCTATCAGGATGATAACGGTCGCGACCTGCATGGTATGGCACAGATTATCATTGCCAAGCACCGTAAGGGTGCCACAGGTGATGTGCTGTTGACATTCCGTGGTGAATATACGCGTTTTGAGAATCCGGAAGACAGTCGTCTGGGAACGCGCAAGCAGCAGGGTAATGATAACGGAGGTGAGATTCTTGGTAGTAGGGTGAATGGTGATCAGCCTATCGGTACTGACCAGTCGCCATTTGGCTACGGAAACGACGGTCCGTTACCGTTCTAAACAATAAATCCCCGGCAGGCAATCTGTCGGGGATTCTTTTTATTTCGCATATTTATCAATCAGCGACTGGGCTTGTTCATTACCCATCTCCTTGGCTTTCTGGAGATTCTTGGCACCTTCCGCCTTTTGGTTGTTGAGACATTGGGCAAGGCCCAGGAAGAGGTAGCCGTCGGAAGACTCCGGAGCGATGCGGATTAGCTGCTGGGCCGTCTCGATGGCTTCCTTATGCATACCGACACGTATCTGCAGGGAGGCTTTCTCTCCTTGATACATCGGGTCAGTAGGTGACAGCTCTATGGCTTTGTCGATGTCATTCAATGCCTGTTGGTAAAGATGACCGCCAATTTCCGCAATCGCACGGTTGTAATAGAACTGGGGCCCCAGCTGGGTTCCCATCAGTTCGGCATAGTCGTTATAGTCGCTGACGGCAGGACGGAATTTCCCTGTAGCGTATAATGCCTGGGCACGAGCCAACAGATAAGGGGCTGCCGTCTTTACGTAAGGGCGACTGAACTGGTTGACAGCACTGTCGAGTAATGCGATCTGCTGGTCAGTCTCGCCCAACTGCGCCTTACACTGTGAGGCTGCATAGAAGATATCCGCACTGCGAAGGTCGCTGTGTGTCAGCTGTTCGTACAGTTGGTATGCATCGGCATATTGACCTTGGGCATAACGGATCTGAGCCTGTTGCTGCAGATAGACAGACATGGGATTAAGGCGGTAGGCCTCCTGTGACTCGCTGAGAGCCTTGTCGAGCGTCCATGCACTGAAGGGCTTGTCATTCTGATAAAGTTCTTTCTGGTAGATAATCTCAGCATACTGGTAATGGGCATCGTCTTTCTTGTCTGCCAGCTTTACGGCTTTCTGCAAGTCCTCGTCGGCACTGCTGAAATTACCCTTTGAAACCTGATAGCGAGCCCGATAGATATATCCGTCAGCCTCATTGGGGAACTTCTGGATGAAACGCTCCACCATGTTGGCATACTGACTGTCGCTCTTTGTTGACGAGGCAAGGAGCAGGGTAATGAGGGCTTCGTCGACCTTGTCAGGCAGTGCGATAGCAATATGGGTCTGCTTCAGGGCAGGATCGTTGATGCTTAATCCGGAAATCTTCAAGTCGGCGGCAAAACGGGCATCAACAGCATAGGAGACCCCTTTCTGGTCGCCTGCGGACGGCTGGATGATACCAACCACCTCACCGTTCTGGTTGAGTACGGGACTGGTGACATGACTCTCCTCAGCATTCAACTGAAGCGTATAATACTGATAGGTGTCTTGAAACTTCTCTGCACTTTTCACCGTTCCCTGAATACAGACAGGGTCCTTCTTGACGGCATAGGGAAGCAACCAGATGCTGCTGCCGTTAGTTGCGGTAGAGGCAATGGGTAGGGGAGCCGTCTTCCTGGCAGTTGCCTGAAACTTAGCCACATCATAGATTTCATTGGCACCGAGTATCTGTTCTACAGGATACTCCTTTCCTTGTGCATCGATAATCACGGCACGCTGGGCTCCCTTGAAAGGGGCATAGCTGCTGACAGCCTCTCCATCAGAACCGATAAAGAAACCCGTACTGCTGGCAAGTAAGGAACCGTCAGCGGAAAAGGTCTTCAGGGTGAATACCGACTTGGCAGCCTTGGAAACCCAAGACTGGGCAGAAAGTGATAAAAAGGAAAGAAGGAATAATGGTAAGAAAAATAATCGTTTCATCGTTTGAGTAATTCTTTTGCGTTTTGTATGGCCGCAGCAGTAATGTCACTGCCGCTAAGCATCTGGGCTATCTCATGGATGCGTTCCTCGTCAGAGAGCAGTTGCATCCGACTGGTCGTTCCTTTGGTCGTCTCTTCCTTGGAAACCCTGTAGTGGGTAGTACCAAGGGCAGCTATCTGGGGTAGGTGGGTGATGGAGATGACTTGTCGGTCGTTGGCTCCCATCTCCTGCATAATCTCTGCCATGCGCTCTGCTATCTTTCCGCTGACACCCGTATCTATCTCGTCAAAGATGATGGTGGGGAGCTTGACGGCCCCACTAATCATGGCTTTCAGGGAGAGCATCACACGGGCTATCTCACCGCCAGAGGCAACTTGAGCGATAGGCTGCAAAGGACTGGAGGTATTGGCGCTGAACAGGAAAGCGATATCATCCTGTCCGTTCTTGTGCAGGTCGGTCTTGTTGACTTTCACCTCAAAGCGGACGTTCGGCATACCCAGTGGTACCAACCGTTCACGCATCTGTTGCTCAATATCCTTGGCAGCATTCTGACGGAACTTGGTGAGCTTATCTGCCTGTTGCTGACACTTCGTCTGCAAGGCATCCAATTCACTTTGCAGGGTTGCCACTGCCTCGTCGCTATTCTCTATCAGACTGAGTTGCCGTTTCAGTTCATCACGTTGCTGTATCAGTTCGGAAATGGTATCGGCATGATATTTCTTCTGCAAGTCATACAACTTATCTAACCGCAGGTTGATGCGTTCCAGTTCCGCAGGGTCGAAGTCGATGTCGTCCAACTGTACCTCCACGTCCTGGGCGATATCTTTGAGTTCTATCTGGCAACTCTCCATGCGCTCGAGCCATTCTTCAGCAGCTGGATAGACCTTCGTGATGGTCTGAAGGGCAGAGAGTGATTTGCGGAGTAGGGAGAGGACACCCTGTTCGTCGGCAGACAGATGTTGTTGCGTCTCATAGAGTGCCGTCTTGATATCCTCGCTATGGGTCATCGTCTCTCGCTGTTGCTCCATTTCCTCCTGTTCATCCTCTATGAGTTGAGCATTCTCCAATTCGTCGTATTGGAACTGTAGGAAGTCGAGATTCTGACGGTTGCGCTCCATCTCCTCCTGTAATTGCTGCAACTGTCGTTGCTTCTCATGATAGGCGGAGTAGGTCTGCTGGTAAGTCGTCAGCGCATCCTGGTCTTTGGCAAGGGTATCAATCACCTCCAACTGGAAGTCTTGCTTGCCCAACAGCAGATTCTGATGCTGGGAATGTATGTCAACGAGCATATCGCCCAATTCCTTCAACAAGGAGAGGGCAACGGGAGTGTCGTTGACGAAAGCACGACTCTTGCCTGCTGCGGTCAGTTCCCGTCGTATGATGCAGTCAGAGGCATCATAGTCGATGTCATTCTCCTCGAAAAACGGTTTCAACTGATATCGGGTCAGGTCGAAATGAGCCTCGATGATACAACGGTCGGCTCCTTGCTTGATGGTCTTGGAGTCAGCACGTTGTCCCAACAAGAGTCCGATGGCACCAAGGATGATACTCTTACCGGCACCCGTCTCACCAGTGATGACGGAGAAACCGGGACGTAACTCGATATCGAGTTCATCAATCAGTGCGAAGTTCTTGATGTATAGTTGTTGAAGCATCTCTTAATTCTTGATTTTGTCCCAGGCATTACTTTGGGAGGCATTGATGGAAAACAGCAGTTCATAGACCTGCTCCTTTTCTTTCTGGGTTCCTTTCCCATGATAGATGGATGCAAGTTCATCGCGCTTGTAGTCTGTCCATATCTGTGGCAACAGACTCAACGGTTTGTTCTCGTGGGCCTCTTTCAGGTTCTGGAGTGCTGTTGTGATATTGGCTCTGCCACGTTCCACATTATTTGCCATCTCGTCGAGCCCGTTACGATAATAGTCGTATTGTAACTGCCGTAGGGGCTTCATGCCTTCATCCAGATAATCGTTGATAATGGCAAAACGGTTACGGCTGGTCTCAAAGGCTTTCCATCCTGTGTAACCAAGGTTCTGGGTGTTGTTCACCAGATTCAGACAGCGTTGCAGCACGTCTGTGCCTCCCATTGGGGCGAAACTGTCGAGGTCGAGTCCGATAATCAGGTAAGCATAATAGGCGAAGAGTGCCGTCAACTGATTATCAACCATCTCTTCCTGAAAGTTCAACTGGTCGAACTGTGTGTATTCGAAATGGAAGTCCGCATCCTTATTATTATATAAGGTAGTGGTATAGGTTGACTGAAAAACAGGACGAATGGCCTGTATCATAGCTGTCGCCTCAAAACGGTTAGCCGTCTTGTCGTATTTGGTAATGGTGATATTGAAGTTGCAAGTGATACGCTCATGCTTCTGGAATTGATAATCTGTCCATTGTCGCTCATTGACAAACAGCTCCAACGCCTGTTGCAGCGTTTCAAAAACACTGGCATCCGTACCTTGTATCTGGGCATGATTAATGGTCACCTTGGCATTCAGTTCCTGGGCATGCAGACTGAATGGACAAAGTATGGCGATAAGGAGCCAGATGATTTTCTTCATAAGATAGATGCTAATTCGTTGACAATATCTATTGCCACTTCATTCTTGGGCTTACGCGGGAAGTCTTTCTGCCCCTGCCGAGAGATGATGCTGATCTGGTTCTCGTCAGACTGGAAACAGGTACCTTTGTTGCGCAGTGAGTTGAGCACAATAAAATCGAAATTCTTACGTTCCAACTTTCCTTGCGCATTCTGCTGTTCGTCATTCGTCTCTAAGGCAAAGCCCACCAGTCGTTGGTCGGCACGTTTCATCTTTCCCAACTCAGCGGCAATGTCGCGTGTGGGTTTCAGACGGATGACCAAGTCGTCTTTCTCGCGCTTGATTTTCTCAGAGGCAATCGTCTCTGGACGGAAATCGGCAACAGCAGCACAAAGAATGGCTGCGTGACAGGAACCGAAAAGACGAGTGGCTGCCTGATACATCTCCTCACAACTTTCCACATCAGTGCGATGAATAGAGGCGAGGGATGAAAGATGAGAGGTAAGGGATGTGCTGACAGGGCCTGCAATGAGTTCTACCTCAGCACCCTGACGGGCACACGCTTCCGCAAGGGCGAAACCCATCTTGCCACTGGAGTAGTTACCGATGAAGCGCACAGGGTCTATCTTCTCATAGGTAGGACCGGCAGTAATGAGGATTCTCTTAGAGGTGAGAGGTAAGTGGTTAGAGGAGAGAGAGGTGTTGGCAAACCATTGGTCTAAGTATTCCACAATCTTCTCAGGCTCTTCCATCCGTCCTTTACCTTCCAGTCCAGAGGCCAGGAAACCACTTTGCGGCTCGATAATCTGATTGCCATACGACTGCAGTTTCTTCATGTTCTCCTGTGTCGTAGGATGCTGGTACATATCCAGATCCATTGCAGGGGCAATGAAGACAGGTGCCTTCATAGACAGATAGGTGGTGATGAGCATATTATCAGCAACACCATTCGCCATCTTACCCAGGGTGGAGGCAGTACAGGGAGCTATCAGCATTGCATCTGCCCACAAGCCCAGTGCCACATGGGAATGCCACGTACCGTCGCGCTGTGAGAAGAAATCGCTGATGACGGGCTTCTGGGTCAGGGCAGACAGGGTAATGGGAGTGATAAACTCCTTACCGGCAGGAGTGATAACCACCTGCACCTCTGCTCCTGCCTTGATGAGCCCTCGGATGATATAGCAAGCCTTATAGGCGGCTATGGAGCCTGTAATACCAAGGACAATCTTCTTACCTCTTAGCATATTACCTGTTCATTTGACTCTCCCGTAAACGGATACGGGTGAGTACTTGTTTGGTATTATAGGTGAAATCGCCTGCCAACACCCAGCTGTAATAACCTGGGTCATAGCGTAATACCTGTGCAACGGGCTCTCCCTTGTGCTTGCCGAAGTTGAAGACCTCTGTCAGCACGGGATTGCCGGCTTCGTCGACGATGGTATTGCCCATACGGTCTTTCTGCTCTCCCCAGACGATACGCCCGGCGAAGTCGATATTGTTGTTAGACCTTGAGAAATCGGCCAAGAACTGCATGTCATTCTGTAGGACACGGTCTGGCTCTTCCTGTTTCTCTGCCGTATACATGTCCAGCTGTCCCTGCAGAACCCGATAGGTTGCCTCTGTATCTTCGTCGGCACGGTGGGCCGTAAAGTCTTCCTCCATCTTCCTGCCGCAGTAAAATTTGTAGGCGGCAGCAAGATTGCGGCGCTCCATCTTGTGATAGATGGTCTGCACATCAATCAGTCGGCATTTGGAAAAGTCGAAGTCAACACCTGCACGAAGAAATTCCTCAGCCAACAAAGGTACATCGAAGTGGTTGGAGTTGAAGCCTGCGATATCGCTGCCGCTGAACACCTGATTCAATTGTTGTGCCAGTTGCTTGAAGGTAGGCTTGTCCTTTACGTCCTCGTTCTTGATGCCAGTCAGATCCTCTACTACGGGAGGGATGGGTTTCTCGGGGTTGATCAAGTGGTTGCCCCGTTCTTCCTTTCCGTCAGGGTAGACTTTGATATAGGATATTTGAATGACACGGTCCTTGACAAGGTCAAGGCCCGTGGTCTCCAAATCGAATATGACGAGTGGCTTCTGTAAGTTCAGTTTCATAGTTAATCGTTTATCAACATCGGCATCATCAGCATGAGCACATCCTGGTTCTCAGGCTGCTCTGAGGGCAGAACGAGTCCTGCACGGCTGGGGTCTGCCAACTGGATGATTACTTCCTGACATTCAAAGTTACTCAGAATCTCGATGAAGGAAGATCCTTTGAAACCGATGCTCATAGGCTGTCCGTTATAGTCGCATGACATGCGCTCTGTAGCGGTCTTTGAGAAGTCGTAGTCCTCAGCATCCAACTGCAGTGTACCACCCTCTACATGGAAGCGGATGAGGTTGCTGGAGTCGTTGGCAAAAGGCTGTACACGACGCAGGGCAGCTAGCAGTCCCAGACGGTCGATGGTCAGCACATTGGGATTGCCCTGAGGAATCACGGAGTTGTAGTTAGGATAGCGTCCCTCAATCAAACGGCAGGTAATCTGTCCGTCGCCATAGTTGATCTGTGCGTTACGCTCGTCGAAACGAACCTCCACGTCACCACCATCCTTCTGCAAGAGGTTCTTCAACAAGGAAGCGGGTTTCTTAGGCAAAATAAAGGCGGCAGGCTGCTCGCTCTGGATGGTGAAAATCTTGTTACGCACCAACTTATGACCGTCAGAGGCAACAATGGCAAGACACTCAGGAGTGAGGTCGAAGTAGATACCGTTCATCACTGGACGAAGCTCATCCTGTGCTGTGGCAAATACGGAACGGTTGATGTTCTCGGCCAGCAACGCACTGGAGATGGTGATGGTGTTGGCACTATCGCTGATGTTCTGAGCCTGCGGGAACTCGTCAGCATTCTCGATGGGCAAAGAGAACATACCATTCTGATAACTGATCTTGGCTAAATTCTCCTGTTGGTTGACATCAAAGGTGATAGGCTGCTCGGAGAAGCCTTTGACGGCTTCCAGCAAGTCGTGGTTGTTAATGGCAAAACGACCGTTTCCGTCACAGTCTGTCAGTTCTACCTGGGTGTTCATCACGTTCTCGCTGTCTGAAGCGGTCAGATAAAGCACATTGTCCTGAATGTCAAACAGGAAATCGGCTAAGATTGGCAAGGAATTCTTGCTGTTGATCACTCTCGAAAGAGCATTGAGCTTGCTGCTGAGCGCAGTGCTTGATACTGTAAATCTCATGAGTATTTCATTTATTTGTTTTAAGTCTTGCAAATTGAGTACAAAAATACAAAATAACTTGCGCAATCGCAAAAATATTCCGTAAAATATTCTCAAATTAAAAGTATTTTTCGTAATTTCGCAATCTGAAACGTAAAATCAACAATTTATAACGAATCAATAATTATGGAATTAACAGGTAAGATTATTGCCGTGCTCGAGCCAAGAGGCGGTGTTTCTAGCAGAACGGGTAATGCTTGGAAATCTCAAGACTTTGTCATTGAGGTTCCTGGTCAGTATCCACGCAAGTGTGTGTTTACTGTTTTCGGAGAGGACCGACTGAACCAATTTAATATTCAGATGGGAGAAGATCTGACAGTATCTTTCGATATTGATGCTCGTGAGTTCAATGGTCGTTGGTATAATGATGTTCGTGCTTATAACGTGACTCGTGGTGCCGCTTCCGTCGCAGGTGCTCCTCAGGCTACTCCGTTCCCACCGCAGGCTGCTCCTCAGGATGCTGCCGCGCCATTCCCTCCGGCACAGGAACCCGCAGGCGAGGGTAGTGCTGATGACCTTCCCTTTTAGGATTACCTTCTAAGGAGGGTATATATAATATTATTAAGGTGGCAGACTCAATTCGTTTGCCACCTTAATTGTATATTTATTACTTCCAAATTCTCGAGAGATAAAAAAAGGCTGCATCCCAATGTGGAGATGCAGCCTTGTGATATAGGAAGGAGAGGGGATTACTCGCCCTTCTCCATCTTAGCCTTCAGCTCAGCGAGTACGTCGATGTCGCCCAGTGTGGTGCTGGCAGCAACGTTCTCAATCTTCGGAGCCTCGTCCTTCTTAGCAGCGCGTGTCTTCTTGGCAGCGGCCTTCTTCTCCTCACGCTGAGGATCCTCGAAGGTGCGGCTGTGGCTGAGGATAATGCGCTTAGAGTCCTTGTTGAACTCAATCACCTTGAAGGGCAGTGTCTCACCCTGAACAGCCTGTGAACCGTCTTCTTTGACGAGGTGCTTAGGAGTAGCGAAACCTTCAACGTTCTCGTCGAGAGCAACAACAGCACCCTTCTCAAGGAGCTCTGTGATCTTACCCTCGTGGATAGAACCAACGGTGTACTTAGCCTCGAAAACGTCCCAAGGATTGTCCTCGAGCTGCTTGTGACCAAGTGACAGACGGCGGTTCTCCTTGTCGATGTCGAGAACGACAACGTCAATCTCTGCACCTACCTGTGTGAACTCAGAAGGATGCTTAACCTTCTTGGTCCAGCTGAGGTCACTGATGTGAATCAGACCGTCAACACCTTCCTCGAGCTCAACGAATACACCGAAGTTGGTGAAGTTGCGAACCTTTGCAGTGTGCTTGCTTCCAACAGGATACTTAACCTCGATGGCCTCCCATGGGTCTTCCTTCAGCTGCTTGATGCCGAGTGACATCTTGCGCTCGTCACGGTCGAGAGTCAGGATGACAGCCTCTACATCGTCGCCTACCTTCATGAACTCCTGAGCACTGCGCAGGTGCTGGCTCCATGACATTTCAGAAACGTGGATGAGACCTTCAACACCAGGCTGGATCTCAACGAATGCACCGTAGTCAGCAATAACGACTACCTTACCTTTCACGTGATCGCCCACCTTGAGGTCAGCATCCAGAGCATCCCAAGGATGTGGAGTGAGCTGCTTCAGACCGAGAGCGATACGACGCTTCTCATCGTCGAAGTCGAGGATAACAACGTTAATCTTCTGGTCAAGCTCTACTACCTTATGAGGATCGTCTACGCGGCCCCAAGAGAGATCGGTGATATGGATGAGTCCGTCAACACCGCCGAGGTCAACGAATACACCGTAAGAAGTGATGTTCTTAACGGTACCTTCGAGAATCTGACCCTTCTCCAGTTTGCCGATGATTTCCTTCTTCTGTGCCTCCAGCTCAGCCTCGATGAGGGCTTTGTGAGAAACAACCACGTTGCGGAACTCCTGATTGATCTTCACGATCTTGAAGTCCATCGTGGTGTTAACGAACTGGTCGTAGTCACGTATGGGGTGAACGTCAATCTGGCTGCCGGGCAAGAATGCCTCGATGCCGAAGACGTCAACAATCATACCGCCCTTCGTGCGGCACTTGATGTAACCTTGAACAATCTCCTCGTTGTCGAGAGCTGCATTAACACGATCCCAACTCTTAGACATGCGGGCTTTCTTGTGACTGAGTACCAGCTGTCCTTTTTTGTCCTCAGCGTTCTCAACATACACCTCAACGGTGTCACCGGCTTTCAGGTCGGGGTTGTAACGGAACTCAGAGGCGGGGATGATGCCATCGCTCTTGTAGCCGATGTTAACGACTACCTCTTTCTTGTCAACACTGATAACAGTACCATCGACAACCTGATGCTCGCTGACTTTGTTCAGCGTCTCATCATAAGCCTTGTCAAGTTCTTCCTTGCTGACGTTTACGGTCATGCCATTCTCAAAC
Source organism: Prevotella sp. (assembly GCA_016291495.1). Lineage (GTDB taxonomy): Bacteria > Bacteroidota > Bacteroidia > Bacteroidales > Bacteroidaceae > Prevotella. The sequence goes on from JAEEXI010000002.1 coordinate 221,341, forward strand.
TGTTCCCAGTCGAAATCCTGCAATGGCTGAACGTTCTTTGTTAATTCTGACATAAATTTAATGTATTGCCCTTTCTATTGTGTCAGGGCGTGGCCTGAACAGACGTTTACCAGACCGTAGTTTAATGGGTTAATAATAGATAGGTGTCAGCGCCTGTTCCGGCACCTATTGTCCCTTTTTGGGACTAAACGGCTGCAAAATTACAAAAACTTCTGGTCATTACCAAATGTTTTGACCAGAAGTTTCTGTAAATGATTGATTTTTCGAAAAATACTAATAACTGCGGGCAATGATGACACGGTATTTGGCAGGTTTGCCAGTAACCATATCGACACCAGGAGTCTGTTCGTAGGCGAAAGGCACGCAACGGATAGTGGCCTGAGTCTCTTCTTTGATTCTTGCCTCCGTCTCGGCAGTACCGTCCCAATGGCAGAGGAAGAAACCTCCGTCCTTTACCTTCTCCTTGAACTCCTCATAGTTCTCGCACTCATATACATGTTCGTCACGATACTTGCGAGCCTTCTCGAAAATGTTCTTCTGGATGTCCTCCAACAATTGCTCAACGTATGCAGCGATACCCTCGATAGAGCGAGTCTCCTTCTCCAGTGTATCACGACGCATCACCTCAATGGTGCCGTTCTCCAAGTCGCGAGCACCCAGTACCAAACGAACGGGAACACCCTTCAATTCGTAATCGGCAAACTTGAAGCCTGGACGCTTATTGTCGGCATCGTCGAACTTCACGCTGATGCCCTTTGAACGCAACTCGTCGATGATGGTCTGAACTTCCTTGTTGACAATCTCCATCTGCTCAGGTTTGTTCGCAATGGGGATAATAACAACCTGTATTGGAGCAAGACGTGGAGGCAAAACAAGGCCGTTGTCGTCAGAGTGGGTCATGATGAGCGCACCGATGAGTCGGGTAGATACACCCCAAGAAGTAGCCCATACATACTCAGGCTTGTTCTCCTTATTAAGATAGGTAACCTCGAAAGCCTTTGCGAAGTTCTGACCCAGGAAGTGAGAGGTACCACTCTGCAGCGCCTTACCATCCTGCATCATAGCCTCGATGGTGTAAGTATCTAGGGCACCAGCGAAACGCTCAGTCTCACTCTTCACACCCTGCAATACGGGAACAGCCATCCACTCCTCAGCGAACTTGGCATAAACCTTCAGCATCTTCTTAGCTTCCTCCTCAGCCTCTTCCTTGGTAGCATGAGCGGTATGACCCTCTTGCCACAGGAATTCTGAAGTGCGGAGGAAAGGACGGGTGCGCATCTCCCAGCGCATCACATTACACCACTGGTTGCACATCAGGGGCAGATCGCGCCAAGACTGAATCCAATTCTTATAGGTGTTCCAGATGATGGTCTCAGAAGTAGGACGCACAATCAGCTCCTCTTCGAGCTTGGCAGAGGGGTCAACCTCGACACCGCTCTTGTCGTCCTTGGCACGCAAGCGGTAGTGAGTAACCACAGCACACTCCTTAGCAAAGCCCTCCACATGCTCAGCCTCGCGAGAGAGAAATGACTTGGGGATGAGCAAAGGGAAATAAGCGTTCTGAGCACCCGTCTCTTTGAACATCTTATCCAACTGCTGCTGCATCTTCTCCCAGATGGCATAGCCGTAAGGCTTAATAACCATACAACCACGCACAGCACTCTGTTCGGCAAGGTCGGCTTTCACCACCAAATCGTTATACCACTGACTGTAATTGTCAGCTCGTTTTGTTAAATCCTTTAATTCTTTTGCCATAAAAGTCTTTATTTTTTCAAAATTTGGTGCAAAATTACGAAATTATTATGAATTATAGCCATGATATTCTGAATTAATTTGTATCTTTGTCCCAAATTAGTAATTGTTTCATTAAACTATAAACTGATATGAAATTAAAATTAGTTTCCTTGTTGCTTTGTGTTGGAATGCTCTTCGCATGCAACAACACCCAGAAGGGTGCAGGTATTGGTGCCGGTGGCGGTGCTTTGTTAGGTGGTATTATTGGTGCTATTGCAGGTAACACTGCTGTTGGTGTAGCACTAGGCGGTGCCGTAGGTGCTGGTGCCGGTGCAATCATCGGTAATAAGATGGATAAGGCTAAGAAGCAGGCTCAGCAGGTGGAGAACGCACAAGTTGAGACAGTGAAGGATGCCAATGGTCTGGATGCCGTGAAAGTGACGTTTGACTCTGGTATTCTCTTTGCTACTGGTAAGTATGACCTGAGTCAGAGTGCCAAGAACTCACTCGCAGAGTTTGCACGCGTACTTAACTCTAATCAGGATTGCGATGTCGCCATTATCGGTCATACCGACAATACTGGTAGTGACGCTGTCAACCAGCCTTTGTCTGTCAACCGTGCCAATAGTGTGAACAACTATCTCCGTTCTTGTGGCGTGCAGAGCAAGCAGATTAAGAGTGTGGAAGGTCAGGGCTCTACCAACCCTGTTGCTGACAACTCTACCGCAGCTGGTCGTCAGCAGAACCGCCGTGTGGAGGTTTACATGTATGCAAGTAAGGAGATGATTCAGAAGGCTGAGGCAGGTACGCTGCAGTAATGAAAGCTTTCTGGAGAAAGATAAAACGTTTTTTATTATGGATAGTAGTCGCGTTCTTTGCGTCTACTATCCTTTCTGTTATCGTGTTACGTTGGGTACCTTTATTTTTTACGCCCCTGATGTTCATCCGTGTGGCTCAACAGGTATCAGACGGTAAGGACATGACGCTGCACCATCATTGGGTACCCTTAGAAGAGATATCTCCTTCTTTGTCGCTTGCTGTCATGTCGAGTGAGGATGCCCGCTTCTTAGAGCATCATGGCTTTGACTATCAGGCAATAGAACATGCGGCCATCCGTAATATGAAACATCCGGAGAAGCGCAAACTTGGTGCCTCGACGATATCACAACAGACGGCCAAGAATGTCTTTCTGTGGCCGGGACGCTCGTGGGTGCGTAAGGGTTTTGAGGTGTATTTCACCACCTTGATAGAACTCTTTTGGTCCAAGGAGCGTATCATGGAGGTCTATCTCAATTCCATCGAAATGGGAGAGGGCATCTATGGGGCGAGTGCGGTGGCGGAATGGCATTTCCATAAGGAGGCTTCCCAGCTGACGAGAGAGCAATGTGCGCTGATTGCCGCTACACTGCCCAATCCCAGGAAATTTAATTCTGCGCGTCCGAGTGCCTATGTTCTGAAACGACAAAAGCGCATCCTTCATGAGATGCGCTTCGTCAAACCGTTATCATCAAAAGAGGAAAAGGCTAAACATTAATTTTAGCCAGTTCTTCTGCCATTTGTTCCTGTAGTTCTTTTGCTTTCTGTGCGGCAACCTCCGCAAAGTCCTCACCACTGGAGGCATAGATGATACCTCTGGAGGAGTTGACCAGCAAACCACAGTCTTTTGTCATTCCGTATTTGCAGACCTCCTGCAGACTGCCGCCCTGTGCACCGACACCAGGAACAAGGAGGAAGTGGGTAGGAGCCACCTTACGGATATCCTCAAACATCTGTCCCTGTGTGGCTCCGACGACATACATCATATTTTCGTTGTTGCCCCATTGCTGGGAGGTTTTCAGCACCTTCTCGAAGAGGCGCTCGCCGTTCGTGTCCTGCATCAGTTGGAAATCATGGGAACCTTTATTGGAGGTCAGCGCAAGCAGGATAACCCATTTATCATCATAGCCAAGGAAAGGCGTTACAGAATCCTCGCCCATATAAGGTGCGACAGTCAGGGCATCCACGTCATATTCCTCGAAGAACGTCTTGGCATACATCTTAGAAGTATTTCCGATATCACCACGCTTGGCATCAGCGATGATGAAATGGTTTGGATATTCTTCCTTTAGGTAGTCGATGGTGGCTTCGAAAGCCAGGATGCCATCCACACCATATGCTTCATAGAAAGCCAGGTTGGGCTTGTAGGCCACACAATAGGGTGCGGTGGCATCGATAATGAGGGCATTAAACTCACATATGGCTCGGAAGATATAATCGTCACCATCCTTGGCCTTTGCTTCATCGATGATACACTGCGGTATCTTGTTGATATCTGTGTCAAGTCCTACGCAGAGGAAACTCTGCTTCTCCTTGATTTGTTGTATTAATTCTTGTCTGTTCATAGTTCTGTTTCTTTCATTCGTTCTGCATTCTCGGCTACGGTAAGGGCATCAATCATCGGTTGGATGTCGCCACCGAGGAAGCCTTGCAGGTCGTGTGTCGTGTAGCCGATACGATGGTCTGTCACACGTCCCTGCGGGAAGTTATAGGTACGAATCTTGGCTGAGCGGTCACCTGTCGATACGAGGGTCTTACGACGGGATGCGATATCGTCCATATATTTCTGATGTTCCTTATCATATATAAAGGTATAGAGACGAGAGAGCGCACGCTCCTTGTTCTTGGGTTGGTCGCGCGTCTCGGTACACTCGATGAGTATCTCTTCCGTTTCTCCTGTATTGGGGTTCTTCCACATATAACGGAGACGTACACCGGATTCCACCTTGTTAACGTTCTGACCGCCAGCACCACTGGAACGGAAAGTGTCCCATTTGATTTCGCCCTCATTGATATGTACCTCGAATTTGTCTGCCTCAGGAAGTACGGCAACAGTAGCAGCAGAGGTATGCATACGTCCCTGCGTCTCTGTCGCAGGAACACGCTGTACACGGTGTACCCCCGACTCATATTTCAAGGTTCCATAGACATCCGCACCACTGACAGCGAAGTCGATTTCCTTATAACCGCCGACAGCACCTTCCGACACACTGGTGATGGAGAGGTTCCATCCCTTGGAGTCGCAGTAACTCTTGTACATCTTAAAGAGGTCGCCGGCAAACAGACAGGCTTCGTCGCCACCCGTTCCTGCACGGATTTCCATCTGCACATTCTTTGCATCTTCGGGGTCCTTGGGAATGAGGGCAATCTTGATTTCTTCTTCCAACTTGGGTTGCAAGGCTTCGTTGTCAGCCAATTCCTCGCGAGCCATCTCCTTCATCTCTGGGTCGCTCTCGTTGGCAAGGATGTCCTTAGCCTCCTTGATGCTGTTGAGACAGGCTATGTAACGTTTGCGAGCATCCATGATGTCGCCCAAGTCCTTGTATTCCTTGGTCAGTTTCACAAAACGGTTTTGGTCGGCTATCACATCAGGGTCAGTAATCAGTGTTGACACCTCCTCGAAGCGAGCCTCCAGTCCGTCGAGTTTTTGTAATATATTGTTATTATCCATTTAATAATTGAATGTTCCAAATTCTGATTGAATCGTCAGACTCTTCTTGCCTTCCTCGATATGTCCGACCACCTGTGCATCGATATTGAACGACTTTGAGAGGGCAATGACCTGATTTGCTACCTCTGGACGGACATAGATCTCCATACGATGTCCCATGTTGAACACCTGGTACATCTCCTTCCAGTCGGTGCCAGAGCATTCGTGAATGGCTTTGAACAAAGGAGGTACAGGGAACATGTTGTCCTTGATAACGCGACAGTTATCGTTGACGAAGTGCAGTACTTTCGTCTGGGCACCACCTGTACAGTGTACCATACCATGAATCTCCGGGCGCAACTCGTCGAGTAGTTTCTTGATGACAGGCGCATAGGTACGAGTAGGGGAGAGAACGAGCTGGCCAGCGTCGACAGGGGAACCGTCAACAGCATCCGTCAGTTTGTACTTGCCGCTATAGACGAGGTCGTCGGGCACGGCGTGGTCGTAGCTTTCAGGGTATTTCTCTGCCAGGTATTTCGCAAACACATCGTGGCGTGCGGAAGTGAGTCCATTCGAACCCATACCGCCATTGTAACGTTTCTCGTAAGTGGCCTGACCGGTTGACGAAAGACCGACGATGACATCACCCGGGCGAATGTTGGCATTGTCGATAACATCAGCGCGCTTCATCCGACAAGTGACGGTAGAATCGACAATGATAGTGCGCACAAGGTCGCCCACATCAGCTGTCTCACCTCCTGTAGGATAAATGCCAATGCCCATCTCGCGCAGTTCAGCCAACAACTCATCCGTTCCGTTGATGATGGCAGAGATAACCTCGCCAGGAACGAGCATCTTGTTACGTCCGATAGTGCTTGACACGAGGATGTTATCTACAGCACCTACACAGAGCAAATCGTCCGTATTCATGACGATGGCATCCTGTGCGATACCTTTCCATACGGAGAGGTCGCTCGTCTCTTTCCAATACATGTAGGCGAGGGCAGACTTCGTTCCGGCACCATCGGCATGCATGATATTACAATACTCAGGGTCGCCTCCGAGTATGTCAGGGATGATTTTGCAGAAAGCCTGCGGGAAGATACCCTTGTCGATGTTCTTAATGGCGTTGTGAACGTCTTCCTTTGCGGCGCTCACGCCGCGCATCATATAACGATTATCCATGAGCGATTAGAATTTAACCTGTGGGGCTTTCTCGGCTCCAGCCTCAGCTTCAAACTTATCCATCTTATTGAATCCGAAGATGCCGGCAAAAATGTTCTTGGGGAAAGAACGAATCTCAACATTATACTCTTGGACCGTAGAATTGTATTTGTTGCGAGCCTCGTTGATACGATTCTCTGTTCCCTCCAGTTGTACTTGCAGGTCACGGAAGTTCTCATTGGCTTTCAGGTCAGGATAGTTTTCCTGAATGGCAATCAGTTTTCCGAGAGCACTACCGAGTTCACCCTGAGCCTGTTGGAACTCTTTCAATTTCTCGGGTGTCAGTGTCGAGGCATCTAAATTGATAGAGGTGGCTTTTGCACGGGCAGCGACAACGTCCTCCAGTGTCTGTTTCTCATGAGAAGCATATCCCTTAACGGTCTCTACAAGATTCGGAATTAGGTCGGCACGACGCTGATAGGCTGATTGTACGTTGGCCAGTGCAGTAGTAGCTTTCTCCTGTTCACCTACCATTGAATTGTAAGCACTTGCAGCCCATGCGCCGATAATGACGACCACTGCGATAATTGCGATAAGTCCTTTACTGATTTTCATGATGTTTTTATTTTTTAGTTTATTCGTTATTACTTTATATTGTTATTACAACTCGATGTTACCATCGTGAAGTGGCACCTCCGCCTCCGAAGCTACCGCCTCCGAAACTGCCTCCACTGAAGCCTCCGCCACCCCATGAACTGCGTCCGCCTCCGCTGGAACCTCCCCAACTGCCTCCGCCACTGGACGAACTGTAGTCATAGAATGGATTTGACCGCAAAGACGCTACTCCCAGAACGGCTAGCCATTGGTACTTACGGTTGAGGTGTAGGAAAAAGGCTATCCATGCTATCATGAACAGCATATAGAGTCCCATTGTGGTAATGGTCTCATTGTCTATCTCGTCACTCTGACTGGTCAGCGATGACATCTCCGGCAGGTCTTTTTTCTGCATGGTGGCAAAGATAGCTTCCGTCAGGTAATACATCGCACTGTCTGGCATATCGGCACGCATGGCAGGTACGACATATTCCTGTTGCAAGCGGTGACATTCCGCATCTGTCAGATCTGCCTCCAGACTTCTGCCTGGCGACATGTTAATGCTATGGTCTTGATAGCCTACTACAACTACTAGCCCTCTGTCGTTTTTTCCCACTCCATATTTATTACCCACATCTTGGGCAAAACGGAAAGGGTCGTCGTTCTCGATATGGTTGACGACGATAACGGCGCTTTCGATATTCAGTTCTGTGTCAAGGCGTTTTAGTGTTTGGTTCATCAAGTCTACCGTATTCTGTGAAAGTACATTATCTGGGTTTGACACATACTGGTTGGCATCTTGCAGATGGGGCATGGGAATCGTCTCTGCATTCCAGTACCGCTCCTTAGTACTGCTGCTGATGGCTGATCTGACAGGCTCCTCATCCTCAATGGGCATGGAGGCAGAACAACAGCCGAACGCACCCATCATGCCGATGGTAAATACCCATCCCCATTTGTTACGAGCCTTACTCCATGACGGATTCATCTGTTCCCAGCTCCTGTTCATCTGTCTGCGTTTGCTCTGATACTCTCTTTCCAAAGCTTGATAGCGTTTGGAATACTGACGTCTGGTGCTTGAGATTCTCAATATCGATAACTGTTTCTTCTCCATTTTATAGGAGTCCTCTAAAGCACGGATAGCATCATTATATTTGTTGGTAAGCTCGTTGATGTCCGACGACTTCTTCATCAGGGCGGTTTTCGGTGTATAGTCCCACTTGCGCGTGATCGTATAACCGCCTCCAACCAAGAGGATGATGAATCCGAGGAAATAGAAGAAAGTCGTTGTCATTATTATATTTATTTCTCGTGCCAAAACTCCCATGAGGCAAAAGCCTGTAGCAGGAGCATTTCCAAACCGTTCTTTACGTTAGCACCGTATTCCTCACCACGTTTCATGAATAGGGTTTCGTCGGGATTATAGATGAGGTCATAGAGGATGGTGTGACTATCCATCGCCTCATAGGGTAGGTTAGGACACTCTTCCGTCTTAGGATACATGCCCAAGGGGGTGCAGTTGACAATCACATTGTATTCTTTTACTACCTCTGGTGTGATATTCTGATACTGAATGGTTTCTGGACGTTCATAACGGCTGACAAAGACGGTCTCCAGTCCAAGACTGCGTAGTCCGTAGTCTATTGCCTTCGAAGCTCCTCCTGTTCCGAGGATAAGTGCCTTCTTGTGCCATTTCTTATCGAGCATCGGCTCAATACTCTTGGTAAACCCAATGACATCCGAATTATAGCCTTTTAGTTCCGTCTTGTTACCGCGATGAGTGACACGAATGACATTGACAGCTCCGATGGCACGTGCCTCTGGGGCGATGGTGTCAAGGAATGGTATGACCTTCTCCTTATAGGGAATAGTTACGTTGAGTCCTTTCAATTCAGGATTAGAGCCCAGCACTTCAGGAAGTGCATCGATATTGGGAATCTCGAAGTTCTCATACACGGCATCGATACCTTCGTCCTGAAACTTTTGGTTAAAGTAACTGACGGAGAAGGAGTGCCCGAGTGGGTAGCCGATAAGTCCGTATTTATCCATATTTGATGTTATTTAGTTGCGAAATACATGGTGCAGATTCCGAAGGTTAGTCGCTTGAATTGTGCGTCTTGAAAGCCCGCCTTCTTTAAGATTCCGACCAACTGCTCTCCTTGTGGGAAAGCCTCGATGGTCTTGGTGAGATAGGAGTAGGCGGCAGTGTCTTTGGAAATCAGTCTGCCGTAGATAGGCAGTACCGTGTGGGCATAAACGTGGAAGAGTTGTTTCATTGGAAACGACACGGGAGAAGTCAGTTCGACGATACTCAGATGTCCTCCTTTCTTTAATACCCTGCACATCTCTTGCAGTCCTTTGTCAAGGTCTGCATAGTTGCGAATACCAAAGGCTGCTATTACTGCATCGAAGGTGTTGTCGTCATACGAGAGTGCCGTACAGTCTTCTTTCTCAAATGAGATGATGTCCTGCAATCCCTTGACAGCTACCTTCTGTCGTCCGATGTTCATCATCCCGTCGCTGATGTCGGCACCGATAAGCCGTTGGGGCTTCAACATTTCTGCTGCCAGAATGGCAAAGTCGCCCGTGCCTGTAGCGATGTCGAGTATTGTTTTGGGCTGGTAGGGTGCCAGTTGACGTATAGCCTTCTTGCGCCACCCACGGTCGATATCCCACGAGAGACGATGGTTCAGCGTGTCGTAGGTGGGAGCGATGTTGTCGAACATCTGCTCCACCTGCGTGGTCTTATTGCCGTTGTTGTACGGAGTAATCGTCTCTTGCTTGTACATTGTTTCTTGTTGTACTAGTGTTTCTAGATTATCTAGACTTTAAATAGTCACTGACATTCTTCTCGATGCGGGCGGCGATATCGTCATTGTCGCTTGCCTTCTCAAATTTCTCACCGATGATGTGCTCGTAGAGTTCGATATAGCGGTCGCTAACGCTCTCTGCATATTCGTCGGTAATCTCGGGCATTACCTGTCCGGGTTCGTTCATGAAGTTATGCTCAATGAGCCACTGGCGTACAAACTCCTTCGAGAGTTGCTTCTGAGGTTCACCCTTGGCGAGTTTCTCTTCATAGCCGTCTGCATAGAAGTAACGACTGCTGTCAGGTGTGTGAATCTCGTCGATGAGGTACACCTTACCGTCGCGCTTGCCAAACTCATACTTGGTATCTACGAGGATGAGGCCACGTTTGGCTGCGATTTCCTGTCCACGAGCGAAGATCTTGCGGGTATAGTCTTCCATGACGGCATAGTCCTCAGCCGATACGAGTCCCTGTGCGATAATCTCTTCCTTCGAGATATTCATATCATGACCCTCGTCGGCCTTGGTCGTCGGGGTGATGATAGGCTCGGGGAAACGCTCGTTCTCCTTCATGCCGTCGGGAAGTTTCACACCACACAGCTCACGGCAGCCGTTCTTGTACTCACGCCAGGCAGAGCCTGTCAAGATACTACGGATAATCATCTCCACACGGAAGCCCTCACATTTCAGTCCAACGGTCACCATGGGGTCGGGCGTAGCGAGTTTCCAGTTCGGACAGATGTCTGTGGTGGCATCAAGGAACTTGGCGGCAATCTGGTTCAGTACCTGTCCCTTGAAAGGAATACCTTTGGGCAGGATCACATCGAAGGCGGAGATACGGTCGGTGGCTACCATTACCATCAGGTCGTCATTGATGTTATACACGTCACGGACTTTTCCGTGATACACACTCTTTTGACCTTCAAAATTGAAGTCAGTCTTTGTTAATGCTTTCATCTTTATCTTTGTTTTGTTTCTCTTTGTCAAATCGTTCGTAGGCATTGACGATGCGAGTCACCAATTTGTGGCGCACGATGTCCTTGCGATTGAGTTCCACGACTCCGATACCCTCCACGTTCTTCAGGATGCGTAGTGCCTCTACCAATCCTGAGAGTTGCGACTTCGGCAAGTCTATCTGCGTCATGTCACCCGTGATAATCATCTTCGTGTTCCACCCCATACGGGTCAGGAACATTCTGATTTGCTGCGGAGTGGTGTTCTGTGCCTCGTCGAGGATGACCACGGCATCACTCAGCGTACGTCCTCTCATGAAGGCGAGGGGGGCAATCTGAATGATGTGCTTCTCCATCATCTCCTGCAGTTTCATCTGCGGCAACATGTCTTCCAGCGCATCATATAGCGGTTGCAGATACGGATCAATCTTGTCCTTCATGTCACCTGGCAGGAATCCCAGTTTCTCGCCAGCCTCGACGGCAGGGCGGGAGAGGATGATTTTCTTCGCTGTCTTTTCCTTCAGAGCTTTCACGGCAAGGGCGATAGAGAGGTAGGTCTTTCCAGTTCCAGCAGGTCCTACGGCAAAAACCATATCGTTTTGCTCGTAGGCATCGATGAGCTTCTGCTGATTCTCCGAGCGTGCCTTGATGGCTCGTCCCGACATCGTATAGCAGACAACACCCTCTGGCACTTCGTCCTTCGTACGATGGCCCTTGACGATATCCAAGATATCCTCCTCGTTGAGTGCATTGAACCGCAGCACATGCTGGCGCAGTTTCTCGGCACTCTCTTCGAAGGCCGCCATCTGCTCCTCGTCGCCAATGATGCGGATGACATTGTCACGCGCCACAATCCGTAGTTTTGGGTACAGGGCACGCAGCATTTGCAAATGCCCGTTTCCAGTCCCGTAGAACACGATGGGGTCTATATCCTCTAGTACAATATGCTTCTCTATCAAAATGACGTCATTTAAAAAGATGGGGACAAAGTTACGAATAAGTGAGAAGAAAACCAAATTTTATTTGAGTTTTCTTGAAAGGCTATGGGTAGGCGAACGTAGTTCGGGAATGCGGGAGTAACTTCGGCGAAGCCAGAGTTACTTTTTTTCGGATATATAATCGTTTTTTCGATAGAAAATTTGTACCTTCGCAGCCAAATGAAGATAACGAAGAACAAATTTCTGCTTGGATTTGCTGTGGTAGTGGTGCTTTTGGCCATTATAAGGGCGGTATTCCCTGAGGTTGATAATAGTCAACAGACAACAGACAATTGTCAACAGATAGTGGTTGATAGCCAAGAGCTAACTGCTAATAGCCAAAAGCCAAGAACTACAGGCAAGAAACACCGTATCCGTGGAGTGCGTGACTGCAGGCAGACGTTTCCTGACAGTCAGGCGGTGCAGATCGTAGCTGCGGAGAAGTGGGGCGTTCGTCCTGTCAAGAACCGTGAGGATGCAGAGGCACGTAAAAAGGAATTGGTGTATGTGGGGGCGAATCCTTATTATCATGTGGACCCGCTGTACAGTAGTATTCCTTACCTGGTACCTCGTGCTGCTGTGTTGCTTCAGGACATCGGACAGGCGTTCTATGATAGTCTCTATGTGAAGGGTGTTCCTTTCAACCAATTGATCGTGACCAGTGTGCTTCGCTCGGAGGCTGACGTGACAAAACTGCGCCGAAGAAACGGCAATGCGACGGAGCGCAGTTGTCATCTCTTCGGCACGACTTTTGATATTTGCTATAATCGTTATCACCCTGTTACTCAGCCTGTTCGCGATGATACGCTCAAGTGGGTGCTATGCGAAGTGTTGAGGGATATGCGGGAGCAGGGTCGCTGTTATATTAAATATGAGGTGAAGCAAGGCTGCTTCCACATGACCGTTCGTTAACGGCTCATGAGGAAGGCCTTGAATTCCTTGAAATCCTTACTCAGTTCGACACTTTGTTTCTGACCTCTCATGAAGGCGGCCAGGCGTTCGGGTATCTCGACGTCGCCACCGATGATGCGGTCGACCGTCTCCTTGAACTTGGCGGGATGAGCGGTCTCGCAGAATACGCCAACCTCGCCTTCTTTCAGTCCTTCCTGTAAGGCGCGATAGCCACAGGCACCATGGGGGTCAAGCGTATATCCTGTCTCCTGATAGCACTGGCGCATGGTTTCCTCAATCTGTGCATCGCTATAGGTAGCACCGCTGATGAGGCTGCTGATGCGCTCGTGGCTCTTGCCGTAGAGGTCGTAGATGCGGGCGAAGTTAGAGGGATCGCCGACGTCCATCGCATTGGCAAGCGTCTGTACCGATGGTTTCGGCTCATACTTACCTGTCTGCAGATACTTATAGAAGATGTCGTTGGCATTGTTGGCGGCAATGAAACGCTTGATGGGCAGTCCCATGGCATGGCCGAAGAGTGCGGAGCAGATGTTGCCGAAGTTTCCGCTGGGTACACACATCACGAGGCTGTCCTCAATATTTACATTTTTACATTTTCCAATTTTTACATTTTCCTTCATCCGTGCATAGGCATTGAAGTAATAGAATGCCTGGGGCAGGAAACGGGCGACGTTGATCGAGTTGGCCGATGTGAGTTTCATGTGCTGGTTCAGTTCCTCGTCCATGAACGCATTCTTGACCAGTGCCTGACAATCGTCGAAGACACCGTCCACCTCGATGGCGGTGATGTTCTGACCGAGGGTGGTGAACTGGCTCTCCTGTATCTTGCTGACCTTGCCTTTGGGATAGAGCACATAGACGTGGATGCCCTCTACGCCGAGGAAGCCGTTGGCTACGGCGCTGCCGGTGTCGCCACTGGTGGCCACGAGGACGTTGACTAACTTTGAACTTTGAACTTTGAACTTTGTATTTTCCTGGCGGATGAAGTACTGCAGCAGGCGAGCCATGAAGCGGGCGCCGACGTCCTTGAAGGCGAGGGTGGGGCCGTGGAACAGTTCCAGCGTATAGATGTTGTCCTTCACCTTTACGACGGGGCAGTCGAACGACAGCGTGTCATAGACAATCTTCTTCAGGGCCTCAGCCTCTACGTCCTCGCCGAAGAAAGCATCGGCAACGGTATAGGCTATTTCCTGGAAACTCTTCGTCTCGATGGTGTCGAAGAACTCCTTCGGCAGCGGCTTGATGCGCTCTGGCATGTAGAGTCCGCGGTCCTCAGCCAGTCCTTTCACGACGGCTTTCTTCAGGTCGGCAACGGGTGCCTTTCCGTTTGTGCTATAGTATTTCATTTTCCTTGATGTTTTGTTTTTATGGGGTACAAAGGTAGTGCAAATCGAGCGAAAAACCAAATTTATTTAAGTTTTTCCGAACGGGAGTACCTTCGACGTCAGTCAAAGGTAGTGCATAAAAAGCGCTATCTCCGCCTCATTAACATTCTTTACCGTTTTTTTTTTGATTCACAGTCTTCGCTGTATCTTTGTGGTCAGTTACTAATTAAAAACCTAATTTAAACTGATTTATTATGAAGAAAAAAGCGTATTTAGAACCGACGACGCAGGTCGTCAAGTTGCAACAACGTCAGTGCCTATTGGCTGGAAGTGATGTGGGTGGCTCAATGCCTGACGAGTGGGAGGAGCATAACATCTGATGCCCTCATCCGAGTATTAACAAAAAAACAGAAGAAGAACAATGAAAACAAAGAATATGTTCAAGGCGCTGGCCATGGCCATGCTGATGTCCGCCATGTTGCTGACTACTGCTTGCAGCAATGATGACTTTGCAGTCAACAACGATAACAACGAGATTGTCAATCAAAAAGGTTTCACGATTCCCGCCACCGTCAACGTGACTCGTCAGGGCGGCGATACACCCACGCCCGATCCCGATCCCGAGCCAGACCCGACACCAGACCCGACGCCAGATCCGACACCTGATCCCACACCGGACCCCGATGACCCCGGAGGTGGCGGTGGTGGCAGCGACCCAAACAGTGGTGGTGGCGGCAGCGACCCAAACTAAACAAAAAAGTCTGAGCAAAACGCTCAGGCTTTTTCTTTTATCCGACAGCCATCAAGGCTTGCATGAATTCATGGAGTTTCAGCAGACCGTAGGAGCCTTCGACACAGGATACTTCGTCGTACTGCTGCACATCGTCGGCCTCGATGCCACGATGCCAGATGAGGAACGGCACGGGCTGGCCGACGTGGATGCGCATCTCGACGGGCGTTAGGTGGTCGGGCAGCACGGCGATGCAGACATCCTGATCCTTCACCTTATTATATATAGGGGCGATGAGTCGCTGGTCGAGATACTCGATGGTCTTGAGTTTCAAGTCGAGGTCGCCATCATGGCCAGCCTCGTCGCTGGCCTCTACATGGACGAAGACGAAATCGTCCTTTTCGAGTGCATCGATGGCCGCCTGCGCCTTGCCTTCGTAGTTGGTGTCGGCCAGGCCTGTGGCTCCAGGCACTTTGACGATGCGCAGACCAGCGTATTTGCCAATGCCCTGAATCAAATCGACGGCCGAGATCACCGTACCGCTCTTGATCTCCGGGTATTGCTGCATCAGCGTCTGCATCGACGGACGATAACCTCCGCTCCAGGGCCAGATACTGTTGGCCTGACGCTCGCCGCGCTTCGCCTTTTCGATATTATAGGGGTGCTTGGCCAGGAGTTCCTGGGATTTCAGGATCAAGTCATTGATGAGGTCGGCGGTCTCTTTAGGGGTGAGAGGCTTGTCTGCCGAAGAGTATTCTCTTACTTCTTGCTCCTTACCTCTTACCTCTTTCACTAGCAGTGGTCGCCACTCCTCATTCGGATGGTCATGGGGTGGGGCACAGACGATGTGCTTGTTGCCACCTTTGATGACTAATAGATGGCGGTATTGGATACCGCAAATGAACTTTACACGCTCGCAGCCCTCATGCTCGTTGATGGGCTTGGCGAGGTGTTCGTTCAAGTAGTCGATGAGCACGCGGGCATTGTCGGTTTCCAGATTGCCGCCATTGTGCGTGATAATCTTTCCGCCTTCCAGCGTGATGATGTTACAGCGGATGGCGAAGTCGTCATCAGCCATCTCGTAGCCAATAGAGGCAGCCTCCAAAGGACCGCGACCCTCATACACCTTATTTAAGTCATAGCCAAGGATGGCGGTATTGGCAACCTCAGAACCGGGAGGGAACCCTTCGGGCACAGTCACCAATCGACCACAGCGACCCTCGCGTGCTAGCTGGTCCATCATGGGCTTATGGGCATATTGCAGCAAGGTCTTCCCACCGAGTCGCTCGACGGGAAAATCTGCCATGCCATCACCAAGGATGATGATATGCTTCATAAACTAAATATTTGCGATTGACATGATGTTGGCGAAGACACCAGCGGCAGTCACAGCAGCACCGGCACCATAGCCCTGGATCAGCATCGGATACTCCTTATAACGCTCGGTGGTCAGCAGCACGATATTGTTAGAGCCTTCCAGACCATAGAACGGATGACCATAAGGAACTTCCTTCAGGGCGACGCTGGTCTTGAAGTTCGATGGGTCGTTCTCGTCGGCCTCCATCGTTGCGACGAAACGCCAGCGCTTGTTCTCGGCCTCCAAAACCTTGCGACGAGTCTCGAAATCGGCATCGAGTTCGGGCAGACGCTTCCAGAAGTCGTCGATAGAGCCCTCGAAGTAGCTATCGGGCACGAAGAGATGTTTCTCGACATCGTCCTGTTCTACCTTGTAGCCAGCCTCACGGGTCAGGATGACCAGTTTGCGAATCACGTCCGTACCGCTGAGGTCGATACGTGGGTCGGGTTCTGAGTAGCGCTGTTCCTTGGCACGACGAACGGTCTCAGAGAAGGGCACATCGGCGGCAATCTCGTTGAAGATGAAGTTCAGCGTACCAGAGAGGATAGCCTCAATCTTCAGAATCTTATCGCCCGAGTTGCACAGGTCGTTGATGGTACCGATAATCGGCAGACCAGCACCTACGTTGGTCTCATAGCGGAACCATACACCACGGTCGCGAGCCGTCTGGCGCAGCTTGAGATAGCTGTCATAGTCGCTCGAAGCGGCAATCTTGTTGGCAGCAACGACGCTGATGTTGTGTTCCAGGAATGTCTGATATAATGTGGCAATCTGCTTGCTGGCGGTACAGTCAACGAAGACAGAATTAAAGATATTCATCTTGATAATCTCTTCGCGCATATGGTCGGTGTCGGCCTTGAAACCTGCACGCAGAATCTTCTCGTAATTGTCGAGGTCGATGCCGTCGCGATCCAATACGAAGTTATCGACATCGCTGATACCGACCACATTGAGTTTCAGGCGGCGTGACTGCATGAGGAACTGCTGCTGGGTACGAATCTGCTCGAGCAGCATGCCACCAACGGTACCGATACCGCAGATGAAGATGTTGAGCACCTTGTATTCTGACAGGAAGAACGAGTCGTGCAGCACGTTCAGCGACTTGCGCAGGAACTTACCGTCGACCACGAACGAAATATTCGTCTCTGAGGCACCCTGAGCACAGGCAATCACGCTGATACCTGAGCGTCCTAACGTACCAAACAGCTTACCAGCAATACCTGGCGTCTGTTTCATGTTCTCACCTACGATGGCGATAGTAGCCAGACCGCTCTCCACCTGCATGGGGAACATAGCACCCGTCTCAATCTCCTTGGCGAACTCAGCATTCAGCACCTCGGCAGCGGCTGCGGCATCTTCGTCACGCACACCGATAGAGGTTGAATTCTCTGAAGAAGCCTGCGATACCATAAAGACAGAGATGCCTTTATTGGCAAGGGTGGTGAAGATACGGCGGTTCACACCGATCACACCCACCATCGACAGACCTGTGACGGTAATCAGCGAAGTGCCCTTGATACTGGAGATACCCTTGATGGGTTTCTGGTCGTTCTCAATCTTCGCCTTGATGAGGGTACCCGGATGTTCGGGGTTGAATGTATTCTTAACCTTAATAGGTATATTCTTGACACAAACGGGATAAATCGTCGGGGGATAGATGACTTTCGCACCGAAGTTACAGAGCTCCATCGCCTCGATGTAGGAGAGCTCGTTGATGGTGTATGCAGTCTTGATGACCTTCGGGTCGGCAGTCATGAAACCATCAACATCGGTCCATATTTCCAGCACCTCTGCATTCAGCACGGCGGCGATGATAGAGGCGGTATAATCAGAACCACCACGTCCGAGGTTCGTTGTCTCATGGCTGTCACGATCGCGGGCAATGAATCCCGGCACCACATATACGCTCTTATCACTCAGGTCCTTGAAGGCTTCCTTCACCAACTCGGTAGTTAAGTCGGCGTCAATCACATGTCGGCCCTGCTTCTTCTCCGTGCGGATGAAGTCGCGCGAGTTCATACGGACACCATTCTTCACCATAGCGGCCACGATGTGCGAACTCAAACGCTCGCCATAGCTGACAATCGTGTCCTCGGTCTTCTTCGACAAGTCGTGAATCAGGTACACACCATAGTAGATACTCTTCAACTGGTCGAAGAGCTGGTCTACATTGTTAAATAAGTCTACGCGCTTTTTGTCATCCGTAATGATGGCCTCAATCATCTGGTGGTGGCGTGTCACCATCGCGTCGAATTCCTCACGATAGTGTTCATCGCCTTGTTTGGCCATCTTTGATGTGGCGATCAGTTTATCGGTGATGCCGTCAAGAGCACTTACTACTACTACGACAGGTTGCGTCCGAGCCTCTGTCTCCACAATTTTCTTCAAGCTAAGAATGCTTTTTACGGAACCTACGGACGTTCCGCCGAATTTCATTACTTTCATATTTCTATGCAATTTATCTTGCCAACGGTACCCCTCAACAAGTGGGGCATGCTCCATTGGCGCGACAAAATTACAAAAAAGCAATAAAACGACAAAGAAAAAGCGAGGATTTTTTCCTCGCCGTTTCGTTTATGTATACAAAAACCTTTTAATACTTCGTTTGGGTGTTTTCTCAAACTCCTCCTTGCGAATCTCAATCTCGGCAATCTTTTCATAGGCAGGTAACTGCTCGTTAAGTTGCTGGCGGTTCTGCTCCATGATATTCTTGATATCCTCTTCGTTGAAATTCATATTCTTAGCCTCGTCATAGTCGGGATATACCAATCCGACGAGTTTTGTATCGCGCTGTACCACCACACTCTCGACGACCATTGTCATAGAATTGAGCTTGTCCTCGATTTCCTCCGGATAGATATTCTGTCCGTTAGGACCTAACAGCATATTCTTACTTCGTCCGTTGATATACACATTGCCGTCGTAGTCCATTGTTCCGAGATCACCAGTATGATACCAACCGTCCTTGTCAAGGGTCTCTTGAGTGGCCTCTTCGTTCTTATAATAGCCCAACATAACATTCAGACCCTTGGCAAGAATCTCTCCAGGAATTTGGGCGGGATTGCTGGAATTTATCTTTACCTGCATGTGGTAGGCTGCCTGTCCGCAAGACCCTTGGACGAAGGTATGCCAGTCGCGATAACAGATAATTGGTGCACACTCGGTAGCTCCGTAGCCGACAGTATATGGGAATTCGATTTTCTTCAGGAATGTCTCTACCTCCTGATTGAAGGCAGCTCCTCCGATAATCACCTCATAAAGTTCACCTCCGAAGGCTTTCACTACCTCATCACAGATCATCTGGCGTACCTTCTTCGAGATGACGGGCATTGCCAGCAACAGTCGCATGCGGTTGTTCTGAATTTTTGGGAAAACCTTTTTGCGGATAATCTTCTCGATGACCAATGGAACAGCAATGATGATTTTGGGCTTGATATCTGAAAATGCCTGAGCAATGATGGCTGGAGAGGGAATGCGGTTGAGATAATAGACATGACAGCCGTGCAGGAACTCAAAAACAAACTCGAAGGCCATACCGTACATATGTGCCATTGGAAGGATGGAGATAATACGATCACCCTTTCCAATCGTCTTACCCAATACATGTTCTGCAAAATCATAGTTTGACCACAGGGCACGATATGGTACCATTACACCCTTAGAGAAACCTGTTGTACCACTGGTGTAATTGATCATTGCCAGTTCCTCACCATTCTCTTCTATATAATAATGTACATGCTCCTTACGGAAATATTTGGGAAATTTCTTACCGTATAGTTCGTTTAAATGCTCACGGGCATACGTTAACTTGTCAGTACGAGAGAGCATCAGCGAGTAGTCAGGATTATTGATAATACCTTCCAGATGAGGCATCTGCACAGGGTCTATCTGTGTGGCCACATGGTCGCCGACAAACAACAACTTGGCATCGGAATGGTTGACGATATTGTGAATCTGGTCTGCCATGAATTCATGAAGGATGGGTACAGCAACAGCACCGTAGGTCAGTGTGGCGAGGAATGCAACTGCCCATTGACTGCTATTGCGCCCGCAGAGAGCAATTTTGTCGCCTTTCTCCACACCGCAATTTTCAAACAGGATGTGCAGCTTCTCTATCTTTCTTGCCACATCATGAAATTGCAAGGTGGCTCCTTTGTAGTCTGTCAGTGCATCGAGATCCCAATGGTCAATGATGCTCTTCTCAATGATTTGGTTAAAACTTGGTACGTTTTCCATATCTTCGATTATTTATATAAGTAGCGTTTTATACTCTTCTTGGGAGTCTTCTCAAACTCTTCCTCCCGTATTTCAATCGTTTGGATTCGGCTATAGGGTGGCAGTATGTCGTTGAGTTGCTGACGATTCTGTTCCATAATACTTTGCAGGTCCTCGTCCGTGAATCCCATTTCCTTTACCTCGTCCATATCCGGATATACCAATGCCACCAGATGGTCACCGCGCTGTACGACGATACATTCTGAAACTATTGCCATAGAGCTAAGCTTGTCCTCAATTTCCTCTGGGTAGACGTTCTGTCCGTTGGCACCTAACAATATGTTCTTTGAGCGACCGCGGATAAATAGATGACCATCGTACGACATCGTACCAAGGTCGCCTGTATGATACCATCCGTCACTGTCAAGCACATCCTTGGTAGCTTCCTCGTTTTTGTAGTACCCCAACATCACATTGGTGCCTCGTGTCACAATTTCACCTGCAATATTGTATGGGTCGTTTGACAGGATTTTTACCTCCATGTGATCTACGGCAGTACCGCAGGAACCAGAGACGAAGTCATGATAGTCACTATAGGTTATTAGCGGAGCACATTCTGTAGTGCCATATCCCACCGTGATAGGGAAGTCGATGTCCCTGAGGAACGACTCTATCTCCTGGTTCAGTGGTGCACCGCCTACAATGACCTCGTATGCCTCACCGCCAAAAGCGGCATATACCTCCTGACAGATGCGCTCCTTGACTTTCTTGGAGACAACGGGCATCTGCAGCATAATCTTGATGGCGTTGTTCTGTATCTTGGGGAATACACGTTTGCGGATAATCTTCTCGATAATCAGCGGAACGGCAACCACCAGATGAGGCTTTACCTCTTTGAATGCCTCTGCGATAATGGCAGGGGAGGGCAGACGGTTGAGGAAGAAGAGATGATAGCCGGAACAGAAGGGGAAGAGAAATTCAATAGCCTGTCCGTACATGTGTGCCATCGGCAGGATGCTCAGCATTCTGCTGTACTTAGGCATCTTCAGTCCTAATTGGTTAATACAGAAATCTACATTACCCCACAAGGCACGATAGGGAAGCATCACCCCTTTCGAAAATCCTGTAGTACCACTGGTGTAGTTGAGCATACATAGTTCATTGGGTTTGTCAACGTGCCAGTTGATATGCTCTGCCCGAAACGCCATAGGGAATTTTTCCCCGAACAACTGGTTAAGATGTTCTCTTGCCTGCATGAGTTGTTCGTTTCTGCATGTATGTAGGGAAAAATCGGGTAGGTTGAAGATTCCTTCCAGATTCGGCATTTCCTTCTCATTGATGATGTTCACGATGTAGTCGCCTACAAAAAGAAGTTTCGACTCTGAATGGTTGACAATATTGTGAATTTGTTCTGCATTAAACTCATGGAGGATAGGCACTACTACAGCACCATAGGCAAGTGTAGCCAGATAGGCCACAGCCCAATGGGCTGAGTTACGTCCACACACAGCAATGCGGTCACCTTTCTCAATGCCCGCAGCTTTCATCATGATATGCAACTTCTCTATCTTACGGGCTACATCGTGATACTGCAACGTAGCTCCTTTATAGTCTGTCAGCGCGTCGAGTAGCCAGTTTTCCTTGATAGTTTTAACGATGTAGGAATTGAAACTTGGTATATCGTTCATTGCACAATTTTCAAAATTTTGTGCAAAGATAATATCTTTTCTGCACATTCGCAAAAAAAATGTGCAGTATTTTAAAATCTTAGAAAAAATCGAGATAAAAAAGGTAAAAATGGACAACTCAAGACAAAGGAATCTCCACAATGAATCGACATCCGTCGTGATAGTTCTCGTCAAGGATAAGATCACCTCCTAAGTTGTGGGCATGACGTTTGGCCAAAGGCAGACCAAGACCAAGTCCCTCAGAGAGGTCGTCCACTTTCGTAAAGAACTTGAAAATGCGCTCCCGATCAGCCTCTGCAATACCTTTTCCTGTGTCTTCCACGATGAATTGGACGGTAGTTTCTGTGGTGTTAATACGGAATGAGATGTGTTGTCCGTCGGAATACTTGCTTGAATTATAGAGAACCTCACGTAGGCTGCGCATCAGGTAGAGGCGATTAGTCCATACGCAGAAGTCGTCATTTACTTCTGATTGGAAGTTGATATGGAGGTTTGGGTAATGCATTTTGGTATATCCGATAGCCTCCTTGGCCACATCGTTACACGACACCATGTCATGATGATTGGTCTCCATGAGTTCTTCAGTAAGCCCTGTTTCAGAACTGTCGTATAGCATCAGCACCATGCGGCTGAGGAGTTTTGAGTTGTGATCTAGTGTGTCAGCTATGCTCTTTTTCTCTTCTTCAGCAAGTCCTTCGCCATTGGTTTCCGCCAAAATCTGCGCAAAGCCCATGATGATATTAAGCGGTGTGCGTATCTGGTGGGTTACGTTTTGGATGAAGGTAGTCTTCTGCTTGTCGGCTTCCTGTACCAGATAGGTAGCCTTTGCTAGGTCTTCGTTGCGACGTTTGGCTTGCTCGGTAGTATAGCGTACGCTTCCGATGTGAAAGTTCAGCGATTGAAGCATGGTGGCGAAACTATTCTGTAGCTGTCCTACGGCATCCTCACGTTTGCTTTTTGGAATATACACCTCCATATTGCCCTCAGCGATGCTCTGTGTCTTGGTCAACAACTGGTTGAGCGGATGGATGGCATGTGCAACCGACCTGCGACATATTATAAGAATGGCAATCAGGCCAATAATAAGCAGGGGGATGATGATGTAGGTCAGCCTATGGTATCCTTCCAAGATGTCGCTGTCAGGACAGACAATGGCGAGGCTCCAGGAGGTATTAGGTACAGGTTGGTAACACACGACGCATGGTTCACCGTCGATGGTGACGTTCATACGGCCAGTGACACCCGTTGTCATCTCATGGCCCAATGCGATAATGTCGGTCTGATTGTCGGGGTCTGCACCGCTGAAGATAGTCTGTGTAAAGACCCGGGTGGAGTCAGGGTGAATGAAGAACTTTCCATTTTGGTCAACCATCATATAATAGGAATGGCTATAGGGCTTCTCTTCTGAGACAATTTTGTTGAGGTGTTGCAGCGACAGGTCTGTGGAGATGATGGCAATCAGACGGTCATCCTTGTCGTAGATGGGCTTGCTGTAGGATGCAATTAAGCCTGGCAGTGTCAATTCCAGAGAGTCTGCTTCGTCGTAGAAATCCACCCAGCAGGCTTTTCCCAGTTCACATGGTGTTCTGTACCATACTTTCTCGAAGTATTCATACTGTTCCTCGACAACGGAAGTGATAGAGCCGCCTTCCCTAACGGAATAGACCGAGAAATATTTGCCGTATTTGGGGAATACATTAGGCTCGGCACTGATGGAGCATCCGTCAATGTGGGGATTGTTATGTACGATACGGTTAGATAATGCCAGCAGTGAGTCGGGGTCCAGATTTTGTGTCACCAGCCAACAGTTCGTGTTGGTGGCGGTCTCTATGGTGCTGAGGTTGCGGCATAGACGTTGCATAGCATTGCTCAGCATACTGTTTGCGCGATTCACAGCCTCTCTCTTGACGATAAGTCTCGACCGGGTGTAAAGAACGCCCAACGAGAAAACGAAGATGGGGACGGCAAGCAACAAGATGCCGAGTGCGAGCTTCGTAGAAAAAGATTTGCGAATGTTCATCATAGCCGTTCCTCCTTCTCTATTTCATCATCCGATATGTTGAGCAGGTTTTTCAGCAGATCGGCAATGGTCTGGCCGTTCTGTTGGATGTCAACAGCCAACTGGCTGTTAGTGGCTGGCTGCATTCCCGAGTTGCGCTCGCCATCTTGTGGCCTCTGGCTGTCGGCCGTTGCTTTTACCAATATTTCGACGTCTTTCTCGATAGTGATGGCGGGACCAGTCATTTTGTTGGTCATGTAGTGCAGGAAGGCGGTCTTCATACGGTCAGCCTTCTGGGCCTGGTCGTAAGCCATATGCAGATTCTTACTTTGTTCCTGGAGCGTGACAGTCAGCTTATCCAGCTCACCGATATTAGTGGCAAGCGTCTGTTGCATCTGCTGAAAGTTGTCTTGCAGTCGTCCTATCTCATCATCCTGCCGACTGTTGGGGATGATTTCGTCGTACTTCCCTTGGGCTATACGCTGGGCGGATGCGGTCAGCATCAATAGTGGCGTTAGCTGGTGGTGGATGATGGCACGGTAGAGTACGAACAGCAGCAGCAACCCGACGATGGCAATGGTAAGCACGTAGTAAATTAGGTTGTTGTATTCACCGAAGATGTCGTCTTCAGGATAAACGACGCCCACATTCCAGTTCAGCGTATCCATGATGCGTCCCGTTACCGAGGAGCGCTTGAAGGGCTTGTGGAACACGTAATAGTCGTTACCGTTCAAATAGAATGCGTCATAGCCCGATTTTCCCGATATCACAGCCTCTGCAGCTGCTCTTGCAGAAGGCTCGTTGCTCGTCAGTTGGACGGCTTTCTGATTAAACTTACTGCTGTCGGGATGCGCAATGTAGATTCCTTTGCTGTTGATTAGCGTGCAGTAGGAGTTTTTCGATGGTTTGGTCTCTGAGATGATGCTCGACAACTGGCTGAGCGACACACCGACACTCATGATACCCGCAGGCTTGCCGTCATGCCCCGGCAGGTGCAGACAGAAGGTGATGATGGGTATCTCGTCCGCCTCGTCACCAATCAGCGGCTCTTGCCATCCCGGTTTTAGTGAAGTCATAGGGTCCCGATACCATGCCTGCTTCAGATATTCGCCATCATAGCACACTTCTTCAATGATATTGTCTGAAGAGATTTTTCCGTCCTCTACGCCACGGTGGACATATGCCATAAAATATGGGTGGTCTTTGTAAAAGTTTTCCTCTGTGGCGATGGCACAGCCTACGATTTGTGGATTTGCCTCCACCAGCCTGCGGCAGTAGGTGACCACCATCTCAGGCTGGTCGAGATAGGGCAGGAGACTGAGGTAGATATTGCCCGTAGCCTGCTCTACGCTTAGCACGATATTGTCAATGTGCTGCACGGTAGCCTCCAGCGTAATCTCTGCATTCCGCAAAGCCTCCTCTTTCATTGCCTTTCTTGAATGGTAAAGCATGATGACAAGAGAAGTCAGAAGTAGTATTGCCATCGACGACACTACTATCAGACTGAGCCTTACAGACAGGGTCCTTTGGAAGGTTTTAGGCAGTTGTATCATATTCGACCACAAAAATAATCAAAAAATTGCATAATTGCAATATTCCGAAACATTTCTGCTTGTTTTTTTTGATAATTTAGGGTACCACTTCCTCCTAGACCTTTACCAACGGCGGATTTAGGGAACGGTATAGAAATCAATTAGGCGGGTGAGTGATTGCTGGCAGACGGGACAGAACACAGGGAACTCGTTGGTGCGCATGCGGCAGTCTTCTTGTCCGCGCCAGACACCCTTGGAGAGATAGCCGCCGCCTTCAACGAGTCCGGCCTTACCAGTATCTATCAGGTTCTGCCACTTGGCGGGTTTCCTGGTCGTAGTGGTCAGATTAGGCTCCCAAGGCTCTGTATCGGCAAAGTACATAGGATCGTTGTCGCCATAGGGATACTCGTCACCCAAGCCTCCGAAGGAATGTCCGAACTCATGCACCACGACAGGACGGAAATGCTTACCGCGAGTATAGCTCAGGTTATAGGAATTATAGATGCCCCCTCCGCCATAGTGTGCGGTATTGGCAAGGATGATGATGTGCTCGTAGGGTGTACAGGCCAACCAGTCGTGCAGTTGTTTGAGGCGAAGGGTGGTAAGGTAGCGACGACTATAAAAGGTGTCGAAATGGGAACCTAATGCCGTGTTGCGCCAGATGCCCTCGCCAGGCTGGCTCACATCGGTATCGTGAGAGGGGGAAAGGAGGGCAATGACGTTGAAACGGTTGCGCAGGGCCTTAAAGGGCTCGTGTTCGAAGAGAGCCTCCATCGCCACGCGGCAGTCGTCCAGATACAGATTCATCTGTTCCTGCGTATAGCCTTCTGCTACATAGGCGATATGGATGCAGCACGTAGTATCGGCGGCCTGCTGGAGAGTGACATAGGGTGCATTCTCCTTGCGCTCCATCTTACGAATCAAGATATCCTTAGGGTCGACGGTATGTGTGAGCGAAGCCGTTACTTGGTTATGGTAGTCGCGCAGTTCCACTAGGATGCTGATGGGTTGTTTGGGATACGGAACCAGGAAGACGTTCTCGAATGATTTACGGGTCTGTTTGGCCTCCTCGGTAGAAAGCCATTCTTGGAAGAGGGTGGAGAAGGAATGGCGGTAGATGACGGTCCCTGTTGCCTTGTCGCAGACGGTAATCTGTCCATTACCAGCCAGAGGTAGCTCACTCAGGCGATGCTTGCGCCCAAACCATCTTGCACTCTTGGAGAGTTGGTCGACATAGATTTGTTGCTCGTTGACATCACCGGCGAAGACATAGTCGAGGCGCAGTGTGCTGTCGGAGAACCAGCGTTCAAAGTCTTGTGCATAGGTTTCCAACGAGACAAGAGTGCATAAGAGGAGGATGTATTTCTTCATAGGATATCATGGATGATGTTTTGTATATAGGGACGTTGCCAGTCTTTCTCGTGATGGCGCTGGCTGTCGTATTGCATCAAGTCGAGGTCGATGGTCACCCGTTCCTTGGTACGTCCCGTCGCACACTCTATTTCCTTCAGCAGTTGTTGTAAGGCTTCCTCTGACAAGTCGGTCGTCCCACAGACCAGACGGTTCATATACCATTTCCCTGTTCCCTTGATGTCTGAGGTCCATAGCGTTCTGCTCAGCCGACAGTCGTTCAGTAGCGTACGCATTCGCTCTGACGCCCATAGGATATGAGCTGCCTGATGATGGTTAGACCCCAAGGCGATGATGATACGATGACTCATTTCTTCTCTTTCAGGATACCATGACGATAGGCATAAAGCAACTCACGCAGGTCGTCAATCTGAGAACGCAGCTCATCGCCCTTGTCGGTATCGGCCACTAACATACGATGTGCAGAGAGCTCTACGAGTTGGGTGCTCGACTTGATGTCCGTACCTTTTTGAATGGCGTCGTCAGCACTCGTAAACGGCTCATGTTGAACGAGTTGGAATCCGCGACTGTGGTAAACCAGCGTGTATCCTGCAATACCTGTCTCATGGTGGTAAGCCTCGGAGAAACCTCCGTCAATCACCATCAGCTTGCCATTCGCCTTGATGGGATTCTCGCCTTTTGAGGCATGAACGGGAACGTGACCGTTGATGATATGACGGTTAGGACCTTTCACGTCGAAGGCATCGAGGATGCGGTCGCAAATTTCCTCCGAGTCGCGCAATTGAAAATAGTAGCCTTTCTCTTCCTTATAGGTCTCTTTATCAGTCAGGAAATACCGTTCAAAGGTTGCCATTTTCGATTTGTCAAACAAAGGGGAGTCCTTGCCACACCAGAGGTAGAGAAAATAGTCCTTGGCATATTGGCGGAAGTTCTGTTCTGTATCAGCGGTAAAGGCAGAACGGATAATCATGCCGATATTGTGCATGAGTTCCTTGCCGGAATAGCGCTTTCCAGGATAGACCTCCACTTCTTTCAGACTGCCGTCGGCATTTAGGGGACAGGAGGCGTGGAAAAGCAGGTTATGGTTGCTGATATTATACATACAACCGTGCGACAACAGCATCTTCATGTGCTTCCTCAGTTTCTCACAGACACGGAAGGAATGGTGCAGCTTATGCATGAGTTGCTCTTCTTCGGGAGTCAACTGGTTGGGATTCTCAGGATTGATGGTGGGGAAGTGACAGGACTTCATGTCGTATGACTTGCCGTTGATTTGACAGACGCCTTTTTCGTAGTCGACAGTGTCGAGCAGGCAGCGGTCTTCCATCTGCCATTCTTGACGACGCTTGAAAATCTGCGCCTCGGTCTTGAACTGGATAACGGTGATGGCCTTGTGCATTTGAGCCGTTAGGCGCATCGTCTTCTCGTCAAGGGTGTTGTTCTTCAGTAGCTTGGGAATAAACTCCTCGCAGGGGTCATCCCCATAGGTTTCCATTGCAAAGGTGGCGAGGGGTACCAGATTGATACCGTAACCATCCTCCAAGGTGGCAAGATTGGCATAACGGAGCGACAGGCGCAGCACGTTGCAGATGCAGGCATCGTTGCCAGCACAGGCTCCCATCCACAAGATATCGTGGTTGCCCCACTGGATGTCCCATGAATGATACTGTCGCATAGTATCTAGGATGATATGGGCACCTGCCCCACGGTCGTAGATATCGCCCAGGATATGCAACTGGTCGATGGCGAGTTGCTGGATGACGTTGCAGAGGGCAATGATGAAGTCGTCAGCACGTCCTGTGGAGATGATGGTATCAACAATCACACTGACGTATGCGGCCTTGTCGTTGTCGTCTGTCCGCTCATGCAGCAGTTCCTCGATGATGTATCTGAAATCCTCAGGCAGCGACTTGCGTACTTTCGAACGTGTGTATTTGCTGCTGACATCACGGCATACGGCGACCAACCGATGGATGGTGATATGGTACCAGTCCTCGATATCCGGCTCGGAGGCCTTGATGAGTTCAATTTTCTGTTCCGGGTAGTAGATGAGCGTACATAGTTCTTTCCGCTCTTTGTCGCGGATATCGCCAGCAAAGAGTTCCGTCACCTTACGCTTGATATTTCCTGAGGCATTCTTCAGCACATGCAGGAAAGCCTCGCTCTCACCGTGTAAATCGGCGAGGAAATGCTCTGTTCCTTTGGGGAGATTGAGGATTGCCTCTAAATTAATAATCTCCGTCGAAGCAGCAGCGATGGTTGGAAAGCTATTGGACAGCAACTGCAGATAATGCATGTCGCGATTCAGGTTGTTTTGGTTAGTATGTGTGCTCATATCTTCAGGTGATTATATATTTTCTGATTAATCTGTCTGGTTATGCGGTCGTCAAGAGGAGGAACAGGCATGAAGCCCTCGTCAAAGCCTGTCCAGTATGTTAGGAGCTGCATGGTGCGACAGGCTGTCTTAAATAGCCCGGTCTCCTTCAGGGTCTCAGCAAGATGGTCTTCTTCTGCATCATGCTCTCGCAATTCCCTGTCGATCTCGCACAGATGACTGATGGTCAGTTGGTGATGCTGTATCAGTTTGCGGACCTGTTTGAAGGTAGCCATCAGACGGTCGTTCTCAGAGGCGTACTGGAGTCCGATGGCATCCTGTATAGTCTTGGGTATCGCATAATCTTTTGGAAGGAAACTGGATACTTTGTGCACGTCGATATCAGGACAGCGGTATTCCAAGAGATGAGCTCCTCTCAGTACGATATTACTGATATTTTCATGGTGTGCGTAAATTAAGATATAGCGCCATTGTTCCGGATCGTTCATCTCATACAAGTCGTCTATCACCCACCTGTGGTCACCCGTTATGCCTGCCTTGATGAAACAGCGCAGCAGGTGGCGGGTCTGTTCCTTCATCAGCTCTATGGTATTGCTGTCCAACGCTTTACGGTAGACACAATAGGTCTTGTAAGCCATTTCTGAAGGAGTGATAGAGTGGGTGATGATGGGATTGCGGATAATCTCCAGACGGTCGTTCCATCCGAGTTTCCTGATGCACTCTTCCTCCATTTTACCCTGTATAATCACGGCATAGGCGTTTTCCACCAGATTATGCTGGAAAAGCATTTTCTTTGGGAATTTCTCTTTCCAGTATTTCTCGTCTACGATCCAAGGCTCCAACTGTCCGTAAGGTGAAAGCACCATACGGGTACCTTTCCTGACAGCCAGTTTATAGAGACGATAGGCGGAGTAGTGCCAACAACCATGAATATGCAGGATGTCATAGTGAATTGTCTGTAACTTCTCCCTGGCTACTGATTCTTCATCAGTGACAGCGTTTTCCGCCTCTAACCCCATACTATCTGTCAATATGGTCACGTAATTGGTGATCATATGATCGTCCTTAGGTATGTAATGGAGTATCTTCATAGCTTTTCCGTTCAGTTCCACAGGTTGTTCCAGCCGACAGACAAGCGCAATCTGGTGAGTCTGAGTCCCTTGATAATACGGTCGTACTGACGTATGGCATCATAGATACGTGTACGTCGGATGGTGACGGCATCATAGATTCCCCGTTTGATTTTCAGGTGTTTACCCTGATGACCGTGTCCTGAGCGTCGTTCTGCCTTCAGGATAAAAGGAATGACTTCCTCCAGTTGCTGGAATGACTGGTAGCAGATGGTATCTTGTTGTTTCTTGTCGCTATAGACCAATACCGCCTCCAGATTCTGCTCATTACTGATTGTTTGGGCGAGGTTGTCAATCCATTTTTCTGACGTGGGTGGACGGTTGATGTCTACCAGTACAATCCATTCGCTGTGGGCAGCCTTGACGCCTACAGACATTGCCAGTTGGAGACGACTCGGATTGGGGACGGATTTTGGGAAGAATGTCGTATGGAGATGGGGGTATTCAGCCTTCATACTCTTCAGTATGTCTGGGGTGGCGTCAGAGGAAGAGTCGTCAACCACAATCACCTCATAGGCCGTATCGCCTATCTGAGCTAGGAATAATGGGAGGTTCTGCTGTAATAACTCGGCCTCGTTGTGAACCACCATTACCACAGATAGCTTGACATCCTTTTCCTTGGTTGTATTTTCCATGATGCTATCATCGTTATTTAACCTCATCGCTTGTATAACCCTTAGGAAGACTCCGGCAGTTATACTGTGATGCCATAATCTCGCCATAGGCTCCTGCCGAACGGATTGCCAGCAAATCACCTCGACGACAGCCATTCAGGTCGAACTGTTTGGCGAAGACATCTGTTGACTCACAGATGGGACCTACCACATCATATGCCTGGAGAGGTTCCTCACTGGTGATATTCTCAATCTTATGGTATGCCTGATAGAGGGCAGGGCGGATGAGGTCGGTGAATCCCGCATCAACGATGGCAAACTGCTTCGTAGCACCTTTCTTAATATATAAGGTACGCGTGATGAGACTGCCACATTGTGCCACAACGGCCCGACCCAGTTCGAAATGCAGCGTCTGACCAGGACGTAACTTGAGCTTCTTGGCATAGGTGTCGAAATAGTCTTTGAAATCAGGAATGCACAGACGGTTGGGATGTTGATAATCAACACCAAGTCCACCTCCCACGTTGATATGCTCTACGATGATGCGATGACGTTCCAGTTCGTTTTGTAGTTCATTGACACGGTTGCAAAGTGCCTCAAAGTCACCCATATCCAGAATCTGGCTGCCAATATGAAAATGAAGACCTACGACTTTCACATGCTGCATTCTGGAAGCCTCCTCGATGACACTCATCATGTCACGCATGGCAATACCAAACTTGTTCTCAGCAAGTCCTGTTGTGATATTGGCGTGGGTGTGTGCTCCCACATTGGGATTCAGACGAAAGGCGATACGTGCCACTTTTCCTTTCTGATGAGCCAGTTCGTTGATGACTTCCAGTTCAGGAATACTCTCTACATTGAAGCAGAAGATGTCATTATCAAGTCCGAGATTGATTTCCCAATCGCTCTTGCCTACACCTGCGAAGACAATCTTTGAACTGGGGAAACCTGCCTGAATACAGGCTTCTATCTCACCACCGCTGACGCAGTCGGCACCAAGTCCTGCTTCACGGATGATACGCAGCAACTGAGGATTGGCATTCGCCTTTATGGCATAATGTACCACATAGCCCTCATGCTTGCTAGCTTCCGACTGGATGACTTGCAATGTCTTGCGCAACAGCTCCGTATTGTAGTAATAGAAGGGCGTGCGCAGTTGTTGAAATCGTTCTATAGGAAAATGTCCTTTTGCCATTGTGTTGTGTTGCTAGGATATTATTTGTTGAATAATGTGTTGCTCAGACTTTGAAGGGCACGTTTTTTGTCTTCCTCACGAATCAGGAAGGAGATGTTGTAGTTGCTACCGCCATAGCTGACCATACGGACAGGGATGTTCTTCATAGCATCCAGCGTCAGGGTCTCAAAACCGATGTTCGACCAGTCGAGGTCTCCAACGACACAGATGATGCACATATTGGTATCTACCGTCACTGTACCATACTTCTTCAGCTC
Organism: Prevotella sp.; assembly: GCA_016291495.1. Classification (GTDB taxonomy): domain Bacteria; phylum Bacteroidota; class Bacteroidia; order Bacteroidales; family Bacteroidaceae; genus Prevotella. The sequence goes on from JAEEXI010000002.1 coordinate 253,700, forward strand.
GTCGACAATTTCGCCCAGATGTGCGGAGTTGTCGATAGACATAGAAACACCCACCTCTGAGGTACAAACCATATCGATAGGAGTCTGATAGCTCTCGAAAATCTCAAAGACCTTACGCAGGAAACCTGTGGCAAGCAGCATGCGGCTTGACTTAATCTTGATGGCAATGATGTTGTCTTTGGCAGCCACAGCCTTGATCTTGCCATATTCTGTCTGGTTACTGATGGTCGTTCCCTCTGCATCAGGATCCATTGTGTTCAGGAGACGCACGGGAATGCCGGCATACTTGGCAGGCTGTACACAGGTGGGATGCAGAATCTTTGCTCCGAAATAGGCAAGCTCTGCAGCCTCCTCGAAGTGTAGTTGATGTACGGGAGCAGTCTTGTCGACGACACGGGGATCGTTGTTGTGCATACCATCAATATCCGTCCAAATCTGAATCTCTTCCGCATTCAGGGCAGCACCAACCAATGATGCGGTATAGTCAGAACCACCACGCTGCAGGTTGTCTATCTCACCATAGGCGTTACGACAGATAAAGCCTTGAGTGATATACACTTGCTGTCCCTCGTTCTTTTCCATGATGGCTGAGAGCTTTTCACGGATATAAATGGGATCGGGCTCGGAATTCTTATCGGTTCGCATGAAATCGAGGGCGTTGAGCAATACCGCATTGATACCCAGTTCCTTCATATAGTTGACCACCATATTGGTAGACATCATCTCGCCTTGGGCTACGATACTTTTCTCTTCGAACGATGTGAAAAGTTCTTTCGTAAAAGAACGCAGGTAATTCATCTCCGAAATGATAAAATCACGTGTTGTTGCTTTCATCTCTTCAGTAGAGTACAACTCGTCGATATGTTTCATGTATTTACGTTCCAACTGGTTGATGACCTCGTTGGCACCCTCAGGATTTTTCTTGTAAAGATAGTCGGAAATCTCTACCAGTGAATTTGTCGTTCCAGACATAGCTGACAATACTACGAAAACCGGCTCTCCAGATTTGGTGACCAGTCTCGTTACTTCCTTCATGCGCTCCGGTGAACCTACCGAAGTACCGCCAAATTTCATTACTTTCATTGTATCTTGTTTTTTATTTCATTTTTATCTCAGAGATCTTCCCTCGTCGAGTAGTCAACCTTGCGTATCTCCTCAGGCACGTTGTCCTGTTCATAGACTGCAATCTTGTTGTAGTCGTTGGTAATCTCCTCCAAGTGTCCGTCAATGCAACGGTAAACAATACCAGGATAGTCTTTCAGTAAGGGAATGTTATGGGTGGTCATCACCACAGCCGTTCCCATCTGGGTCACATGACGGAGTAAGGCGATGATGTTTGCAGCAGTCTCTGGGTCAAGATTTCCCGTCGGCTCATCGGCAATGATGATCTTTGGCTTGTTTAGAATGGCACGGGCTATAGCGATACGCTGTTGTTCTCCGCCTGAGAGCTCGTGGGGGAAGCGGTCGGCATAATCTTGCATCTCCACATCCTCTAATACGTCATTGATGCGCTCCTGAATATCATCTTTATTTTTCCATCCAGTGGCTTTCAGCACGAATTCCAGATTGTCGTGTACCGTTCTGTCACTCAACAACTGGAAGTCCTGGAAAATGATACCCATCTGGCGACGCAGGGCAGGAATATACTTGCGCTTCAGACCACGCAGGTCGTGGTTGAGGACGAAAGCGTTTTCTGCCTCATCGATATCCAATTCAAAATAGAGCGTCTTCAGAAGGGTGCTCTTTCCTGCACCCACACGACCTATGATGTATATAAACTCTCCCTCGTTAACGTGGAAATCGACTTCCTTTAAAACGAGGATACCATCTTTCTGATAGATATTGGCTTTCTGATAATCTATTAACATATCCGTAATTATTTCATCGTTCCGTTTGCTTTTGCCTCTCTGCGTTTCTTGTCCCAGTTAGGGTCATGACGCTTTTGCAGTTCAGCCACCACATCCTCGATGCGCATGCCTTTCTCCGTCAAGAGTACAAGCAGGTGGTAGAGTAGGTCACTGGCTTCATATATCAGGTGGTCACTCGTTCCATTTGTTGCCTCAATGACTGTTTCTAAAGCCTCTTCTCCCACTTTCTGGGCGATTTTGTTGACACCATCACGGAAGAGCTTGGTGGTGTATGAACCTTCCGGCATCTCCTCCTTGCGCTTGTTGATGAAGTCCTGCAACTCAGTAAGAAAGAGTAGAGGATTGCCTTCATTCTCCTCGCCCCAACAGGTATCGGTACCTGTATGACAAGTAGGACCGATGGGATTCGCCTTAACCAACAGCGTGTCGTTGTCGCAGTCTACCTTCATATCCACCAGGTTGAGGAAGTGGCCAGAGGTCTCTCCCTTCGTCCATAGCGTCTGACGTGTACGACTCCAGAAGGTCACATGACCTGTCTCAACAGTCTTCTGATAAGCTTCCTCGTTCATGAAACCTAACATCAGTACGTTCTTGGTCGTCGCATCCTGTATGATAGCAGGTACCAACCCGCCCATCTTCTCGAAATCTATCGTCATAGTCTATTTACATTCTTACATTTTTAAATTCTTACATTGATACCTTCATCTTTGAGGTATCTTTTTAATTCCGGCACGGGTATCTCTCCGAAATGGAATACACTCGCGGCGAGGGCTGCATCGGCATGTCCTTCTAGGAAGACATCGCGGAAATGTTCCCGCTTTCCTGCTCCACCACTGGCAATGATGGGGATCGACAGGGTATCTGCCAGCTCACGCAGTGCCTCGTTGGCATAACCGTTCTTTGTGCCGTCATGATTCATCGAGGTGAAAAGAATTTCTCCTGCACCACGCTCCTGAGCCTCATGAGCCCATTCAAAGAGTCCTCGTTCTGTACGCTCACGCCCCCCTTTCAAGTAGCAATGCCAAAGGTTACGGGTAGGTTCATCTAGACGGGCATCGATGGCGACAACACACACCTGCGAACCAAATCTTGTGGCGATCTCGTCAATAAGCTCAGGACGACGAATGGCGGCACTGTTCACGCTCACCTTATCAGCACCGGCATATAACAGGCGCTCTACATCGGCCAGTTCGTTGATGCCACCACCAACCGTAAAGGGAATGTTCAACGTCTGGGCGACCTTTGTCACCATCTCCGTGAACGTCTTGCGACCCTCGAAACTTGCGGTGATGTCCAGGAAGCACAACTCGTCAGCGCCCTGCTCGCTATAGGCTTTGCCCAAAGCGACAGGATCACCGGCACTTCGCAGATTCACGAAGTTGGTACCTTTCACGGTCTCACCGTCCTTGACGTCCAGACAGGGTATTATGCGTTTTGCCAGTCCCATAGTTCTTGCAGATTGATTTTTCCTTCGTATATTGCTTTGCCAAAGACGACAGCAGGGATTCCTGCTGCATCAAGGGCCTTGATATCATCGATGCAGGACACACCACCAGAGGCAATCATGTGCAACGCAGGATATTCTTTCATCACACGCTTGTACAGGTCGATAGCCGGACCTGCCAACGTGCCGTCTTTCGAAATCTCTGTACACAGCACCTTGTTGACACCAGCGTCAACATATTTTTTCAGGAAGGGCAGCAAGTCCTCCGTAGAGTCCTCTTTCCATCCGTTGATACTGATTTTCCCGTTGCGTACATCAGCTCCGAGGATGATGCGCTCAGCACCATATTTCTCCAACCATCCCATAAAGCGTTCAGGTTCTGTGACTGCAATGCTGCCAATGGTCACCATCTGTGCACCATGATTGAAAGCGGTCTCGATATCCTCGTCCGTCTTGATACCACCTCCGAAATCGACAGTAAGTTGAGTCTCCGTCGTGATACGAAGGAGAACTTCGCTATTGACGATATGCTTTGATTTGGCACCATCCAAGTCCACCATGTGCAGGCGCTTGAAACCAATGCGCTCAAACTCCTGAGCCATCTCCAGAGGACTGCCATAGACGGTCTTCTGGTCGTAGTCGCCCTTGGTCAGACGTACGCATTGTCCGTTGATGATATCTATTGCGGGAATCAGTTCTATCTTCATTGTCAATTATCCATTATCAATTGTCAACTGGAGAAAATTCTCCAAAATTTTCTCGCCCACGCGTCCACTCTTCTCTGGGTGAAACTGGCAGGTATAGAAATTGTCGCGATGCATAGCGGCAGAGTAGGGCAGGATATAGTCTGCTACAGCCGCTGTGTCCTCACATACTGGCACATAGTAGCTGTGTACGAAATAGACGTACGGCTTCTCGCCAAGACCTTCCAACAGTGGGGACACTTGGTAATCTCTCACCTCTCTCCACTTACCCCTCACCTCTAAATTGTTCCATCCCATACACGGCACCTTTTCCTCATGACGCTGAGGCTGGAAGCGCTTCACCTCTGCATCAAAGACACCGATACAGTCAACATCACCTTCTTCGGAATGTTTGCAAAGTAACTGCTGTCCGATGCAGATGCCGAGGACAGGCTGGCGCAGGTTGCGGATGACCTCGTCAAGGCGACGGGCCTTCAGGTACTCCATAGCGCCACGTGCCTCACCCTGTCCAGGGAACACCACGCGGTCGGCTTTCTGGAGCAGTTCGGCATTGTCCGTCAACAGAGGCTCAATACCCAGTCGCTTCAGGGCATTCACCACTGAATAGACGTTTCCTGCGTTATATTTTACGATGGCTACGTTCATGAGAAGATAATCGTCTTGTTCTTATAGGTCAAAATCTTGCGCTGTATATGTTTCGACACAGCATGCGAGAGCACAATTTTCTCCAGGTCCTTGCCTTTCAGCACCAGACTCTCTGGCGTGTCCTTATGGGTGATGCGTGTCACGTCTTGCTCGATAATGGGTCCAGCGTCCAACTCTGCCGTTACATAGTGGCTGGTGGCTCCGATAATCTTCACACCACGCTCCCAAGCCTGATGGTAGGGCTTCGCACCCACAAAAGCTGGCAGGAACGAGTGGTGGATGTTGATGATGTGGTTCGGATAGGCAGCTATCATCTCGTCCGAGATAATCTGCATGTAGCGAGCCAGCACGATGAAGGTTACTTCGTTCTTCCTCAGCAGCTCCATCTCAGCAGCCTCCACCTCTGCCTTGTTCGAGTGGTCTTTCTTGATGCTGTAGACGTAGTAGGGAATATTGAATTGCTCAGCCACATAGCGCAGGTCCTCATGGTTCGAGACGATGCAGGGAATGTCGATTTCCCATTCTCCCGCCTTCCAGCGTGCCAGCAGGTCATACAGACAGTGACTCATCTTCGAGACAAAGATGGCCATACGGGGACGTTTGTCACTGAAATACAACTTACACGTCATTTTATAGCGCTGTGCATAGAGGGTGTTGATATATTCCTGAATCTTGTCTCTGGGAATCAGGAAATTCTCCAGTTCCCATTCGATTCGCATGAAAAACATTTCGTCCTGTTTGTCTACATATTGGTCAAGGTATACGATATTTCCTTGATTATCAGTGATAAAGCGTGTTACTTCCGAGATAATACCCTGTTGGTCTGGGCAGTGCAGAAGCAATATGGCTGTTGGTTTCTTCATTGTCTTTAAAATCCTTATTGTGTATTGAGGTGCAAAATTAAAGAAAATATCTCACATTACCAAAGGTAATGCGAAAAAAATCAAGATATGGCTTGATGTGAGGATGATGTGAAAGGAAATCTATGATTTCCGACTTTTACGAGTTTTGGAGGAGGTTGGTTTTGCCTTTGGCTTTTGTTGTTGAGGAATATCCTTGGTGACGGTGGCTTTAAGGATACGGACATCCTCTACAGGGCGAGAGAACTTGTCTGTTGGCATCTGTTGAATGCGATCAATGATATCCAACCCCTCTGTCACTTCTCCAAAAACGGTGTACTGACCGTCCAGATGGGGTGTGCCTCCAACGGTTTTGTAGGTGGCGATCATCTCTGGGGTCAGCTTGACACGTCCTTGGGTAGCAGAGTCAAGACGTTCCTGTATCTTATCCAATTTTTGGTCATCGAGAATTTTTCCCCAAACGATATAGAACTGGCATGCGGAGCTGCGCATTTCCGGGTTGACGTTGTCGCCCTCACGCGCCATTGCTACTACGCCACGACGATGGTAGATGTTGGGAAGCCGAAACTCCGCCTCTTGGGTATAGTCATAGTCACCAGTGCCCAAACGTTGTCCTGGTTGGGCATGCTTGCTGTTGATATCGCCACTCTGAATCATGAAATCCTTGATGACGCGGTGGAAAAGCAGCGAGTCATAGACCTGCATCTTGACGAGCTTGAGGAAATTGTCACGATGTTGTGGAGTCTCGTCGTAAAGGGCAATCCGTATATTTCCTTCAGTGGTCTCTAGTAAGACCTCTGTCGTTGTCGTCTGTGCCGTTGCGCTGCTGGAAAACAGGACCAGTGCAAGGAAAAGTTGGTATATTTTTTGTTTCATAAGTGGGTTGTTGAAGTCTATGGCGCAAAGGTACTTATTTTTCTTTAAATTTGCAAGTTTCAGATTTATTTTGTAATTTCGCCCCATAAACGATAAAATGGAGCATTCTATGGCATGGGTTTTGATCAGTATGATGAGTGGTTTACTAGGAATACAATCTGTACTAGGGTTTTTCTCGAAAATGCCTGAAGGACAATTGGTTAGCGTTGAATATACGGAGCATGGAATGATGGCCGGATATCAATGGTATGCATCAGCAGAACTGCAGCAAAATGGTACTGTTATCGTCAAGGCTCAGAAGGAAAGTTATGGTGAAATCATTGAAAAGAAAGTAAAGGCTGAGGTGCTTTCTGATTTACGAGACATTATCAAGACTCATAAGATGTACAAATACAAGGAAAGATATCTTCCTCATTTCCAAGTATATGACGGTTATTCGTGGTCATTCTACGCTAAGTTCTCTGATGGAGAGTCTATCAGCTCTCACGGCTCCAATGCCCGTCCTGGTGGAGATGGCTTGAAAACATTACATGAGTATATGATTCAATTGGTAACTGATAAAAAATAATGAGATATGGAATGGCTTGAAATTATTGCAGTAGTGGTGCTTGTGATTCTGGGTGTGATTATCTACAGGAACAAGACAAAAAATGGTTAAACAACGAAAGCGGGAACCTCAGTCGTGAGATTCCCGCCTTCATTTTATTTGTTGGCTTTTATCCTATTTTTAATCTTGTCGACATAAGCGTCGATAGTGGCGACGGCAACGATGTTGACGACATCACGTACAGAGGCACCGAAGTCGACGAAGTGAATCGGCTTGTTCAAGCCCATTTGGATCGGACCGATAATTTCCACATCGGCATCCAGCATTTGTAGCATCCTATAAGAAGAACGTGCAGAAGTCAGGTTGGGGAATACCAACGTATTCACATCCTTGCCAAAGACACGGGTGAACGGATACTGTTCGTCGCGTAACTCTCTATCGAGGGCAAAGCCTAACTGCATCTCACCATCAATGGCAAGGTCTGGATACTCTGCCTGCATGATCTCCGTAGCGCGGCGTACTTTCTTTGCTCCATCACTGGTGGAACTTCCGAAATTAGAGTGGGAGACCATAGAGATAACAGGCTTCTCGTTGAAGAAGCGTACACTGGTGGCAGCAAGCTTGGCAATGTCTACCAGCGTTTCTGTATCAGGATTCTCGTTCACCAGCGTATCGGCAATATAGAGCGTGCCCTTTTGTGAATTGATGATATGCATGGCACCGAAGTGGTTGTATTCCGGACGGATACCAATCACCTCATTGACCACCTTAATCGTATTGGAATACTTGGTGTAAAGACCTGTGATATAGGCATCTGCATCGCCCGTCTCTACCATCATCATACCAAAGTAGTTGCGCTCGAACATCTTGTCGTTGGCCTCTTGGAAAGTATAACCGTCACGCTTCCGTTTATTGGTGAGAATCATGGCATATTTCTCACGACGTTCCTGTTCGGATGGATGACGCAGGTTGACAATCTCAATACCTTCCAGATTCAGGTCGAGTTTCTTGGCAAGCTTGGTGATGACTTCGTCATTTCCCAACAGGATAGGCTGACAGATTCCTTCCGCCTTAGCCTGTACGGCAGCCTTCAACATGGTGGGGTGAACAGCCTCGGCAAAGACCACCCGTTGTGGATGAGCTGCTGCAGTGGCATAGAGATTCTGAGTGAGTTTGGTTTCCTGGCCCAGCAGTACGCTGAGTGAATTCTTGTACTCATCCCAGTCTTCTATATTCTTACGAGCCACACCACTGTCAATAGCAGCCTTTGCTACAGCGGAACTGACCTCCGTAATCAGACGTGGATCAACGGGTTTGGGGATGAAATAATCACGTCCGAAACTAAGGTTATTGACTTTATAGACATCGTTCACGACGTCAGGAACAGGCTGCTTGGCAAGGTCGGCAATAGCATAGACGGCAGCCAGTTTCATTTCCTCATTGATAGCGGTGGCGTGAACATCCAGTGCACCACGGAAAATGTAGGGGAAGCCAATGACGTTGTTAATCTGGTTGGGATAGTCTGTTCGTCCTGTTGACATAAGGGTGTCTGGGCGTGCCTCCATAGCATCCTCATAGGAAATCTCTGGGACAGGGTTTGCCAGCGCAAAGATAATCGGGTCTTTGGCCATCGTCTTCACCATCTCCTTGGAGAGCACGTTGCCTTTGGAAAGGCCTACGAAGACATCAGCACCGTTGACAGCTTCCTCTAAGGTGTGAATCTCCGTACGTTGGGTGGCAAAGAATTTCTTTTGTTCATTCAGGTCTTGACGAGCCACGCTGATCACTCCCTTGGAGTCCAGCATGACGATATTCTCTTTCTGTGCGCCAATGGCCATATAGAGCTTGGTGCATGAAATAGCAGCTGCACCCGCACCGTTGACAACGATTTTGACTTTTTTGATATCCTTGCCGACGACCTCCAAAGCGTTCTTCAGACCTGCTGCAGAGATGATGGCCGTACCATGTTGGTCGTCGTGCATCACAGGAATGTCGAGAGTCTTCTTCAAGCGGTCCTCAATATAGAAACATTCCGGAGCTTTGATGTCCTCCAGGTTAATACCTCCGAAAGTGGGGGCAATTCTTTCTACTGCCTCACAGAATTTCTCAGGGTCTTTCTCGTTCACCTCGATGTCGAACACGTCAATACCTCCGTAGATCTTAAACAGCAGTCCCTTACCTTCCATAACGGGTTTGCCGCTCATCGCGCCAATGTCACCTAAGCCAAGGACGGCTGTACCATTGGAAATCACAGCGACAAGGTTTCCTTTGTCGGTGTACTTATAGGCATCATCGGGATTCTGCTGAATCTCAAGGCAAGGGTAGGCCACACCAGGAGAGTAGGCGAGTGACAGGTCTGTTTGTGTTCGATAAGCCTTGGTCGGTTTTACTTCGATTTTACCAGGGCGGCCAGCCTCATGATACTCAAGGGCAGCCTCTTTAGAGATCTTAACCATACGAGAAATTTTGTGTTATCAATTACGTTTTTGAATTTCCTCGCAAAATTACAAAAATCTCTTATAAATAAAGTAATTTTTTAGTCTTTTTAGTAACTTTGCTCACAAATTGGTTACTTATGCAAGAAATAAAAGATTTGAATAAGATGTTGGTAATCACTTGATATAAAAGAAATTGGAAGGCTTCATAAACAAACCTTCCAATTCTGACAGAGGTGCCTGGCGGATTCGAACCGCCGTGGACGGTTTTGCAGACCGTAGACTAAGCCACTCATCCAAGGCACCTTTTTGTCTTAGCGGATGCAAAGGTACGAATAAGTGAGCAAATCTCCAAATTATTTCTGGATTATTTTACAATTTTTCTTGAGAGCGCATCCTTCACATCCCGTACAGGGGGCGGAAGGAGTTGACAGCGCACGGTAAATCCGCCATGCTGCATAGCCTATGGCAATGGCAAGGATGATGATGACAATCAAGATTTGCATTCGGGCTATAGTTTGGAGAGTTTACGAAGCATGAGCTTGTTGATAGCCTGAATCTTACGTCCGCTTTTTTCTATGTCTTCGCGAACATTATTAATATTATTGAAAAGGTCGCTGAAGGCATTCAACAGCGGATTCGGTTGGCTGTCGTCTTCAATGGCTTCTGGGTTTGTCACAATACGGATACCCAAAGGCTCGATATGCACATCCACATCAGGGTCTGTCATCAAGGGGTCGCCGTCATAATGGATGGCTCCAGGATTGCCACGATGGATATGGATGCTACGTGCCTGAAATGTCTTGATTTTTGAGTTGCTCGTTAAGGTCTTGTTGAACAAATCTATACTGATTTGTGGGGCCTCCAGAGCGGTAAACGGTTCCATGATGATGACGTCCATCACACCGTCTTTCATGGAAGCATGAGGGGCTATATAGGCATTATTGCCATATTGGGAAGCATTGGCACAGGCAATGAGGAAAGCCTTATAGCGCTTGGCGCCTGTCTCGTCTTCCACTTCATAGGTTTCAGGCTTATATTTAAGTCCTTCTTTGAGCACATTCTCTACGTAGGTGATGGGACCTCGCTTGCCTGCTTCGGCAAATTTCAGGGAGATGAATGCATCGAAGCCCATACCACAGGTACAAAAGAACGGAATATCGTTGATGACGCCATAGTCAAACGACTCTATCTGACATTGGTTGATGATGTTGATGGCCTTGCGGGGATTCATCGGAATACAAAGATGGCGAGCCAGTCCGTTTCCAGAACCACAAGGGATGATGCCTAACGCCGTATTCGAATGAGTGAGTGAACGTGCTACTTCATTGACTGTTCCGTCGCCACCGACTGCCACAACGACATCACATCCTTTTTCTACGCATTGACGGGTTATCTCGACAGCGTGACCCGCATGTTCCGTCATACGGATATCGACGTCGAAGCGTTCGCTGTCTATCCCGTCGGCTATCATTTTAGGAATGTCGCCTTTGTTGTGATTTCCTGAAATCGGGTTAACGATAAATGTTATGTTCTTCTTGCCACTCATAATTGAATGCAAAAGTACAAAATTCAGAATAATTTCTGAGTTGGAAAAAGAATATTTTTTAAAAAATTACGAATTATATGCACGAATTGACAAAAAATGTGTACCTTTGCAGTCTGAAAAGAAAGTAAATCGAAACTATACCTTATCATAATGGGACAGTTACAAGAAAGATACAAGCATTATCGTGAGCCGCAGAAATATATGGAGGCTGATGTTTACCCCTATTTCCGTGCTATCGAAGGAAAGCAGGGTACGGAAGTGGAAATGGGCGGCCATAAAGTGCTCATGTTTGGTTCTAATGCCTATACCGGACTGACAGGTGATCAGCGCATCATCGATGCAGCAAAAGCTGCCTTGGACAAATACGGTTCCGGTTGTGCAGGAAGTCGTTTCCTCAATGGTACACTCGATCTTCATGTACAGTTAGAAAAAGAAATCGCTGAGTTTATCGGCAAGGATGATTGCCTTTGTTTCTCCACAGGTTTCTCTGTCAATCAGGGTGTCCTGGCTATGGTAGTCGGCAAAGACGACTATATCATCTGTGATGATCGTGACCACGCCAGTATTGTGGATGGTCGTCGTCTTTCGTTTGCCAAGCAGTTGCATTATAAGCACAACGACATGGAGGATTTGGAGCGTGTGCTCCAGAAATTGCCTCAAGAGGCCATCAAACTGATCGTCGTCGATGGTGTGTTCTCGATGGAGGGCGACCTTGCAAAACTGCCTGAGATTGTAGAGCTGAAGCATAAGTACAATTGTTCCATTATGGTGGATGAGGCTCATGGCCTTGGTGTTTTCGGAAAACAGGGACGTGGTGTCTGTGACCATTTTGGTCTGACAAATGAGGTCGATCTGATTATGGGAACCTTCTCGAAGTCATTGGCTTCAATTGGTGGTTTCATTGCTTCAGACTGGGATACCATCAACTTCCTGCGTCATACCTGTCGTACCTACATTTTCTCTGCATCGAATACTCCTGCAGCTACAGCTGCTGCTATGGAGGCCCTGCATATTATCCAGAAGGAACCAGAGCGTATTGAGGCTTTGTGGAAGGTTACCAACTATGCCTTGAAGCGTTTCCGTGAGGAAGGTTTTGAGATTGGTGAGACAGAGAGTCCTATCATTCCTCTTTATGTGCGTGATGTCGAGAAGACTTTCTTGGTAACAGCACTTGCCTTCAAAGCTGGCGTGTTTATCAATCCTGTTATTCCTCCTGCCTGTGCTCCCCAAGACACCTTGGTTCGCTATGCACTGATGGCCACCCATACGGAAGAGCAGGTTGACCGTTCTGTGAAGGCATTGAAGAAGATCTTTGTAGAACAAGGAATTATCAAGTAATAAAAAAATGCTGGAAAATTTGCAGGGGTCGTAGAAAATGTGTACCTTTGCAACCGCTTTTCGGCAAACGAGGTGTAGCGCAGTTGGTAGCGTTCCTGGTTTGGGACCAGGCTGTCGCAGGTTCGAGTCCTGTCACCTCGACTTACAGGATGAAAATCCCAAAAGAATAACCTGACAGGTTGATTGCCAGTCAGGTTATTTCTTTTTTACTTTCCACTGGCGAAGCCAGATTCTCTATAATGTAGGGTTATAGCCCATACAAGATACTGTACCCAGCGCTGTCAAAATTGCACTTGCAATAGCAGCAATCAATTGTATCACGAATTTGATAGTTTCTTTCTTTTTCATACCTCTTTACTTTACAATTTTTCTTTTTTCAACACAGAGACACAGAGCTTAAAAGCTTAAAACCTCTGTCCCTCCGTTATTCTAGAGGTGAGAGGTGAGTGGCGAGAGGTGAGAGATTACTTCAGACACTCCCTTATACCTCTATTTTCTAAGTTTATCCAGCTATTCTCTCACCTCTTACCTCTTACCACTTACCTCTTACTTAATTCTTAATGCTTAATGCTTAATGCTTAATGCATAATTTTTCACTATTCACTATTCACTTTTCCCTTAATTAGGATCGCTTCCTCCTCCGGTGTTACCACCACCGTTGTCACCACCTTGGTTCGTGCCACCGTTGTTGTCACCACCAGTGTTGGTGTTAGTACCCTCCCCATTGGGGGAGTTAGGAGAGGGGTTACTGGTCTCGTTGTCCTCGACGGTACCGTCGTCTGCGCTGGTCACGCGGCGCACCTCTTCGCCGTTGCGGTCGTAGCAGGTGATGACGATGCTGGTGTTCTTCAGCTCGTCCTTCAGGTCCACGTCGGGAGTGAAGATGATGCGACGGCTGGTAATCAGCGAGGTCTTCACCTTGTTCACGTCCTCCACCGACTTCGAGCGCAGTCCGAATCGCATGGTACCCAGTCCGGGCAGTGCCACGCTGTGGCCTTCCGTAGCCCATGCCTTGATTACCTCACCGGCTGCATCCCAGCAGGCCTGCATCACACCCTGGCTCACGCCCGAGCGGAGGGCAGCCTCCTTGATCACCTTCTTCTGGCTCAGGCTCGAATACTGTTCGGGCGACATCACGTAGCGATAAACGCCAGGGTCATTCTCATCCTTCGTGAACTTCAGCTTCTTCTCAATTGCTTTAACTTTCATTGTCATAGTTTTAATCTCCTCTTAGTTTTTAATTAGTTTGTAAATAATTTTCTTTACCATTCCCTTATCTCCCTCCCTTGGGAGGGTCGGGATGGGGTCGTCGGATTTTTGCGCGCTGGGCAGAGCGAAAATTTTGGTGCACCTGAAAACAATTTTTTTCCGCCTTGCGCGCTCAATTCCATCTTTTCATCGACAATGCAAAGGTAATAAAATTTCATTGCGGTCTACGAATGTTTTCCCAAAAATTTTTCATTTTTCTGCAATTTTTTTTCCGTACGGTGGGTTGCGTGACAGTGTGACAGTGTGACAGTTCTCGAGAAGCTATTCCATACCCTGAAAATAATCCTATATTTATATATATTATAATATATATTAATATAGACTTAATTTTTGACTTTCGTACCACCTGTTTTGGAACTGTCACACTGTAACACTGTAACAGATTGTGTGCTATTCCGCCTCGGGAATTTCGCTCCACTTCGTGGTGTAGCTGGGACTGCGGAAGTCGTGCTTGATGCTGTCGCGGAAAACGCCAGCTTTGCCCTTTCCGTCTTTAGCCGTATATTGTTGCGACCCCAACACGATGGTCTCACTACCATTCTCCCGATTGATGCGGTCGATGGCTTCATCAAGCCTTCGTTTCTTCTCGTATTTCTTGGAATCGTAGTCGATGAAGTTGGTCTGAACGGCTGAATCAGGGCAGATTCCTGCCACGATAACACCAGCGCGCTTGTACTGATACCCTTGTCGGAATATCCTCTGAGTGCAGCGCAGGGCACATTGCACGATATCTTGTGTGGAACTGGTAGGCGTCAGCAAACTCTCCTGCGCCCAGTTCCAGTATTGGGGCAAGTCCTCACGGAAGTGGTTCGTGTCGATAAACACACTCACAATAGCTGCTGCTGACTGTTGCTTGCGCAACTTCTCCGCACAATGGGCAGCAAAGTTGCTGATGCTGGTACGCAGCGTCTCGAAATCGGCCACCATACCTGGAAAACTTCTGCTGGTACAGATGCTTTTCTTCTTGCTCATATCCTCCAGCGGCACACAGTCGTCGCCGTTCAGCTCCCTCCAAGTACGCTCTACCACGACATTGAAGGTGAGCCTAACCCAGCTTCTCGTCAAAGAGGCGAAGTCGTAAGCTGTCTGTACGCCTACTGCCTGCAGCCGTTTGGTGTATTGTCTGCCAATGCCCCAAACCTCATCTATCGGATAAAGTTTCAGCGCTTTGATGCGCTTCTCGTCAGTATCGATGTAGCAACAATGATGGTAGCCCGGATAGTGTTTGGCATAGTGGCTCGCCATCTTTGCCAAAGTCTTTGTTGGACCAATGCCTATGCTGACAGGCATTCCCGTTGAATGCTTGATAGTCTTGTGCAGCTGCTCGCCCCAGGCTTTCAGGTCGAGGTGTTCCATCCCTTTCAGCATGCAGAAGCCTTCGTCGATGCTGTAGCGGTAGAACTCCGGCACCTCCTGACGGACCAGCGACATCACTCTGTCCGTCATATCCAGGTATAGCTCATAGTTCGACGAGAACACCGCTATTTCCTGATTAGGGTAGAGGTCTTTCAACTGGAAATACGGCGTTCCTGCTTTGATACCCAATTTCTTTGCTTCGTTCGAGCGTGCCACCACACAACCGTCATTATTCGACAGAACAACGACGGGCTTTCCGTTGAGATCAGGGCGAAACACTCTTTCGCAACTCACGAAGCAATTATCACAATCGACTATGGCAAACAATAGCTATTCCTCCAGTCTCTAATGGTAAATATCACTTTGCCCCAGACAGTAAACTCATCTGAGGAATCGATGATAAACGGCTTGAAATCCTTATTGGCAGGTATCAATCGGATGAAACCCTGATCACGTGTTGACGTATCGAGGTACTTCACCGTAAACCCGCCGTTGACATACGCAGCCACGATATTTCCATGCATCATCTCTTCTGCTTTGTCCACCAGGCATAAGTCGCCATCAAAGATACCAGCATCTTTCATCGAATCACCCTTCACACGAACGTAGAAGGTGCTTTCCGGATGTTTGATGAAGTCGCGATTGAAGTCCAACCGCTCTGCCACATAGTCACTTGTTATCGGGAATCCTGCTGCTATCGCATCGTACATCGGCAGCTCCAGCTCCGTCGATACATCCGCCTTTCTAATCTCTGGTTCTTTCATAATCACTCAATTTGCTGCAAATATACGAAATTCTATCAAAATATATCGAACTGACTTATTGGGAGTTGAATTATTTAACATTTAAATATCAGAGGATACTGCCGCTGATACCAAATTAAAAAATTAAGACAGATTCTTGGTGTTATCGAAAATTTTTCCTACTTTTGCAAGGATATAATTACTACTACGACATGATGAACACCAGTCAGAACACGCAAACCCATAGGGTGAGAGGTACAAAAGTACCCCCCCCAACTCGCTATAATTCCAGCATAACCGTTTCCAACGGGACATCCCCCATATGCCCTGCTGCATTAGGCTTCTATGCCTTGTGTGGCAGGGCTTTCTGTTTCTTGCTCTTCGCACTGCCGTTCTTCGTTGTCAGTTGCAGTCAGGGTGATGCTGATATCCATGTAATGCCTCTCACACCGATGCACCAGATGTACGACGAAAGTGTGAAACTGAATCAGGTGCAGATGGATAGCATTTCCAACTTCTGCACCAAGTTCTGCGGCTACGTCAACCAGCACCCCCAGAGCAGGCAGGACGAATATTTCAATCCTACTATTCAAAACATCCGCTCCGCTGTTGCCCTTCATGGCTACGATATCAAGGTAACTACTGTCACTACAGGTGTCACCATCAACGATGAGTGGGGCGGCGATATCTTTATTACATACTAAATGACAAAAGGACTAAAAATATAAGATTATGAAGAAATTATTTTTTATATTAGTGACAATGCTGCTCCCGATGGTGGCAAGTGCAGATGCTGTGGAGATTGATGGGATTTATTATAATCTCATTTCCAAAGGAGGAGCAAACATTGCAGAGGTAACAAGTAAACCTACTGGTTATTACAGTGGACCTATTGTTATACCTGAATTTGTGACCTATCAGGAAGTAAAATACTCCGTTACGTCCATTGGAAGTTATGCTTTCTCTCATTCAGGTTTAACCAGCATAACCATCCCTAATTCAGTTACGTCTATTGGAAGTTTTGCTTTCTCTCATTCAGGTTTAACCAGCATAACCATCCCTAATTCAGTTACGTCTATTGGAAGTGGGGCATTCATGAGCAGTTCTTTAACCAGCATAACCATCCCTAATTCAGTTACGTCTATTGGAAGTGGGGCATTCATGAGCAGTTCTTTAACCAGCATAACCATCCCTAATTCAGTTACGTCTATTGTAAGTACGGCTTTCTATGACTGTAGTTCTTTAACCAGCATAACCATCCCTAATTCAGTTACGTCCATTGGAGCCGGGGCTTTCTATGACTGTAGTTCTTTAACCAGCATAACCATCCCTAATTCAGTTACGTCCATTGGAAATAATGCATTCTATAATTGTAGTAGTTTAACCAGCATAACCATCCCTAATTCAGTTACGTCCATTGGAAAAAATACTTTTGCTAATTGTAAAGAACTTGCTGATGTGTATTGTTATGCCGTTAATGTCCCTTCGACAGGGGATGATGTTTTCATGGATTCCGGTATCGAGTATGCTACATTGCATGTACCTGCAAACTCTATAAACACATACAAGACAACCGAACCTTGGAAGAATTTTGGAACTATCGTGACACTTGGTGATACACCAGGACTCCAGAAGTGCGTTACGCCCACCATCACTTATAAAGACGGTAAACTGTCGCTTTCTTGCGATACGGAGGGTGTTGAATATGTGACGAATGTAGAATGTCTGGATAATAAGAAGTTCTATGATAACGAGATTCAGCTGAGTGGAAAGTATAGGGTCAGCGTCTATGCTACAAAAGCAGGTTATGAAGACTCTGATATAGCGACGACAGATATCGACGTTCGTGGCTTGAAGGGTGATATCAATGGTGATGATGAAGTGAATGTGACAGATATCGTCACATTAGTTAACATCATTATGTCGGAATAAGATATGGCAAACAAAGAACCTGGATACGTATATATACTGACGAACCCCAGCTTCAGGGAAGATTGGGTGAAGATTGGTAAGACTGTCAATATGGAAGAGCGCTTAAGAACGCTCTACAATACCTCTTTGCCGCTTCCTTTCGAGGTCTTTGCAACCATGAAAACTTCGAAATACAATGAGGCTGAGAAATTGGTCCATCATTATATAGAACGTTTTACCAATCTCCGTATCGAGAAAAAGCGCGAGTTCTTCAATGTGAAGCCAGAAGAAGCGCTTGATATATTCCGCGAAGTAGCCACATTGCTTGATGATGCAGTTATAGACGAGGTGTATAAAACAGGAATGTCATTTGGAGTTGAGAACGATGGTAAGAAAGAAGTACGAAAGGCAGGTGAAAATCGAGTTTGGTTAATTCCCTATAACAAGAAGTTCTTTGACTTGAAAGGCTGTTTCGATAAAGTTGGTGAAGTGTATTGGACGCAGCATTTTCATTTCCAAGCAGGCGATACGGGCTACATTTATGGCGCAGCTCCCGAAAGTGCTATTCGCTTCAGCTTCAGGGTGAAAGAAGCAGATTTGCATTATGACCCGATTATGGATCAGGATAATGAGTTTGTAAAAGGTAATGGGCCTGTAAATTCAGCTGCAAGCGACAAGCTCTTTGCTCACATGATTCTAACAGGTGAGACAGCCAATAAACGTCTCTCGCTGGCAAATCTCCTCGATAGAGGACTTAAGAGCGCCCCTATGGGTGCTATGAATCTTTCGAAGAAGGAACTGAAAGAGTTGCTGATGTATATAGAAGAAAATTTTTAGCTTATGATACAAAAAAACTATGATGACCTTGATATCGTCATCAAGCAACTTCAAAAAATCAAAGAGGACTTGGAATTTTCAAAACTGAGTTCACCCATGTCAGTTACTACAGCCGTCCCTGAAGGTTTAACTTTAGATGATTTATACAAAGCGATTCGTAATTACTCAAAATCATCAGCATATAATCTTAGAGAGGCCCTAAAAAGTAACAATATTACAACGATAGAAGAACTTATAAAATATCGACCACGTGAAATTCTTCGTTTCAAAAATGTTGGAACAACTACCATCTACAATACACGCGAGGCGATGGAAGATATTGGTATATTGTGGTGACAATGGCAGAACGACAGATTAAATCACGCGAACGAGTTGCGGAACGTGGCGAGGTGTTTACTGCCGAAAGAGAGGTGAATGCTATGCTCGACTTGGTGAAGCAGGAAACGGAGCGAATTGACTCCCGCTTCCTGGAGCCTGCTTGTGGTACGGGAAACTTCCTCGTTGAGATATTAAGACGAAAATTAGAGGTCATAAGAAGACAATACCAAAAGCACCTAAGCGAGTTAGAGTTACAAACGACTATAGCCGTGAGCAGCATTTATGGCGTTGACATTATGAAAGACAATGTGGAAGAATGCTGCCAGCGATTGCATGATATAGTTTGCTGTTGGTATTCAGAAGTTCACCCTCTGCAGAAAGCGCCTTCTCAGAAGCTTTCTGCCGTATGGTCCTATCTGCTTCATCGAAATATTCTTTGGGGTGATGCTCTGACCCTTCGCGAGCCAGTAAGCCAAGATGCTACCATCATTGAAAAGCAGAATGCTAATCCTATTACTTTTAGCGAGTGGTCGTTTATCAGCGATATGGTGATGCGAAAGGACTTTCATTTGGCGGCTCTAGTTCAGGCTCAGTCTGCCAGCGTCCCATTTGTAAAGAACGATCAGGGCAATGATGTCTTTTTACCCCCTGAGCCTATACGCGAATATCGTCCCATTCATTATTTGAAAATAGCTACCTATTATGATACTAAGCACTAATTACAACCCCGATGTGTTGACCTGTCTGGCCAACTTGTCGAACGATGAGGTGTTCACACCGCCTCAGGTAGTGAATCGTATGCTCGATATGCTACCGGCAGAGCTGTTTCGAAGTAAAGAGACTAAGTTTCTCGACCCTGTTAGCAAGAGTGGTGTTTTTCTTCGTGAAATAGCCAAACGCTTAATGATAGGTTTGGAGAGTCAGATACCTGATATTCACGAACGCGCTGACCACATCTTCACCAAGCAGCTCTTTGGTATTGCCATAACGGAACTGACGGCACTCACCAGTCGCCGCTCTGTCTATTGCAGCAAATACGCCAATGGGCAGTATTCCATTTGCCGCAAGTTCAAAGACGAGGATGGTAATCTTCGATTTAAGCCAATTGAGCATAAGTTCGAAAATGGGAAATGTAAGTATTGCGGGGCCTCGGAATCCGTCTTCGGTAAAAAATACCGTAAAGACTTGGAGAGCCACGCATACGAGTTTATTCACACAGACAAACCAGAAAAAATATTCGGAAACATGAAGTTCGACGTTATCATAGGAAATCCACCATATCAACTCGGTGATGGCGGCAACGCAGCAAGTGCATTGCCTATATATCACATGTTCATAAACCAAGCAAAAAAACTGAATCCGAGATACATGTCTTTTATTGTTCCATCTCGTTGGTTAAATGGTGGAAGAGGCCTTGATGAGTTTCGTAATGAAATGTTGAACGAACGAAAGATTCGAGTTCTTCACGATTATTTAGACTCTAAAGATTGTTTTTCTGGAGTTGAAATCAAAGGTGGTGTTTGTTTCTTTTTGTGGGAAAGAGATTATGTAGGTGATTGTGCTATATACTCGCATGCTCAAGGAGAGACTAAACATTCTAATCGCCCATTACTCGAAGAAGGGTCAGATATTTACATACGAAGCGAAGAACAAGTAAGTATTTTCCATAAGGTTCGCTCATTTAATGAGGACTCTCTAGCAACATGGTTAAATGCAGGTAGATATTTTGGATTCCATACAAAGATAAACTGGAACGATGATATACATGGAGAAATTCAATCTTCAGATGGAAGTCAATTTTACCCTGTGTCGAAAATTCGTACAGAAGAAAATACAATTAAAGTATACATTCATGGTGGAGAATGCTGGATAAATGAAAGCATTATACCAAGAAATGCTGAAAGAATTGGTTCTTATAAAGTGTTGATTCCAAGATCAGGTAATCCAGGTTTCGGAAATACAATTATTGGAAAACCCAAAATATCCGAACCTTATTCTTGCAGTTCAAATACATATATGGTGGCCATACCTTCTGATTCTGACATATCGGAAGAAGAAGCTGACAATTTGTGTTCATACATAAAGACAAAGTTTGTACGCCTACTTGTAGCTACAAAAACATCAACTCAGAGTACTCCCCCTGATGCTTTTCAATTCGCTCCTCTCCAAGACTTCTCTCACACCTGGACTGATGAGATGCTATATAAGAAATACGGGCTAACAGATGACGAGATAGCCTTTATTGAGAGTATGATACGACCAATGGAATAATGACTATGGCACAGAGTAATTTCTTCCCCAGTCGCCCAGATCTGACGCCTCAGATTTATGCCTACAGCGACCCACGCTATGAGGGTATGCTGAAGGTGGGCTATACGGCTCATGATGTTCAAAAGCGTGTAGCTGAACAATATCCCACAAAGCGTCCTGATGGTAAGTTGCCCTACAAAATAGTCTATCAAGACAGCAGCGTCAGAGAAGACGGAACAGCCTTTACTGACAAGATGGTACACTGGTGGCTCAAAAAGAACGGCTTCGTGAATACAGGCGGTGAGTGGTTCCGATGTACAGCCAGCGACGTGCGTGCAGCTATGTATGCTTTGAAGAGTGGTACAGAGAATGAGGAACATCGCACGGAAACCTTCAAGATGCGTGATGAACAGCAGGACGCAGTAAACAAGACAGCAGCATATTTTACCAACTATAAGCGCGAAACAGGTAAAACGCCTCACTTCCTATGGAACTGCAAGATGCGTTTCGGTAAGACCTTTACCGCCTATCAGCTGGCTAAGCATATGGGGTGGAAACGTATTCTCGTTTTGACATTCAAACCTGCTGTTGAGAGTGCTTGGGAAGAAGACCTAATGACGCATGTTGACTTCAAGGGTTGGCAGTTTATATCACGTACCTCAGAATTGACATACGAAACGGCTGACCATTCTCGCCCCATTGTTTGCTTCGGTTCTTTCCAAGACTTTTTAGGCAAGAACAAGGCAGGTGGTATCAAGGTTAAAAACGAGTGGGTTCACATGGTGAATTGGGATGTAATCATTCTCGACGAATATCACTATGGTGCTTGGCGCGAGAATGCTAAAGATTTGTTCTATAGTGAGGAAAAGGCCGAACAGCAGGCTCAGGATGGTGAGGCACTTGACTACTTCGACGAGGACAACATGCCTATCACAACCAATCACTACCTTTACCTCTCAGGAACTCCCTTCCGGGCTATTGCATCGGGTGAGTTTATTGAAGAGCAGATATTCAACTGGACCTATAGTCAGGAGCAAGAGAAAAAGGAGAAATGGGACAGTGATGGCGAAAATCCTTACGAGATGATGCCTCGTATGGTGCTGATGACCTATCAGATGCCAAACGACTTAGTGAAAGTTGCACAGGAAGGAGAGTTTGATGAGTTCGACCTGAATGAATTCTTTGCAGCTGATATCCCAGAAGGTGGAGACCACAATTTCGCAACCTTCCGACATGAGGACGAGGTGCAGAAATGGCTCGACCTGATTCGTGGTGCTTATCGTGAATCTATCAAGGATGATTTGACGCTACGTAACGAAAAACCGCCAATGCCTTTTAGTCATGCACCATTGCTGCGAATATTGAATCATACTTTCTGGTTCTTGCCTTCAGTAGCTTCGTGCTATGCGATGAGAAATTTGTTGGGTCAGCGCAACAACGTGTTCTATCACGACTTTAAGATTGTTGTGGCAGCAGGAACAGAGGCTGGTATCGGTGTAGGTGCTCTGCCTCCTGTTCGTAAGGCGATGGATAACCCATTAGAAACACGCACCATCACGTTGTCGTGCGGAAAACTGACTACTGGTGTTACTGTGAAACCTTGGTCGGGTATCTTCATGCTCAGAAACAGTTCGTCGCCTGAGACCTATTTCCAGGCAGCATTCCGTGTGCAGAGCCCTTGGGTCATCAAGAATCCGACGGATGACGATCCCAATCGCACAGAGATTATGAAGCGCGAGTGCTATGTGTTCGACTTTGCGCCCAATCGTGCTCTGCGCCAGATAGCGGACTATTCTTGCCGTCTAAATGTAGATGAGGACCAGCCAGAAAAGAAGGTTGCCGACTTTATCAAGTTCCTGCCCGTTCTGGCCTACGATGGTATGCATATGAAGCAGATAGATGCTGCAGGTATCTTGGATATTGCTATGAGCGGAACTTCGGCAACGTTACTGGCCCGTCGCTGGGAGAGTGCATTGCTGGTGAATGTGGACAATATCACCTTGCAACGACTGCTCGCCAATGAAGAGGCATTAGCAGCACTCATGAGTATAGAAGGCTTCCGTTCGCTGAACAAGGATATTGAGACTATCATCAACAAGAGCGAGGCCGTGAAGAAAGCCAAAGCAAAAGCTAACGACAAGGAACTCACCATCAAAGAGAAGCGCAAGCTGACGGAAGATGAGAAGGAGATGAAGTCGCTACGCAAGCAGATACAGGACAAGCTCATCAAGTTTGCCACACGCATACCTATCTTTATGTATCTGACAGACTTCCGTGAGCAATGCCTGAAGGATGTCATTACCCAGTTAGAGCCAGGACTGTTCCATAAAGTGACAGGTCTAACGGTGAAAGACTTTGAGTTGTTAGTGAGTTTGAATGTGTTCAATTCTGCTATCATGAACGATGCCGTCTATAAGTTCAAACGCTACGAAGATGGCTCGTTGGAGTACATCGGTTTCGATAATTCTATGAAGGAGAGCAAGCGTGTGGGTGGTTTCGATAGCACCTTACCGCGTGAAGTATTTGAAGAGTTGTATTTTGTAAATGAGGATAGATAGAGATTTATGCACATCAAGAATTTCGATGGTTTTGAAATCCGTTTCCATGGTCCTGACTTGCATCGGGTCGAGATAGACTCTCTTATGAGTTTCCTTCATAAACAGATAGAAGAGATAGATAGCTATTCTGACAAGTCATTGTTTTTTCAAAATCCGAAAATCTTTGAGGGCTGGTTAGATTTGGTTAGAACTATAAAAAAAATCGAAACATGGGAAGCCACTGAAGATAAAACTAAATGGGAAGACCGCACAGAAACCTATGTTGCGTATATTCTTACCTTGAGAGAGTATTTTCTAAAATACCAAACCCTCTATTGCACGTATTTTGGCCAAATTAGAAAAATAATCAATGAATATGGCGATACGCAGGATGAATATTTCATTAGCAGTGACGCAAAGGAAATACTATTAGCCGAGAAGGATTTGTTGGATTTGGATGACGTAACCCAGTTTCTGACAGATTTAAACAGCAGCTCCTTAGATACCCGGTATTCTGTATTCAAAACACTATCAAAAGTCTTTGATTTTTTGTCAGCATTATTGGATAACGGTTTAATAATACTTATGGAGTTAAACCCATCCATTGATGATTTTGCTAAAGCTATTGACGATGATTTGAGGGAATGGACGTTCTCTTTTGGGGAGTCAATTTTGAAGGGAATGAAAGAAGACTTGAATAGACATTTTAAAGAATATCGTACCGCCCCCTATACTCCTGAACTTTGGGGGCAACTGTTAGATGCAGATGAGGATGCACTCAAAATGGCTAAATGTCAGGAACTCGCAACATGTGATGATGTAAAGCAAGAACACTGGGGTGAAGACATGAAAACACAGATGGACGAAAATAGCAATTTGATGCAGCTTATTTATTCTTCTTGCCGTACCGATGAACTATTTGATATGAGAAAGGTTGTTGATATACAACGATTTATCTCATTACTGACCCCAGATAACCTCGATATGTTTTATGATATCATCGTCAGGCGTAGTCTTATCCAGTGTGAGATGTTTCCTGAACTTAAAAAACAGCATGAGGAATGGTTGAATAATGACAATGAACAACAGCCTGAACAAAACAATGAAACTGGTATGGATGCAGCCCGTCAGTCTAAGCTGGATGATATTATTGGCATATTAAAAAGGGGTGACTGGAAGCAACCTGCAACAGCAGACAATATCGAACAGCTGTTGAATATCGTTTTTGGCAAGGACACATCATTACTTGAGGAGGGAGATGCTGACAAGTGTGAAAAGATGTGGGCGTTAGTTGAAGGTGGAGGTGGTGACAGAATAGTGATAGTACCTGCTAATCTTGCAGGATTCTTTTCTGATGAAAACCTACTTACCGGTTCGCCCAAAGAAATTAGTAACGACCTTTTCGGCAAGCACAATAATCAGAGCAACAATATCAACAAGGGTAAATCGAATTATCGCAGCAATGCATTTGAGGAAATCATTCCATTCCTAAAGAAATACATAGAGAAGATTATTCGTCATGTATAATTCTGAATAGAATTCTGAGACAATTCTGAATCGCCAAGCAGGTTTTAAGCATCTGTTTGGCGATTTTTTATTTTACTTGAAATCAATACGTTACAATAATTCTGAAATTAATTCTGAGAATTATTGCATTAAATGTTGTCAGTTACAGAGAACCGTTTCCTTTGCAGTGTCGAAAGTTGATAAAACAACGAGTAGATGAGTTCTTTGACATATTGGTACAAACGAAAATTGATCCACTAACGATAAGTGTTTTTCTATTTTTCTTATCCTTTGATAAAACAGGCGGTCAGCGGACTGCCAAAGCCTGCCCTGCTGAGACAGCACGGCAGTTTTTTAAATAGACATTTTTTCAATCTTAAAGGTCGCAGTAAGGAGGCGACGTAAAATAAATAAAGTATTGTGGAAACAAAAATTCTAAAAGTGGTACGCCAGGGCGATAGCTTCAGCGTACAGAGCCAAAAGGCTGAAGGTGGTCAGATTCAGAAGTGCAACATTGTGTTGCGCGAACTGGGTGGTGGCAAGTTTGAAAATGAGTTTGTGTGCGCTATGCTGGGCAATCAGGCGGCGTGCAGGTTCTACGAAGGTGATGTGGTGTTGGCCACGCTTCGTTTCTCTACGCACGAGTATCAGGGACAGACGTTCCAAGAGATTTTAGCAACGGATATCGTGAAAGTAAATTGAAAATTGAAAATTGAGAATTGAAAATTAACC
>JAEEXI010000024.1 GCA_016291495.1 Prevotella sp.
CTGGTGTTGAGATGTTCCGTAAGATCCTGGATGAGGGTCAGGCTGGTGATAACGTTGGTCTGCTGCTCCGTGGTATCGACAAGAACGAGATCAAGCGTGGTATGGTGCTCTGCCATCCCGGACAGATCAAGCCTTTCAAGAAGTTCAAGGCTTCTATCTATGTCCTGAAGAAGGAAGAGGGTGGTCGTCACACTCCATTCGGCAACAAGTATCGTCCCCAGTTCTATCTCCGCACCATGGACTGCACAGGTGAGATCACTCTCCCCGCAGGTGTTGAGATGGTAATGCCTGGTGATAACGTTGAGATCACTGTTGAGCTGATCTACGCTGTTGCTCTGAACCCAGGTCTCCGCTTCGCTATCCGTGAAGGTGGTCGTACCGTTGGTTCTGGTCAGATCACAGAGGTTTACGAGGACTAATCCTCCAGAATCTCTAGACTATCTAGAATATCTAGACACACTAGATAAACCAAGCCCCCACTTTTGGGTGGGGGCTTACTTACGGGAATAGCTCAGTTGGTAGAGCATCGGTCTCCAAAACCGAGGGTCGTGGGTTCGAGTCCTCCTTCCCGTGCTAAAATATTGACGATATGTTTAAGACGATAGTAAATTATTGCAAGGCATGTTATGACGAACTTGCGCATAAGACAACATGGCCGACCCGCAAAGAACTGACACAAAGTGCTGTGCTGGTGCTTTCGGCTTCTCTTATCATTGCAGTAGTAGTATGGCTGATGGATGTTGTATTCAAGGCAGTCATGAGTTCAATTTATCCAAACTAAACGTTCGAAAGTAGAAGATGTCTGAGACAGGTATGAAGTGGTACGTGCTGCGTGCCGTTAGTGGAAAAGAAGGCAAGGTAAAAGAGTTCATTGAGGCTGCAAAAAAGCATAATGATATTCTTGAGGCTCATGTAGGGGAGGTCCTGCTTCCCACAGAGAAGTATGCCATGCTCCGCAACGGTAAGCGTGTTATCAAGGAAAAGATGTTCCTTCCCGGTTACGTGCTTGTACAGGCAAATTTACAAGGCGAGGTGGCTCATATGCTTCGTTTTATTCCGAATGTGATGGGTTTTTTGGGTGGCATGGACAATCCTCAGGTGGTTCGCCAGTCGGAAATTAACCGTATTTTGGGCACTGCAGAGGAAACTACTATAGAGAGCGCAGAGATCAACATTCCATATACTGTCGATGAGACAGTGAAGGTAACGGATGGTCCTTTCAGCGGTTTCAGCGGAGTCATCGAGGAGGTGAATACCGAGAAACGCAAGTTGAAGGTCATGGTGAAGATTTTTGGACGAAAGACTCCATTGGAGCTTGCATTCACACAGGTAGAGAAAGAATAACGCGTAAATGTTACGGTACGCTTGTTCTATATATACGGTTGCAGGAGGCTTCCACTCCTAAGACTTATATAAAGAATCAAAATTAATTATTTACAGAAAATGGCTAAAGAAGTTGCTGGATTAATCAAATTACAGATTAAAGGTGGCGCTGCGAATCCCTCACCCCCAGTAGGACCTGCTCTTGGTTCTAAGGGTATCAATATTATGGGATTCTGCAAAGAGTTCAACGCCAGAACCCAGGATAAGGCTGGTAAGGTATTACCTGTCGTTATCACTTACTATGCAGACAAGTCTTTTAGCTTCGTTATCAAGACACCTCCCGCAGCTATTCAGCTGATGGAGGCTGCCAAGATTAAGGGCGGATCAGCTCAGCCTAACCGTAAAAAGGTTGCTTCTGTCACCTGGGATCAGGTACGTGCAATCGCTGAGGATAAGATGAGCGACTTGAACTGCTTCACCGTGGAGTCGGCTATGAAGCTGGTTGCCGGTACAGCAAGAAGTATGGGTATCACTGTAAAAGGGGACTTCCCTGGTAAATAACAAATAACTTCAATTAGAACAATGAGTAAACTGACAAAAAATCAAAAGTTGGTAGCTGATAAGGTTGAAGCAGGGAAAGCATACTCTTTGAAGGAAGCCGCACAGTTGGTGAAAGATATCACCACGACAAAGTTTGAGGCTTCACTTGATATCGACGTACGCTTGGGCGTAGATCCTCGTAAGGCCAACCAGATGGTTCGTGGCGTTGTATCGCTGCCGAACGGTACTGGTAAGGTAACACGTGTGCTCGCTCTCTGTACTCCCGACCAGGAAGCTGCTGCCAAAGAGGCAGGTGCCGACTACGTTGGTCTTGACGAGTATATCAACAAGATCAAGGGCGGTTGGACTGATGTTGATGTTATCATTACAATGCCCTCATGCATGGGTAAACTCGGTCCTTTGGGCCGTGTGCTTGGTCCTCGTGGACTGATGCCAAACCCCAAGAGTGGTACTGTTACTATGGACGTTGCTAAGGCAGTTAAAGAGGTTAAGCAGGGTAAGATTGACTTTAAGGTTGACAAGGCCGGTATTGTGCACACGTCAATTGGTAAGGTGACCTTCACTGCTGATCAGATTTATGAGAACGCTAAGGAGTTCATTCAGACTATCATTAAATTGAAGCCTGCTGCTGCCAAGGGTACATACATTAAGAGTATCTTTATTTCTAGCACGATGAGTGCAGGTATTAAGGTAGATCCTAAATCAGTTGAATAACTCCGTAAAAGTTTAGTAAAATGAAAAAGGAAGTAAAAGATACTATTATTGTAGAACTCGGAGAAAAGCTGAAGCAATATCCTCATTTCTATCTGGTAGACGTTACCGGACTGAATGCTGAGCAGACAAGCAATCTTCGTCGCAAATGCTTCAAGAATGAGGTTAAGATGGTTGTTGTGAAGAACACCCTTCTTCACAAGGCTTTCGAAGCTTCAGAAATTGATTTCGAACCGCTCTATGGTTGTTTGAAAGGAAATACGGCCCTGATGTTCACACAGCAGGCCAACGTTCCTGCCAAGTTGCTTAAGGAGTATAAGAAAGAAGGTATTCCTGCCCTGAAGGCTGCTTATGCTGAAGAGGGTTTCTTCGTGGGTGCCGACAAACTTGAGGAACTGGTTGCTATCAAGAGCAAGAACGAACTTATCGCCGATGTCGTGGCTTTGCTGCAGTCTCCTATCAAGACTGTTGTATCTGGCCTGAATGCTGGTGGAAAGATTCATGGACTGCTTGACGCTATCGCTGAGCGTAACAATTAAGCGAGAAGTATAACAATTAACATTAAAAACATTAAAATTTTAAATAAAATGGCAGATATCAAAGCTATTGCTGAAGAGTTGGTAAACCTTTCAGTTAAAGAAGTACAAGAGTTAGCTACAGTCCTGAAGGACGAGTATGGAATTGAGCCCGCTGCTGCAGCTGTTGCAGTTGCTGCTGGTCCTGCTGCTGCAGGTGCCGCTGAGGCTGCTGAGGAGAAGACTTCTTTCGATGTAGTTCTGAAAGAAGTAGGTGCTAACAAGCTCCAGGTTGTTAAGGCCGTTAAGGAGGCTTGCGGTCTTGGTTTGAAGGAAGCTAAGGATCTCGTTGATGGTGCTCCCGCTACAATCAAGGAGGGTATGGCTAAGGCTGAGGCAGAGAACCTGAAGAAGGCTATCGAAGAGGCTGGTGCCGTAGTTGAGCTGAAGTAATTTAAGCGCAACCAAAATAAAAATGGTTAAGGACTTCCCAGTCGGAGGTTCTTAACCTTTTCTTGTCTTTTTAATCAATATTATATGGCTTCAAAAGTAGTTGATAACAGAGTAAACTTTGGCAGCGTCAAGAATCCGATGCCGTTTCCGGATTTCCTCGATGTGCAATTAAAGTCATTCAAAGACTTCCTGCAGTTGGATACTCCGCCTGAGGAACGCAAGAATGACGGTTTGTATAAGGTGTTCGCAGAGAACTTCCCTATCACCGATACACGTAATAATTTCGTTCTTGAGTTCTTGGATTACTATATTGATCCGCCTCGCTATACCATTGACGAGTGTCTGGAGCGTGGACTGACCTATAGTGTACCCTTGAAGGCTAAGTTGAAACTTTATTGCACAGATCCTGATCATGAGGATTTCGGCACAGTTATCCAGGATGTATTCTTGGGTCCGATTCCCTATATGACCTCGAATGGTACGTTCGTTATCAATGGTGCTGAGCGTGTCGTAGTTTCGCAGTTGCACCGTTCACCGGGTGTGTTCTTCGGTCAGAATGTGCATGCGAACGGTACGTTGCTTTATAGTGCCCGTATTATTCCGTTCAAGGGTTCTTGGATAGAGTTTGCTACTGACATCAACAACGTGATGTATGCCTATATTGACCGTAAGAAGAAGTTGCCCGTTACCACACTGCTTCGTGCTATCGGCTATGAGAACGACAAGGACATCCTTGAGATTTTCGAGCTTGCTGAGGAGGTGAAGGTGAATAAGGCCTCTTTGAAGAAAGCACAGGGTCGTAAGCTTGCGGCTCGTGTGTTGAAGAGCTGGAACGAGGACTTCGTAGATGAGGATACTGGTGAGGTGGTATCTATCGAGCGTAATGAGGTCATCATGGAGCGTGAGACAGAGATTACGGAAGAGAATATGAATGAGATTCTGGAAAGCGGTGCTCAGACCATCCTTGTCCACAAGGACGAATCTGTAGCTCAGGATTATTCTATTATCTTCAATACCTTACAGAAGGATCCTAGTAATTCAGAAAAAGAAGCCGTTCTGTATATCTATCGTCAGCTGCGTAATGCTGATCCTGCTGATGATGCCAGTGCCCGTGAGGTCATCCAGAACCTGTTCTTCTCCGACAAGCGTTACGATTTGGGTGACGTGGGTCGTTATCGTATTAATAAGAAACTGGGTCTGAACACAGAGATGGATGTTCGTGTACTGACCAAGGAAGATATCATTGAGATTATCAAATATCTCATCCAATTGGTGAACTCAAAGGCTACCGTTGATGATATCGACCACTTGTCTAACCGCCGTGTCCGTACGGTTGGTGAGCAGCTGAGTAACCAGTTCTCTATTGGTCTGGCTCGTATGAGTCGTACCATCCGTGAGCGCATGAATGTCCGTGATAACGAGGTGTTCACTCCGACAGACCTGATTAACGCTAAGACGATTTCCAGCGTGATCAACTCGTTCTTCGGAACGAACCCGCTGTCGCAGTTCATGGATCAGACCAACCCGTTGGCTGAGGTGACTCATAAGCGTCGTCTCTCTGCCCTGGGTCCTGGCGGTCTGTCTCGTGAGCGTGCCGGCTTCGAGGTGCGTGACGTACACTATACACACTATGGTCGTCTGTGTCCTATTGAGAGCCCTGAAGGTCCGAATATCGGTCTGATTTCATCACTTTGTGTCTATGCAAAGATTAATGAACTTGGTTTCATCGAGACTCCATATCGTAAGGTAGAGAAGGGTATTGCCAATCTTAACAATGAGGATATTGTCTATCTGACTGCAGAGGAAGAAGAAAGTCACGTTATTGGTCAGGGAAATGCTCCGTTGCGTGAAGACGGTACCTTTATCCGTCCTGTTGTCAAGTGTCGTCAGGATGCTGACTTCCCTGTTGTCCCGCCAACGGATGTTGACCTGATTGACGTATCTCCTCAGCAGATTGCCTCTATTGCCGCTTCGTTGATTCCGTTCCTGGAGCATGATGATGCTCACCGTGCGTTGATGGGATCGAACATGATGCGTCAGGCAGTTCCTCTGCTTCATAACGAGGCTCCTATCGTAGGTACCGGTATTGAGAAGCAGGTTTGTGAGGATTCACGTACCATGATTACTGCAGAGGGTGATGGTGTCATCGACTACGTTGACGCAACCACTATCCGTATTCTGTATGATCGTACAGATGACGAGGAGTTTGTCAGCTTCGAGCCGGCCTTGAAGGAGTATCGTATCCCGAAGTTCCGTCGTACCAACCAGAACATGACTATCGACCTTCGTCCTATCTGTGAGAAAGGTCAGCGTGTGAAGAAGGGAGATATCCTGACCGAGGGTTATGCCACAGAGAATGGTGAGCTCGCACTGGGCCGCAACCTGTTGGTAGCCTATATGCCTTGGAAGGGTTATAACTATGAGGATGCCATCGTGCTCAACGAGCGTATCGTTCGTGAGGACATCCTGACATCTGTCCATGTGGATGAATATTCTTTGGATGTACGCGAGACTAAGCGTGGTGCTGAGGAGTTTACTGCTGATATTCCTAACGTCAGCGAAGAGGCTACTAAGGACCTTGACGAGAATGGTGTCATCCGTGTGGGTGCTCGTGTGGAGCCAGGCGATATCCTGATCGGTAAGATTTCTCCGAAGGGTGAGAGCGATCCTTCTCCAGAAGAGAAGTTGCTCCGTGCTATCTTTGGCGATAAGGCTGGTGATGTGAAGGATTCTTCTCTGAAGGCCAATCCTTCTCTGTCTGGTGTTATTATCGATAAGAAGCTCTTTACGCGTGCTACCAAGACCCGTGCTACCAAGCAGCAGGATAAGATTCTGCTTGCTAAGATTGATGAGGAGCATGAGGCAAAGATAGAGGACCTGAAGGATATCCTGGTCGAGAAACTGATAACCCTTACAAAGGGTAAGACTTCTCAGGGTGTGAAGGACTATACTGGTGCAGAGATTATCTCTAAGGGTAGTAAGTTCACGATTGCCGCCTTGAAGAACTTGGAGTATGGTGACATCCAGATCAGCAACTGGACCAACGACGAGCACAAGAACCAGCTCATCGCCCAGTTGATTATCAATTATATGAAGAAATTCAAGCTGCTCGATGCCGAGACGAAGCGTAAGAAGTTTGCCATCACCATTGGTGACGAGCTCCCCTCAGGTATCCTGCAGATGGCGAAGGTATATGTTGCCAAGAAGCGTAAGATCGGTGTTGGTGATAAGCTGGCCGGTCGTCACGGTAACAAGGGTATCGTCTCTAAGGTAGTACGTCAGGAAGATATGCCGTTCCTCGAGGACGGTCGTCCTGTCGACTTGGTATTGAACCCACTGGGTGTACCTTCTCGTATGAACCTTGGTCAGATTTTCGAGGCTATCCTCGGAGCTGCCGGTAAGCGTCTTGGTGTGAAGTTTGCTACTCCTATCTTCGATGGCGCTAAGCTGGATGACCTCGCAGAATGGACCGATAAGGCCGGTCTGCCACGCCTGTGCTCTACTCACCTGTATGATGGTGAGACGGGTGAGCAGTTCGACCAGCCCGCAACGGTAGGTATTACCTACTTCTTGAAACTCGGTCACATGGTTGAGGACAAGATGCACGCCCGTTCAATTGGTCCGTACTCTCTCATTACCCAGCAGCCACTCGGTGGTAAGGCACAGTTCGGTGGACAGCGTTTCGGTGAGATGGAGGTCTGGGCACTGGAGGCCTTTGGTGCCAGCCATGTGCTGCAGGAAATCCTGACCATCAAGTCTGATGATGTCGTAGGTCGTTCAAAGGCTTACGAGGCTATCGTAAAGGGTGAGCCCATGCCAACCCCAGGTATTCCTGAGTCACTCAATGTGCTTCTGCATGAGTTAAAGGGTCTTGGTCTTAGCATTAAGATGGACTAAGCGTTAATTGATAATTGATAATTGAAAATTGACAATTGAAATATGGCTTTCAAGAAAGATTCAAAGATAAAGAGTAATTTTACCAAGATTACTATTGGTCTGGCCTCACCTGAGGAGATTCTCGAGAATTCATGTGGCGAGGTGACCAAGCCGGAGACCATTAACTACCGTACATACAAGCCTGAGCGCGATGGTCTGTTCTGCGAGCGCATCTTTGGTCCTACCAAGGATTACGAGTGTGCCTGTGGAAAGTACAAGCGCATCCGCTATAAAGGCATTGTCTGTGATCGTTGTGGTGTAGAGGTTACGGAGAAGAAGGTACGTCGTGAGCGTACAGGACATATTGAACTTGTTGTTCCTGTTGCCCATATCTGGTATTTCCGCAGTCTTCCCAACAAGATAGGTTATCTGCTCGGTCTTCCTACCAAGAAGCTCGATGCCATCATCTATTATGAGCGTTACGTCGTCATCCAGCCAGGTGTGATGGCAGGAAAGAAGGACGCTGATGGCAATGATGCTATCGGTGCTAACATGTACGACCTGTTGTCTGAGGAAGAGTACAACGAGATTGTTGAGAACAAGATTTCTCCCGAGAATGACTATCTTGACGACAGTGATCCTAATAAGTTTATTGCCAAGATGGGTGCAGAGGCCATCTATGACCTCCTGATTCGTCTGGATCTTGACTCCTTGTCTTATGAGTTGCGTGATCGTGCCAATAGCGATTCTTCGATGCAGCGTAAGAACGAGGCTCTGAAGCGCCTGCAGGTAGTAGAGGCTTTCCGTAGCAGTGTGGAGAAGGGTATCAACCGTCCTGAGTGGATGATCATGAAGATACTCCCTGTCACTCCTCCGGAGTTGCGTCCGCTCGTTCCGCTGGATGGTGGTCGTTTTGCCACTTCCGACCTGAACGACCTCTATCGTCGTGTCATCATTCGTAACAACCGTCTGAAGCGTCTGATGGAGATCAAGGCTCCTGAGGTGATTCTCCGTAACGAGAAGCGTATGCTGCAGGAGGCTGTCGACTCTCTCTTCGATAACAGCCGTAAGTCAAGTGCTGTCAAGAGTGAGAGCAACCGTCCGTTGAAGTCTCTCTCCGACTCACTGAAGGGTAAGCAGGGCCGCTTCCGTCAGAACTTGCTCGGTAAGCGTGTTGACTACTCAGCCCGTTCGGTAATCGTCGTAGGTCCTGAGCTGAAGATGGGTGAGTGCGGTCTGCCCAAGCTGATGGCAGCCGAGCTCTACAAGCCGTTCATCATCCGTAAGCTCATCGAGCGCGGTATCGTGAAGACGGTGAAGTCAGCCAAGAAGATTGTCGATCGTCGCGAGCCCGTCATCTGGGATATCCTCGAGAACGTCATGAAAGGTCATCCCGTGCTCCTCAACCGTGCACCAACACTGCACCGTCTGGGTATCCAGGCCTTCCAGCCCAAGCTCATCGAGGGTAAGGCTATCCAGCTGCACCCACTGGCTTGTACCGCGTTCAACGCCGACTTCGACGGTGACCAGATGGCTGTCCACCTCCCACTGTCAAACGAGGCTATCCTCGAAGCTCAGATTCTGATGCTTCAGAGCCACAATATTCTGAACCCTGCCAATGGTGCACCTATCACCGTTCCTTCACAGGATATGGTGCTCGGTCTGTACTACATCTCTAAGATTCGTCCAGGTGCCAAGGGTGAGGGTCTGACCTTCTACGGTCCTGAGGAGGCCATCATTGCCCATAACGAGGGTAAGTGTGATCTGCACGCCCAAGTGAAGGTAATGGTTGACGATATCGTTGACGGCAAGCCCTGCAAGCACATGGTAGAGACCTCTGTAGGTCGTGTCATCGTGAACGGTATCATTCCGAAGGAGGTGGGTTATGTCAACCGTATCATCTCCAAGAAGAGTCTGCGTGACATCATTGCCGACGTCATCAAGAACGTAGGTTTTGCTGAGGCCTGTGAGTTCCTTGACGGTATCAAGAACCTTGGTTACCGCATGGCTTACGAGGCAGGTCTGTCGTTCAACCTTGACGATATCATCATCCCAGAGTCTAAGAAGGCACTGGTGGAGAAAGGTAATGCCGAGGTACAGCAGATTACCGAGAACTATAACATGGGTTTCATCACCGACAACGAGCGTTACAACCAGGTTATCGATACCTGGACGCATATCAACAACGACCTTGGTAACGTCCTGATGAAGGAGATGACCGAGGCCGATCAGGGCTTCAACGCCGTATTCATGATGCTCGACTCCGGTGCCCGTGGTAGTAAGGACCAGATTCGCCAGCTCTCTGGTATGCGTGGTCTGATGGCCAAGCCCCAGAAGGCAGGTGCCGAGGGTGCTCAGATTATTGAGAACCCCATTCTGTCGAACTTCAAGGAAGGTATGTCAGTGCTCGAGTACTTCATCTCTACGCACGGTGCCCGTAAGGGTTTGGCTGATACGGCCATGAAGACGGCAGATGCTGGTTACCTGACTCGTCGTTTGGTTGACGTATCGCACGATGTGATTATTACGGAAGAAGACTGTGGAACGCTCCGCGGACTGGTTTGCACCGCCCTGAAGAACGGTGACGAGGTCATTTCAACGCTGTATGAGCGTATCCTGGGTCGTGTGTCCGTACATGATATTATCCATCCTTCTACTGGTGAGCTGATTGTTGCTGCCGGTGAGGAGATTACCGAGCCTATCGCACAGGCTATCGAGGACTCTCCCATTGAGAGCGTCGAGATTCGTTCCGTACTCACCTGTGAGTCGAAGCACGGTGTCTGCATGAAGTGTTACGGTCGTAACCTTGCTACCCGTCGTATGGTACAGAAGGGTGAGGCTGTCGGTGTCATCGCCGCTCAGGCTATCGGTGAGCCGGGTACTCAGCTGACCCTCCGTACGTTCCACGCCGGTGGTGTGGCAGCCAATGCCGCTGCCAATGCGAGCATCGTCGCCAAGAACGACTCTATGCTCGAGTTTGAGGAGGTACGTACCGTTCCGTTCGACGAGGATGGTCGTGAGTGTGAGATGGTAGTCAGCCGTCTGGGTGAGGTTCGTTTTGTCGATCCACATACCAAGATTGTGCTCTCTACGATGAACGTGCCTTATGGTTCTTCTCTCTATTTCAAGAGTGGAGATACCGTGAAGAAAGGCGACAAGATTGCCCAGTGGGATCCGTTCAATGCCGTCATCGTTACAGAATATGCAGGAACATTGAAGTTCCATGATGTCATCGAGGGTATTACCTTCCGTGCAGAGACCGACGATACTACCGGTTTGACCGAGAAAATCGTCACTGAGTCGAAGGACAAGTCAAAGGTTCCTACCTGCGATATCATTGGTGCTGACGGTGAGGTCATCGGTACCTATAACTTCCCTGTAGGTGGTCACGTTGTTGTTGAGGATGGTCAGACCGTTAAGACGGGTGAGACCCTCGTCAAGATTCCGCGTGCTGCTGCCAAGGGTGGTGATATCACCGGTGGTCTGCCCCGTGTTACCGAGCTCTTCGAGGCTCGTAACCCATCGAACCCTGCTATCGTATCTGAAATCGACGGTGAGGTCACCATGGGTAAGGTAAAGCGTGGTAACCGTGAGATTATCGTTACCTCGAAGACTGGTGAGCAGCGCAAGTATCTCGTATCCCTGTCCAAGCAGATCCTGGTACAGGAGCACGACGCCGTACGTGCCGGTACGCCACTCTCCGACGGTGTCATCACACCTGCCGACATCCTTGCCATCAAGGGTCCCACGGCAGTACAGGAGTACATCGTTAATGAGGTACAGGACGTATACCGTCTGCAGGGTGTGAAGATCAACGACAAGCATTTTGAGATTATCGTCCGCCAGATGATGCGCAAGGTACAGATCAACGATCCTGGTGATACCTCGTTCCTCGAGTCAGACATCATCGACAAGCTCGACTTCGCTGAGGAGAACGACCGTATCTGGGGTAAGAAGGTGGTCATCGACGCTGGTGACTCCGAGAACCTGCAGAAGGGTCAGATTGTCACTGCCCGTAAGTTGCGCGACGAGAACTCCATGCTGAAGCGCCGTGACCTGAGAATCGTTCAGGTGCGTGATGCAGTGCCCGCCACCTCTACGCAGATTCTGCAGGGTATCACCCGTGCAGCCCTTCAGACCAAGTCGTTCATGTCTGCTGCCTCCTTCCAGGAGACCACGAAGGTGCTCAACGAGGCTGCCATCCGTGGTAAGGTAGATACGCTTGAGGGCATGAAGGAGAACGTGATTGCCGGTCACCTCATTCCTGCCGGTACGGGTCTTCGTGAGTTCGAGAAGATCATCGTCGGCTCTAAGGAGGACTATGAGCGTATGCAGGCCAACAAGAAGAATGTGCTCGACTTTGCTGAAGAGCCTGTTCTTGAGGAGAAGTAAATAATACCTATATCTAATAGAAGCCACCGCTGCAGTCATATGCAACGGCGGCTTTTTCTTTGTCATCCCGTTTCCGACTTTTGGGGTGCATTTCAATGATTGTCCCCTCATGTCTTGCTCATAGGTTGCTCATACCTTGCTCATAGGTATCTCATAGGCATCTCATAGGTTGCTCATAGGATACTCTATCCTTTCTCTGACTTCAGGGGTCTGATCTGACTATGTTTAAAGTGTGTGTGGAATTAGGGTAGGAACCTATTTTCCTCTGTTTACCTGTCGCCTTAGCTTGAAGAGGCTATCTGTGCATTATAGTGTGACGCCAATTCGTTAAGCGAAGTGAAAAACTTCATGAAATTTGTGGAAATAAAAAAAGAATGGTTACCTTTGTCCATTAATAACCAAAAATCAGTAATCGAACGATGAAGAAAGTACTATTAATCATGATGGCGGCAGTGATTGCAGTATCAATGCCTGTCACAGCCCAAGAGTCCACCATGACGGAATGGCATGACCTTCAGGTGAATGATGTCAACCGATATCCTGTGCACACAAGTTTTACCCAGGGCAATAAGTTGTCGTTGGACGGCACATGGCGTTTCCTCTGGGTGGAGCGTGCCGACCAGCGCCCTACGGATTTCTACCGTACGGACTATGAGGAGAAAGGATGGGCGACGATGGCTGTCCCTGGAATGTGGGAACTGAATGGCTATGGTGATCCGGAGTATGTGAATATCGGCTTTGCCTGGCGCGGACATTTCAAGAATAATCCGCCGGAGGTGCCTATTAAGGACAATCATGTCGGTTCCTATCGTCGTACGGTTACGATTCCTGCAGACTGGAACGGTAAGCAGGTGATAGCTCATTTCGGCTCTGTCACATCGAATATCTACCTGTGGGTGAACGGTCAGTATGTGGGTTATGCGGAGGACGCCAAGATAGCTGCTGAGTTTGATATCACTCCTTATGTACATACAGGTGATAACCTGATTGCCTTCCAGACTTTCCGCTGGTGTGACGGTTCCTATCACGAGGATCAGGACTTCTGGCGGATGAGTGGCGTGGGACGTTCCTGTTATCTCTATGCGCAGGACTTGAAGGAGCATATCCAGGATATCCGTATCACCCCTGACTTGGTGAATAACTACGAGGACGGCACCCTCAGCGTGAAGCTATGGGCTGTCGGCCATTCGGAGGCACGCCTCAGACTGCTCGATGCTACAGGCAAGGAGGTGGCTGCGGCGACGGTCAGTTCGTGGCAGGAGTCGCAACCCAAACAGGGCAGTGTGACGCTGCAGGTGAAGAATCCCCATAAGTGGACGGCCGAAACACCGTATCTCTATACGCTGACCGTCGGATACGGCAGTCAGGTGGTCACTCAGAAGGTAGGCTTCCGCAAGGTGGAAATCAAGGATGCCCAACTGCTGGTTAATGGCAAGCCGATCTATATCAAAGGTGCCAATCGTCATGAGATGGATCCTGACGGAGGTTATGTCGTGTCCCGTGAGCGGATGATTCAGGACATCCAGTTGATGAAGCGTTTCAATATCAATGCGGTGCGTACCTGTCACTATCCCGACGATCCGCTGTGGTACGACCTTTGTGATGAGTATGGCATCTATCTGGTGGCTGAGGCGAATCAGGAGAGTCATGGTTTCCTCTATCAGAATCCGTCGCCCTCAAAGGATCCTATGTTCAGGAAGCAGATCGTAGAGCGCAACCAGCATAATGTCGCTGTCAACTTCAACCATCCTTCTGTCATCATCTGGAGCCTGGGTAACGAGACGGCCGACAGCGAGAACTTCACCGCTGCCTACCAGTGGATCAGGCAGCAGGATCCGAGTCGCCCCATCCAGTATGAGCCGGCAGGCGAGGGTGGCAATACCGATATTTTCTGTCCGATGTATATGGCACAAGTCCATTGTGAGGGCTATGCGAAAGACAACAGGAAACAGAAGCCGCTTATCCAGTGTGAGTACAACCATGTTATGGGTAATTCCGGTGGCGGCCTGAAGGAGTACTGGGACTTGGTGCGTAAGTATCCGAAGTTCCAGGGTGGCTTCATCTGGGATTTCGTCGACCAGGGCCTGCATGGCAAGGATAAGGAGGGGCGTGACATCTATACCTATGGTGGCGACTATAACAGTTACGATCCGTCGGACAATAACTTCAACTGTAACGGACTGGTCAGTCCGGACCGTGTGCCTAATCCCCATATGTACGAGACGGGCTATGAGTATCAGAATATCTGGACGGAGCCTGTTGACATTTTGCAGGGTAGGCTACGCATCCGCAACGAGTATTTCTTCCGAGACCTGAGCAACTATCGGATGGATTGGACACTCTTGTGTGACGGACAGGTGGTGAAGACTGGACAGGTCGACGAGATCAGTTGTGCACCGCAGGCTACTGCCGAGGTGACATTGCCTATAGGCCGTTGCGATGGGGCAGGGGAGTATCTGCTGAATGTCGATTATAAACTGAAGGACGCAGAGCCGCTGATGACGGCAGGGCAGACCGTTGCCTATCAGCAGTTGACCGTCAAGGGTGGAACGCTGGCAAGGGAAGAGGCGACAGGGAAGCTCCCCTCGCTGAAGGTGAAGGACGGCAAGCGTGACAGCCTGTTGACGATTTCCAATGATGCCGTCTGTATCCAATTCGACAAGCGCACAGGCTACATGGTGGCCTATGTGGCAGGCGGACAGCAACTTCTCGGTGAGGGCGGTATGTTGTGTCCCAACTTTTGGCGCGCGATGACAGACAATGAGTTGGGCGGCCAGTTTCAGAAGAATCATAAGGTATGGAAGAATCCTGTGCTGACTTTGACGACTTTCCAAGTGCAGAAGGTGAAGAAGCCGCAGCCGTGTGTAGAGGTCACTGCCGTCTATGACATGCCGGATGTGAAGGCCCTGTTGACATTGACCTACCGAATTAGCGGTGACGGAAGTGTAAAGGTGGTGCAGCAGATGAATGCCGACAAAGATGCGAAACAGCCCTGGATGCCACGCTTCGGTATGGTGATGCAGCTGCCTTACACGATGGACTGCAGTGCGTACTATGGTCGCGGACCCATTGAGAACTATCCTGACCGTAAGCTGTCACAGCGTATAGGTATCTATAGCCAGACTGCCGATGAACAGTTCTATCCCTATATCCGTCCACAGGAGACAGGTACGAAGGGAGATATCCGTTGGTGGAACCAGACAACGGCAGCTGGAAAGGGTATGCACATTGAGGCTGCGGAACCGTTCCATGCTTCAGCACTCCATTATGCCATCGAAGACTTGGATGAGCCAAATGGTCAGAAGTCACAGCGTCATTCGTCACAGGTGTCTAAGTCGAAGTACACCAACCTCTGCATCGATGGCGCACATGCCGGTGTGGGTGGCGTGAACAGCTGGAGCGACTGGGGATTTGCCCTGCCTCGCTATCAGGTACCGTGTCAAGACCGCATCTTCACCTTTACCCTGACTCCTCTCCGCTGATGAACAAAAAGTAATATATAATAATAAAAAGTATGGAAAATAACGAGAAAAACCAGCAGCAGGGACAGCTGCAATTGGAATTGCCACAGGAAGTGGCTCAGGGCGAGTATGCCAATTTCGCCATCATCTCACACTCCAGCAGTGACTTCGTGATTGACTTCGCCAGGGTGCTTCCTGGTGTGCCGAAGGCTCCCGTGAGGAGCCGCGTCATCCTGGCTCCAGAGCATGCCAAGCGACTGCTTGGCGCCTTGCAGGAGAACATCATGAGATATGAGCGAGAGTTCGGTCCTATTAAGATTCCCAATCAGGAACCACGTACTATTTCCCCGTTTAATGTAGGCAAAGGGGAAGCATGAGGCAGTTAATTTTTCTTAAAACACTTATTTTGTGTTAAAAATCACAAGGTAAGTGTTTTTTCGTATCTTATTAATTAGGTGGATTGGCGAAAAGTTCGTACCTTTGCAGCCCAAAAGCGACCTGTGAGTAGGGCGCACTATGTCAAGTTGAATATATACATATAATATAATATTTTAAAAATCAAACAATTATGCCTACAATTTCACAATTGGTAAGAAAAGGCAGAAAGGTGCTCGTTGACAAGAGCAAGTCACCCGCGCTGGACTCATGTCCCCAGCGCCGTGGTGTCTGTGTTCGTGTGTACACAACGACCCCGAAGAAGCCTAATTCGGCTATGCGTAAGGTAGCCCGTGTTCGCTTGACTAACCAGAAGGAAGTCAACAGTTACATTCCCGGAGAGGGACACAACTTGCAGGAGCACAGCATCGTGCTGGTTCGTGGCGGTCGTGTAAAGGACCTTCCCGGTGTACGTTATCACATCGTTCGTGGTACATTGGATACCGCCGGTGTTGCCAGCCGTACTCAGCGTCGTTCTAAGTATGGTGCTAAGCGTCCTAAGGCTAAGAAATAATAACCGGAGAGGGTTATAAGCCGAGAGGACTATCACGGTAGGGAAACTGCCGTACATAAAAAAGTAAAAATCGTTTTGCTGGAGAATTGTTAAAGACAGGTTGAGTAAATGCTCATGTGAGAGCGTTGAAGAACAAGAAAGAACAGCCCCAAGCAGACATTAATTCAAAAACAAAAATGAGAAAAGCAAAACCCAAGAAGCGTGTGATCCTGCCGGATCCAGTCTTCAACGACAAGAAAGTGTCGAAGTTTGTGAACCATCTGATGTACGATGGTAAGAAATCTCTGTCTTATGAGATTTTCTACAATGCCCTTGAGAATGTCAAGGCTAAGATGAAGGATGAGGAGAAGTCAGCTCTGGAAATCTGGAAGCAGGCACTCGACAACATCACTCCTCAGGTAGAGGTAAAGAGCCGCCGTATCGGTGGTGCTACTTTCCAGGTACCTACTGAGATTCGTCCTGACCGTAAGGAGAGCATCTCTATGAAGAACATGATTGCGTTTGCTCGCAAGCGTAGCGGTAAGTCTATGGCTGACAAGCTGGCTGCTGAGATCATGGACGCTTTCAACAACCAGGGTGGTGCCTTCAAGCGTAAGGAGGATATGCACCGTATGGCTGAGGCTAACCGTGCATTCGCTCACTTCCGTTTCTAAAAGGTAAAAAGGTAAAAAAGTAAAAAGGATATAGACATGGCAAATCGCGATTTACATTTGACCCGCAATATTGGTATCATGGCCCACATCGATGCCGGTAAGACCACTACGTCTGAGCGTATCCTGTTCTACACAGGTAAGACGCACAAGATCGGTGAGGTGCACGATGGTGCTGCTACCATGGACTGGATGGCCCAGGAGCAGGAGCGTGGTATCACTATCACGTCAGCTGCTACCACCTGTAACTGGAATTGGGGTGGTAAGGAGTTCAAGATCAACTTGATCGACACTCCGGGACACGTGGATTTCACCGCTGAGGTGGAGCGTTCACTGCGTGTGCTCGACGGAGCTGTTGCTACTTACTCTGCTGCTGATGGTGTTCAGCCTCAGTCTGAGACTGTTTGGCGTCAGGCCGACAAGTATAACGTTCCCCGTATCGGTTACGTGAACAAGATGGACCGTTCAGGTGCTGACTTCTTCGAGACTGTTCAGCAGATGAAGGACATCCTCGGTGCTAACCCCGTTGTGATCCAGGTGCCCATCGGTGCTGAGGAGAACTTCAAGGGCCTGGTTGACCTGATTAAGATGAAGGCTATTCTGTGGCACGATGAGACCATGGGTGCTGAGTATGATATCGAGGACATCCCCGCTGACCTGCAGGCAGAGTGCGACGAGTGGCGTAACAAGCTGCTCGAGGCTGCTGCTGAGTATGACGAGGCCCTGATGGAGAAGTACTTCGACGATCCCAACTCAATTACTGAGGACGAGATTATCGCTGCTATCCGCAAGGGTACCATCTCAATGCAATGCACGCCTATGCTGCTCGGTTCTTCTTATAAGAACAAGGGTGTTCAGCCCCTGCTCGATGCCGTTTGTGCCTTCCTGCCCGCTCCTGTTGACGTGGAGATGGTGATGGGTACCAACCCCAGCACAGAGGAGGAAGAGGGCCGCAAGCCCAGCGAGGACGAGCCAACTTCAGCGCTCGCATTCAAGATTGCTACCGATCCTTATATGGGTCGTCTGGTATTCTTCCGCGTCTACTCTGGTAGCGTGAAGGCCGGTTCTTACGTTTACAACCCCCGTTCGGGCAAGAAAGAGCGTATCAGTCGTCTGTTCCAGATGAACTCTAACAAGGAGATTCCTATGGATTCTATCGACGCTGGTGATATCGGCGCAGGTGTAGGTTTCAAGGATATCCGCACTGGTGATACCCTCTGTGACGAGGAGAAGCCTATCGTGCTGGAGTCTATGACTTTCCCCGACACTGTGATTTCTATCGCCGTAGAGCCTAAGTCTCAGGCTGACGTTGCCAAGCTTGACAACGGTCTGGCTAAGTTGGCTGAGGAAGACCCCACTTTCACCGTTCGTACCGACGAGCAGAGTGGTCAGACCATTATCTCTGGTATGGGTGAGCTCCACCTCGACATCATCATC
This sequence comes from Prevotella sp., assembly GCA_016291495.1. Taxonomy (GTDB): domain Bacteria; phylum Bacteroidota; class Bacteroidia; order Bacteroidales; family Bacteroidaceae; genus Prevotella. The sequence goes on from JAEEXI010000024.1 coordinate 18,329, forward strand.
GACCGTCTGAAGCGTGAGTTCAAGGTTGAGTGTAATCAGGGTAAGCCCCAGGTGAACTACAAGGAGGCTATCACGAAGACCGTCATGAACTATCGTGAGGTTTACAAGAAGCAGTCTGGTGGTCGCGGTAAGTTCGCTGATATCATCGTGAACGTTGGTCCTGTGGACGACGATTGGGATATCAAGGAGAACGGCGGTCTGCAGTTCGTCAACGAGGTGAAGGGTGGTAACATTCCTAAGGAGTTCATCCCCTCTATCCAGAAGGGCTTCGAGGCTGCTATGAAGAACGGTATCCTCGGTGGCTATCCCGTTGACTCGCTGAAGGTTGTCGTAGTGGATGGTTCGTTCCATCCCGTTGACTCTGACCAGTTGTCATTCGAAATCGCTGCCCAGATGGCTTACAAGGCAGTCTGCGCTCAGGCTAAGCCCGTGCTGATGGAGCCCATTATGAAACTCGAGGTGGTTACTCCTGAGGAGAATATGGGTGACGTCATCGGTGACCTGAACAAGCGTCGTGGTCAGGTTGAGGGTATGGAAGAGGCTCGCAGTGGTGCTCGTGTCGTCAAGGCTAAGGTGCCCCTGTCAGAGATGTTCGGTTATGTAACCGCTCTGCGTACCATCACTTCTGGTCGTGCTACCAGCTCTATGGAGTACAGCCACCACGCTCCTCTGTCTTCAGCTCTGGCTAAGGCCGTGCTCGAGGAGGTTAAGGGCCGTGCAGATTTAGTCTAATTGACAATTGATAATTGACAATTGATAATTAACGGAGTGCCGCTGAGCAAATGACTCTTTAGCGGCCTCCATATTTAAATAACAAATAAAAAGTTTAAAGACAATGAGTCAGAAAATTCGTATCAAGCTGAAGAGCTACGACCACAAACTCGTAGACAAGTCAGCAGAGAAGATTGTGAAGGCCGTAAAGGCTACTGGTGCCATCATCAGCGGTCCAATTCCCCTTCCCACCCACAAGCGTATCTACACCGTTAACCGCTCTACCTTCGTTAACAAGAAGGCTCGTGAGCAGTTCCAGCTGTCAGACTATAAGCGTCTGATCGACATCTACAGCTCAACGGCTAAGACTGTTGATGCCCTGATGAAGCTCGAACTCCCCAGCGGTGTTGAGGTAGAAATCAAGGTGTAGTTTAGTATGAACAAGAACAATCACTTCGTCATCACCATCAACCGCGAGTTAGGCAGCGGCGGCAGGACTGTCGGTCGCAAACTGGCAGAGCTGTTGGGGGTGAAGTATTACGACAAGGCGATTGTGCAGGGATTGACCGAGAAATACGGTCTTACCGCTGAGCAGATAGAACAGTTGAAGGCGCAGGAAAAGTCTTCCTGGTGGGGTGAGTTGCAGGACCGTTGCAAGACGCTGCTGAGTGCCAACCGTCAGGAGAAGCCCTCCACAGCCGCCATGTTCGAGACAGAGCGCCGCATCCTGGAGGGACTTGCTCGTGAGGAGTCCTGTGTGGTGGCAGGCAGAAGCGGTTTTCTGATTTTCCGTGAGCATCCCAACCACCTGAATGTCTTTATTCAGGCATCCACTGAGCACCGCATAGAGCGGTTGATAAGGAAACGGGGCATCAGCTATGCCGCAGCCCTTGACATCCTCGACGAGGTGGATGAGGGTCGTGAGGCATACTTGAAGAAGTACAGCGACCGTTCCCGTTACGACACCCGCAACTATGACGTGGTGATCTCGATGGACCACATGACGGAAGACGATGCCGTTGCCGTCATCATGGAGTTCGTCAACCGCCAGGAGTGACCCTTGTTCTAAAAAGATAAGTCCCTGCCGAGCAGTATGCCAGGCAGGGACTTCTTTGTAACATTGAAGTTTGGAAACTAATATCACTATCTATTTAAAGATTTAAGGAATAATGGAAAAGAGAAGACTCTTGTTAGCTTTCGCGCTGATGACAACGCTTTTTGCCAATGCACAATGGAGGGTCGGTGTCACTGCCGGAGCAGACTATAACGTGTTCTCCATCGACAAGCAGTACATGACCGACGTTTTGTTCGACGGACGCTGGGGTGTTACTTACGGCGTTACGGGACAGTACAATTTTACCGACTGGTTCGGTGTCCGTGCCGATTTCAACCTGACACAGAAGAATTACCGGATGCACCGGGCAAACATTGAGGAAGTCGACCTCAAGTATCGTAACACCTACTTGCAGCTGCCCGTCATGGCATCGTTCAGCTTCGGCGGCAAGAAACTGCGCGGTTTCTGTAACCTCGGTGTCTATGGCGGATACTGGGTTCACAGCTACCGTTCCGGTAAGGACATAAACTCGTTCACAGGTCAGTCTTTCGACATCAAGGGGAAGGTGGAGTTCGACAGCGACCGTGACAAACGCTGGGACTGCGGTCTCGTGGGTGGCGTAGGTATGGAATACCGGTTCGCTGAGCACTGGGCGGCACAGGTGGAGGTGCGCCACTACTACAGCACCACCAGCACCACCAAGCAGTATATGAGGAACAAAGACTACCGCTATCACTCAACGACGGCAATCCAGCTGGGTGCAAGCTATATCTTTTAACTAAAACAAAGGAAACAATGAAGAACAGAATATTAGTATTAGGAGCGATAGCAATGGCACTCTCCCTTACGTCATGCCGTGAGTCGAGCGACACGCTGTTGGCTTACGATTATGATGATAATCTCGCCTTCGGTGAGGGATATACAAGTTTTGGCGGCAAGTACGAGATCGCATGGAATGCACTCAACCAGTATTACTCCCTCTGGGACTACGAGAAGCAGAACGGGCTCGACTGGGACTCAGCCTATGCGGCGAGCTATCCGAAGTTTGCCGCCCTTGACAAGAGAGGTACCGACAACCCCGTCACTGACAAAGAGTTGGAGGCACTGATGAATGAGGCGTTCAGCGACCTTCATGACGGACACATGTATATCACGTTCCTGAACCACCATAACAACAACAGTTCCGTCATGGTGTCACCCAGCGACCTGCGGAATGCCAACCGTGACGATATGCGCATTTCTATGAGGTACAAGCCGGACATCTCCAAATACTACCTCGCGCCGGCAAACGGAGAGGTGGTGATGGACGAGAATGGTCAGCCACAGACCGCTTTCTACTCCACGATAGTTCCGTTTATGATGTACAATCTCATGCATACCGAGGGCATGGGCTATATGTGGGTCTGCGACCAGATAGAAAAATATTCAGAACTGCTGCTGCCTACCGTTGAGCAGCTTGAGAAGCTGAACGCCCTGAAGGAGCTGAAAAAGAAACTCACCGACGAGAATCTGACCCTCAGTAGTTACAACACGCTGGTGGTGCAGTATGCCTACCTCAAAGTCCCCGGCTTGACAGTCATCAACAGCGGCTTCCAGGATGAGGGCATGGCAGTACGCTATGCGCTGCTGAAGGGCAACATAGCGTATTTCTATTTCAGCCAGTTCTCACTCAATACTTACTTGACAGAGTCGGGTATGGCAGAACTGGATAAGAACGACCCTAACCTGCTGAATCACGTACAAGGCATTTCCAACGTATGGCAAGCGTGGTTCAACGCCATCCAGGCACTCGGCAAGACCGGTAAGTTAGGCGGTGTCATCATCGACCTGCGCGGAAACCAAGGCGGTTCAACAAGCGATTTCCCCTTTGCGCTCGGTGCACTGCGTCCGTCGGGCGGTATGCTCGTCGGCAAGGAGCGCTTCAAGCGCGGCACAGGTCGTCTGGACTACTCCGTACCTATGCCTGCCGTGATGGGCACCTATCCTGATGAGCACTACGTCGTAGACGACCAGCCTATCGTCATCCTTACCAACTGCCGTTCGATAAGTATGTCGGAGGTGACATCGCTCTCTGCAAAGTCCCTCAAGAACGCGAAAATCATCGGCAAGCGCACGTGGGGCGGTCTCTGCGGACTGACAAGCAATAGCAACAACACCCTCAACTACTCCGGAAAGATCGGCGTGGAGGATAAGACACCGGTCTTTGCCTACTGCCCGACATTGGCAATGATGACCAATGACGGTCAGATACTGGAAGGCGTAGGTATCACTCCTGACATCGAGGTGGACTTCGATGTCAAGCAGTTCGAGGCAACAGGCAAGGACTCTCAGCTTGAGAGGGCACTGCAATACATCCGTAACGGACAATAATCAAGAGAAAGGAACGAACAATGAAAAAGACCAGAAATATATGGATGCTCCTCGCCGCTTTCGTGGCATGCATCATGATAACAGGATGCTCAGAGAGCACCGAGATATCAGAAATTGTAAAAAAGGAGGAAGCGAAAAACAACGAGGAGGAAAAGGAGTTGTCTGACGAGGTCTCTGAGATGCTCAAGAAACTGCCTGGTGTCTCCGACGTGACCATTGACATTGACAAATCAGGCAGCAAAGAGGAGAAGGTCTATTTCTTTAACTTCGAACAGCAGGTAGACCACAAGGACCCTGCAATGGGTACTTTCAACCAGCGCGTGGCACTCAGGTATTTCTCCAGTGACGCACCCGTCGTGCTCTATACCCACGGCTATGAGATGGCCGACAGCGCCAGTCAGATCCGCTATGTAGACCTGGCGAAGCACCTCCATGCCAACATGGTCGCCGTAGAGCACCGCTACTTCAACAAGTCGCTGCCCGAACCTGCCGACGACCTGAACTTCAACTTCCTGTGGACCGACCAGGCGGCTGCCGACCTTCATGCCATTGTCGACATGATGAAGAAAAACTTCTTCACGCAGAACAAGTGGATCAGCACGGGGATCAGCAAGGACGGTATCACGACGGCACTCTACGCTTACTACAGCGATAAGAACGGATGGAACGACATCGACCTGTATGTGCCCTTCTGCGCACCTTTCCTGCCCGCCACACCTACATGCAGCGACGATATCCGCATGGGACAGTACCTGTACAACAGCTGCGGAGCAGGCTATGACGCTGACTCGGAAAAGGGCATCGCCTACGCACGGCTGAGGAAGATGCCTGTTGCCATCGCTAACGACAAAACGTTGCGTGAGGCATGTATCAAACAGTTCTACCAGAGTGACCCCAAAACGTACGCAGAAGTCATCAACACTTTCGGGCGCGCCGAGGAGGAGGTGACCTGCGGTGTGCTCTATTACATCCTCAGTGCTAACTTCGATAAATTCTCACAAGTGTCTTTTAACATTTGGGCGAGACTGGTTCCTGACGTGGACAAGGCGATAGGTACCGCGACGACACAGCAAGAGAAAGACGCCAAGGAGAAAGCCATCAGCCAGGTTGCCGAATTTGCCTTCATGGGTTCTGATGAATTGATCGACTCCCTGAAAGCAATGACTACTTATGTCAATGAAGATGATAAGGCGAGCATGCGCGCGGCATATACTGATGAAGAGCTCCTTAATCAGCGAAATGCCGATAAGAGCATGCCTTACTCTGTGCAGGCAGCACGTGAGCTGGGTAATGTCGCCTACGATTACTCCATGCTGGAGGGAACATCCATCTCCTCCACCAAGGCATACAGCATCAGTGATGTCTTCGAAAACCATACCCTCATGAAGAGATATGCCTCACAGTGGGACGGCGGACGGCTGATGAGCGATTTCCGCTCATGGGTGAAGACGCAGTCAGCGTACAAGATGGTGTTCATCTACTGCTCTGACGACCCTTGGACGGGTGGTGCCATCGACGACAGTACGAATCCTGCGGTGACAAAGATCGTCAACAAAGGCGGTTATCATCATGATGGATTCCTTGGTCAGAATGTTTACACCAAGGATGCCTCGCAGAAGATTATCGCTGCCATCAAGTCTTACATAGGACTGTAAAAACGGATAGAATAATAACAATCTCCCGCAAAGGCTCAGCAGAGCACTTGCGGGAGATTGTCTTTTAATTTGTTATTTTGAACTGCGTTCAATCACTTTCTTTCGAAAGAAAGTTTTCAAAGAAAGGATTCTGTCCTTTTCTTTGGCGTAAAAAAAAACTAAAAGAAACATCCACCCCCTCTCAGTATCATCAAGAACAAAACAGTACGGTGGAGTGCGGACTCGACCAGTCGGACCGCAACGAGTTGCAGCCCTATCTGGAGAATGCCTGGAGCCTGCTGTGACACCTGACACAGGGTGTGGTAGAAACATTTTGTGCCTTAACAATAGTAACTACTCAGTCCCCGTGCACTGCTGTTTAGCTTCTTCAGACCACCCCGCCCTTCGGGCTCCCCTCCTGAGTCAGGAGGGGAAGAGATTACTAAAGGCTGCCGTCCTTACTGACCGCCATTGGGATCCCAATTGTCGTAATTGGGATCATCGACTAATAAATTGGGTACAGGACTTCCAATAAGCAGATATGTACGTTGTCCGAAAGATGCTATTTGAATTTCGGGCTTTTGATATTTCTTTTTCATTTTTACGTCCTCCCTGCTTTATTTGTTTACATACTTCTTACCGTTCAAGATGTACACACCCTTCTGGGGCTTGCCGGGCAACAGACGGCCATTGAGGTCGTAGTAACGCTCTGTGCCATCTGCATCAATGGTATGTATCCGCTGAACGGCGGTAGTGCTTTCTTCGTCGAACGCCATGCTTATGCTACGGGCGCCAGACTTCGCGGTGGCCTGGAAGTAGGCGCGGTAGGCACCGACATAGGCTGCCTCCACACCGCTGGGCACTTGATACCACTTGCCGTCGCTCTGCAGGATGTAAGTAGGCTTGTCGGCATCATAGAGCTGTGCGTTCGGAATCTTGACCAGCGTACCCTTGAATTCATAGCCACTGATGGACCCACTGTTCGTGCCGCCCGTCTGACCTTTAGTAAAGGATACACTGGCGGTCGTCGACAGGCTTGCCGTACCGCTGCTGACCACCACATAGTAGGGTGTGTTAGCCTCCATGCTGCCACCCTCCACTTCCTTGAAGGTGATGGTCGTGACTCCTGCTTCAACCGCTGAGGTTGAAGGCTTATAGACCTTCACATTAGCGTCCGAGAGCGTCAGGGCGTATGGCAGACAGACGGTATAGCCGCGAGGAGTGTTTACAACATTGTCGCCGTCTTGCGTGGCGTAGGGTACGAGTATGCGATCATTAGTAACACCATTGGGAGCCGTGAAGTCCGTCTTGGGACAGAAGTCCACACCGTCAGTCAGCGTGATGGACTGCTCACCCTGTGCCAGATTGCCAACAATCACGTTGTGCTCATATCCCTGTTGAACTTTGTCACCAGCAGGCAGATAGATGAGCGTGTTCTCTGGTAAACGGGCAAAGAAACCAGACGCATCCTCACTACGATTAGTGTACCACTCGAAATCTCTGTATTGTCTCCAACGGCAGGTTCTCATGTCGAGATACTGCAGGGCGGTATTGTTCTTGAATGGCGATGCATTATATTCGCCCTCCATCAGCGTTTGGGGCATGATGATGCCCGTCAGCAGGTTGCAATCCTCAAAGGCCAGCATGCTCACGACCTCCATGTCCAAAGTCTCATTCGATTTAGTGATCGTAGATGGCAACGTCAACTCGCCAGCCTTGTTGACAGGACAGCGCAACAGTTCCCATGCACTATTATTTTCGTTTACCCTCGATCTCCATCTATGGTAGAGCAAGCCGTCAACAACTACCAAGCGCGGATTGTTTTCATTCACACTGATGGTGGTAAGTTTAGGACAGTTGCGTATCAACTCACGCTCGTAGTTATACGAACTAGGACTACTTGATTCTCCTACCTTTGCACCCAGCGTAATGCTCTGAAGATTGGGAATATCGGCGAACCTAACGACCTTCACATTGTTGCCGATGGTGACGGAGGTAATTGTCTCATTGTTCTTAAATGCCTTTGCGACAACCCAATCCACAGGATGATTGTTTATCTCGTCAGCAACAACAACGTTTCCTTCCGAACCTTGATAGCCTATGACATAATAATTAGTAATGTCATTCCCACTATATTCGGGTTGATACACCACACCGTCTTGAACGACAATGCCCTCATCAGTCACATAGATAGCAAGTGCCAAGGGTATGGGGTGACGATTGCCATTTCTGAAGTAATACCAATTCCCGGTACCCAGCGTGCTCTTCATGCCCTCGCCGGTAGAAACCTCTGAAGGACAGGCGGTGATGGTGCAGGTGGCGCCATCCTTGACGTAACTTACCAGGTTTGAACTATTATAGGATACAGCATAGCAGCGGGTAATGGTTATAGCTTGCTCGCAGCCACCCACCAAACCCGTTTTCTTGCCAAGGATAGTGGCTGTCGAGCCGCAATCAGTGATCTCGCCAGCGTGTATGTTACCCACTATTCCGCCCGACCAGCCATCGGCACCGGTGTCGCTATCGACTTGACTGGCACTCACCGAGCCCAATACCTGACAATCCTCTATCGTGCTATAGGCATCGTTGCTCGACCTGCCCATCACACCGCCAGCGCTGCTATTGGCTGAAATCGTGGCGCTGTTCACCATGACCTGCCCCACATAGCAAGAGCCGCCATATACCCAGCCCACTGCGCCACCGACATATTTTCCGTTGGTACTGATGTTAGGTCCGGCGATTTGCACATTAGAGATATGCGCATTGATGACCAATCCGAAGAGGCCGCGATAGTCGTAGGAGGTCCCCGTGGTTGTCAGACCGCTAATGGTATGACCCTGACCATCGAAGCGCCCCATAAACGGATGGATTTGCGAGTTGTCCACACTGGCACACCCGATGGGTTCCCAGTTGGTGCCATTGCTAACGTTGATGTCGTTGGCAAGACGGATAGTGCGCCCCTCGTAGGTGTAACCAATTTTCACCTGGTTGGATATCTGGCGCAACTGCTCGGCTGTTGTGACGACGATGTCGCTGGTGGTTTTGTCTTGCTGCATGGGGTACACATGTGCCCAGTTGGTGAATCCACTGATAGACATCTCATTCGTCATCTGCTGTGCGGTCATTCCTTGATAAACTCGCTCATCCACTTCTTCATTGCTGACAGCACCAAGGGGGCATTTAGTCTTGTTCCAGTAGTTGCTATATGCATTATTAGAGACCTGATTGTATCTGTCACAATCACCAATGACGGAACCTTTTTTGGCTCCTTCGTTTCCACTGACAGTAGCATCCACCCAGTTATGACGTATTGTGAACGAACCCCAACCTTCATCGCCTGCTCTTGCCATTCTTCCCACAAGACCACCGACATTGTCACCTTCAGTAATCATTACCGTCGAGTTCTGCACATAGTTTTTCTCGATGGTCAGGTGGGCACGAATGAAGCCGATAAGACCGCCTGCATGGTCGTCCTTGGCAGTGACGGAGCAATTGATGACGCGGTTTCCGGAAATCTTTGTTTTGTTTATGTCCAAAGTGTTGATACTTCCTGCAATGCCGCCCGCAGTATCGTCGAGAGTGCTAATGGTGCTATTGATAACAGCACAGTCATAAATATCACAGGCTCCATAGCCTATGATACCGCCGGCATATTCGATGTCGCCTGTCACACTGCTGTTCATCACACGGCAATTGCTGATGACGCTATTGGGACGGTTCGTGCATATATCAACATCGCCACAGATGACGCCGCATTCATCCCAATCTGTAAACCAATTATCAATATCTCCTACGTCTACCGTGTAATTGTCCACAATGAGATTCTGGATACGCGCATATTTTACCATAGCAAATAGTCCGGCACAATCTTTATCCCAAATATTTTTTCCCGTTAGTGGAGCCTTGCCGTTGCGTATGATGTGGTTGCCTCCGTCGAAACAAACCATGTCATCACCTGTTCCATAGGAGTGGCCGCCAACTCGTGATATAGAGAATGTTTTGCCGTTCAAATCGATATTGCAGTCCAAGCAGACGTTCCTTCCACTAAATACGCTACTGTTATATAAGTCATAGGCATATTTTGCTAGCTGTGCGGCATTCGTAATGTAGATCAGACCGTTCTCATCAACGTAATTCATCATCGACTGGCCGTCCCACAGGCTGAAACCGTCGGAGGTAGTGGTGTTATAACTATTCACCATTTGATATTTCATATCATCTGGTACGTCGGCTCTCACTGTCTGTACACCTGCCGTCATCAACAGCAGCAGTATCAGGAAAAAATAGGCTCTCTTCATACTTGATTATATTCTTGTTAGGTCTTGCAAGTTTCTTGGGTGCAAAGATAAACAAAAAATCTCAATATCACAAACATTTCATCAAAATCTGTGTCACGCGGGGATTTCTAAGACAAAACCAAGAATGAGGCACTTAATTTATTCGCTGGGACAGGTACTTGGGTATGACGGCTGCTATGACTCAGGTACCTGTCCCCCCAATTCCAGAGTACAAACAATCGAACAAAATCGTCCCAAACAGCCGAAAAGTTACAGAAACATTTATTCCCAGAGGCTTTTCATACCCCCTTGAACACCAGCCTTCACTTCGAGCGGCAGGATGTTTGTTTTGCTGGGCAGGACATAATCCACAAAGATGCTCACACGCGACCTGAAGTAGTTTCTGGGTGCCTGGTATGCAGAAATATGTGTAAATGTTTTGAGTTTTAAGGGGAAATAACTATATTTGCAATCACTTAGACAGAGATATGGGTAAGAGAGGACAGATGAGCATCGGTTGCCTGCTCAGGCATATTATGCGGTATGTAAAGCCATACCGCTGGCTGGTGATTATCACTTTGACGCTCACGTTGATAGGTTCGCTGCTGGCACAGGTGAATGCCATTGTTCTCGACCGTGCAGTGGACGCCATCAATATTCTGGACCAACAGCCTACGTTGCCATGGGACAGTGCCATGGGACTGTTGCTGTTGATCAGTAGTGTGCTGCTGGGAAAGGAACTGCTGGCTACTGTTGTCAATTTCTTCCGTCGTTATTATGGAGAGCGCATGCGCATCTTGGTGAGTCGCGACCTGTCGGTGCAGGTGGTGAAACACATCCTGATATTCCGCATGGCTTTCTTCACATCGTCAGGCAATGAGCCAGGTCGGCTGCAGGCGCGTATCGACAAGGGTGTGACGAGTCTGAGCAAGGCCGTCAACCTCTTCTTCATCGACATCCTGCCGCTCTTTTTGAGTGCTGTCATTGCCCTCGTCCTGATGTTTGCGGCTAATGTGTATGTGGGATTGGTGGCTCTGTGCATCGTGCCCATCTACTTTTATGTAACCTATGTGCAGGCCGAGCGCATGAGAGCAGGCCGACGTGCCATCTATGAGGGACAGCAGGCCGTGAGCCAGAATGTGCTGAACACCATTGAGAACATCACCGTCATCAAGTCGTTCAACCGTGAGAAGATAGAGGGCCAGCGACAGGCCTACATACAGGATATCGTGACGAATCTGCAGTTGAGCACGCGTAAGCAGAGCTATTTCTTTACCGGACTGAAGGGTTTCCTGGAGCAGATAGGTACTGTGCTCGTCATTATCCTGACAGCTTATCTGGTGCTGGTTGATGTGCCGGGCATGACGATTGGTAAGATCATGTATCATGTGATGCTCTTCAACAATGTCAGTGCGCCCATTCGCCAGTTACACCGTATCTACGACGACCTGAACGATGCACTCATATACTCAGAAGGACTCTTAGATCTGTTGGAGAGAGACACCGACGAGGAATCAACGGGCGAATATCATCCGGAAGACGTCAAAGGCCTCTTCGAGGTGCAACATGTTGACTTCTCATATCCCAATGGAACGAAAGCCCTCAAGGATGTGTCGATGCGCATAGAACCAGGCAAGATTACCGCCTTGGTGGGTGTGAGCGGTGCCGGCAAGAGTACGGTAGTCAACCTGTTAGATAAGTTCTACGAGACTGACTGCGGAACCATCACGCTGGACGGCGTGCCTCTCGCAGAATGGGATACCCAGTGGTTGCGTGAGCACGTAGGACTGGTGATGCAGAAGAACCATATCTTTGACGGCAGTATTGAGGAAAATATCAAATATGGCAACCCGCAGGCGACACACGACGATGTGGTGAAGGCTGCGAAGCAGGCCTTCCTCTACGACCAGGTGATGGCGCTGCCTAATGGCTTCGAGAGTAGTGCGCTGCGATTGAGCGGCGGTCAGCAACAACGTGTGGCTATTGCCCGTATGTTCATCAAGAATCCATCGATTATCATTCTCGACGAACCGACGGCCAGTCTTGACGCGATAGCTACCGAGCAGATCAAGGCCAGCATTGATGCCATCAAACAAGGGCGTACGGTGATTATCATTTCGCATAACATCGGCCAGATTGTGGATGCCGACTATATCTACCTGCTGGAGCAGGGCAGGGTAGCGGAACAGGGAGTACCTGCAGATGTCTATCGGCAGGGTGGACGCTATAAGGAGATTTTTGATGCCAGCGCTCGCAGTATGAACGCTGACAAGATAGCAGAGGTAATAGATCAATGATGAGGAAGAGATGAGCAAGAGAAGATATCATATAATATGGTGTGGTTTGGTATTACTATTGATGACGGCTTGTTCGAACGTACAGGTTCCGCAGCAGGCACAGGCATTTATTAACCAGCATTTTTCCAGTTGCTCAATTGTCCTTGTTGAGATAGAGGATGAGGAGGACGGAAAGGAGTATAGCGTGTGGCTTACCGACGGTACCAGAATTGAGTTCAATATGCTGGGAGAATGGAAACGGGTAGCTCGCAAGAAATCGGGTGTGCCCCTGACGCTGATACCTGATACCATTCTCCAATATGTGAAGACTAATTATCCCAATGATGTGGTCACGAAGTTCAGCAAGAAGGACTATGGTTTCAAATTGGAACTGTCGGACGATATGGATCTGCGCTTCAATAAACAAGGGCAGTTTATAGAGGTAGTAGATTAAAAAAACTTAAATAATGTTATTTTTCTATTGTAAGGTATTGTGCATATAATTAATTATGTGTACCTTTGCAGCCGCTAAAGTGCGTATTGCGCTGGCTTGACAGCTAACAATACCTTGAGAAAGAGCGGTTTACCTTCAGTTTAGAAGTAGTGAGCGTTTCTTTTTGAGTGGGTTTGTGACTGCAGGAAAGCGGATGGCACTCGAAAAAGAAACGAATATATTCACATTATTATTTAAATTTTAAACTGAAATGCCAGGATTAATTGGAAGAAAAATCGGAATGACATCCGTTTTCAGTGCCGACGGTAAGAATGTGCCGTGCACTGTTATCGAAGCTGGTCCTTGTGTTGTTACTCAGGTGAAGACCGTCGAGAAGGACGGTTACCAAGCCCTTCAGTTGGCTTTTGGTGAGAAGAAGGAAAAGAACACCACCAAAGCCATGCAGGGAATCTTCAAGAAAGCAGGTACAACACCAAAGGCCCACTTGGCCGAGTTCAAGTTTGACGAGGAGCATAACCTCGGTGACACCATCACAGTGGAACTCTTCAGCGATGCAGACTTCGTAGACGTAGTCGGCACCTCTAAGGGTAAGGGTTTCCAGGGTGTCATGAAGCGTCACGGTTTCGGTGGTGTGGGTCAGGCCACACACGGTCAGGACGACCGCGCCCGTAAGCCGGGATCTATCGGTGCTTGTTCTTATCCCGCCAAGGTGTTTAAAGGTATGCGCATGGGTGGCCAAATGGGTGGCGACCGCGTAACAACGCAGAACCTGAGAGTGTTAAAGGTAATACCGGAGCATAATCTGATCCTTGTGAAAGGCAGCTGCGCTGGTTGTAATGGTTCAACTGTTTTAATTCAGAAGTAAGCAATGGAAATTAACGTATTGAATATCAATGGTCAGGAGACCGGAAGAAAGGTTACGTTAAACGAATCTATCTTCGGAATTGAACCTAATGACCACGTCATTTATCTGGACGTAAAGCGCTATCTCGCAGCTCAGCGCCAGGGCACAGCCAAGGCAAAGGAGAGAAGCGAGCATGCTGGTTCAACTCGTAAACTTGGTCGTCAGAAGGGTGGCGGCGGTGCCCGTCACGGTGATATCAACTCACCCCTGCTGCGCGGTGGTGGTCGTGTATTCGGTCCCAAACCCCGTGACTACAGTTTCAAGTTGAATAAGAAAGTTACTGCTCTTGCCCGTAAGTCAGCACTTTCCTACAAGGCTCAGGAGAACGCAATCATCGTTGTTGAGGACTTCAACTTCGAGGCTCCTAAGACGAAGGAATTTGTGAATGTTGCAAAGAACCTGAAGGTCGATGGCAAGAAGCTTCTCTTGGTTTTGCCGGAATCTAATAAGAACGTATATTTGTCGGCTCGTAACTTGCAGCGCTCCGAGGTTATCCTCGCTGCATCGCTCAACACCTATAAGGTATTGAACGCTGACGTGATGGTTGTCACGGAGAACTCGCTGAAGACTATCGACAGTGTATTAAATAAATAAGGAGGAGACACAGATATGGCATTTATTATCAAGCCTCTGATTTCAGAGAAAATGAACAATATTACTGAGAAGACTTCTGTCGACAGAACTTTCAAGGCAAAGACCGGTGCTCACAAAGGTGAGATGGTAACCAAGAAGGCTCAGGCCAAGTATGGTTTCATCGTAAAGCCCGAGGCCAACAAGCTGGAGATCAAGACCGAGATAGAGGCTCAGTATAATGTGACAGTAGAGAGTGTGAACACACTTCGTTATGCCGGCAAGCGCTCGCAGCGTTACACCAAGGCAGGCCTCGTGAGAGGACAGAAGAATGCGTTCAAGAAAGCAGTCGTTACTCTTAAAGAGGGCGATACTATTGATTTTTATAGTAATATTTAATAAGAAATGGCAGTACGTAAATTAAAGCCCGTTACTCCGGGTCAAAGACACAAGATTATTGGCACGTTCGAGGATATTACTGCATCCGTGCCAGAGAAGTCTCTCGTTTACGGTAAGCGTTCTACCGGTGGTCGAAACAACACCGGTAAGATGACTGTCCGCTACATGGGCGGTGGTCACAAGAAGAAGTATCGTCTGATCGACTTCAAGCGAGAGAAAGATGGTGTTCCAGCTGTAGTGAAGACAATCGAGTATGATCCTAACCGTTCTGCTCGCATTGCCCTGCTTTACTACGCTGATGGTGAGAAACGTTATATCATTGCTCCTAACGGACTGGAGGTTGGTGCAACGCTGATGTCAGGTGCTGAGGCTGTACCCGAGGTGGGTAATGCCCTTCCCCTTGCCAACATCCCCGTCGGTACCGTCATCCACAACATTGAGATGCGTCCCGGTCAGGGTGCCAAGCTCGTTCGTTCGGCAGGTAATTTCGCTCAGTTGACTTCTCGTGAAGGCAGCTACTGCGTGATTAAACTTCCTTCTGGGGAGACTCGTCAGATTCTCTCCGCTTGTAAGGCTACTGTAGGTAGTGTAGGCAACTCCGACCATGCTCTCGAGCAGTCTGGTAAGGCTGGTCGTTCACGCTGGTTGGGTCAGCGTCCTCACAACCGTGGTGTTGTTATGAACCCGCATGATCACCCGATGGGTGGTGGTGAAGGACGTCAGTCTGGAGGTCACCCACGTTCACGCAAGGGCTTGTACGCTAAGGGTCTTAAGACTCGTGCACCTAAGAAGCTTTCAAATAAGTACATTATTGAAAGAGCTAACAAGAAGTAATCACGAAGTTAATTAGAGAAAATTATGAGTCGTTCATTAAAAAAAGGCCCGTACATCAACGTATCACTCGAGAAGAAGATTCTCGCTATGAATGAGAGTGGTAAGAAGAACGTCGTTAAGACATGGGCAAGAGCTTCAATGATTTCCCCGGATTTCGTGGGACATACCGTTGCAGTTCACAATGGAAATAAATTCATCCCTGTTTACATTACTGAGAACATGGTAGGACACAAGCTCGGTGAGTTCTCTCCGACGCGTCGTTTCGGTGGCCATGCAGGTAATAAGAAATAACAGGCTAACCCACCAGAAATAAAAAGAATAAAATAATGGGAGCAAGAAAAAGATTAGCGGCTGAGAAAAGAAAGGCAGCCAATAAGACACAGTATTTTGCAAAGCTGAAAGGTGTTCCTTCCTCTCCACGCAAGATGCGCTATGTCGTTGACATGATTCGCGGCATGGAAGTAAACCGCGCTCTTGGTGTATTGAGATTTTCTAAGAAGCACGCTGCAGCTGACGTTGAGAAGCTTCTCCGTTCTGCTATCGCTAACTGGGAGGCTAAGAATGACCGCAAGGCAGAAGACGGCGAACTGTATGTAAGCCGCGTCTTCGTTGACGAAGGTGTGACAATGAAACGTATGAGACCGGCACCTCAGGGCCGTGGCTATCGCATCCGTAAGCGTTCGAACCACGTGACTCTGTTTGTTGACGCTAAAACAAATGATAAGTAAGAAGTATGGGACAGAAAGTTAATCCAATTAGCAACCGCCTTGGTATTGTAAAAGGCTGGGACTCAAATTGGTTCGGAGGCAAGGACTTCGGAGATAACCTGGTAGAGGATCAGAAAATCCGTAAGTACCTCAACGAGCGTCTTGCCAAGGCAAGCGTATCGAAAATTGTCATCGAACGTACACTGAAACTGGTGACCATCACTATCTGCACCGCTCGTCCGGGTCTTGTCATTGGTAAGGGTGGACAGGATGTCGATAAGTTGAAGGAGGAATTGAAGAAACTCTATGACAAGGAGATTCAGATCAACATCTTCGAAGTGAAGAAACCGGAACTCGATGCTAACATCGTAGCCAACAACATCGCTCGCCAGATAGAGGGTAAGATCGCTTACCGCCGTGCTATCAAGATGGCTGTGGCTAACACGATGCGTGCTGGTGCCGAGGGTATCAAGGTCCAGATCTCTGGTCGTCTGAACGGTGCGGAAATCGCCCGTAGTGAGATGATCAAGGAAGGCCGTACTCCTCTGCATACATTCCGTGCTGATATTGATTACTGCCAGGCTGAGGCACTGACGAAAGTCGGTCTGCTGGGCTTGAAGGTTTGGATTTGCCGTGGTGAGATCTACGGTAAGGTTGACTTGGCTCCAAACTTCGCTCAGGAGAAGGGTGGTGCCCGCAACAGCGGTGGTAACAATGGTAGCAGAAAGTTCCGTAATAAGAAAAAGTAAATTAACGTTAAAGTAAGAAGCTATCATGTTACAGCCTAAGAGAGTAAGATATAGAAGACCGCAGGACGGACGTGGCAACAAAGGCAACGCCCACCGCGGTACGCAGCTGGCTTTCGGCTCGTTCGGTATCAAGACGCTGGACGCCAAGTGGATTGACAGCCGCCAGATTGAGGCAGCCCGTGTTGCCATCAACCGTTATATGAACCGTGAAGGTCAGGTTTGGATTCGCATCTTCCCGGACAAACCCATCACTCGTAAGCCTGCTGACGTACGTATGGGTAAAGGTAAGGGTGACCCCGCTGGTTGGGTGGCTCCCGTTACCCCGGGACGTATCCTCTTTGAAGTTGAGGGTGTACCTTTTGAGACCGCCAAGGAGGCTCTCCGTCTTGGTGCCCAGAAGTTGCCTGTGAAGACTAAGTTTGTGGTTAGACGCGATTACGATAAAAACGCTTAAGAAGTATGAAGAACAAGGAATTTAAAGAGCTCGAGACCAAGGACTTGGCCGAGAGACTGGAGGCAGAGGTTGCCAAGTACAACCAGATGAAGCTGAATCATGCCATCACTCCTTTGGAGAATCCATCACAGATTAAGGCTGCCCGTCGTGACATCGCTCGTATGAAGACAGAACTTCGTCAGAGAGAACTTAACAAATAATAATGGTCCAGATGGAAACAAGAAATTTAAGAAAGACAAGACAGGGTGTTGTGATCAGCAACAAGATGGATAAAACCATTGTTATTGCCGCTAAGTTCAAGGAGAAGCACCCCATTTATGGTAAGTTTGTCCAGAAGACAAAGAAGTACCATGTACACGATGAGAAGAACGAGTGCAACGTAGGTGATACCGTACTCGTTATGGAGACCCGTCCCCTCTCTAAGACCAAGAGATGGAGATTAGTACAAATCGTAGAAAAAGCTAAGTAATTATGATACAAACTGAGACAAGACTGACAGTAGCTGACAACAGCGGTGCACGTGAGGCTCTTTGCATTCGCGTACTGGGTGGTACCCGCCGTCGTTATGCCAGCGTGGGTGATGTGATTGTCGTTGCTATCAAGAACGCCATCCCCACAAGTGATGTTAAAAAAGGTGCAGTATCAAAGGCTTTGGTTGTTCGCACAAAGAAGGAAATCCGTCGTGCCGATGGCTCATACATCCGTTTCGACGACAATGCTTGTGTGCTGCTGAACAACGCTGGTGAGCTTCGCGGCAGCCGTATCTTCGGCCCTGTTGCCCGTGAGTTGCGTGCCGTTAATATGAAGGTCGTTTCACTGGCACCTGAGGTTCTTTAACATTTAAAGCAATCAAGAAATGAGTAAGTTACATATTAAAAAAGGTGATGAGGTAATTATCCTCGCTGGCAAGGACAAAGGCCAGAAGGGTAAGGTGCTCAAAGTCTTCGTCAAGGAGCAGAAGGCTCTCGTGGAAGGCGCCAATATGGTATCTAAGAGCACCAAGCCAAGTGCACAGCACCCTCAGGGTGGTATCATCAAGCAGGAGGCTCCGATACATATCTCAAATTTAAGTCTGATTGATCCGAAGAGCGGTAAGGCTACCCGTGTATCTATCAAGCACGAGGGCAAGAACGTGATTCGTATCGCTAAAAAGTCAGGGGAGGAAATTAAGTAATGGATACAGCACAGTTAAAGAAAGAGTATAAGGAGCAGATTGCTCCAGCTCTGCAGAAGCAGTTCAACTACACTTCAGCCATGCAGAT
>JAEEXI010000003.1 GCA_016291495.1 Prevotella sp.
TCATCATCGTGGGCGTTATGTTCGTCATCGTCACAGGACTCTCCCGTACGGGGGTGTTGCTGTGGATGACCAAACATATACTTGGAAACCCCAAGAGCCCTGTCCAGATATTGCTGCGCCTGATGCTCTCCGTGGGACTGCTGAGCCCGTTTGTAAACAACACCTCCGTGGTGGCGCTCTTTGTAGTTGCCCGACACATGATGCGGACGCTGTCCCACGCCACTACGGGCTGTGGTTCCTTCCAGCGCAGGTTGCCGATGGGAGGAGCGGCATAGGGGATGCCACGATAGACATACACACCAGGATTCTCAGCCAATACACCCTGTATCCGACCACCCTCGATCGCAGAATGGGGTTTTCCACTTCTTTCGCACAGCTCAGAAAGAGCAGTAGTGGTAATGCAAATAAGATTTTCTTCATATCACTTTATAGTTTATCAGGTTTATATTGAATAGTGGCAAAGATACGGGTTTCCCCCGACATCCTGTCAACGTTTTCAACGCTATTTCACAAGATGTTACATGGCATGACGATTTTTGATACAAACGAAGAGGACTTCTATTTGGTTTTTCACTCTGTTTGCGCTATCTTTGCAACATGAACATACTAACATCATTGTGCCTGTTCTGTGCTATGACACCGTTCGGGAAGGGTCAGGTGACCGTCAAGAAAGTGGCAAAGAATGCCGTTCGTATCCAATATGCCGAGAAAGCAGTGCGCGACACACTACCCGACTGGTTGTATGTCAAACACGACGAAACGGAGAACGATCTTCAGGTGGAAGTGGACAACACCCAAGGTACCGTCGTCGTCAAGACTCCCGACGGCAAGCCCGTCTTCAAGGCTATCCGTCATCAGCAGAAGAACGGAGGCGCCACCCTTGCCATCGTATCACCGAAGGATGAGTATCTCTACGGACTCGGACAGTTTCAAGACGGATATAGCAATATCCGTGGACTCTCCCGCCGACTGACACAGGTGAATACACAGATATCCATCCCCATGTTGCTCTCCAGTAAGGGCTATGGACTGCTGTGGAACAACTACGGACTCACGGAGTTCAATCCTGGCAGACAGTCCGTCACGCTCACCCCCATCAACAGCCAAAGGGCAAAGGTCAAAAGCCAGACCGTCAACGTCACTTCCACAGAGGGTGGAAAACAGGAGGTTCGTGAGCAACATGTCTACGAGGCGACACTCTCCGTCAAAAAGGAGGGTGACTATGCCCTGCTCCTTGACGTGGGACAGAAGATGGCCCGCCGCCATCACCTTACCATCGACGGACAGACAGTCATCGACATGCAGAACCTTTGGTTGCCACCAACGGCCTCTACTATCGTACACCTGAAGAAAGGGAAGCACCGACTCAAAGCAGAACTATCGAAAGATGACCAACCGGTCGTCTACTACCACCCCATCACTGATGAAACGGTATTCCACTCCCCCATTGCTCAAAGCGTCGATTATACCGTATTTATCGGTTCTCCTGATGAAATCATCGCCACCTACCGTGAACTGACAGGTAAGGCTCCGCTGATGCCCCGCTGGGCAACAGGCTATATCCATTGCCGGGAGCGTTTCCATTCGCAGAACGAGATCCTACAGACCGTCGGCCGTTTCAAGAAAGAGAAGATGCCACTGGACGTCATCGTACAGGACTGGCAGTACTGGGGAAAATACGGCTGGAACTCCATGTGCTTCGACGAAGACTACTATCCTGATCCGAAACGGATGATGGACAGTCTGCACCACCAGGGAGTCAAACTGATGCTCAGCGTATGGTCGAAGATCGACAGGAACTCAGAGGTGGGGCGGCAGATGGCACTGGAAGGGCACTACATACCCGGTACTGACTGGATAGACTTCTTCTCGCCAACAGCGGCACGGGCTTATTGGCAGAACTTCAGCAGGCGGCTGTTGCCGATAGGTATTGATGCCTGGTGGCAGGATGCCACAGAGCCGGAGAACGACGACCTGGCAGGGCGACGGGTGAATGACGGACGATGGTCTGGAGAGGAGGTGCGTAATGTCTATCCCTTGCTGGTCAACAAGACTGTCTATGAGGGACTGCGCCACGACCAGCCTGAGAAACGCCCGATGATTCTGACACGTTGCGGATTCCCAGGTATCCAGCGTTACGGCTCTGCCCTGTGGTCTGGCGACGTGGGTAACGACTGGGAGTCGTTCCGTCGGCAGTTGACAGCTGGGCTGGGCATGCAGGCGGCCGGCATCCCTTGGTGGACGTATGATGCCGGTGGTTTCTTCCGTCCTAATGACCAATATACCAATCAGGACTATATCGAGCGAATGCTGCGATGGATAGAAACCGCTGTTTATCTGCCCCTGATGCGGGTACACGGCTATATGAGTAATACGGAACCGTGGAACTACGACAAGGAAGCACAGGATATCATCAAAGCCTGTCTGTTGGAGCGCTACCGTCTGCAGGCATATATCTACACGGAAGCGGCAGCCATCACCTACGAGGGTTCCACGCTGATGCGCCCGTTGGTCTTCGACTTCGCCGGTGATGAGGAGGCTTTACGCCAAGACTACGAGTATATGTTCGGCAAGTCACTCCTCATCAGTCCGATCACCGAACCCGGTGTCACGACGTGGAAGACCTATCTGCCCAAGAACACGACGGGATGGTATGACTACCATACCACACAATACTATGACGGAGGACAGACCATCGCTACTGCCGTCAACAAGGCATATATCCCTGTTTTCGTCCGTGGCGGCAGCATACTGCCTCTTGCCATCGATCCCTATACCGCCTCCATGACCATCCATCAGCCCATGGAGATTCGGGTCTATCCCGGTGCCGATGCGGAATATACGCTCTATGAGGATGACGGATATAGCAATGACTATGAGCAGGGCGATTGGTCACGCATCACTTTCCGATGGGACGATAATCTGCAGCGACTGACCATCGGGCAGCGGGAGGGGAAGTTCCGTACGATGCCGGAAAAGAGACGATTCGTAATCACCCTGCCTGATGGCAAGGTGAAAACGGTCGACTATAGCGGGGAGCAGCTTTCTGTTCAGTAACGAGAAATCAATCTGCCAAAGCGAAATCGAGCTGTCGCTTTTCAATATTCGCCCTTGCCACCTTAATACGGATGGGGTCGCCTAACTGGTATTTGTGGTGATGGCGACGGCCGACAAGGCAGTAGTTGCGTTCGTCGAAGTCGTAATAGTCGTCGTCAAGGTCGCGCATAGGCACCATACCCTCGCAATGATTCTCGTCTATTTCACAGTAGATGCCATAAGACTGGATGCCGCTGATATGGGCGTCGAAGGTCTCGCCGACCTTGTCTTCCATGAACTCTACCATCTTGTATTTGATGGAATCACGCTCTGCCTGCTGGGCGACAGTCTCCATATCGGAACAATGCTCGCAGAGTTCCTCGTATTTCTCCTGATTGGCACTCCTGCCGCCATCCTGATACTTAGTCAACAGGCGGTGCACCATCGTGTCGGGATAACGACGGATGGGTGAGGTGAAATGGGTATAATATTCAAAGGCGAGTCCGTAGTGCCCGATGTTATGGGTGGAGTATTTGGCCTTCATCATGGCACGGAGGGCAACGGTCTCGATAAGTTTCTGCTCCTTCTTACCTTGACAACCGTCCATCAGGCTGTTCAGCGACTTCGAGATAGCACCCTTTGTACCACTCGTCTTCATCTTGTAGCCAAATTTCACCACGAACTCACGCAGGCTCTCGAGCTTGGTGGGATCGGGCTGGTCGTGAATACGGTAGACGAAGGTCTTCTTGGCTTTGGGCTGTTGACGATTGTTTTTGGGCTGTTCTTTCTTACCTATACTCTCTGCGACGTACTTGTTGGCAAGCAACATGAACTCCTCGATGAGCTGGGTGGCATCGTTCGATTTCTTGAAATAGGCACGAACGGGTTTTCCCTGTTCGTCGATATCGAAATGCAACTCCTCGCGGTCGAACTTCACGGCACCGTCCTTGAAGCGACGCTCGCGAAGACGTTTGGCTAACTTGTCCAATATTCGCAGTTCTTCGGCATAATCGCCATCTTTACCCATCAAGATGTCCTGCACCTCTTCATAGGCATATCGTCTATTGCTCTTGATGACGGTATGGGCAATATGGTAGTCCTTGACATTGGCGTCTTCGTCTAAAGCGAAGATAACACTGTAGCAAAGCTTTTCCTCGTCAGGACGCAACGAACAAATGAAGTTGCAAAGGCGTTCGGGCAGCATCGGAATGGTGCGGTCTACGAGATAGACACTCGTAGCACGCTTCACAGCTTCTTTGTCGATGATAGAACCCTCCTTGACGTAGTGGCTGACGTCGGCGATATGTACACCGACCTCCCACCATTTGCCCTGTTTACGAATCGAGAGCGCATCGTCGAAGTCCTTGGCATCCTTGGGGTCGATGGTACAGGTAAAGACATCACGGAAGTCCTCACGACGTTTAATCTCCTGTTCGGTGATGCCTGGCTCGATCTTCTCAGCGGCATCCTCAACGGCTTTCGGATATTTATACGGCAGTCCGTACTGGGCAAGGATGGCATGCATCTCCACATTGTTGTCGCCTTCTTTACCTAATACGTCGATGACCTCACCCACGATATTTTTCGAATCCTTCGAGGGCCATTGGGTAATCTTCACCACCGCTTTGTCGCCCGTCTTACCGCCTTTCAGTTTTTTCTTAGGTATCAACACATCATGCACGAAGATATTACCCTCCGTCACCAAGAAGGCAAAGTCTTTCTCCACCTTCAGTTTGCCGACGGCCTGATCCATCTTATGCGACAGGATTTCGACCACCATCGCCTCCTTGATATGTTTCTCCCGACGTGCCATCATCGCTACTTTGACACGGTCGCCATTAAGGGCAAACATCGAGTTGCGTTCAGAGACGAAGATGGGTTTACCGCCGTCGTCAGGCTGGAAGGAATTCTTGCCGTTTGCCTTACGGATAAACGTTCCCTCCTGCACCTGTGTCTTCAGATTCAGGCAATAAGCGTTATCAGAGGTCTTGGTGAGATAGTCGTCCCACGTCATCTCGTCTAGCGTATCGATGGCAAGCATCTTGGCAGGATGCGTATCGAGTTTTAGGGCACGGAATATTTGTTTGAACGAATAAGTCTCGTTCGGATGTTCTTGGAAAAGGGTTTGCAGCTGCTCTACAATCTGCTTCTTCGTCACTCTTTTCCCACCTTTCTTTTTACTCATAGCATTACGTTTTTAGTTTCTTTGGCACAAATATACGAATAATTCCCAATTAATTTGTACCTTTGCTCTTAAAAAATGAGCGAAGGTACTCATATTCGACAAAAAAGAAGATGAATCTTCGTTTTTATACTCATTTAATCGTACCTTTGCGCTGAAATTTTAATAAAATGAAGATATTAATCACCGGAGCCAGTGGCTTTATTGGTTCTTTCATTGTAGAAGAAGCACTGAAAAGGGGCTTTGAGACATGGGCGGCTATCCGCAAGTCGAGCTCGAAAGCTTTTCTGCAGGATGAACGTATCCATTTCATTGAATTGGACTTCTCATCGGAGAAGAAGTTAACGGAACAGTTGCAGGGAAAGGACTTCGATTATGTAGTGCATGCCGCTGGTGTCACGAAGTGTCTGAACAAAGACGACTTCTTCCGCATCAACACGGAAGGTACTAAGAATTTTGTCAGTGCGTTGCAGTATACGAAGATGCCTCTGAAACGCTTTGTATATATCAGTAGTCTGAGTATCATGGGTGCCATCCGCGAGCAACAGCCATACAAGGAGATTACCGAGCGTGACATACCCCAACCCAATACCGCCTATGGCGAGAGTAAACTTGCTGCTGAGAAATATCTCTCAACGCTAACAGCGAACTCCTTCCCTTACGTCATTCTCCGTCCCACAGGTGTCTATGGTCCCCGTGAGCGTGACTACTTCATGATGGCCAAGAGCATACAGCAGCATCTTGACTTCGCTGTTGGTTATAAGCAACAAGATATCACCTTCGTCTATGTCACCGATGTCGTACAGGCAGTATTTCTTGCTCTAGAGAAAGGAAAGACTGGTCGCAGCTATTTCCTCAGCGACGGAGAGGTTTATCAGTCGAGCACCTTCAGTGATCTTATCCGCAAGGAACTGGGTAATCCCTGGTGGATACGCGTCACCGCCCCACTATGGCTTTTACGCATTATCACCTGCGTCGGTGAGATGATAAGCCATATAACAGGTAAGGTAACCGCCTTGAACAAAGATAAATACAACATTATGAAACAGCGTAATTGGCGCTGTGATATCACGCCTGCCCGACAGGAACTGGGTTATGAGCCCAAGGTAAAACTCGCCGAGGGCGTGCATAACAGTATCCTATGGTATAAGAAGAACAAGTGGTTATGAACAATAGCAAACAGTCAAAAGCCAAAAGCCAAATCTGGGCAGCAGAATGGGTCATCATCAGCTATATCGCTTTCACGTTAATCCTGATGGCATGCTGGTGGGACCGTCTTGTGAATCCTGCCGGGATGTTATGGTTGCGTGGGTGTCTCCTTCTAGTTATGGGAGTGTTATGGCTAATCTATCGCTGGCGCCCCTGCAAACTGACCCGTCTGATACGGGTCACAGGACTGATGATTCTGTTGTCATGGTTCTATTCTGACACCTACGATGTCAACCGGGTTTTACCCAACCTCGACTATGTGTTTGCCTCTTGGGAACAACAACTCTTTGGTTGTCAGCCCTCCCTGTTGTTCTCACAGGTCTGTCCGTGGGGTTGGTTCTCTGAATTGATGTGTTTAGGGTATGTCAGTTATTTCCCTTTGATGGTTACCATCCTCCTCTATTATTTCATACGCCGCTATGAGGAGTTCGGTATGGCTTCCTTCGTCCTGATATCTTCCTTCTTCGTCTATTACACCATCTTTGTCATCTTGCCTGTTACAGGTCCACAATTCTATTATCTGGCAGTGGGAACCGACAATATCGCTGCTGGAATATTTCCCGACTTAGGGAACTGGTTCCTGACCCATAGCGAACGAATGGCGGCGCCTGGGTGGAGCGACGGTTTCTGGTATCACCTGCTTGACATCACCCATGATGCCGGTGAGCGTCCGACAGCAGCATTCCCCAGCAGCCACGTTGGTGTGACTACCGTAATGATGTTGCTGGCGTGTCATACCCGCAGTAAGGCACTGACCCTTTCGATGCTTCCTTTCTATCTGCTGATGTGTTTATCAACGGTATATATCTATGCCCACTATGCTATCGACGCGATAGCAGGACTTCTGACAGGCATTGTCATCTATTGGGCATTAAGATTATGGGCAAAAAAAATGGAACTCCGCTGAGTTCCTAATCTTTGTTAACCTTAAATCTAATACTATGAAAAACACGTTGCAAACGTACAAACTTCTTGATAATCTGCAAGTTTTAAGTACGACATTTTTCTGTGCCCGCACACTTTCTTGATATAAATCAATTAAAAAGAGCGAAAAATGCAGGAAAAATTTGGTGGGTTGCAAATAAATTCCTATCTTTGCAGGCGATAACAGAACATTAATAATGATTTAGGATTTCGACCCATCGACGTCGGAATTCTTTATTTTTTTGAATATTTAAAATTAAGATAGTATGGCTTATATGTCACAAGAAGGCTACGATAAGTTAGTAGCCGAACTGCAGCGATTGGAAAGCGTAGAGCGTCCCAAGGCCTCCGCTGCCATTGCCGAAGCTCGCGATAAAGGCGACTTAAGTGAGAATAGCGAGTATGATGCCGCGAAAGAGGCACAAGCTCATCTGGAAGACAAAATCAACCAATTGAAGGTGACCATCTCCGAGGCGAAGATTGTAGACACCTCCCGTCTGAGTACAGATTCCGTACAGATTCTGACCAAGGTGGAGATGACTAATCTGACCACCAAAGCGAAGATGTCGTACACCATCGTCAGTGAGAATGAGGCCGACCTCCGTGCCGGTAAGATTTCCATCAAGACTCCGATTGCTCAAGGTCTTCTGGGAAAAAAGGTTGGTGACGAGGTAGAGGTCCAGATTCCCCGCGGTACCATCAAACTACGTATCGAGAACATTAGTATTGCATAACCTATGGATATATTCAGCAAGATTGCAGCAGGGGAGATTCCCAGTTACAAATGTGCAGAGAACGAGGAGTTCTACGCTTTCCTGGACATCAACCCTTTGGTAAAGGGACACACCTTGGTGATTCCCCGTCGTGAAGTAGACTATTTCTTTGATATGGACGATGACGAGTTGGCACGTTATCAGCAGTTTGCCAAACGTGTTGCTATCGCCATCAAAAAGGCATTTCCCTGTCGTAAAGTGGCGCAGGTTGTTCTGGGCCTGGAAGTTGCTCATGCACATATCCATTTGATTCCGATGCAGAGTGAGGCTGATGCCGATTTCCGCAAGGAAAAACTGAAACTCTCGGAAGAAGAATTCAAGGAGATTGCAGCAAAGATTCAAAAAGCGTTTGAATAATTTCAAACGCTTTTTGCTTTAAATATAGTCATCTCCGTATTTCATCTGCACCTCATTGACATATTTCCTTACAAGTGCCGATGAGTCACCTTTCTTGCAAATCAACAGTACATTATCGCTTTCGGCAACGATATAACCGTCAAGACCGTTGATAACGCCCAATCGTCCCTTAGGCAGTTTGATGACATTGTTATGAGAGTCCTCCAGCATTACTTCCGAGTCAACCACCACGTTATCACCCTCTCCCCTACTCAGATACTCATAGAGCGCATGCCACGTACCGAGGTCGGCCCATCCGAAGTCGCAGAGCATGACACACACATGTTCCCCATGCTCCAGTACACCTTGGTCTATTGACAGATTAGGATAAGCAGGATAATTCTCATTGACAAATGCCATCTCTTCCTCAATCGTGATATCACTACGAGTATTGTCGAAACGGTTCAGTACCTCTGGGAATAACTGACGGAAGCACTGGTTCAGAAAACGGGCATTAGACAAAACAATACCTGTATTCCATAGGAATTCCCCACTATCCATGAACATCTGGGCGAAGTCACGCTCAGGTTTCTCCACGAACGACTTCACGGTGCTGATCTTTGCAACCTTAACACGTTTGGGTTGGATGAGTTCTCCCTTTTGGATATAGCCATAGCCAGGCTCTGGCCGAGAAGGGCGCACACCCAGTATCAACAGGTTATCGTGTTGCTCCACAAACCAAAACGCCTCTTCGATATTATCGTAGAAAGCCTCCTCATTCAACACCAATTGGTCACTGGGTGTGACGATGATATTCGCCTCCGGATTTCTGCGACATACTCTCATCGTGGCCCAAGCAACACTTGGTGCTGTTCCACGATTCACAGGTTCAATCATCAGGTTCTCCTCATGGAGGTCAGGCAGTTGTTCCCTGACAATAGGTGCATATTCTTTGTTAGTACAGATAAATACATTCTCTATAGGCAGAACCTTCACAAAGCGATCGAATATCTGTTGCAGTTGTGTACGTCCTGTACCAAAAAAGTCAATAAATTGCTTAGGTTTCTCATCGCGGCTGCAGGGCCATAGGCGTCTACCCTTTCCACCAGCTAAGATAATGCAGTAGTTTTTTTTGTCTATTTCCATAAGATTAGATGGTATCAAATGTGCTACGAAGATACGAAATAATTTTTGACAAAGCAAGAAAAAACAAGAAAAAGATTGTTTTTTGCAAAAAAGTCGGCAATCATTTCTCCATTTCAATTATTATTTGTAACTTTGCACCCGCATTTTGAGCCCAGATGGCGGAATCGGTAGACGCGCTGGTCTCAAACACCAGTGGGGCAACCCATCCCGGTTCGAGCCCGGGTCTGGGTACAAGGCTTAGAAATGCAGAGAGGGTGTGCCAATCATGACACACCCTCTTTTCGTATCCTATTGACAGATTACTTCCCGTACTTCTCCACCGCCTCGTAATAGGTATCGAGACTTCCGATATCAAATCGTCCTGCTGTCATCTTCCAGGCATGGATGGTGGTATGATCTACCATATAATGGGCTAAGTTACCAGGAGCATCCTTACCACAACCGTTCCCTACGGAATGCCGTACAAGGTCTAGGTCCCCTTTACTATATATATAAAAAGGTGGTACTGCCCAATGACTCTTAGGCTCCTGAGGTTTCTCCTCCATGTTCAGCACCTTCATCTGATCGTCAACCACGATGACTCCTGTCCGTTGCAGTTTCTCGATACTCGGCTGTTCATGACACATAATACAGGAAGTGCCCTTCGCCTTGGCAAAGTCGACGAACTCTTGGAAAGAGAAGAATAGCAGATTATCAGCAGCGACGACCAGCATATCATCATTGATATGGAGCTGCTCCATCGCATATAGCAGGTCGCAGACGGCACCGAGACGTGTCTCATTGGTCGATGTACCGTCATCGATAATGGTGATAGGCTTGGTGTAATGCTGTTTTTGTTTCCACTCTTCGAAGATCGATGCAAACTTATGGTTCGTGATGATGACGTGTTCCTTGATGTCAGGAATCCGGTCTATATCGTCGAGCATCCGTCCTAAAATAGTACTCTTGCCTATCTCCAACAATGGCTTAGGAAAGTTCTTCGTCAACTCACCCAATCTCGTGGCATATCCTGCCGCTATCACTACATTTATCATACAAATCTTGCTCCATTATCTGGTTTCACCCAGAAGACCTTGAATGTTTTCTCATACTCAGGGAACTCCTCTAGATAACGTTCCGTTAGTTTCTTCTCTATCTCACCTTTGTAGGCAGGATCGACTATGGCGATACAGGCACCCTTAAAACCAGCACCGCTGAATCTGCCGCCATAGACGCCTGGCAGACTACGCATAATTTCGTAGATCGCTATCAACTCTGGGCTGCCACACTCGTAATTATGAATAGAACTCTCACAGGAGTCAAAAGACAGTTTTCCGAAGAGTTTCAAGTTGCCTGTCTCCCATGCCGTCACGCCTTGACGAACCCGACGGTATTCCGAGTAGAAATGCTCTGCGCGACGGGCAAAACGGGCAGGCATAGCAATACGCGTCTTCTCAAACATCGTCTTGGGGATATCACGCAGGAACGTCTTGTCGAAAGTTTTCAAAGGCTGATCGGTATAAGCCAACATATTCCAAGCAGCCGTCTTACACTCATAGACACGCAGGTTATAGTCGCTGTTCACCAGAGAACGGGTCAGTCCGGAAAAGAAAATGCCAATCTCGAAGTCGGCCATCTCGGGATTCCGTTTGATGATACGGTAGTCGTTGGTGTCACAGTCGAGGAAGAGCAGTCCGTCTTTCTTGCCTAAAGCGATACACGCCTGATCGAGTAGTCCGTTATTCAGTCCGATATATTCCCGTTCTGCCTCTGAGGCTATCTTCACCACCTCAAAAGGTTGTAAGGTAATATCGTTGGCCTTTGCAAATGCCATCACATAAGCAATCAAGACAGCGGCACTGGAAGAGAGACCACCCACGGGTAGTGAACCTTGGAGGACACCCTCTATACCATGCGTCAATTCAAAACGTTTACGCAGGGCAAATTTTGCACCCCGTGCATAGTCGCCCCAATGACGCTCCCGGACCTGTGAAGGCGTATTCACATGAAATTCCACATCACCTTCAAAAGAGCGTGACGACAGTTTGACGAGACTATCCTCCCGTATGTTAAACCACAAGTCGACACCCTTATCGATGGCAAAACCCGTCACCAGTCCGTGCTGGTGATCCACATGAGCGCCTAAGGGACATACCCTATAGGGCGAAAAGATATGATATTGATATTTTTCCATAGTCGAGGGCAAATATACAAAAATAACTGGATATATTTTGTTTTTTAAACATTTTTATCTACCTTTGCCCCCGATTTATCAAGGGGTGCCGTCTGTTGGCGGCTGAGATGATACCCTCTTAACCTGATGCGGTTCATACCGACGTAGGGATGATAGAGTTCAAGAATCAACACAATCCCCTTTATTTTTACATTAAAATTAAAGGAAAAGAAAAAAATGAAAAGATTAGTTCTTTTAGGATTACTGGGTGCCGTCATGACAGCACAGGCAACTGAAGTGAAGTATGACTCCACGAAAGTAGAACAATTACAGGAAGTAGTGGTACAAGGTGTGCGTGCGCAGAAGAATGCCCCGTATGCCATCACCAATATCAAGAAGAAAGAACTCAATGAATTTGCGAAGACAGGCAAAGAACTGCCGTTCCTTTTCTCGCAGACGCCTGGCGTACTGGCGTGGAGTGAGAATGGTATGGGAATAGGAACGACGTATATGCGTATTCGTGGTGCCGGCGACTCGCGTATCAACGTAACGTTAGACGGAGTACCCCTTAACTCACCAGAAGACCAGTGTGTGTTTTGGGCAAATATGAACTCCTACAGCTCGCTGTTGGGAAGTGTACAGATACAGCGTGGCGTGGGAGCCTCAACCAATGGCGACGGAGCCTTTGGCGGAACAGTAGCCCTGTCGTCCGCAACACCCTCTCAACGCCTTGGTGGAGAGGTCAGCTTCTCTTATGGTTCATTTAACACCTTCAACGTGGGAGGAAAGTTCTCTACGGGACTGTTAGGCAACCACTGGATACTGGACGGCGCTTACCATGAGACACATACCGACGGTTTTATACATGGCACCAAAGGGCGTAGCGGTTCGTATTACGGAGGTCTTGCCTACGTGACGGATGGTCTGTCTGTCAGATACAAGAACATCGGTAACTTCGAACGTACAGGACAGGCGTGGAACGGTGTGACGGCAGGTACGAATGACCTGAGTATCATGGACGGTACGTATGGTGCAAAGACAGGCATCAAAGAGTATAAGGACATGTACGACAAGGGGCTGGGTAAATACAACTCGCTGTACGAACAACTGATCATCAACGATGACGGCACCTACACGACGGAGCGCTATAAGATGGCGGACGGCTCTTTCTGGGACAGAACTACGGACAATTTCTGGCAGAACCACAACATCCTTTCTGCTGCGTGGGAAATCAACGACCACTGGACGACGACGGCATCCCTGCACTATACCTACGGCTATGGCTATTATGAGGAGTTCCGCCCGAACAACAAGTTGTCGAAGTTCGGACTGACAGTCAATGACGCCGAGGGAAACTTCATCAAGCGCTCCGACTTCATACGCAAGAAAGGTATGACGCAGCACACCTATGGACTGGTATGGAACGCCAACTACAAGAACGACCACTGGGACATCATCGGTGGAGGGGCGCTGCAGAACTTTGACGGCAACCACTTTGGCCGCATCACCTACGCTGGCAATGAGGTCGTGAGACAGTATCTTTTCTGGCTGCAACATCCTGACGTCAACGACGGAAATACGACTGGAGGTGATGTAGATTTCAAGTACTACGACAGCGACGCCCATAAGTTGGACGGCAATGTCTTTGTGAAGGCAGCTTACCACATTAACGAACAATGGGACGTGTTTGCCGACATCCAATACCGCCATGTAGGCTACAAGACTGACGGCATCAACGACAAGTTCTATGAGGAAGGCAGCAGATACTATAACCACCTGCTCGACATCGACAAGAAGTATGATTTCTTCAATCCCAAGGCAGGCTTCTCTTGGACGTTAGGCAGTCATCGCGTCTATGGCTCTGTAGCGATGAGCCATCGTGAACCCGAACGCAACAACTTCACAGACAACGGCTCCTACCCTGCCCCCAAGGCCGAACAACTGATGGACTATGAACTGGGCTACACCTATACAGGCAGCGACTGGCACATCGGACTGAATGCCTATTATATGGACTATAAGGACCAGTTCGTGCAGACTGGTCTGTTGAGTGACATCGGTGAGAAACTGACGACGAACATCAAGGACTCCTATCGTATGGGACTGGAACTGCAGGCTGGTGTGAATGTCACCCCTTGGCTGACGCTGGAAGGTAATGCTGCGCTGAGCCAGAACAAGATCAAAGACTTCGACGAGGTGGTAGAAGACTGGGACAATGGAGAGACGACGATCCACTACGACAACTCGACACTGGCCTTCTCGCCCTCTGCCATCCTGAATGGTTTCGTGAACTTCCACTGGAAAGGACTTCAGGCCGTATGGCATACCAACTACGTGAGTCGGCAGTATCTGGACAATACGGAAAATAAGGACCGTTCGCTGCCTGCCTATAGCACGTCGAACCTCTCGCTGAATTATACACTGAAACCCAAGAAGATACTGAAGGAATGTGTCTTCGGACTGAGTTTCAACAACCTCTTCAATCGTCGCTACGCTGCCAGCGGATGGGTCTACTCAGCCATCTATGCCAGTGGCGGTCACGACAATGACAACCGCTATTACCAGATTGGCTTCATCCCGATGGCTGGCTTTACGATGATGGGAAATATAACGCTACGCTTTTAAGATAAAAGTGAATAGTGAAAAGTGAATAATTTGCTACCGCCATTATGATAACGGAATTCTTGGCAGCACACTGGTTAGATATGGTGACGACGGTCCTCGGACTGGCGTATATCATTCTGGAGTATAAGGCGAGCCTGTGGATGTGGCTTGCAGGATTTCTGATGCAGGCACTCGGCATCGTGCTCTATTATCAGAAAGGACTCTATGCCGACTGCGGCATGGAGTTCTATTACCTGGCGATGACAGTCTATGGCTATTGGAAGTGGGTTTCAAAGTCCCCTATAGGGGACGACAGGGGGCAGAACAAGTCTTTAGCCATCACCCACTTCCCTAAAAAGGCTATTGGTTATTGGTTATTGATTACAGGCGTCATCTGGACCGTCATCTACTGGCTATTGGTGACCTTCACCAATTCCAATGTACCTGTTGCTGATAGCTTCACCACAGCCTTGAGCATTGTAGGCATCTGGGCATTGGCACATAAGTATCTGGAGCAGTGGTTTGTCTGGATTGCCGTCGACGTCGTTACCTGCATTCTTTATTTCTATAAAGACATCCCCTTCAAGGCCAGTCTTTACGGACTTTACGTCATCATTGCCGTTGCAGGCTACTGGAAGTGGAAGAGAATGATGCAGGCGGATGCCAAATAATATTAATAAATTTGGCGGTTTGTCTGTTTTCCACTACCTTTGCACCAATAAACAAAGTAGAACATGAAAAAGAAACTGATATTACTGGCTGGTGCTGTGGCACTGCTGACTTCGTGTGGTGGTAAACTGGGTGCGCTTTCCGCAGATAACTTTAAAGTTAACCCTAACCCTTTGGAAGCTGAGGGCGGACAGGTGCAGGCAACGATTAACGGAATGTTCCCTGAACAGTATATGAACCGCAAAGCAGTTGTTACCGTAATACCGGAACTGCAATTTATGAAGAATGGTGTGCAGCAGGCTGTCAAAGGTCAGTCTGCCACGTTCCAGGGTGAGAAGGTGATGGGTAACGACCAGACCATTTCCTACCTGTTGGGCGGCCACTATACGATGAAAACGGCTTTCCCCTACGAGGCTGCCATGCAGCAGAGCGAGCTCTACCTGACCTTTGATGCCCGACTGGGCAACAAGGCGGTGAAAGTACCTGCCGTGAAGATTGCCAATGGTGTCATCGCCACCAGTGAACTCTATCACCAGACGGTGAAGAAGGCACAGCCTTGTATGGCACAGGATGCCTTCCAGCGTATCACCGAACAAAAATACAACGCCAACGTGAAGTTCCTCATCCAGCAGGCTGAGTTACGGAAGAGCGAGCTGCAGTCGAACTCCGTTCAGGACTTCGTGAAACTGTTGCAGCAGATTGCCCGTGACCAGGAAGGACTGAATCTTTCGAACGTGGAGATTTCCGCCTACGCCTCTCCAGACGGTGGCTTGAAACTGAATGAGAAACTGGCTAACCAGCGTCAGCAGAATACGGAGAGCTATGTGCGCCAGCAGATGAAGAATGCCAACGTCGAGGGTGGTGTTTCTTCCGAATATACCGCACAAGACTGGGAGGGCTTCCAGGAACTGGTGAAAGCCAGCAATATCCCCGATAAAGACGTCATCCTGCGCGTACTCTCCATGTATCAGGACCCTCAGGAACGTGAACAGCAGATTAAGAATATGAGTCAGGGCTTCAAGGAACTGGCTGACGGTGTGCTGCCCGAACTGCGCCGTGCTCGCATGACCATCAACTACGAGGTCATCGGACGTGACGACGATCAGATTCTGGAGCAATACAAGAAAGACGCCTCCAAGCTGAGTGTCGAGGAACTGCTATACTTCGCCTCTATCGCTACTACGGATGCCGAGAAGGAAGATATCCTGAAGACGACTGCCCGACTGTATGCACAGGACGGACGTGCCTATAGCAACCTCGGCGCCCTTGCTATGCAACAGGGGAAGAACGAAGAGGCCAAGCGCTATTTCCAGCAGGCTCAGGGAATCCAGCAATTACCTGAGACGAGTGCAAATCTCGGACTCATTGCCCTCCAGGAAGGCGATACACAGCATGCAGAGAACCTGATTGCCAAGTCGGCTGGTGCTTACGGACTGGCAGAGGCCTTGGGTAACCTGCATCTGGCACAAGGCAACTACGCCCTCGCCCAGCAGGACTTCGGCTATCGCCCCAGCAACAGTGCCGCCCTTGCCCAGCTTCTGAACAAGGACTACGCTCGTGCGCAGCAGACCTTGAAGAATATCAAACAGCCCGATGCAATGACCGATTATCTTGCCGCTATCGTACAGGCTCGTCAGGAGAACTACGATGCCGCAGCCTCTTTCCTGCGCAGTGCCTTGCAGAAAGACCCGTCGCTGAAGAGCTATGCCGACAAGGATCTGGAACTGAAGAAGGTAAACAAATAGGATGGGAATGAGGCGGTTGGCTTTAAGCTATTGGCTATTGGCGGTCGGCTGTCTGCTGTTAGGCAGTTGCGGTCCTGAGGGTGACAAGTTCCACTTGTCAGGACGACTGCGTAACATCAACCAGGGTGAATTCCTGCTCTACAGCCCCGATGGCGGTCTGGTAGGCATTGACACCATCAAGGTGCGCGATGGCCGTTTTGCCTACGAGAAGGAGATACGCAAAGACGTCACCCTGATGCTTGTCTTTCCGAACTTCAGCGAACAGGTTATCTTTGCAGCTCCTGGCGAGGAAGTGACGATCAAGGGCGATGCCACCCACCTGAAGGAGGTTTCCATCAAGGGAACGGACGAGAACGAGGAGTTGACAAAACTGCGTATGCGCATCAACAAGCTCACACCGCCAGAGATTCCTGCAGCCATCGCCCAGTTTATCGAGGAGAATCCCACTTCCATCATCAGCACCTACTTGCTCAACAAATACTTCGTGTCGGCAAAGACCCCCAACTATGCGGAAGGGCAACGGCTGACCGCCTTGATGCTCAAGGCGAATCCAGATAATGGGCATTTGCGTAAACTGGAGAAGCAACTCGAGGGACTGAAGAACGGTAGGCTACAGACGAGTCTGCCTGCCTTCTCCGCCACCGACATCAACGGGCAGAAGGTCAACAGCAGTCTTCTGAAAGGGAAGACCGGAGTCATCACCACATGGGCCTCATGGAACTACCAGAGCCTGGATATCCAGCGGAAACTACGCAAGCTTCAGAAGAAATATCCTGATAAGCTTGCCCTTATCAGTATCTGTCTGGATGGCGACAAACGAGAATGCCGCAAACGTGCTGAGCGCGACTCTATGCTATGGTCGGTAGTCTGCGACGGTCAGATGTTCCAGACCCCTGTTGTCCAGCAACTGGGACTGTTTGAGATGCCCGCCATTGTCATTGTCGACAAACAGGGAAAGATCGTTGCCCGTGAAATCGAGCAGAACAAGGTAGAGAGCGATATCGAAAAGTTCCTAAGATAATTGGACGTCTGGCTCAAAGAGCACAACCTCCCCTTTCTTTAACGACTGCGGCACATCGATGAGCCGCTGATTACTGCTGCCTCGGAACAGCAGGCTTTCATCACGTAATGACTTGATGAAAGGTCCGTCCACCAATACGTCAATCAGTTCCAACAATTGTCGGTGACGAGGATTGTTGACCAAGGTCTCGAAAGTAAACCCCGTAAAACACCAGATATCCTTATGGGTTCGTTCCCGGATAGCCCGTGCCAGTTCGGCAAATCCCTCAGGCTGATACATCGGGTCTCCCCCTGAGAATGTCACGTTGGCATAGGGGTCGGCTTCGATGATGCGCATGATTTCCTCCGTAGACATCGGATGACCGCCGCTGAAATCCCACGACTGGGGATTATGACACCCCGGACAGGCATGACGGCAACCAGCACAATAGATAGAGGTCCGGAATCCCGGACCATCTACCATCGTATCTTCTATAATGTCTAATACAGAAATCATCTAGAACAGATTCTGCTGCTGGGAGCCTTCGATGTGCGTCACGCGGTCGTTGAGCTCACAGAGCTTGCCGTGATTCCAACGGTCGGTGGTACCCACCAGATAGCCTGTAATACGCTGCAGCTTGTCGATATTGGTACTGCCGCACTTCGGACAAACCTCCAATGTCGGAGAAGCATTCTCGTAACCGCAGTCCATACAGCGGTTGCGGTTATGGTTCACACTGCCGTAACCCATGTTCAGCTGGTCCATCATATCAACAACGCTCATGATGACCTGCGGATTGTGTGTGGCATCACCGTCTATCTCCACGTAGAAGATGTGTCCGCCACGCGTCATCTCGTGATACGGCGCCTCAATTTCCGCCTTGTGGCGTGCACTACATTTATAATAGACGGGCACGTGGTTCGAATTGGTGTAGTAGTCGCGGTCCGTTACACCCGGTATCACACCAAATTCCTTACGGTCCTTCTTCGTGAACTTACCGCTCAGGCCCTCTGCAGGCGTAGCCAACACACTGTAATTATGGTGATAGCGCTCGCAGAAATCGTTCACGCGCTCACGCATGTAGCTGATAATCTTCAGTCCAAGTTCCTGTGCCTCAGCACTTTCACCGTGATGCTTGCCCGTGAGTGCCACCAAACATTCTGCCAGTCCGATGAAACCGATACCCAGCGTACCCTGATTGATCACGCTCTCGATAGTGTCCGTGGGACCCAGCTTATCCGCACCAACCCACAAGCTCTTCATCAGCAGCGGGAACTGCTTGGCAAAGGCCGTCTTCTGGAACTGGTAGCGGTCGTCCAACTGCTTGGCAGCCACCTCCAGCATGTTGTCCAGCTTAGCAAAGAACATATCAATACGCTTCTGCTGGTCTTTTTCCTCCATACACTCGATGGCGAGTTTGACGATATTGATGGTGGTAAACGACAGGTTGCCGCGTCCAATGCTCGTACGGGGTCCGAAACGGTTCTCAAACACACGCGTGCGGCATCCCATTGTAGCCACCTCGTGAATGTATCGCTTCGGGTCGTCAGCACGCCAGTCGGGGTCCTGATTGTACGTCGCGTCAAGGTTCAGGAAGTTGGGGAAGAACCTGCGTGCCGTCACCTTGCAAGCCAACTGGTACAGGTCGAAGTTGCGGTCTTCGGGCAGATAGTTCACACCACGCTTCTTCTTCCAGATCTGGATGGGGAAGATGGCCGTCTCGCCACCTCCTACCCCTTCGTAGGTCGACAGCAGGATTTCACGCATCACGCAACGACCCTCTGCCGAGGTGTCCGTACCGTAGTTGATACTGGAAAAGACCACCTGGTTACCGCCACGCGAATGGATGGTGTTCATATTGTGGATAAAGGCCTCCATCGCCTGGTGTACGCGACCGATCGTCTTGTTGATGGCATGCTGCTGGGCACGTTCCTTACCCTGCAGTCCGTCCAGCGGCTTCTTGATATAGTCCATCAGGGGCTCGTCGTACAAGTCCTTATAATCAGCACCGTTCAGGTCTTCCAGTGCTTTCAGCTCCTCGATATAGGTCAGGCGCACGTAAGGTGCCAAGTAGAAGTCGAAGGCAGGAATGGCCTGACCACCGTGCATCTCGTTCTGACAGCACTCCATCGAGATACAGGCCAACACCGAGGCGGTCTCAATGCGCTTGGCAGGACGACTGGCTCCGTGGCCGGCAATGAAGCCCTGTGTGAGGATATTGTCCAACGGATGCTGTACGCAGGTCAGCGACTTCGTGGGATAGTAGTCCTTGTCATGGATGTGCAGGTAGTTATGCTCCACGGCGTCACGGCTCTCCGGCGACAACAGATAGTCGTCGACAAAGGGTTTCGTGGTCTCTGAGGCAAACTTCATCATCATGCCTGCCGGCGTATCGGCATTCATGTTCGCATTCTCACGAGTCACATCATTGTTCTTGATGTTCACAATGTCCAGGAACACGTCACGCGTCTTGGCCTTACGGGCAATAGAACGCTGGTTACGATAAGCGATGTAACGCTGGGCAACATCCTTGCGGGCACTCTTCATCAGCTCCACCTCGACGGCATCCTGAATCTCCTCCACCGTCATCTGCGAATTGCCCTTGGCGGCAATACGGTCGGTGATGGTCTGCAGCAAGCGCTCGTCTTCTCCCTTATCGGTATGGAGCATGGCCTTGCGGATGGCCGCCATGATTTTCTGTTCGTTAAAACCCACAATGCGCCCATCGCGCTTTACGACTGTTTGTATCATAGTATAATAATGTTTTAGTGTAGTGAATATTCTTGTTTAAAAGGATTTGCAATAGCAACGGTGGCGACGGTGCTGGATGGCCTCCAGATACTGCCACTGGCCGCGCATATGCTCGTTGGACTCCATCTGGGGCATCGCTTCTGCCCACTTGAATCCGTAACGCTGGAACCACTGGATAAGGTCGTCGAAGATCAGGGAATTGGCTCCCTTGGCGCGATACTCCGGCAATACCCCTATGAGCAACAGGTCCACCACCTCCGTCTTGTGCCATTTCAGCACTTTCAGGATATGCCACCAGCCGAAGGGGAACAGCCTGCCGTCACGCGTCTTCCGCAGCGCCTGGTTGAACGACGGGAAGGTGATACCGAAGCCCACCATCTTATGCTCGGGGGTGTTCCAGTCCTCAATGGCAGTCACCAGATTCAGGTCAGCCACCTTGATATACTGGTCCACCAGCTGCTGAATCTGTTTGTCGGAGAGCTGGGAATAGCCATACAGGTCCTTGTATGTGGCGTTGATGATATCGAAAATCTCCCTGCCCTTACCTTCTTTGAGCAGCTCATGACGCGTGAACTTACGCACCTGCAGGTTATAGCGACTCCGGATCATCTCGGCTATCTTATGGAACTTGTCGGGCACCTTCTCAGGCACCTTGACGCGGTACTCCATGTAGTCGTTGTCTTTCTCAAAGCCGCCCAGCTGCTCGATGTGCTGCACATAGTAGGGATAGTTGTAGTTGATATATATCGTGGCTTCCTGGTCGAATCCCTCGATGAGCAGTCCCTCGCGGTCCATGTCCGTAAAGCCCAGCGGTCCGGCTATCTCCGTCATTCCCTTCGCTTTGCCCCATGCCTCCACCTTTTCTATCAAGGCGCGGCATACCTCGGCATCGTCGATGAAGTC
Organism: Prevotella sp.; assembly: GCA_016291495.1. Lineage (GTDB taxonomy): Bacteria > Bacteroidota > Bacteroidia > Bacteroidales > Bacteroidaceae > Prevotella. The sequence goes on from JAEEXI010000003.1 coordinate 21,431, forward strand.
AAGCCATCCGAAACGCACCTGTTTGCGCTGCCAACGCTCATTGGCTCGGTGGTTGATGATGGCAGCTACGCGCCCCACCATCTTCCCGTCACGAAACGCCATGAAATAGTCGGTCTCGCAGAACTCAAAACAAGCATTCCGGTCGTGCCTCAGCGTATTCATCTCGTCCGAATAGAGAAACGGGACAGCCTGCGGACAGTCGCGATACAAGTCATAATGGAACTGGACGAATTGTTCCAGGTCCTTCTGATTTTCAACGGTTCTGAACGTTATTGTTTCCATAGTACCCCGACCGAGAATCGAACTCGGAACTAAGCTTTAGGAGAGCCTTGTTATATCCATTTAACTATCAGGGCTGATCAATATGCCTGCAAAGGTACAAATTTTAATTCATAATTCATCATCCGTAATTCATAAAATTTGCGTACCTTTGCAAAAACATTTAAAAAAAGATTATGGGAAAATTAGTCATTAACTCGTACGACGAGTTTGCCGCCCATTTGGGCGAAGAGTTGGGAGCCTCTGAATGGCTCCAGGTAGATCAGGAACGCATCAATCTGTTTGCAGATGCTACCCTCGACCACCAGTGGATTCACGTCGATGTAACCCGCGCCCAGCAAGAGAGCCCCTACAAGAGCACTATCGCCCACGGCTATCTCACGCTCAGCCTGCTGCCTTATATGTGGGACCAAATCATCGAGGTCAACAACATCAAGATGCTTGTCAACTACGGCATGAACGAGATGCGCTTCGGACAGCCCGTCATCACGGGCAGCCGCATCCGCCTGGTCACCCAGCTGCATGCCATCCAGAACCTCCGCGGCATCTGCAAGGCCGAAATCAAGTTCAAGATCGAGATTGAGGGACAGCGCAAGCCCGCCCTCGAAGGCATTGCCGCCTTCCTCTACTACTTTAACTAACAGAAACTAACAGAAGAAGCCTGGGCAATCGCTCAGGCTTCTTTTCTTTATTCTGCTGTTTGAGCGAATCAAAAGAGTCACTTGATTCACTCTTTTAAGAATTTCGGATATCATTTCCCGCTATTCTGAATATTTGCCCAAGGGCATAATTCGGCATAGTTCTCATCCATGACCATATCCGTTGGTGGCCCGATGGGACTGTCTTGGCTATAATAGAGGTGCCGTCCAGAATGGATCAGTTCGTCGGAATCGACACCTGGCTCACCAAGTTGACTCCATATTTCCGCATTTATCTCATAAAGATGATAATCACCTCGCCACGATGTCTGTGCCGTGTAGAGGTTGCGTTCTTCATCATAACAGGCTTTCCAGCCCAATCCTTTCTTTAATTGCATCATGTCCTTTTAGTTATTTATCTAATTACAAATATTAGGCTTATCGAGTACAAATATACAAAAAGGATTGAGATTTTGAACGAAAATCCTCACAAAACTTGCACAAAACTTGCGCAAAACGGGCTAAGTGTGAGTATAGAGTCAACCTTTTCAGTAAACGACTGTTGGAATCTTTGCGCATTTTAATGGAAAACAGACCCCAAAGATCCCGATGAAACCGATGATTTTTGAGTGCCATACATACTTTTGTTGCAGTTGCTGCAGTGCTGCAGTTCCAAAATAGGTTATACGAAGTCAAAAAAATATTCTATATTTATATATTATAATATATATAAATATAGGAGTATTTTCAGGGTATGGAATAGCTTCTCGAGAACTGCAGCACTGCAACACTGCAGCGCTGCGAGAGCGAGTGGAAAAATATATTAGCAGGGAATGAAAAATTTCTGGGAAAACATTCGTAGACCGCAATGAAATTTTATTACCTTCGCATTGTCGATGAAAAGATGGAATTGAGCGCGCAAGGCGGAAAAAAATTATTTTCAGGTGCACCAGGATTTTCGCTCTGCCCAGCGCGCAAAAAGTTACCTTACCTGCTTGACAGAAGCCCATCTTGGAAGACGAAGCGTTCTTTGATATATTTATTTACATTTTACAACCTCGACTTTCGCAAGTAAAACTTGCTCAGTCTTTAGAGGTGAGTGGTGAGAGGTAAGAGAATAGACGTGAGGGAGAAAAGAAAAAGCCCGAGCGTGATGCCCAGGCTTTTCTATATCACCATCAGGTGTGTCTTATTTTGCGTCTTCTACGTCGTTCTCACGGATGGTCTTACCCATAACGAGGAAGGCTGTAGGAGCAGCGATGAAGATAGACGACAGGGTACCGAAGATGACACCGAGGATCATGGCGAACGAGAAGCTGCGGATAGAGTCACCACCGAGGATGAAGATACACAGCAAGACGATCAGCGTGGTCACTGAGGTGTTGATGGTACGAGCCAGCGTCTGGTTCAGAGAACCGTTGAACAGGCTCTGACGGTCGCGCTTAGCATACAGGTTGAAGTTCTCACGGACACGGTCGAAGACCACCACCTTATCGTTGATGGAGTAACCGATCACCGTCAGGATAGCACCGATGAACGTCTGGTCGATCTCCAGTGACATCGGAACCCAGCCCCACAATACGGAGTAGAAGCCGATGACGATGAGGGCATCGAGTGCCAGAGCGATGATAGCGCCGACGGAGTATGCGAAGTTGCGGAAACGCACGAGGATGTAGATGAAGATGGCTACCAGGGCGATGATGACGGAGATGATAGCACCGTAGGTGATATCCTTAGCCACTGAAGGACCCACCTTCGCAGAACTGATGATGGAACCGCCCTCGCGGACATCGGGGTTCTTAAAGGCATCAACACTGGCCTGGTTTACGAGACCTGCCTTCTTCAAGGCGTTGTAAAGGATGGTCTCAGCCTTATCGTCAACCTGTGGGTTGTTGGACTCGATATCCCAGTTGGTAGAGATACGAACGGTCTTACCATCGGTACCGAGGGCGATGACGCTGGTGTTAGCCTCCTTGCCTGCATTCTCGCCAATGGTATTGACGAAGGCGCCTGCAAGCGTGGTACGAACCTGCTCAACGGGAACTTCCTTGTCGAGGGTCACCACGTAGTTACGACCACCAGTGAAGTCAATGCTCTGGCTCAGTCCACGAACAGCGAAGCTGACGATGAACAGGATGGCAGCGATGCCCCAGATGGTGAATGACTTCTTGTACATACCCATGAAGTTGAACTTGGTGTTCTGCATCATGTTGCGAGAGTAAGCGGTAGAGAACGTGAGGTTCTGCCACTTGTCCTTCTTCATCTTGGCATCGTAGATCAGACGGGTCATGAAGACGGCGGTGAAGAACGATACGCAGATACCGATCATCAAGGTCGTGGCGAAACCGCGGATAGGACCTGTTCCGAAGACGTACAGGATGATACCGGTAATCAACGACGTGAAGTTAGAGTCGAAGATAGCGGAGAAGGCATTCGAGTAACCGAGGTTCAGCGATTCCTTCACGGTATGTCCCTTGCGGAGCTCTTCCTTGGTACGCTCGTAGATAAGCACGTTGGCATCCACAGCGGTACCCAGCGTCAGCACGATACCTGCGATGCCCGGCATCGTCAGAGCTGCCTGGAACGAGGTAAGGATACCCAGCGTGAAGAACAGGTTGAACAGCAGTGCCATATTGGCCAGCATACCTGGGATGAAGCCGTACAGCATCACCATGTAGATCATCAGCAGCACGAAGGCTACGACGAACGAGATGACACCCTGCTTGATGGACTGTGCACCGAGTGACGGACCAACGACCTCTTCCTGGACGATACGGGTAGGAGCCGGCATCTTACCAGAGTTCAGCGTGTTGGCAAGGTCCTTGGTATCCTCGATGGTGAAGTTACCCGTAATCTGCGAGTTACCACCGTCAATCTGGGTGAGGATACGTGGAGCACTATAAACGGCATCGTCGAGGACGATAGCTACGCCACGACCGATGTTCTGCTTCGTAATCTGACTCCAGCGGCGAGCACCGTCAGAGTTCATCTGCATGGATACACAAGGATGACCCATCTGGTCGAACTCGTCCTTGGAATTGGTAATCACGTCACCCTCCAGCGGAGCACGGCCGTTGGGCTCAGTAATCTTCAGAGCATAAAGGGCAAAGATATCACCCTTGGTATTTCCTTCTCCGAAGTCCTCAGCCTTAGCACCCCAGCGAAGCTTACACTCAGCGGGAAGAATCTGGCGGGCGATATCGGAATAGATGACCTTGTTGACGTCAGCAGTATCGCGGGCATTGGCATAGCCGACGATAGCCAGACCCTGTGGAACGGGCTGGAAGACGGCAAACAACGGGTTCTGCTTCAGTGCCTCAGCCTTAGCCTTGGCATCGCCAGCCTTGTCGTTCTTCTTGGCAAGCTTAGCAGCAAAGTCGCTGGTAGCAGCCTTTGTGGTATCAACAGCTGCAGAATCGACGACAGCAATGGTATCTGCCTTCACTTCCTCGGCCTCACCACCAGTAGCAGCGTACTTCTGGTTCAGCTGAGAGAGCAGCGGAGCAATCTCCTGAGAGTTATAGGTCTCCCAGAACTCCAGGTTTGCAGAACCCTGCAACAACTTACGGACACGCTCAGGCTCCTTGATACCAGGCATCTCCACCATGATGCGTCCGCTCTGACCCTCCAGTTTCTGGATGTTAGGCTGAACGACACCAAACTTATCGATACGGTTGCGGACAACGTTGAAAGAGTTATCAACGGCAGACTGTACCTCAGCACGGATGGCACGCTCCACCTCAGCATCGGTGCTGTTGGTGCTTACCTTACCCTTCATCTGCTGGGTAGCGAAGACGGCTGCCAAGGGACGGCCGTTGCTGTTCTGCTTCCAATACTTGATAAACAGGGAAATGAAGTCGCTCTGACTGGTTTCCTCTTCTTTCTTAGCCTCTTCCATTGACTTCTTGTAGGCGGCATCCGTCTTGTGGTCAGCCAGTACATCGACAACGTCGGGTACAGACACCTCAAGAATCACGTTCATACCACCTTTCAGGTCAAGTCCGAGACCAATCTCCATCTCGCGGCACTGCTTGAACGAATAGATTCCGCAGTACACTTTCTCGTTCATGATCGAGTCAAGATACTCCTGACCAGCCTCCTCCGTCATAGCTGCTGCCTTGTTCTCATGGTAGCGAGTCACGAACGAGAAGGAAAGGTAGAAGCAGCAGACCAGAATCAGAACTACTGCAATAAACTTTACAATTCCTTTGTTTTGCATTTTGTTTGTTATATTATTTTAATTTATGATTCCGCATTTTTAGCCTGCAAATATACTTATTTTTCTCCACTTGGCGAAATTTATCAAGGATTTTCGTACTTTTTTCAGTGATTTCCACCTATTTTTAACCAACAAACGACAGGATAATGGTCGCTGGCGTCTATTTTACTGTCCACCATACAGTTATAAGGCTGGATATCGGAAGAACAGAAAATATGGTCGATACGGAAGTAGAATCCTTTCTGAAAATATGACAAACCAAGACCTCTTCCGCTCTCCACGAAACAGTCGCGCAACGACTGGGCGATGTGGTGATGGGCGAAGGAAATAGGGTTGTCGTTGAAGTCGCCACAGAGGATGATGGGATATTGCGAATGCTCGTCCACATAGCGGCGTACAGCCTCAACCTGACGGGCACGTTTTGAAGCAGACTCAGCCAGGGTGACCAGCAGTTTCTTTGATTCCTGGCGGGCGGTATCGCCCTTCATCTCACCCTGGATAATCTCCTTGTATGTCTCACGATCTTCCGTGGAGAGATGGGTAATCTCAAAGTGGTTGTTGATGACCAGAACCGTGTCCTCGCCGACTTGCAGATACCAGGCTGCACTGCCGTTACCCGCTGAGGGATAAGGGATTCGCTCCCTGCGCAGGATGGGGAAACGGGTATGGATACCCACTCCGTTCGACGGGGTTTCTTGCCCAAACTGAATGGTGTCGTTATAGGCGAATTTCTTCTCATAGTACTTGAAGCAATAACGCCGCCAGGTGTCTATATCTTCCTGCAGACAGACGATATCAGGGTCCTCGCTGAACAGGTATTCGCAGACCTTCTCAAAGCCCTGCTCGTACTTGTAGTTGCCACCATAGGCGCAGACATTATAGCTGATGACCTTGATGGCACCCTCTGGGATCTCGGACGACCGCAGGTTGAGCGGCATATATATATGGATAGGTACGTATGCGAGGAGATAACCCAGGACGGGAATCCATATCATCCGGAACTTGAAGACAATCCAGAAGCACAGGAAGGCAAGGTTGACCAACAGGAAGAAGGGAAACGTCATACCGACACACGAGAAGACAGGGTGCTCGGCAGGGTTCAGACAGTCGGAATAGCCCGTCAGACACATCACGATGATGGTCACGATATTCGCTCCTGCCATCATCTGGATGGTAAATTTCTTCAGTTGCTTAATCAATTCTCCCGACTTTGGTCAAACAACTTCTTCTTCTCCTCCTTCGTCAGGCTGTCGTAGCCACTCTTCCGAATCTTATCGAGAATGGCGTCAATCTCTTCCTGATTCTTACGCCTGGGCTTCGGAGGCTCCTCCGTGTAACGGGGCTCCTCATCAGGATCGTCCACCCAGCGACGACGGTCAGAAGCCTGTTTCCGCTCGTCGAAACGGCGCTTCATATTGTCGAAGAACTCCTGTCCGCGGTTGCGTCCGAAACGGTTGCTGGACTCTGGATGCTTCTTCCAATAGCGTATCATGATAAAACCGAAGAGCATACCGCCCAAGTGGGCCGTATGGGCAACACCGTCGCCAGGTCCGCTAAGGGCAGAGAACAGTTCGATGGCAATATAGCCTACCACCAGCCACTTCGCCTTGATGGGAAAGGGGAAGGGGATGATGAACAAGCGCTCGTTGGGGAAAATCATTCCGAAGGCGAGCAGGATGGCATAGACGGCACCCGAGGCACCAATGGTCGTCCAAAGGTTCAGGTAGTCGGCCGTCATCATCAAAGTACCACCCAGATTGACCCGTTCAAAGGTGTCCAGTCCCAATGCCACATAATTAATATACTGGGCTATTTCCTGCACTAATCCGGCTCCGATTCCACACGAAATGTAATAAAAAAGGAATTTCTTGGGTCCCCATACCCGTTCCACTACCGCACCAAACATCCAGAGGGCAAACATATTGAAAAAGATATGCGTAAAGCCTCCATGCAGGAACATATACGTCACGAGCTGGTAGATCTGGAAATCATTCGCCATAAAGAAATGGAGGCCCAGCATCGAATTCAGATCGATGCCGCTCCGTCCCAAAACCCATGTTGCTACAAATGCCAGGAAATTGACAATGAGCAGGTTCTTGGTCATCGTTGGTATGCTATTCATCTGCTTACTTATACTATTTGACGATTCACCATTTACGATTTATTTCAAACAACGTCATTACCGTCGTTTACGGCGCAAAATTACGAAAAATATCTGTTTTTAGGCACAAAAATGGGGGTAATAGCACTTTTTTTCAAAAAAAATCGCATTTTTTTCACAAAAATGTTTGTTTTCTAAATACTTTCTCCTATATTTGCAGTGAATTCAAGTAAAAACCTTACTTTACACTATTAATAATTTTAATTTAAAACAAACAATTATGAACAAGACAGAATTAATTGAGAAGATTGCAGCCTCTGCAAAACTGACTAAGGCTGATTCAAAGAAGGCACTTGACGCTACTATCGAGGCTATCACCGCTGCTCTGAAGAAGGGTGACAAGGTTCAGCTCGTTGGTTTCGGAACTTTCGCAGTTACTAAGAAGCCTGCTCGCGAGGGTATCAACCCTGCTACCAAGCAGAAGATTAAGATTGCTGCCAAGAAGGTTGCTAAGTTCAAGGCTGGTGCAGAGCTTGCAAAGGTTGTAAACAAATAATTTTTGTCAAGAAAATTTTAAAGGCTCCCTGATTGGGGAGCCTTTTTTGTTATACTTGATCCGATGAGGTATCAGGGCTGCTTACCAATGTAAGCCAGAATACCACCATCGACATACAGCACGTGGCCATTGACGGCATCAGAGGCATGTGAGGCGAGGAATACTGCGGGGCCACCGAGTTCCTCTGGATCGAGCCAGCGTCCGGCAGGTGTCTTGGCACAGATGAAGCTGTCAAACGGATGACGGCTGCCATCGGACTGCTTCTCACGGAGAGGAGCGGTCTGCGGGGTAGCGATATAACCCGGGCCGATACCGTTACACTGGATGTTATACTCACCATACTCTGAGCAGATGTTACGAGTCAGCATCTTCAGACCACCCTTAGCAGCGGCATAGGCCGATACGGTCTCACGACCCAACTCGGACATCATGGAGCAGATATTGATGATCTTACCCTCACGACGCTCCATCATCTCGGGCAGAACGGCTGCACTGACGATGTAGGGAGCTACGAGGTCGACGTCGATGACCTGCTGGAACTCAGCGCGCTTCATCTCATGCATGGGAATGCGCTTGATGATACCTGCGTTGTTCACCAGAATGTCAATCTGACCAACCTCAGCGTGAATCTTCTCTACGAGAGCCTTGACGGCGTTTTCGTCAGTCACGTCGCAAACGTAACCCTTCACGTTCGTGATACCTGCCTCCTTGTAGTTGTTGAGTCCACGTTCCAGGGCAGCCTCGTTGATGTCGTTGAAGATGATGTTCTTAATGCCGGCAGCTACGAAAGCTTTGGCAATGTTGAAACCAATTCCGTAAGACGCACCGGTAATCCAGGCGTTCTTACCTTCCAATGAAAAAATGTTTGCCATAATTGTACTTGATTTTGTTTTATAATAGATTAATAATCAGTATTCCAGAATCAGCGACTGGCGGGGACGCATCGTCAGGTCTTTGGAAAGGTCGTAATAGCGTCCTGTCAGGATGTCTTTTGCCCGTTGAGTGTCTCCTATGACTTCGGCATAGCGCTTCACCTGCATGGTAGCCGGCTTGCTCGTTCCGTTGAGGATGGTGAGGGCTGTCTTGCCCTGATACTGACGGGCGATGACATAGATACCGTCATAAGGGATGAACTGGGTCTGCTTGCCTTTGGAGATGACGGGATTGCCTTTTCTCCATTGCAGCAGCCGACTGGTCCATTGGAACATCTGCTGTTCTGCCTTCGTACGTCCTTCTTTGGTGAAGGCATTATGGGTGTCGCCAGGGAAGCCGCCAGGGAAGTCCTTACGCACGTTACCGTCAGTCACCTCCTTGGTACCATTCATCAGGATCTCCGTACCATAATAGAGCTGAGGGATGCGGTTGACGGTCAACAACAACGCAAGTGCCTGTTTGAGTACCAGCGAGTCGCAACCATTACCCAGGAAACGGTCGGTATCGTGATTGTCGATAAATGCCATTACAGAAGACGGATTCGGATAGAGATAGTCATAGACAAAGGAGTTGTAGATGCGGTTCAAGCCGTTCCACCAGGGGTCCGTCTCCTCATTCTTTGCCTGCGAGAGTTTGTCGAAGAACGAGAAATCCATAACGGTCTTCAAATAACTGTTCTCCGCAGAGAGCTTACTGTCTTTCTGCCAGGAAGCCGTATAGGCAGGCTCTGTGACCCACGTCTCTCCTACTGTATTGAAGTTCGGATATTCCTCGTCGAGTTCTTTCATCCAGCGAGCCATCCCCTTCGCATCGGCATATGGATAGGTATCCATACGAATACCGTCGATGCCCACCGTCTCTATCCACCATATTGAGTTCTGGATAAGATAGGTCATCACATGCGGATTACGCTGGTTCAGGTCTGGCATCGTGGGTACAAACCAACCGTCAACAGTCTCCTTCAAATCAATTTTCGAGGCATAGGGATCCTTGACGGGGGTAAGTTTGTAACTGGTCTGCAGGAAACTCTTGGTAGGATTGCTGGTTCCTCCAGACTCCACCAGCCACTCAGGCAGGTTGAACCAGTCTTTCGTTGGCATATCAGCCACCCAAGGGTGTTCAAAACCACAATGGTTGAAAATCATATCCATGACGATTTTCAGCCCTTTCTGGTGGGCAGCATCCGCCAGTCGGCGGTAGTCTTCATTACTGCCGAAACGGGGGTCTACCTTATAATAATCTGTGGTGGCATAACCGTGATAGGTGCTGAACCCATTGTCGTTGTCAGGAGAGTTGTTCTCCAAGACAGGCGTGAACCAGAGTGCCGTCACTCCCAATTCCAGGAAATAGTCCAGATGATCACGAATACCTTCCAAATCGCCCCCATGACGGAGGGAGGGCTGACTGCGGTCCTCCTTATAGGTATTCATTCCCTTGATTTGTGCGGGATGATGGGCACCTTGTGCAAAGCGGTCAGGCATAAGCATATAGAGGACATCGGCATTGGTGAAACCCTTCCGCTTGTCGCCAGCCATCTCACGCTCCTTGAGCTGATAGCTTACCTCTGACTTCTTACCTTTAACATCAAACTTCAAGGTCATCGTACCCGCTTTCGCCCCCTTCAGGTTCATATAGACCAATAGGTAATTGGGCGAGTCAAGATGCACGACACTATCGATACGGGCTCCAGGATAGTCGGTTGTCACCTCCTGTACCGTAGCGATATCCTTGCCATAGACCATCAGCTGCAGTTGAGGGTTCTTCATACCTACATACCAGTCGGTAGGGTCTATTCTGTCTATTTTCACTTTTGCACTCATTCCTACTATTTGCAACGCAAGGAACATTAGGATTATTGTCCGTTTCATAAGCTGTCTCCTTCTTTTTGTTCATTCATATACTCTCGTGGTGACATGCCGTAGAACTTCTTGAAAATGGTCGAGAAAGAGGCAGCATTGTTAAAGCCGCAGGCATACATCACCTCCGTGATATTCATATTATGGCTTGCCAGAAGATTGGCTGCCTGTTTCAGGCGGATATTACGGATGAAGTCGTGAGGTGTCTGTCCAGTTAGCTCCTTCATCTTACGATGCAGGTGAACACGACTGATTCCCACTTCCTCTGCAATGGCATCGACGCTCAAATCTGCATTTCCGATGTTCTTGTTGATGACCGCCATGATACGATCCAGCAACTTGTCGTCAGGAGATGTCATCTGCACTTCTTCCACCTTCTGTTCTAACTGGTCGTTACGTCCATATTTCAGGCGTAGCATATGGTGGGTATGGATAAGATTGATAATACAACGTCGCAGGATATCCATGTTGAAGGGTTTGACGATATACGCATCAGCACCCGATTCAAGGCCTTCCAACTGGTCTTCATCACGATTCTTTGCCGTTAACAGAATGACAGGAATATGGCTGGTGCCAGGATTACCTTTGACCTTAGAACAGAGCGCATTACCATCCATCTCCGGCATCATGATATCAGAAATCAACAAGTCGGGTACGGATTTCAAAAGCTCCGTCAGCGCCACCTTACCATTCTCGCAACCGATGACCTTATAGTCGTCAGACAGTTCCTGGACGAGGTAGTCACGAATCTCACTATCATCCTCCGCAATGACAATCGTCTGTTGGCGACTTGCCTTCGGTAATTCTTGCGCGATGGGTGCAGCAACGTCATGTTCTTCCTCAGTCTCAAACAGACTGGTGGTCTGAGTCGCCTCTTCCATTTCCGTCACAATCTCCTCTGGTTTCAGGTGATCTTTACCCATAGGAATCTTCACGACAAACTCACAGCCCTCACCGTCTTTGTTGTTATGCGCTGATATCGTACCATGATGCAGTTCCACCAGAGAACGGGTGAGGTCGAGTCCGATACCCGTACCCACCTTACGGTCGTTGACAGTGGATGGCGACTGGTAGAAACGCTCAAAGATGCGTTCCAGCTTGTCTTCTGGAATCTTCTCTCCATTATCATATATCCTAATGGTGGCTTGATGGCCGTCATGGGTGATACCTATATGGATGACACCACCTGTAGAAGTAAACTTAAACGCATTGGAGAGGATGTTCACAATCACCTTGTCGAAATTGTCACGATCAATCCATATAGGCAGCTCCAGTGCGTCATGCTCGTAGGTGAACTGGATATTCTTCGCCTTTGCCTGTTGGGTAAAGAGCGTATAGATATCCCCCACGAAACTGATGAGGTCAGTCTCACGCATACGCATCTGCATCTGTCCCTTGTCAATCTTCCGCAGGTCCATCATCTGGTTAATGAGTCCTAAGATACGCTCAGCATTACGGCGGATGGTCTCATAGACACTACGCCGATGTGGGTCTTCATCCTGTTTCATCAGAGAGAGAAGAGGTGACACAATCAACGTCATAGGCGTACGAATCTCATGACTGATATTCATGAAGAACCGCAACTTCGCCTCTCCCATCTCCTCTGCATGGATATGCTCCTGCAGTCGCAGACGGTCTTGCTCCTTGCGGTGACGCTGGTAGCGATACCACAAGAATAAGGCTACCAGTGCCAGCACATAGGCAGCATAGGCCAGGGGCGTGCGATACCAGGGAGCATGGATGACGACGGTGAAGCAGCGTTCGGGGGTCTCGATGCCATTCTGCTCGGCCACGACACAGAAGTCGTATTCACCAGGTGACATGTGACTGAACGTCACCTCGTTATTGCCGTGTTGCAGGCGCACCCAGTCTTCCTTGTTAATGCGGTAGCGATAGACGATATGTTCGGGATTGTCGAAAGTGAGCGTAGAGAACTGGACGCTGAAGTTGTTGTCGCTGGAACTCAGCACAAACCGGTCGGAAGCAATGACGGAGGTATTCATCACCTTCCAGAAACCAGACATGGTGGCGGGGGTTACCAGTTCTCCATCCACCTTAAAGCCCGTCAACTTCACCTCAGCTTTCCATTTGTATTCATGAATCTCTAAGGGGTTGAACCACGTCACGCCTGCCAGACCGCCAAACACCAGCAGACCTTTAGGCTCCACCCACGAGGCACCGTCGCTGAACTCGTTCGACTGTAAGCCATTATCTACATAGTAGGTGTTGGTCTTGCCACTCTTAGGGTCTAAGCAGCATAGTCCGTGGTCAGTACTGATCCACAGGCGTCCCTGCTTGTCCTGTTCGATAGAGGCAATGCCATTGTCGGTCACTCCGCTTTCCATATTTTTCAGCGTCATCCGTCGACTCTTCAAGTCATAGCACACCAGTCCGTCGTTGGTGCCGACATACAGCACATTTCCGAACTCACGGGCGATACGCGTCGGAGTACCATAGTTGGGGCAGTTTTTGCCAAATGTCGAAATCCAGTTTTCGCTTTTGATGTCCATCGCACAGACACCCATCGATGTGGCAGCGTAGATGCGCTGTCCGTCGGGCGATATGGACACTTGTGAGATATAGTCGTTGGTGATGCTGTTCACTCTGCGGTCGTTGGCGGCATTATCGGTCTGATGATAGGTTTTTACATCGCCAGTCTCTAAATCCAAGCGCTGGAGGCCATAGCCCATGGTAGCTATCCAGAGGTGACCATCACCGTCTGTTTCCAAGTCGAAGATGCTTGTCACCGAGCCTTGTGGCAGTGGGTAGGGATGATACGTCATGCTCTTCACGTCGATATAGCCCAGACCCTCCTTATAGGTACCTAACCAGATGCGACCTTTCCTGTCCTCGCAGAGTCCTAAGACGGTGGCAGGAAACTTCTCCTTGAAGTGTTTGATGGGCATAGCGTTATCGTCCATGCAGTAGAGACCATCGCGGTCGGTGCCTATCCAGTGGTACCCATTCGAGCCGCCTAATACGCTGGTGACGCAGGCCTGTCCGATGGTGTTGCGCTGTCCCAACTTATAGCCCATGTAGCCAAAGCCCATCGTGTGGCCTGGCTGCATATAGATTCCCTTCTGCAGCAGTCCCAACCAGACGTTGCCATTGCGGTCCTCGCAGATAGAGTAGACCTTTGCCGTACTCAGGTCGACGTCGCGGCTAAAATAGGGATTGTCGACCAGTTGGTTGTTCTTGGGGTTATAGATGGCAAGTCCTGAGCCGTCGTACCCCAGCATGATATGCTGGCGGCTGTTGACATAAAGTGACGAGATATGCTTGTTGCCAGTGGCTTCGATATGAACAGGCGTGTCACCGTCAAGTCGAAAAAGTCCGTGGTTGGTGGTGGCAACATAGAAATGGCCATCGCCGTATTCACAGATGTCAAATATGGCGTGTCGATACTCTTCGTCCTGGAAATAGCGCTTGATGCGTTTGCCGTCCCAACGCCACAGACCCTGGTCGTCGGAGAGAATCCACAGATTACCCTGACTGTCCTCCATCAGTCGGTGGATGGAGTTTGCCTCACGAAGGCGTTTGTCCATCTCGCGGGCTTCCTCACGACCGTTCATCTTCAGCACACCATGGCCCGACGTACCTATCAGCATGTCACCATTGCGGCGTTCCAGCAGAGAGGTGACATAGCAAGGAACGAGCGTACCATCAGTGCCGTAAGTCTTCACATCCTGGAAACGCTCCCCATCGTAAGTCTGCAAAGCACCGTACATACCGACATAGAAGAGGCCGTTGTGGTCTTGCATCATACAGTTCACGTAGTTGCTGGCCATTCCCAAGTCCTTCCGCGACTCTTTCTTCAGAATGAGGAACTGGTAGCCGTCGTAGCGGTTCAGACCGTTACGGGTAGCCACCCATAGGAAGCCGTCGCGATCGAGATATACTTGTGTGGTGAAACTGCTCGACAGCTGTTTGTCGGCATCAAACAATTTACCTGTCTGAGCATGCGTGCCAAGAGATAAGAACAGCGAGAATAGGGTTAGTAGTTGAACAAACGCCGTTCTGTAGTAAAGAACTTTACTTTCCATAATCAGCTTGCTAGGTTGGTGATGTTACACCAGAACAAGTGCAAAGATAGTAAATTTTATCATATGTAGCAAACATTTGTTACATTTTTAGACCAAATGTAACAATTTCAATAAAATTTACCAAAAATAACAGTTTTCTCCTGTCACTTTTTATGTAAATCCCCTAGTAAGAACCTGTCAAGAAAAGACTCAACAATTGGGAACTGGCTCTTAGGAAGCATACAATGGGGATGTCCTCCTACGATGGAAATATCCATACGGTCTTCGATGCCAAACCGCTGCCATACCTTGCGGGCTGCTTGGGCAGAGACCCTTGCTGACTCATCGGCAAGCCATTTATAATCGGGATTACCTAGGATGAGTAAAGCACGGGGGCAGACCATAGCGCACAACTCATGATGGTCATAGGGCATGCGATATACGCTGTCACCAGAAAAGGTAGTACGCATGCTTTCCAAAAACCAATGATAGTCAGTCTTATCCAAACACTCCACACTATCCATCTGATGGGAGATGCGCCAAGCTGCGGCTCCTCCACCTCCAGGCTCCTGAGCTATGGTCAGGGCTATACGTTCGTCGAAGGCTCCGCAGAACAAAGCCATCTTGCCAGCATAGGAACAACCGCTGACACCGATATGTTGCATATCTATCTTCGTCTTGTCCTCTCCCAGTAGTTGTAGTCCGTCAATAAGACGACTCAACCCCCAAGCCCATTCGCTATAGGCACCGTTATCTTTCAAATGAGGATAGAGGCGGTCGAAAGGATGTTCGCCCCGATCATGATGCGGTCGCCATTGTGAATAGTCATTCACCTGTGCCTCATGGAACGTCATCGTGGCAATCGGGCGATTCTCAAAAAGCGGTTTGGGCAAACTGAGCATACTAGTTCCTATCATCAGGGCATAGGGCGGATTACCTATCTTGGGGTAATTGATGGTGGAACGCAACGTGAGCGTCTCTCCATTGACGGTCACATCAACGATAAGTGTGTCACCATCCATTCGTGCATGAATGTCTTTAAGAGGAACTACAGGTTTCTCTCCTATCTCGTAATGCTGGATTTCAGCAGCAATCTCACTACGTCGACGGCTCCACTCATCAAATTTACTGACGATGCCTTGCCCATTACTCCATGCTAACGGGTCGGGCAGCTCACGGCATTCTGGAAGTTGATCATAGCCAGGCATAACAGGTGCTGCGAAATGACTGCCCGTATGTTCCTGTTGATATACCAACGGAGGATTCTGAGCCGACACATGAATTGTTGCCAAAAAGAATGTAATGGTTGTAATAAGTTTTGTCATATTATATAGTTTTTGTTCTCGTCATTTTCGAACTTGCGTCGCGACACGTTTGTCACTCTCAATAGCACGTCCCATTTCCTGGGGGTTAACATCTATCTCAACAGCAGTAAAATCTGGAGTATTATAGGAATACAACAACTCCCGGTAATAACGCTTCGGATGGCGTTGTGGTAACATGAAGGGCTTGGTTGCCTTACCATCATCACCAATGGAGGCAAAATAAATGCATGTGTACAAGCCGTCGTCGCGTCGACTGGTAAAGAGGAACCACCGACTATTCGATGACCATTGGTGTAGACTCTCCGAGTTGGAACTATTCACCTCATCCATCGGTCGTGTTTCTCCTGTCTTTAGATCCATCAACCACAAATCGGCTTCGGGATGCCATACGGAGAAATAGCCATAATCCATCTGGGTATACATGAGATAACGCCCGTCATAACTAGCACGAGGCCATGTGATACTCTTTTGCATCTGATTGGCATTGATTAACGTATCAACCTGATTTCCCAACTTTCCTGTCCGCTCATCAAAGGCAACACGACAAAGGTTATATCGCTGTTGCCTAAACTCCTGCGGATAGGTATGTTGTAAAGCCGTAATGAAGTAAATCCATTTCCCGTCTGCTGAGAATGCTGGACAGTTCTCTGACCATGCGGAAGTCATAGTCAAGGTATCATTGATGATAGTGTGCGTCTCTGTATCGTAGACGAAAATGTCAGAACTATTGTCATAGACTTCAATGAGTTTGGGAGTACTCATATGAAAGGCCTGTGCCGTCTTGTTGGTGGAGAAGGCGATATAGCGACCTCCTGGATGCCAACTGGGATACACCATCGATCCACCTAAAGTATCATTCTTAGCTTTCAGCAGCTCTGTATGCCCTTTTCGGTGAAAAACTGTAGCACCATGTGCTCCTCTCACATGGAAGACATAGTCACCAGGGTGGTTGTTGCTATTAGTATGACAGTTCACACACATACCAGGTATCTGCGAAGTCTTCAACAGTACCTTCTCATCGAAATTCGACAAATTGCGTTGCCAAAGACCCATCAGCCCATACATAGAATAGCTGGGAGGAATACGGCGATAAGTGACTCCCCATTCTTCCAAAGGCAACGGACTGATATAAATATTAAAACTCTTATAGCGTGTCCATCCCTCCTCTTTCCTGGCTGTCACACTCACTTTCAGATGTCCACCTTTGTTTCTGGCCAACAGTTGGTGCCATTCTTCAATATCGAAGTCTGTATCCTCACCAACACTTGTCATCTGTCCCCCCTTCGAACCCTCTACTGTTACACAAACCCAATCCACCGAATCGTCAGCCATAGCAAAGTTTAATGGGGCTATCTCTGCGGGAACCGTAACCCCGACATAGTCGGGATAGATAACAGGCTGTTTGTCCGACACTTTTTCATCGTGGGGTTGTGGCTTGCATGCCACCAGCAGCAACAATACTATTGTAACAAATATTTTGAAAGGCCCCTTCATGCTCTATCGTTTTTTCAAAGGTATGATTAATAAAACAATGCGTCGCGTGTCCCGAAATAGGTTTGACGCAGATTCTTACAATTGACATTTTGTTCTATGAGTTCGGGGTGGTCCACCATGTGAAGTGCCTCCTGTGCCCATGAACGGTAAAAAGGAGCCTGTACCAAAAGACTGGCATACTTCCTCACCAACTCATACCTACCCGTGATAAGACTCGTTTCCGTGAGTCGTTTCAAGGCTCGTCCGCTATAATTATAGTTGGGAAAAGATACCAACGCTTCATAAGCAGCCCTTTGTGACATATTGACCCACCCTAACTTCAGATACACGTCGCTCATTAGGAAAGAGGAGCTACAACTTGACAACGATCCCCACGTATCAAATATGCATTGACGTAAATCTGATTCGCCAGAATCTGTTAACTGCCACTGAGCCAATTGTATGGCCCAATAACTGGAACGCTTCCTAGGTGGAGTCTGCCTTGACTCTGCGAGAATTCTTTCCCAAAGGCCCAAATGGACAAACAGGTCATACTTTTGTTCTTCTTCTATTCCCAGATATTCGTCCTTCACTTTATAATCAATACCTTTAAAAAGTTCACGTAACGGACGATCTGAATATGGACCGTATAGAAGGATAGAGCCCGTCAACAGTATTGCCAACAGGGCGAAACGCAATACTCCTTTGGCGATGGACGGCCGAGGATGGCACCACAATACCCAAGGCGCAAATAGAGGAAGTAACATGCAAACAGGTCCTGCCAGCCACCAACCCAATAACACCAATATAATGGTAATAGGAAAGACTGCTACACCTTGTCGGGGTATGAGGAGTGACAGTAATAATATTAAACATACAGAGACCGGTAGTGTCATCTGCACGTTAATGTCAAGTAGTGCAAGCCACAACCCTATAAGAGGAATGAGTGATACTATCTGTAACCATAGTAGGCATGGGGTCTCCCGATAATAATACCATATCCGGCGAATCACCAGCCACCATAGCCATATCATGGCAAAGGCGAACAAAGCAATAACGATAGCTCCCCAAAGGATATAATAGGAGAATTGTACGATGAACTCCGCCACATAACGTGCCGCTCCTCCTGGTTCCGACAGACGGAATCCCAAGTAATCAATAGTGCACATCCATAGCTGAGACTGCTCACGGGCAGTCATCAGCCATGGATGGCTATAACAAAGGAAGCCAAAAACAATGGCTGCTAAAACAATACTAATTACTAGAAGAAGGTATTTCCTCATGTATTATTACTTAAACAGCAACTGTGCCATCTGGTAAAGACTTCTACGCCAGGTCAGGAACTCATGGGCAGTTCCCTCTGAGATGAAACCATGAGCGTTATAACCTGCCTCTTTCAGGCGTGCTGTCGACTCCTTGATAGCATCAGGACGCTCCTTACTACCACAGCTTTGGAAAATAAGCTTCACTTGCTTCTTATCCTTAATATCACTGGGCTCATACTGTCCACCGCTTAGCAGACCGTAGCTTCCAAACACCTCCGGACGGCGCAGGGTGATGAGCTTTGTCTCTATACCACCCATTGACAAACCTGCCATTGCACGATTCCATTTATCTGCCTTGGTAGCAAAATTGGCATCAATATATGGTACAAGTTCATCGACCAATACTTTCTCAAACTCCTCACCAGTAAACTGTCCGATAGTACCAAACTTGATATTATTGGTCAGTCCGTAAGTCATCACTATAATGAAAGGCTTTATCTTACCATCGGCTATCAAATTGTCCATGATGAGGTTGGCGTGGCCCTGATTGCTCCAAGCTGTCTCATCCTCACCCCATCCGTGTTGCAGGTAGAGTACAGGATACGTTTCTTTTTTGTTCTTTCCGTATGTCGGAGGTGTATATACAAAGGCACGTAGCACAGCATTCTGACTTGCCGACGGGAACAAAACCTGCTGAACATTGCCATGAGGAATATCCTGACGCATTGCATAGAAATCAGCATCATGGGCAGGGATTTCAATACCACTCTCCCAACGACAAGAGCCATAGTAGTTCTTAGCGCCTGGATCATTAAAGGTTCCACCGTCAATCGTCAGATGATAGTAGTGGAATCCCTCATCCATCGGACCTTCTGTGGTTCCAATCCACGAACCGTCAAAAAACTTATGCAGTTTTGTTCCTCCACGACCGCCTAAGCCAAGACTGACAGAAACCTCCTTGGCTTCGGGAGCCATTACGCGGAAACGGACATATCCCTGAGAATTGACCTGAGGATATTCCTGACCAGGCTGATTCATCTCCGAGGGTTTGAAGTCATCCTTCACACCTTCAATAGGACGGAAAGCGAATTTAGCATTGAACGGCGGGCGTTGTGCTTGCTGACGAGGTTTCGGTGCTGGTTTTGCAGGCATCTCCCACTTTGCCGGCAGCATATTCTTAATCACATCATATGCAAGTTTGGGCTTGTACTCCGTATCGAAAGGCAACGGATAATTAGCGGCGCCCAGCCATGAGTCCTTATCGCTCAGATTCCAGAACGTCACACAATCTATCACGTCCTTATGCTTGCGGAATACGTCAAATACACGGGCATACTGATCAGCAAGATATTGTTTTACAGAGTCACTGATATTAACATTGCCCTGACTGAAACGAAGCTGTCCACCCATTTCCGTATTCACCCGGATATCCAATTCTGTTACATGGATATGCTTTACGATTTTCTTGTAGAGCGTAATAGCGTCATCCACTTCTTTCTCCGTTGGCCCGTAAATATTGTAGTGTCCCTGCATACCGATACCGTCGATGGGCACACCAGCAGCCTTCATCGCCTTCACCATATTGAAGATGCGCTGGCTCTTGACAGGATCCGTCTCATTGTAGTCGTTGTAGAACAGCAATGCCTTCGGGTCGGCCTCATGTGCAAACTGGAAAGCCTTGGCAATAAACTCGTCACCACAGAGTTTATACATTGGGCTCTGACGGTAGGGGTCGACTGCATTCTTGTCGTCTGTCATCGCCTCGTTCACTACATCCCAACAGTACACCACATCTTTATAACGGTTCACCACCGCCTGAATATGATTCTTCATACGGGCATAGAACACCTCTTTTGTGGGATTGTCCTTGAGCATCCACTCACCAATCTGTGAGTGCCACATCAAACAGTGTCCACGCAGTTTAATACCATTGGCACGACAGAAGTTTGCAATCTTGTCGGCATTATCCCAGTTGAACTGCCCTTCCTTCGGTTCCGTAGGCTCCGGCTTCATGTCGTTCTCTGCGGTAATGCTGTTAAACTCCCTCTTGATGAGTGCCTGTTGCTCTGCATCCGTCACATTACGCTGATTGACGGCAACGCCAATCATAAAATAATTCTTGTAGGCGTCTTTCAGCCCCTGAGCTTTGGTGATGCCGCATGTCAGAATGAGCATCGATGTCAATAGAAATACTTTTCGCATAGTTTTTTGTTTTTATCCCTGCATTATAGCCGTCCCTTATCAAGGGACCCTAATGTGCGTTTGCAAAGTTAGCCATTTTTTATCATACACACACACCAAGAATGTAACACATACTATTGTATATGTAACATAATAATGATTTGCCTTTAAGAATTGAAATAATCGTTTCTTCAGTACGCTTGCCCAAGACGAGAATTACTCTACAGCCTCCGACGGGACAGATCTTGCCGATTCTTCAGGAACAGGGGCAACTGGTTTCTCAGGGGCCTCCGACTTTTCACGAGCAGGTGCATCCTTTTGCTTGACACTATCCTTCTTCGCCTTCGCAGGTTCTGAGCCTGGGCGAGACCACTGCTGGTGGAGGAAACGAAGGTAAGAACCGTAAGTATGACTACTATATGCCTTGAAGATATTGTTGGCAAAAAGAATGTCGGTAATCTTGTTCTCTGCCACATAGGCAATGATGTCCTTCGTGAAATAGCGCGAGTCAATGACGTGTACCTCTTCGAAAGAGAAGAACAGATAACCAGGTATCATATTACCGAAGCTGTCCTTGAGAATGATGACACGTCGACCGTTATGCGTAGAAGTACGTACCTGTGTCAGTTTGGTATCACCACCCATCATCGTACAATAGGCACCGCCATGACCATCCTTGAACTTAAAGAAGAAAGGAGCCGTGAAGGGTTTGCCTTCGCCTGTAACCTGATAGTTTTTATTGATGTTGTAGTTGGTGTACGTGGTGGTATATTCCACTCCCTTCGGGACATAATAGACGAAGTCTTCTGGTGCATTCTTGATGGAGATATCCTTCGAATAGCCATACATACTACCTACATAACCATGTGTCACCCTGCGCTCATAATGAGAGAGATCCTTGAAAGGAACACCTGCCACACGAGCAAACTCCTGAGCGGCATAATAGCCGCCGAGAGGCGACCAGTGATGGTCGGTGCGCAGATAGATATCCTCATCCGCGTGCTTACCCAACGTCGTATAGACATCAACAGGTTTTACACCTGGGTCAAGATGTGCCACTACATTACGGATAGTAGGCAATTGAGGGTTGGTACGACTCTTCGCCTTATCAGGACAGTAGAACTCAACGGCAGTAGGTATCACCATACAATATACGTTCACCTTATCACCAAATACCTCTTTATACTTATTGGCAGCCTGGGCATAGCCCACACAACCCTTAGGACCACCGCCATAGGCCATCAGTGCACGCACCTTATCGCCCTTGCCGACAATAATAATACCTTTGTTGGCTATCTTCGCATTCTCATCGGCATTGATATGGTTTTCGTAATCAGCAATCGTCATACTGTCAGGTTTCTGCTCTGCCTGTTCCTTTCCTTCCTCTTCAGAATCACCTTGAGGTGTGTCTGAGGCATGAAAGGTCACATTATCATCCGATGGAGCGATTCCAATAAGATTCTTTATCTGCATACTCAGTGTCATGAATACATCACGATAGGGTTCACTATCGCTAAACCAGGTAGACACCTCACTGGTAAACGAACCATTGGCAAGGCGCTCCCACGTAAACTCCGGGAAAGTGGCAAGCTCGCGTTTTTCCAATTCAGACACAGTACTGCGTGGGAAAGTGTCGAAGACCAGTGCGAAAGCCAGAAAGACAACGGCGACGATGGCGATATACAGATAATTCTTCATTGCTCTAAATAACGGTTATAGGATTGATGGGTGGTTGCGGCATAGGCATGACCAGCATTATTGGCGAAGAGAATGTCCGTAATATCGTTCTTCTGTACGTAATGCACGATATTCTTCGTGAAATAGCGACAGTCGACCACATGAATCTCCTCAAAAGAGTGGAACAGATAGGCTGGAAGGGCATTACCATAGCTGTCTTTCAGAATAAGTAGCCGACGACCATTACGTGTGGATGTCTTCACCTTCGTAGTATTGAGGTCACCATGCATGAAAGTCATATAGGCGGCACTGTTACCATCATCGTAAGTATAGAAGAAATTACCCTCCTCCGGCTCTTTCTCACCAACAACCTTACGGTTCTTACCTAACTGGTAACGGATGTAGGTGGTTGTATAATCGACCTCTTTAGGAACGTAATACACGAAATCCTCTGGAGCGTTCTTTACTGCGGCATCACGCGAGAAACGGTACATTGTACCTACATAGTCGTGTATCACATGTTTCTCATAGGTTGACAAATCGGCAAAGGGGACTTCAGCCTGATCTGCAAACTGCTGGGCAGCATAATAGGCACCCAAAGGAGCCCAATGGTGGTCGGTTCGAGAATAAATATCCTCTTCAGCATGTGCATTCATCGTATCGAAGAGGTCGACAAACTTCACATCCTTCGAAAGATGGGCATAGATATTACGCACCGTAGCCTTTTGATCCTTGGTCCACACCTTTGCTTCCTCAGGACAGTAAATAGCCACTGCCGTCGGAATAATCATACAATATACGTTAACAGCATCTCCGAATGTCTGCTTATACTTATTAACAGCCTCCGCATAACCCAAACCACCGTCTAATGTTCCACGGAAAGGCTCGAAGGCCCGTACCTTGTCTCCACTACCCACAATGATAATGCCAGAACGGGTCAGACGAACCTGCTCGGCACTTAACTGTAAAGCCAAAAGCCAAAAGCCAAAGGCCAAAAGCCCATTCATCCAACCTTGCACCTTATTATATTTATTATATGCCATCATTTTATCTTTCTCAGAATCGTGTATAGATAAACGCATTATTCGTAGCACCAACCAAAAGGGCTGTGCTGAGTATCAGGATGCCTACGGAGAGAACTACCCGTGTGGCGAATACAAGTGTTGTCTTCACCACAGAATCGCCCAACAAACGGTCCACCCATTCTGCCACAGTAGTACGGATAGGCAAGCAGAAGAACAGGGCGGCAATCCAAAGCCAGAAATTATCCAGCAGTGCACTTTCATCGACGAAGTCATATGCAGAGGCGACATTGCCAAAGAACGCCTGGAAGAAAACAATCATCTGGTCGAAGTGATCGAAATAGAAAATACCCCATCCTGCAATGACCAACAACATACTATAGATATGCAGGAAGACTGCGGGAATCTTGTCTTTGACACGCAGCAACGTATATTTCTCTATCATCACGATAAGTCCGAAATAGACACCCCAGATAATGAAGTTCCAACTCGCACCATGCCACATACCCGTCAAGAACCATACCACGAGGATGTTCACAGCCTGATGGGCACGGTTTCCTCCCAAGGGGATATATACATAGTCTCGGAAGAAACTACCCAGTGAGATATGCCAACGACGCCAGAAATCCGTAATGGAGTTACAGCAATACGGATGACGGAAGTTCTCGTTAAAATGGAATCCCATACAACGTCCCAAGCCAATGGCCATATCGGAATAGCCAGAGAAATCGAAATATATTTGGAGAGTAAAGGCGACAATACCTATCCATGCTCCTGCCGTCGTAAGGGTATTCAAGCCATTCACTAGGAACTGGTCGGATATTTCCGATAACTGGTTGGCGAGAATCACCTTCTTACCCAGTCCGATAAGGAAGCGGTAGATGCCATCGGCAAAGTCGGCAGCATTCACATGACGATTATGAATCTCGTCCGCCACCGTACCATAGCGTACAATCGGTCCTGCTATCAACTGTGGAAACATCGAGATATAGAGCAACAGGTCATGGAAACGACGCTGTACGGGCGATTCCCTTCGATAGACATCTATCAGATAGGATATCGACTGGAACGTATAGAAACTGATACCAATCGGCAGAGCGATATTCGGTTGCGCTACAGGTATGCCCATGTCACAAAGACATTGAGCAAGAAAGCCCAAATATTTAAAAGTGCCGATAATGGCAATATTAAGAATCAGTCCGATAACCAATATTGTTTTCCGATATGCTTCCAGATTAGCAATACCCAGTCCTACGAGATAGTTGACAAGGACGCAGAACAGCATTAGGAAGACATAGACGGGTTCTCCCCACGCATAAAAGATAAGAGAGAAACACACCAATATGAGGTTCTTCGCCTTATTACTCCGCATTCCCTCTGATGACAGCCATTGGCGGTCTACCCATGTGGCAAGCAGATAACACAGCAGGAAGGCTGGTAAGAATACGAAGAGAAAAAACAAATCCGAGAATACCATGTCGTTAATTTATTGCAGCAGGATTGCCTGCACTTGGTTGTATATATACTTACCTAACACTTTCGCTCCCTTTGGCGTGGTATGCACACCATCCTTAGAATATCCGCGACGGACAAGCTTGGATGGCGGTAGCAACGGCTTCGCCCGATCAAGACGGATGACAGACAGCCCCATTGACTGGGCACACTGCTCAATAACCTCTGCGGCATGATGCTGCACATCCATTGATACCTTTGTGAAAGGCGGAGGAGTGATGAGGATAATACGTGCCTCCGGGAAGTTTCTCGTCAGCAACTCACAATCCTTTTGGATGGCAACGGGCAGAGGCTCTGGACGTTTGTCGGCAAACCACAGGTCATTAGTGCCTGCCATAATGAGAATAAGGTCGGGCATCACTTGTATCCTCGTTTCGTTGACGTCCCTTATCAGTCGCCATATCTGGTTGCTGATAACGTTGTTGTCGTTCAGGATATCCCAATACCCATCCGTGTCACGCTCCGTCTGGGGAGTCTCTGTCCAAGTGGCACCACTACGGGCATAGCTGCGACAAGACATGGGCTGCATCATCTCCTTGAACCACTTGTTCCATCCTTGGGGTTTGTCACATTGATCGCCTCCAATGAAGGTGTTAGAATCGCCTAAAATGACGACATGCAAGGGCTGTTGTGCCAGTACGGCAAAGATGCCACACAACAACATAACCATCGTCATTCCAATCCTTCTCATCATTTATATGCTCTAAAAACGGGTGCAAAATTACTACTTTTTTTGCAATTATCGCCTCTTTTCCCCTTTTTATCGCTCACTATCCAATTCTTTCTCCAATTGGTCGGTTCGATGCTGGAACTCACGATAGGCATTCGAGAGGTCACTCTTGGTAATATCAATAGTATTGTCGACAGGGCGCCAAGGGTCACGCAATGTATGTTGGAACAGCCATTCGTAGGTTTTGCTGGTATAGAAAAAACGGGCCAAGGCACCATGTGAGGCACCTGGCAGCCAGTCATAACGCAAACGACTCGTGATTCCCAGCGTCTTCATACCCGTCACCACCTTCTGCGACTCTTTGACAGATACAGCACGGTCGGCAGTACCATGAACAATCCATAACGGCAACTCACCCAGTCCACGATAGTCTTTCAGCGTACTTCCCCCACAGAGAGCGATAGCCGCTGCAATCTTATCGGGATATGTTCCTGCGAAGTCAAGCGTACCATACCCGCCAAGACTCATGCCGAGGACATAGACCCTCGACTCGTCGAAGACATAGTGCAGTTTCATCCACTCCAGAATCTCGTTGAGCTTATGGGGATTCCACGGTCCACCCGGATTCTGCGGTGCCACTATCAAGGCGGGAATCATCAGTCCCATCTTCGCTGCGTCAATAGAACCATAGCGTAAGACCCTGTTTAAGTCATGTCCGCACAGACTGGCTCCATGGAGGAAGAAGATTAATGGGGTCGATTCTTGGGTATAGTAGTATTCCTCGGGGGTATAAACCCAGAAATTATAGTTCCCCTTGATGACATTCTTCTTTGCCGACAATAAATCATATTGGGCATTGATGGTACCAATGCCAATCCATAACAGGAAACATATACTTAGAACTTTTTTCATTGTATCACGAATTTATAGATTTTATTACCCCGACAGCCCACAACTGCCGTATTGCCTATGGCAATGGGCGAAGACTCGAAGTTAGAGCCTACCACCTTCTTGCAGACCACCTCTCCTGTCTTTCCACGAATGATACGAAGAATACCGGAGGCGTCACCCGTAAACACGAACATCTCATTCTTCTCGTTATAGAAAGGAATCGGTGATGACCATGCAAACTGTCCGTAGGGAACGGTATACAGAATCTTTCCATCTTTCGTACTGAAGGCCGTCAACTCACCACCGGAGTTTGAGGCACCGTTACGACAAAGATTAGCAAAGATCATCTCCTTACAATCACCGTCACCAATCAACGGACTGGCATACATACCACCGTCGAGCGTCTTCCCTGGCAGATTGATACGCCGACAAGGAATGTTCGTCTCCCATACACGCTCTCCATTCAGTCCGTTAAGCTTGATGAAATGGCAGATACCCGAATCTCCCTGCTTGTCCACCTCACAGGCTGTATACAGATAAGGCACGCCACCCTCCTCACGACACACCA
Source organism: Prevotella sp. (assembly GCA_016291495.1). GTDB lineage: Bacteria > Bacteroidota > Bacteroidia > Bacteroidales > Bacteroidaceae > Prevotella. The sequence goes on from JAEEXI010000003.1 coordinate 48,619, forward strand.
TCGTGCCATCGGAATCGTCGTGGTTGTCATAATACCATACCGGCTTCATCGTATTCAGATTGATACAAACGACATTGCCCTTATTGTCTGAGAAGTAACCGTAATTACGATAGACACACAGACTCGACTCAATACCTGGCGCCATTCCATTAACCCGATAGCGCATCACACTGACACGACGGAGGTTGCCCTGACTGCGCTCGTATTTATACACACTACCATTCTCACCACACCAGAACAGATAGCCGCCAGCCACGATACTGTTGGAATCGAAAGCATTCCATCCACGCCAAGCCTTCGGGTCTGGACCAAAGAAGAAAGTACGTTGATGCTTCAAAAGATCAAAGACTTGATGCCCGAAGGGACCCGCCTGACGAGGGACACCCTGTCCCACATAGAGATTATAGTACTCCGGATCCAGTCCTACCGTTCCTTTCACCACATTCCCCAAGTCCAACGGTTCACGCGAAGCCTTACCCGTCTGGTAGTTGATGAAATAGCCCTTGCCACAGAGAGAACCCACGATGATCTCCTCATTGGCAAAATCTGCAGTCAGTCCCGGTGACGACTTTTTGAACTGTGCCATCTGGTCGTCCGTCCATTTCACATAAAGCGGCTGCCCTGTCCATCCGCTACCGCCTCCCCATGTTCCGAAACGGGTATGGGTGGTATCGTATGCCGTAGCAAACTCCCAGGCGATGAGAATCGTGTCAGGTGTCCCCTTTATACGCCCTCCGAAACGGGCATCACGGTGGAGGTTCTTACGGAACACATACACCCCTTCCTTCCCTTCGTAGCGATCATCCAGATCTTTCAAAGGTGCAGCCACGGAGTCTTCATCCTCCACCACATATTTCACAGCCTCCACGGAAGCATACGCTGTATCCGGGAGGAATAATTGTTCAATAGGAATCTCTGGTTCTGTTTCGGTTGAGTCAGCTTCACCTGCAACAGGGGCTTTCCGTCCTGTGCATCCTGCCAACAGCAGTAATACGGCGATTACAGCGACATTCTGTCTCATGACTATTCTTTCTTCTGGTTTGTTACTATCGAGTCCTGCCACTGGGGGACTATCGTGTTTCCTTGTGTCACTTCCATCTCCAAATCAGGCAACTCAATGTCTTCTGGTTTATAAGGTACTTCTGTCGGTTTCTTATATACTGACACCTCTACGACGGCTACGCCTTGGTTGAGGATACCCAATTCACGGGCAGCTCGAATCGAAAGATCAATGATACGCCCTTTCACATAGGGACCGCGGTCGATGACCTTTACTACACACTCTTTACCATTGGCAGGATTCTTCACCAACAAGAGGGTACCAAACTTGTGGGTCTTATGGGCGCACACCAGACTATCGTTATAAAGCCGTTCGCCACTGGCCGTCTTCCTTCCATCCCACTTACGGGTATAGAACGTTGCCTTTCCCTTTTGCTGGGCAACAGCCGGACTACCTAAAAGTGCCAACAATAAGACGATAATTAGTTTATACATATAGGCTCATAGATTGTTATCGGGCACAAAGGTACAAATAATTTGGCAAAACACCTTGATATTTTGCAAATTAGCGCAAAAGTTAGCAATTTTTCAATATTCACTCGATACGCAACTCACCCTTGCGACGCTTGATTTGCTTATAGGCATTCGCCTTCTCGTCCGCAGTAATCTGTATCGAAGTATCCACTGGCCGACGGGGCTCTATCAGGGTATGCATAAACAACCAATCGTAGGTGCTGACCAAGTAGAAATAGCGTGCCAAGTCACCATGTGAGGCACCACTTATCCATTCATAGCGCAACCGCCCGTCAACACCCAGCCGGCGCATTCCCTCCACAACCTTCTTCGATTCTTCTATCTTCACCGACCGGTCGGCAGTTCCATGAATAATCCACAAGGGTAGTCCGCCCAGCCCCCGATAGTCCCTTAGTGTGCTCCCTCCGCATAGCGCCATCGCTGCTGCAATCTTATCCGGATATGTTCCAGCCAAATCAAGCGCTCCATAACCGCCCAGACTCATCCCAATGACATAGACACGCTGAGGGTTATAGACATAATGCCTTGCCATCCATTCCAGAATATCGTTCAGCTTCTGCGGATTCCAGTGCCCCTTGGGGTTCTGTGGTGCCACGATAAGGGCAGGCACCTCCAGTCCCATCTTCACGGCATCCAATGGTCCGTAACGTAGCACCTTGTTGAGGTCGGTACCTCTCAGACTGGCTCCATGAAGGAACAGTATCAAAGGAGTAGTCGATTGATAGGCATCATAGTCCTTCGGCATATATACCCAAAAGGGATATCCGTCCCTCTTCACGGCATCATGCGCCTTGAGGAAATCCTCCTGCGCCATCACGTGATGACACGACAGACAAAGGCAGAGAAAGCATAGCAATCGTTGTCTCATGCTGCAAAGATACGAAAAAACGGCAAAAAAGGAGTAAAATCAGAAATAAAAACATTATATTTGCAAACGAATAATTGATTATTAAATATGGTATCTGTCAAAAAAGCCCTCCTCACCACCCTGAAAGTCATTGGTGGTCTTGTAGTACTCTTTATTGTCCTGATCTTGGGGGCAGTAGGAATGATTAACAACTCCTCCATCCAGAACAAGATTCTCCATTATGCCACAGATATGCTGGCAGAGAAGCTGGAGACCAAAATCGAAATAGACAGTATCCATATCGGCTTCTTCGATGACGACATCCGCCTCTTCGGACTCCGCGTTGACGACCGTCAGCAACGGAAGATGCTGGAACTCAAATTACTATCGGCAGAAATCCAGATGCTGCCCTTGCTGCTTCAGCAGGAGCTTAACATTCAGGAGGTAAAGGTGGATGGATTACAAGCCCACCTTTTCAAGCCCTCCCCTGAAGAACCTGCCAACTACCAGTTTGTCATCGATGCCTTCAAGAAAAAAGAGGAGAGCGGAGAAAAGAAAGAGGTAAGCAAGAAAAAGAAGTCGAAACTCAAGGTCGACCTCAACAAGGCTGTCATTGAACATGTGAATGTGACCTTCAACGACAGGCAATTTTCCCTGGGACTTCTGAAATACCAGAAAGGATGGATGGGCAAGCAGTCGGGAGAAATCCGCCAACTGGAAACCTCCTGGGTGCATATCAAGAAAGACTCTACACATGTAGATTCCCGCCTGACGGTATATGCCATCAACTATGAAGGGACAGAAAACCACCACACCATCAACATCGACAGCGTACGATGGTTCACAGACAACCACAAGCCGCACAAACGCACCGGAAAGCCCAAGCGGGGCTGGTACGACAATGGGCACATGAATACTGTCGCCAACCTGAAAATCAAACTCCACCACGCTGATAAGGACAGCATCTGCGGCACACTGGTGTCCTGCGAAGCCAACGACACCTCCGGACTGCATGTCACCGACCTGCACGGACAGTTCAAGCATATCAAGGGACAGATCTTTCTTAGGGATATGACGGTCTGCATGAAGAACACCACCCTGAACTTCGACAAGGGCGTCATCCAACTGCCCAATAAGAAGAAAGGCATCCGCTTCACCTTCTCCACTTCCGACATCACGGGTACAACCCTCCTGACAGACATCTCAAAGCCTTTCGCCCCTGTACTAAAAGACTTCAAGGCACCACTCTGGCTGAGTACCAAGTTCAGCGGTACAGACAGCAACTTGGTGTTCAAGGACGTCCTCGTGAAGACACCCGACAAGAAACTCACAATCAAGGCGAATGGTGGTATTGAGGGCTTGAAGAGCAAATACGACCTCAACGTACATTTCAACGTACAGGAAATGGTGACGACCCCTGCCACCGTAGAACGCATCATCAACCAGTTCCCTGTCAAGAAGTTCATGATGAAACAGATGAACCGCCTGGGAACCATCCGCTATACAGGCTCGTTCAATGTCTTATGGAAGAAGGAGCAGTTCCGCGGAATCATCTCCACCAAACAGGGACGGCTGAATTTCTTCTTCGCCCTTGACGAGAAAAACAAATACCTCAGCGGCAACGTGCAGACCACGAACTTCGAACTGGGAGATGCCATGGACTATCATGACATCGGGGCCATCTCCTGCCGGGCAGGCTTCCGTTTCGACATCTCCAAGCCGCGTACCGCCCAGATGCGTCGCATCAAAGGCGGCAAACTGCCTATCGGTCAAATCGATGCCCTCATCATAAAGGCTAAAACCAAGTTACTCACTGTCTCCGACGTCTCCGCCCATATTGTCAGCGATGGTGCCGTTGCTGAGGGTAAGCTCAGCATGAAGGGAAAACTCGCCAACCTTCTCTGCTCCTTCTCATTCACCAATACGGACGAGATGCACAAGACGAAAATCAAGCCAGGCATCCACTTCAACATCTTTGGGAAGAAAAGTGATGATGAAAAAGCAGCCCGCAAAGCCCAGAAGGATGATGAAAAAGCAGCTCGCAAGGCTCAGAAGGATGCCGAGAAAGAGAAACGAAAGGCAGAGAAAGAGGCAAGAAAGGCAGAGAAAGAGGCAAGAAAGGCAGAGAAAGAGGCAAGAAAGGCAGAGAAAGCCGCTCAAAAAGCAGCCAAGAAAGCTGCCAAAGAGGCTGCCAAAGAGGCTGCCAAGAACAATTAGCTCAACAGTCGCTTGGCAAAATAACGGACGGGATACCACACACTCAGGAAACCTACCGCAATGACGGTGAGGAACACCAGGACGATATCCCAAGGATGAACACTGACAGGATAGGCATCGACAATGAAGGAACCTTCCGACTTACCCAGTCGCACAATACCGTACTCCTGCTGAAGCCAGCAGAGCAGCAGTCCAATCAGAATCCCTATAATCGCACCCATCGCCGAGATCATTCGGCCCTCAAACAGGAAGATATGCACTATCTGCCTGTCGGAGGCACCCAGATTACGCAGGGTCACCACATCGTTCTTCTTGTCAATCATCAGCATCGAGATACTGCCGATGATATTAAAACAGGCTATCACCAGTATGAAGGTCAGGAAGATATATGCCATCAGCTTCTCAATTTTCATAATGCGGAACGTATCGTTCTGCTGTTCATAGCGGTCACGCACCTCGAAACGGTCACCGGCAATCTCCTTCATCTCTGCCTTGACTTTCTCAAAGTCACTGCCAGGCTTCAGCCGCAACTCCAGCGACGAGAGCATGCCCTGCTGGTCGAACAACTGACGGGTGAAGGCTATAGAGGTAATGATATAACGCTTGTCGTACTTTCCTTGTTTGATGCTGAACAGCACCCCCGGCGAATAGAGTTCGTCCTCCACGAAACCCTCCTGCAGGTTAGCCATATTAAGCTGGCCCTCCCTGCGAGGGGCATACACCTTCAAAGGCCGCTCGTACGTATATCCCATACCCAACTGATAAGCGACACCCATACCCGGGATGCCATAGTTCATATCAGCAGCATGCAGCGCATACTCACCGTCACCCTCCAACACCTCACGGATGTGCGTCAGCTTATCGAAGTTATCCTCCACACCCTTCAGCATAATCATCGCCTGACGCTCGCCATAGACCGCCAGTGCCTGATCCTCCATCACCTCAGTAGCCACGTCCACCTGCGGCAACTGACGGATACGCGTCAGCAGCGAATCGTCCGCTGCCACCGTCTTACCCTCCACGGGAGTCACCTTTAACTGCGGGTCGAGCTGGGTAAACAGCGAGGCCACCATGTCGTGGAAACCGTTAAACACGCTCAGCGTCACCACCAGCGCCATCGTAGCCACAGCGACACCCACTACGGAAATGGCGCTAATCACATTGATAGCGTTGGTACTCTTCTTGGAGAAAAGGTAACGACGGGCGATGTAAAACGGAAAGTTCACTTTTTCAGCAGTTCGTCGATACGGTCAATATAGTCCAGTGAGTCGTCAATAAAGAAGCGCAACTCGGGAATAATGCGCAACTGATGGCGCACTCTCGTGCCCAACTCATAGCGTATCTGCTTCTCGTTCTTATTGATATTAGCCATCAACTCCTCGCCACGCTCACTGGGGAAGATACTCAGATAGGCCGTACAGATACTCAAGTCGGGACTCACGCGGACACGCGTGACGCTCACCATCACCCCGTGCATCGTACGGGTCTGCTCCTGAAAAATCACGCTCAGCTCCTTCTGCAACAGGCGCGCAATCTTATTCTGTCTCGTTTCTTGCATAGTCTATGTCATTTTGATGCTGCAAAGGTACGATTTTCAAATGAAATAACAAATAATTACGGCATAAAAAGTGCCCTATTCATGCCTTGTTCAAAGGATACTCAAGTCTTGCTCATGCTTTACTCATGTACCTCGCTAGAACTTCCCATACATTTCTCCCTTTACACGCTATTACTTGTCCAGTAGATGTCCAGTACATGTTCAGTAGATGTTCGGTGTTTTACCGAACAAGTACCGGACATATACCGGACATGTACCGAACATCTATATGAGCAACGCATGAGTAGGTCTATGGAATTTCTAGTGAAGAATATGAGCAGAAGTTGAATATCCTTTGAGCAGGACTTGAGTAAGATTGTAGCGGACTGTTTTGGCGCTAGGTAAACGGCAAAAAATGCATTGGTATATAAAAATGTGGGCCACAAACTTGTGTAGTTCGTTTTTTTAGATTAAATTTGCACCCGTTTTTATAGAATATAAAATACAAATAGGAAAAGAAAAGATATAATACACTTACTTTATGGCTGAATTAGAAGTAAAAGAGCTCGAACAGGTTGTTGTTCGCTTTTCTGGTGACTCCGGCGACGGTATGCAGTTAGCCGGAAACATCTTCTCTACGGTGAGTGCCACCGTAGGTAACGGTATTTCTACGTTTCCCGACTATCCCGCCGACATCCGTGCCCCGCAAGGTTCGCTGACGGGTGTGAGCGGTTTCCAGGTACACATCGGCGCCGGCAAGGTCTATACCCCTGGCGACAAGTGTGACGTGCTGGTAGCAATGAATGCTGCTGCGCTGAAGACGCAGCTGAAGTATTCGAAGCCCCAGGCTACGATTATCATCGACACCGACTCCTTCGGTCCTAAGGACTTGGAGAAGGCGCAGTTCAAGAGCGAGGACTATCTGGGCGAGATGGGCGTTGACCCCGACCGCGTCATCCAGTGCCCGCTGACCACGATGGTGAAGGACTGTCTGGCCGACACAGGTATGGACAACAAGGCGATGCTGAAGTGTCGCAACATGTTTGCACTGGGTCTGGTGTGCTGGCTGTTCGACCGCGATCTGGAACTGGTCAACAACTTCCTGCGTGAGAAATTCGCCAAGAAGCCCGCTATTGCCGAGAACAATATCAAGGTGGTGCAGGCCGGCTACGACTATGGTCACAACACGCACTCGAGTGCAGTGAACGTCTATCGCATCGAATCGAAGGAGAAGGTGCCCGGACGTTATATGGACATCACAGGTAACAAGGCAACGGCCTACGGTCTGATTGCCGCCGCCGAGAAGGCAGGCCTGCGACTCTATCTTGGTTCTTATCCTATCACTCCTGCTACCGACATCCTGCACGAGCTGTCGAAGCATAAGTCGTGTGGCGTCATCACCGTACAGTGTGAGGATGAGATCAGCGGATGTGCCTCGGCCCTCGGAGCCTCGTTTGCAGGCGCCCTGGCAGCAACTTCTACATCAGGTCCCGGCATCTGTCTGAAGAGTGAGGCCATGAACCTCGCTGTCATCATGGAGTTGCCGCTGGTGGTCATCGACGTACAGCGCGGTGGTCCTGCAACAGGACTTCCCACGAAGTCAGAACAGACTGACCTGCTGCAGGCACTGTTCGGTCGTAATGGTGAGAGCCCTATGCCAGTAATGGCTGCCCTAAGTCCAACCGACTGTTTCGACGCCGTCTATCAGGCATCTAAGATAGCCTTGGAGCACATGACGCCCGTCATTCTGTTGACGGATGCGTATGTCGCCAACGGTTCTGGTGCTTTCCGTCTGCCTGACATCAACAAACTGGACGCCATCAATCCCCCTTATGTTCCTGAGGAGCTGAAGGGCAAGTGGGCGCCCTATATGCGTGCCGAGAACGGTACCCGCTACTGGGCAGTGCCTGGTCGTGAGGGCTTCGAACATATCCTCGGTGGACTGGAGAAGGACTCAGAGACGGGTGCCATCTCCACCAATCCTGAGAACCACGACCTGATGACACGCTTACGTCAGCAGAAGATTGACAACATCCAGGTGCCCGACCTTGAAGTAGAGGGTGACGTGGACGATGCCGAACTGCTCGTCGTCGGTTTCGGCTCAACCTATGGTCATCTGCACTCGGCTATGGACGAGCTCCGTGCCAAGGGCAAGAAGGTGGCTCAGGCTCAGTTCAAGTATCTGAACCCGCTGCCCAAGAACGCTGCCGCCGTACTCTCGAAGTACAAGAAGGTGGTGGTGGCCGAGCAGAACATGGGTCAGCTGGCTGCCTACCTGCGCATGAAGGTCGACGGCTTCGTGCCTTACCAGTTCAATCAGGTCAAGGGTCAACCATTCGTGGTCGAAGAGTTAGTCAACGCATTCGAGGACATTTTAAAGAAGTAAAGAGTTATGGAATATACAGCACAAGATTATAAGAAAGGACAACCACGTTGGTGTCCGGGATGTGGCGACCACTTCTTCCTGGCCTCGCTCCATAAGGCTATGGCAGAGATTGGTGTAGCTCCCAAAGATATTGCAGTGATTTCAGGTATCGGCTGCTCGAGCCGTCTGCCCCACTACATGGCTACCTACGGCATGAACACCATTCACGGTCGTGCAGCCGCCATTGCCACTGGTGCGAAGGTGGCTAACCCTAACCTGACCGTATGGCAGGTGAGCGGAGACGGTGACGGACTGGCCATCGGTGGTAACCATTTTATTCATGCTAATCGCAGGAATATCGACCTGAACATGATCCTCTTGAACAACCGTATCTACGGTCTGACGAAGGGTCAGTACTCCCCTACCTCACCCCGTGGATTCGTCAGCAAGTCGAGTCCTTACGGAACTGTAGAGGACCCGTTCCGCCCTGCAGAGCTGTGCTTCGGTGCCCGCGGACACTTCTTTGCCCGTTGCGTGGCAACCGACGCAAAAGGTACCGTAGAAGTATTGAAGGCTGCCTACCAGCACAAAGGTGCCTCGGTGACGGAGGTGTTGCAGAACTGCGTCATCTTCAACGACGGCTGTCATGAGGCTGTCTATAACAACGAGGGCCGTAAGAAGAACGCCATCTACGTGAAACATGGCGAGAAGCTGGTATTCGGTGAGAACAATGAGTTCGGACTGGTGCAGCAGGGCTTTGGCCTGAAAGTGGTCGAGATTGGCAAGGACGGCTATACGCTGGACGACGTACTGGTACACGATGCCCACTGCGAAGACAATACCCTGCAACTGAAGCTTGCGCTGATGGGTAACGGTGACGGTTTCCCCATTGCTCTCGGTGTCATCCGCGACGTGGAGGCTCCCACCTACAACGACGCTGTTCATGCCCAGTTGGCAGAGGTCAGTGCCCAGAAGAAGTATCATAACTTCTCCGAGTTGTTGGAGACGAACGATACTTGGGAAGTGAAATAACAAAGAAAGGCATCCGATTTGGATGCCTTTCTTTATTTTTCGTGGGATGATACTACCCGATGTAATCCATGATGATATCCACGATTTCATCCTCGGTCTTGCCGTCTGCAGAGATGATGAGGTCGTAGTTGCGGGTATCGTAACGGGAAGTGTTGGTGTACTTCTGAACGTAGTTCTCGCGCATCTTGTCTACCTTCTCGATAGTCTTGCGGGCCTCGGACTCTGAGAGGTTCTGCTTACGCATCACGCGTTGGATACGGAACGGCATAGAAGCCTGGATGAGGATACTCAGGCTGTTTGGCTCGTCACGGAATACATAGAAACCGCTACGTCCAGCCACAACACACGACCCTGCCTCGGCTATGCCCTTCAGGATCTCTGTCTCCAGCTTGAACATCTCCTCGGTAGTGGGAACTTCGTATTTCTCAGGAACCTGTCCAGTGGGGGTCAGGCCCAGTCCTGCGTTGAGGTTATTGACGAACTCTGTCCACCAGGAACGGCTCTTACCCTTCATCTTTTCCACTTCTTCTACTGTGAGGTTGAACTTTTCGGTCAGTCCACGGATAATTGCCTTGTCGTAAAACTCCACGTTCAGTTTCTCAGCCAACTTGCGGCCAACGGTGCGTCCGCCACTTCCCAACTCACGGTTAATCGTGATGACAAATTTCTCTTGTTTGTTCATTGTCTTCGTTTTTATGTTAAATGATGATTCGTTTCTTATTTACCATGCTTCTCCACAATCTTTCGGAAGCTCTGCAGTTTCTCGCCATAGCAGAGGTCACCACAGTCACCGAAGCCCGGGACGATGTATTTCTGTTCGTTCATGCCCTGATCAACGGCAGCACACCAGATAGTAGAGCCCTCGGGCAACGCCTGCTTCACCACCTCGATACCCTCGGGAGCGGCAATGACACAGCAGAGGTGAATCTTCTTGGGTTTACCTGCCTGTAGCAAAGATTCGATTGCTGCGGCAAGACTGCCACCTGTAGCAAGCATGGGATCGACGATAAGCAGTGTCTTGTTCTTGACGCTTTGTGTGGCAATATACTCGGTATGTATGCCTACCTCGGTATGCTCACGGTTGATGTACATACGGAAAGCCGATACAAAGCCATTGTCTGCCTTGTCGAACACATTGAGGAAACCCTCGTGGAAAGGTAGTCCGGCACGCAGTACGGTGGCTAACACGATATCATCCTTCGGCAGGGGAATGTCGATGGTGCCGAGGGGAGTCGTGATGGTCTTGGGCTTATACTCCAGCGTCTTGGAGAGCTCATACGCCATCATCTCGCCGATACGCTTGATGTTGTGGCGGAAAAGCAGACGGTTCTTCTGATAGTTCTTGTCACGTAACTCCGACATGTATTGGTTGATGATGGAGTTGGTTTTACTAAAATCGATTACTTCCATTATTCTTCTATTTGATTTCCGCAAAGATACAAAGTTTTGTCAACTCTGCGTTACAAAAACTTGAAAGACCACGTGTTTTTTAAATACTTTAACCTAAAAAAGGTTGTGTTCGCACAAATAATTCCTAATTCCTAAATTCTAATTCCTAATTTATTCGTACCTTTGCATCCGCAAACAAGAAATAGGTAATAGTAAATTCAAACAATAAAGTTAGTAACAATTATGGCAAAGTTAGATTTGACTCAGTATGGCATCACCGGTTCTACCGTGATTGCTCACAATCCATCGTATGAGTACCTCTTCGCAGAGGAGACAAAGGCTGGTCTCGAGGGTTTCGACAAGGGCGTAAACACCGAGCTCAACGCTGTTAACGTAATGACTGGTATCTACACTGGTCGTTCACCTAAGGACAAGTTCATCGTAAAGGATGCACAGAGCCAGGACAAGGTATGGTGGACTTCTGAGGATTATAAGAACGACAACCACCCCATGAGCGAGGAGGTTTGGGCAAAGGTAAAGGAGATCGCCATCAAGGAGCTCTGCAACAAGAACCTGTATGTGATGGACGCTTTCTGCGGTGCCAACGAGGCTACCCGTCTGCGCGTTCGCTTCATCGTGGAGGTTGCTTGGCAGGCACACTTCGTTAAGAACATGTTCATCCAGCCTACCGCTGAGGAGCTGGAGAGCTTCGAGCCTAACTTCGTAATCTACAACGCTTCTAAGGCAAAGGTTGAGAACTACAAGGAGCTGGGTCTGAACTCAGAGACTTGTGTGGCTTTCAACACCACAACCCGTGAGCAGTGTATCATCAACACCTGGTACGGTGGTGAGATGAAGAAGGGTATGTTCTCAATGATGAACTACTATCTGCCCCTGCAGGGTATCGCTTCTATGCACTGCTCTGCTAACACCGATATGGAGGGTAAGAACACCGCTATCTTCTTCGGTCTGTCTGGTACAGGTAAGACCACGCTGTCAACCGATCCTAAGCGTCTGCTGATTGGTGACGACGAGCACGGATGGGACGACGAGGGTGTGTTCAACTTCGAAGGTGGTTGCTACGCTAAGGTTATCAACCTCGACAAGGAGAGCGAGCCCGACATCTACAACGCAATCCGTCGCGACGCTCTGCTGGAGAACGTGACCGTTGCTGCTGATGGTAAGATTGATTTCGCAGACAAGAGCGTGACTGAGAACACCCGCGTAAGTTATCCTATCAACCACATTGAGAAGATTGCCCAGAAGGTAAATGGTAAGAGCGCTGGTCCTGAGGCTAAGAACGTTATCTTCCTCAGTGCAGATGCATTCGGTGTACTGCCCCCAGTATCTATCCTGACTCCTGAGCAGACCAAGTACTACTTCCTCTCTGGTTTCACCGCTAAGCTGGCTGGTACAGAGCGTGGTATCACTGAGCCCACTCCTACCTTCTCTGCTTGCTTCGGCCAGGCATTCCTCGAGCTGCACCCCACCAAGTACGCTGAGGAGCTGGTTAAGAAGATGGAGAAGAGTGGTGCCAAGGCTTATCTCGTCAACACTGGTTGGAACGGAACCGGCAAGCGTATCTCTATCCGCGATACTCGTGGTATCATCGACGCTATCCTGGGTGGTGCTATCTTGAAGGCTCCCACGAAGAAGATTCCTTACTTCGACTTCGAGGTTCCCACAGAGCTTGAGGGCGTTGACACCAAGATTCTCGATCCTCGTGACACTTACGCTGATGCAGCTGAGTGGAACAAGAAGGCTGAGGATTTGGCTGGTCGCTTCATCAAGAACTTCAAGAAGTACGAGGGCAACGAGGCTGGTAAGGCACTTGTTGCTGCAGGTCCGAAACTCTAATAGATTTTTGACTTACATCAAAATAAAGGGCGATTTCTTCGGGAATCGCCTTTTTTTGTTGTCTAGTCCATCGAAACTCCTTACCTTTGCACATGTAATCGAGACGATTACGTTGTTATTCATTAGGTTAGTAGTTAATAGATTTAAGGTAAAGATTATGTTATTAGATTTTCAAACAACGGCTTTGTTGATATCTGTTGCTATTGCGACTGTTTTGAGTGTTATCACTCTTATTAATACCAACATCCGTTAGGAAGGAGCGCGGAGTGAGAGATTCATACCGCGCTCTTTTTTTGTTTACAAAATCTAAAATATGGGCTTTTATCATATAATTAACTTAATAAAAGGCAGAAATATGCCGCATTTTGCGGAATTGTGAGTAAATTTGCACCCAAAATTGAATTTTGATCAAAATGGCAAAACAAATAAGAGTCTTATGGGGCATGCTGATGGCAGTATTGCTAATGGCATCATGCCTGAATTCTAACAATGGTGACTCCGGTACTTACTATAGCGATACTGCTATTATAGATTTCACGCTGGGGACACTGAACAAGTATGTTCATACCACATCGTCAACGGGAGCAGACTCCGTATATAAGGAAAAGATAACAGGTAGTAATTATAAGCTCAGTATCGACCAAGAAAACCATCGTATTTTCAATGCCGATTCTCTGCCCATTGGTACGGATGTCGAGCATGTTGTCGGTTCTGTCTCTTCCCTGAACAATGGAGTGGTGTTCTATAAGAGTCTGATTAGCGACTCCCTGTTCTTATTCAGTTCAGAAGACAGTCTTGATTACTCTACTCCCCGTTCTTTTCGGGTTTTTTCCAGCGACGGCTCTACGTATGAGGAATATACCGTTCAATTAAACGTCCACAAGGAAGAGGGCGAACAGTTTGTATGGACTCGCCATTCCAATAATGATGACATCGCTGCTTTGGAAGCAATGAAGGCTGTGACAATTGACGATCGTCTATATGTTTACGGTGTGAAAGCTGGTAAGACACTGGGATATACTACCACGGACGGTGAGTCCTGGACGCCCCTTACTGAGTTGGACGACGAGAATGCCTATCGCAACCTTTTCCCTCTTGATGGTGAACTGTTCACCCTTGTCAACGGTGATTTAGCACGTTCTGAGGACGGTATCACCTGGAATGTCGCTATGGAAAACGTACCCATCAAGCAATTGATTGCTTCCAGTAAGATAGAACTTTATGGTTTGTCGGAAGACGGGAAAATTATGGTTTCCAGAGTCGGGGATCCCTGGGAGGAAGACAAACTCGACGAGGATGCCTCCTGGCTGCCCACAGAAGAGATTGTTTCCGTCTGTCTGCCTGTGAAAATGACCTATTATACAGACTACGTCATCATAGCAGGTATCTCTCCTGAATTCGTAGACATCGCCTCTGTTTGGCGTAAAATAGTAGAGTATGACCTGCAGGGACTGGAAGACAAGTGGATATACATGAGTCGTTCCGACAATAACCGCTTTGCCCTTCCTCAACTGAAAAATCCTGTGATGATAGCCTATGACGGCAGCATTCTGGCATGGGGTGTCAAAGACGGTGAGTTCTCACCCATCTACCAAAGTCGTGACAACGGCCTGATATGGAAAAAACAGTCGACCTATAATTTGCCGGCAAACTTCAACATAAGCACGCTGTCATTCACGGCAGCCACAGATGGCAGTGAGATATGGCTTGTCAGTGGTGAGAGCGGAGAAGTATGGCAAGGCCATCTAAACCGTCTTACCTGGAAAGAGAATAAATAAAGATGATGTTGAGAAAGACCCTCTTATCCGTCTTACTGACCTTCATCACGGTCTCGCTTAGTGCTCAGGAAGCTCCTGAATATCGCGCTGAGATAGGAGGCGGAGTTGGTGTCGTTGCCTATCTGGGCGACTTCAACGGGAATCTTTTCAAGAACATGCAACCGATGTTCACCTTGTTGGGGCGTTATAAGTTCAACCCACGCATGGCGCTTGCCTTGAATGTGAGCTATGGAAAGATTAAAGGCTCCTCCAAGAATGTGGAGACTTTCTATCCCGATTTACCTGAGATAGAGTTCAGTCATGGCCTCTTGGATGTGGGAGTGAGATATGAATATAACTTCTGGCCCTTCGGCACAGGAAGAGAGTATCGCGGAGCAAAACGTATTACACCTTATATATATATAGGGTTGGGAGCTACTTTTGTGAAGCCCGAGTCGACGGAAGTCGCTCTCAACCTGCCTATAGGTGTCGGTGCAAAATACAAATTAGGAGAGCGTGTGAACCTTGCACTCGAATGGACGATACATTTCACAACGAGTGACTTGTTGGACGGTGTGAAGGATCCCTACGGCATCAAGAGCAGCGGTCTTTTCAAGAATACCGACTGCTATGACCATTTACGGGTATCGCTAACCTATGATATATGGGCAAAATGTAAAACGTGTCACAATGATAGAGACTAACAACATTCCACAGCACATTGCAATCATTATGGACGGCAATGGCAGATGGGCAATGGATCGCGGGTTAGACCGTACGTTTGGCCACAAGGCTGGACTCGACAACCTGGAGACCATTACTACCCTTTGTTCTAACTTAGGGGTGAAGTACCTGACGGTCTATGCCTTTTCCATAGAGAATTTCAACAGGCCCGCCTACGAGGTGGAGGCACTGATGGGATTGGTGCTCAGTTTCATCAAGATGGATTTGTTCCACAACAATAACGTGAGCTTCCACGTGGTAGGTGATCGTGACCGACTGCCCAAGAGTGTACAGGATAAGCTACGCTCAATGGAGGAAGAGACAGCAATGTACGACGGTATGGCGATGACTATCGCAATGAGCTATTCGTCCAAACAGGAGCTGGTGAATGCCAGCAAACTCATTGCACAGAAGGTTCAAAACGGTGAGATGAGTATTGACGACATTAACGAAGAGGCCATCAGCCAGAATCTGTGGACATCGTGGATGCCCGATCCCGACTTGCTCATCCGCACAGGTGGTGAGGTTCGTATCTCAAATTACTTGTTGTGGCAATGTGCCTATTCGGAGTTCTACTTCTGTGACACCTACTGGCCCGATTTTGGCGAAAAGGAACTCCATCAGGCGATAGAGAGCTACCAAAATCGTCAACGCCGTTTCGGTAAGACAGAGGCACAAGTAGAAGAGGAAGATAATAAGTAAAAGGTAAAAAAGTAAAAAGATATATGAGAATGAATAACATGCATCAGGCAAAGAGGTGGGTAAAATGGGGGTTACCTTTTTACCTTCTTACCTTTTTACCTTTAAGCATATTCGCACAGGATGTCATTGTGAATCCCGACATCTCGTATGCAGGCACTCCCAGAACATGTGAGATTGGCGGTATTGCAGTCAAGGGTGTTGAAGGCTATGAGGACTACGTGCTGATTGGTCTGTCTGGTCTTTCCGTAGGTCAGGTTATCACCATCCCTGGTGCCGAGATTACCGATGCCGTAAAGCGTTATTGGCGTCACGGTCTGTTCTCCCGTGTGTCTATCACGGCCGACTCGATTGTAGGCAACAAGGCTTATCTGTGTATTAATCTTGCCACACGTCCTCGTGTCAGCAGAATTAACTATAATGGTATCAAGAAGTCGGAACGTGAGGATATGGAGGCGAAGCTTGGTATCATGAGAGGTGCGCAGATTACGCCAAACATGATTGACCGTGCTAAGATACTTGCTAAACGCTATTTCGACGACAAGGGTTTCAAAAATGCAGTCATTGAAATCGTACAGCGTGATGACGTGACTGACAAGAATATGGTTATTCTGGATGTCAATATCGACAAGAAAGACAAAATGAAGGTGCGTCAAATCATCTTCGAGGGCAACCAGCAACTCTCCTCACGTAAGATTAAGGGTAACCTGTTTAAAAAAGGTGCCTTCGGTAAAATTAACGAGGCTGGTAAACTCAGCAACTTCTTCAAGGCTAAGAAGTTCACACCAGAGCGTTATGACGATGCCAAGAAAGAACTGATCGAGAAATACAACGAGTTAGGTTTCCGTGATGCTGTCATCGTTAAGGATTCCGTCTGGAACGTCGACGATAACCACGTCAACGTCTTTGTGAAGGTTGACGAGGGACAGCGTTACTTCCTCCGCAATATTACATGGGTCGGCAATACCGTGGTGACTTCCGACTACCTGAATGCCGTATTGGGCATGAAGAAAGGTGATGTCTATAACCAGAAACTGATGAAGAAGCGCTTGACAGAGGATGAGGACGCCGTAGGCAACTATTATTGGAACAACGGTTACCTTTTCTATAACCTCGACCCGACGGAAGTAAACATCGTGGGCGACTCCATAGATCTGGAGATGCGCATTCAAGAGGGAACCCAGGCACATATTAGCAATGTACGCATCTACGGTAACGACCGTCTTTACGAGGAAGTTGTACGCCGCGAGTTGCGCACCAAACCAGGTGACCTCTTCTCGAAGGATGCTATCCAGCGTTCTGCACGTGAGATTGCCTCAATGGGATATTTCGACCCAGAAAAGGTGAATCCTGACATCAAACCCAACTATGAAGATGGTACGGTGGATATCAACTGGGAACTGGAACAGAAATCAAACGACCAGTTGGAATTCTCCCTAGGTTGGGGTCAGACTGGTATCATCGGTCGTGTCGGTATCAAACTGAATAATTTCTCTATGCGTAACCTCTTCGGCAAGAACAAGATGCACCGCGGTATCATGCCAATTGGTGACGGTGAGCAATTGTCGTTGTCTGTTCAGACCAACGGTCGCTACTACAGCTCCATCTCTACGGGCTATAGCACCGGCTGGTTTGGCGGTAAGCGTCCGAACGCCCTGAATGTCAGCCTGTTCTTCTCCAAGCAGAGTGATATCTCCAGCAGCTATCGTAATAATAGTTACTATAATAACTACATGAACTATATGTACGGTTATGGTTCGACAGGTTATGGCTATAACTACGATGCGATGCTTGATGACGACAAGTACATTAAGATGTTCGGTGCCTCTATCGGATGGGGTAAGCGTCTGCGTTGGCCTGACGACTACTTCCAGTTGTCTCTGTCGCTGTCATATACACGCTATATGCTGCGTGATTGGAACTATTTTATCATCAGCAACGGTAACTGTAACAACATCAACCTCGGTGTGACACTCTCACGTAACTCTACCGATAACCAGCTCTTCCCACGTCGCGGTTCTGAGTTTATGGCATCAGTAACACTGACACCACCTTGGTCAGCTTTCGACAAGAAGGATTATGAGCATCTCGCTACTGATCGTACTTCAGCAACCTTTGAACAGGAACAGCAGGACAAGTATCGTTGGATTGAGTATCATAAGTGGAAGTTTAAGACACGTACCTTCACAGCACTGACTGGTGGACAGAAGTGTCTGGTGCTCATGACTCGTGTGGAGTTCGGTCTGCTGGGTTCATACAACAAGTATAAGAAGTCGCCCTTTGAGACCTTCTACGTTGGCGGTGACGGTATGAGTGGATATTCTACCGGCTATGCAGAAGAGACTATCGGCTTGCGTGGTTATGACAACGGTTCTATCTCGAATACAGCCGCCTATAAGGCAGGTACGAGTGCTTACTACAATGCCTATGCCTACGATCGTTTCACGCTGGAACTCCGTTATCCGTTTATGTTGGGTAACACCACCATCTACGGTCTCACTTTCTTAGAAGGCGGTAACGCATGGGTTGACACGAAGAACTTCAATCCCTTTGACATGAAGCGTTCTGCCGGTGTCGGTGTCCGCATCTTCCTCCCAATGGTGGGTTTGATGGGTATCGACTGGGCTTACGGTTTCGACAAGGTATATAGCGGCAACAGTTACAAGAAAGGTGGCAGTCAGTTCCACTTCATTTTGGGACAGGAGTTTTAAACGATTCTGTCGTAATAACGTCATAACGATATAACGTAATAACGATGAAAAAGATTATAGCATTAATGATTCTGTTAGCATCGGCAGTGTCGATGCAGGCACAGAAATTCGCATTGCTCGATATGGATTATATCCTAAAGAACATTCCTGCTTATGAACGTGCCAACGAACAGTTGTCACAGGTATCCAAGAAATGGCAGGCAGAAGTGGAGGCTCTCCAAACGGAGGCCCAGACGATGTATAAAGACTATCAGAAAGAGGTGGTTTTTCTCTCGCAGGAACAGAAAAAAGCACGTCAAGATGCCATTATGGAGAAAGAACGTGAAGCATCCGAATTGAAGAAGAAGTACTTCGGCCCTGAAGGTGAACTCTTCAAGAAACGTACTGCCTTGATGACACCTATCCAAGAGGAGATATACAATGCCGTCAGCGAGATTGCCGACCTACGTGGCTATCAGTTAGTCCTAGACCGTGCTAGCGATAGTGGTATTATCTTCGGTTCTCCGAAAGTAGATATCTCAAGCGAGGTGCTTAGTCGCTTAGGATATAGTAACTAGAATATCTATATGATCTAGGAAATCTAGAATAAATTAATAACGAAATAATTAAAGTAAGAAAAATGAAAAAAATGATTCTTTGCGCTATTTGCGCAATCTGCGGTTTCACTACCGCCAACGCACAGAAGTTCGGTCATGTTAATGCCCAGGAGATTATTCAGGCTATGCCAGAGTTCACGAAAGCCCGTACCGATATCGAGGCACTAACTAAGACCTACGAAACAGAGTTGAAGAGTATGCAGGATGAGCTCCAGAAGAAAGCAGAGGCTTATGAGAAGGAGCAGGCAACCCTGCCCGCTAATATCAAGGAGCGTCGCGAGAAAGAGCTGCAGGACATGTACCAGAAAATCCAGCAGACCTATCAGGATAATCAGCAGGCTCTTGCCAAGGAGCAGTCAGAGAAGATGCAGGTCATCCAGACCAAAGTGATTGACGCTATCAAGGCAGTCGGTCAGGCTGGTGGCTATGTCTATATTATGGACATTGCCGGTGGCGTTCCCTACATCAGCTCCACTCTCTCTACCGATGTTACTGCTCAAGTAAAGGCTAAATTGGGCTTGAAATAAATAAAACACGAACTTTACCCTATGAAACGGTTTTTAGTTAGTTTATTAACCGTCATTGCTCTTTCAGCATCTGCTCAGGCTACTGAGCCGGTGCTGAAATTCGGCTTTATGAGCTATGGCACCATGCTACGTTCGATGTCTGACTATACTCTTGTAGAAACCAGCCTTGCTAAGCTTCGTGAGCAATATGCTGCTGAGCAGAAACGTGTAGAGGAAGAATTCAACAAGAAGTACGAGGATTTTCTCGAAGGACAGCGCGAATTTCCACAGAGCATCCTTCAGAAGCGCCAAAGCGAGCTTCAGGAGTTGCTCGACAAGAACATTGCCTTCAAAAAAGAAAGCCAGCGACTATTGACAGAAGCTGAGGAGAAGGCGATGGCTCCACTAAAGGCTCGTCTTTCTAGCGCACTGGCAAAAGTGGGCGTAGAACGTGGACTTGCCTTCATCGTTGACACTGACCAGCAGTCGATGGTATGGATGAACATGACGATGGGCGAGGATGTGACAGAGCTTGTCCAGAAAGCATTGAAATGACACTTCCAAGTAAACCAGGCCCCATTGGTATCTTCGACAGTGGTTATGGTGGACTGACCATCCTGCATGGCATCCGCCAACTGCTTCCCCAGTACGATTACCTGTACTTGGGTGATAATGCTCGTGCTCCATACGGCACGCGTTCCTTTGATGTTGTCTATGAGTTTACCCGTCAGGCTGTTGTCCGTCTCTTTGAGATGGGGTGTCATCTTGTTATCTTAGGTTGTAATACTGCCTCGGCGAAGGCATTACGAACCATTCAGCAGCACGACCTTCCTAGCCTTGACCCCCAACGCCGTGTCTTGGGTATCATCCGCCCTACGGCAGAAGTTATCGGCTCTCTCACCCATTCCCGCCATGTGGGCATCTTTGCGACAGAGGGAACCATCAGGAGCGAAAGCTATAACTTGGAGATTCATAAATTCTTCCCCGACATCCAAGTCAGCGGTGTCGCCTGTCCCTTTTGGGTTCCTTTGGTAGAATATAACGAGGCGGACTCACCTGGTGCCGACTATTTCGTGAAGAAACGTATCGACCAGATTCTCCGCATGGATCCGGAGATCGACACCATCATCTTAGGCTGTACCCATTATCCCTTATTGTTGCCTAAGATTCATAAATATATTCCTCGTGGCATCCGCATCATCTCCCAGGGAGAGTATGTCGCTGAAGCCCTCCAAAAGTATTTCCAGCGTCATCCTGACGTGGAGCAGCGTTGTACACAGGGTGGTGAGGTACATTATCTCACCACCGAGAATCCTGAGAAATTCAAGGAACAGGCACAACTCTTTCTTCACGAGAGATCCGTGGAAGTCGAGAACATCACATTAGTTTAAACTCCTCTTTCTGCCCAGTCGCCTCGATCGAGGTTTCGATAGCCAATGGCTTCAGCAATGTGCATGGATTCAACCTTTTCACTACCGGTAAGGTCTGCAATGGTTCTTGCCACTTTGAGGATGCGACTATAAGCACGGGCGGACAGTTTAAGACGCTCCATGGCCATACGAAGCATATGAAGGCTTTCGGCATCGGGTTCTGCAAACTGGTGGAGCATTTTCTCCGTCATCATTGCGTTACAATAAATGCCCTTATAGGATTTGAAACGCTCCTCTTGAATCTTACGAGCCTTGATAATGCGCTCACGAATGACGGCAGAAGGCTCACCTGGTTGCATTTGTGAGAGTTGGGAGAAGGGAACGGCCTGTATCTCACAATGGATATCGATACGGTCCAATAGTGGACCGCTGATCTTGTTCATATACCGTTGTATTTGCCCTGGAGTGCAAGCGCACGAATGTGTCGGATCTCCATAATAGCCACATGGGCAAGGATTCATCGAGGCGACGAACATAAAGGAACAGGGATATTGCACGCTGTATTTCGCACGACTAATGGTGATATGGCGGTCTTCCAGCGGCTGACGCATCACCTCCAATACTGAACGACTGAACTCTGGTAGCTCATCGAGGAACAACACCCCGTTATGTGCTAGAGATATCTCACCTGGTTGTGGATTAGCACCACCTCCTACTAATGCAACTTGTGAGATGGTGTGATGCGGAGCACGGAAAGGACGCTGGGAAATCAAACTCGTATCACGTGACAATTTACCAGCTACGCTGTGTATCTGCGTCGTCTCAAGACTTTCGCTTAACGACAGAGGGGGCAAAATGCTGGGCAATCGTTTTGCCATCATCGATTTCCCTGATCCTGGAGGACCTATCATAATGAGGTTATGGCCACCTGCCGCAGCAACTTCTAAAGCACGTTTCACACTCTCTTGTCCGCGGACATCCGCAAAGTCGAGTTCAAAGACACTTTGGTTCTCATAAAACTCCCGACGGGTATCTATCACTGTTGGCGCAATCTCAGACGAACCGTTGAAGAAACGAATCACATCCATCAATGTCTCCATACCATAGACATCCACTTGGTTAACTACAGCAGCCTCACGGATGTTCTGTTTGGGAACAATCAGTCCCTTAAAATGGTCGGCACGTGCTTTGATGGCAATAGGCAAAGCACCTCGTACTGGCTGCAACCTGCCATCGAGCCCCAGTTCACCTACCAGCATATACTCTGAAAGATGTTCACTCACCACCTTTCCATTAGCAGCCAGAATGCCAATAGCAAGGGGTAAGTCATAACCGCTACCCTCTTTCTTGATATCAGCAGGCGACAGATTGATAGTAATATCCATCACAGGCATCTTGAAACCATTATTGACAAGGGCTGCTTTTATACGGTCATGGCTTTCCTTGACAGCGGTATCAGCAAGCCCTGAGAGATGAAACTGCACTCCTCGTGCCATACTCACCTCCACCTTCACAGTGTTTACCTCCAATCCGTTAACTGCAGCACAATATGTATTAACCAGCATAAGTCCATGAATAAGATATTAGACTATTATTTTATTGGATAGGCTTAATAACCAACATTGTTCTACCATAATTTGCAAAGGTCTCGTACATTTGGCGAATGGCAGGATAATTATTGGTATCTTGTAGCACTTTATTGACGTTGAAGGTATAATGCACTTGCAACTGACGACCGGTCTGACTGGTAAAAAGATGTCCCTCAAGAGCTTTGTCTGGGGTTGTCAGATTATACTGTTCTGGTTTTTCTGCCAACTCATAGCCCTCAGGCAAGGTGATGTTGACAGCAACGGTTTCGGACGACAGGCAAGGGAACTCAATAGGCATCAGACGCGAATCGATAATAAAAGGATTCTCTTGAATAGGCGGTACGGGGAAGGGACAGAAACTGACCTGACCATCAGCAGCCGTCGTCTTATAAGTGACGGAAATGCTATCGGTAGCTTTTGGTACAAAATCCTGAATATGCTTCTGCTGACGGAACAACAAGGCTGCCAGTCCTTCATACTGAGAGTTCTGTGTACCCTGAATAGTACCATCGGGCGAGAGGGTTGCCTGAATGGATATAGCAGTCTTCGACTTCTGTATTCTCTGCAGATCAACCCAACGACTCTTTTTATCTGGGGCCACTAGACGAGCGCTCTTGACCAACAGAAGGGCTGGCAATACATTGAGATAACCACCTACCGACGAGGCGTCAACATAGACTTCCTGAGAACCAACCTTAATAGCGACGACAAATGTGGTGAGCTTTTGGAACGATGGGAAGTTATAGGGTAACAAGCCCTGATCACGGGAACGGAGGACGACAGGATAAGCTTCAAGACCAACATCTTTCAATGATTGGATAAGTAGCATGTTGATATCGGCATTACTACCCTTACCCTGTTTAAGGGTCTCAGTCGTCATGCGTGGCCATAGTTCATACTTGCCGTCCCAGCTCGTGTGCTTCTGAACCATTTGGAATACAGCAACGGCACGTTCCTTCGCATCGGCTATCTCTGGAATACGGGCATCCTGCAATTCCTTTTGCAGGGGACTGTGATTATTGAGCTGTCTTCCCAAACTAGGATCTTCAAGCAGAATCTCATCAACATGATCCCACGTCTTGACATAGGGTGTCTGCATAGTGCCATGCAGATTGAAACTTTTCAACTCTGCGGTGATGCCTGCACAATAGTCGTTCGCATTCCATACGTATATATCCTTGGGCATCGCCTTTAGATTACGACCTATGCAGGTATAGTGGTTGGTGCTAATTTGAACGGGTGCGGCCAATGGGTCACTCTCCAACTTGTAACTCATAGAACCCGTAACACAGCGACAGACAAGTCGCTGAATACCATGTTCCTCCATATTGAAGATCAGGTAGCTGGGAATATCCATATCGAGACAAGCATATACTACAGGTATCTCACACTGCGCATACCAGTCACGCAGGCGGTAGAATAGTTCACTGTGAATATTATATTCATATTCGATGACCGTACCTTCCCTGACATCAGGAACAGTGAAACTGACCTGCCAAGTGTCATCGTCTATTTTCTCCTTCTTGACCTCACTATTCTTGAGACGACTTTTGACCACTTTGCCATTAACCATGTTATAGGCAGTAGCCTTCAGATCTTCTACGCTCTCACTGGTATAAGTGTTCGCTATATTCTCTGTCAGCGAACCGCCTGCACCTTCGAAAGACGATGAGTTTACGGGACCCATACTGAAATACATAGCACGGAGAGATAATTTGGAAGCATTTACGCCTGCCCTATCTTGGTTCAAAATGTTATACGGAATCGTTACACGGGCATAACGTTCTCCGGCAGGTTTCAGCACCTTGATACGCACCTTCTCGTGATAGTCAGTAAGATAACCGCTAGGTTGAATGGTATAATTTACATTCGTCAGCCGACAAAGCACTACGGCATCTGCCTGCGGGTCTGCCTCATAGGTAGTCATTTCCAACTCTTCCTTAGTGGGTTTGCCAAACTTCATATTGACACTTTCCTGCGCCCAAGAGGTCAACGCAGTCATACACATGGAGATGAATAGTAATCTTTTAAGTCTCATGATTGTTAGTTTTTAGCATAATCAACTGCAAAGATACAAAATAATTCTCAATTTATTTGTACCTTTGTCCCCAGAAAATAAAAAAGAGATGCGATTGATTCGATTTCTAAAAGAATGGACGCTGCCAGTGGCAATAATCACAGGAACGGTGTGTTACCTGACATTCTACTATATACCACAGTTGGATGCGCTAGGCAATACGCTTAGTCCTGTCTTCGATGTTATTTTCCCACTCTTCGTCTTCCTTACACTATTTGTGACATTCTGCAAAGTAGACTTTCACCAGATGCGACCGCACCGCTGGCATGTGGGAGTTCTTGTCGCGCAACTGGCACTGGTTGCTGCGTTGGTGGCATGGATTATGCAAATAGACGGGACAGCAAGCCAACGATTACTATGGGAAGCACTGCTGACATGTGTTATCGGACCAGCAGCCTCAGCATCACCGGTAGTGGTGGGTAAGCTAGGAGGAAATATCTCAACAATGACGACGTATGTGCTCATCTCTTCTTTAGCATCAGCACTGATGATCCCATTGGTGTTCCCGATGTTGGAACCTGCGGCAGGAGTCCCCTTTATGGAGGCCTTCCTCGTCATTCTGGAGAAAGTTTCAATTGTGTTACTGTTACCTTTGGTTTTAGGTTGGTTTATGCAGCATTACGTGAAAGGTGTCTGCACAAAGATAGCAGCAATGCCCAACCTAAGTTTCTACTGCTGGGCCATCTCGCTATCCATCACAACAGGTATTACAGTGAAGAACATTGTACATAGCGAAGCCTCATTGGTTCTATTACTGATGATAGCCTTGTCAACCTTTGTTCTTTGCTTCATCCAATTCTTTATCGGAAGAGGAATCGGGCACCGATTGGGTGAAGTGATTAACAGTGGACAGGCTCTCTTCCAGAAAAATACAGCATTAAGTATCTGGGTAGCATATATGTATCTACACCCTGTAGCTTCGATAGGGGCAGGATGTTATGTGCTGTGGCAGAATATTATCAACTCAATAGAGTTGTGGAGTTATGGAGTTAAGAAGTCAAGGAGTTAGAAGAAAGAATTATGGAGGGTATTAAAGTCATTGCTTTCGATGCAGATGATACACTGTGGGACTGTCAGTCATGGTTTGACGAGGTGGAGCGGAAATGCTGTGAGATGCTGAAACCATGGGCCACTGCACGAGAGGTCAGCGAAGGATTGTTTGCCACAGAGCATGCTAACCTGCCCCTGACAGGATATGGAACCAAGGCTTTTACGCTCTCACTGATAGAGAATGCCATCCGTATCAGTAAGGGAGAATTGACTGGTGATAAAGTCATGCAGCTGATTGACATGGGAAAGGAACTGTTGCGCTTCCCAACGACACCCCTGCCAGAAGTAAGAGAGACACTGGAAGCACTCTCAAAGACACGCCGATACCGCTTAGTAGTGTTCACCAAAGGAGAATTGATGGATCAGGAAGATAAACTGAGGCGCTCAAAACTGGAGGGATTTTTCTCGCACATGGAGACTGTATCGAACAAGACGGAACGGGAATACCGCCAACTCTGTGAAAACTTGAATGTGGCTCCTGAACAGACACTGATGGTTGGCAACTCCTTCCGTAGTGACATCGCTCCTGCCCTTGAAGCAGGAGCATGGGCAATACATATCCCCTATCATGTAGTGTGGGCTTTAGAGAAGTCAGAGGAGTATCCACATGAGAGACTAAAAAAAATCCAGCATTTCTCTGAAATACTGGACTTCGTGCCGCGAGCGGGACTCGAACCCGCACAGCCGTTTCGGGCCAAGGGATTTTAAGTCCCTCGTGTCTACCATTCCACCATCGCGGCAAACCGGATGCAAAGATAGTGCAAAATTTCGATTTAGCGAACAAAATGAGAATATATTTTCATTTTTGAGCGTGAGAAATTTATCTAAATCGAACCAAATACACGATTTCGCATTAATTATTTACTCCGATAAGACGGTGGTGACACCTTGTGGTCCTGAGGTCTGCGCATTGCGATAGGGCTGCAGACTTCGGTCACCCTGTTCACCATTCACTATTAACCCACCATTATTCAAATCGTACTGTTTGCCACATTTGGAACACGTAGCAATACCCGTTCCTTTCTGATCCATCGTCAATCGATAGTTGGGATTTGAAAAGTTATTTTCCTTATAGACACAGTTGATGCACTGAATATCATAAGCAACAAAGCCTCCAAAATTCTGAAAGCCCACGATGATACCGTTATTCAATCCCAAACGCAGGTTACTACGTATCTCTGTGGCGGTCTCTATCTGTGTGGAACTGAGTCCTTGGTTGTTCTCAAACACCAGGTATTTTGTTCCTCCTTTTACCGTTTGCGTAATCTTACAGAAAATGCCTGAAGATGCCGAATTGGTAGCCGTCGCCAAAGTCTGGTCTAAATGGATACTATTATCATAGATAAAACGACATGGCCAAGAAGTGAACTCCTGCTCAGCTCCACAAGAGGATAATAAGAAGGAAGAGGTAAGCAAGAAGAGGTTTGAGATGAACTTTTTCATCGTAGGAGCCTCCTTTCTGCTTCCTTAACCTTATCAAATCCAAAACCTTCCATGACTTGCTGCATCAGGACTGCAATCTTGTCGTTGCAAAGATTGCCGATAGAGCCTTCATGAGTGTGGTGGATATCTTTATTTGGTTTGAAGGTTCCTGCCTCGATATCCAATCCCACCTTCTTATAGGCATCACGGAAAGGCATACCCTCTGCTGCGAGGCGGTTCACTTCTTCGACGGAGAACATCGGGTCATACATCGGATTGTCAAGAATATCTTCGCGTACCTCTATCTTATTAATAATGTAGGCAGCCATCTGGAGACAGTCCTTCAGTTCGTCGAAGGCTGGCAAAAAGACTTCTTTGATAATCTGTAGGTCGCGGAAATAACCTACAGGCAGATTATTCATAATCAGCGTCACTTGTTGGGGAAGTGCCTGCAACTTATTACACTTCGCACGAATCAGTTCGAAGACATCAGGGTTCTTCTTGTGTGGCATAATACTGCTACCTGTGGTACATTCCTTCGGCAACTTCACAAAGGAGAAGTTCTGCGAGTTAAACAGACAGGCATCAAAAGCCATCTTTGCTAACGTACCAGCGATAGTAGCGATAGCAAAACCTACGTTACGCTCCATTTTTCCACGTCCCATCTGAGCATATACTACATTATAGTCCATGGAGTCAAAGCCCAACAGGTCCGTTGTCATCTGACGCTTTAGGGGGAACGATGAGCCATAGCCTGCTGCAGAACCGAGCGGATTGCGATTCGTCATCTTATAGGCTGCCTGCAAGAACAGCATATCGTCGGCAAGTGACTCGGCATAGGCACCAAACCACAAGCCAAAAGAGGAAGGCATCGCCACCTGTAAGTGGGTATAGCCAGGCATCAATACCTGCTTATACTGTTCACTCTTGGTAATTAACTCGTCGAAGAGAACTTTCACGCTATCGGCTATCTCCATCAGTTCATGACGAGTGAATAACTTCAGGTCAACCAATACCTGATCATTGCGAGAGCGACCAGAGTGAATCTTCTTACCCATATCGCCCAGTTTACGCGTCAGCATGAGTTCTACCTGTGAATGGACATCCTCTACGCCTTCTTCTATCTTGAACTCTCCACGCTCACAGATGGCATGGATGTTCTTCAACTCGGCAAGCAACTGCTTCAACTCGTCTGCCTCTAAGAGACCGATAGACTCCAGCATCGTGATATGCGCCATAGAGCCCAAGACATCATAAGGAGCGAGATAAAGATCCATCTCTCTGTCACGCCCAACAGTGAAACGCTCTATCTCGGCATTCACCTCAAAGTTCTTTTCCCAAAGTTTATTTGCCATTTCTGTTTTCGTTATTTCGTGAAAACGCTATATCGTTATTACGACTTTATACATAAGGCACCTGTGCCAGTGCGTCAGCAATTTTCTCTACACCGTCCTGCAAGGGACCGCTAATCATGCCTTTCAGCATAAAGGGGATATCCGCCTTGACTGTTACACGCATCTTACTCGTTGTCTCTGTGACAGGCAATACCTGTATCCACAAGTTGAAAGGCATGGGTGACTGCTCTGTTTCGAACTTCACACACTTACCTTCTTCGCGTTCGACGATACGAAGCTTCAAGAGTCCTACAGGATCCACTTTCACCTGTACGGTATCCTCGTCGAAGGCGAAATCCGACAACTTATCCTCTGGTACACGATCACGCACCTTATCAAGGTTGCGTAAATCACTGATATTACGATATACGTCCTCTACGGGATAGGGAATGGGTTTTACACTACTCTCAAATTTCGTCATTGCTTCCAAGTACTTGGTGACTTACGCCACTCGTTCAACACTTCAATATCCTCTGCCTTGATATAACCCGTCTCAGCAGCCTGTTCCAATACAGCAGCATAGTTGCTCAGAGTGATGAGTTTCACACCAGCAGCCTTGAAAGCCTCTTCGGCAACAGGGAAACCATAGGTGAACGAGGCAACCATGCCAATCACTTCCACGCCATACTGACGCAAAGCCTCTACTGCCTTCAAACTGCTGCCTCCTGTAGATATCAAGTCTTCTACTACGATGACTTTCGCACCCTTTTCCAGTTCACCTTCTACCTGATTACCCATGCCATGATCTTTCGGTTTCGGACGAACATAAGCATAAGGCAGTCCTAACTGGTCAGCCACTAATGCACCCTGTGCGATGGCACCTGTAGCAACACCAGCCACAGCCTCTGCCTCAGGGAAGTTTTCCTGAATAAGATGACATAGTTCTAACTTCACGAACGAGCGAACTTCCGAGAAACCCAACGTCTTGCGGTTGTCGGTATAGATTGGTGACTTCCAGCCTGAAGCCCATGTAAACGGCTCGTTAGGCTGTAACTTGATGGCTTTGATGTCCATCAGTTTCTGAGCGAAAAGTTTCTTGATCTCCATAGCAATTCATTTGATTTGGGTGCAAAGATACGAAAAAGTTTAGAGTTTAAAGTTTAGAGTTTAGAGTTTTTTTCTTAAGACTTCGTAAATCCG
The DNA here is from genome assembly GCA_016291495.1 of Prevotella sp. Classification (GTDB taxonomy): domain Bacteria; phylum Bacteroidota; class Bacteroidia; order Bacteroidales; family Bacteroidaceae; genus Prevotella. Next base: position 78,430 of record JAEEXI010000003.1, read on the forward strand.
AGGGTGAGGACACTGATGCGGATACCTGGGATGTCCTTTAAGACATTAGCACATGCAGTAAGTGTCGCTCCTGTAGTACATACATCATCTATGAAGAGAATGTGTTTCCCCTCTAAGTCTTTCGCATCACGCAACTCAAACATCTCTGCTACGTTCTCCTGTCGCTGATGGCGCATGAGAGAGGTCTGGCTCTGGTGAAAATGCTTGCGCTTCAAGGCGCGACTCATGACTGGAATATGGGTTATTTCATGAATGCCACGAGCAATCATCTCACTTTGGTTGTAGCCTCGTTGGCGTTTTCTCTTGGAAGAAAGAGGAACAGGAATGATGACATCCACTCCTGCGAAGTAGTCTGCCATCCGCATCTCTTCTGCCATCATCCTTCCGATATCCTCCCCGATATCAGGACGGTCGGCATATTTCAAGTCGTATATCAACTGGGCTGCCTCAGCATGTGGCTCATAGAAAAAAAGAGCTGCAGCACGACTGACTGGTGCAAGTCCCCAGAAGAGCTGTGTCATGGGGTTGTCATAGGGTGTAAACTGATAGGTAGTACGAGGCAGATGGAGATAGCATGCCGAGCAGACAGAACGTTCTGTGATACTCAGTCGCTGTCCACAAATCACGCACTGTCGAGGTGAGATAAGGTCAAGGATTCTAGTCCAAATACTCGTCTTCATCTGTTACATTGATACATTGTCGGATGATATCCATCGTAAAGCCACGACTCATAGCAAACTTAATGAGCTTGCCATTCAGTTCATAGTCGCTATTGGCCTTTGTCGACTTGCGTTTTTGTTGGAGCAAAGGACGCAAGACTGCAATATATTCTTCGTCGTCCACTTCATCCAAAACGCGTTGACGGATATCCTCATCGATATGTTTTGCCCATAAAGCCTGCTCCACTTTCCGTCTGCCCCATTTATTATAGCGCACCTTGTCCTTGACGAAGGCACGGGCATAACGCTCGTCATCCACATAACGCTCCTTGATGAGTCGTTGAATGACCCTTGCCTGCGCTTCCTCTGGCAGTTCCCAACGACGCATCTTCTCCAGCATCTCATACTGGCAGTGCTCGCCTTGTGCACAAAGGGCGGCTAACGTAAGATAAGCATCGTTTTCTGTTTTCATTGTCATTTCACTTTTCGCTATTCACTTTTTTTGTGCTCGTATCATGCGTTGTTTGCCGTATTGGTCGTCCTTGCATTCAATATCGTGGTACGACATCGTACTCAACAGTTCGCAGAGAGGCTCCGCGTAAAGCGGATTGATTTCAAAATACAACCAACCTTCAGGCTTCAATGCTTTGGTTCCATATTCAGCAATGGCACGATAGAACAGCAATGGGTCATCGTCTGGTACAAAGAGCGCTTCGTGCGGTTCATAGTCGAGAACATTTTGATTCATCGTCTCGCGCTCTTTATGACAGATATAAGGAGGATTGCTGACGATGACATCGTAGCTATTGACCATTAGCTGTTGGCTGTTGGCAAGGATATCCACCTGTTCAAAATTCACGTTGACCCCAAAGCGTTTCGCATTTCCTTGTGCCACTTTCAAAGCTTTCTCTGAGATATCCCATGCTGTTACCTCTGCCTCCGGATACATACCTGCCAGCGTGATGGCAATACATCCACTGCCTGTACCAATATCAAGAATGTTGGCTGTTGTATCTTTTAGAACTATCCAACGCACCAATTCTTGCGTTTCTGGTCTTGGAACTAACACGCCTGGCTCCACATCATACCAATTCCCCATGAACTCTGCTTTCCCCAGCACATACTGCACAGGCTCATGACGTTCCAGTCGCAGGGCGATTTCCTCCAGTTCTGCTTGGTCGTCTGCAGATAATTGTGTATCTTTGCCGATGCAAAGGTCCGTGAATGTCAATCCGAAGCGCACCTCATACACCATTCGGGCAATCGCTTTCGCTTCGCCCTCGCCATAAAGTGGAGTCAGTAAATGCCAGAGTGTTTCGTATGTCATCCTGCAAAATTACAAATAAAATGGAGAAGAACCAAATTACAATAGACGAAAAATACATGCGCCGCTGTATTCAGTTGGCAGAGAATGGTATACAAGGTGCACGACCCAATCCAATGGTGGGTGCCGTCATCGTGGCACCTCTCACCTCCCACCTCTCACCCCTCACCTCTAGAATCATCGGCGAAGGCTATCACGTGCGTTGTGGTGAAGGACATGCAGAGGTGAATGCCTTTTCCAGTGTACGTCCAGAAGACGAGCCGATGCTGAAGGATGCCACTCTCTATGTTTCTCTGGAACCTTGCTCGCACTATGGCAAGACGCCGCCCTGTGCAGACCTCATTATTAAGAAAGGTGTGCGTCGTGTGGTGGTAGGTACCATCGACCCCTTTGCCGAGGTACAAGGTCGGGGCATCAAGAAATTGCAGGATGCGGGCATCAACGTCACTGTGGGCGTGCTTGAAAAAGAATGTCAATGGTTGAATCGTCGCTTCTTCACCTATCATTCCAAGCATCGTCCCTATATCATCCTGAAGTGGGCTCAAACGGCTAATGGCTTTATCGACGATAATGGTCGTGCCCTGCAGATTAGTAATGAGCAGACACAGATGCTCTCGCACCAGTTGCGTGCTGAAGAGGATGCCATCCTTGTGGGACACACCACCGATGCACGTGAACATCCTCAACTGACTGTCCGCCACTGGCACGGTCCCAATCCCAAGCGTGTGGTCCTAACCCATCAGCGTCCATTGTCCCAACTCATTGACGACCTCTACCAGCAGGGCATCCAGTCGCTCATCGTCGAAGGTGGCCGACAAACACACGAGAGTTTCATCCAAGCAGGACTCTGGGACGAGATTCGTGTAGAGACAGGTGCGATAACAGTTACTGACGGCACCTGTGCTCCCCAGCTTCCTGCCAACGTCTCGCTGCTCAGCCGTGATATCTTCGCTAGCAACACCCTATGTCGCTATGTATCAACGAACTTTGGCAGATGAAAGAATAATATTCGCCTCCTGTTTTGTGAGAGTCTTCGATTATTCCCTGGGCTGGGAATGTTTTGTTCCCAGTCTGGGAATAAATAATTCCCAGTAAGGGAACAATTGGCGGCATTAAGGCTGCATTTTTGAGCAATAAGCGTGCCTTATTGACAAATAACCAAGGGTTATTATCAAATAACGAAAGGTTATTAACGAGATGATGGGAGAGATGGAGATTATTTTCTACCAAAGTCGGCAGGTACTTCGCCCCACTTGCTGGTTTCCCACTTAATGATGGGGTTGCGCCACTGGTGGGTCTGCAGCCAACGCTCCGCACGGGCGATAATCTGATAAAGCTGTTCTGTTTCCGGTGTGCGCTCGAGTTTCGTCTTACACTTGCGGTTATTCACCCAGAGGATGGCATTATACGAATCAGAGTAGATGGTCTTGTCGTGCAGTCCCTGCTGTTGCATCAACGCCAAAGCATGCACAATAGCCAGAAATTCGCCAATGTTGTTCGTACCCTTTACTGGCCCAAAATGAAACACACGCGCACCTGTTGCCAAGTCTATCGCTTGGTATTCCATCGGACCTGGATTACCTGAGCATGCAGCATCCACGGCCCACGCATCTGCCCTTACCTCCATGGGCAAGGGAAGCACCGTGTCGTGTCTATAGTCAGGAGGGTTCTGAACCATTAACCAATAACCGTTACATGCGCTCGGGTACTTCGATGCCGAGCAGGGCCATACCGTTCTTGATAATCTTGGCGACGTTCTTTGCCAACATCAGGCGCACGGCCTTCTTCTGCTCATCGGGCTCGTTGAGGATGCTGAAGTCGTGGTAGAACTGGTTGAACACCTTTGTCAGTTCGTAGCAATAGTTTGCAATCCCGCTTGGCGAGTAATCCTTACCGGCCTGCTCCACGGCAGCACCGAACTCACTCATCTTCTGAATCAGCTCTACTTCCTTGTCACTGAGTGAAGGTGTGGCGGTAGCAAATTCTTCACTCTTCACTCTTAACTCTTCACTCTTCCGCAGAATGCTGCGAATACGGGCGTAGGTGTACTGGATGAAAGGACCGGTGTTGCCGTTGAAATCGATACTCTCCTCGGGATTGAACAGCATGTTCTTACGTGCATCCACTTTCAGGATAAAGTACTTCAGGGCACCCATACCCACGATACGGGCAATCTCGCGGCGCTCCTCTTCGGTCATATCGTCGAACTTACCCAATTCCATCGAGGTCTTATAGGCATCCTCTACCATCAGTGCCATCAGGTCGTCGGCATCCACCACCGTTCCCTCACGGCTCTTCATCTTACCGTTAGGTAGTTCCACCATACCGTAAGAGAAGTGAACCAGCTCCTTACCCCACTTGAAGCCCAGACGGTCCAGCAGGATAGAGAGTACCTGGAAGTGATAGTTTTGCTCGTTACCAACGACGTAGATCATCTTGTCGATGGGGTAGTCCTGGAAACGCATCTCGGCAGTACCGATGTCCTGCGTCATATATACTGAAGTGCCGTCAGAACGGAGCAACAACTTCTGGTCCAGACCCTCGTTGGTCAGGTCGGCCCAAACAGAGTTGTCCTCGTGGCGCTCAAAGAGGCCCTTGGCGAGTCCCTCTTCTACCTTAGCCTTACCCTTCAGATAAGTCTGACTCTCGTAGTAGATCTTATCAAACGATACACCCATCTTCTTATAGGTTTCGTCGAAACCGGCATATACCCAGTTGTTCATCTTCTCCCAAAGGGCACGAACCTCAGGGTCGTTCTGCTCCCATTTCACTAGCATCTCGTGAGCTTCCTTAATCAGCGGAGCCTCCTGCTTGGCCTTCTCTTCGTCCATTCCTTGAGCCACGAGCTCTTTCACTTCCTCGCGGTAGTGCTTGTCGAAAGCCACATAGTAGTCACCAATCAGATGATCGCCTTTCTTGCCAGAGGTCTCAGGAGTCTCGCCATTGCCGTACTTCAACCAAGCCAGCATCGACTTACAGATATGAATACCACGGTCGTTGACGATGTTCGTCTTTACAACCTTATTACCATTAGCCTGCATAATCTGAGCCAGCGACCAACCCAGCAGGTTGTTGCGGACATGCCCCAAGTGAAGAGGTTTGTTGGTATTAGGCGATGAATATTCAATCATGACGAGAGGACTCTCGTCGGTAGCCTGCTTCTCTCCATAATGCTCATCAGCATCCATATCAGCAAGCAAGGAGAGCCATGCGGCAGGAGCGACGACAAGATTCAGGAAGCCTTTTACTACATTAAATGCAGCAACAGCCTCGCAGTTTTCTACCAGATACTGTCCAATCTCCTGAGCAGTCTGTTCAGGATTCTTCCTGGAGATTTTCAAGAAGGGGAAGACAACCAATGTCAGATTGCCCTCAAACTCACTGCGTGTCTTCTGCAACTGTACCATCTTCTCTGGCACCTCCTGCCCATATAATGCCTTGACGGCTTGTTGGGCGGCATTCATGATTTGTGATTCAATATTCATTTCGGTATACCTATTTAATCGAAAAACATCCACATTTTCATGTGGATGACTCGTATTGATGTTGTCCAAGGCGGATTCGAACCACCACAAACAGAACCAAAACCTGTTGTGCTACCATTACACCATTGGACACCTACTGTTTGTTTGCGGCTGCAAAGGTAGTGGTTTTTCAGGCCACTACCAAATTTTTAGCCAATTATTTCACAATCAACAGATAATAATTCTTCTTACCTTTCTGAGCAAGAAGATACTTTCCGTCAATCAAGTCATCTGTTGTAACAGGACGGTTTTGGTCGGTCAGTTTCTCCTTATTCAAACTGACACCGCCACCCTGTACCATCTTACGCATCTCACCCTTGGAGGGGAATACCGGTGCTACAGTAGTAAAGAGTTCTATAGCAGGCTGTCCTAACTGCTCCTTAGAAACCTCAAACTGGGGGACACCGTCGAAAACGTCCAAAAATGTCTGCTCATCAAGCTTCTCCAAACCTTCTTTCGTAGACTTCCCGAAAAGGATGTTGCTGGCCTCGATAGCTGTATCAAGAGCCTCCTGAGAGTGTACCATCACTGTCACCTCTTCCGCCAAACGACGCTGAAGGATACGACGACCAGGATCTTGCTTGTGTTCCTCAACCAGTGCATCAATGGTATCCTTTTCCAAGGAAGTGAATATTTTGATATAACGCTCTGCATCCTCGTCGCTGACATTCAACCAGAACTGGTAGAACTTATAAGGAGTGGTACGGGCAGGATCAAGCCAGATATTTCCACTCTCTGTCTTGCCGAACTTCTTACCATCGCTCTTGGTAATCAACGGACACGTCAGGGCGAAGGTCTCTACCTCGTTACCCAAGGTACGACGAATCAACTCAGTACCCGTTGTCATATTACCCCACTGATCATTACCACCCAACTGTAACTTCACACCATAGTGCTGGTAGAGATATAGGAAATCATAGCCTTGCAACAGCTGATAGGTAAACTCCGTGAAAGAAAGACCGTCACGAGCCGTACCGTTCAGACGCTGCTGTACACTTTCCTTTGCCATCATATAGTTAACGGTGATATGCTTACCTACCTCACGGGCAAAATCCAAGAAGGTAAAGTCCTTCATCCAATCATAGTTATTCACCATGATGGCAGCATTCTCTTCCTTCGACTCAAAATCGAGGAACTTAGCCACTTGCTTCTTGATACACTCCTGGTTATGGCGCAGGGTCTCGTCATTCAGCAGATTACGCTCCTGACTCTTGCCAGAAGGGTCGCCTATCATACCTGTAGCACCACCTACGAGGATAATAGGTCTATGACCGCAATGCTGTAAATGGCGGAGCATCATGATACCACACAAATGACCGATATGCAGAGAATCTGCTGTCGGGTCGGTGCCTAAGTACGCCGTTACCATCTCTTTCTGGAGCAGCTCCTCTGTACCTGGCATCATCTGTGCCAGCATACCGCGCCAACGAAGTTCTTCAACAAAATTCTTTTTCATTATCTTTTATCTTTAAACTCTAAACTCTTCAAGGTACAGGATCATATCCGCTCCCACCCCACGGATGACATCTCAAGATTCGTCTGACAGCGAGATACAATCCTTTAATAGGTCCATGTTTCAATAACGCCTGTCGGGCATATTCACTACATGTGGGCGTGAAACGGCACGAGGGAGGTGTATAGGGAGTAATGGCTACCTGATAGAAACGGATGGGAAGCAATAGTACCCACACCAATAGTTTAGAGATACCCTGTAAGAGTCGCCTCATAACCTTTCCGTAATTCGTTGTATCAGCTTCTCCATCCTGTTAACCACTTCCGCTGAACTGCACAAGACGTCAGATAGCCAAATGAAGGCCATCACAATAACCCGTTGAGGATTTTGTTCCAGTTTGTCGTACAACGGTTGTTTCGACAACCGATAAGCCTCACGTATCTGACGCTTGACACGGTTACGCTTAACCGCCCGTTTGAAATGACGCTTAGAGACACTCACCAGTATTTGTACAGGCGATTCTTGTCCGTCACGCTCTTTCTCCATCCATACTACCCGTAAAGGGAAGGCTGCCATGGAGTGGCTGCCTGCTCCGTTGAAGAGACGGTCTGTGAGTTTCATACTGCACAACCGCTCACACTTCCTGAGCGAATGGGCTGCCATCAATTAGGATGTATTTATTTATGCTTTTCTGACAGAAAATGCTGCAAAGCACTGGTCATAGAAGGATATTTCTCCGAAGGTGCCTCTAAATCGAGACGCAGCCCAGCATCCTTGGCAGCCTTTGCCGTAGCAGGACCAAAAGTAGCAATGGCAATCTTTCCTTGTTTGAAATCAGGGAAATTCTTAGTCAATGCCTCTATTCCAGAAGGGCTAAAGAAAATCAGCATATCATAGTCGAACGTCTTGACCTCCTCTGGAGTAAAATCGTTGCTTACCGTACGATACATGACGCATTCCTGATGCTGCAGTTTTTTGGCATCCAGCATCTTAGCCACGCTATCATTATGGACATCACTCATTGGAATCAGATATTTCTCCTGCTTGTGCTTGACCATAGTCGGAATCAAGTCATCAATCTTGCCAGTAGTCCCGAAGAACACCTTGCGCTTACGATACTGCACATATTTCTGAATATAGAGTGAGATGGTCTCTGTCACACAGAAATACTTCATATCCTCGGGAATAGCAACACGCAACTCCTTTGCCAGTGTGAAGAAATGGTCAATGGCATGGCGTGACGTAAACACGATGGCAGTATAGTCAAGAATATTCACCTTTTGTGTACGAAACTCCTTTGCCGTCATTCCTTCTACCTTAATAAACGGACGGAAAATCAATTCCACTCCGAATTTCTCAGCGATGTCAAAGTAAGGTGACTTCTCGCTGGATGGTTTAGGTTGCGAAACCAGAATCTTCTTTATCATTGATGTCCTAAAAATTGATTTTTAAATTATTCGCTGTGATGAGAAGCACGCCCCAATAGGCGAGCAAGGGTACTATTTCGAGGGTGCAAAGGTACAAAATAATTTGCAAAGAGACGACATTTCGTCGAAAAAAGATACTATAGCACTTATAAATTGTCAGTAATTTAACGAAAACTAGAGATATGATGACATATAATCCTATCTTTTCGACGTCCAGCTCAAAATAAGCCCCTAACAAAATGGCTGGGAAAAATAACACTCCCTCTACCGTAATGATAAATAACATTGACTTTAACCATTGTTGATTTCTTTTACCATCAAAGAACACCAAGTTGGTGAAAGTGTATAAACCTCCCTTTATCAAGAAATAGCCAATCGTTATCGCAAGAAAGATAGTTATTAGGGTGTATTGTGAACGGAGAATGAAGGTTTCACCGATATAATTCAGTGTATAGAAATAGAAAAGCAATGATATCAGCAGACAGGTAATAAACACCAATGCCATCTGGAAACGCAACTCATTACTCGTCTCCGCAATATCAGACATTCCCTCACGGGGTGGATAGAAGAAGTTCTTTGCCTGTCGGATGATAAAGCGACGTGCATTAGCAAAAGCAATGACGGAGAAAATAAAACAGGCAAGCAATAATGATGTGATGACATTATCCTGATGCACACTATAGGGAACCGGATCTCCTGCTACACCATAGCGTCCTCCTGGCAGTTCCGGATGGAACAGTGTATCCTTTGAGAAGAAACTTTCCCGATAATATTGGGGAAGGTCTGCCTTCATGAGGTCGACACCAGCATCATGACCTGGCAGATGAAGGGTGTCAGGGTGTTCGCTCCAGTGTATTTCCGAAGGCTTGAATCGAGACTGAATGGCAGAATCCTGTTGAGCTGGGGTCGCATTTCGAGGTAACCAACTCAATACCTGAGCCGGAGTCAACGGTCTGTGCTGGACAGCGACAGAGTCACTTCCTGAGGCGACCGGCTGTTGGTAAGCTATAGAGTCTTGCTGTAACAATTACAGTCCGAATTCTCGTTTGATATCTTCAACACGGTCGAGTTTCTCCCACGTAAACAACTCGACATCAATGACCTTTGTCTCATGATAGCGGCTGGTGAATGTCTTCTTCACCACCTCACACTGGCGCCCCATATGTCCATAGGCTGCAGTTTCCAGATACATCGGCTGACGCAGTTTCAAAGAACGTTCAATCGCCTTAGGACGCAGGTCGAAAAGTTTCTCTATCCGTTGGGCAATCTCGCCGTCTGTCATCTGTACTTTAGAACGACCATAAGTGTTCACATAAATATTCATCGGTTTTGCTACGCCAATGGCATAGCTGATCTGTACCAGCATCTCATCTGCAACTCCCGCTGCCACCATGTTCTTGGCAATATGGCGGGCTGCATAGGCCGCAGAACGATCCACCTTCGAGGAATCCTTACCAGAGAAGGCGCCACCACCATGAGCACCCTTCCCACCATATGTATCCACGATAATCTTACGACCAGTCAGTCCCGTATCACCATGAGGTCCACCAATGACGAATTTTCCTGTTGGATTGACGTAGTATTTGATATCATCCCCAAACAGGGCAAGTACTTTCTGAGAGTGAATCTTCGACTTCACACGGGGAATCAGGATATTGATGACATCATCCTTGATACGTTGAAGCATCTTCTCATCATCAGCATCAAACTCGTCATGCTGGGTTGAAACAACAATGGTGTCGATTCGCTCGGGGATACCTTCGTCACTATACTGCACCGTCACTTGACTCTTAGCATCTGGACGGAGATAGGTCATCAACTTTCCTTCCTTACGAATCTCAGCAAGAGTACGCATCAGCAAGTGGGCAAGATCCAAAGATACGGGCATCAGATTTTCCGTTTCATTCGTAGCATAGCCGAACATCATTCCCTGGTCACCTGCACCCTGATTCTCATCGTCCTCACGATCCACACCACGATTAATATCCTCACTTTGTTCATGGATTGCCGTCAGAATACCACACGAATTACCGTCAAACTGATATTCAGCCTTTGTATAGCCAATCTTCTTGATAGTATTACGCGCAATCGTCTGCAAATCAATATATACCTCACTGCGCACCTCACCCATTATCACTACCTGACCTGTGGTCACAAACGACTCACAAGCCACACGAGCACGGTCGTCATAGGCAAGAAACTGATCTAATATCGCATCACTAATCTGGTCGGCAACTTTGTCGGGATGCCCTTCGGACACAGATTCTGATGAAAAGAAATAAGACATAATAATCTATGTTTTTGAATTTGGGTGCAAAATTACGAATAATTCATAACATAACAAAATAAAACGGCTTGCTTCTTTGGAAACAAGCCGTTTATGCTATGAAACGAGGTGCCCTATTTAGCCTCTGGCGTCATGACGACCTCTACATGATGACCACTCTTCAGTAGGGTGTTGAGGAAGTCGCGAACAGAGTCTGCGGTCAATGCCTCGACGGTCTTCTTATAATCCGTATAGACATCCAATGCATAATCCTTGAAAGTGGTAATGGCATTGATCCAATAACCGTTCGTCTTGGCATCCACGTCTATTTGCTTGAGCATATACTCCTTCACCTTGGTAAGCTGGTCGGCATCGACGGCTTTCGACATATTGGCGATACCCTCATGCAAGAGGCGTACGGCAACCTCCTCCTTGTCGGGATTCATCGGACAGTAAGCCTGCAACTGTACAAAAGGCTGATGACTGCTCAAACTGAAACTGCCACTGGCTCCACAGGAATAAGCAGCACTCTCCTCCTCACGGATAGTCTTCAGGTATATCATGGCGAGAATCTGTCCCACCGCATCAATCTTCACCGCATTCTCTAGCGTATACGGCATCTGGGCGCGCCAGAACTCAAAGGCTGTTGCCTTGGGAGACTCCGTCTTCACCTTGAAGTGATTGACGACCTCTCCCTCTGGAGCCGTCAGTACATCCTTGAATTCCTCTGGCTGGGCACCTGTCGAAGGCAATGAGGCTATATACTGCTCGATAAGCGGACGGATGGTCTGCTCATCGAAATTACCCGCAATGACGAATGTAAACTGCCCTGCATCCTTGAAGCGATCCTTGGCAATCTCCAGAATACGGTCATAGTTAATCTCATTTAGGTCTTTGACATCAATCTGAGTAAAGCGAGGATTATGATCGTATAAAGTAGCAGCCAGAGAGTCTGAGAAGACAGCGTCGGGAGACAGGCTCTTGTTCTTCAGGGCCATATCTAATTGTGTCATAAGATTCTGGAACTGCTTGTCATCCTTCTTCACATTGGTGAAGTAAAGGTAAGACATCTGCATCATCGTCTCTATGTCCTTCGGAGTAGAATGAGCTGTGAGATACTGACGGGTAACACCTAACGAGAGGTTTGCATTGACTTCCTTTCCAGCCAGTGCCTTCTGCAGTTCTGTGCTTGAGAAGTTGCCCAGTCCGCTCATGCCGATGGCAGAATCGAACACTTTCAGGTTGGTGTAGTCTGCCTCCCCATAAAGTGACTTACCACCTTTGGCGAAAGCCTGCATCTGTACCTCATCGTCCTTGAAGTCTGTCTTCTTCAAGATCACAGTAGCACCATTGGACAGGGTCAGTTCCTTGTAATCGAAGGTCTTGTTCTCCGTCTCCTTTGTAATCGTTCCTGCCTTGATGGTCGTTACGTCCACCAGTGGTTCGTTCTTTACATTATCCACATAGGCCTCAATCTTCTCGGCACGGGCAGCGGCAATGGCGGCAGCCATATCCTGCACGGTAGGATAAACCTTTCCTTCCTTCTCCTGTGCCCACTCCATGACAACAAGGTTGCTGTCTGTAGCGGAGATGAGTTCGGGCACCATCATATTAATAGCCTGAATGGGTATGTTCGGAGCAATCATCTGCATCTGCTGATAGAGCACATCCAACGGGGGAATAGGCTCGTTGTCGAGAAAGTGGTCACGATAGTCATTACCGTATTCCGCATTCTTACGCTTGTCACGATTGGTGTAGCGTTTCTCCAATCCACTCAGATAATCTGCCTTGGCCCGCTCATACTCCGTTGCGGTGAAACCAAACTCACGGGCACGCTTTGCTTCACGGTAAAGCACCTGAAGGGTCTCCATGTCCTTGCCTTCCTTGGGTACACCAATCAGCTCAAAGCAGTCCTTGGTTCTTGACAACAAATATATTCCGTCATCTGCATAGGCCTGGAAGAAGGGACAGGACTCCTCTTGTGTCATTTCGTTCAGACGTTGGTTCATCATCTGTGAGATGACACTGACAGCATAGTCCTGGATAAGATATCCCATATTGGATTTTTCCTCTTTGGGAGTAGCGTCATGTTTCATCATCATCATGATTTGGCTCATCTGCATTTCCTTGTCTTTCTCGAAGATGTAAATAGCCTCCTTATTATCAGGAACTAATTCCGGTATTACCTTTGGAGCATTGGGATCAACCTTGATTCCTCCGAAGAGCGACTTGATCTGCGCCTCAATATGGTCTACGTCAATGTCGCCGACCACGATGATGGCCTGATTGTCGGGACGATACCATTTCTGGTAATAGGCACGAAGGGTCTGGGGTTTGAAACTGTCAATCACACTCATCAAACCGATAGGCATACGCTCACCATACTTAGAGCCAGGATACATCTTCGGCAGGGAACGGGTAATCATACGCTGTGAGGGACCCTCGCCCAGTCGCCACTCGTTATGCACGACATCACGTTCTTTGTCAATCTCATCAGGCTCCAAGGAAAGACCGTTCGACCAGTCTTTCAAAATCAGCAGACAGGAGTCTACGGCTGTGGCACGCTTGGTAGGTACATCACAGACACGATAGACCGTCTGGTCGATACTGGTATAGGCATTCAGGTCACTACCGAACTCCACACCCAGTGAACGGCAGAACTCGATGATACCATTACCCTTGAAGTGCTCCGAACCGTTGAACGCCATGTGTTCCAAAAAATGAGCCAGTCCGCGCTGACTGTCATCCTCATTGATAGAACCTACACGCTGAGCAATGTAGAAGTTTGCCACATGTTCTGGATACTCATTGTGGCGGATGTAATAAGTTAGTCCATTGTCGAGCTTGCCGATACGAACGGCAGGATCAACAGGAATTGGCGGCGTCTGCATTTCCTGTGCCACCATAGCTGTAGTGCAAAATACTGTCAATACAGCAACAAATAATTGTCTAAGTCTCATTGTTTATATGATTAATGATAAATAACGGTTTGATTAAAAGACGCACAAAGATAAGGAAAAACTACACACTTTCCTCCAAAAAGTTTTACTTTTAACGTTTCTTTATATTACGAGGATGGTGCTCAAGTATTTCCTGACGGAGTGTCGACATATCAATATGGGTATATATTTCCGTCGTTCCTATCGATTCGTGTCCCAGCATCGCCTGAATGGAACGCAGGTCTGCCCCACCCTCTAGCAATGCCGTAGCAAAGGAATGGCGTAAAGTATGAGGAGAAATCGTCTTTGTGATACCTGCCGCCTCTGCCTGTTGTTTAATCATGATAAGAATCATGGTGCGGGTCAGGTGGGCACCACGACGGTTCAAGAAAACATAGTCTTCCTCCCCGGGTTTGATCTTCATGAGGTTACGGTCATAAAACCAGTTTTCTAAATCCCTTAGAGCTTTGGGAGATATGGGTACCAGGCGTTCCTTCGACCCTTTACCTAAAATACGTACATACTGCTCCTCCTTATATATATTAGAGAGCTTCAGATTTACCAGTTCACTGACACGCATACCACAGGAAAACAGTACCTCAATGATGGCAAGGTTACGATGTCCCTCCCATTTCGATAAATCAATGGAGTTCTCCAAAGCATCCACCTCGTCAGCGGAAAGGACTTCTGGAAGATGTTCACCCAATACCGGACTCTCCAACAATTCCGAAGGATCATCATCCCGATAGCCGTCCAACTGCATGAAACGGAAAAAGCTCCGTACACCACTCAGAATACGACACTGTGAACGGGGATGAATACCAATTTCATGCAAGGTTGCCGCAAAATGTTGTAGGTCGTCCAACTGAACATCATAGACATCCTTCCCTTCCCGTTCCAGATAGACCAGCAGTTTCTGAAGGTCACGCTGATAAGCCTCCAGCGTGTTGGGCGAGAAGCCACGTTGCAGTTTCAGGTATCGCTGATAGTTCCTCACAACATTTACTTGCGAATTCTTGCCTGTTTCCATGAAATTATGTAATTTTGCAGGCAAAGTTACGAAATTTCCTCGAATTATGAAAATTCTTATCGTCAATGGTCCCAACCTCAACCTGTTAGGAACCCGCGAGCCAGGCATCTACGGCTCTTCCTCTTTTGAGCAGTACCTGCCGCAGTTACAGGCACGCTATCCTGAGGTGAATATAGAATATTACCAGAGTAATGTAGAAGGTGAGCTTATCAACAAGATGCAGGAAGTGGGATTCTCTTATGACGGCATCGTCTTGAACGCTGGTGCCTACACCCATACCTCCGTTGCTTTGCACGACTGCATCCGTTCTTTGAAAACTCCCGTTATTGAGGTACATATCTCCAATGTCCACCAACGCGAGGAGTTCCGCCATCACTCCATGATTTCAGCAGCCTGCAAAGGAGTTATCTGTGGCTTCGGACTGGACTCCTATCGCCTGGCTATCGAGGCGTTGAAAGGATGACGCTCGACGACTACATTCTCCAGCATATCGAGCCAGAGCCAGACTATCTCTATCAGCTTTGGCGAGCCACCAATATCCACATGCTGCATGGGAGGATGGCATCAGGACATCTGCAAGGCAGACTGCTCAAGATGCTGGTACAGATGATCCGACCAAAGAACGTTCTGGAAGTAGGGACTTTCAGTGGCTATTCCGCCCTATGCATGGCAGAGGGACTGGAGGACGACGGACATCTCTATACTTTCGAAATCAATGACGAACAGGAAGACTTCACCCGCCCTTGGATAGAGAACTCCCCTGTTGCTGACAAAATCACCTTCATCATTGGCGATGCCATTACAGAGGCCCCCAAGCTTGGTATCGAGTTTGACCTCGCCTTCATCGACGGCGATAAGCGTACCTATCGGGAGACTTATGAGATGGCACTTTCCGTTCTCCGCCCAGGCGGCTTTATCCTTGCCGACAACACCTTGTGGGACGGACACGTCGTCGATGCCGCCTATCAGAAAGACCAACAGACACAAGGTATCGTTGCCTTCAACGACTACATACAAAAAGACCATCGCGTAGAACAGGTCATCCTGCCACTACGCGATGGTCTCACTCTCATCAGGAAACGTTAGTTTCCACCGCTCATGATGATGGATACCATCTTCACGATATCCGTCACATTGATCGCGCCATCATTATTCACGTCTGCAGCCTCCTTGTTGAAGCCCTCTGACGGTTTCTCCATGATGTAGTTCACGGTTGCCACGATGTCCGTCACATTCACGAGCTTATCACCGTTGGCATCACCCATGACAACGTCACTGGAACCAGAGGAATTATCTTTCTCGAACTTGAATTTGGCAGCATTCACGATCTTGCCCGTCGACTTGTCAATGAGCAGGGCGACAACACTCAGCTTTTGCTTCTTCTGGATACGGGTGTTACCTGTGATATCAAGTGTGTAGAGATGCTCCATAGCCACATCCTTGGTAATCGTTGCAGGAACACTACCCTCAATACCGCTAAATGGCTCCCATGCAGCCACAGGCACGTGATTAAATACGGCATCTTGAATCTTTGAAGGCTTGTTGGTCAGTTCCTCCAAATTCTCATCCTTGACAGTACTGCCAGAATAGTAGTTCGACTGCGCCCATTCAGAGCTATTACCAGTCAGCTCGTCCGACAGCAACAAATAGCCAATACGATAGTTGGCATTGTTGACATTATCGACAAAGGTCGTGGTGGTCTTAACCTTGATGGCCTCTTGGCTCTCGTCAGCCCATTCGGCCTCCACTTCAATACCAGCGGGTACATAACTGCGCTGCATAGCCTCTATCTCACGGCTGATACCAAAGGCTTGATTGTCGGTGCCGTAGTAGGGATCCATAGCTTCTCCTCGGTTAATCATACAGCTGGGATAACTTGACAAATTCAACTGATAGTTATCCAGTATCATGGGATCACCGGCACCGCCACCGTGAACGGCAATGGTAATGACGTTGTTGCCATAAATCTTGTTCAACAGGTTCAGTGCAGGAATGCCTCGTGCACACCATCCGCACCAGGTACCGGTTGCTTCCTCCAATACAGGAACCACCTTCGGTTTCTTCACTACGGTGACCAGTTTGCCTGAGGCCTTCATATTCTCCGTCGTACATTCATTGGCAACCTCATTGACCTTCGTCAGGGTGAACACTTTCTCGCTCTCGCCCGTAGCATCATCAGCATGGATAGGAACAAGCACCTCAGCACTCTTCATAAAGGTAATCGGGTCTTGCAACTCCAAATGATAAGCCTTTGAATAACCACCGGCAGTGATGGAATAGTCGATGCTGGTGATGGGATCCAGACCCTCTCCCAACAATGTGATGGGGACAGAAACCTCTCCGTTCAGTGCCGCATAGGCCTTGCCAAAGTCGGTAGAAGTCACGCTGGCAGCATGCTGTGGGTATTCACCTGCTGCAGGATCCGTCTCAATAATATATGGGAAACTATCCCATCCCGGCGTATTGGCATAAGCCTCTTTCGTTCCATAGGGTACATAGAGCTTGGCTATCTTCATGTTGTCACCACTGAACACCATCGATGAAACAGGGAAAGGTTTTTTGATATGGCTCACCACCTTCGTCATCTGGTTACAGTAGAGGAAAGCCTCTGGTTCTATCTGCTCTACGCTGGCAGGAATCACAATCTCCGTGAGTGTTGACAGACTACGGAAAGCAGCAGGAGCAATCACCTTCACGCCCTCTGGAATCTCCGTAGTGGAAAAGCCCTGAATAAGGGTGTTGGTAGCTGTCTCGATAATCGCATTGCAGTTGTTGCGCGAGTCGTATTTAGGATTGGCCTCATCTATAACGAATGAAGTGATTCTGTCGCATCCGCCAAAGGGCGATTCGCCCAAATTAGTGATTCCCGCCGACATCTTCACCTTCGTCAGTTCCGTATCAGCCCAGAAGGCAGCCCATCCGATAGACGTCACGGAATTAGGTATCTCAATCTCCTTCAGACCTGGCTTACCGCTAAAGGCCATATCACCCAAAGCTGTTACAGTAGCAGAAATGACAGTATTAACACAACCGATACGAAGGGTGTTGTTTGCTGTCTCGATAATCGCATTGCAATTATCACGTGAATCGAATACAGGATTGCCCTCTTCCACACTTAGTGCCTTGAGGTTACGGGCATAGTAGAAAATGTCACGTCCCAGTTCCTTAACGGTCTTCGGCAGGACTAGCTCCTCCACACCACTGTCCTGGAAAGCGAATGAACCAATAGCCGTCAGATTCTTTGGCAGCACGATATGCTCAAGGGCTGTTGTGGTCTGGAAAGCCCCCTGAGGTAATTCATTGGCTGTAGTGCCTTCACCTTCGACAATGGTTGCGTCCGAAAGGTCAATAGATGACAGCATACCATACTGTCCGCACATACCCTGCAAAGTCTTTATATCAGCACCATTGATAGTGCCTATGACTTTCAGTTCCTCGGTAACTCCCTTCTTATCAGCAACCTTCTTTTCCAGCGTTCCCGCTGTTTCCACATTGATTGTCAACGCACGTTGTGCCTCATACTCTGAGACCTCAAGGATTTTCCTGTCGTAATGAGTAAATACGCTACCCCATTTATTATCGGCTAAATATTTCTCTTTCGTTCCATCCGGCACAATAAGACGCGCGTACTCTTTGATGTAGTTTAAATCAGCGGGACCTAATATCCAGTCATCTTCAAGGACAGGAGGCTCTGAGAATGGCAATTTATAGGTTGTCGCATCGCAATAAACAAAAAGACCTGATCCGAAACTATTAACACTTTGTGGAATCTCGACCATTTTCGTATTCACATAAGAGAAAGAGGAACGTCCTAATGCTGTCACACTGTTCGGAATGACAGTAGCATCTGAGGCCTGAATCAGCGTGTTCGTAGCAGTCTCAATGATAGCATTGCAGTTGTCGCGTGAATCATAATACTTGTTGTTTGCATTAACGGTAATCGACACCATTCTGCATCTAAGGAAAGCCTCACGATTTATCTGCTCGACACCCTCAGGAATATAGATGTCCTTCACCTCATTATCCATGAAGGCACGTTCACCAATTTTCTTCAAACTCTTAGGTAGCACAATGCTTTCCAAACCAGCATCCTGAAAGGCCATATCACCAATCTCTACAACTCCCTCAGGAATACCTGATGCCTGACAACCTCTTATCAACTTGCCTGTGGCTTTCTCATAGATAGCATTATTTTGTGAATAAAACTTCTTGTTTCCTTCGTCAACTCTAAGTGACTTTATTCCACGTAATGCAAACGCATTACCAAATATGAAATCTACATCTCTAGGAATCGTCATCTCAGTCAAGCTAGTACCGGCAAAGGCGTATTGTCCGATAGAGGTAATCGTTGGAGGCAATAGAATAGAAGTAAGCGTATGGCAGTTTGAGAAAGTGTCGTCGGCTATTTTATTGTCTTCTGCGGTACGAATACCTTCCATAAACGTTTCACCACCAACAATACGTGCCTCAGACAAATCGAGCTTCGACAAACGTCCTTGGTTTCCTTGACCATATTTATTCTTCGCCATATCGCGGATGACGTCCAGATCCTTACCACCAATCACACCTGTAATCTTCAGGCGACTGATGAGGTAGCGCTCTTCTTCCGGAAGCAGCGATGCCAACTGACCCTGCGTCTCCACATGCACCTCGCGGAAACCAATTTCCTGTTTCTCATCGTAGTTGATATCGTTATTCGAAGCAGGCTGAACACCTACCACTGCATTCTGGTTCTCCGTGAAGTCCATGCTTCCAGGAGTTAGGGCAGTCAAGGCAAAGTAGCCGTCCAGGTTGCCACCCCATCCCCAGTTGATATAGAACATACCGTCTTTATAGCCATGCAGCACGAAGGTGTGACCTGACTTATCTTTATAACCGCTATAGATGATGGGGCGCCCCAGTTCTATCTCATGATAGAGGGCTTCCTCCCACTCCTCGTCAGTAAACTCATCACGATTCACCAAATCCACACCCTTACTGAAGTTGAACACAGAAATCAGTGCTCCAGGAATACTCGATGCATAAGCTGACGACTCATCCGTATTGTAATTCATCAACACCGACTGACCGCAATAGCGCATCAGCCAGGCGATATCATCTTCAGACATGTTAAACCAATTGAACTTACGGGCAGGCAATGTCTCGAGGTCCAACTGGGGTTTAGTCTCGTCGCCTTTATTAGACTTGTAGCCTACAGCAGAACGCACACTAGTCAAAGGCCACTGGTAGAAATTGATGACCTGTGCCATCGCCGTAGCCACACAACCTGTAAGCGCCTTGCTGCTGCCAATCTCAGGACAATGCTGTTGATAGATACCGCTCTGGTCCCACTGAGTCTTCAGCAATGGGATGAGTTCCGTTAATGCGGCACTGGCCCTACGTCTAGCTACCACACGTTCAGAAGCGGCATTGTCCGCCGGTCTGTCTTTCAGCGACTGGGCAATGCTGGCATAGTAGTCAAGGAGCCACTTCACATTGTCGGGGGCTTCCGACAAATCGAGATTGCCCTGTTCGGCATATCCCAAAACCTCAGGCATGAGGTCATTTCCAGCCACAATGACGAAACCGCCATTATTCTCTGCGTTGAACACATAGTAAGCATTACCGACAGCAGATGCCGCACGACGCAGGTTCGTCTGCTTCAGCTGCTTGCCCTGCATAAACTGCTGGGCCTTCTGTAAAGCTTGCTCTTCCGTCACTTCTCCTGCAAATGTCGTCAGAGAGAAGAAAAGACTTATCAGAAAAAAGTAAACTTTTCTCATTGATTAATTGGTTTTTGGTTATATTTTCGACTGCAAAGGTACGGAGAATTTGGCTAATAGCAAAGAATTTGCCCATTTTTCTTTAAAAAGAAAAGGCACCCCTTTCGGAATGCCTTTTGAACATTTATTGCTCATCTCATTACCACTCATCATTCAAGTCTAAAGTTCCTCCCAGTGCTTCCATCATTTCCCTTGCGCCAGAACCACTCATGATGATGGACACCATCTTCACGATATCCGTCACGTTGATCTCGCCATCACCGCTTACGTCTGCAGCTGCCTCATTGAAGTTGGGCGATGGTTTCTCCATAATGTAGTTCACCGTTGCTACGATGTCCGTCACATTCACGAGATTGTCGCCATTGACATCGCCAAGTTTGACAGCCTTGTCATCTGCAATACCACTTGCATTAGCGAACGCAATCTCTTTTCGGTCACTTGTTCTGGTAAACAAGATGTCTTTGACTTCTATCGTTTTAGGCCCCTCAAAGGTTGATTCCGAGACAATGTCAATATAGAAGAGATCGCCAGATTTGCCTTTTAGGCTTTCATTATTCATGGATATAGCAGCCACCTTAAGACCACCGTCACTGACGACATTCGCAGATATCGTATGGTCTTTTCTCCTGTCAGCAGAAAGACTGACAATGTAATTCTTCCCGTCGGCCGTCTTGGCTGGCGAAATTCCTTCTGGGAAATAGATTTCTGCTTGGAAAGCCGTGTACTCTTCCTCGTTTTTCAACTGAATAACCATCTGTTGGGTGGTTCCTGGGTTGATCTTCAGTCTTGGAACTTCTATCTTATCGCCATTGCCTGCCCACGATGGAGAGATGGCAAACCATTGAATCACGAAAAACAAGAGGGCAACCCGCAGACATCTCCTATACGAAGATGTCTGCAAGTTCTGAATATTATCAATTCTCATACTCATATTACTTTACAATCACTTTCTTGCCATTGACAATATACACACCCTTCGACAGGCCACTGAGGTTCGTCACGTCGGAACGTACCTTGTTGCCTCGGAGGTCGAAGACATCAAATGCCGGTCCCTCTTGGTTACCATCAATACCGTTAATAGCATCAATGCCTGTAACTGCGTTGAAGTGGACAACTGCCGAGGCGTCAGGAGCCAGATACTCACTGTTTTCACAGTTTCTGACGAGACGGATGTCGCGAATGTCAATCACACTGCCGTCTGTCATCGTGTTATCTGTCGTTACCGTCAGATTGACGATATTATTCTCCAGGATACTGAAGCTATCGTTCCGTGGAGACATCACGATGAGTCTCAAAGCACCGTTGTCGAGAATATTGGCAGAAACACTATGACTGCTGGTTACATCGTTGGCAAGACCAATCATCAGTTTGTCGTCCTCATCGCGAGCCACCTGCATACATGCTGGTAGGTAGATGTCACACTGGAAGGCAATGAAATTAGTTGCATTCTCAATCTGCAGTCCTATTGTCTGCTGTTCACCGACAGCCATCGTCAGGTCGTTCATATAGAGTCTGCCCTGAGCATCAGGAGCACCGACACGTGCTGCTCTGCTGCCTACTGGACGTTCAAGAACAAGATCAACTGTTCCAGTAACGTCAGCTACAGTAATCTGGTCATCCATATTGACATCAGCTGCCCTCTTCATAAAGCGACCTGGGTAATTCTCAAGAATATAGTCCACAGTCTGTACGGCATCAGTGATAGTTACTGAACCACTACCGTCACTGTCACCCAATGGATAGTCCTTCAAGTTGAAGTGCAGGACTTTCTCAGGAGCCTCAAAGTCAACATTGTTAGGACCTGAGATATGGATGTTCTTGATAGTCACATCGAACTTACCAGTCTTATCACCAGTATCGAACGGCAGCTTGAGTATCTCACCGTCACTATTCTGGAACGAATTACCTGACTGCTGAGAGTAAACGATGACGCGTACAGAACCGTCAGATTTGCGTGCAGCAGATACCTGATAGCCGTTGGCACGTTCACTGAGTTGGAAGTTACCATACCAAGGATCAATGCCGATTCCCTCCGGCATATATACATCAAACTGTATAGCACGAGCCTCGCTCTCGTTATGGAGTGCAATTGGGAATGAAACACTGTTCTCAATATAGTTCTCCACATTATCGTCCATCACGATCCAATAGTTGTTCGATATTACGACAATCTCACACTTCTGTTCGAACTCAC
The DNA here is from genome assembly GCA_016291495.1 of Prevotella sp. Lineage (GTDB taxonomy): Bacteria > Bacteroidota > Bacteroidia > Bacteroidales > Bacteroidaceae > Prevotella. The sequence continues at coordinate 101,008 of JAEEXI010000003.1, forward strand.
CGTCGACAGTCTTAGCTGTGATTTCTGTGCGACCAGCACTGACAGGAGTAATATTTCCCTCGCTGTCTACCTTTGCCACGCTCTCATTACCACTTGTCCAATTAATCGTCTTGTTAGTGGCGTTGGTCGGATATACGGCATATTTCAGTTTACGAGTCTCACCCATCTTCAGAGCAACTTCGCTATCAAGCATACGAAGCTCTTTGACATGGATGTCGCCGACTACGTTAACCTGTACTTCGAACGAAGAGGCATCTGTTACGCCAGGAGTCTTATAGACACCGTCAACCAGTTCGCTGGTTACGTCCTTACCATTATAGAGGACCTTGGCAATCTTAATGTTTTCGTCAGGATTAATCCTGAAGGTAGCTGTCTCGTTCTCCTGAACATACAGACTTGAGCCGTCCTTCACCTTGGCACCCATAATTGCTGTTCCGGCAGCGCGACGTGAAGCAGCAGCCTCACCGTCCTCATTCACGAAGTAGAGGTTAGCACCCTCTCCTACAGTGACGTCGATGTTCTTACGCATGTTGACGAAAGCACCCCACTGAGCAGCAGACAGGTAGTCGTTGAATGTACCTGTTGGGATAGCGAGCACACAACGGTCTGTGTGAACCTTACGGAATACATATTCCCCAAGATCAGCAGGAGTAGTAGCTTCAACGGTGATATTAGACAGTCGGCGACAACCTGCAAAGGCATAGTCGCGAATCCAGTTCACGCTCTTTGGCAAATCCACAGTCTCAAGGCTTGAGCAGCCGTAGAAAGCATATGGCTCGATAGAACCAAGGTCTGTACATTCGCTCAGGTCAACAGATGTCAATGATGTACAGTTCTGGAATGCACCTTGGTTAATTACGCGCAGCAAGTCGGGGAACTCTATGCCGTTTAGACTTGAGCAATCTGCAAAAGCACTGTCGTCAATACGGTCAAGGAGAGGAGGAAGCAGCACGGTATTCAGTGATGTACAGCCACGGAAGGTTGCATAGGGAATCTCATCAAGATCTGTCAGAGACATATCAACAGTCTCAATCTTAGAGCAGTTCGAGAAGCAGGAGCCTGCAGACGAGCCATAACCCTCTGTACCCATGAACATATAGAAGCCGTTGTTAAACTTCACAGTACCATAGAGGCTCGTACAGTTAGCAAAGGCACTCTCACCCAACGACTGGAAGTCCTTAGGCAGCGTCAGCTCCTGAGCCAGTGATGAGCAGCCTTCGAAGGCAAAGCCCTGGATAACGGCAAGGTTGTCATTCAACTCTACCTTTTCAAGTGAGTTACATCCCTGGAAAGCACCATAACCGATAAAGTTCAATCCTGTTGACAGCGTCAGTGTACCTGCAAGTGATGAACAGCCGCGGAACGCACCCTGTTCGATGCGCAGCAGTGACTCTGGCAGTTTTATACTCATCAGCACTTTCTTGTCGAGAAGGGCATTCTCAGGAATCACACTCACTTGTGCATCAGACATATCAAGGTCTAAGAGCATTGTCATGTTCGAACGAATGATGGCAAAGTCTTGTACTCCCAAAGGTCCGTGTACCTTAAGGTGAGTAATGGTGGCAGGTGCTATTTTAGCCTGCTCTGTGATATCCACAGCAAGGTTACCCTCGCTAGTTACAGTAACCTCAGCATGCACCTCTTTGTCAAGGATTGTCATATCCTCCCAAATAGGTGCAGACTTATAGGCATCTGCGCAACCTTCTGGTACAAATGCTGCTATACATGTAGTTGGCAAAGCTTCGTTGCTTAGCACTGGTGGGACTGTTGCCTCACTCTTTACAACGGAAAGTTGTGTACTGTTTAGTGCATATTTCCCAATGCTAGTAAACTTCGGACCTAACTCAAGCACACCTGTCAGCTTATAACAACCACTGAAAGCATAGGTATCGATTGTTTCCAGTGTCTTGGGCAATTTAGCATTGTCAAGTGAATTACAACTATAAAATGTCCATTCCTGTATATTCGTCAACTTTGTCTTCGACAAATCTACAGATGTCAACTTTTGACAATAAGAGAACGCATTACTACCCAACTGTGTCAACGAGGTTGGGAGCAGAACTTCTGTCAACTCCTGACAACTTGAGAATGCGGAATTTCCGATGTTCTTCAACTCGGTCAGACCACTCAAATCAACTTTCTGCAACTTCGTGTTGGAGAAGGCAGAAGCACCTATTGACTGCAAACTCTTCGGGAAATTAATGGTGGTCAGATTTTCACATCCGCTAAAGGCATAGTTAATATTTACGATTCCTTCTGGCAACGTCACTTTCACCAGTTTCTTACACTCGCTGAATGTGCTTTCCAATGTCTTCAAGTTGCTGCAGTTGGAAAGGTCAATCTCTGTCAAAGAACTTCCACTGAATACACTGCCAAGATATGTCAGCGTTGCTGGGAACTTGATATCCTCCAAGTTCTTGACATTTCTAAATGCTTCACGGATTTCTGTCAGTTTGGTGTTACTCAAGTCAATAACCTGTAAGTTAGTAGCCTGGAAGGAATAATAATCCAGATTCTCCAGGTTCATCAACTCTGTAAAGTTCACCTCTTTCAGGTTCGAGCAACCAGCAAAAGCATTGCCTCCAATTGTACGAGTAGTCTGTGGCAGGCGGACACTGGTCAGCGTTGTCTTTCCTAATGGATTTTCATAGTTATCACTTGTACAGAAAGCCTTGTAAGGAATGTATTCAACTTGTGTCTCCCAAAGGTCAATGACACTAAGCAACGGCATCTCGTCACGCATGGTGAAGAAGTCCTGATCATTAATCCGACCCTTGATGGTCAGCTTGGTCACATTCTGCTTCTGGGTTTCTGTCAACATATTCGAGAGGCTAGCACCCTCCTCCATCACCAAAGTAAGTTCGCTGTTTATACGGAAGGTTACCTCCAGCGTAGCGTCAGCCTGCACGTCACTTACCGTCAGTTTTCCATCGGCATCCAACAGGTCGGTGACATCCTGTCCATTGAGTTTCACCACATCAACGACGAAGTATTGATCCGGCTTCATGGCGAACACAGCATCCTGTCCCTTGGATACCTGAATGGTGGTCTCCGGTAACAGCGTCGCGTTCTTGTACTCCACGGAACCGCCTTCGCCTGTCTTGACGGTATAGGTCACTGCATCACCTCCTGCACCACCGGCGCCGAAAGTAATAGCCAGTGTTGAATTAGCAATGATGGCAGGTGTCACATAGCTGGTACCGCCATTCTGTACGACACTCTCCTGGCCATTGAAGGTAATGCCGCTTACAACTTGTCCTGCTGCTGGTTCCAAAGTTAATGACAGTGTGGCAAGGCTGTCAACCTTCAATGTCTGGCTGGCTGCAGTATATTCGATTGATCCCCTCTTCACCTTACCATTACCCGTTATCTGCAACTGCAAGTCAAACTGGTTAACCGCAAAGACTACTGCGAGTTTACCTGTAAGCTGAGCACCACTCAGTATAAACTTATTATCAGCAAAAGGTACGTCAACACCATCCAGCGTCACTGCATCAGCATGCCAGCCGGCATTAGGAAGAATCTCAAATGTTGTCGTGCTCTCCTTAGGGAAGAAAGTAGTGGTACCCATCAGTGTCTGACCATCGGCACGTACCTTTCCTTGTTCACCAACGGTCACTTGCATACCATATTCCTTCACGTTGGTGAAATTGCTCCAGCCGACAGCTTCACTGTAGGCATCTACAGAACCTACTGGTACATAAAGTGTACAATTTTCAAAGTCAAGGTTATTGAAAGAAGAACTGCCATCCAAATTAATTGGTGTAGAGCGACTCACATACAAGCGTTCCAATGTTGTTGGCAAAATTCTCTCACCATATATCGATGTAACAGCAGCAGGAAGACGCAGTTCCGTTAGCGGTGTATCCTTAAATGCTTCCCATCCTAAAGAATAGTTTCCATTTTCCGGCAACAACACTGAGGTGGCTGGTCCAAAGGGACTGTATGAAATATTTCCTGTAAATGTACACTGACTCAGGTCGATACGACGAACTGAACTACTTTGGAAAACGTAAGATTCCAAATTGGTAAGTGTAGCTGTCAGTACCAATTCTTCGGGAAGAGATGTACAGCTAGCAAATGCATTTCTAAGACTCTTTATCTTGTTGCCAAAGGGGAAATTTGAAAGTTTTGAACAATACCAAAAAGCCTCATTTCCTATCTCTTGTACATTCTCACATCCCTCAACAGTAGTTAACTGTGGACAATAAGAGAATGCCTGGTAACCAATAGAAACAACAGTCAATGGCAGATGTATAGTAGTGAGTCTCTGATGCTCCTGGAAAGCCTGTTCTGGGATTATTTTCACATCCGTCTCACTGATGTCAAATGCCTCTAATGCTGTCAAAGTACTCTTTACATAGTTCCAATCCTTGTTTGACATCTTACCCGTCACTTTCAGGGTTCGGATAGTACGAGGATTCATTCCTAAAGCAGAGATCATATCCTTCAGCTCACCACCATTAGGATTGTTGACGGTTAACATATTCGTAGTAAACGCAACGTCAAGGGTACCAACTTCGGTTCCTGCGGGAATGGTGAAGGTACCATCTGCTGCCACATTTAAAGCAACACCGTCAAGTTTAACCGATATCAGTTCATTGTCTGTTTCTGGCACGGCCTTCAGTGTAGTAGCGCTGCCTTCGCTGGCAAAAATAACAGCGCCATTAGCATAAGAAATATTACCCTGCAGCAATGATCCGAAACCACTGATATTTACCTTGATACCCTGTTCCTGTATTTTGGTGAAAATACTCCATCCATTAGCCTCAGCATAAGCATCTTTACTACCCACGGGAACATATAGCACGCAGAAATTGGGGTCAACATTGGAGAATGCATTAGAATTAGCCCGAATAGGAGTGCCGCTCTGTACATAGATGCGTTCCATTAAGGAAGTAACGACATACTCTCCAATATAATTAACACAAGCGGGAATTCTAAGTTCTGTAATTTTTGAATTCTCAAAGGTACGCATATCTACCCCATAGTTGCCATATTCTGGTAGCAAGACGGAGGTTGCTTCACCAAATATCCACTGCGAGATATTCGCAGTCAGATGACATTGGCTTAAGTCAAACTCACGAATAGATGAGCCTCTAAAAGTACCCGACCAGCCAATATTATATACCGATTCTGGAAGTACAAGTTTCTTTGGCAATGAGGTACATTCCTCAAAAGCATTAGATTCTATGCTCTTAATCTTGTCGCCAAATGGGAAGTTGGCAAGCTTAGGGCTATACGAGAAAGCAGAAGAACCAATCTCTGCGACATTCTCACAACCATCAACAGTGGTTAGTTGTGGACAATTATTGAGTGCCGAACTACCAATAGTGGTGACAGTAGAAGACAAATGTATTGTTGTGAGTCTCTGATGCTGCTGCAATGCCTGTTCTGGGATTATTTTCACATCCGTCTCACTGATATCGAACGCCTCCAACGCCGTCAGGTTGTTCTTCACATAATTCCAGTCCTTGCTGGTCATCGTACCTGTTACCTTCAATGCAACAAGGGTGTTAGGATCAAGACCTGCTGCGATTAAATTGTTCTTCAGTTGCCCGCCATCGGCATTGTCAATTGTGATGGGGTTACTGGTAAATGCCACATCAAGGGTACCGGTGGTGATTCCTGCTGAAATGGTAAAGGTACCGTCAGCAGCCACATTAATAGCCGTACCGTCAAGCTTGACGGAGGAAATTTCATTTCCTTTGGTAGGCACAGCCTTCACTGTGGCGGCACTGCCTAAAGCATTAAAGAATATATCCCCATTAGAATAGGTTTGACCACCCATCTGTAAAGTACCGAAACCGGTGATATTCACCTGGAAGCCAGTTTCCTGCATCTTTCCGTAAAAACTGCTCCATCCGTCAGCTACGGCATAGTTGCGCTTTGAACCTTTAGGGATATATATCGTTGTTAAGCTATTATTATATATAAAACTACTCTCAGCTGATGGAGGAGTCGCTGACTCAACATACAGTGTTTTCAGACTCCTTGGCAGACATCCGCCCCCCAGATATTGAACCGCCTTTGTGATGGTGATACTCTCCAGACCTTTGTAAATGTATTGCTGGGTGGTTTCATCCCACGTGTTATTATATACACTAAAACAGTCATAATTAATTTGTAGATTACCCTTACTTGGTAACAGAACTTCTTTCAGATTGCTTAGATTACTAAATGCACTTCCTCCCAAATTTTCGAGAGAAGTACAAGCGGTAAAGTCCAAATGTGCCAATAATATACAATTACTAAATGCATTGTATTCTATTCTGCGTAACTTAGCAGGAAAAACAATTTTTCCCGCTGTTGCCGTCTGGTTGCCGAAGGTTACGACTTCAAGTTTCTGACAAGAGTTGAAGGCATTGCCTTGGATATAGATAATCCCCTCCGGTAGTCGCACTGTTGTCAGATTTTCTCTTCCATTGAAAGCCTGATTTGGAATCTCTGTTACATTCGTTCCCGAGATATCAAGAGTTTCCAGATTCGTCAATTGGTTCTTGATGAGCAAGAAGTCGGTATTGTTCATCTCGCCCGTTACTGTCAAGTTCTTCACCGTGGTGAAATCTGTGATACCCTGTGCGTCCAGAGCATCCCATAAACCGCCTGCTGTGTTGTTCAGGACAGTCACCGATTGTGCCATCGTACAGACGGCGAAGACCAATGTCCATAACATCAGTCCTACTGTGGTTAGTAATCGTCTTTTCATAATATTTTCCATTTATAGTTATAGTTCTTATTGGTGTAAAATCGCATATATGAGCTCCACCGCATCCGTGATGGTAATTCTCTGATCCTGATTCATGTCTGCCTGAGACATGATGAAGCCGGTAGAGTCTAATTCTAACAGATAATTAATGATACAGGTCACGTCCGTAACTGTAATCTGTCCGTCGTTATTGGCATCGCCCAAAAGTCCTGACTGGTCTCCAATCGTCAGACTGGCTGTGGGAGTCGAAGTACAGTTGCGCCCATCGGTAGTACTTAGAACAATCTGGTCTGCCAGAATGGTTGTTTTGTCATAACTTACCTGTCCTTCCACCTTATTATATATAAAGGTGACCACAGGACCGTTACCTGGAACAATGGGCGTGTTATTCTCCGAATAGAGATATACCCGATAACTATTGTCGCCCTGCTTCGTCATCGATGCCTTATAATCTGTAGCACGGGTTGACATCGTAACAGTCTCCTGGACAGGAGCCATACCTGCTATCCAATGGAGGTCGAACTGCATACCGGCAATAGGCAGGGAGTTCTGCATCGACACCGTGACCGCATAACGGTCAGGCTGTCCGTCCTCAGCCGTTCCACTCAACGCAAGCTGGTTGGGGAAATAGGTCTCACCCTTGATATCGACAACCTGCATACGGTTCTGAGGATCGTCGCTATAGACCTGCATGACGCATGCAAAAGCCCCGTCTTCTGAAGGATGGTAGCATACCTCCAACTCAACCGTCTGACCTACTGCTATTGTCGGCAGGTTTGCGGCATTCGTCACACTGAATGCCTCATCGGAGAAATCAATACGCTCAATGGTTAGTGGCGATTCTCCGCTGTTCCTAATAGCGAAAGGTCGTTTGATAGTCTCCGCCATCGTTACTCTTCCGAAGTCCAGTTCAGAGGCACATACAAGCTTGGGAGCAGCAATGCGGATAACGGCCCCGTTAACCTCCGACGTCATGTCGCGTCCGCCGATACTGCTCAGGAGCACATCCTCTGGAGTCAGCGGATAGTCACCGCCCGTACCGTTGAGTAAGAGCTTGAATGTAAACAGTTCACCCTCGTTGCCAGACAAGGCCACATTCGATTCAGAAAGAATGAAGAACGAAAGTTTGTCACCCTGCACAGTACCGGATATCTGATGGGAACCGTTCGACGTCCTTCCAGAAAGGACTGCACTTCCCTCCACATAGCTCAGAGCATCCGGTAAAGTGAAACAACACTGGACAGCCACAATAGGCTCCATATTCTGCATACTGACATGAATGGTCACTTCCTCACCTGTCTGTCCGGAGGCATTTGCCACAGACAAGGTATTTACGGAGAAAGGAGCTGCGGTTACATGGATGGTCTTGTTGCCGTTTACCGCATCGGATACCAGCGTAATGTCAGTAGCATCATTCCCTTCGTTCTGAGGGCAGTACTCAATGGTCAGCGCTTTCTGCTGCCCAGCGCCAATCGTCATAGACGTAGGAATCGCCTTGAACAGTGGCGACCCACTCGTCACGTCAGAAATGGTCAGCACCTCATTTCCGATGTTACTGACTGACACCTCTTTTTTATAGGTGCTGCGGATGGGCACATTGCCAAAATCAAGCTCCGTCGTACCCAATGACATCTTCGGACTCAAGATGGTCACATTCCCCGCCTGCGTACTCACGGGAAGAGACGTGCCTGAAGCATCGCTCAGAATAACCTCTGGCTTCAGCTCATAGGTAGCCGGTTCCATACCCAATTTCAGACGGAAAGTAATCAATGAGCCAGTCCCCTCCCGGAAGGTATTGAGGGACAAATCGTAAACATAGAGGTTCAACAGGTTATTGTCGTCAGACACAGACAATCTATGACTGGCGGAAACTCTTTGTGTATTCAGTACGGCAGAGCCGTCCACATAGCTCAGGTAGGATGAGTGTGGGATATTGATCTGCAAGGCTGTTGCAGACAGTGCGTTGCTTAGCATCACACTCACTTCTACCTCATCACCCGGATGACCGGAAGAAGAGGTGAGCGAGACGGTGCTCTGTGCGCTGGCAGGCACAGCCATCATCAAGGACAGTGCCGTACACAGCAGATACACATATCGTTGCAGACGTACCATAGGCCGGTATTAATAAAGCACTTTCTTGCCGTTGATGATATAGACACCCTTCGAAGGTTTCGTGATGCGACGACCCATCAGGTCATAGATCTCTTTGCTTCCTTCTGTTTTCTTGTCTTTTACTTCCTCGATGCCTGTCACCGTATTGTACAGCACATGCACGTCGTTACCCCATTTGTCGCTCAGCACAATATTGACAAGCGAGGCATTGCCTACATAGACAAGAGCCTGTCGCCCAGTAGGAATCGTGTTTCCTGCTACGGAGAAGCCCATCAGATTGTCAGTCAAGCCCTCATTTTCCTTGAAGGTCACAAACTCCATGTTCTCAAGGGCTTTCTGCGGGGCATACATCACCTCATCCTGAGCGTTCAGACTGAGCTGTACACCACCCAACTCCACAGGACTGTCAACGTAAAGAATACCATTCTCTATCGTCACCTCAGCAGTTGGGATACTTTGCGGCATAACATTGGAAGAAGAATAACCAAGGATGATATTAATCATACCTACTACATCCAGAATGTTGATGACTCCGTCACCATTGACATCGGCAGCCTCGAAGATAAACGGCTTGGGATCATGGTTGGTGAGGTAGTCGATGAGTGATACTACGTCATTGACGGTTACGCCCAAGTCGCCGTTGGCATCACCTGTGGTGGTGGACAACGGGGTAGCTGCCACGTTGATGGACGGATCAGAGGAGTCGAGCGTCGAACGCAAGGTGCGGTAGAAGTAACAATAGGTGATTCCAGGAGTCACGTCGTAGTCTGTGAACGACATCTCTTTCTTATCTTCTACCTCCTCGATGATTTCCTTATTCACAAGGGTCGTGTCAGAAGACAGACCTTCCTCATTCATGGTGAAACGATACATGTTATATCCCATCACATCCTCCACTTCGTCTGGATCGACAGCATCCCAAGTCAATTTGACGAGTCCTACGCCTGGTTCTGCCATGAAGCCCGTACTCTTGCTGCCGGCAGCACCGACAGGCACGTTGAAACGACTGTTTTCGGTAGGAATCACGAAGTGTTGCAAGTCCTGTGCATCAGCCACATAGAAACGGTTGACTCCATCGAAGGCACTCTTCGCCGTAATGGTGATATAGGCAGTATAGATGGTACCCTCCTCATTCCATGAAGGCTCCTCATTGATGAAGTTCTGCGTATAGGGAGGACGCACACCCATTGCCAGATAGGGCTGTATCGTCTTATCCATCGGACGGTTGAAATAGACTTCCACCTTATGGGTACCTACACCGAGTGGTGGTATTTCGTCATATTCGTCCTGCGCGTCCTTGCCATTTACCAGGATTTTCCACACGATGCCGTGAGCCTCGCTGCTGGGTTGCTTGAGCAAGTTTGAAATATCGACAGAGGCAAACGTGGTGTAGAGATTATCGTCATTCACCTCATGATAGTAGTCTATCACGGTCTTGCGGGCTATATCCTCTCTTGTAGTACCCAGATATGAAGGATTGTCAGAGTATACTACTTTTGGCTTCAGGTCCGGATCTGTACAGTGAATGTTAGCGTAAGTGTGTAGGTAGTTGTTATAGTTACCGTATACGTTACTGTTGTTGACATCCGTCCACTGGGTATTGCTGGCAGGAACATATTTGTTAAGTGCTGTGGCAATATTACCAATGATATTGGTATTCTTATGAGTATTGCCAAATTCATATCCATAGTCTCCAGTGCAGTCCACGATGTTGCAACGCGTGGTGGTAACACCTGTCATACCTGTTGGAGGAAGTCCGCGTCCCATTACACAGTCCTTGAAGAGACAATCTGTGAAGCGTCCGCCTGTAATAAGGTTAGAAGAGGCTGCTGAGAGCATGAGGAACTGACAGAACTCAAACTGGCAGTAGTTGTTTAATGCCAATGTAGGAATCTGTCCCTGGCTCAAGTCACCTTTAGTGATGATGATGGGCTTGTCGGCTGTTCCTATGGCCTTGATACGTCCGCGCTCGTCTACCTTAATGATAGCACCATCGTGAAGTTTCAGTGTAACACCCGGCTCAATGGTCAGTGTAATACCGTTTGGAATGGCAATAGACTTGTTGACGATATAGTGCTTGCCAGCTTCCAACGTCTTATTCTTATCAAATATTCCTCCCAGCTCCTCACCATTTTCTGCGGTGATGACGATGTCCTGATGGACGGTCTCGCCAGTACCGTTCTCACATGTCGTACTGAGCGTGAGTCTGATGTGGCGTCCATCCACGCAGTTCTCGTTGATTTTGAAGCGAATAGGATTGACGCTCACCTCCTTGCCGTAGCTGTGCAAGGTACGTCCGAAGTCCACGTTGTTCTCCAAAACCTCGATAATCTCCGGATCTTCATTATCGCTGGTAGCAAGTGAGCACTTGATACCGACGGCCTCGCCCCAGGTATTACGCAGGATAGGATAGAGGTTTATGATCTCTCCGGCATCGAAGCGTCCATCACCGTCGCCATTCTCTGTGTCATCCATGACATAGCTCACAAACCACAGGGTGGGCTTGCGGTCTGCATCGGTGATGTTATAGGCAGCAATGGCATCCATTACCTTCGAGCTGGGATTGGCCGATGCGATGAGGTCGCCGAAGAGCATTTCTTTGCTGCTATATTCCTTCGTCTGCAACAGACGGGAGACGACACCGGCAGCCAACGGCGTTGCCATCGACGTTCCGTTCATTGACTTATAGCGTCCGCCAGGATAGGTACTGATGATGTTCGTACCTGGCACTAACAACTCGTAGTTGTATAACTGTTCTTCATTGAAGATCTTGAGGTCAGTATAGAGGGGACCGTCGTCATCAAGATTACTGAAGCAGGCGCGCCACAGGTTGTTCTTATAAGGTTCCTCACCATAGCCACATTGGCTGTAACATGTTCCGGCATAGTCCTTACTGGCCTCAACACCCAGTACGAAGGTGAAAGCACCTGGGTACATAGGCTTTGAACAGCAGCTGTGTCCTGGATAAATACAGAGTCCGTCGTTACCGGCTGCAGCCACGATGACACTGTTATGATAGCACTTTCCCAGTGCCATTTCCTCTGCCTTGGAATAGGCGTAGCTACCCAGACTCATCGAGATGACATCTACGTCATGGGTAAGACAGTACTCCAGTCCGCGGATAATAGTACCTACATCACCTATACCATCACTCTGAAGTACGGTAACAGCCATGATCAATGCATCAGGATTGGCACCGACAATACCGACACCGTTGTTTGCAACGGCAGCGGCAATACCAGCACAGTGGGTACCGTGTCCGTTCCAGTCGCCCAAACGTCCGCTCTGGTTTACACAATCCCAACCGTGAAGGTCGTCCACATAGCCATTCAGATCATCATCCTCACCTGCAACACCATTTGCCTCCCTCTCGTTGATCCAGATATTATCCTTCAAGTCGGGATGGTCAATATCCACACCGGTATCAAGGATGGCAACGACAGGACGGCGACCTAAGACATTATTGGCGTTGGCGTCAATAGCCCAGAAATCAGGCAGATTGACAGTTTTCGCTCCCCACTGCTGGGAGTATAAGGGGTCGTTATAGCTGACGGGGGCCCTAGATGTGCTGGCAGGCAGGGGAGCCGGCTGGGGCAGTGCACTCAGGGCACCCAGACCATAAACCAGATAGTTGGGTTCTGCAAACTCCACCTCTTCCAACTGCGCAAAAGCATCGACCGCCTCTTGAATAGGCTTATCCTTATCCAACTGGACAAGATACAGCTTTGTCAGGTCGCGGTCTTCAATCAGCTGTCCTGACATGGAACGCTTACTGGCACGATTCTTGGAAACACCGCCCTTAGGCATCAGCTGCTCCATTTTCTCTACGCCATATTTCTCCATCAACGCCTGGACTTTCTGCTGGTTGGCAGTCACCTTACCAGAGGCTCTGTGCGAGACCTTAATGGAACTACTATCCTTGAACTTGACCAGCACCTGGCCAGAACGAACTGCACGATAAGAGAACGTGTCAAGCTTCACGACATCATAGTCTTCTTTCGTTTGTGCTGTAGCTCTTGTACATAAACTCAACAGAGCCAATACCAACAGTGTAGAAATCTTTCCCATAATAAAATCGTCTTAGGTTATTGGTAATAGATTGTAGTAAATACAAAATATATATATTTTGCGCCAAATATACGAAGAAAAAATGAAACTACCAAAAAAATCAGGAAAAACTTCGAATATACGCAAAAAGGCTCCCCTTTCGGAATGCCTTTTTATGTTTGTTTGATTGTATCGAGTTTTCTAAAAGTTCCTGTTTATCCAAATCCTCATTAGCGGATCTGAGACAGAGAATGATTTATGCTGCTCCGTAATGAGGTCTAGATCTAATAGCCGTTTCGCGGCAGACTGTACTGCGCTGGCAGATTTCAGATGGTGTCGCTTTACGAAATCGGAAGAAGTGATGCGTAATACTTGGCGATCGGCAGCTATCGCATATAGCAATTCCTTTTGTTGTTCTGTCACATACGCCAACAGCTCCTGCAGCCGTTTACCATTTTGTTGTATAAGCTGGTCTGCAGTTACTTGCATCAGGCATAATGTACATATCTCGCCCGGCTGTATGGCGGCATAAGAGTCGTGTAGGAGCTTATGTACATACAGAGTTATGCCATCAAATGTCTGGTAGGCCCATTCGACTGCATCTGATTCAATCATCTTGTCTGCGGCCTTGAACTGCTGGATGGCAAATGATGTGTATACCTCGAGGTCGATGGGATCGAGTTGCAGCAGTGATGCACTTTGGTAAAAGGGTCGTTTATCAGAGAAAAACATTTCGTTCATCAGACGACGCTCTGAGCCTGCAAAGATAAAGTGCGTGTTCTGTAGTTTTTGTATGTGCCCTCTCAGCAGTGCTTCGATGTTATCTTTCTGATATTTTGTGATTTGCTGAAACTCGTCAATGGCTATGATACAAGGTTTGTCGGCTTTCTCGAGATAACTGAAAATCTCTTCAAGTGTATATTCAGGAGTGCTTATCTGGCCCAGCTTCACGTCGAAAGTTGGTAAAAGCGTCATCGGATCGAGTCCGAAGCTTCCGCTTAGTGATCGCAGAGTGGCTACAAAGAGTTTCGTGAGTCTCTCGCTCCGCTTGGCAACAGAATGGAATACGGCTGACCCCAGTTCTTTGATGAACTCCTGAAAAGATGTTGTGTGAAGTATATCAATCGAGATAGTTATGTAGTTGTCTTTTATTTGGGGTTGGTTGAAACAATGGTATACTAATCCTGTTTTACCTACCCGTCGTGGAGATATTAGTACAACATTCTCTTGGTTCTTCATGCTTTTGATGAGAAATGACGATTCTTCCTGGCGGTCGCAGAAGAATTCGTCAGGGATAGCAGGACTGAGAACAAATGGATTAATATTCATATTTAAACCTTGTTACTGATAACTTTCTTCGAAAGACATTGACTTGTATCGACTTCACGCTGCAAAGATAAGCATAATATTCGAATTATGCAAATAGAATTATGCTAAAAGGATAATTTTAGTAGAATAATTATCTCATACATACAAAAAAGGCACTCCTTTCGGAATGCCTTTTTATGTTTGATGTCGCTAAACGCTTACTTTACAATCACCTTTGCGCCATTGATGATATAGACACCTGCGTTGAGGCCTTCGGTAGAGGTAGCGTTCTTGCGAACGGTGTTGCCCTTCAGGTCGTAGATTGTAGCAGGCTTTTCATTAGAGATCTCAATCTCGTTGATTGCAGTTGCTGCAGTTACATTAAAAGTCTTGCTTGCGGTTTTATACTCGACTGCTCCAGGGGTAACCAAGAGAATATCCTTCATCGTACCAGTAAGCGCTCCTGCTGCAAGAGTAGAGGCAGCACTGATATAAATTTGGAAGACAATTCCGCTATTACCCAAAATTGGTAGGTTTGTATCCGACTTATAAAGAAAACGATAGTCGCCATTTGACAGTTGAGTCTTGGTAAGAGTATGGTCTTCACCCTCTTCTACATCACCTCGACGTGCACCATTAAACTTCGTTCTCAATGTACCATTACTGAGCTTATCAATAGTTATACCCTCAGGCAATGTGAGGTCAAACTGGATAGCAGTAATTTCAACTGAATTGGTCAAATTAACATCGATTAGCTGACCATTCGCACCAGCATTGATTTCGAAGTCGGTAATTGACAACTCAGCTTGTGCCATCATGTTCATGGCTGAAAGCAGACATGCTGCAATAAACATTAACTTTTTCATATTCATTAATTTTTTAGTAAAATTCATTCCATATAATCACGTTTAAATCCATACTTCGGGGCAAAGATACTAAAAAGTTATAAAAGAAACAAATTTTTGCCGTTTTTTTTCTTAAGTACCTCTTTCTGACTTAATATAAGAAGGTATAGAAGGGCAGTTTTGCCCCTCTACACCTTAATATATAATCAGGGTTTCACCTGCCCCTCTTTGGGGATGTCGGTCGATATCCCTTTGCTAACGTCGCTGCTGGCTCTCTCGTCATTCAAGGCGTCGAACAACGGCTTGCCTTCTACTCCGAGATTCTTCAGCAAGATACTCTTTCCGTCGAATACCGGCTTGTTATCGCCTGCATCCCGTCTGGAAGCAGCTTCCATAATGATGTTGACCATCTTCACGATATCCGTCACGTTGACTTCGCCATCACCTGTCAGGTCGGCAGCATCCTTGTTGAAACCAGGTGCCGCATTACCCATGATGTAGTTAACCGTTAATACGATATCACTTACATTCACCACACCATCGCCATTGGCATCGCCTGGCTTCGTAGTGACTGCGCGGAACTCGAAGTCAGGAGTTCCCAACAAGTATTCAAAGTATGACTCATTGGGACCTTTGTAAGATACAAAGAGACAATACAGATCAGCTTCATTCTTCTCCATATCAATATTTACGCGTTTGGTGGCGCCGGCAGCAACGGTAAGATCCAGAGTCTCTTCAGTATAGTCCCAACCAGTGGCATAGTGATACCACCTATCTATTTGCAACTGTCCGGTAAAATCTTCAACACCTATATTCTTGATGTCGCCATAGAATGTCACCTTACTACCTTCGATATATGAGGTGTTAGTGGCATCATCATACTTCATTTCAGGCGTAGATCCATACTCACCAGTTTCAATTATGTATGTTGTTGGAGTGCGGAACTCAAAGTTGGAAGTACAGTTGAGGAAAATAGAGTTATCGGTGGATGGATCAATATAGAAGCATTCTATTGCGTACAAATCATAACCATCCGTCTTTTGAATAGTCCCACTAGTTGCAACCGCTGTCGAGTTTCCTGCTACATAGAAGCTCTGTGTGGTAGCGGTTTTGATCTGCGTCCAATTGCCTGTTGAGGCATTACGTGCCCAATATCTGAATTCAACTTGTCCGTCAAAGGCAGCACCGCCAATATTGGAAATATAGAATTTTGCTGTGAGCTTATCGCCATATACATAATAGGTGCTATTATTGTTATCCCACTTCACTATCGGGTCGCTGTCATAACTCTTGTACACCAGATTGGGAGCGTCAGCATCAACAAATACGAAATTGGGCGTACTTTTCAGCGTCACAAACTCACTTTCTTTGCTACCCTGATATCCCACACGAACGAAATACTTGTCTACGGTAGTATCGGTACTCTTGGTAATCGTCGTATAGACACGTTGCGTGCTACCTGCCGGTATCGTCACATCACGATACTCCGGATAGTTTGTCATGTAATACCAGCCTACACCTGCATAGTGTTCGGCTTGCTCTATCTTCAATTGACCGGAGAAGGCATCACTGCCCGTATTCGTAATGTCAATATAGAACGTCGACTCTGTACCATTAATATAGTAAACATAAGCATCTGTGTTATATTGCAAAGCCGGATCACCAACAAAATCAGTTGCCGTCAGATTATAGTTATCATTTCCTGATGAGGCGCGGAACTCAAAGTCTGGTGTACCGGCTAAGAATGTTGCTTTGCCATTGACCATCCACCTCATCTCAACACAGTACAACGAGTAATCGCTATTGTCGTCTTGGTCAATCGTCACATTATAGTTCTTAGAGGCACCCGGAGCTAGTGTAACAGAACTGGTTGCCTTACTAGATACCCAATCGGATTCACTGTTTGAATAATACCAGAAATAGAATAAGATGTTGTCATTAAAATCTCCATCACCCGTATTCGTCACTGTGAAGCTGGCCTTCGTACTGGTTCCGTTTACATAATATTTACCAGTACTACTATCATACTGGATAGCAGGAGTTGCTCCATTGTACGTTCCCGTCAGATTCGGTGCACCACTTCCGCCTTCAATGGTCATGTTGAACTGATATTCTAGCGGATCAAGAGTGAAGGAATAGGTTCCTGAAGATGTCGGGGTATATTGGAACTCAACCGTGCAGGTAGTATTGGGCTCTGCATCGACGAATCCGGCACGATACCATTCGTCGTTAAGTATATAATAGAGGTCGCTGCGATATGCCTTCGTACCGGTGTTCTTAACGTTAATCTTGATGGTCTGAGGAGAGTTCACAGAGAGATTACCCTCGATTTCATGGCTCACGTCCAGCTTGGCAGATGCTATCTCCATCGTGTTACCGCTGATGGTGAAGTCAAGGCAAGTCAATCCGTCATCCAGCACGTACCAGTCCGACTCTCCGGAATTCTTTGCAATCAATACGATTTTATAGGTTCCGTTGGCATAGTTGGCGCCGAAGTCGGGGAAAGAAAGTGAAGGAGTACGATACCAACTCCCTAATGTATAAGCGTTCAAGAGGTTTATTTCCTCTACGACCGAGTTGCTGCTATTCAGGATGCGAGCCTTTAAGTCGAAGGTCAATTCGCCGTCCGTCCTATTGGTTACAGAGTATGTCAGATTAGAATTTAAACTGAAATTCGACGACGATGAACTACGTGTAAAGGTTGTCTCTTTGCTCTGCAGGCTAGATATTTGGATCTTCGGAGTGATTGGATTCGAAATTCCGTCATTCTTCTGGATACCGATACCGACACCTTGTCCCATGCCGTAGCCGTCACTGGTAGAGCTGCCGCCGATTCCCTGGTCGTCAGGATTCAAGATACACAGACGGAAGAAACCATCAGAAGAGCCACCCCATCCCCAATTGATGTGGAAGAAGTCGGCAGAGTCATAGCCATCGCAGACAAAGGCGTGTCCGCCACCTGCCGACTGACCACTATAAAGTACCGGTCGGTTGGCAGCCAGCTCTGCATAGATAATGTCCTGCCAGTCGCTGTAGCTGTAGTTGACACGGCTCAACCACTTACAGGTTGACTCCTCATAATCGAAATATTTCACGAGGGCAGTAATACAATCGGGTGTTGAGGCTCCAGACGATCCGTTATCGTCGCAATAATAGTCCATCTCTACCGCCTGGCCGCAAAGCTTCATCAGGTTGGCTACAGCCTGACCTTGCGCATCGGTATAAGTGTATTTGTTCCAAGTGCCATTCTCTTTGACCCAGCCATACTTGTCATTGATATTGTCCCAATCAATCGCCGTACCAGCGGGGATCGCATCACGCTTGAAACTTTTGGTATAGGAGGTATAGGCAGGAATCTCCGTCGTGGTAAATTTAGGCCATTTATGATGGTTCATGACTTGCGCAAATGCGGTAGCCACACAACCCGTAGCAGCAAGATCGCCACTGTAGGCCGGACAGAATTGATTATAAGGATCACCCTGGTTCCACCTAGCATTGATCAACGGGTCGATGCTCGTCTTGGCAACTCTTCTAACATCGCCTTTTCTCACTTTTTGGGGAGTCCCCGTCGTTGTTTTCTGCACATTGTGGTCCTTCAGATACTGGATACCATCCACGTATTCCTGCAGGAAGGCGCGCATATTCTCTGGCATCTTCTCGGCATCGAAGGTGCCTGTGGTCGAATAACCCAGGATTTCCTCAGTACGGTCGTCACCACTGACAATCACGTAGCCGCCACCATCGATATTAAATACATGCAGATAGCCCTGGGCATCAGCTGCACGATTGGAAGTCTTCTTGATACCGCTTTCGGTAACTTTCATGCTTCGCTGTGCCTTGCTGCCCATCTTGTTGGCTATAAAGTTTTTCGCTTTCTGCCTCGCGGTCTCTTGGTCCACCGGACCTGCCATCATCACGGTGCTGATGAAGAGGCTGATAATGAGTAGGAAGTGTCTCATAAGCTAATTATTTTAAAGATGAGTGTCCCGTCCTTATAGAGAGGACGGGGCACTCTATGGTTTCAGATTAAATTATCTAAGCCACGTCAAATTAGTGGTTGTGGGCTTCTGACCATTACCGAAGGCTACGCCAACAGCACGGGCAGCAGCGATGCGCTCTCTTTCCAACTGGATCTCATCGTTGTATTTCTGGCGCATCTCAAAGTCAATGTCGCTCCGTACCCGAGCCTTGACTTCCTTCATCAGTTTGACAGCCTCTGCATAGCATGCTGCATCGGGGTCGATCTGTGCCAGCATAGAACATACCTCATAGGCTGTTGCTATATCCTGATTGGCAGCCCACAGAGCCCTGGCCTGGTTGAGCAGATACAGGTTCAAGCGGTCCAGGTATTTCTTATAGAGCTGCAAGCCATACTGCTGGGCAGCCTCACCACCTTTAGAGCAAAGGGGAATGGCCAGCACCAAAGTCAGGGCCTCCTCATAGTTCTGCAAGGCTTCCTGACGCTTAGCTTCCTTGATGATGTTAGGATATTGCGTGTCATAGTAGCGCAGCATATTCGTCTTTCCTCTGTTGATGAGGCTCTTGATTTCGTTATTGCTGCCGCTGATACGACGGAAGGCATTGATATAGCTCTTGACCTCTCCGCTGCCCACACCGTCCAATGTGATATAGGCCGTACCAAACTTCTTCTGTGTGTACGTGTCTGCCATATAGAACGTGATGCCAAGGTTATAAACCGTCTGGATGGGAGGACCAGGGATATTGCTCTTGTCAAGGACGTCACAATGAGCCGTCAAAACAAACGGGGTATTGGGTGACTCACTGGTCAGTCCGTTCTCGGTAGCGATACGGCTCAGCGACTGATACAGAACCGACTTTGCCGCAGATGGAACATTTGCGAATTCCTCGTCAAGCTGAATGGATATCGGCAGCACGCAATCCTGTGCGAACGCCTGTGTAGTTGCCATGAGGCATACTAACGTCAATAATTTCTTGATCTTCATAAATAATCCTCCTTACTTTTCTCCTAAGATTAAAAGACAACGACCTAAACCGCGATTGATTGTCTTCACGGGAATACTATAAGGTGCAGCACCAAGGAATCTTGCCAACTCACGGGCAAAGCCGTAAGTGTCCTGAGCCATGCCGTTTGCCTTATAAAGAGGGATACGTACCTGTTCGTAGAGAATCATCGTCTCCGTAGCGTCCGACTTGCTGAAACGGTGGTTGACGCAGTTGTCAGCCAGCCAGTTGTCGATGACCTCGTTCAACTCATAGTCACCATATTCTTTCTCAAAGTCGACATTGCTCGTGTCGAAGATACGCAGGTCAAGCACAACCTCGCGACCGTTTGTCAGCAGGTCGTCGAAATGCTCCTGCAACTGGGCAGCGAAGGCATCCATGTGGTCCTGAACGGCTTCTTCCAGCAAGACGGGAATCTCTGCAGAGAAAGAACCCTTACCAGTACCCTCGGCACCAGCCACCTGCTTGTTGGAATAGGCATCCAATCCACGAAGGTTATAGGTAATGCTGCTCTTGGGACCCATCGTATTCACCGTCCAGTCGATTTCCAGGATGATGTCAGCCTTTGCCGTACGGCGTAAACGGTCCAGCGGACTCTCCGTAATCTGGGCACCACTGGTCTTGCTGCGTATCAGCCTGTCCTCTGCGGAAAGGTTGGTGATACTCTTCACATTCTGCTGGAGGTCTTTCAGAGGGAATCCTCTGTCTGCCATCAGTATGTTGATTTTCGAAATGACGGCATTGAGGCTCTTGTCGGTAGAGACAGCAGCCTTGTAGTCAGGAATCATCTCCGTGGTTCCCTGGTTGTCGAAAGCCTGCTCAAAGCCATGTTCCTTACACCAGGCATCGCTGGGTACAACCATCAGTGTCGGTTTCTTGGCCTGTCCGAAGGCAGAAAGACAGCAAACGGTCATCAGTATGACTGAAAATAGATGTTTCTTCATAGTTCAAAGTATTAGTCAATAACATTATCTGCTTGTAGACGTGCCTTCAGCTGGGGCCTGAGCACGCGGATTGTAAGCTCATAGGAATAGCCTATCTTGTCCTTGTGTCTGCCACCAGACCTTTTCTTGGTGTCGCGCAGGGACACATACTCATGATAGGCACCATTGTCGGAAAAGAAGATATTGAAGTAATCCTCATAACGTTCCTTGGCGTTCACCTCAGTGACCAGCGGACGCATATTACAACCCTGAACGCCATCCTTGATACCGTCGAAAATGACTGCCCATACGGCATTCTTCATCGCCTGCTCCTTCGCATCGTTGCGGTTTCGTCCATATCCCAGGACACGCAGGGTCTGTGAACCGTCGAGTTCCACACCCAGGCATTTGATGGATGAGCGGTTGTAGACGGTTGATGTCTGTGCATTGACACCCATGCAGCATGCCAACAGCACTACCAAATACATTATTCTTTTCATGTCTGTTCTTTTACGGGGTTAGAATTCATAACCGAGTTTCAGTCCGAAGTAACTATACGTCGTCTTCGAATTGGTCCAGTCGGTAAAGTTCGTAAGGGTATAGGTAATACCTATCAAGAAGTTGTTGCGCAACCCGCCGAAGCTGTAGCCCACGGTAGGACTGAACATGAAACCTTCGTTGGTGATGCCACCGATGTTGACCGACCAGAACGGTACGCCATCACGATCGTAGGCTGACAGGAGGTTTCCGCGGACATTGGCAAAGATGGGAACACCGAACTTGTTGTCCGTTCCTCGAACCTCAGCATTGTGTACATACATCTTTCCACCCAAGCCGGCACCCACACGGATAAACTCGCTGAAGCGGTAACCTGCAGTGGCGGTCACTTCCACATACTGCATATTGGTACGTCCTGACATGATACTGCTGCCACCGTCGGTTTCAACAGCGAACCAGAAGCCCTGCTCCTGTCTGGTGAAGTCTGTATAGGCCCTCTGTTTGGGCTTCTCGGGCAGTTGCACGTCACGATACTGCGCACTGGCAGGCAAGATGGCCGCCACAAGCAGAATGGTCATTAATATCTTTTTCATCTTCTTTCTTTTTAAGGTTTAACTTAGAATCCTGCAGACAGCGAGCGTACAATACCGGCCTTCTCCAGTTCCTTGCGCAGAGCGGTCTTGTCGATCTGCAGGATGGCACCGCACTTGTAGCCCTTGTTGGTCTTCACCCTTTCGTATGAGCCGCTGACGACGGAAGCGTAACGGAGGCATGGTCCGTCAGCAGCAAAAAACTCCTCACAGAAAGCCGCATTGTCCGTCTCAGCAGTGGGCGACGCCATTGCCGGCTGACGGGCTCCGCTGGCATTACCGGAACAGCCTTGGAACACGATGCCGTGTACGGCGGCACGCTTCAAATCTGCATCGGTAGCCTTCTTGCTATATACAAAAACCTTCACCAAGACAGTTCCTTCTGTACCTGATCCTGCACCCGTGATATCATATTGGGGCATCTTATCCTTCGCCATCGCTCCTGCGCACAGGAACATCAACAGCGATAAAATTGTCAGTGTTCTTTTCATAATAATACTTATCGTTTGTAATTAATTAAAGTTTCGTATGTTTCACATTCTCTACTTTTAGAGGTAAGAGGTAAGTGGTGAGAGGTGAGAGATTACTTGTTCATTTCCTTGATGAGCATACCCTTGACGAAGTCCTTGCCACTGACCTTGCGGAAGGTGGTGAAACCAAGGTTGGCACCCTGCGCACCTTCTTCCTCAGCCATAAAGCGGTTGTCCCAGATGAGACTGGGGATAGGCTCGATAACACCTACACGCTCGTACTTGTGAGAACCGTTCTCCAGTTCAATCACCTCAAGCACCTCATACTTCGACTTGCTGTTCACACCCTCCTTCATACCAATATAGGCGGTGAGAGGCTCTACGGAAGCCAACGGAGTCTTGATACGGAACTCCTCGTATTCGTGCTGCAGGTCAACCACATTCTCGTCGATAGCACGCTGACAGGCCTTGCGGACCATCACGATAGGCTCGTCCTCCTTGATACCGAGGAAGGAGGTCTTACTACCGGAGCTCTCTACCTTACCCACATATTTCAGGGTGTACTTGCCACGACCGTTCTCAAAGTTCTGGCGCTTCGTATCGTCGGGCTGGGAAGCATACTGCTCCTGATAGAACAAGCCAGCCTGTTCGTCGTTCCACTCCAACTTATAGAGGAAGGTATTGATCTTCACAGCAAAGCCCTTGAAACTCTCAGCGATATCACCCAGGCTGTTACCTAAGTTATTATAGCTGTTACTTCCCGTTGCAATGGAGGCTGCGGCACCCAAAATCTTCAGGAAACCACCAACTGCCTTCGAAGCCTTTGCCTTGTCCACATAACGGATATCGTTGACGAGCACGAAGGTATTGCCAATCAGTTCCTCACCGGCATCCTGCAACATCGCCATACCACGGGCAGAACGGGTTGCCAGCTGTTTGTCGAACTCCGTAGCGTTATAAAGACCACGTTCTTTCACCAGTTCCATGTCGCACTGACCTGTGAACCCGTCACGATTGAACCAACGGCCTACCAGACGGCTGGCCACTTTGTTTCTCTGGAGGAAATCAGTGATGATGGGGTTCTCCTGCTCTTTCTTCGCACCTTCCAGTTTGGTTGTCATGTTCACCACCTTCACACTCAGGTTGTGGTCGTTGAACTTGTCGGGTACCGGAATCTGCAGGAAGGCTTCCTTGATCTCTTTGGCGAACTGCTGATCAGTATGGTTGATCATCAGGGAATAGATAGAACTACGACGGTAGGTCGGCTCGCTATCTTGTGCAAATGCAGTTCCTACGGAGACTGCTAATATACCTAATATAATAAATCGTTTCATAACTTCTGAGCATTAATAGTTAGTAATTCCATTCATCTTCACCAAGTGTCTCGCTTAACGGATAGGACCTGTTCGTCTTGGTAACTTCCAACAAGAAATTCTTCATTTCCATCTTCGTCAATGGAGCACCACCCTTTGCCTTAATGGCCTCACGGGCTTTGTCCAAATAAACAGAGGTAATGGGTTCTGAGAACAGCACCTCATCATTGGGATTAATCAGAATACCATAAAAGCCGACTTTCTCCGAGGGTTTTATTTGCTTGATAGTAGCAGGGTCCGTGTTAGGCTCACAGAGCAATGCCTGATTGAGCAGGTCGTCCTTTGGAGTGAAACCATAGGGAACTACACATGCAATACCGTCCTTGAAATTCAGGGCATACTTGTAGCCTTTGGAGGCCTCCTGTCCTTTCTCTATATTATAGTTATAGTACATCGAGTCAGCTTTCTGCACCCAGAAGTTTCTGGCATAACGCTCTGTAGGGAAGACGATATTATAATAGTCTATAGGAATCAACTGGTCGTTGTTAGGAGTAACGGCTCCAAACTTACCGTCTTTCTTGACCATGATGAAATCGTAAACGTTCTGCCAGACAGACTCATATTCAAAGGGGATGATGGTCTCGCCCGAACGGTTGACGGCACCCCATTTATCGCCTTTCTTCACATTATAAATCTCTCTGTCGTCTTTCTGCTGGGGAGAATTGAAATCTGAATAGCCGGAAAGACCGGGGATATCATTGTTATCCTCATCAAAAACATCAAGGGTGTTAGAGGAGTTCTTGGCAATCCATAGGTGGACTAAAGGATGGTGAGCAATAGCTGTATAGCCTTGCCTTAGCGCCTTACCCGATTTGTCAATAAACGACCATGTCGTTGGAGAGTTTACTGGTGCGATGTCACCCACGAAGTCACCATGCGTCCAGGTAATGTGCTGGTCGGGGGCGCAGGTAAAAGTAGAAACCTGCATGTACTTGTCTGTTGACAGATCATAATAGCCAGCAATGGTCTCTTTTTCCTTCTTGGAGATCTTGAAATTATAGGTTCTGACCATTTTGTTCTGGGGCATCATCAAATAAGTATAGGTACTTTCCTTGATAAGCATTTTACCCGTCCCATCCATCAAGCCATAATTGGAAGCCAATGCCTTGGGAGTATTCAAAGGGTATAGTTCTGATTTAGAAAAGCCGAGGTAATTACAATCGGTTTCCAAGGTGTCCGTTGCAGAGTGGTTGACACATGCAGCAGCCATACCCTCTCCTAACGGAGCAATTCCTTTCGCATCAAAAGAAAATTCATACAGTCCCTTGTACTCTGCAGGAATCAGTACCTTTCCGTAACGGTCGATGATACCACACTTTGCTCCACGTATCACATTTTTCTTGTCAACCGGAGTTGCCTTACCGCCCTTTCCTATCAGCGCCTTACCATAGCAGTTAGTGGGGGTAATCACCGAATACTCTGGCTTCAGCACGATTTCTCCGTTATTGGCAGCCAAACCAAAGTCCTTACCATTCTTAATCAGGAACAGGTCGTTCCATGGTGTAATCTTATCATACTTGAGAGGCAACACCACCTTGCCCGTGGCATCGATGATACCATACTTGTCTGACTTGCCGACAATGGCAAATCCTTTACTAAAGGGATAAGCAGTCTCATACTTGCATTCGATTACCACATTACCTTGGGAATTGGCAAATCCGACTCTTCCCTTCTCATCTACATGAATCTTGAGATCTTGTCCTTGTACGCCCATAGCAACAAACAATGCTACCACGCACATCACACTTCTTAATTGTTTCATAAGCAATATAGCCTTAGGTTATTTATTTGGTAATATTTTTGCAAAGATAAGGATTAAAAATCTGAATTCCAAATTTTTAACCAAAAAAATTTTAATTCTGTTCTTTTTTTCGGATAGGCCATACAGAACATCTATCACACCACCAATAACGTAACAGCGTATCTGATTAATAACCCCGCATTATTGGGTAATAACGCGGGGTTATTGGCAGTTTACCAAGGGTTATTAGCTATTTAATCGCCTCTACAAAAATTGAAAATTTCAACTTGTTACAGTCAAAAACGTCTACCAAATTGGCCATTATGCCACAAAGTTCCTTCCAAATGAGGTCTGGGTATTGAAATTCAGAAGCACTGACATGTGCGCAAAGTACAGGGAAAAGCATCGAAACGAGGGGCTCTTGCATAACTTTTGAGGTCTGCGAGAGGAGTTTTTTCACGATTTCTGGCCTTTGGAAGGCTTGGGAATCGCCGAAGCAGTGCGACTAAAATGTTGTAATCCCTTGATATTCTGCTTTTTAGAGAACTGAATGATGGCCGTTTGTGACAGTTACAGTTGTGACAGTTCGTTTTTGAGGGTGTTAATTTTCTCTATATTATATATAACTATCTATATATCAATTAGTTATATAGTATTATAAAGCATGTTGTAACCCTTGATTTTTAATTGTCACAACTGTAACTGTCACGCCCAGCCTTTGATTACCTATTTCTCTACCAGGCCCTCCCGTGCTACTTATTGATCTCTCTTAGAAGTCCGACTGGTCAACATCGCCAGCAACATCAGCAGGATGGAGGCCAGGTTCAACGTTTTCTTCGCTCTTAATCAGCTCGACATTGGTCTGTTCGATGACGTTGAGCTTGATAGTGTTATTATTTGCCGCTGGTTTGTACCAACTTTTCTTGCTAAAATAGTCGCGGAGGTCTTTCGACTGGAAGACGTAGCCGTGACGGGCCAGTATCTCATTGCGCATCAAACGGAGCTGTTCGCGGGGAATATTCCAGAGATAAGGTGTGTTGAGCAGCCTATTGGTGATGACATCCTCCCAATTGGACCTCTCCAAAGTCTGCTGCTGACCGAGGCATTCGTCCTCATTATCGGGGGTGAGCACCATAATCCACATGGCGTCGCCTTTGGGCTTGCGCACGGCGAGGAAGTTCATGCCGTTCTGACGGACATACTGCACCCGCCAGCCAAACTCGGCAAGGCGGATGGGACACTCTTCGGCCTGTCGGCTGGGTATAATCTTATACTCTCCGTTCTTGCCAGCCACTTTCTCAAGCGTCAACTCATTGTCCTGTGGGGTCGTCATATAGACGATGGTTCCCATTCTCACTTCATGTACGGTGTAAAGGTTGCTGCCGTCGAAGAATTTGTCACCTTTCTTAATGGTCTGTGCTTGTGTGCCGAGCAGGCCGCAGAAGGCTACCAGCACGATGGTCATTAGTTTTTTCATCATCTCTCAGTTTTTTATGAAAAATAATAGAAACGGATGACATAGAACCCTTTGTGGAAATCCTCGTCATATTCGGGCTTCATCATTTGAGTAAGGATGTTATAGCCGCTGAAGGAATCAACCTTGACGGAACCGTTGGGCAGCTTGTCGTCTGAAATATAATAGCCGTCATTCAGGATGACGATTCCGTATGCCAGGGCCTTCTCCACGAAACGGTCGGCATCGTCCTTGTCCTTGAAACAGATGGCTGCCTGCGTCGAGGTATCCAGCTGGTAATAGAAATAGACGGCGTGGTCGGAAGTGCATTTCATCTCATAGCCGAAATCCTGCTTCTTGCCTTTCTCCATGCCCCAGCCATAGACGGCAACACTCGTACCGGGGTCCTCTGACGGTTGTTCCTCGTCGGCATAGATGAAGGAGAGGCCACATTCCTTCGCCGTTTCCTGATTCACATTTCTCAGGAGGTTCACAAACTTGTCGAAAGAAAACTCGACGGCAAAACTGTACTGTGCGCACAGACAAAGAAAAACGATTGATAATACTTTCTTCATATCGGTTTTGGTTTAGTTGAATCAATACTCAAAGGAACTGCCTCCCAGGAACTCGCGGAGTAGTGACGTAGGGGGTATCTGGTCCTCGGGAATCGGCTTGATGTAGCGGAGGAACTTCAGCAGGCGGTAGGCCTCAGCATATTCCTCACAGTTCTCCGGCACCTGTTCCAGCAGCGGCTCTGCCTGTTTCTTGATGACAGCCAGCTCGAAGAGCATCGCGGAATTGAAAATGGCATCGGCATTCTCCTGGAAGGGGAATATCCAGCGGTTCTCTCCCCTGCGCACGGATGCCCAGCGCCGGATTGACTCCTGGGCAGACACACCGCGATATTTATAGTCACGGATGATACGCCGCAGCAGGCGGTTGTCCGTTGTGGGGATATAGTTATGGTTATCCAACAGGATGGTGGTCAGCGCTGACGCGTAGACCCGGAAAATCTGCGATTCGGGTATCTGTGCCGTCAGTTCCGGATTCAGCGCATGGATGCCCTCCACCACCAATACCTCATTGCCTTTCAACTGAAGCTTCCTGCCACTGGGCTTGCTCGTCCCCGTCTGGAAATCATAGCGTGGCAGTTCCACTTCCTCGCCCCTGAACAGCGCATTCATCTGCTCATTGAGCAAGGGAATATTCAAGGCGTGCAGGTGCTCATAGTCATAGTCGCCATTCTCGTCACGCGGTGTCTGGTCGCGACTCACGAAATAGTCGTCGAGGGAGATGCCGATGGGATAGATGCTGTTGACGGCCAGTTGCACGGAGAGTCGCTTGCAGGTCGTGGTCTTTCCGCTGCTGCTCGGTCCTGCGATGAGTACCATTCTGACACCCGGTCTGCTGGCAATCTCGTCTGCGATCTTTGCAATCTTCTTCTCCTGTAGCGCCTCGCTGATTTGTATGAGTTGGTTGGACTTGCCTTTGGCGATGGCATCGTTGAGGTCGCCCACGGTACGCATTCTGACGATTTCCTGCCAACGGTGATGCTCCTTGAAAATCTCAAACATCTTGTCCTGGCGAATGAAAGCGCCCAGTTTCGAGGGGTCTTCCTGCGAGGGAATGCGCAATAACACACCGTCGAAATAATACTCTACGCCGAAGAGGTGCAACTGACCTGTAGAGGTGAGCATGGCGCCATAGTAATAGTCCACATAGCCGTCGATATCATAGTAAACGGTATAAAGCCGTCCGGAGCTCTCCAGCAACTTGACCTTCGAGAGGCTGCCTGCCTCGCGGAACATCTTGATAGCCTCCTCCGTCTTGGTCTCATAGCGATGGATGGGCAGGTCGGCATCAATAATCTCCTGCATCCTCCTCTGCAGCTCATGGACGTCGTCAGGACCCACCTCTATCTTCTTCCCATTATCGTCTTTCCGCTCTATATCAACGAAGTAGCCGTTGGACACGGGAATGTCGATAACTACGCGGCAGTTCTTCCAAAGATCATGAGCCGCCTTGCATAGCACGAAGAAAAGGGTACGCGTGTAGGTACGCAAACCACTGGACGAATGGAGGTCGAGGAACTCAACGTCCTTGGGCTTATACACCTGGAAATGCATTCCCTCCACCTTGTTATTGACACGTGCACTCACTGGTCCGTACTCCATTTGGAGTCCCGTCTGAGAAAATATTTCAGAAAGTGTGCTTCCGATGCTGATATTTAAAATTTTTTTATTATTTTTGCAACGGATTTTAATAGTCTGTTCCATAAGCGTGATTGATTTACGTTGGACAAAGATAATGACTTTTTTTGGAAATAAGATAGTTTTATAATTTTTTAATCCTCCAAGTATGTCTATTTGGATACTTTTTAAACTTCTGGGCTCGCTTGCGCTGCTGATGTTCGGTATGAAGTCGATGAGTGAGTCGCTGCAGAAGATGGCAGGTCCCCAGTTGCGTCATGTCCTTGGCGCGATGACCACCAACCGCTTTACAGGAATGCTGACAGGTATGCTCGTAACGGCAAGTGTACAATCCAGTACGGCAACGACGGTGATGACCGTATCGTTCGTCAATGCAGGACTGCTGACGCTGGCGCAGGCCATCTCGGTCATCATGGGTGCGAACATCGGTACCACGCTGACAGCATGGATCATGTCGGCAGGTTTTTCATTTAACATCACCGACTTTGTCTATCCCGCCTTCTTCCTGGCCATCATCCTGATTTATTCCAAGCAGAAACGGTATATCGGCGACTTCCTCTTCGGTATCGCCTTTATGTTCCTGGGATTGGGAACGCTCCGTCAGACGGGTATTGACATGAACCTGGGTGAGAACCAGGCCGTGCTGGACTTCTTCTCGTCGTTCGACCCGAATTCCTTCGGCACGACACTGATTTTCCTGCTGTTAGGCGGTGTGCTGACCTTCTGCGTCCAGTCGAGTGCTGCCGTGATGGCTATTACCATGATTCTCTGTTCCAGTGGCGTGCTGCCCATCTATCAGGGTATTGCCTTGGTGATGGGTGAGAACATCGGTACTACCGTCACTTCCAACCTCGCAGCAATGTCGGCGAATACACAAGCACGGAGAGCGGCATTGGCCCATATGTTCTTCAATGTATTCGGTGTCATCTGGATTCTCTTCATCTTCCGTCCCTTCGTGGATATGGTATGCGGTTTCGTTGGCTACGACGTCACCATGACCAAGGAGAACGTTGGTGCCCAGGCCTTCATTGCCAATGCTGCCAAGCTGAGTTTCGTGCTGGCCGCCTTCCATACGTGCTTCAATGTGGTGAATACGTTCATCCTGATCTGGTTCATCCCACAGATTGAGAAGTTTGTCTGCTGGGTCATCAAGCCGAAGAAGGTGGACGAGGAAGAGGACTTCCGTCTGCACTTCATCACGGCAGGCATTCTGAAGACCCCAGAACTTTCGGTGCTGGAAGCCCAGAAGGAGATACAGTCGTTCTCCGAGCGTATGCAGCGCATGTTCAACATGGTGCGCGACTTGCTGACGCTGAGCAGCAGTGAGACGGCAAAGAAGAACAGTGCCCAGACGGGCGATTTCAACAAGCTGTTTACACGTATCGAGAAATACGAAGGCATCTCCGACAATATGGAGCTGGAAATAGCAAAGTATCTAGACCAGGTAGGCGATGCCCACTTGTCAGATGACACGAAGGCAAAAATCCGTGCCATGCTGCGTGAAATCTCTGAATTGGAAAGTATCGGTGATGCCTGCTACAACATTGCCCGTACAATTTCCCGTAAATACCAAGGTAAGCAAGACCACTTCAGTGACAAGCAGTATGAGCATATCCACCAGATGATGGAACTCACTGACGAGGCTCTCTCACAGATGAACCGTCTGATGATGGGTCGGAAAGAGTCCTACGATGTCAACCGCACCTTCAATCTGGAGAATGAAATCAACAACTACCGCAACCAGTTGAAGTCGCAGAACATCAACGATGTCAACAACCATGAGTACACCTATGCCGTAGGTACCATCTACATGGATATCATCAATGAGTGCGAGAAACTGGGCGACTATGTGGTTAACGTCGTAGAGGCTCGCATGGGAACGAGACAGAAAGGGTTGAATTGAGAGGTAAGAGGTGAGAAGTAAGAGGTAAGAACATATTTTTTTATAAAAAATAATGGTGATTAAAAAAAATTAATTAATTTTGCAGCAAATTAAAATCTATCAATAGAATATGAGCAAAAAATTATTCCTTTTAGTGGTCATGATGCTGACATCAACACTGACCATGTTTGCACAGGTTACCACATCCGGTATCAACGGTATCGTCAAGGCTGATAACGAGGAAGTGATTGGTGCAACCATTACTGCCAAGCACGTTCCCTCTGGAACGGTTTACCGCGGTATTACCAATGCGAACGGCCGTTTCTCCCTGACGGGTATGCGTGCCGGTGGTCCTTACGAGGTAGAAATCTCCTACATCGGTTTCCAGCCCAGAAAGTACACGGGCATTGATCTTGTACTGGGTCAGAATGCCGTATTGGATGTGGTCCTCAACGAGGATGCCAATATGCTGCAGGAGGTACAGGTCGTCTCTTCCGGAGGTCGCAACAACATGCGTACCGACCGTGCTGGTGCTGTCACCAGTGTAAATGCCGATCAGATGGCGTTGATTCCTACTATCAGCCGTTCACTGAACGACATGCTGAAGATGACCCCACAGGGTGCTAACACCGTGGGTGGCTTCTCCGTGGGTGGCGGTAACTATCGTCAGTCATACGTGACCGTCGACGGTGCTGCTTTCAACAATGCCTTCGGTATCGGTTCCAACCTGCCCAGTAACGGTTCTCCTATCTCGCTCGATGCCCTCGACCAAATTACCGTATCGGTCTCTCCCTTCGACGTTCGTCAGAGCGGTTTCACGGGTGGTGCCATCAACGCTACCACCAAGAGCGGTACCAACGATTTCAAGGGTAGTGCCTATTTCTATAACACCAATGTCCACCTGCGTGGTAACAAGGTGGAGGACAATGAGCTGATACGTGAGCGTGCCCACACCACTACATGGGGTGCCAGCATCGGCGGTCCGATTATCAAGGATAAGCTGTTCTTCTTCCTCAATGGTGAGTACGAGTCTAACGTTTCTGCCGGTCCTACCCGTTATGCACGTACGGAAGCCGACTGGGGCAGCAATACCATCTACAACCGTCCTACCGTTGCACAGATGGATGAGATGTCGAACTACCTGCAGTCCAAGTACAATTACAATCCCGGACGCTATCAGGGCTTCTCATTGGATACTCCCGCCTACCGTTTCCTGGCTCGTGTGGACTGGAACATCAACGATAACAACCGTGTGAACATCCGTTTCTCACAGACACATTCCAAAGACTCTAATTCTCCTTCGGCATCTACCTCTCCGCTGACTACCAGCGCCATCTATCCTGGAGGTAGTGGCCGTGGTACCAACTACGCCCTTCCTTTCGAGAGCGCCCGTTACTATCAGGAGAAGAACTTCACCTCACTGGCTGGTGAGTGGAACGCCAAATGGGGTTCTGTCAACAACGTACTGCGTCTCACCTACTCCTATCAGGACGAGCCACGTAGTGTAGAAGGCGGAACCTTCCCAACAGTGGATATCCTCGAGGACGGCAACGTACTGACGACCTTCGGTCCTGACCCCTTCACTGCCGGAAACCTGCGTCAGGTAAAGACATTCGTGGCTACCGACGAGGTGACTTGGACGATGGGACAGCATAACCTCTTGGCTGGTATTCAGTTTGAGACCAACAACGCAGTCAACGGCTTTGCCCAGGCTGCCAACGGATATTATGTATTCCCTTCTTGGGAGGCTTTCGTCAATGGCGACAAGCCCTCTGCCTATGGCATCACTGCCAACAGAGCACTCGACGGCTCCATCTTCCAGGCAAAGATGAGATACAACCAGTTCTCGTTCTATATCCAGGACCAGTGGAATATCTCAGACCGTTTACGCCTGACAGGTGGTCTCCGCTTCGAGATTCCTGGCTATCCTACACTGAAGGACAACTACAACGCTCCGTTTGCTGAATTGACATTCGCCGGTGGCAAGTCATACGCTACCGACCAGTTACCTAACGGTACGATGACGATTTCTCCGCGTATCGGTTTCAACTGGGATATCCTTGGCAACCAGAAGATTGTCGTCCGTGGAGGTACGGGTTACTTCGTAGGCCGTCTGCCTTTCGTATGGCTCGTTTCTGCTGTGGGTAACTCCAACTGCGGTCAGATGCAGTATTTCTATAACAAACCTGCTGACGCTACAGGCGGACAGCCTAACTTCGACCCGACAGTGGCTGGACAGTTGGCACAGCTGACGCTGGATCCCACAGTCATCACTGCTCCGCAGTCACCGACCATCATCGACAAGAACCTGAAGATGAATGCCGTATGGAAGAGCTCACTGGCTGTCGACTTCAAACTGCCTTATGACATCAACTTCTCTTTGGAAGGTGTCTATAGCCACGACTACAATCCCGCTATTGTCACCAACGAGAACTATATTTACGACAAGGACCTGACGATTGCTCCTAACGACACCCGTCGCATGGTTAAGAAGATTAACAGGAACAACAATGCCTACCTGATTACCAACGCTCCTGACAAGGGCTACTACTATTCACTGACGGCATCACTCTCCAAGAAGTTCGACTTCGGTCTCGACCTCTCGGCTTCTTACACCTACTCTAAGTCAAAGACATTCAGTGAGGGACAAGGTGACCAGGTGACCTCTGCCTACAACAACCGTCGTTTCTCCATC
The DNA here is from genome assembly GCA_016291495.1 of Prevotella sp. Taxonomy (GTDB): domain Bacteria; phylum Bacteroidota; class Bacteroidia; order Bacteroidales; family Bacteroidaceae; genus Prevotella. The sequence goes on from JAEEXI010000003.1 coordinate 134,847, forward strand.
AACGGTATGAACGACATGGAGATGGGCTATGGTACTTATGTGGCTCCTAACCGTCTGCTGATCTCGGCAACCTACCGTAAGGAATACCTGAAGCACTTCGCCTCTTCCGTCGGTTTGGTTTACGAGGGCATGAACATGGCTTACTTCAAGAGCGGCTCATATACCAACAATGGTACACGCTACAGCTACACCATGACATCATCTGTCGTCGGTGACGGTGGTTCCAGCTCACTCATCTACGTTCCCGCTTCCCGTGAGGAACTCGATCAGTGGAACTTCACTCCATATAACTACAAGAACGCCACAGGCGCTACAGTAGAGTACACCGCAGACATGCAGAAGGACGACTTCTGGACCTATATCAATCAGGACGACTACCTGAAAGGCCACAAGGGTCAGTACACAGAGCGTGGCGGTGCCGTTGCTCCTTGGCACCACCAGTTGGACTTCAAGTTCAACCAGGACTTCTATGTGAAGGTGGGCAAATATCGCAACACCATCCAGTTCGGTATCGATATCAATAACTTGTTGAATCTCATCAACTCTGAGTGGGGTGTCTATAAGTACGCTACCCGTACCGACCTGTTGAAGACCACTATCAAGGACAACAAGGCGTCTTACCAGTATCAGTTGGATGGCAACTATCGCCACACCAGTACTTACACGGCTTACAACAGCATGCTGTCAACCTACAGCATCCAGTTCAGCTTGCGTTACATCTTTAACTAATCAACCATAGTATGAAAAGAATTCTGTTTATCACATGCGCTCTGATGGCAGCAATGACCATCAGTGCGCAGAGTATCCAGGGCAACTGGATGGCTCCTGCCCCCTTTGAAGAGAATGATGTCAAAGGTAACATCTACTTTACCTTCGGTAATACCTTCGAACTGAAGATCATAGCAACAGGCCTAATTGATAACATGGGGTCTATCACCTTTTCTGCTTCCGTCCCTGGCACCTACAAACAGGAGGGGATATTCTTGAAGCTCAACGTTGATGACAAGCGTTCCGAAGCCAAGATTGAGAAGATGGATTTCAAACCCGAAGTACAGCAATACTTCGACCAGAACCCTGATGTTAAGAAAAAACTCACCGACGGTTTGATGCCTATCGTCACAGAAATATGCGACGAGCTTGCGAAGGATCTGGGTGGTAATCAAACATTGACCATCAAGGAGCTTACTGCTACCAAGCTCATCCTTCTTGATGAGGACGAACCCATGGAATTTACAAGGGTCCAGTAGAAGTACCCCCTTTCCATTTGCATAAAAAACCGGAAGCCTCAAAACTTTCGGTTTTTTTTCGTATCTTTGCACTATGTTATTGAGATGGACATTAGCAATCTTCCTGATATTGTTCTCCCTGACTGGTTTTTCTCAGACAAACAACCAATGGGAGGAGGATTTTCGTCAATGGGTGGAGGCAGAGGACTTGGAAATGTCCTCGGTGGAAGAACTCTATGACATCCTTTCTGAGAAAGCCGCACATCCAGTGAACCTGAATCAGGCCACACGGGAAGACCTGGAACAATTACCCTTCCTCACTGCCCAACAAGTAGAGCAGTTGCTCGCCTATATACATCGTTATGGCCCCATCCGTTCATGGGGCGAACTGCAGATGCTGACAACACTGGACACGAAGCGTCGGCAACTACTCCAAAATTTCGCTTATGTGGGAGAAGCAAAAGAAGCAGACAACAGGCTCCGGTTAGATTCTGTTTTCCTGCATGGTGACCATCAAATACTGTTCACAGGGAAGATTCCTCTCTATACAAGGAAAGGTGATGAAAAGGGGTACTTGGGTCAGCGCTATCGCCATTCTTTCCGCTATCAACTGACTTATCATGACAGGGTGAAGCTGGGAGTGACGGGAGCACAGGACGCAGGAGAGCCTTTTTTCACGGGTCGGAACCGATGGGGCTATGACTTCTATGCTTACTACCTACAAGTCAAAGACTTAGGACGGATAGAGAATCTCTGTCTGGGTATGTATCGTGTCCAACTGGGTATGGGACTCATCATCAACGGCGGTTTCTATCTGGGGAAACTTGCTATCCTACAGTCAATGGGACGCCCCACCACAGTTCTTCGTCCCCATTCTTCCATTTCCACGGAAGGTTATCTTCAGGGAGCGGCAGCTACCATCCGGCTTCACAAGAACTGGCAGCTCACTGCTTTTGCGTCGTACCGTCCGTTGGATGCTACCCTCAACAAAGACAATACAGCACGGACACTCTATTACAGCAACTACCATCGCACTACGACAGAGATGGCAAAAAAGAACAATACCCATGAGGCTGATCTAGGTGGGAGTATCGGGTGGCGTAAGGGAACGCTCTATGCTCGGGCCAATATCCTTTATACCCATCTCGACAGGACGTTGGTTCCCCAAAGAGCGAATGCGTCCTATCGCCGTTATGACGCAGAAGGACAGGATTTCCTCAATATGAGTGTTGACTATGGATATACCAATGCACGACTCTCTTTCTCCGGAGAAACGGCTATCCAACGTCACGGAGCCTTGGCAACCATCCATCGGATAAGCTATCGGCTGAGCCCGGCATTCACCTTGTTGGCCCTCCATCGCTACTATGACAAGAAATACACAGCACTCCATGCCCAAAGCTTTGCGGAGGGTTCCAACATACAGAACGAGCATGGCGTCTATTTGGGTTTTACCTGGCAGCCCTCTTCCAAGTTGACACTTAACTGGTATGCCGACTATGCCCATTTCCCTTGGAAGCGCTATCAGGTGAGTCTGCCCAGTGACGCCTTCGACACCATGATTCTCGCCCGTACCTTATTAAATAAGAAGTGGAGCTTAGAAGGACGCTATCGCCTGCATATCCGACAGATGGATAATACCGATAAGACAATGCTCGTCAATCGCACGGAGCATCGGGCACGCCTGCGCCTCAACTTTGAAGCGCCCTCTGGTCTTTCCCTACAGACACAAGTTGACGGCGTCGCCGTCAACTTCAAGAAAAGCTACCAGGGCTATATGCTCTCCGAACAGATAGCCTACCAGTGGCGGTGGCTGCAACTCTCTGCCAATGCCGCCTATTTCCATACAGATAATTATGACAGCCGGCTCTATCTATATGAACGGTCCGTACTCTACAACTTCTCGTCCCTCATGTGCTACGGCAAAGGTATTCGCTATGCCTTGATAAGTCGTGCAGACATCGGAAGACACCTGATGCTTATTGCAAAGATAGGAGTCACCAATTATTTCGACCGCAATAAGATATCCAGTGGTCTTCAGGAAATCAACGGCTCTTCCATGACTGACGTAGATGTACAGATGAGATGGAAATTTTAAGGTACAAATTTGGTTTTTCACGCAATTTACACTACCTTTGCCAACGAAATATTTCGAATATAAATGATTCTATTAAGTTTTGACACTGAGGAGTTTGACGTGCCCCGTGAACATGGGGTGGACTTCTCTTTGGAAGAGGGGATGAAAGTCTCCATAGAGGGAACAAACCGTATATTGGACGTACTGAAGGAGAATGGCGTAAAGGCGACCTTCTTCTGTACGGGTAATTTTGCACTGCATGCTCCTGAGGTGATGCAGCGCATCATGGATGAAGGTCATGAGGTGGCGTGTCACGGAGTGGACCACTGGCAACCCAAAGAGACGGACTTCGCTAAGTCGAAAGAAATTGTGGAGCGTGTGTGCGGACGGAAAGTCTACGGCTATCGCCAGCCCCGTATGTTCCCTGTCAGCGACAGCGAGATAGCACGGGTGGGCTATACCTACAACTCATCGCTGAACCCAGCGTTCATCCCTGGACGTTATATGCACCTAACAGCCCCGCGTACGTGGTTTATGAAAGGTGACGTGATGCAGATTCCTGCATCCGTGAGTCCTTGGATTCGCTTCCCCCTCTTTTGGCTCGCCCTGCATAACCTACCCGAAGTTTTGTACCATTGGTTGGTACGTCGTACTCTGAAACATGACGGCTATTTTGTGACCTATTTCCATCCTTGGGAGTTCTACGACCTGAAGGAGCATCCGGAATTCAAGATGCCGTTCATCATCAAGAACCACAGCGGCAGGGAGATGATGGAGCGGTTAGGTAATCTGATAAAGATGCTAAAGAACAAAGGAGAAGTCTTTGCAACTTTCTCTGACTTTGTCGAGAAAGTGAGGAGTTAAGAAGTTAAGGAGTTAAGAACTATGATAAAGTTAGCAACTGTTTCACCCTGTTATAATGAGGAGGAAGTACTACACCAGTCGGTGGAGCGACTGACAGCACTCTTCGAGCGTATGATTAGCGAAGGACTGATTTCGGAAGACAGCATGATGGTGTTTGTCAATGACGGCAGTCGCGACCGTACGTGGGACATCATCCGCGAGTTGCATAAGCAAAACCGTTTCGTGCGTGGCATCAACCTAGCACGTAACGTAGGACATCAGAATGCAATTATGGCGGGTATGATGACGGCTAAAGAATGGGCTGATGCCGTCGTGACCATCGATGCCGACCTGCAGGACGACATCGAGTGTATTCCCCAGATGGTGAAGCACTTTGAGGAAGGCAATGACATCGTCTATGGTGTGAAGGTATCACGCAAGGCAGACCCACTGATGAAACGGATGTCAGCAATGGCTTTCTACAAGTTGCAGAGTTCGATGGGCGTGGAGAGTATCTACAACCATGCCGATTTCCGTCTGATGAGCAAGCGCTCCCTCCAGATGTTGTCGGGCTTTGAGGAGCGTAATCTCTACCTGCGCGGACTGATTCCGATGATTGGTCTGCCCTCAACGACAGTGGATGATGTGATTGGTGAGCGTCAGGCAGGCTCATCGAAATATACGCTGAAGAAGATGCTGAACCTCGCCATGGACGGTATCACGTCGTTCAGTACCCGCCCCATGCAGGCCATCTTCTATATGGGTGTCGTCTTTTTGATGATCGCCTTCTGTATCGGTATTTATGTGATACATGCCTTGGTGACAGGCACTGCCGTACCAGGTTGGTCGTCCTTGATACTGTCTATCTGGCTGGTTGGTGGCTTCATCCTCATCTCCTTAGGTATCACTGGCACGTATATCGGTAAGATCTATACGGAGGTGAAGCGCCGTCCGCTGTATAACATCCAGGAGATATTGGAGTGAGGAGTTAGGTCATTGCATCGCTAATCGCAAACCAACGGTCTGTAGCCTGCGCCATGTAACGAGGGGATAGCGGTTAGTGATACGTATATAATAAGGTGTACTCTGGAAGGAGCCTCCTCGGACGATACGGAACTGACGACGGAACAACTGGATGAAGAAACCGTTCTTGGGATTCGTATACTCCTCATAAGGACTGTCGCACCACTCTCTCACACCATCCATATAACCTTTTGCTTGTTGGACATGCTGGGCAGCATACTCCCATTCTTTCTCCGTCGGCAGACGGAAATGCTTACCTGTCAGTCGGTTAAGCTCCAGTATGAAGCGAAGGCAATCTTCGTATGACACGTGCTCCACGGGGCGTTGCTTGCCATTGTGTTTGGAAGGATTCTTCCCCATCACAGCTTCCCATAACTCTTGTGTCACCTCTGTCTCGCCGATATAGAAATCGTTGACCTTTACCTGATGTGCTGGTCGTTCGTCGGCCTCTGCTTTCGGATCATTAGTACCCATTATGAACTCACCACCTTTCACCTGTCGCATCACAAAGGACACGCCACGAACGGTATAGCGCTTGTCTTGTGCCTGCATACCCAACGGCAATAGCAGCATAAGTAGTGGCAGCAACACTTTCAACTTTAAACTATTCACTTTCAACTTCTCCTTCGGACCAAAAGCCCACCAGATGACCTGTAGCCATGCGATGGTCATGGTATAGACATCCAACCAGAATGTCTCGTGGATATAGTCATGCAGCCAAGGTGGACAGAGCAAGTCGGTAGGCAGGATGTTGAAGTTGACGAACAACAGCCAGAAAATAACCCAATCGAAGGTGGTGTGCTTGGGCTGTAGCCAGAAGGCCATCAGATAACCCATCAGGGCAATGATATAGGTATGCGTCTCTGGACTATCGCTCAGGATGATGACATAACCCATGATAATGGCTAATGCCTGTACGCGGAAGCGGAAGTCCTGCCAACGCTGGTGTCGCCAGAAGAACAAGGCTCCCAAGACCACCAATACGGCAATCTGTACGATGCGGAAGTTAGGCAACAGGAACGATTTCAGTCCTCGTGCAAATAGCAGTCCTGGATACTCTACCGCACTATGGTGGTTGAGCAGGTTGTCTCTCACATCGCCATAAAGGTCGAAGACGTTGAATGCAGGATTGACGGCAGGCAACAGGAAGAGGCCGATACCACACAGGATGGCATAGCCGAAGTTTCGCCATACCTTCGGATAGCAGAATAGCAGTCCTAACTCCACGATACCGTAAATCTTCGTAGTGGCCGAAAACATAATCAGCAGTACTGCCCAGAAGGGTTTGTTGCGCTCCAACAGGGTGAAGGCAAACAGGAAAATATAGCAGACCACGAGGTTGTATTGGAAGAAGAAGACATTTTGCAGCAATACAGAGAACAGAAACAAAATGATCTTCATCCGATAGGATGCCAAGGGTTTGGGCAATGTCCAGACGGCAAAGAAGAAAAGACTATAATGTAGCAGGTTCCATACGTAGGGTCCTAACCATGTGGGCAGCATGAAGATAGGGAAGAAAACCACGCAGAACACAGGAGGATAGAGGAAGAAAATGCTATGCGTCTCTGCAAACTCTACCGTATAGGGGTTCATTCCTCCCCAGAACATCATCGTCGCATCGTGGTAGTCATAGTAGTTATACGCATGGCTGCGGTTCATCTCCAACAATGTGGCGACAATGGTCACAACGACGCCTAAACAAAAGACGCACGTCGGATTCATAAAGAACCACTTGATGCCATCAATAAATCTTTTCATCTTACTTCTTACCTTTATTAATATAGTCTGGGAAAGTCAGCGACCAGCGAGAGTGGCTCCATTTGCGACATAAAGTATCGTAGTCGGCAAGGTGCTTATACGACAGGCGTTTCTGGAGCCAAGGACGCTGTACCTTATCTTGTACGAAGTTGCCATAGAGTTCGAACTCCGAGAAGGCTGAGAGTTGCTGACGATCATAGCTTTTCAAAATCGTATCTGTCCATGAATGTCCCTCTCTGGTGAGCTGCTGGTGCAACACCTCCAGTTGTTCTTTGTCAAACAGCATCTTATGGTCGACATAGGAGAGGGGTGCCAATGCAAGTTCTGGCATCAGTTGACAGATATTGTCATAATAAGGCTGGTGCTCCTCGTAACTCATATAGAACACCGTCTGCTGGTCGTCTGTCAAGAACACATGCGGACGTATCAACACATGATCGGCATCGATACAGAGATAATGCCGACAAGTGCCTACCCTGCCACTCAGTTTGACGAATTGCTGGAAGAGCCATCCACTACGATCCAGCGTATGGCCATCAGGAGTCTGTATCTGCAGGTGCAAGTCCTTAGGACCATAACCGAAGACACTCGTCTCATCGACAAACTGCAACTGGTGCTCCTCACAGAACTGGATGATTTCCTGTTGGGCCGGTGCCACGAGATATATCTGTTGGATGGGATGAGCCACCTGATGGCGCACGCCCTCTAAGCACAACGGCAGGATGTTCAAATCCTTAGCAATGATAGGGATGACCACATCAATAGGTTCTGTGGAGGGTTTCAGCTGAGGAAACCTTCGCCACGCAAACAAACGGTATCTTATCTTACGGAGTTGACTCATACAATGTTTCTAAACCAATAGTCGAACAACTTAAAACCTTCGGCTGTCATCTCCTCGGCGTTGGCAGTATCCATCCGATAGAGAGGGATGTCGCGATACATGGCAGCCACCAGGGAGAAAGTGCTGGGAGGTCCTATCAGATAGTCACACTCCGAGAGCATGAAAAGGTCTTCCGGTGCATTGCCGTGCAGATGATGGATATGCGCCTGTGGACAAAGTTCCTGATAGCGTTCCTCTGTCACAGCAGCATCGTTGGTAGAGAGATAGACATGAATCTCCTGATTGGGATGCATCGCAACAAATCGATTGATATATCGGGCGTATGTCTCATCGTCGAAACAATACTTGCCGTAATTCCATGTCGCATAGTCGCCACGGCGGATATGGACGCCCAGACGACAAATTGACAATTGAGAGTTGAGAGTTGAAAATTTCATCTTCTCCTTCACAGGCTCTGTAATTTGAGGGTCGATGCGGAAGAGGTCGCAGATCTCCTGACGGTATTTCAGGAATAGGTCGTAATAGCGCACGAACCAGCCACTGACCACAATATGCCGATGGTGCAGCATCTTCTGTTCCAACGCTTCACGATCGCAGTCGCTGTGCTTGAAATTTGCTGTCGGCAAGAGCCTCAGCGCAGCCATATACTTGGCAAAGAGATACCATAAGAAACCCGTCAGGGACGTATGACAGATATGGAAATACTGATATTTGTAGCTGAAACGCATAGAGATAACCTTTCGCCCATGCTCCCTACCCCATGCATAGACATGAGCATACTGCAACAAGTTGTTGCACATCTGACTCTTATCTCTGGCAAATATCATCTTTCTCCTATTTAAGCAACAAACGCATCCGGGTTATTTATTTTTCGCCCCAGCATTTATGCAAAGGTAATTAATTTGTCTTGAATGGCAAAGAAAATTGAATGTTATTTTTGAAATTGGGAAAACGAGCTTTGGACAAAAATAATTTTCAATTATCAATTTAATTTCATACCTTTGCAAAAAATTGACAAGAATGAAATTAATCGTTGGGTTTGACGCAAAGCGCATTGTTCGTAACGGCACCGGGTTAGGCAGTTACGGACGAACTCTAGTGAATGACCTCATCCGTCGCACAGACGAGGATGTGGCATTGCGTCTGTATGCACCAGACAAAGGCAGGGACGACTTGCGCAACCAAATTATCAACAGCGAACGAGCCCGTTTCTATTACCCTACGCACTCTCTTTCCTCTTCCTTTTGGAGGTCTTTCGGTATCGTCAAAGACCTCCAAAAGGATGGCGTACAAATATATCATGGACTTTCCGGAGAACTGCCTATCGGACTCAAGAAGGCTGGTATACGCAGTGTCGTCACCATCCACGACCTTATTTTCATGCGCCACCCGGAATACTACCATTGGATAGATACGAAAATCTACGAATGGAAATTCCGTCAGACCATCAAGGAGGCAGACCACATCATTGCCATCAGCGAGCGCACCAAACAGGACATCATGGAGTTAGGTGGCGTAAGCGAAGACAAGATAACAGTCATCTACCAGAGTTATGCACCTCGTTTCTCTGAGAAGCCAACTCCAGAACAGGTAGCGGCAGTACGTGAACGGTATCAGATACCAGCGCGTTTCATCCTGAATGTAGGAACCATTGAAGAGCGAAAGAATCTACGACTGGCTATTGATGCCATAAATAGCTTGCCAGAGGACATTCACGTGGTAGCTGTAGGCCGACAGACGAAGTATGCAGAACAACTACCCCAAAGTCCTCGTGTCCATCTGTTAAGTGGTGTTGACGACGAGACCCTAGCAGCTATTTACAGTATGGCGGAGGTCTTTGTTTATCCCTCCCGTTATGAGGGTTTTGGCATCCCCATCATCGAAGCGATTGCTGCAGGACTTCCTGTGGTGGCATGTACCGGTTCCTGTCTGGAAGAGGCTGGGGGACCTGCCAATCTGTATGTTGCCCCAGATGATGCCAAGGGAATGGCTTCTGCTGTGCAGTCGATGCTCAAGGGGAATGCAGAACGTGAGCAGCGCATCCGTCAGAGCCAACAGTATATCGAACGCTTCAAGGGGACGGATGTGGCTGCGCAGGTATTAAAGGTTTATGAGGAGTTAAGGAGTTAAGACATATGAGATTAGGCGTATTACTTCCCCATACCAAGTTATACGGAGGTGTGAAACGGTTTCTGGAGCTCGGCAACATCTTTGTGGAAAAAGGACATGAGTTCTATGTATTCACCCCTGACGGAGCTGCTCCAAACTGGTTTTCGTTCAGGGGCAAGATGGCGACATTCGCTGATGTACAGAACATGGAGTTGGATGCCCTGTGGACTACAACTCCCAGTGACCTGCCGCTGCTGTTACAATCCCAGGCACGGCATAAGATTTTCTATCATGTACGTATCAAGGAAAATCTCATGGAGATACTAAGACACCCAGAGATAGAGCTATATGCCTGTTCCTCGAACGTCTATCAACACGATCTAAAGAAGTTTGGACGCAAGGCTTTCTTAGCGGTTGGCGGAGTCACGGTACGGAACTACGAGCCCAAAACAGACTATCAGGTGAAAGACCGTCCTTTCGTTGTGATGGGGTATGGTCGACTGGCAGAGAGCGTAAAGGGAACCCGTTATGTCGTCAGTGCCTGTGAACGGCTCTACAGACGAGGCTATAACATCCAGTTATTATTGTTTGATACCCATACGTCAGACAAGATGCGTCAGAAATACGAGAAGTTCAAATGTAGCTGTCCTTATGAGTTTGTGTTGAATCATCCTTTTGACCATAACTCAGAACTGTTTAATCGTGCTGATTGTTTTGTATCTGCAGAGAATCCAAAATACTCTGGTTGGAACAATACGGTAGCAGAGGCGATGGCATGCGGTCTGCCTGTCATCTCTACGAAGGCTGGAACGGCAGACTTGCTGATAGATGGTGTCAACGGCATCCGTTCTGCCCGTTGGGTATTCTGCTTCACCAAACACATCGCCCGTCTTTATGACGACGAACCTTTACGCCAACGGTTAGGACTGGCGGCACGTGAACATATCCAGTTGTTTGACTGGGAAAAAGTAGCAGAGAAGATTTTGGAACATCTGGGTTAGAACTCCCAGATGTTTTTGATTTTTACATCACGGAAAATCGTCAAGACACGTTTCAGTTTACTACGTAACAGGTCTTTTTGGAGTCTTCCGTCTGGTTGCGCATCAGCATCCCATGGCTCTCCCCGATGGAGGATGTCACGCATGAACGAGGCAGAGGTGATACCCCATTTCCGAAGGAACTGCGTAGAGCCGTCGTTTTTCACGACACGATGCGTAGAACGAGCCTCGAAATGATATACTCTGCTTTTATCAATACCCTTGAACAGACGCACACCTACCTTCCACAGCTTTGCAGAAAAGTCAGGGTCGCTATACATACCCGGACTATACTCTACACTATATCCTCCTACGAGATCCCAAATGTCACGATGTACGATATTCGGTGGCCATGTAGCTCCCATCCAGTCACCATGTTTCAGCGCCTGGTACTCTTTCAGGAGTCTCTCCTCTTCGAAAGTCTCTATGCTCTCTCCATAGTTGGCAGGTGCAATGACACTCTTACAGAAGAATTTACGCGGCTGTATCAAGGTAGAGGAAAAGAAGAACATTTTATGGCCGATGGCACGTATCTCGTCATAGAGTGCCTTGTCCCATTCAGGACAGACATACATATCATCGTTCATAAAGAGAACATAGTCTGTGGTGACAAGGGGTCGCAACTGGTTCAAAGCAAGACAAACCCCTACGTTCTCCGCAGAATGCGTATATGCCAGTCCTTGTGCTTTCACCCATTCCAACGTGCCGTCCGTCCCCTCGTTGACATGAATGAGTATCTGATGTTCATAGGTGGAGTTCTTGCGGATGCTCTCCACACAGAGCTGGAGAAATTTCAGGTTGTTCCATGTCGGAATCAGGATGGAGAATAACTTGGAGTCAGCCATATACTTATCGTTAACAAGGACAAAAGTAGGTATTATTTTCTAATTATGCAAGAAAACAAGTTTTCTTTTTGCATTTTACTCACTTATTTGTATCTTTGCAGCAAAGTTGAGTATATGATGAATCTACGAAAGCTCTATTACCTGAGCCATAACGGCAAGAATAGTAACTTGCTCTATTTCCTGAAGGCATATATCAGGGAATACACGCCCAAATGTTTCACTCGGATGATGCTGAACAGGGAACTGGCGAAACTCGACAAGCGTGATGACCGTGACTATATCCTCCAACGGGTAAACTATTATAACAAGCTGACACCTTCCCACGCCTTCAATCATGAGCAATGGACAAAGGAGGCTGTGGAAATACGTCATCAGCCCATGACGCGCCAGAAGGTGTATTACTTCGACGCGATGGAGATTGCCCGCTATTTCAGCGGTAAGAAGAAATGGATCCTGTTGTCCGGTGACATTACCCATGTGCCTGAGGTTCCTACAATTATCAAGAGCCGCCCATTGGGTGATGACAACCAGAACTCAGTGGTACTAAAAATGGAAAAAGTGCGCCATTTCCTGTTCGTCAACGATAAGAAGGCGTGGCGTGACAAGAAGAACATGACGATATTCCGTGGCGACTTAGGAGCCAGGAAACAGAACAGGGATGTCTTTATGGAGCGTTTCGCCGACGGACAGAGTCCGATGGTGGATGCCGCCTCTACCAACCGCATCGAGGCACATCCAGAATGGCAAGCCGGCAAGATGACGATTGAGGAGCATCTCGACTATAAATTCATCATGTCGTTAGAGGGCAATGATGTCGCCTCGAACCTAAAATGGGTGATGTCGTCCAACTCGATAGCCGTCACACCCCGTCATACGGTGGAGACATGGTTCATGGAGGGAACGCTCATCCCTAACTATCACTATATAGAGGTTAAGGACGACTTCTCCGACTTGGAGGAACGGCTCACCTACTATATTGAACATCCAGAGGAGGCAGAGGCGATTATCCAACATGCCCACGAGTATGTCGACCAGTTCAGGGATGAGGCGCGTGAGAAGCTCATTTCCTTGTTAGTATTGAAGAAATATTTCGAAATCACCAATGATAGAACGTTGTAAGGCATTCTTCTCCAAACCGTTCTGGAGTGACGACCGCACGTTGTTGGGACTGTGGCTGTTATTACCCGTCATCGGTGGACTTGTCAAGCTGAACAAGTGCAACAACTTCCTCATTTTCAAATATGTCTTCTGGCATGCGTGGAACGGTACTTCGCTCTATGCTCCCTATCCCGAGGAGTACCATGACGTGAACCACTACGGTCCCTTCTTCTCGGTCGTCGTGGCACCCTTTGCCATCCTTCCGCAATACATGGGCGTACTCCTTTGGGTGGTCGCCCTCACGATGTTCCTCTATGTGGCAATACGCAAGTCGCAGTTCACGAAATACCAGCGTATCTTCATCCTCTGGTTCTGTGCCCATGAATTGCTGACGGCTATCTTCATGCAGCAGTTCAATATCGCCATCGCCGCCATCATTCTCCTCTCGTATTACTGTATCGAGAAGGAGCAGGATTTCTGGGCGGCGTTCTTCATCATGCTGGGTACGTTTGTGAAACTCTATGGCATCGTGGGACTGGCGTTCCTCTTCTTCTCCAAACACAAAGGGAAACTCATCCTCTCCTTAGTGTTCTGGGCTGTGGTGATGTTCGTGGCTCCGATGGTGTTCCATGGTCCCGACTATCTGATAGGACAGTATCAGGAATGGTATGAGAGCCTGTCGAGCAAGAATGCGGAGAATATGTTCAGTACAACAACCAATGTCTCTATCCTCGGTATGATACGCAAGATATCCCAGTGTGCCACCTATTCCGACATCTGGATTATCTTAGCGGGACTGGTGATGTTTGTCATCCCCTATCTCCGTCTCTCGCAATACAGACATACAGCTTTCCGCCAGACACTGCTTGCCTCTGTCCTGATGTTTGTCGTCCTGTTCTCCACGGGCAGTGAGTCTAGCGGCTATATCACCCCCTTTGTAGGTCTTGCTGTCTGGTATACGGCTGCCCCTTGGCAGCGTACGAAATGGGATATCGCCCTCATGGTGTTTGCCTTCATCCTGTCGAGTATGTCGCCCAGCGACCTCTTCCCTGCGTATATCCGCAACACTTGGGTGAAGCCCTATGCCCTCAAGGCACTACCCGTCGCCCTGATATGGCTGAAACTCTGTTATGAGATGTATGTGAAAGATTACTCAACCGAAAGTACCAAGATATGAAAATCCTCTTTTATCTACTATATGGTGTAGCCTTCTTGTTATCCCTCCTTCCTACGAGGGTACACTATTTCCTGTCGGATATGCTTTATGTCATACTCTATCATATCGTCAAATACCGGAGGAAAGTAGTGAGAAAGAACCTTACCTCCGCTTTCCCTGAGAAATCAGAAGAAGAGATACACAAGATAGAAAAAGGATTTTACCATTTCCTCTGTGACTTGTTTGCAGAGAGCATCCAACAGATTACTATCAGCAAGAAGCATTTTAAAAAACGTATCACGTTCAAGAACGTTGACCAGTTAGAACAGGTCATCAACGAGGGGCAGTCTATAGCACTCTACCTCGGGCACTACTGTAACTGGGAATGGGTGACGACACTGCCGCTATGGCTAACCCCCAAGGCACAGTGCTGCCAAGTATATCACCCCTTACAGAACAAAGTCTTCGACCAACTTTTCCTGCACATCCGTGAGCGTTTCAACTCCCTGTGCATTCCCATGGCAGAGACATTACGGAGAATCTTAGAGTTCCAACGTACTAACCAGCCCTTCATCATCGGTTATATCTCCGACCAAAAGCCCTATTGGACGAATATCCACCACTGGGTGGACTTCCTCCATCATGACACCCCTGTGTTGACGGGTGCGGAGCGTATCATCTGTAAAATGAACCATGCCGTATTCTATACTGATATCCGTCGGGTACGAAGAGGATACTACGAAGTGACTTTCCAACCCATCACCCGTGAGCCGAAGAAGATGAAGGAGTTCGAGTTAACCAATATCTATTACCAGATGCTGGAGAAAAGTATCCAAGAGACTCCTGAATATTGGTTATGGAGTCATAACCGTTGGAGTCGTACCCGTGAAAAATTCAACCATGACTTTGAGGTCGTCAATGGTAAGGTTGTGCATCGGAAACAGCCCATAGAGTGATCTGTCCTCACGATGGAATGTTATCGGCTATTCAAATCGGTTGATGCTGCTTGCAGAATAGCCCTTCCCCATTGTAGCAACATAGGATTCTTCTTTCCCTTTTCCGTCACAACCCGTTCACCGATAAAGTCGTAGTTGACGAATGTAACACTGTCCACCATTGTATAGCCATCATCATAGGTATGGATGGCAAAGGGTCGTGTATAGGTCTTACTCAACACGTCACGACTGAAGGTGTATGCCTCATGGTTGATGCCCAATTGTCCTAACAACGTAGCAGGCAGGTCGGTCTGGTTACACACCTGTTCGATACGCCTTGGTACCTTGACGACCCCACCTACCCATATCATCGGGATATGATTTAACAAGGGGTCTGACTCGTCTTTCACCAGATAAGGAAAACCATGGTCGGGCAGCATGATAACCAATGTGTTTTCCCATACTGCACTCTTGCGGAGTTTCTCGATAAAATTCCCAATACACTGGTCAAGGTAATAGAAGGAATTGTACACTTCGTCGTCGAAATGGTGGATGGGTACGTCCCAGGGCTGATGACTGCTCAGCGTAGAATAGCCAACGAGGATTGGGCTGTCTGCCTTGGGCTTTTGGCTCATGATATCATAGACAGTATTGAAGGTGATGTCATCACGGACACCCCATTTTGAAGTCTCCTGCTCTTCCTTGGTGTAGTCTGCCTTCCATTTCAAGGTCTCAAAACCACCAGACACCAGATAGCTCCGCATATTGGTGAAGTTGATATCACCACCATATATATAATATGTCTGGTAACCCCGTTCCTCTTTCAGCGTCTTGGCGATATTAGGCAATGAGCGCGACTTTGAAGGAATCTTCATGACGGACATCGTAGGGAAGGAAGGATAGCCGCTCCACGTACATACCGTACCACGATCCGTACGCCAGCTATTGCCATAGCAGTTGGTGAAATAGATGCCTTCCTTGGCAAGTCGACTCAGGTTGGGGGTGACATCCGCCCTGCCTCCTATCTCCGTAAACTCGCCGCCACAGCTCTCTAGCAGGATGATGACAATGTTGGGAGTCTGCGTCGTCAATAAGGTATCACTATCCACGCTCTGAGTACTATACAATTCATGGATAATCTGCCCACATTCCCCATCGTCCATAAAGTGATAGGTCACGTTATTACTTGCCGTTTTCTCGAAGGAGGCGAAGAACGAGAAAACCGGATTGACAGCAGCGTGATTCAAGAACTGGTTCTGCGAAAAATATACCTGTCCGATATTCGTCGTCGACTCATCCAGTCCGCCTC
This sequence comes from Prevotella sp., assembly GCA_016291495.1. GTDB lineage: Bacteria > Bacteroidota > Bacteroidia > Bacteroidales > Bacteroidaceae > Prevotella. The sequence continues at coordinate 151,104 of JAEEXI010000003.1, forward strand.
GGATACCAATAACCATCAAGGGAATCATCAGTAAGGCAATTATCGTTCCGATGATTCTTTGGCTATTTGCTGTTAGTTTTTGACTTCGGGCTGTCTGCTTATCGTATATCCAATAGATGAGGACGGCCACGAGGAGGAAACATAACATTCGGAGAAGGATATACCAAACACTGACACTCGCCATTGCTTCCGTCGGAGTCTCCAAATACTGCAGACAAGAGGCATCCAACTTAAACTGCCAAAACTCATACAGGCTCGTATCAGCCACAAAGGCAAGGGAGAGGAGCATGGCAGCTATCACATAGTAACAGCGGAATATCCATTTCGGAATCTTCACCCATAACGAGGCGATGACCAACAGGAACGGGATAATCAAGAAATAGAGCGATGTACTGAGGTCTAACGACATCCCATGTCCGATGACTTGTAGGGCATCCGTGAAAGAGACATCGAACTTAGCATGGTTATAGAGCATAAAGCCCCCTTTGGCAACAATGAATACCAACACTGTTGCCACATAGAACTTCACCAGATATAATACACGCTCTTTCAATGCTTAATTCTTAATTAGAGAGACTGCATGTCATTCAACTTCTTGTAATAGCCGTCGATGTTCAACAACTCATCGTGCGTGCCACGCTCCACAATCTGTCCCTCGTGCAGCACACATATCTCATCCGCATTCTTAATGGTAGAGAGGCGATGGGCAATAGCCACTGTGGTACGCGTCTTCATCAGTCGTTCCAACGCATCCTGTACCAAGCGCTCACTCTCTGTATCAAGGGCGGAGGTCGCCTCGTCGAGAATCAGAATCGGCGGATTCTTCAGAATGGCACGGGCGATGCTGACACGCTGACGCTGTCCTCCAGAAAGACGACCGCCCCGGTCTCCTATATTCGTGTCGAAACCATGTTCGCTCTGCATGATGAAGTCATAGGCATTGGCAATCTTTGCAGCCTCTGCAATCTGCTCGTCCGTTGCAGCATCTACACCAAATGAGATATTATTCCTAAAGGAGTCATTGAAAAGGATGGCTTCCTGATTGACATTGCCAATTAACTGACGCAAGTCATGGATGCCCAAGTCCTTGACATTGATGCCATCAATAAGCACCTCACCCTCCTGCACATCGTAATAACGGGGAATGAGGTCGACCATTGTCGACTTACCACTACCTGACTGTCCTACAATGGCAATCGTCTTGCCCTTCGGAATAATCAGGTTAATATGACGGAGTATCCATGTCTCTCCATAGCGGAACGAGACGTCACGGAACTCTATCTGATGTTCGAAAGAGGCGATATGCTTGGGCTGTGCCACTTCCCTGATGGTGTTCTCGGCAAGCAGAATCTTATCGATACGCTCCATCGAGGCTAGCCCCTTCGGGATATTATAACCAATCTTGGAGATATCCTTCAACGGGTTGATAATACTGTAAAGGATGACCATATAATAGATAAAGGTCGGACCGGACAGCGACTGGTTGTTCAAGACCAACACACCACCAAACCATAGTACAATGACTATCATACACGTCCCCAAGAACTCACTTAGCGGATGTCCGATATTCTGTCGGATATTCACTCGCATGATATTATTTCGATAAGTGGAATTAATGTTGTTAAACTTGTCACGCATCTTATCCTCTGCACAGAACGCCTTGATGATACGGAGTCCACTGAGAGTCTCATCTACCACACTCATCGTGTCACTCCACAAAGACTGTGCTCTGATACTCTGTGCTTTCAACTTACGTCCTATCCATCCCATAAACCAACCTATAATCGGGATAATGACTACGGAGAAAAGTGTCAATTGCCAAGAAATAATGATCAGGGTGGTGAAATACGAGATAATCAAAATAGGATTCTTGAACATCATATCCAGTGAGGACATGATACTCACCTCCACCTCCTGTACATCACCCGTCATACGTGCAATAATGTCTCCCTTACGCTCTTCCGTAAAGAAACCTAAAGGCAGACCGACAATCTTCTGGTAGAGTTGGTTGCGCATGTCACGAACGACTCCTGTCCGGATGGGTACCACACTTGAAGAGGCGAGGAAATAGGTTGCTGTCTTCAACAAGGTGGCGACAATCAAAAAGAGTCCAATGAAAAGCAGGGTCGTGGTAGAACCCATCTCACTGATATACTGATTGATATAATAGTATATATTATTAATGGCGACATCCTTGAAACTGCTGTCGCCCCATTCCATCAGTGTTTTGACATCCACATTATCACCTGTCTTGAATAAGATCTGCAAAATAGGAATCAGTGCAGCGAACGAAAAGATGTTCAGCAGTGCCGAAAGAATATTAAAGATAATCGACAGGGCAACATATTTCTTATAAGGCATCACAAAACGCCTCAACACTTGCATAAAGTCTCTCATACCTCTTCTCCTATTAAGGTTGCACTTGTACTATTGATGATCTTAACACGCACCGTCTCCCCAATATGACGACCTCCCTTGTCGAACACCACCATCTTGTTCTGTTCCGTGCGCCCGCAGAGCTGGCTGCGACTGCGTTTCGAGAATCCTTCCACCAATACGTCAAACTCCTTACCCTCATCCTTCTTGTTCTGCTGGGCAGAGATTTCCGTCTGCAGGGCAATCAACTCGTTCAACCTGCGAATCTTCACTCCCTCTGGCACGTCGTCAGGCAGGTGTTTCGATGCGTAGGTACCCGGGCGTTCTGAGTACTTGAACATAAAGGCCGAATCATATCCTACCTCACGCATCAACGAGAGTGACAACTGGTGGTCCTCTTCCGTCTCAGAATGATAGCCCACAAAGATATCCGTAGAGAGGCCGCAGTCAGGAATAATCCTGCGGATAGCTTCCACACGTCCCATATACCACTCACGCGTATATTTGCGATTCATCAATTTCAGGATACGGTCGGATCCGCTCTGCACAGGCAGATGAATATGTTTGCAGACATTCGGCATCTCCGCAATGACACGTAACGTCTCGTCACTCATGTCCTTCGGATGACTCGTAGTGAAACGGATACGCATCTCAGGAGCCTCTTCAGCCACCCGTCTAAGTAATCTTGGAAAGTCTAGAGATTCTAGACTGTCTAGATTCTCTAGTCGATAACTGTTCACATTCTGTCCCAGTAGCGTCATCTCCTTGAAACCACGATCCCTCAAGTCGCATACTTCATGCAATATGCTCTCTACATCCCTAGAGCGCTCCCTGCCACGAGTGTAGGGAACGATACAATAATGACAGAAATTGTTACAACCACGCATGATACTGACAAAACCACCTATCCTTGCGCCATGCAACCGCTGGGGCACGATATCCTTATAGGTCTCGGAAGTCGACAACGCTATATTGATGGCCTTATGGCCTGTTTCCGCCTGTGCAATCAAGTCTGGCAACGAGAGATAGGCGTCAGGTCCTGCCACCAGATCGCAATGATGATTTTCGAGTAAGTCTTCTTTTACTCGCTCTGCCATACAGCCTAAGACACCGATAATCAATGGACGTTTGCGCTTAATCGCATCCAAAGCCTCCAGGCGGTGGTATATTTTCTGTTCCGCATTGTCACGTACCGAACAGGTATTCAGAAAGACGGCATCCGCCTCGTCAAGACTCTCCGTCGTCTCGTAGCCTGCCATCTGCATCACGCTCGCCACGACTTCTGAGTCGGCGACATTCATCTGACAGCCATACGTCTCTATATAGAGTTTTTTCATCTTTTTCCCTTTTTGCTTGCAAAGTTACAAAGATTTTTGTATTTTTGCACCGTTATAAACCTTAAAACTTCAAGAAAGGATGAAATTACTACGCGTTTTATTCACCGCTTTGATGGTGATGATGGTATCTGGAGCAACTGCCCAAACGGTCTATAACAGCAATGGAAGCAGTTGCGGAAAGATTGAGAGCAACGGTACTGTCCGTAACGGCAGTGGGAGCAGTATTGGAAAGATTGAGAGTGATGGTACCGTTCGCAATGGCAGCGGTTCCTGCATCGGTAAGATTGATCGTGACGGAACAATCCGTAATAGCAGCGGTTCCAGCATCGGAAAGGTAGACAGCAACGGTACCGTACGCAATGGCAACGGCTCCAGTATCGGTAAAGTAGAGAGTGACGGTACCGTACGCAATGGTAACGGCTCCAGTATCGGTAAGGTTTCAGGAGTACCTAAGGAGTGGGCTGCCGCCTATTTCTTCTTTTTCTTCTAAGAGAAGGGCATCAAACAAAGAAAAATCCTGCGAAGTATGGTGCTTTGCAGGATTTTTCGTAACTTTGACGGCGCCTAACACAATAAAGACATGAAACTAATTAAAGACAAAGAATTTGGCGGAGAACGCCCTTTATTCACCATTCACGATACGCGACTGGAGAATATTACCATCACAGATGGTGAGAGCGGTATCAAACAATGCCAGAACATTGAGGCAAGTCATTGCCGCTTTTATGGGAAGTATCCCTGGTGGCATGTTGACGGCGCCCTGATAGAAGACTGTTATTTTGCCTTGGATTCCCGTTCCGCCATCTGGTATACTAATAATCTGGTAATGCGTCGTTGTCGTATTGATGCCCCCAAGTTCTTCCGTGAAATGAGAAACGTCGAACTGGAAGATGTACAGATACTGGATGCTGACGAGACGTTCTGGAAGGTCGAGGGACTGAAACTGAAAAATGTCTGTCTGCATGGCGGGACGTATCCGTTCATGTTCTCGAAGAATATCTATATCGACGGACTGGAGAGTGATTCGAAATACGTATTCCAGTATTGTCAGAATGTGGAGGTGCATCATGCCAAGATTGTGACAAAAGACTCTTTCTGGGAATGCGAGAACGTGACAGTATATGACTCCGTCTTAGACGGTGAATATCTTGCATGGCACTCTAAGAACGTACGTCTGGTGAACTGCCATCTGGCTGGTGAACAGCTGCTTTGCTACACCGACAATCTCGTCTTGGAAAACTGTACAATCGATAAGTCTTGTGACCGTATGTTTGAGTATTCCACTGTTAAGGCGGATATCCGCGGACATATTGAAAACATCAAGAATCCTACCAGTGGACATATCGTTGCGGACAGCATCGGTTCGATTACCATTGACGAAAATGTACGACAACCGAACGACTGTATCATAGAGATAAGAGGTGAGAGGTAAGAGGTATGACATATCATTTTGACGAACTCATAGAGAGGAGAGGCACTGGGTGTGTGAAATGGGACGAAAGTCCTGCTGATGACATCATCCCTTTGTGGGTGGCCGACATGGACTTTGCCGTGGCCCCTGCCATACAGGAAGCCATACGGCAGCGTGCAGCGCATCCAGTCTTTGGCTATACCCATGTACAAGACGACTACTACGAGGCTGTCATCTCTTGGTTTCAGCGCCGCCACCAATGGAAAATTAAGCGTGAATGGATGCTCTATACCACAGGTGTCGTTCCTGCTATGTCATGTGCCATCAAAGCTTTAACGATGCCTGGCGAGAAAGTATTGATCCTCTCGCCAGACTATAACTGTTTCTTCTCCTCCGTCCGCAACAACGGCTGTGAGGTGCTGGAAACTGTGCTGCGCCCCTATCGCAGCCTACAAGGACAAAGATTTGAGGTGGATTGGGACGACTTTGAAGCGAAATGTACGGACGAGAAGACGACCGTATTCCTACTGTGTAACCCTCATAACCCCACCGGTCGGGTTTGGACGAAAGAGGAACTGCAGCGGATGTGTGACATCTGTCACCGCCATCATGTCCGTATTATCAGTGATGAGATACATGGTGAACTGATCATGCCGGGACACCGTTTCTGTCCAATGGGTACGGTGGATTCAGATGCCATCATCCTGAACTCCCCCTCTAAATCGTTCAATATCGCCGGACTGATGATAGCCAACATCATCTGTCAAGATGCAGAGACCCGTCGACGCATCGACCGCGCCATCAACATCAACGAGGTGTGCGATGTCAACCCCTTCGCCCCCGAAGCCGTCAAGGCTGCCTATAACGAGAGCGAGGAGTGGATCGACGCCTTGAACGAATATCTATATGACAATTACCAAATGCTATGCGACTTTGCTGCACAACATCTTCCCCTATGGCGTGTGATGCCTTTGGAAGGCACCTATCTGGTCTGGGTAGACGTCTCTGCGTGTTGCAATTCTGTCACCACCTACACAGAACGCCTCATGCACGAAGCCCGTGTCTGGATAAACCCTGGCACCATGTATGGTCCGCAGTCGGGCGAAGGCTATATTCGCATCAATATAGCCTGTCCGCGCAGCCGTCTGATAGAAGCATTAGAACGATTAAAAAACATGAAGATATGAAGAAAAACGAAGTAAACACATGGTCAGTCACCTGGGGAGTACTCATGGCTGTACTCTTCTCTGCGGCTGCCGCCTATTTAGGACTGAAAGTAGGACAAGTCTTTGAGGCCGCCATCCCTATTGCCATTATCGCTGTCGGTGTATCGGCCGCCGCCAAGCGCTCCAATGCCCTCCGCGAGAACGTCATCATCCAAAGCATCGGAGCCTGTTCCGGAGCCGTCGTAGCCGGCGCCATCTTCACACTACCCGCCATCTATATCCTCCAGGCAAAATATCCGGAGATGTCGGCCGACTTTCTGAAAATCTTCATCGCCTCATTACTTGGTGGAGTCCTCGGCATCCTCTTCCTCATTCCCTTCCGCAAATATTTCGTAGAGGCACCCCAAGAGCAGTTTCCTTTCCCAGAGGCCACAGCCACCACACAAGTGCTGAAGAGTGGCAACGAAGGAGGCTCACAAGCCAAACCCCTGCTCTTTGCAGGTCTCATTGGCGGACTCTACGACTTCATCGTTGCCACCTTCGGATGGTGGAACGAGAATGTCACCAGCCGGATGATACCTTTCGGAGATGATCTTGCGGAGAAAGCTAAGTTAGTATTTAAGAACAACACAGGAGCCGCCGTGTTGGGCTTGGGTTACATTATCGGGTTCCGTTATGCTTTAATCATCACCCTAGGCTCGTTGTTTGTCTGGTGGCTCGTTGTACCCGGCATGGCACTGATTTTCCCTGACACCGTTCTCAACCAATGGAATCCTGCCATCACAACAGCTGTCGGTGAGATGTCGCCAGAACAAATCTTCACGTCGTATGGCAAGTCTATTGGTATCGGGGCCATCGCCATGGCTGGTATTATCGGCATCATCAAGTCGTGGAGCGTCATCAAGAGTGCAGTAGGGCTTGCTGCGAAGGCTGGTGCTGCAACAGAACAGCAGCCTACACAACAACAAGACCTGCCTTTCAAGTTCATCGCTATAGCCTCTGTCATTACCATCATCATTACCTTCCTCTTTTTCTGGTTTGGCGTGATGGACGGCAATCTGCTGTTTGCCGCCGTTGCCATCATCCTGACTGCCGTCATTGCCTTCCTGTTTACGACGGTAGCAGCCAATGCTATCGCTATTGTTGGTTCGAATCCTGTCAGCGGCATGACCTTAATGACCCTTATTCTTGCTTCCGTTGTGATGGTAGCCGTAGGATTGAAGGGGACTGGCGGTATGGTGGCAGCCCTCATCATGGGAGGTGTGGTATGTACAGCACTCTCCATGGCAGGCTCTTTCATTACCGACTTGAAAATCGGTTATTGGACAGGCACACTTCCTAAGAAACAGGAGACGTGGAAATTCCTCGGTACCCTGGTATCTGCAGCTACTGTCGGTGGTGTGATGATGCTACTCAACGAGACCTATGGTTTTGCCTCAGGAACGCTTGCTGCTCCACAGGCCAATGCCATGGCTGCCGTCATCGATCCCCTGATGAACGGTGTGGGTGCCCCTTGGATACTCTACACCATCGGTGCTGCCATCGCTATCGTCCTCACCCTCTGCAAAGTACCTGCCCTCGCCTTCGCCCTGGGTATGTTCATCCCCATGGAACTCAACGTGCCCCTGGTCATTGGCGGAGCCATCAACTGGTATGTCACCACTCGCTCGAAAGATGAGACTGTCAACAAGCAACGTGGAGAAAAAGGCAACCTCATCGCGTCTGGCTTCATTGCCGGTGGTGCCTTGATGGGCGTCATCAGTGCATTGTTACGCTTTGGCGGCATTCAATTCGACTATGCGGAGTGGTGGAGCAATCCCCTGAGCGAACTGCTCTCGCTGGTAGCCTACCTCCTACTCATCACCTATTTCATCAAAGCCACAAAGAAATGAGACTACTTCTCGCCGTCTTTCTGACACTGATAGCTTCCTGCTTACAAGCACGCGACTATCATATCCTTGACTTTGGGGCCAAAAACGACACCACTGTTCTCAGTACAAAAGCCATACAATCGGCCATAGACCTCTGTTCGAAAGAAGGGGGTGGAAGGGTAGTTTTCCCAGCAGGAAACTATAAGACAGGAACCCTGATTCTCAAAAACAATGTCTGTCTGCACCTTGAGTTAGGAGCGACCCTCTATGGATCAACAGATTTGAAAGACTACCAACGTATCAAATCAAGTTATGCCTCTTTGCGGACTCATACCGAAACCGTCCAGCTTATCTATGCCGACTCCGTAGAGAATGTCGTCATTGACGGTTACGGAACCATTGACGGACAAGGTCGGGTTTTCCCTAAGCTCTCATGGAACGATGAGGGGATTACACGTCCCCATTTACTACGTTTCATTCAGAGTCGCAATATCACCATCAAAGACATTACACTGAAGAACAGCGGTTGCTGGATGCAGCATTATCTTGCCTGTGACCGCTTACGGCTGGAAGGTCTGAAGATTACCAACCGTAACAACTATAATAACGACGCCCTCGACCTCGACGGCTGTCACGACGTCATTGTCAGCAATCTGCTCTGCGATTCTGACGACGACGGCATCACCCTTAAAAGCACGTCACCCCGTCTCTGCGAGGACATCACCATTCAAAACTGTGTAGTATCCAGCCATTGCAATGCCGTCAAACTTGGAACGGAAACCAATGGAGGTTTCCGCAACATCAACATTCGCGGTATCGTGGTAAAACCCAGTTCCGACCAGAAAGAGAAATTCTTCGGACAGTGGATTGGGACCTCTGCTCTCTCCTTGGAGATTGTCGATGGTGGAATCATGGAGAACGTCAATGTCTCTGATATGACAGTTAGAGGTACAGAGTCACCCATTTTCGTACGTCTGGCACATCGAGGCAGAGGCTATACCTTTACCAACAGCACAGACAAACCAGATTCTGTCACCAGCATAGGACGTATGCAAGGTATCTATATTAATAATGTACGCATAAAAGATGCTGGCTCTTATGGATGCAGCATCACAGGAATACCTGGTCACCCCGTAGAGGATATCCACGTGTCTAATATCAGCATTCACCACAAAGGTGGTATGTCCAAGACGGAAACACTTACTGATGAAAAGATTGCAGAATATCCTGAAGCTACGATGTGGGGCCCCCTGCCAGCCAAAGGTTTCTTTGTACGCCATGCTCGTGGCGTTCATTTCGACAAAGTGGAGACATCTACTACCAATCCCGATTCCCGGCCTGAGTTTGTACAAGAAGACGTAGAATAATTTTAACGCAGAATATCGTATTGGAAGTGGTCAAAATGGACTGTTTGGCTACTTCCTTTTGTATGATAGGCATAAAGACCAACACGAATACCTTTCCAATAGCCCTCACACATAGGGAAAAAGTCTGACAGATCAATAAATTGATGACCGTCAAGGCTATAAGAGAAACGGTGACGATTAGTATGATTATCAATAGTGACACGAAGCCAAATCTGATTCGCTTTACAACGTTTGACAAGGGTATAATGACCACCTTCCTCTGTATAGATACCATCTTCGGAGAGACCTATACCACGGAACTGTTTTCCTGTAAAGGCAAGTCCTGCACGAAGCCCCTCGGTCTGATGGGCACGCAACAATAGGGTGGCTTGACTCTCATAGCCCATCACCTTCTGGGTAAGCATATTGCGACACGCTTTCAAAGAGTCAGCAGAAAGGGTATGAAGCGTCAATGAACCAGGATATTCTGCGAGACTCCAATGACTATCCACAGGATTATGGCACCACTGCCACTGCAGTCCGAGTTCGCTACCTTCAAAATCATCAGAGGTTGCAGGTAAAAATGGCTTGGTATTGGGAAAGGGGGTTGTCCATACTGCAACAGGTTCTCCTATTCCATTTCCATCATAATCCACACCCATGAGAGGCCAATCATCCACCCATCGGACTGGTTGCAGATGAAGAACACGTCCATTGGGTGTTGTAGACTGGAAATGGTAGAACCACCACTGTCCGTCAGGCGTATTTACCAAAGCTCCTTGATGAGGTCCATTGATTTTGGTAGAGCCCTGTTCTAAAACTATCTTACGTTCATATGGACCATAGATACTACGAGAGCGAAGGACAGTCTGCCAACCATGCCCAACCCCTCCTTCTGGAATAATCAAGTAATACCAACCATGACGCTTCAACCATTTGGTTCCTTCTGCGACAGGTCCCTCATAGACAGTTACACCATCGTCTAATAACTGACGACCATCTGGTGACATCTTATGTACGATAATGGGACCGGCACGATGACGGCTACGTCCTAAGTATGCGTTGCCGTCGTCATCCCAAAAGGGCAGGGATCCTCCCATTTGGCAATGTCCTTCACCTGATATAAAGGCTCCCAAGGACCTGTTGCCTCTTTGGCTTTCGTCATCAGCAACCCCTCATCTGGAGTGCATACATATATCCAGAAATTCCCGTCATGATAACGGATAGAAGGTGCCCATGCTCCTCCTGCATAATGAGAATTGGTATCCCATCCAGGAAAGTCCATACGGTGATATACTTGGCTACATAACCGCCAGTTGACCATATCGGAAGATTCCAATACCTGCATACCCAACCAATGGAAGTCACTCGCCACCATATAATATTTCTCACCTACGCGAATGACATCCGGATCAGAATAATCTGCATGAAGTAACGGGTTCATATAAGTGCCGTTTCCTTGGTCGCCCCAGTCTAAACGACTGATATCTGTAGAAGGCTTCACCAGATAAGTCTGTCCTGCTTGTGTGTCAAGGTCGTACTCGTAGACTTTACGGACAATAAGTGAAGGATGTTTTTCAAGTTCGTCTGAAAAAATAGGCTGCTTGATTTCTGCGGGAGCATACAAGGCATTCGGACATGCGCCCTTTGCCTCTCTTAAACCCTTACCTGTCAACGGGACGTAGGAGCGGAGACGAAGGATGCCTCCGATGGTGGAGAGAATTTCAGCCTGTTGCAGGATGCCTCCTTTCCACTGCATGTTGACTTCGAAACCACCACGGGCGCACAAGCCTTTTACACGTCCTTCAGACCAGAGGTCGGGGAGAGCTGGCAGCAGATGAACGGCTCCGTCATGACTCTGTAACAGCATCTCAGCAATGCCTGCGGCACATCCGAAGTTTCCGTCAATTTGGAAAGGTGGATGTGCATCGAAGAGGTTCGGATAGGTACGTCCGTCGGGATATTCACGCATCATCCTGTCGTTAGGTAACAGATGCAGCATGTTGGAAAGGATGCGGAAGGCATGATTACCATCCAGCATACGTGCCCAGAAGTTTATCTTCCAACCCAAGCTCCATCCTGTCGCCATATCACCACGTTGGTTCAGAGTATTTGCAGCAGCGGCAAAGAGGTCAGGATGACTATATGGAGAAATCTGGTTCGAGGGATAAAGGCCATAGAGATGCGAGATATGACGATGCTCGTCTTTGGGGTCATCACCATCTTGCAACCACTCCTGCAGTTGTCCGTAACGACCTATCTGCATAGGAGGCAACTGACTGATAGTTTGCTGGAGTTTCTGGGCGTAAGCCTCATCATTCTCTCCAATGACACGCATAGCCTTCAACGTATTCGACAAGACATCAAAGACAATTTGGTTATCCATCGTGGAACCTGCTGTTACCGTCGTGCGTTTACCCTTCGGACCGTGTTCTGGTGATACGGTAGGAACGGTCATCAACCATCCATATTGTGGATGACGTTGCATATAGTCTATCAGGAAGTCTGCTGCGCCTTTCATCACGGGATAGTTCTCGCGCAGGAACTCCTTGTCGCCTGTAAACAGATAGTGTTGCCACAAATGTGTCGTCAACCACGCTCCACCAGTGGGGAACATTCCCCATGTGGTGCCGTCAACAGGGCCGACAATGCGCCAGAGATCTGTGTTATGATGAGCCACCCAGCCGCCACAGCCGTACATCGTTTGTGCGGTCACTGCACCTGTATGACTCAGGTCGCGAATCATTGAAAACAAGGGTTGCTGTGTCTCTGCGAGATTACCCACCAAAGCAGGCCAATAGTTCATCTCAGCATTGATGTTAATGGTGTATTTAGAATCCCATGGTGCATTGAGCTTATCGTTCCATACCCCTTGCAGGTTGGCAGGCTGTCCTCCCGGCTGAGAGGAAGAGATGAGCAGATAACGTCCGTACTGGAACATCAGTGCCACCATACCCCAGTCCTTGCTACCTACAAAATGAGCCAGACGCTCATCGGTGGGAAGGTTAGAGGCATCCTCTCCGCCTAAAAAGAGACTTACACGCTGGTACTGCTCCTGGTATTTCTTCAGATGCTCCTTCAGCAACTGCTTATACGCCTTGCCCTTAACGCCAGTCAACGTCTGATTGTTCTTCTTCACAGGGTTACCGCTGATGTCGTGATAGTTCACGTAGTTGGTGGCGGCGGTGATATAGAGCGTCGCAGTAGTGGCGTCGTCCACTGCTATCGACGTTGCCTTATGCTCTATTTTACCGTCGGACTCTACCAGGATGCGGCACTCGGCTTTCAAACCAGCCTTGATGCCTTCCTGCTCCACACCGTCAACAACGGCAGCCAGTTCGTTGACTCGACCGTTGATGCCTTCGTGCTCGAAAACCGAAAAGACCTGTGCATTCAGCTGACTGTCGAAACTCATGTCGAACTCCAACTCTCCTTTCTTCGAGGCTTCCAGTCGTACGATGATGACATTATCTGCCTGTGACGCAAAGATGGTACGCACATATTTCACGCCATCCACCTCGTAGGTCGTGGTGTTCAGCGCATTGCTGAGGTTCAGTTCACGACGGTAATTCTTAGGCTTCGCATCGCTATCATAGTCGAACTTGAGTTTCAGACTACCCAACGGCAGGAAACGCATGCCGTGAGGGCCTTTGAAGAAGTATTTGTCGATGATGGCATGTGCCTCCTCTTCCTTACCTTCGAAGATCAGGTCACGCACCTCTTGCAGATGCGCCTTCGCCTCCGGGCTGTTGTTATTGTGTGGTGAACCGCTCCAAAACGTTTCTTCGTTCAGTTGTATGGTCTCATCATCGGTCTCTCCATACACCATCGCACCAAGATGCGAGTTGCCGATGGGCAACGCCTCCAACCAGTCGGTGGCCGGCTTATTGTACCATAGTTTCTCTTGTGCCTGGGCTGTGCACAATGTGGCGGATAACAATAGGGTTGACAGAAATTTTTTCATAGCTTTAATTTTTCATCAGTTCAAGGGCACGCCGTACGATGTCGTTCGTCTCGTTTATGATGTCAAAATATTGACTGGTCTCCCACAGGTCACGTGCCACCAGCGCTTTGAGTTGCAGCCGCAGATAAGGCAGTGTCTGCTGCAGTTCTGCGTCATCCTTGGGCTTGATGTTCTGCTTTTCCGCCTCAGCTAGAATAGCGTCTGTCACCGACTGGGGAATTTCAAACGACTGTTTAAAGCGTGAGAAGGTAGTATATTTCTTCTTTAACTGCTTACGATGCTGGTCGACATAGCGCAGACTGGCATTGATGATATAGGAGCGGGCAGAAAGTTCACGATGGAAGCGGGTATATTTCGTAGTATCGAGCGGTACGTAATAGTCGGGCATGACACCGCCTCCGCCATACACCGTCCGATGCTCCTTTAGCGTGTAGTATTTCAGGGAATCAGCAAAATGGATGCTGTCGGCGTGCATCAGTTCCCCACTCTTCAGGCGGTTCAGCACGTCTCTCGCATAGTCGCTGGCTTTTCCTTTCTCGTAGGGCTTCTGGATACAGCGTCCTGAGGGTGTATAGTAATGCGAAACCGTCAGACGGATCATTGAACCGTCGGGCAACTCTATGGGTCTCTGAACTAGTCCTTTACCATAGGTACGACGCCCCACTACGATGCCACGGTCATGGTCCTGTATGGCTCCTGTCACTATCTCCGCTGCCGAAGCAGAATAGCTGTCTACCAAGACGATGACCTTCCCCTGCTCAAAGAGTCCGTTGCCTTGCGCCCTATAGTCATTACGGGGAGCACGGCGACCTTGTGTATATACGATAAGGTCGTCCTTATGCAAAAACTCGTTGGCAATAGCAACGGCAGCCTGAAGATAACCGCCGCCGTTCTCCTGAAGGTCGAGAATCAGTGTCTGCATTCCCTCGCCTGTCAGTTTCATCATGCTCTGACAAAACTCCTCGTGCGTCTGGGCCCCAAAACTGCCAATACGGATATACCCTACACTCGGGCGAATCATATAGACGGCATCTATCGACTTGACAGGTATTTTGTCACGGACGATGACAAAACGAAGGGTATCGGCAATGCCGCGCCGAACGATGCCTAAGCGTACCTTCGTACCTTTCGGACCACGCAGACGACGCATGATTTCTTCTTTCGGCATCGATACACCGGCTATCGTAGTGTCGTTCACATAGACAATGCGGTCGCCCGCTAAAATACCGCGTTTTTCTGAAGGGCCTCCCACCACAGGCTGAACGACCAACAGGGTATCTTCCACCATGTTAAACTGAACGCCAATGCCCTCAAAATTGCCTTGCAGGGGCTCGTTGGCAGCCTTTACCTCTTTGGCCGTCATATAACTGCTGTGCGGATCGAGTTTTTCTATCATTCCCCGGATGCCGTCTTCCACGAGTCGTACTTCGTCCACACTGTCCACATAGAGACTATTGATGGCCATTTCTGCTATCTGTAGTTTCCGCATAGGACTATCCTCGCCCATGTTGATGCGGATTTGGGCGGTCAGTGGTAACAGGCAAAAAGCAAAAAGCAAAAAGCAAAAAGTGGTTCTCCTACTCATATTCTTCCTCCTCGGGCCGGTCTTCCTCGATGACGAGGTTGTCGATGATGAAATTCTGACGCTCCATGGTGTTCTTTCCCATATAGTAGTCGAGCAGTTTCTGCACTTGGTCGGTCTTATGGAGGGTTACTTGTTCGAGCCGCATATCAGGACCTATGAAGCCTGCAAACTCTTCGGGGCTGATCTCGCCGAGTCCTTTGAAGCGTGTAATCTCGGGATCGGGTCCCAGTTCCTGAATGGCTTTCTGCCGCTCTTCGTCGCTATAGCAGTAGCGGGTGAGGAAGTCGCTTTTGGCTTTTGGCGATTGGCTGTTGGCCTTCTTTGCATCGTCGCCGGCCAGAACCTGCTTGTTTTTGATCTTGGTACGTCGGTTGCGCACGCGGAAGAGGGGGGTCTGGAGCACATAGACGTGTCCTTTCTTGACGAGTTCGGGGAAGAACTGGAGGAAGAAGGTGATGGTAAGCAGTCGGATGTGCATGCCGTCGACGTCGGCATCGGTGGCTACGATGACTTTGTTGTAGCGCAGGGTGTCGAGTCCTTCTTCAATGTCAAGCGCTGCCTGCAGGAGGTTGAACTCCTCGTTCTCGTAAACCACCTTCTTGGTGAGTCCGAAGGAGTTGAGGGGTTTGCCGCGCAGCGAGAAGACGGCCTGTGTGTTGACGTCGCGACTCTTGGTGATGCTGCCGCTGGCGGAGTCGCCCTCGGTAATGAAGATGCACGACTCCTCTTTGCGGTCGCTCTTCACGTCGCTGAAGTGGATGCGGCAGTCGCGCAGCTTACGGTTGTGCAGATTGGCTTTCTTGGCCCGTTCGCGCGCCAGTTTGGTGACGCCCGCCATGGCCTTGCGCTCTCGCTCCGTCTCCTTGATTTTCTGTTCCAGCACCTCCACCACATCGGTGTGGATATGCAGATAGTTGTCGACCTCCTGCTTGATGAAGTCGCCCACGTACTTGTTGATGCTCACGCCGTCGGGCGACATGGTGGTGGAGCCGAGCTTGATCTTGGTCTGGCTCTCGAAGATGGGTTCTTCGACGTTGATGGAGATGGCAGCGACGATGCCGGAACGGATGTCGCCGTATTCGTATTTGTTGAAAAACTCCTTGATGGTCCGTGCGATATGCTCCTTGAAGGCGCTCTGGTGGGTGCCGCCCTGAGTGGTATGCTGGCCGTTGACGAAGGAGTAATACTCCTCACCGTATTGGTTGGCATGCGTAAAGGCAATCTCTATGTCGTCGCCCTGCAGATGAACGATGGGGTAGAGGGCGTCGTTCGTCATACGGTCTTTCAGCAAATCCTCCAGTCCGTGGCGTGAGAGGATGCGTCGGCCGTTATACATGATGGTCAGTCCGATGTTCAGATAGGTATAGTTGCGAAGCATATTCTCGACTATCTCGTCGTGGAACTGGTAGTTCTGGAACTTCGTGTCGTCGGGCTTGAAAAAGATGTAGGTACCGCTTTCGTCCTGCGACGGCTCCGTCACATCGCTGATAAGCTCACCACACTCGAAGACGGCCTTGCGCACCTTACCGTCGCGATAGCTGTGCACCTCGAAACGGCTGCTCAGCGCATTGACCGCCTTGACGCCCACGCCGTTCAGTCCGATGGATTTCTTGAAGGCCTTCGAGTCGAACTTACCACTGGTGTTCAGGATGCTCACCGACTCTATGAGCTTGCCTTGGGGGATACCTCGCCCGTAGTCGCGGACGGAGATGCACAGGTTGTCCTCTACCGTCACCTCGATACGGTCGCCAGCTTTCATCTTGAACTCGTCTATCGAATTGTCGAACACCTCCTTCAACAGTACATAGATACCGTCTTCCGCCGACGAGCCGTCGCCCAAGCGTCCGATATACATGCCGGGACGCAGGCGGATATGCTGTAAACCCGTCAGCGTCTGGATATTCCCCTCGTCATACTCTACTGGTTGATTCTGTGCTGTAATGTCTTTCTCTTCTGCCATATCTTATTGAATACTTTTCTTATAACAACGGCGGCGCTTATGCTGCACATGCTCCAGGTACTGCCACTGCGACTGCACCTTCTCGTTGGTCTCCATCTCGACGTTCGTCTCGCCCCATTTGAAACCGTATTTCTGGTAGCGTGGGATGAGGTCGTAGAACAGCAGGGCATTGGCACCCTTCTGTTGGTATTCGGGCAAGAAACCCACCAGCATCAGGTCGAGACACTCTGCCTTGTGGAACTTCAAAGCCTTCAGGCAATGCCACCAGCCGAAGGGGAACAGGCGTCCGTTCTTACACTTCTGCAAGGCTCGCGTCATATTCGTAATGCTGATGCCTACTCCAACGACATCATGATTGGGCGTGTTCCAGTCTTCTATCAGGCAAAGCATATCCATATCCAACATGGGGAAGTACATCTTCAGATATTCGTCAATCTGACGCTCCGTCATTTGAGAGTAGCCATAGAGGTTGCCGAACGACTTGTTGACGACATCGAGCACCTTACGACCATACTGTTCCTTGCCAAACACCTGACTGCGCTTGGGGTGCATCGGATGCAGGTTGTAGCGCTTCATCACCATTTCGGCTACCTTCTTGTATTTCTCCGGCATATCACCTTTCGGAACGATGAGCTTGAACTCCACATAGTCGTTGTCCTTCTCCCAACCGCCAATCTGTTCCATGTGACGAGGGTAATAGTCGTAGTTGTAGATCGTGGCCATCGTACCCAGTTGGTCGAAGCCCTCGATAAGCATTCCCTCCGGGTCCATATCCGTGAAGCCTAGCGGCCCCACCATCTCCGTCATCCCTTTCTCCCTGCCCCATTGTTCTACGGCATTGAGCAAGGCACGCGACACCTCCACGTCGTCGATGAAGTCAATCCATCCGAAACGTACTGTCTGACGCTCCCAGCGGTCATTGGCACGATGGTTGATGATGCCCGCTATACGTCCCACCACCTTTCCGTCACAGTACGCCAGAAAATACTCTGCCTCACAGAATTCGAAGGCAGCGTTCTTGTCCTTACTTAGCGTGTGCACCTCGTCAGTATGGAGATTCGGGGCATCATAAGGGTTGTTCCTATATAAGTCGTAGTGAAACTGGATGAAGGCTTCCAGGCTTTTCTTGTCGGTCACTTTCCTTATTTCTACTGATGGCATGTCGGTCCTTTACAATAATTATTTGGGCAAAGATATAAAAAATCGGGCAAATACCCAAATATTTAACCTATTTTACGGCAAATGAACAACTTATGGGAAGAGTCAGACAGAGTGGTGCCGAAAATAAACACCGCGCCTCCGTCCTTGACTTTCAGTCGCTTACGCAGAATCTCCACAGATAATGGAAAATTACGAACGCTAATATTCGCCCTGTCGATTCCCTTCATGGCATTGCGCAACTCCTGCTTGTTCAACGAAGTAATGGTCTCAATACGGAACTGTCTGCCAGGAAAATCCCGAACCTCTTCTTCAGAGACGAATAGATGAGAATTGGATGATAACTGACTGACACCATAGGTTTCCTCGATTTCCCTGAAGCACCCAGCTTTCATGATACTGGCATTCGGTTCGTAAAGGTACTTGCCCTGATCAGTACGATTACTGCAAACGCCAAGTCCGTAGGGAGCGGACTCGGAGTCCGTAGGGAGCGAACTCGGAGTCCGTAGGGAACGAACAATACGGAACTCACTATCATTATTGACACAAACAAGGGTAATACTCTTCGAAGGCTGCTTTCTCACTACCAGCAACAACTCCTTGCATTCGTTGTCAACGCTGACGACGTGGACTTCCTGGACATGCCCTAAGTCATTCACCGCCTTCTGCCAATCGAGCATGGGCGACAGCTTGAGAATGATGGTATCTGACTTTTCTAACAACAGAGGAAGGAGGGTTCTCACGTTGGGGGTACAGTCTTCGATGCCATATGTACGACCGCCATGCTCATCCCTCCGTGCAGGGTCGAGATAAACGACGTCAGCATGACTCATCTCCTTGAGATATTCCTCTGCATCAACATTTACAACTTCTGCCTCCAAACCCAATTTAAGGAAATTGTGTCGTGCCGTCTCACACAATTCAGAATTGCGCTCTACGTAGATATTCTGGCTGTTAGCCTTTAGCTTTTGGCTTTTGGCAATAAAGTAAAAATCAATGCCGAAGCCACCAGTCAAATCGACGAAAGTAGGGCCCACAGATAATGGCCAATAGCCAATAGCCAGCTTCGCCTTGTAACGGGCTGTCTGTTCGGAAGAACATTGTTCCATATTCAAATGAGGCGGATAGACGATATCATCAACAGCCGCCCATGACGGCAGTTTCTTACGTGCCGTCTGCCATCCTGCTATCTGTTGGAGAGCCATCGGCAGGTCTACTTCGACATCCCTGCTGCCAAAGGCAAGTCGACGTACATCCTCTTCCCGATGTTGCAGAATAAACCGTTGTGTCGCCTCGTTTATCATCTGTTTGCAAAAATACAAAGATACAAACGAAAAACCAAATTTTTTTGGCTTTTTACTCACTTATTCGTACCTTTAACTTCGTTGAAAGTACTCTCGTTCAAAAATGCCTAAATAAATTTGGCATTTTACTCACTTATTCGTACCTTTGTAGGCAGCATGCTAAAGACGCTTTACCAACAAATTCGGCAGTATCGTACGGCATCACTACTCACTCCTACCTTCACAGCATTGGAAGTAGTGATGGACGTTTTGATACCCTATGTCACAGCCTCGCTCATCGACAAGGGCATTAATGCTGGTGATATGGAGAAAGTCTATTTCTATGGAACCGTGATGTTGGCTATGGCGTTGCTAAGCCTGATCTTCGGCATTCTCTCTGGTCGTTTCGGAGCCTATGCCTCCACAGGCTTTGCCGCCAATCTGCGTAGTGCGATGTATCAGAATATCCAGCGCTTTGCATTCTCAGATATCGACAAGTATTCCACCAGTGGACTCATCACCCGAATGACGACAGATGTCAATAGCCTGCAGAATGCCTTCCTGCAAATCTTGCGCATCACAGTGAGAGCCCCCTTCAAACTAGTTCTCTCCATCGGTATGTGTCTGCTCATCGATTTCCGCTTGTCGCTGATTTTCGTCGTGGCACTCGTCATACTGGGATTTTCCCTCTATCATATCATTTCTCGGGTGACCAAGCTTTTCCAACAGGTATATGTGAAATACGACGCCCTGAACCTCAGCGTACAGGAGAATATTACAGGTATCCGGCTGGTGAAGGCTTTTGTGCGCGAAGACTATGAGAATGAGAAGTTTTCCCGTTCCGCAGAGAATCTCTATAAGCTGTATGTGAAGGCAGAGGGATTGATGGCATGGAACCATCCTGTGATGAACATGGTGATGTACGGTTGTATCATCGCTCTTTCATGGATGGGAGCCCATTACATTGTAGAAGGAACCTTGACCACGGGAGAACTAACCTCCCTGTTTACCTATATTATGTCCATCCTGATGTCACTGATGATGCTCTCGATGGTCTTCGTAATGCTGACACAGAGTGCAGCCTCAGCCAAACGAGTAGCAGAGGTGATAGAGGAACAACCAGACATCGTGAATCCTGCCAATGGTATCATAGAAGTGCAAGACGGAAGTATCTGTTTCCGACAGGTGCGTTTCGACTATTCGAAAGAACAGAAGCACCGTCGTTCCGCGCTGTATAACATCAATCTTGACATCAAGAGTGGTGAGACTATCGGAGTGATTGGCGGCACAGGTTCTGGTAAGTCGTCGTTGGTCAATCTTGCCTGTCGCCTCTATGACCCCACCCAAGGTGCTGTATGGGTAGGAGGACGTGATGTGAAAGACTACGACCTGACAGCCTTGCGACGTGCAGTATCTGTTGTTCCCCAGCAGAATATCCTGTTTAGCGGCAGTGTTATTGACAACCTCCGCTGGGGAAATTCTGAGGCAACTCTGGAAGAATGTCAGGAAGCTTGTCGCCTCGCCCAAGCCGATGAGTTTGTGAGTGCGATGCCTGAGGGGTATGATACCCATATTGAACAAGGCGGTACGAATGTCAGTGGTGGACAAAAGCAGCGACTCTGTATTGCCCGCGCGCTGTTGAAACATCCAAAGGTCTTGGTGTTTGACGATTCCACTTCAGCCTGTGATACCGCTACGGATGCGAAAATTCGAGAGGCGATACATAACCAGTTGCCAGAGATGACCAAGATCATCATCGCCCAGCGCATTCTCAGTGTCAAGGACTGTGACCGCATCCTTGTGATGGATAAAGGAATTATCGTCGGCTTCGACACGCACGAGAACTTGTTGAAGACGAACACACTCTATCAAGAAATCAATGCCATTCAGCATGAAGACGGTGGTGACTTCGACGAAGTGAAAGGAGGTGAAGCATGAGAAAACATGTACTGACACGGATGTTCGGCTTTGTCTTCCACCACTACAAATGGGCCATCGTAGTGGTGCTTGCCTGTGTACTTATCTCCTCATTAACCTCTCTCGTTTCCTCTCTCTTCATCAAGACACTCATAGACGACTACATCGTCCCCCTGACGAAGATGGACAATCCGGAATATGCCTCGTTAGCAAGAACATTGTTCATTCTGGCATTCATCCTCTTCTTTGGCACTATCTGTTCGTTTACCTATAACCGACTGATGATTCATATCAGTCAGGGAACGATGCTGCGGCTCCGCCAACAGCTCTTCAAGAAGATGCAACGACTGCCTATCAGCTATTTCGACCAACACTCACATGGGGATATCATGTCCGTCTATACCAACGACATCGATTCCCTGCGACAGATGATATCTACGGCAATGGCACAGGTTTTCTCCTCTGTCATCACTATTGTTGCCACCTTCACCTCAATGATCGTCCTGAGTATTCCACTGACATTGGTAAGTATTGTAATGGCAATGGTGATGGTCATCACCACCACCAAACTGAGTAAACGCTCCCGTCGGTTCTTCCGCGTACAACAACAGAGTCTTGCACGTGTCAACGGCTATATCGAAGAAATGATGACAGGACAAAAAATCGTGAAGGTATTCTGTCATGAACAACAGGCCATTCAGGATTTTGAGACCATCAATGAGCAGTTGCGCTCCTCTGCCTACAATGCCAACCGCATCGCCAATATCGTCATGCCGGTCAATGGTGGACTCGGCAACTTCGGTTTTGTATTGATAGCCACCATAGGAGCTGCCATTGCCCTCTCTGACTTTTCCCTTCTCACCTCTCACCTCACATTAGGTACGATTGTCGCCTTCCTGCAACTCAACAAGAGTTTCATACAACCCATCTCACATATCAGTCAGCAGATCAATAGCGTCCTGAATGCCACTGTGGGAGCCGAACGTATCTTTGATTTACAGGATGCGGAAGCAGAAGTTGACGAGGGTACACACCTCCTCACCAACCCTCAAGGTGATGTGGACTTCAAGGAAGTGGATTTCTGTTATACGCCAGAGAAACAGGTTCTCTTCGACATTGACATCAACACCAATCCTGGACAGAAGATTGCCTTTGTGGGAGGAACGGGGGCTGGTAAGACCACCATCATCAACCTTATCAACCGTTTCTACGAGATACAAGGTGGACACATTCTCTACGATGGTATCCCTATCACCGATATCCAAAAGGAGTCACTGCGTAAAGGAATGAGCATTGTACTGCAAGAGACCCATCTCTTCACAGGCACCGTCATCGATAATATCCGATATGGTAAACTCGATGCGACTGACGAGGAATGCGTCAAGGCTGCTCAAATGGTAGGCGCTGACGACTTCATCCGCCGTTTGTCCGATGGCTATTTGACAATGCTGAAAGGCGACGGAGGCAATTTGAGCCAAGGAGAACGCCAGTTGCTCGCCATTGCCCGTGCTGCCGTTGCCAATCCGCCTGTACTGATTCTTGACGAGGCAACATCCTCCATAGACACCCATACAGAGCAATTGGTACAACGTGGTATGGATAAAATCATGCAGGGGCGCACAACCTTTGTCATTGCCCACCGCCTCTCTACTGTGCGTCATGCCGACCAGATTATCGTCCTCGACCAAGGACACATTATTGAAAAAGGCACGCACGAAGAACTGCTCGCCCTCAAAGGAAAATACTATCAATTATATACTGGCAATCAAATATAAAGTATGGAACAACTATTGCATTATTGCTGGAAGCACAGATTGTTTCCATTACATGAACTAAAGACAACGGATGGAAAGCTCGTTGAAGTGATTGATTGCGGACTGCACAACCATAACAGCGGACCCGATTTCTTCAATGCCAAGGTCAAGATCAATCAGACACTCTGGGTGGGTAATGTAGAAATCCACGACAAGTCAAGCGATTGGTATCTGCATGGTCATGACAAAGACAAGGCATACGATAATGTCATCCTACATGTCACAGGAAATGCTGATGCAGAGGTAATGAACACCAATGGACAGTTTATCCCACAGATGACACTCGTCGTACCCCCTTCAGTAGAGGAGAACTATAATGAATTGCTCAAGACAGATCAGTATCCGCCCTGCTACCATATCATTCCCCAATTGACACCACTAACCATCCACTCATGGATGGCTGCCTTGCAGACAGAACGGTTGGAACAGAAGACAGAGGCGATACGCCATCGTGCCGAACGGATGAACGGCTCATGGGAGGATGCTTACTTTATGACCCTTGCCCGTAACTACGGCTTCGGTATCAATGGAGACACTTTTGAGGAGTGGGCAACACATATTCCCTCTTCTGCCATTGCCCATCATCGGGATGACCTGTTTCAGATAGAGGCTATTTTCATGGGACAGGCAGGATTACTGGATATTGAGGCGATTCCTGAACGCTATCAACAGGATGCGCTAAACGAGGGCTATTTCGCTAAATTACGCAACGAATACCAGTATCTTGCACATAAGTTCTCGCTGCAGCCCATGAACTATAAGTTATGGAAATTCCTACGACTACGTCCCCAGAACTTTCCACACATCCGCTTGTCACAACTGAGTAACCTATATTATGAGCGTAAGACGGGATTGTCGCAACTGATTGAATGCAAGAATGTCTTTGAACTGCAAAACTTGTTGACTACCAAGGTGACACCCTATTGGGAGACTCACTATACTTTCGGTTCTGCCAGCGACCCCAACGAGAAGCATCTCTCGCCCTTCTCCATCAACTTGTTGATGATTAACACCTGCATCCCCATGCTCTTTGCCTATGGACGGCATACTGCCAAGGAGGAGCTCTGTGATCGTGCCTTCGATTTATTAGAACAGCTCAGAGCTGAGAACAACTACATCATCCGCCTCTGGAAAGAGTGCGGACTTGAGGTAAAGACTGCCGGAGACTCTCAGGCACTTATTCAACTCAAAAAGGAATACTGCGACAAGAAGGACTGCCTTCGTTGTCGCATCGGATATGAATATTTGAAAAGGTAAAATAGTCAGATATGAAAAAGTATATTTTCGAAACAAAGATGGAAGTGCGCGACTATGAGTGCGACATCGAAGGAATAGTGAATAATGCGAACTATGTGCATTACTGTGAACATACGCGTCACTTGTTTCTGCAACAATGTGGACTGAGTTTCGCAGAAATGCATGAAAGGGGAGTGGATGCCGTAGTGGCACGGATGAACCTGCAATACAAAGTACCCTTACGTCCTGACGACGAATTCTATTCCCGCCTGTGGCTGGAGAAACAGGGACTCAAATACATCTTCCATCAAGACTTGTTCCGCGCCTCGGATGAGTCACTGTGTTTTCGAGGGGAAATCACACTAGTGTGCTTAGTGAATGGACAACTTTCAGACAGTGAAGACTATGATAAAGCATTTGCCAAATATATTGAAAGATGACAAGTGAAGAAATCTACTATACCATCGCGCTAACGCGTATGACGGGGTTCAACCAAGCGATGGCACTGCAACTGTATCAGACACTGGGCAGTGGGATGGCGGTGTATGAGAACCGGCAGAACATAGGTGATGTCATACCAGATGCAACCCCACGGATGCGCGAAACGATGAAGGACTGGGACGATGCCCTGCGTCGTTCTGCTGCCGAGATGGAGTTTATAGAGAAAAACGGAATCCGGGCACTGACCTTGCATGATGCCGACTATCCTCAACGACTCACGGAATGTGCTGATGCGCCTATCCTGCTTTTTTATAAGGGTTCGGCAGACTTGAACAAACAGTATGTGATTAATATCGTAGGAACACGACACTGCACCACTTACGGAAAAGATCTCGTTAATCACTTTGTCAGCGACTTGCACCGTTTATGTCCTGACGTACTTGTTGTCAGTGGACTTGCCTATGGCATCGACATCTGTGCTCATCGGCAGGCTTTGGCTAAAGGTTATGAAACTGTGGGTATACTTGCCCACGGACTCGACCAGATATATCCGTATCACCATCGTGATACAGCTGCAGAGATGGTGCAAAAAGGTGGACTGCTGACAGAATATATGAGCCAGACACAGGCACTACCAAATAACTTTCGTCAGCGCAACCGCATCGTTGCAGGGATATCAGATGCCACTATCCTCATAGAGAGTGCCTATAAAGGCGGTGGGCTTATTACTTGCCGTATTGCCCAAGAATATGGTCGCGACGTTTTCGCCTTCCCTGGTGCGGTAGGAGCACCCTATAGTGAGGGATGTAACCGTATGATTCGCAATAACACGGCAGCTCTTATCACGTCTGCTCAAGACTTTGTGGAATCCATGGGATGGCAGACCATAGAACATAAGACAGAGGCTGTAGAGCGACAACTCTTTCCAGACCTCACGCCAGAGGAACAAAGTATCGTTTCCGTCTTGCAGAAGACTAATGACCTGCAGCTGAATATCATTTCCGTACAAACGAACATCCCTATCGGGCAAGTCACAGCATTATTGTTCCAATTGGAAATGAAGGGAGTCATCAAGGCAATGGCTGGAGGAACATATCATTTGATGTAAGAAGTAAGAGTCATGAAGATAGGCAATATAGAACTGGGAGAGCATCCTGTATTCCTGGCTCCCATGGAGGACGTGACGGATATTGGGTTCAGACTGTTATGTAAACGGTTTGGAGCCTCAATGGTATATACGGAATTCGTTTCTGCTGAGGCACTGGTAAGAGACGTGAAGTCGACCGTTCAAAAATTGACGATAGCTGACGAGGAGCGTCCTGTAGGGATTCAGATCTATGGAAGGGATGTCGATGCGATGGTAGAGGCTGCGAAAATCGTAGAGCAGGCTCGTCCGGATGTCATCGACTTGAATTTCGGTTGTCCTGTAAAGAAGGTTGCTGGAAAAGGAGCCGGTGCAGGGATGCTACAAAACATCCCTAAGATGCTGGAAATCACTCGGAAGGTGGTAGATGCCGTCAAGCTACCAGTGACAGCAAAGACACGATTGGGATGGAATGCGGAACAGCTGATTATCACGGAATTGGCAGAACAACTGCAAGACTGTGGCATTCAAGCACTGACCATTCATGGACGTACTCGCTCACAGATGTATACGGGAGAGGCCGACTGGACCCTCATCGGAGAGGTAAAGAAGAATCCACGCATCCATATACCCATCATCGGCAACGGTGATATCAAGTCCTTGGAGGATGCCGACCGGGCATTTAACACCTATGGTGTGGACGCTGTGATGATTGGACGAGCTACCTTCGGATGTCCGTGGATTTTCAGTCGAAAGGAACTGACACTCGACGAAAAGATTGATGTGTTAGAAGAACAATTACGAATCAACGTAGAGCGGATCGATGAGTATCGGGGTATCCTGCATACTCGCCGTCATCTGGCAGCATCACCCGTTTTCAAAGGCATACCCAATTTCCGCCAAACCCGTATTGCGATGTTGAGAGCAGAAACAGTAGAAAGCCTTGTCGGTATTTTGGAGAAATGTAGAGAGGAATTAAGAGGTTAAGACGTCTAATAAAAACGAAATGAAAATCCCTGCAAGTCTTTCGGCTGGCAGGGATTCTTCTATCCTCTCAATCTTTCTAACTTTCAAAAACAGGCTCGCTGCTTATTTCTTAATCATTGAAATAGCTTTGGAAGCGAGCGAAACGACGACATAATTCAAAATAATCATAATCTTCTTCCTTTTTAATGTTATACCTGAAATCTTCTTTTTTGTCTTTTGACGATGCAAAATTACTGATTGTGTGCGAACACAGCAAATGTTTTTACTAAAAATATTCAGAAAATATAATCTTCTTGATATAGGTCAAAGAAAGAATGAGGAAAGAGGGAAGAAACGCTTACTTATTCTTTAGATAGGTAGCAAAAATACGGGCAGCACTTTCTACTTTAGCAGCACAAGGGCGCGTCTTGTAATATTCAGCAGTACGAGGGGAGGCTATATAACTGGAGACGGCTTTTTCATTGCCCTTTAATCCTAATATCTCCGCACAAATCAGACTACCATTTTCCTGCTTCGACAGGTTGAGCAATTCTTGAACGACTTTGTAACATGCCGATTTCCCCTCACGATCAGAGCCTTCCGTCTGTCCACAGTCCAAGCCTACTAGCATGACAATGCCCGACACAGCACCGCACATCATCCTCATACGACCCACGCCACCGCCAAAGCCTGCAGATACCCGTAATGCCGTCTGCTTATCCATACCGTACAAATCAGCAAAGGCAGCCACTACACTCTGACAACAGCCGTAACCCTCCATGAAATAATCGACAGCCCGATTCACACGCTCCTCCAGTTCCTCTTTAGAAGCCTCAGTCATCTTACTCCTTACCTCTTCCATCTTACATCTATTTGTCACATTCAGATGACAAAGTTACAAAGAATTTAGTAGTACGGCAAATATCGGTCATTTTTCTTAGTTAATTGTTCTTAAATAAAGGATTTTTGTTTTGGATAGTTGAAATTATCAGCGTAATTTTGCAAAATATACATCATTTCATAATTAATTAATTAGAAATAACAATGATTTATTCAAAAGAAGTTGAAAACATGTGTAGCGTTTGCAAGGGCGCTTACCATGGTCCTGCACCCATTCCCGAGGAGGGCAAATGGATTCAGGCAAAGGAGATTAAGGACATTTCTGGTTACACCCACGGTATCGGCTGGTGTGCACCTCAGCAGGGTGCCTGCAAGCTGTCGCTGAACGTGAAGGACGGTGTAATTCAGGAGGCTCTGGTGGAGACTATCGGTTGCACAGGTATGACTCACTCAGCTGCTATGGCTTCTGAGATTCTGCCTGGTAAGACCATTCTCGAGGCGCTGAACACCGACCTCGTTTGCGACGCCATCAACACCGCTATGCGCGAGCTCTTCCTGCAGATTGTCTATGGCCGCACACAGAGTGCTTTCTCTGAGGGTGGTCTGGCTATCGGTGCTGGTCTGGAGGACCTCGGCAAGGGTCTTCGTTCACAGACTGGCACACTTTATGGCACTGTTGCCAAGGGTACACGTTACCTGGAGCTCACTGAGGGTTACATCACCAAGATGTATCTCGACAGCAACAACGAGGTTTGCGGTTACGAGTATGTACACCTGGGCAAGATGATGGAAGCCATCAAGAACGGTATGGATGCCAATGAGGCTATGAAGAAGAACACCGGTTCTTACGGTCGTACGACTGAGGAGCAGGGTGCAGTAAAGGCTATTGACCCACGTAAAGAATAAAGGAGGATACGACTATGATTAGAAAAGTACAGTTTGAGAGTCAGGAGCGCCGTATCAACCAGGTTCTTGCTGCTCTGAAGGAGAATGGCATCAACTCTATCGAGGAGGCCAACGAGATTTGTGAGAAGGCAGGCGTGGATCCTTACCAGATGTGTGAGGACACCCAGCGTATCTGCTTCGAGAATGCTAAGTGGGCATACGTTTGCGGTGCAGCTATCGCTATCAAGAAGGGCGTAAAGACTGCTGCTGACGCTGCCGAGGCTATCGGTATCGGTCTGCAGAGCTTCTGCATCCCCGGTTCTGTTGCTGACGATCGTAAGGTAGGTATCGGTCACGGTAACCTCGCTGCCCGTCTGCTCCGCGAGGAGACTGAGTGCTTCGCCTTCCTGGCAGGTCACGAGTCTTTCGCTGCTGCTGAGGGTGCTATCAAGATTGCCGAGATGGCTAACAAGGTTCGCCAGAAGCCTCTGCGCGTTATCCTGAACGGTCTTGGCAAGGACGCTGCCCAGATCATCAGCCGTATCAACGGTTTCACCTATGTACAGACTCAGTTCGACTACTTCACCTCTGAGCTGAAGGTGGTGAAGGAAGTTGCTTATGGCAACAACCCCAGCCGTCTGAAGGTAAAGTGCTATGGTGCTGACGATGTTCGCGAGGGTGTCGCTATCCTGTGGAAGGAGAACGTTGACGTGTCTATCACGGGTAACTCAACGAACCCCACTCGTTTCCAGCACCCCGTAGCAGGTACTTACAAGAAGGAGCGCGTGCTCGCTGGCAAGCCCTACTTCTCAGTAGCTTCCGGTGGTGGTACGGGTCGTACCCTGCACCCAGACAACATGGCTGCCGGTCCTGCTTCTTACGGTATGACTGACACCCTGGGTCGTATGCACTCTGACGCTCAGTTCGCAGGTTCTTCTTCTGTTCCTGCTCACGTTGAGATGATGGGCTTCCTGGGTATTGGTAACAACCCAATGGTAGGTGCTACTGTAGCTATCGCCGTAGCTATCGACCTCGCCCTGAACAAGAAGTAAATATTCCGTTTCAAAGTAAAAAGCCCGCCAGTTTTCTGGCGGGCCTTTTTTATTAAATGTAAACATCAAAAAGGAGGTGGCGAGACTACATGCATCTCTTGACCAGTGACAGGATGGCGAAACCAAATCTGTTCCGCATGCAGATACAGGCGGTCAGCCTTCGTTCCATAAAGTTCATCACCCTTGATGGGTCTGCCGAGTCCCTCCGGATGGGCACAATGGATACGTAACTGATGGGTACGTCCCGTCTGGGGATAGAGCGCAACAAGGGAAGGTCCCTCCCCTTCTCCCTCCCGAGGGAGAGGAATATCTGAAAGGAACTCGTAGTCGGTCACCGCCCGCTTGCCGTGTTCCATATCCACCATCTGACGGGGACGATTCATCGGATCAGGACGCAGAGGCAATGAGATGCGCCCACATCCCCCTTCCCTCGGGAAGGTTCTGGAGAGGGGTTCCAGCATCGCGATGTATTTCTTCTTCACCTCATGCTTCACGAACTGCTCCTGTAGAGAACGATAGACTTCCAGTGACTTCGCCACGATGAGCAAACCAGAAGTATACATATCCAGACGATGAGCAACCATCGCATCCGGATAACGCTGTCGCATGATGGTCTCCACACTATCTTGCTCGATATTCCCCGGCGTACTCAGCATTCCCGAAGGCTTATCAACAACCAACAGGAAGTCGTCCTCATAAACCGTCTTCATCTCCAGATGTGGAAGACCTTGAGTCTCAGGATTCTCCTCTACATCAAGTCCTTGCATCATCCATGTAAGGATGGGCTTACACTTCCCTCTGCAGGCAGGATAGTAATTGCCATGTTGGCGCAACTCCTCCTTGGTAGACTGTCCCCACCAAAATTCTGCCATACATACCGGTTTCAGTCCCTGCTGATAGGCATACTGCAAAAGCTTAGGGGCGCAGCAGTCACCAGTACCACCCGGAGGCAATGGGAACTTAGCCCTCAATTTGGGGCGGTCGTAATAGTCCTGCCAAATATCCACCAAGTCCTTCATCTCACCCCGTGCGTTTAGTAACTGGTATTGGTGGAACAGCCACAGCTGCAATTCCTGCGACAACTCTTTGGTGCTAGCATCACTAGACGATCTGGATATCCTGGATATCTCCCTCTCCACGGTCTTGAAATGTCCGTCTGGCTGTTGGGCGTCATAGACAGGCGGCACAAAAAATTCCCAATCATTCCTGCCTGCCAACAAGCCACTATAGGCTGCGAGATACCCCATCTCCCCCTCACGCTCCACCACGAGCACGCCAAACATCTTCCCATGGTCAGCATCCTCCTTGATTTCCTCATGGGCGGCAATATACTCCTGCACCTCCTTCGCTGCCAACTGGCACAGCGGATGCGGCTCATAACAAAAGGGATAGGTAAACCTCTCCGGCTTCTGAATCGTCGTATATAATGGGTGCAGTCTCATTTCATTTGCAAAAATACGCTTTTTTTTTAGATATTGTTGTATCTTTGCACCCGAAAACTGCAAACTAAAACAAATAACATAATGAAAAAACTACTAGCAACCACCTTCTTCCTTTGCTGTACCGTGATGGTTACGGCACAGAGAATTGATTTCAGCTTCAGCAATGCACAAGAAGCACAAACACATGAACCAGGATATATCGAATGGAAAATACCTAAGAATCCCTCGTCATCCATGACACTCGACAATGGTATGGAAATTACCATCTCAGCAGCAGGAAATGCCAACATTCTGAGAGACCAATGGAACAAAAACACCTGTAACAAGGGCAGGGACACCGAACAGACAGGACTGCGCCTGTTGGGCGACGGTGTGGTAGCATTCATTGCCGATGGCGACAACACCCCGACAAGTACCAAAATTCCCACCTCTATCGAGATCACGATTAAAGGTTTGACGGCAGGAAGCCATACAGCCATGGCCTATCACGTCTGGAAAGATACCAAGACGGGTGAGATGCCTAAGATCAAGGTGGAACTGAAAATCAATGATGGCGAATATGTCGTCAAACAAGATAACGTTGACTTCGTCAATGTCAAGAACCCGGTAGAAAGTCTGAAGATGGCTGATGCCTCCTTCTCATACGCTGACTTCAACGTCAACGATGGAGATGTTGTATATATCAAGTACACCACCATCGTAGAATCGGGCAAGACCTACCAGACCACCAATGTGATGCTAAACGGTCTTCTTTTCGACACGTCACCCTTTGTATCCCAGGACCCCGTTCCCACCAACCGCGACTACCATATTGATGCCGACAATGGCTCATGTACCGTCAAATGGACCGCAGGACCGACAGCAGCCAAGCACCGCCTGTTCTTCGGTTCCGATGAGAGCGAAGTAGAAAATGCAACCTCACCCATCTACGAAGGCACCAATACCGAATATACCGTTAACGGCCTGCTCTCCAAGAACTATTACTATTGGCGGGTCGATGAGATAGAAGCCAATGGCACCGTACACAAAGGACTGGTATGGTCGTTCCGTCCCCGTCAACTGGCCTTCCCGGAGGCAGAAGGCTACGGCAGGTATGCACAAGGTGGACGCGGCGGCATCGTCTATCACGTCACCAACCTCAGCGGTGATGCCAATACGCCAGGCTCACTGCTCTATGGACTGGTCAACATCGACCAGCCCCGCTATATCGTCTTCGACGTGAGCGGCATCATTGAACTTGACTTCAACTCCTACTTCACCAAGCCCTACGCCTATATTGCCGGACAGACGGCTCCCGGCAAGGGCATCTGCATCAAGTCGTCGAACATCAACATCGGCTCTGATGTCATTGCCCGCCATATCCGCTTCAAACGAGGACTAGGTGTATATGGAGAGAATACGGGCAACGCCATGGGTATGTCAGGTGCCAACCATGCCATCGTCGACCACTGTACGGCAGCCTGGGGAACAGACGAGACCGTCAGCGGACGCGGTGCCAAGAACATCTCGTTCCAATACTCCGTCATCTCAGAAGCACTGGGCATTACCGGACACAAGAACTACAGCGATGGCAAGAACCACGGTTTTGCCGCCACCATTGACGGCATGATAGGCTCGTGGCACCATAATCTGCTCGTCAACTGCAATGGGCGCAACTGGTCAATGGGCGGAGGCATGGATGCCAACAACATCCCCATTGGCGGTCTGGACCTGTTTAATAATGTATGCTACAACTGGAAAGGCCGTACTACCGACGGCAACTGCCATGCCGTAAACTTCGTCAGCAACTACTACAAGATGGGTGCCGACACCAGCCACAAACTGCTGTTTACCCAACAGTTTGAGGATGCCATCAACCCGGCGGGAACCGACCAAGCATACATCAATGGCAATATCCGTGAAAACAAAGACCACACGCAAACTACCGACAAGAAGGGTGACACCTACAATGCCACAGGCAATATCCCTACTAATTACGAATATGTCGTGAACGCGCCTCTCTTTGAGTCCCATGCCACCATCCACTCCGCCAAGGACGCCATGAAAATCGTGACCAGTTACAGTGGTGCCACCATGCCGCAGCGTGACGAACACCACCTGCGTAACATCAAGGAGACACTGAGTGGCACATGGACATACAAAGGCTCGAAGTCGGGCATCAAGGGTGAAATAGACACCGAGGAAGATATTACAGAGCACGCTGCCGGTAAAGGCTGGGAGGCTTATCCCGAAGAAACACGTGCTGCCGACTGGGATACCGACCAGGACGGTATGCCCGACTGGTATGAGAAAGTGATTGGCAGCAATCCCAACACCGCCAACCAGAACGACGATCCTTACGGTGACGGATGGACCTTGCTGGAGGACTACCTGGAGTTCATGGCCCACCCCTACCTCATCATCGAGCCCAACACCACCCAGCAACTGGACGTGAAGCCTTTCTTCGCCGGATTCTATGGCCAGAACAGCAACTACGACAAGACCACGCCCACCTACACCGTCAACTACGACGGCACGCTCGTCAATACCAGTGTCAGCGGTTCCGTCGTCAAGGTCACCACCCATAACAGCGGAGGCATTGCCGTCATTAAGGTCACCGTCAACGATGGTGAGACCCAATGGACACAGCCCATCAACGTTGCCGTAACCGGTGAAACCACCGGTATCCCCTCCGTATGGAGCGAAGACACTATCGAGGTAGCCAAGCGCGAGTTCTTCACCACCGACGGCAAACAGGTCAGTCAGATGCAGTCGCACGGCATCTACATCATGAAAGTTACGGATACCAAGGGGAATATCCATACGATGAAGATTATCAAGAACTAATGACCCTACAGACTTCGCCCATACAAGCCCTCCAACAACAACGGCTGCTGCTCCAACTGGAATACCAGACGGAGAAGGAGGCGTTCCGCAAACAAACGGAGGAGACGGGTATTGGACGAAAGGTCAAAAGGGGCGATGCGTGGTATCCGCTGAAGGTGGGCAAGAATTACTATAACTCGCTCAACCAACTGGCAATAGAGGTATTCCGCACTGCCGACCAGGATATAGAGCATACCTTCGAGTTTGGCAAGACGGTGATGTTCTTCCATCTGGACGACGACAAAGTCAAATACCTGTCGTTTTCTGCCACCGTCAGTTATGTAGACGGCGACCGCATGGTGTGCATCCTGCCTAACGAAGGCTACTCAGTCACCTTGCAGCATACGGAGAACCTGGGTGTGCAGCTCTCGTTCGATGAGACCAGCTACCGCCTGATGATGGAAGCCCTCGACCGTGCCATCAAGGGGAAAGGCCGATTGGGCGAATTGCGCGACCTCTTCTATTCCCGTCGCCCAGTAGAGACCTACGTCTTCCCGCCCATGCACTTCCCCTACCTGAATGCCACGCAGGAAGATGCCGTCAATCAGGTACTGCGAGCCAAGGATGTTGCCATCGTGCACGGTCCTCCTGGTACTGGTAAGACGACAACCCTCGTAGAAGCCATCCGTGAGACACTGATGCGTGAGAGTCAGGTATTGGTATGTGCCCAGAGCAATATGGCAGTAGACTGGATCAGCGAGAAACTCGTCGACAGGGGCATCAACGTATTACGTATCGGCAATCCTACCCGCGTCAACGACAAGATGCTGTCATTTACCTATGAGCGACGCTTCGAGGCGCACCCCGACTATCCCCACCTATGGGCTATCCGTAAGGCTATCCGGGAACTGCGTGCCCATCGTAAACGAGGGGATGAGAAATTCCATCAGAAGCTGGAGAGTCTGAAAGGCAGAGCCACAGAGCTGGAGATTCGCATCAACAACGAATTATTTGGAGAGGCACGAGTCATCGCCTGTACCTTGGTAGGAGCCGCCAACCGCCTGTTGGACGGACAGAAGTTCGGCACCTTGTTTATCGACGAGGCTGCCCAGGCTCTGGAGGCTGCGTGCTGGATACCCATGCGCCGTGTCAGTCGCGTCATCCTTGCCGGCGACCATTGCCAGTTGCCTCCCACCGTCAAGAGCATCGCTGCCCTGAAGGCCGGACTCGGCAAGACCCTCATGGAACGACTCGTAGAAACACATCCTGAGGCGGTCACACTCTTGAAGATACAATACCGCATGAACGACGACATCATGCGCTTCTCCTCCAACTATTTCTACGACGGACAGGTAGAGAGCGCCCCCACCGTGAAATACCGCGGCATCCTAGACCTCGACATCCCGATGGAATGGATAGATACCTCTGCCTATGAATTCAAGGAGGAGTTTGTGGGCGAGTCCTTCGGACGCATCAACAAAGACGAGGCAGAGCTGACCCTTAACACCCTCCAGCAGTATTTCGAACGCATCGGCAAGCAACGCCTGTTGGACGAACGCATCGACGTAGGCATCATCTCACCTTATCGCGCCCAAGTACAGTATCTCCGACGCCTACTGACGAAGCGGGAATTCTTCAAACCCTTCCGCCGTCAAATCAGCGTAAATACCGTCGACGGCTTCCAGGGACAGGAGCGGGACGTCATCGTCCTCTCGATGGTCCGCTCGAATGACGACGGACAGATAGGCTTTCTCCGTGACCTCCGACGCATGAATGTCGCCATCACCCGTGCCCGCATGAAAGTCATCATCCTCGGCGACGCCCCCACCCTCACCCGCCATCCCTTCTATCGCCAGCTCTGGAAGTACATCCATCAACTCATGCTAGGTGCATCCTCATAGCATGCTAAGTACATCCTCATAGGATTGTCAGAGCATTGTCATACCCCTATAGTATGACCATTCCTAGACCATCCTTAGAGCATCCTATGACCATCCCCTGAGGATCCCCTGACAATCCCTTGAGGATTCCCTTAGGATTCTATGAGGAACCATAGAGTTGGTATAGACTTGGTATAGAGTTGGTATAGAGTTGATATAGACTTGACTTGGCTGTTTCGGTTTAAATAATCTTAGCAATGGAAGGGTATTTAAGCCTTTGTTATTCTTACTGCAAAGATACCACAATTATTTGGATATTGCAAGCTTTTTACGGATTATTTTCAATCGCGAGAAAAAGACGAGTTATTTTAGTAATTCTTGCTAGAATTGAAAAAAAATAGTATCTTTGCAGCATCAAACTAAAATAATTGTAACTATTATGGGAATTATTTTTTCACTTCTTATTGGATGTCTGGCAGGTTTCTGTGCCGGCAAGTTAATGAAAGGTGGCGGTTTTGGCCTGATTATGAATCTGGTGCTCGGCCTGTTTGGCGGTGCTCTCGGAGGCTGGTTGTTCTCGCTGCTCGGTATTGAGTGGGGCGGTGTTCTGGGACAGCTCGGCACGGCTATCATCGGTGCTGTTGCCATCCTGTGGGTTGCCTCGCTGATTAAAAAGTAAGAGATATGATGTTTGAGGCCGCCTGCTCCAGCTATCAGTTCCCACTCGGCACCCCTGTGTCGGTCGGTAAGCGCAAGACTCCTGACAGTCTGGATTATAAGTACACCGTCACGAGTCGCGGCAGGGATGGCAAGGAAGTAACCTCTATCATCTACGTCACCGTTCCCGATGCTGACCGTAACCATCCTGAGTTCACGGAAGTGGTGAGATGAGAGTCAAAGAGAGTTTAGAGTTATGAAGAAATACTTGATAGGTGCTATCCTGCTGGTGGTAGCGATAGCCATGATAAAGACGGTCCCTGACAAGAAGGCCCATAAGAAGGCGATGATGGAGGCCGTAAAGGAGTATGTTGATGAGGAGGCTCAAGAGAAAGGTCTGGGTGACAATGTGCTGACGGACTTGGGCAAGGGTATTGTGAACAAGACCATTGAGGTTGCCCTGAACTCGAAGCTGGAGGTCAACAACTACCTGCTCTTCAATACGACATCGGTAGAAATGGACGACGAGTCAAAGACGTTGTCGCTGGGTATGTTCGGCCATGTCTTTACGTTTGACAAGGAGATGCTGCGCGATGCCTTAGAGGCCTCTGCCAAGGAGAAGGCAGAGAAGAAGAGTGAGCGCAAGGCTGCCAAGGAAGCTGCCAAGGAAGCCAAGAGGCTTGAGAAGCAGAAACGTAAAGAGGAGAAGAAACGTGAGAAAGAGGCCCGCAAGGAGCAGAAGCGTCGTGACAAGGAAGCTAACAAGGCTGCTAAGAAATTTGTCAAGAGCGTCAAGAAAAATATAAAGGAAGCTAAGAAACAAGCAAAAGAAAAGGAATAATAGACATGAAAAAATACCTGATAGTCGCTATTGCCGTCTTGGGAATGGCATCTTGTAGTGAGAAGAAGTTCCATGTGGAGGGAAATATCACCAACGCCAAGGACTCTGTCCTCTATTTCGAGAATGTAGGACTGGAGGAGATTACCGTTGTGGACTCCGTGAAGCTGGATGGCGACGGTGCCTTTGCCTTCGCCCAGAAACAGAACGAGGCTCCAGAGTTCTACCGTCTCCGCATAGCCGACCAGATTATCAACGTGAGCATTGACTCCACAGAGACCGTAACCATTAAGGCGCAGTATCCGCAGATGGCCACGCAGTATGAGGTCAGCGGAAGCGACGACTGTGCGAAGATCAAAGAGCTGACCTTGAAGCAGATCGACCTGCAGAACCGTGCCATTGCCGTACAGCGCAACCAGAGCCTGACCATCGACGAGTCGAACGACAGTATCCTGAAGATGATCAACGCCTATAAGCAGGACGTGAAGACAAACTATATCCTCAAGGCGCCCAACCGTTCCTACGCTTACTTCGCCCTGTTCCAGGCTATCGGTAATATGCTGATCTTCAACCCCCGTTCCAGTAAGGACGACATCAAGGTGTTTGGTGCCGTTGCTACCAGCTGGGATTCCTACTATCCCAACTCCGAACGTGGTGCCAATCTGCATAATATTGCCCTGGAGGGTATGAAGAACATGCGCATTGCTGCGGCTAATGCCGCCAAGGCAATCGATCCCAGCAAGATATCGACTACGGGACTGATTGACATTGCCCTCTATGACAATAAGGGACAGTTGCGCCGTCTGACAGACCTGAACGGCAAGGTGGTGTTGCTCGACTTCCACCTGTTCGGACTGGAGAACTCTCCTGAGCGCATCCTGCTACTGCGTGAACTCTATAATAAGTACCACGAACAAGGCCTCGAGATTTATCAGATTTCACTTGATCGTGACGAGCATTTCTGGAAGCAGCAGACTGCCGCCCTGCCCTGGATCAACGTACGCGACCCGCAGGGAATGGATTCACAGACGCTGATTGTCTATAACATCCAGGGATTACCCGACTACTTCCTCATCAGTCGTGACAACTCGCTCTATAAGCGTGGAGCACAGGTGAAGGACATCGAAGCTGAGATCAAGAGTCTGCTGTAATGAGGGCTGTGGGCCTTTGGCTGTTAGCTATTGGCTGTTGGCTGACTAGCGCGGATGCCATGAGTCAGGAGGTGGGAGGATTCTCACTGGAGCAGCGGAACGACACCTTGTCGGTGCTGACGCTGACGACAGACTCGACCTGCGACCGTTGGGAACTGCCCTACCCCGTCTACCGGTTCTGCACAGGTGATGTTGATGGTGACGGAAGTGTGGATGCAATGGTGGGTGTCATCAAAAGCACCCGCTATTTCAAGGAGAAAGGGCGACGCCTGTTTATCTTCAAGAACTACCACGGGCTGGTGCGCCCGCTCTGGATGGGGTCGAAGTTAGGCGGTATCTTGGAGGATTTCCGCTTCACGGACGGGAAGATACGGAGCCTGGAGCGGACGACAGACGGGAAGTACGTGGTTGCGGAATACCGCTGGGCACATTTCGGAATGGGCTTTGAGCGTTTCCTGCAGAAGAATGTGACCAGAGACGAAGCCATGGAATGCTTCGGTAATTAAGCATTAAACATTACTAAATAAAAACCATTTTGCCTATGAAGAAGTTACTTTTAACCATGATGGTACTTGCCTTCACCTGGAACGCAAGTGCACAGAAGGAGTCGCATCCCGTTATCATCCCTGGTAAGGCGAAGATTGACGTGGAACAGTTGAACAAGAAACTACCCCTCAACATCAACGTTGAGAACCTTTCCCTGGAGGAGACACGCATCCTGCGTAATGCCGTTTCGGCACGCCACGGCTACCTCTTTATGAGTGCCGACCTGCGTGGAATCTTCAGCGCTACCTCCTGGTATGAAAAGTTGATGGTTGACCGTTACTACAAAGAGGAAGAGGGTAAGGCAAAGCCTATCAAGTACACCCCTGCTGAAGTGGCTTTCATCAACAAGCTCAAAGCCCATGAGGAGAAGCTGAGGGCACGTAACAACATCGCTCCTGCAGGGATGATGACGAATATGGAGAATATCGCCAACACCTTCCAGTTGCAGGACTTCGACAAGCGGCTCTACGATGCCATCGGCAAGAATGGCTTTGCCATCGTTCCTGGCAAGGAGGACCAGCTCTTCCATATCTATGAGCGTAACGACTATCATGAGTTTCCCAGCTTTGTGACCACCGACCTCTTCCTGCAGGCTTTCCACATGTATTTCGACTGCCTGTTGAAAGAGACGGAGCAGGAGAAGTTCTCACCGATGGTGACGGACTTTGCCAAGAAGAACTACGAACTCATGATGCAGAAGGCGGCTACGGCTACAGACCCGAAGATGAAGGCTGCCGCAGAACATAATGCTACCTTCTATTCCATCGCCTATGCCCTGAACACCGGCAAGGCTTTGTTGCCTGTCGCTGACGCTTATGCAGAGATGGCGAAGCAGGAGGTCATGAATGTCAACGATGCCGATACGAGATATTCGGATTTCCTGGGCTATGTACCTGAGAAGAATATGCCTAAGTTCGTCTATAACATCTACCGCCCACGTGGCCATTACACCCGTAACGAAACGCTGAAACAGTATTTCCGTGCGATGATGTGGCTGCAGAATGTACCTTTCGGCACAGACAAGGACGACCAGTTACGCGCTGCCCTGCTGTTGGCTCAGACTATTGGTAGCAATGCAGGACTGACGAAGTCGTACAAGAGTCTGACAGAGCCGATCACCTACCTGATGGGTATGCCCGATGACGTGAGCATCCTACAAGTGTATGCGGAGATGCAGAAGATGGGTGGCACTTTAGAACAGTTCTTCAACGACGATAAGAAGTTCGAGGCTATCCGCAAGGCTTTGGAAGATTTGGCTAAGAAGCAGACACGTATCAAACCCAAGTTCCAGGCTTCGAGTGCCTTCAAGATTTGCCTGATGCCCCAGCGCTATTTCCCTGACAACGAAGTGTTGCAGGAGATG
Organism: Prevotella sp.; assembly: GCA_016291495.1. GTDB lineage: Bacteria > Bacteroidota > Bacteroidia > Bacteroidales > Bacteroidaceae > Prevotella. The sequence continues at coordinate 191,478 of JAEEXI010000003.1, forward strand.
GTTGACTATGATAGCAAGCCTACCTTGCGTGGTGTTCCCAAGGGGCTCGACGTTTTTGCCGCCATCGGTATCACTTCCGCTGAGCGTCTCCTGTTGGGAGAACTCAACGAACAGGGCAGATGGAACAAGTATACGGAGAACCTGAACGCTATGAAGCAACGGATGGGCGAGATTAACTGGAAAGAGACTGTCGCCAATCGTTGGATTTATGCCATGAAGGACGTGAATAGCAAGAATGCCAAGTATCCGAAGTTCATGCAGTCGCCCCAGTGGGAGAAGAAGAACCTGAATACTGCCCTTGCCTCATGGGCAGAGTTGAAGCACGACGCTATCCTTTATGCCAAGCAACCGATGGGTGCCGAGTGTGGCGGTGGTGGTGTTCCTGACCCGATTACCAAGGGGTATGTGGAGCCGAATATTGCCTATTGGACAAAGGCTATCGAACTGATTGACGAGACGATGGCGGTGATGAAGCGCTTCGACCTTGTGACGGAGAAAGCTACCACAGCAACAGAAGACCTGCGTGACAAGGCAGAGTTTCTGCTGAACTGCAGCAAGAAGGAGCTGGCAGGACAGAAGCTCTCTAACGAGGAATACCAGCAGATAGAGGTTATCGGATCTGCCTTCGAGAATATTACCCTTAACCTGATCAAGGAGCCTGACCAGTATCTGATGGGCTGGGGCGATGTACAGGGTGCCGACAAGTCGATAGCCGTGGTTGCTGATGTCTATACTGCCAATGCTTATAACAACCCTGCCCAATCGGTATTGTATGAGGCTGTGGGTCCTGCCCATGAGATTTACGTGGTCGTAGAGATTGAAGGCTATCTCTATATCACTCGTGGTGCCGTCCTCTCTTATCGTGAGTTCGAGGAGGCTATCGATGCACCGCGTACCACCGATGAGGAATGGCAGCAGCAATTGGAATCGCAGCCAGAAAAGGGTATCCCCGACTGGATGAAGGAAATTCTCGTACCTCTTGACGGCAAGAGCATCGATAACGAGTATGTCTTCTATAGCACAGGATGCTAACGAGTCTGATATCCATGTTAATGATGGTAAGCGTGAGTGACACGCTTACCATCACTTTTACTGGCGATCTGTTATTGGATCGTGGTGTCCGTCAATATATCGAGTATCGTGGTGTTGATCGCCTCTTCTCTCCTTTCGTCGACTCAGTGTTCCAATCGAGCCATCTTGTGGTGGCTAACCTAGAGTGCCCAGCCACGAAGATTGTACAGCCAAACTTCAAGCGGTATATCTTCCGTGCCGAGCCTGAATGGCTGACGACGTTGAAGGCACATGGTATTACCCATCTGAATCTCGCTAATAACCATAGTATCGACCAAGGGCGAGCGGGGCTGACAGATACGAAAAAGAACATCGAGGCTGCCGGCATGATACCTGTAGGGGTTGGTAATAACATGCAAGAGGCAGTACAGCCCGTATTGCTGGCCTCTTCCCCACGGAAGGTTTGGCTGCTATCTTCCCTGCGTATGCCTTTGGAGAATTTCTCCTATCTGCCTGACAAGCCTTGTGTCAGTCAGGAGAGTACCGACTCCCTGATGGCAAGGGTCAAGGCGTTACGGCAGCAAGACCCACAATGCTTCATCATCGTCTCCCTGCATTGGGGAGGGGAGCATACCCTGAAACCCATTCCGCAGCAACGCCAACAGGCCCATGAGCTGATAGATGCCGGTGCCGATGCACTGATCTGTCATCATACCCATACTCTCCAAACCATCGAGCAGTACCAAGGAAAACCCATTTATTATAGTATCGGTAACTTCATCTTCGATCAGAAAAAGCCTATCAATAGTCGTGCCTGTATGGTGAAAGTATCGATAACAAAAGAATCGTCCCGTTTTGAGACGATTCCTATCATGATACGTAACTGTGTTCCCTATAAGGCTGACACTCCGTAGGTAAACTAAAAACTATTGAGCCATGCCTTCAGCTCCAGCATCATTTCAAAATGATAAGGGAATGACTGCAGAATGCCGAAGCCATGCCCTCCTGAGGGGTAACTGTGGAAAGAGGCAGGTACTCCACAATGACTGAGTTCCTCATAATAACTGATGGCGTTGACTGGGGGTACGGCCTTGTCGTCGTGGGCAAGGGCAATAAAGGCACGAGGTGTAGAATGCTTCACGTGCTGTTCATTACAGAACTCATTCACCAGTTTACGCTTGGGTTTCTTTCCCAACAGGTTATCACGGGAGCCCTGATGGGTCATGCCCTGTTCCATAGAGATGACGGGGTAGAACAATATCTGGAAATTAGGAGCGGCATCACCCGTGGAATGCGTAGCTATGGTTGAAGCAAGATGTCCTCCTGCCGAGAAACCCATAATGCCGACTTCCTTCGGGTTGATGTCCCAAGCTGCCGACATACGGCGTACCAAACGCATTGCCTCCTCAGCATCTTCGATAGGTACTTTATAGACCCCGTGTGGCATACGGTATTTTAGGACAATGACAGCTATACCCTGTGCATTGAAGAACGGTGCCCAAGCCGTACCCTCCTTCTCAAAGGCAAGATGTGAATAGCCTCCACCTGGGCAAATCACAATGGCCCGACCTGTGGCAACTTCCTTCTTTGGGAGGAACACCGTCACCTTTGACAAGTCATTCGGGTCACCATTGGAAGTCTTTGGAGCACCTTCCCACAAATCCATCTCAAGTCCTTGTTGTGCAAAGGCCAGCGATGAAACGAATAACATAGACCAAACGGATAGAATTTTCTGTATTTTCATAATTTCTTGTTTTGATGTTTGCAAAGATACGAAAAATCATTATCTTTGCACCATCATTCGACTAAAAACTTTTAACGATGTATAAACGAATTCTATCATTGGCTGTTCTTGCCTCTCTCGCTTTCCATGCACAGGCAAAAATTAAGTTGTCACATCTCGTAGGCGACAACATGGTGATTCAACAAAATACAGACGTGCGTCTATGGGGATGGGCAAAGCCTAACAGTACCGTCACGGCAACTACTTCCTGGAATCAGGAGAAGAGTACGGTCAAGGCTGGAAAGGACGGACAGTTCCTGTTGACTGTCCATTCACCCAAGGCATCTTATACGCCGTTGCACATCACCTTCTACGATGGTGAAAGTGCCGTTACTATTAATAATGTACTCGCGGGTGAGGTATGGGTCTGTGCTGGCCAGTCGAATATGGAGATGCCTGTCAAGGGTTTCGGTATGTGTCCTGTGAAAGACTATAACTATCATATCCTCGATGCCGTCAACTCAAAGGGGGTACGTAGTATCAAGATTCCCAGTGTGATGGCGGCAAGACCTCTCAATGACGCACAATGCCAGTGGCGAGAGTGTACTCCCAAGACGGTAGGAGAATTTTCCGCAACAGGCTATTTCTTTGCCCGCCTATTGAGTCGCACCCTTGATATTCCTGTTGGCATCATCGAGGCAAACAAGGGAGGAACACGTGTGGAGAGCTGGCTGACGAAGGAGAACTTGGAGAAATATACCAACGATCCTACTGATTCTGTGGAGATCTGCAAGAAATGGGCGGAGTGGGACTACCACCGTTCTCTTTTGTGGGGTAACGGAACCTTCAATCCCATTCTGAACAGCACCATCAAGGGTATCATCTACTATCAGGGATGTTCGAACGTGGGTGACCCTGGCGACCAGTATTCCCAACGTATGAAACTGTTGGTGGACCAGTGGCGCAGTCAGTTCAAGCTGGGTGAGATTCCTTTCTATTTCGTACAGATAGCCCCTTGGGCGTATGATGACGGCGATGTCAATGCCATTAGCGGAGCCCTGTTACGTGAACAGCAGTACAAAGCCGCTCAGATAATCCCTAACAGCTCATTGGTCTGCACCAACGACCTCGTCTTTCCTTATGAGTATTCGCAAATTCATCCTGCACAGAAGCAGCCTGTTGGTGAGCGTCTTGCCTTTACCGCCCTGCATCGTGACTACGGTTATGAATACGTCCAGTATAAGAGTTCGTCATTTAAGGATATGACTATCAAGGGTGATACCATCCTCATCCATACTGAGGATAACTACTGGTGTGATGCTCCTTTTGAGCAGATGGAGGGTTTTGAGATTGCTGGAGCCGACAAGGTTTTCTATCCTGCTACCGCGAAACATTTCTGGCAAGCAGGCGGCGGTTATTGGGACGAGGCTATTGCCATTACCTCACCTAAGGTGAAGAACCCTGTCGCTGTGCGCTATTGCTTCAAGAATTTCCAGATTGGCAATGTCAAGAACGGAGGAAACCTGCCTTTGTTCCCCTTTAGAACGGATAATTGGTAAAGATAATACAAAATGGAGAATCCTCATCCTCTAGAGAAATTCGCTTACTGCCCGATTTGTGGCAGTAAGTTTTTTGTAGTCCATAACTTCAAGAGCAAGAAGTGTTTGGACTGCGGTTTCGTCTATTATGCCAATCCCTGTGCTGCTACTGCGGCCTTCATCGTCAACAGCCGTCATGAGATGTTGGTGGTGCGTCGTGCCAAGGAACCTGCTAAAGGTACCCTTGATCTGCCTGGCGGCTTTGTGGATATGTATGAGACTGCTGAGGAAGGTATGAGACGTGAAATCAAGGAGGAGACAGGACTTGAAGTCGACAAGATAGAATACCTCTTCTCCAGTCCTAACGTTTATCAATACAGCGGACTGGGTGTCCATACTATTGATATGGATTACTTGGTGCGTGTCCCTAACGACAGCCAGGTACGTGCTGCCGATGACGCCGCAGAGTGCCTTTGGATTCCCATTCAGGAAATCCATCCAGAAGAGTTCGGGCTCCTCAGTATCCGCCATGCCGTCGAGCGCTTTATCGCCCATCTTCCAGGTGAATATCGTTAATAAAAGTAAAAAACTACTATATATATAAGGTGTAACCAAAACTTTTCTCTACTTTTGCAGCCCGAAACATAATTTTATCAAGATATGCAAAAGAATTTAGTGATTGTAGAGTCGCCTGCCAAGGCTAAGACAATCGAAAAGTTTTTGGGTAATGACTTCAAGGTCATGTCCAGTTATGGACACATCCGTGACCTGAAGAAAAAGGAGATGAGTATCGACACTACGACTCTCGAACCCGAATATGAGATTCCTGAGGAAAAGGAGAAGCTCGTCAAGGAACTGAAATCCAACGCCAAGAAGGCAGAGAAGATATGGCTCGCATCCGATGAGGACCGCGAGGGAGAAGCCATCTCCTGGCATCTGTGTGAGGTGTTAGGACTGGATGAGGAGAAGACCAACCGTATCGTATTCCACGAGATTACCAAACCTGCTATCTTGGAGGCTATCGAACACCCACGTCATTTGGATATGAATCTGGTGAATGCCCAGCAGGCTCGTCGCGTTCTAGACCGTCTGGTAGGTTTTAAACTCTCCCCCGTATTATGGCGTAAGGTCAAGCCTGCTCTCTCTGCAGGTCGTGTACAGAGTGTTGCCGTACGCTTGATAGTAGAGCGTGAGCGAGAGATACAGAATTTCAACAGCGAGCCTTTCTATAGTGTGAATGGTACCTTTGCCATCACGAATGCTGACGGCTCACAGACTGAGGTAAGGGCTTTGCTCGGTACCCGTTTCAAGACCCATGAAGAGGTAGAGCTGTTCCTAGAGAAATGTAAAGAGGCTACCTATACTGTCGAGAGCGTCAGCAAGAAGCCTATGAAGCGTACTCCTGCTCCTCCTTTCACCACATCGACGCTGCAACAGGAGGCTGCCCGTAAACTGGGATTTTCTGTCAGTCAGACGATGATGGTGGCACAGCATCTGTATGAGAATGGACGCATCACCTACATGCGTACTGACTCTGTCAACCTTTCCGGACTCTGCATCAATGCCAGCAAAGAGGAAATCAAGAACCTCTATGGTGAGGAATATAGCAAGTCACGCCAATACCGCACCAACGCCAAGGGTGCACAGGAGGCTCACGAGGCCATCCGCCCTACCTATATGAACCAGACGGAAATTGAGGGTACTGCCCAAGAGAAGAAACTATATGACCTCATTTGGAAGCGTACTATTGCCAGCCAGATGGCAGACGCGGAGATTGAGAAGACAACAGTCAATATTACTGTCAGTGGTACTGACGAACAATTCGTTGCCCAAGGTGAGGTTGTCAAATTCGACGGTTTTATTAAGGTCTATCGTGAGTCCTTTGATGACGAGGAACTGCAAGAGGAGGAGTCAAGCCATATTCTCCCCCCATTGAAGAAAGGTCAGGAGCTGACTCGCAGGGAGATATTGGCTACAGAGCGTTTCAGTCAGGGACCTGTCCGCTATACGGAGGCTTCCCTGGTACACAAACTGGAGGAATTAGGCATTGGCCGTCCCTCAACCTACGCTCCTACCATCTCCACCATCCAGCAACGTGACTATGTTCACAAAGGCGACAAGAAAGGTGAAGAGCGCAGTTATACGATTGATGTCCTGAAAGGCAAACAAATCAAGCAATCTGTCCGCAAAGAGATGGCAGGTTCCGACAAAGGAAAACTCCTGCCTACTGATATCGGTATTGTAGTCAATGACTTCCTGATGGAGCATTTCACAGACATCATGGACTATAACTTCACGGCAAAGGTGGAGCGTGATTTCGATAAGATTGCAGAAGGCAAAGAGAAATGGACGAGTATGATGAAACTGTTCTACAAGAGTTTCGAGCCTACTGTGGAAAAAACCATCAATGCCCGTCAGGAACATAAGGCAGGAGAGCGCCAGTTGGGTATCGATCCCAAGAGCGGACGCCCTGTGTTTGCCAAAATCGGTCGTTTTGGACCTGTCGTTCAAATTGGTGCTGCCGACGATAACGAGAAACCGCAATTCGCCCAGTTGCCCAGTGAGATGAGTATGGAAACCATGACGCTGGAAGATGCTTTGGAACTCTTCAAACTGCCTCGTACCGTCGGAGACCTCGAAGGTCATCCTGTTGTCATTGGCACTGGTCGTTTCGGACCTTATATCCTCCATAAGAAGAAATACACCTCACTGCCTAAGGGTACCGATCCGATGACAGTGACCTTAGAAGAGGCTGTCGCACTGATTAACGAAAAACGTCAACAGGAAGAAAAACGCCATCTGAAGATATTCGCAGAGGATAGTAAACTGGAGGTTATCGATGGTCGTTACGGCCCCTACCTCTCTTATGACGGTAAGAACTTCCGTTTGCCGAAGAATCTGCACCAGCGTGCAGCAGAACTGACTTATGACGAGTGCATGAATATCATCAACGCACCTGCTAAGAAGAAATGAGACGTATCATCCTCATTGGTTATATGGGGTCAGGGAAGACCACCATTGGAAAGGCGCTCTCCAAAGAGACTGGTATGATGTTCTATGACTTGGACTGGTACATTGAGAGTCGGATGCGCAAAACGGTGACACAAATCTTCGCAGAACGAGGAGAAGAAGGATTCCGCAAGATAGAATACAACATGCTACATGAAGTGGCTGAGTTTGAGAATGTCATTATCAGCTGCGGAGGCGGCACTCCTTGTTTCTTTGACAACATGGACTATCTGAACCAACAAGGGGATGTGTGCTACCTGAAAGCTACCCCAGAGGTGCTTTACAATCACCTGCTGATGGGTAAGGTGGAGCGCCCTTTGATCAAAGGGAAAAGCCCAGAGGAACTCATTACCTATATCACAGAGCAGGTAGCAAAGCGCGAAGAGTTCTATACCAAGGCACGCTATACCCTCGATGTCAGTCTGATGGATAATTACGAGAAGATCCAAATCAGCGTTTCTGCCCTGCGCGAACTATTAAAACTATAGCCACTATCGTCACTATAAAAAATAAAGAAAGATGAAGAAATGGACGATTGAAGACTCTAAGGAGCTCTACAACATCAATGGCTGGGGAACCAGTTACTTTGGTATCAACGACAAGGGTAATGTCTATGTGACCCCTTGTAAGGATGGTACTCAGATTGATATCCGCGAAGTGATGGACGAACTGTCGCTGCGTGATGTCCAGTCTCCCGTATTACTACGATTCCCTGATATTCTCGACAATCGTATCGAGAAGACGTGGAGTTGTTTTAAGAAAGCAGCGAAGGAATATGACTACAAGGGTGAGAACTATGTGGTCTATCCTATCAAGGTGAACCAGATGCAACCTGTTGTCGAAGAGATTATCTCGCATGGGCGCAAGTTCAATTTGGGATTGGAGGCTGGTTCGAAGCCTGAGTTGCATGCTGTCATCGCCATGCAGTGTCAGAGCGACTCCATCATCATCTGTAATGGTTATAAAGACCAGAGTTATATCGAGCTTGCCTTGCTTGCCCAGAAAATGGGTAAGCAAATCTTCATCGTTGTAGAGAAGATGAACGAGTTGGAGATTATCGCAAAGGTGGCAAAAAAACTGAATGTACGTCCGAATATCGGCATCCGCATCAAACTGGCCTCCAGCGGTAGTGGCAAATGGGAAGAGAGCGGTGGCGACGCTTCCAAGTTCGGACTGACGAGTGCAGAACTCCTGGAAGCCTTAGAGATGCTGGACAAGAAAGACATGCGCGATTGTCTGCGTCTCATCCATTTCCATATTGGTTCACAGATTACAAAGATACGCCGTATCCAGACGGCATTGAGGGAGGCTTCGCAGTTCTATATCCAACTGCACAAGATGGGTTATAACGTCGACTTCGTCGATTGTGGAGGTGGCTTGGGTGTCGACTATGACGGAACCCGCTCTCCTTCCAGCGAGAGCTCTGTCAACTACTCTATTCAGGAGTATGTTAACGACTGTATCTATACCTTCGTTGATGCCGCCAACAAGAACGAGTTGCCTCATCCTAATATCATCACGGAGAGTGGCCGCTCTCTGGCAGCCCACCATTCTGTATTAGTCATCGACGTGCTGGAGACGGCAAGTTTGCCTGAGATGCCTGAGGAATTCGAGCCAGACGAGAACAGTCACCAATTGGTGAAAGATCTTTATGAGATCTGGGACAACCTGTCACCCCGTAATGTACTGGAAGACTGGCACGATGCAGAACAAATCCGCGAAGAAGTACTTGACCTTTTCAGTCATGGTATCGTCGACTTGAAGACACGTGCCGAGATAGAAGCTATGTATTGGAGCGTCTGTCATGAGATCAATGCATTGGCCAAGAACCTCAAGCATATCCCTGAGGAACTGATGAATATCGACAAACTGCTTGCCGATAAGTATTTCTGTAACTTCTCGTTGTTCCAGAGCCTCAGCGACTCTTGGGCCATCGACCAGCTGTTCCCCATTATGCCTATCCAACGACTGACAGATCGTCCTACCCGCAATGCTACTTTACAAGATATCACCTGCGACTCAGACGGCAAGATTGCCAATTTCGTGACGAATCGCAACAATTCGCATTCACTGCCTGTTCATCCTCTGAAGAAGAACGAACCCTATTACTTAGGCGTTTTCCTCGTGGGAGCCTATCAGGAGATTCTTGGAGATATGCATAACCTGTTTGGTGACACTACTGCCGTACATATCTCCGTGAAGGACAACGGCTACCATATCGACCAGATAATCGATGGTGAGACGGTAGCGGAGGTTTTGGAATATGTACAGTATGAGCCTAAGAAACTTGTCCGTCAACTGGAAATCTGGGTGGCCAAGAGTGTGAAGCAAGGTAAGATTACTTTGGAGGAAGGTAAGGAGTTCCTTAGCAATTATCGTTCAGGACTTTATGGTTATACCTATCTGGAATAACTAGTAAATCTAGTTCAACTAGTAAACTAGAATAAAGAAAATGAAAGAAAAACTAACAATAGTAAAAGTGGGAGGAGCTGTGGTCGAAGACGAACTACAGCTCTCTCAGCTGTTAAAGGACTTCTGTGCCATTGAGGGGCGCAAGGTCCTGGTACATGGAGGTGGGCGCAAAGCTACCAAAATGGCAGAACGGTTGGATATTGAGACGCAGATGATTAACGGACGACGCATCACGGATGCTGCTATGCTGGAAGTGGTGACAATGGTCTATGGTGGTTTGGTCAATAAAAACCTGGTGGCCCGTTTGCAGGCAAATGGCGTCAATGCCCTCGGACTTACTGGTGCTGATGCCAATGCCATTCTCAGTCACAAGCGTCCTATTAAGGATGGTATTGACTACGGCTTTGTTGGCGACGTTGAGAGCGTCGCACACGAGACATTAAGCCATCTCATCGAAGCAGGTATTACCCCTGTAATGGCACCCCTGACCCACGATGGCGAAGGACACATCCTCAATACCAATGCCGATACGATAGCTTCTGAGACAGCTAAGGCCCTTGCAAAAATCTATGATGTGACGTTGATTTTCTCTTTTGAGAAAAAAGGTGTGCTCCGCCATCCTGATGACGATGAGAGTGTGATTCCCGTTATCACCCACGAGGACTTCGAGCGTTACAAGGCTGACGGAACCATCTCTGGTGGTATGCTGCCTAAGATAGAGAATGCCTTGAAAGCGGTAGATGCTGGTGTTTCCAAAGTTATCATCACCCTCGCTACTGCCATTGACGGACTTCACGGAACAGTCATTAAGCAATAAATCGCAATAACGTTATCCCGTTATAGCGTAATAACGACTAAAATGAAAACCATCCGTTTCCAACACGACATCCTGCCGCTGAAAGACAAGCTATACAGGCTGGCACTCCGCATCACCCTCAATCCTGCGGAGGCAGAGGATGTGGTACAGGAAACGATGATGAAGGTTTGGAACAGACGGAACACTTGGGATGCCATTGAGAATATGGAAACGTTCTGTATGACAGTTTGCAGGAATCTTGCTTTGGACAAGACACGTCATATGGGTAATCAGACATCCTCACTGGACACAGAGGCAGAACCTACAGACAATAGTCATCACTCCAACCCGGAAGAACAAGTCATCCAACAAGACCGCATCCGACTGGTACGCCAGCTTATCGATCAGTTGCCAGAAAAACAACGGAGCTGTATGCAGCTACGCGATATTGAAGGAAAGAGTTATAAGGATATTGCCACCATCCTTCAAATTACTGAGGAACAGGTGAAAGTCAATATCTTCAGAGCCCGTCAGACCATTCGAGAACAATTCAAGAAAGCAGATACATAAAAATTTTTCGTTTTTCCTGTAACTTTTCTTTTTGTCAATCGTCTTTTATTATGTAGGGACAATAATTCCCAAGCAAAAAAATGGACTACAAGTACATCGAACAACTCTTAGAACGCTATTGGGCAGCAGAGACCTCTCTCGAGGAAGAGGGGATCCTGCGCACCTTCTTCAGCCAGAAAGATATTCCTGCTGAACTGGAGCCCTATCGCGCCCTCTTCGCCTATGAGACGGCAGAGGTTGAGGCTCACCATCTGGGTGAGGATTTCGATGCACGGATGCTTGCTATGATTGAGGAAGAGACACCTGCTACTGTAAAGGCTCGTGTTATTCCGATGAGACAGCGCTTTATGCCACTCTTCAAGGCAGCAGCTATCGTAGCCATTATCCTGACGATTGGCGGAGCATTGCAACGCCCCTGGGATGCCAGTTGGAACGATCCTCGCATCGAGTATGCCAACAGCTATTCCCTGCAAGTCGACTCTGCTGATGTGACGCCTATGCAGGCAGAGAACATCACAGACGTGCCTGCTGACACAGCCAAGGTGATTCCTGCTGCTGTGGCCAAGGATTAACGAGAATTTTCTATGCTTTCTCTATAATTTATATCATGTTTAGTTAAAACAAACCAAAGAAGCTGTGAAGTTTCTGTTCTCTCAAATTTTTCATAACATACTAACGATAGCGGACTGCCAGTCATTGATTGACGAGCAGTCCGCTGATTTTTTATGTGATCTTGTTTCCCCCTACTCTGCCCTCTTCATTGTGAGATAGAGCTGATAGATGGCTGGCAGACAGATGAGCAGGGAGAAGAATACTGCAAGATAGACGTGAAGCTCCGAGCCTTTAAAGAGGTCGATGAGTTTCATGTCTGTATCCGGATAGGCTCTGTAAAGGATATAGGCAATAGAGTTGTTGGCCCAATGATATGCCATTCCTGGCAAGATTGAGCCTGTGCGCCAATACATCCAACCCAACAGCCATCCAGCCAGGAAGGCATAAGGCATCTGTGCTGGGTTCATGTGTATCAAGGAGAAGAGAACCGCAGATATCGTAATGGCGGTATAGGCCTGGCTATTGGCTATGGGCTGTTGGCTATGGTTTTTTGCCCAACCCAACAAAGTACGGAGAATGGCGCCACGAAAGACGACTTCCTCTGCCAAAGGAGCCAGCAGGCCGATGGCGAGATAGCCCCAATAGTTGCTCAGCAGCTGTTCCTGTTGGTCTTCTATCCAGTTAGGCAGTTCTGGCATATTCTCCTGCAACCAAGTGACAGGAATCACCATACCCAAAGCTGCTATGACAGCCCATATCAATACTATCCACTGACGGGTAAGCAACCAACGAGGCGACACCTTCGTCCATCCTGCCGACAGGAAAATGATAATCGTCAACAGACTGAACACTGCAATAGTAGTCACCAGTTCCGCAACAGTAATATCCGTTCCGCCTGCCACATGTTGCCAAACTGCATGAACCAAGAGGCCTGCCCCTGCCTGAATGGCTACGAACATCAGCGTATATACAAATGCATTTATAATCGACTTCTTCATCATTCTTATCTCTTATCTTTTATCTCTAAACTATGAACTGCTTTCCTATCTTCCTTGAGTTGTGCCTTCAACTCCTCCTCACTATTGAAATGGCGTTCCTCACGCAGTCGCTCCATGAAACTCACTGTTATCTCCTGCCCGTAGAGGTCGCCTTCATAGTCAAGGATATGCACCTCCAACGTCTGCGGATGATCGCCAAAGGTAGGACGAGTACCAATGTTCATCATACCTATATACATCTTACTTCCTCCTTCTTCCATCAGACATCTTACTGCATAGACACCTGCGGCAGGAATGAGCTTACGAGGGTCGTTAAGTTGCAGGTTGGCTGTTGGGAAGCCTAATGTGGTGCCGATATGCTCGCCCTTGACAACCTCGCCTGTGATACTATAATAATAGGTGAGACATTGGGCTGCCTCTTCGACGTTGCCTGCGGATAAGAGTCGTCGAATCAGGGATGAACTGATTTCCGACAATTGAGAATTGAAAGTTGACAATTGAGAATGACAGGCTGGCAGTTGTTTCACCTCCATCCCTATCTCTTCACCATAGCGGACGTAGTCCTCAAAGGTATCATGACGATGATGTCCGAAGCGGTTGTCATAGCCTGTCATCAGCACTTTTACACCCAACTGGTCTGCCATCAGCTGCATGAAATCGTGTGCCGAGAGGGCAGCCATCTCCTTCGTAAAGGGAAGCACCACGCAATAGTCAATACCCGTTTCTGCCAGAAGCCTCATCCGTTCGTCGAAGGTTGTCAGCAACTGGGGCTTCCAGTCCGTCTGCACTACCTCACGAGGATGCTGGTCGAAGGTAATGACCATCGAAGCCATCTGGCGTTTCTTGGCATCATCACAGATCTGACTCAACACAAAACGATGTCCCCTGTGTACTCCATCGAACATACCGATCGTGGCTACACAAGGCACGTTGTATCGTTCTTTTCCGTTTAGTATCAACGTCTTCATTGCAGGTGCAAAGGTATAAAAAATTACCCAATAAGTTGCACATTTCCAAAAAAAGCCTTACCTTTGCACTCGCAATTAACGCATCAGCCGGACTTGTAGCTCAGTTGGTTAGAGCAACAGACTCATAATCTGGAGGTCGTAGGTTCAAGCCCTACCTGGTCCACTTTCTTTAAAAATGTTAAAAGTAATACACTTATCGATAAAACTTTTGCTTTTAACAAATATATTCCCTATCTTTGCAACGTAATATCTCCCTAAAGGGAGAGGCATCGATGAATGCCTACTATAGCAGATTATAAGGTTGATAAACATTATTTGATTTAATAACTTACTAATTATGATGAACAAGAAGTATTTGATGAAAGGCTTTGCCGCATTGGCTCTTGTAGCAGGCTTCAGCAGTTGCGTCAAGGACGTAGCAAGCGTAACCCCTGCTGAGCAGGAGGCACAAGCCAAGGAGAATGCTGAGCTTCAGCTCGGCCTGAACATTCCTGACGGACAGACTTGGGATATGTCTACTCAGATTACTGCTAATGTTACCGTTAATCTGAATGCTAGTGAGACCTACACCGTAGGTATTTGTGACAAGAATCCTCTGAATTACGAGGATGCAAAGTTCTATGCCTTGAAGAGTGCTGATGGTGGTTATATGAGTACTGCTTTCACTGCTCCTGCTGGAAAGAAAGACTATTATGTAGTTGCCTATAATAGCAAATATCAAGCACTCGTTAATCGCGTAGAGGCGGAAAATGGTGTGATTAATGCTAATATCAGCTATACATCTGCAAGTAGCAGGACTATGCGTGCTGCCAATAGAGCTACCGCTCACGGCATCACTTTCCCTGACGGACCTGCAAATGAGGATTATGCTACCGCAGCGCCTGAGGGAACAGAGGATATCCAGGCAGGCGGACGCTGGGGATATTATGGTGAAAAAGGAACTTTCTATGCTGATGAGAATAGTGATAATAAAACAGTACAGATAAACGGCGCAGGAGGTGTTATCTATTTAGTAAAAAATAGCACAGCAGAACACGTAACAATTACTCCTAGCAAGTTCTATATGGCGGCTTGTAACAGCACTATTTGGGATCCAAGTCTTAGTTGGGATGATCCAAACCAAAATCGCCCTGTTCCATATTCTGAAAGAACTCGTATTTATGTCTGTCCTGGCGTGACCCTCAAATTGTTGGATACAAATGAAGGTGGTTGTAAAGGTCAGCAGAAAGGTATTGTATTCTATATTGCAGAAGGTGCTGGTTTGGAAGCTGAGAACGAATTGAGATTAAATAATCTGACTATTTTTAACAAAGGCACTATCACTGTTCCAGAGGGATCTGATCTCGTAGTAAATGAAAGTGGTCTTCTTTACAATCAGGGAACTGTAAATGTTGGTGGCAAAATTAAGGTTGCTAATGCTACATCCCACATTATTAATGAAGGAACAATAACAGCTGCTGAATTCGGTAGCGAGGGTAGCGGTACATTCTGGAACACCTCTACTGGTGATGTTACTATTACAGGCGAGACATTGGTTAACAGTAACTCCAATGGTTGGGTGAATGATGGCCAGTACACCACAAAAACTTTTGTATACAATGCTGGTAGTGTTAATGTTTACAATACCTGTATGCTTACTGTAAAAGAACTTTTCACAATGACTTTAGGTGATTCCAGCACTAGTACATTCTATAACGAAGGCTCAATTGTTTGTGAAAAAGACTTCAGTATACTGGGTCCCTCGCGCATTAACATGGCAAGCAATTCTGTAATACAAGTGGCAGGAACAGCTACTGTAGGTTGTAAGAAAGCTTTCTACGGAATCTATGGTCCTGCAACAGGTAACTATGCTGTCTTCAAGGCTGACAAAATTGTAGCTCATACAGACAATCAGGAATACACAGTAAGCTATGGTGGAAATCTAGCAGTTGTATGTAACAGTCACTTTGCTCAGAGTACAACTGGCAGACCGTTCATTGGTGGTGGTAATACAGATGGTTTTGACCCAGGTGCAGGATATTGTCAGGTTACTATCTACCAAGGTGGTAATATGCCTGATATCCCAGAGATTCCTGAAACTCCATGTAATCCTGGCTTCAAGCCTGGTGATGGTACAGATGACTTCCTTGACGAGGCAGAGCCTTATACCTTCGCTTTCGAGGACCAGATTTACAATGGTGACTACGACTTGAACGACGTTGTGCTGAAGATTACCCCACACGCTGTTAGAAACGCAAATAAAAAGATTACCGCTTTTGATAACGACCAGCTTGACGTTAAGCTTGTTGCTGCTGGTGCTACCTTCAATATCAATGCATATATTGATGATACTCCGCTGTTCGATGGTAACGAGATTCATACAGCACTTGGTGTTAACGCTGGTGTGATGGTGAACACTGGTAACGGCACTCAGGGTAAGGATCCTGTATCATGCACAATTGCCACACCAGCTTCCATCAAGTCTACTAATGCAGATGGAGAAACCGTATTAGACTTCTCAAAACTGAACGTATGGATTTGGGTAAATAAGGGAAGCGGTGCCAAGTCTGAGCAGAAGATTTACTATCTGGTTGAAAATGCTGAGAAAGACGAGAATGGCAACAATATAAAGAAGGTTGCTCCTTATTCCATCATGATTCCTTATGATTGGTCTTGGCCTACAGAGCGTACCTGCATTACCAAAGCATATAAGGGTAAGAAGAATTCAGATGACACGTATGATGCATCATACTCATTTGCTAAGTGGGCAGAGACTCCGGACGCTGAGCGTGGCACTGATGAAAATAAAAAATGCTTGAAGTGGTTCGAATATCCTAATGGCTTGACGATAAAGGACGTGACAGCAACATCTGCTGGTACAATTAAATGAGTACATCAAATACTTAAATAATTAACCTTGAAAGTGGGGCATCTATGCGACATAGGTGCTCCACTTCTTTTTGACCCAATAAACTTGATTTTTTTACGCGATAGTTATGAAAAAATATTTTTATAGGCATCGCGTAAATTTTCCATAGTATAAGAGAAAAGATTTGCTACTATTAATGGTAGCAATTTTTTCCATTAATGGTAGCAAAAAAGCCCTCGGGAGCATGACAATTATGACAAATGACACCGTCATTTGTCATAATTGTCATGTTTGGGTTATCTGAACAAAATATAACGGGTGTTTTTAGGGCTTATACACAGTTCCATCAGCTGGGTAGAGATACCAATCTGTGGCTTTCGTGCGATCGAGAACCCACTCGCCAAAGGAATGACCTGATTCCTGATAGGCACCAGAAATAATGCTGTTCTTATGCTGTCCGATGTACATTCCCTCCTCTGGATAGAGGTATTTGGCATATGGAACAGCAACAGCCCAACTGAAGTCGTTGTTATAGCTGGAGGCAGCACCATTATAATAAGGAAACAGCACTTCTGAAAGTTTATAGGGATAGGTATGTACTTCCCAGAAGTTGGAGCCAGTCTGTCCATAGCGAACGATGATGAAAGGATCGAGCTCCGCAAGGGTGAAGTTGCGAGCCTCATACTCATTGTCGAACGTGAAGGTATAGGTGACTGTCTTTGGAGACGCCTTAGCACCCGTACTACTACTTTCATTCATTGTATTGAAATAGCGACGTATGACGGAGCCATCCTCTGCCAACTTAAAGATAGCGAGATGGGCATCGTCGAAAAGGTTGATGACGAATTCGCCAGAGCGCGACTTCTGGAAATCTGTCCACTCGCCCGAGAAATACATACGGGGCTGCTCTGGGGCATTCATGAAGGTGCTTGACTCATCACGCTCCACCTTGTCTTTCACAGCATTATACTGCCTGCCCACCCAACGGATGGCGGCACCAATCTGGGTGAGATAGCCCACAGCAGCGAGTGTGACATTTACATCAACTGTCGTTTCGCTAGTCAGCTGTTTCGTCATCGTCAGCACCACATCATTATAATCCCAATCGCCTGGATTAGGATAGTCTGCCTCATAACCATAATATATCTTCTGGGGTGTAAGGCTCTTGGCTGTTCCTGTGGGCATATCATCGCTTAAAGTGATGTCGCCCCCCACTTTGCCTTGTGTCAAGGAGAGGTATTTACCGTCTTCGTCGAGTACAGCAACATAGACTGACGAGATATGGGCAGGAGCCAGATACGTCATATTCTTGCTGATAGACGACGAGGTAAATGCCTCTGCCAGAATCTCCACATTAGACTCCGTAAAGGGATTGCCAGACAGGATCAGCAACTTGTAGGCATTCGACACATTGCCCTTGATAAAGGTATTCGTGAGGCTTGTCGAAGTCCAGTCGTGCGAGGGATCAACATAATCTACTGGGAAATAGCCCTCCAGCTGGTCCTCATAGCCATAATATTGAAACTTATCTCTCACACAAGCACTCAATGCACCTGCAATCACAATCATAAGAAAAACTGTCTTTACTAAACGCTGTTTCATAATCGTAACTTCTTTTGGGCTGTAAAATTACAAAAAAGGATGGAACTACGAACCTTTTTGCAGACAAAAACACGGTTTATGCAAACGATTATTCGTCTTTTTAGATTATTTAACCTTTTAGGTGCCCCTAAATAAAATAAATAGTGTACTTTTGCAGCGTTGTAGAAAATTCGACGAGAAAAAACGACGAAACTATTATTATAATCATTAAAAATTTAAGAAAACATGAAAAAGTTATTTTTGATGGGTTTTGTAGCCCTTGCTTTCGCTAGCTGCGTAAGCGACAAGGAAGTTACTCCACAGACTCAAGAGCAGAAGTATCAGGCTGCCTTTGAGAACTTCATCGGTGGTCAGGTTAATCCTAACGTTAACTGGGGATTTGGAAATCAGCAAGTTGCTACGTTTGACGCAGAAGGCAAATTTACTGGTATGCGTGGTGTTAATACCAATGGTAACGAATGGGGTCTGTATGTAGATGTTCCCCAGCCTCTAACACAAGCTCAGAAGGATGTTGTAACAGAATGGTTCCAGAATCATGAGAATCCGCAAGGAATTGCTGTTAACTGGAGTGATTTCTTCGTTCAGCAGGTTTACAAAGGCGAATGGGGTAGTAACATGAACTACCTGTATTGTGGTAGCGAAACTGATCACACCAACAACTTTAACGCTGGTGACGCTGGTGTATATGGTAATGTTTGCTATGGCCTGAATAATCCTAACGATAACAACGACCGTATCTATGGTTCTGATAAAATTGAGTTCATGGTAAACAGCAGCACAGAGTACTTTGGTTTCCACAACTCTTTCGACTCTAACTTCTATATAAAGAACTATGTCATCATTCCTGGTGACATCATCGACTCAAGCGTTGCTGGTATGTTCTTCGTAGGCTTCGACTTCGAGGCTAATGGTCAATCTAACAACCAGAAAGTTGCTCGTGATTACTTCTTCGACAACTGGATTGTAAAGATTACTCCAGGTATGTATAAGAATCGTAAACGCGTAATGGTTGAGGACTTAATTGGCACCGATCTCTCTAAGGTTGACGTAAGTGACTGGGACTTCAACGATGCTGTATTCGATGTAGCTTTTGTTGGTGCAGATGCCGTTATCACGCTCTGGGCTGCTGGTGGTACAATGGCTCTGACAATAGGTGGACAGGAAGTTCACGAGTTGTTTGCAAAAGCTGACATTGACAATAGAGTTAAAGTCACTACAATGATTAATACCAATGCAAATGGGGGTGTTGATGGCCTGCAGCCTGTTATCTTCCGTATAAAAAATGTTGGTACAGCCAATGCAAATGATATCGTTGTAAAGGTTAATGGAATTACACTGGAGGCTAAACAGGGTGAGGCTACTCAAAAGTTTGCTGTTCCTGTTGGCACCAAGTGGATGAAGGAGCGCAAGCTAATCACTGGCAGCTATACTAAGTTCCAGGAGTATGTAAAAAACAACGATCCTAAGGATTGGTATAATACTGTTACTAACACTGGTGATTTATATTAATTCGACCCATCAAATAATAAATAACAATCTTTTTAAAGGAGTGCCTGCGTGATGTAGGCACTCTTTTTTTGCAAATAAATTTGGTATTTCGTTCGGTTTGCACTACCTTTGACCTACGGTCGAAGGTAGGCTGCACCTCAGAAATCTTCAAATAAATTTGGTATTTCGTTCGGTTTGCACTACCTTTGTCACCAATATGGTACTAAATTATATTTGGGTCGCTTTCTTCCTGCTGGCTTTCGTGATAGCAGTAGTGAAGTTGATATTCTGGGGAGATCTGGATGTCTTCCCTGCGATGATGGACTCAACGTTCTCGTCATCCAAAACGGCATTTGAGATTTCATTGGGACTGACTGGTGTGCTGGCCCTCTGGCTGGGCATCATGAAAGTCGGAGAGAAAGGCGGAGTGGTCAATTTCCTGGCGCGTATCCTGTCGCCTGTATTCTCGAAACTCTTCCCTGATATTCCTAAGGGACATCCTGTCACAGGCTCTATCTTCATGAATATCGCTGCCAATATGCTCGGACTCGACAATGCCGCTACCCCACTCGGTCTGAAGGCTATGGAACAGATGCAGGAGCTGAATCCAAAGAAGGATACTGCCTGGAATCCCATGATTATGTTCCTCGTGCTCAACACCAGTGGACTGACCCTGATACCCGTCTCTATTATGGTATATCGTGTGCAGTTAGGCTCTGCACAACCCACAGATATCTTCATGCCTATCCTGCTGGCCACGTTCTTCTCGACATTGGTGGGTATTATCGTCACTTCCATCTATCAGCGCATTAACCTGCTGAATAAGACGATGCTGCTGACGTTAGGTGGAGCCTGCGCCATAGTGGCTGGTATCATCTGGGGCTTCGCACAGATGGACAGCGTAACGATGAACAAGGTGAGCACGACTGTGGCAAACATCCTGTTGATGATTATCATTGTGAGTTTCATCGCTGCTGGCGTGAGAAAGAAAGTGAATGTGTATGATGCCTTCATAGAGGGAGCGAAAGACGGTTTTAATACCGCAATCCGCATCATCCCCTATCTGGTGGCCATCCTTGTGGGTATTGGTGTCTTCCGTGCCTCTGGAGCGATGGATATGCTGATTGGTGGTATGCGCTGGTGTGTAGAGGCTACAGGCATGAATGCCCAATGGGTGGATGCAATGCCTACCGCCCTGATGAAACCCCTCTCAGGCTCAGGTGCAAGAGGTATGATGGTGGATGCAATGACGACGTATGGTGCCGACTCCTTCGTGGGTCGCCTGTCGTGTGTTTTCCAAGGTTCCACAGACACCACGTTCTATATCCTTGCTGTGTACTTCGGCTCTGTGGGTATCGCCAAAACGCGTCATGCTGTGGCCTGCGGCCTGATTGCCGATCTGGCAGGAGTCATTGCGGCGATAGCGATATGTTATTTGTTCTTTGGGTAATATGGGAAAGTTAACAACAATCTTTAAGGATACAGCCATTTATGGTCTCTCGAGCATCATAGGGCGTTTTCTGAATTATCTGCTGGTACCGCTCTATACGGCCCAGTTCTCTGCAGCCAGCGGCGGCTACGGCATCATTACCAATATCTATGCCTATGTGGCTCTGGTACTGGTATTATTGACGTTTGGAATGGAGACGACCTATTTCCGTTTCACCAATAAGACACATACTGACTCACAGACAGTATATGGTACCACACTCATCAGCGTGGGAACGGTATCGCTGTCGTTTGCCGTACTGATACTGTTGCTGCTGAAACCTATCAGCCAACTGATGGGTTATGGCGAACATCCTGAATACGTAGGCGTAATGGCTGTCACGGTAGCTATCGACGCCTTCCTGTGCATCCCTTTCGCCCACTTGCGCCAGGAGAGAAAGGCTATTAAGTTTGCTGCCCTCAAACTGTTGAACATCGCGGCAACCATCCTGCTGAACCTCATCTATTTCTATTGGATGGACGGCAAGGACGTAGGCTATGTGTTCTATATCAATTTCGTTTGCACAGCTATACTTGCCGCTTGTCTGGTTACGGAGTATGCTGGTTTCCGCTGGAAACTCGACACAAAGCTGTTGCGCACGATGCTCAGTTACAGCTGGCCCATTCTCATATTGGGTGTGGCAGGAATCCTCAACCAGGCTGCAGACAAGATGCTCTTCCCTTATATATATAAAGGTGCAGACATGCAGTCGCAACTGGGCATCTATGGTGCCTGTTCGAAGATTGCAATGATTATGGCGATGATTACCCAGGCGTTCCGCTTTGCCTACGAACCTATCGTCTTCGCAGGAGTCAAGGACAAGGGACAGCATGAGATGTATGCGCAGGCAATGAAATTCTTCATCATCTTCACCCTGCTTGCCTTCCTGATGGTCGTGGGTTATATGGACATCCTGAAATACATTGTCAGAAACCAAGACTACTGGGTAGGACTGAAAGTCGTTCCTATCGTAATGGCTGCAGAAATCATGATGGGCATCTACTTCAACCTGTCATTCTGGTATAAGGTCATCGACAAAACCCTCTGGGGTGCTGTCTTCTCAGGTATCGGCTGTACTGTACTGCTTGTCGTCAACTTCATCTTCGTACCCAAGTACGGCTATATGGCTTGTGCATGGGGAGGTTTTGCTGGCTACGGAGTCGCTATGCTTATCAGCTATTTCGTAGGACAGAAATACTACCCTATCAACTATCCGCTAAAGGAGATTGCTGCCTATGTGATTTTTGCAGGGCTTATCACAGCAATGATGTGGTATATGAACCTTCGCGTTGATTCCACATGGATGAGACTGCTGGTCAACACGTTGCTCATTATTTCTTTCACAGCATTCATCATCTGGCGAGATATGCCTTTGAGCAAGCTTCCTGTCATTGGAAAATACTTTAAAAAATAATATCATATGAAAAGAATTCTAGTTACGCTAGTAAGCCTATTAAGTCTAGTTCATCTTGCCCACGCTGATGAGGGAATGTGGACACTCTACAACCTGCCACCTGCCATCTATGAGCAGATGAAACTGTATGGTTTTGAGTTACCAGCAGAACAGCTTTACCAAAGCGACAACGCCGTAAAGAACGCAGTTATCAACTTTGGAGGATTCTGCTCTGGTGTAGTGGTATCGCCAGACGGACTGGTCTTTACGAACCACCATTGTGGCTTCGATGCTATCCGCCAGCATTCTACAGTAGAGCATGACTACCTGCTTAACGGCTTCTATGCCAAGACATACGAAGAGGAACTGCCCAACGAGGATCTCTTCGTCAGTTTTATGATAGAACAGAAGGACGTAACAGAACAGCTCACAGCGCTGGGACTGGATAAACTATCTATCGACAAGGTTGACGAGTTCGTCGACTCTATCGAGAATGTCTGGCAGAAAGAGATTCGCCAACAGGACTCTACGCTACGTGTAGAGGTAAAGCCGTTTTATGAGGGCAACAGTTACTATATGACTACCTATCGTGACTTTAACGATGTGCGCTTGGTATTTACCGTTCCCAAGTCGATGGGTAAGTTCGGAGGTGAGACTGACAACTGGATGTGGCCTCGTCAGACTTGTGACTATTCCGTATTCCGTATCTATGCAGACCCTAAGACCAATGGTCCTGCAAAATACTCCAAAGATAATGTGCCCTATCATCCTGCTTCATGGGCAAAGGTGTCGATGGAAGGTTATAAGCCAGGTGACTTTGCGATGATTATGGGCTATCCTGGCTCTACCAGTCGTTATCTGAGCAGTTATGGTATCAAGGAACGTCGTGATGCCATCAATGCACCCCGTGTACAGGTTCGTGGGGTCAAACAGGAAATCATGCTGCGCCATATGCGTGCTGACGAAGCCGTTCGTATCAAGTATGACTCCAAATATGCTTCTTCATCCAACTATTGGAAGAACTCTATCGGTATGAACAAATGTATCGACTCTATTGGACTCATCCAACAGAAACAACAATTTGAGGAGAAGTTGCACCAATGGCAAGAAGAGACAGGTTATCTGAAAGAACAGCTCGACTTTGGCAAGATGGCAGAGCTCTATCAGAAACGCCTCGCACTGACACGCATTCGCACCCTCTTTGTAGAGACGTTCCTTGCACAAGACCAGCTCACCAGACGTGCCTGGAAGAGCAATTGGGGCATGAAGGTGCAAGGACCTGAGGACAAGCCCAAGAAACAGTATATTGAGTTTGACGACAATAGTGAGGAATGGGACGAAGCAACGGATTGTGAGATGCTTGCTGCCCTATTGAGAAACTATCGTGCACAAGTGACGGATAAAGACTATCTGCCAGCTTTCTACAAGACGATTGACGAGAAGTTCCACGGCAACTATACCGCCTATGTTAATACGCTCTATAAGAAATCGCTATTGATGAACACAGGGAAGCCCATCTATATCAACAAGAAGAGCTATAACAAGGACTTGGGCGTACAGTATGGCCTGGATCTTACAGAACTGCTTGCTACGCTTAATGCGGAACGTAAGCAGCTCTCTATCGATATTGCTGAGCAAGAGAAATATCTCTGTGCTGCCAAACTGAGAATGGAACAGGATTTGCCCAACTACTCTGACGCTAACTTCACGATGCGTATGACCTATGGTCAGATTGGTGAATATACACTGGGAGGACGTCCTTCCGGCTATTACACAACAGCACGGAGCCTTTGGGAGAAAATGCAGAAAGCTGACCAGAACTTCGAATATTTCGCTGAGCCAGTAATGCATGAGCTATTAGCTGCTAAAGATTATGGAAAATATGCCGATCAACTTACTGGTACATTGCAACTCTGCTTCCTTTCTAATAATGATATCACTGGTGGTAACTCTGGTTCACCTATCTTTAATAATAAGGGTGAACTCCTTGGGCTTGCCTTTGACGGCAACTGGGACTCTCTCTCCAGTGATATCTTCTTCGATCGTCAGTTGGCACGTACCATCAATGTCGATGTGCGTTTCATGCTCTACATGATGGACAAATGGGGGCACGCTGATCGTCTCTTGAAAGAACTGGGCATCAAATAAAGGATAACCCTGCCTTATTGCGCAATAAGGCAGGGTTATTATTTTTTCTTTCTGGGCTTTCGTATGGCCCAACCCTCTTCACTAAAATCAGGTACATCGCCTTTGAGTTTCATCGAGTTGGGATTCAGGAACTGCATCCACTCTTCTTTCTTATAGGTCTTCTTGGTTTCTCTGGGAGCTTTAGACTCTCTAGATGGCCTAGAATCTCTAGAATTTCTAGCTTCTCTAGATGCTCTAGGCTTTCTAGATCTATTGTCATTCCCTTCATCTGCATCATTGCAACGAACCTCACGTCCTTTATAACGCTGACCATTTACATATTTCATGACCTTCTGGGCATCTTCCTCTGGTACCTCGAAATAGGACTGGGTGGTTAACAAATCTATATGTCCGACCTCAATATGGCCACGTACATTCTTGTTCAAGAACTGCATCAACTCACCAGGATAGAAGCCATCTTTCTTTCCAAGATTGATAAAAAGACGACGATAACCTGCCTCTGCCTTACGGGGCTCACCACCCTTCTTGCCTTTAGCTCCTCGTTCACGTTTCTGGTCTTTCTCTCTGCCAACAACTTCTATCTCTGGTGCATCGGCATAATAAGCCAGAAACTTACCAAATTCCAAGGAAACAATCTTCTTGATGAGATCTTCTTTGTCGACATATTCGAAATAGCGGTCGATGTCCTGCATGAACGGAGCTATCTGCTCTTCATCAACATCTGCCTTGACAATCTGATCCATCACTTTATAGAGCTGTTTCTTACAAATTTCCTCTGCTGAGGGAATCTTTCCTTCCTCGAAAGCTTTACCAATCTCCTTCTCAATATTACGGATTTTGTGTTTCTCACGGCTATGCACAATACTCAAAGAGGTTCCCTTCTTACCAGCACGTCCTGTACGTCCAGAACGATGGGTATAATTCTCAATATCGTCAGGAAGTCCATAGTTAATAACATGGGTAAGATCATCAACATCCAAGCCACGTGCCGCCACATCAGTAGCCACTAAAAGCTGTACAGTATGCTGACGGAACTTCTGCATGGTAAGATCACGCTGCTGTTGTGACAAATCACCATGCAGACTCTCTGCGTTATATCCGTCACGAATCAGTTTATCAGCGACCTCCTGTGTCTCCAACTTCGTGCGACAGAATATAATGGCGAAGATGCGCGGATAGAAATCTACCAGCCGCTTTAGGGCAAGATACTTGTCCTTTGCATTCACCATATAATAAATATGGTTCACGTGTTCAGCACCTTCATTACGACTTCCTACCACAATCTCTTTATAGTCATGCAGGTAACCCTTAGCGATACGCTCAATCTCACGACTCATCGTGGCAGAGAACAACAAGGTGTTACGCTCTGTAGGTACTCCTTCCAAAATGGCATCAATACTCTCCGAGAAGCCCATGTTCAACATCTCGTCAGCCTCATCAAGTACGACATTATACACATCCTCCAGCTTGGCAACACCACGATTCATCAAATCAATCAATCGACCTGGTGTAGCAACAATCACTTGTACACCTTTACGCAACGAACGAATCTGCTGCTCGATAGACGCACCTCCATAAACAGCCTCGATATGAATTCCATCCATATATTTGGAGAAGTCACGCAGATCATCTGCTATCTGCAAACACAACTCACGGGTAGGACTCAGTATTAAAGCCTGAGTCTCCTTTTTAGACGAATCAATACGTTGTAATACGGGAATACCAAATGCTGCCGTCTTGCCCGTGCCCGTTTGGGCAAGCGCAATAACATCATTCTGATTACCAAGTAAATACGGGATTACTTCTTCTTGTACAGGCATTGGTTGTACGAAACCCAATTCCTCAATAGCGTGGCGAATCTCTTCGCAGACGCCTAACTCTTCAAATGTCTTCAAACCTATTTAATTACTAATTCAGGTGCAAAGGTACAAAGTTTTTTCCATTCCCCACCCCAAATACCACCTAATAAAATAAAAAAAGTTTCATCATTTACATTTTTTTAGATTATTATGATGATTGTTTTCTGGAAATTTTGTATCTTTGCCAACGATTTCGGTTTTCCAAAACGGAAAACTTTTTGGAATCAAAAAATAAAAAAGTTGTCCAAAACAGAAAACTTTCTTGACGATATAATAATTAAAAACTTGATAAAATAGAATACAATGGAGATTAAAAATTTTACCATTACGAAACGCGACGGTTCGAAAGACCAGTTTTCATTAGACAAGATTATGAATGCTATTTTAAAGGCATTCGAAAGTGTTGATCAACCTACTGACCTTGGTGCTATCTCAAAGATTCTCAGTCGTTTAGACATTCACAACGACATTACCGTTGAGGACATCCAAAACCAAGTAGAAGAGGCTTTGATGAGCGAGGGTTACTACAAAGTTGCCAAGTCTTTTATGCTATATCGTCAGGCTCATTCTGAGGATCGTGAAACACTTGCTAAGTTACAATTCTTGTCAGAATACTGTGAGTCGGTGAATGCTGCGACTGGTTCAAAATATGATGCCAATGCAAATGTAGAACACAAAAACATTGCTACTTTGATTGGCGAGTTGCCAAAATCCAACTTCATCCGCTTGAATCGTCGTCTATTGACTGACCGCATCAAAAAGATGTATGGTAAACAACTTGCAGACGAGTATATTGATAAACTGACTCATCACTTTATTTATAAGAATGACGAGACGAGTCTTGCCAACTATTGCGCCTCTATCACCATGTATCCTTGGCTGATTGGCGGTACTGTCTCCATTGGCGGCAACTCTACGGCTCCTACCAACTTGAAGAGTTTCTGTGGCGGTTTCGTTAATATGGTATTCATGGTATCCAGCATGTTAAGCGGTGCTTGTGCCACTCCAGAGTTCTTGATGTATATGAATTATTTCCTCGGCAAGGAGTATGGACAGGACTACTATCAGCATCCTGACCAGCAAGCCGACTTGAGTCTGAAGAAGCGTACGATTGACAAGATCATCACAGACTGTTTCGAGCAGATTGTATATACGCTGAACCAGCCAACTGGTGCACGTAACTATCAGGCTGTTTTCTGGAATGTCGCCTATTATGACAAATATTATTTCGAGAGTATCTTTGGAGAGTTCTATTTCCCTGATGGTTCTAAGCCAGACTGGAACAGCCTGTCGTGGTTGCAGAAACGCTTCATGAAATGGTTCAATCACGAACGCACCAAGACTCTGTTGACCTTCCCTGTAGAGACAATGGCACTGTTGACAGACAAGAACGGTGAGTGCCTGGATAAGGAATGGGGTGATTTCACCGCAGAGATGTATGCAGAAGGACATTCCTTCTTCACCTATATGAGTGACAACGCAGACTCTTTGAGCTCCTGCTGTCGTCTTCGCAATGAGATTACGGATAATGGTTTCAGTTACACATTAGGTGCTGGTGGTGTATCAACAGGTTCCAAGAGTGTGCTGACCATCAACCTGAACCGCTGCATACAATATGCCGTTAATCACAAGATTGACTATCTAGAGTATTTAGGTGGTGTTATTGATCTTTGCCACAAAGTTCAGATGGCTTACAACGAGAATCTGAAAGAGTTACAGGAGCATGGTATGCTGCCCCTCTTCGATGCTGGCTATATCAACATTGGACGCCAGTATCTGACTATTGGTATCAACGGACTGGTAGAAGCTGCCGAATTCATGGGACTGAAGATTACGCCAAACGATGATTATCTGCACTTTGTTCAGGGTATTCTCGGATTGATTGAGAAATACAACAAACAATATCGCACAAAGGATGTCATGTTCAACTGCGAGATGATTCCTGCAGAGAATGTGGGTGTAAAACACGCTAAATGGGATCGTGAGGATGGCTATTTCGTTCCGCGAGACTGCTACAACTCATACTTCTACGTTGTTGAGGACGACTCACTCAGCGTTATCGACAAGTTTAAGCTACATGGTGCTCCCTATATTGAGCACCTCACAGGTGGTTCTGCCCTCCACATGAACTTAGAGGAGCATCTGAGCAAACAGCAGTATGCACATCTATTGAAAGTCGCTGCCCAGGAGGGTTGTAACTACTTTACGTTCAATATTCCTAACACGGTATGTAATGACTGTGGACATATCGACAAGCGTTACCTGAAGGAGTGTCCTCACTGTCATTCGAAGAATGTAGATTATATGACTCGTATCATTGGTTATCTGAAACGTGTCAGCAACTTCTCACAGCCGCGTCAGGAAGAGGCTGCTCGTCGCTTCTATGCTCATGCTAAGAGCGAAGTATAATAGCTAATAGCAATGCTCAAATACGTCAACACTGGCATCGTATTCCAAGAGATACCCGATGAAGTGACACTGGCAATTAATATTTCTAATTGCCCGTGTCGCTGTCCGGGCTGTCATAGCCATTACCTCTGGGAGGATATCGGACTACCCTTGGATACCGATGCCATTGATGACTTTGTGAAGAAATACGGTGACGACATCACATGTATTGCCTTCATGGGTGGCGATGCTGATCCCAAAGGGGTTAATCAACTGGCACTGTATATCCACGAGACATATCCGCAATTCAAGGTTGCATGGTATAGTGGACGCATCCGTATCACATCCTCCATCTGTAAGACAGACTTCGATTATATCAAGATTGGGCCATTTATCAAACATCTTGGACCATTGAAACAACCCACCACCAACCAACGCCTCTATCGGCTGATGGAAAATGGTGAATTTGAGGATATCACTTCACGTTTCTGGAAGAAATAGACCTGTTATGAAGATTTGTATCTTTTGTTCCGCTAATCAAGAAATAGATCCTGACTTCTTTGAACTCACAGAGGAATTGGGGCGATGGGCTGCAAAGAATAATCATTCCATCGTATATGGAGGGGTGAATCAGGGATTGATGGAATGTGTGGCAAAAGCGGCTCATGAGGCTGGCGGACGGACTATTGGAGTCATTCCGAGAATCGTAGAGAAGTCTGGACGTATCAGTGACTATGTAGATGTAGAAATCCTTTGTGACAATCTTAATGACCGCAAACAACTAATGGAAGACAAGGCAGATGTCTTTATTGCCCTGCCTGGCGGTATTGGAACCCTTGATGAGATTTTCACTATTGCGGCCTCTGCCACCATCGGTTACCACGACAAGAAAGTCATCCTTTTTAATATGAAAGGCTTTTGGGATTCTCTTATCACCCTTTTGGATGACTTACAAAACAAAGGATTCACCAGAAAGAATTGGCATACTTACATTCAAGTTGCTAATTCTTTAGAGGAGCTTCAAAAGTTACTTTCCTGAGACAATCTTCTTAATTTCGTTGAGTTTATTAAGTGCCTCAACAGGTGTAAGATTGTTAATGTCCAATCCTAATATCTCATCACGAATCTGACAGAGAACAGGGTCGTCCAGCTGAAAAAATGAGAGTTGCATACCTTCACGACTGTGAGCAATTTCTGCCGTAGGCTTGCCTACTGTACCGACTTGTGCATTATCTGCTTCTAATTGTTGAAGGATGACATTTGCCCGTTTGACGATAGATTTCGGCATACCGGCAATGTCTGCTACGTGAATACCAAAAGAATGTTCAGAACCACCTTTCTCTAACTTACGCAGGAAAATGACTTTACCATCAACCTCCTTCACGCTGACATTATAGTTGCGAATGCGACTGAAATTTTTCTCCATCTCGTTCAACTCGTGGTAATGTGTAGCGAAAAGCGTACGAGCCTGAGCCTTTGGGTGCTCATGCAGATATTCTACAATAGCCCAAGCAATGGAGATTCCGTCATAGGTTGAAGTACCTCGTCCTAACTCATCGAAGAGTACTAAGGAGCGGGGGGTGACATTATTCAGGATATTAGCCGCCTCTGTCATCTCCACCATAAAGGTAGACTCGCCGAGAGAAATATTATCAGAGGCTCCCACACGAGTAAAAATCTTATCGACTAAGCCAATCTTAGCACTCTCTGCCGGCACAAAACTTCCTATCTGGGCCAAAAGCACTATCAAGGCTGTCTGGCGCAATAATGCTGATTTACCAGCCATATTGGGACCAGTAATAATGATAATCTGTTGATGCTCATTATCCAACAATACATCATTAGGCACATATCGCTCATCTATCGGCAATTGTGTCTCTATGACAGGATGACGCCCTTGTTTGATATCAATGATATTACTTTCATCTATTTGAGGACGAATATAATGATTCTCCTCCGCCGTCTTTGCTGCTGACAATAAACAATCGAGATGGGCAATGACGTTAGCATTTGCCTGTATCTGTGGTATAAACTCCTGCAAGGCTAGCACCAAATCATTGAAAAGACGCTGTTCCAAAGAGAGAATCTTGTCTTCTGCTCCCAATATCTTCTCTTCATATTCCTTCAGTTCAGGAGTAATATAGCGCTCTGCTTGAGCCAAAGTCTGCTTGCGTATCCACTCCTGAGGTACTTTTTCCTTATACGTGTTACGCACCTCGAGATAATAGCCAAACACATTGTTATAACCTATCCTCAAGGAAGATATACCTGTTGCCTGTGTTTCACGTTCCTGTATCTGCATCAGGTAGTCCTTACCTGAATAGGCTATATGACGTAACTCATCAAGTTCATCATTCACTCCATCACGGATGACACCACCCTTTGCTACCAATTGAGGAGGATCATTAGTAATTTCACGTTCGATACGGTCACGAACAGACTCACAGAGACACAATCGCTCCCCTACTCTTTTCAGAGAATCGTTCTTGGCATAAAGACACGCAGTCTTGATCGGTTGAATTGCTTGTAACGCTGTCTTTAACTGTACTACCTCTCGAGGAGTTACACGACCTACGGCTACTTTAGAGATGATACGCTCCAAATCACCAATACGATGTAACTGATCATCAACACACTGACGGAACTCTGGTTCACGGAAGAAATAGTCAACAATATCCAAACGATCGTTGATAGGTTTTACGTCCTTCAAAGGAAATACCAACCAGCGGCGCAATAATCTTCCTCCCATAGGCGACACCGTATGATCGATGACATCTAACAAAGACTTACCGCCTTCCTGCATGGTGCCCACCAATTCCAACGAACGTACTGTAAATTTATCGAGTCGGACATAACGCTCCTCCTCTATTCGGGCAAGAGAGGTGATATGGGCTATCTGGGTATGTAACGTCTGATCAAGGTATTGTAAGATAGCACCAGAGGCAATAAGACCGCTTTTTAGATGCTCAACACCAAAACCTTTCATGGACTTCACCTGGAAGTGTTTCAATAGCTTCTGATTCGCTGTCTGTTCTGTAAACACCCAATCGTCCAATTCAAAAGTACAATAGCGTGTACCAAAGTATTTCTCAAAGTCATGCTTACGGGCACGGTCGTAGAGAACCTCTTTAGGTTGGAAACTGCCCATTAGTTTCTCCACATAATCATAAGTCCCTTCACCTGTTAAGAACTCTCCTGTTGAGATATCCAGAAAAGAAACACCACAAGAACCTTTACCAAAATGGACAGCAGCAAGAAAATTATTCTCTTTGTAGTTGAGTACATTATCTTGCATTGCCACACCTGGGGTTACCAGTTCTGTAATACCACGCTTAACAAGTTTCTTGGTGAGTTTTGGGTCTTCCAACTGATCACAGATAGCAACCCGTTTTCCTGCACGGATGAGTTTTGGCAAATAGGTGTCAAGAGCATGATGCGGAAATCCTGCCATTTCATCTCCTCTCACACCAGCTCCATTATTGCGGCGTGTCAGGGTGATACCTAATATCTGAGCAGCCGTAATGGCATCCTCACAATAAGTTTCATAGAAATCACCACAACGGAACAACAACACCGCCTCAGGGTGTTTCGCCTTGAGGTCGAAGAATTGCTTCATCATAGGAGTCAGTTCCTTCTTTGCCATTTTTATATTATCCGTTTATGAGATGCAAAGATAACTAATTTTTGGAGAATTGGCAAAATAAATTTGCATTTTCGCTCACTTAATCGTATCTTTGCAGACAATTATAAAATTCATATCAATATGGAATACAACTTTAGAGACATTGAACAGAAATGGCAGAAGCGATGGGTAGAAATGAAAACCTATCGTGTTACAGAGGATCCGACGAAGAAGAAATTCTACGTATTGAATATGTTCCCCTACCCCTCTGGTGCAGGTTTGCATGTGGGTCATCCGCTCGGCTATATCGCCAGTGATATCTATGCCCGCTACAAACGTCAGCAGGGTTTTAACGTGTTGAACCCGATGGGTTACGACGCATACGGACTGCCCGCAGAACAATATGCCATCCAGACAGGTCAACATCCAGAAAAAACAACCTTTGAGAATATTGATCGCTATCGTTCACAATTGGATAAGATTGGGTTCTCATTCGATTGGGAACGTGAGGTACGAACCTGTGATCCCATCTACTATAAATGGACTCAATGGGCCTTCCAACGGATGTTCAAGTCATATTATAGTCTCTCCTCACAGAAAGCACAACCTACCATTAAACTGATTGAGCACTTCGAACTGATGGGTACTGAAGGCTGTGGGGCTCTTGGCACAGAAGAACTGCACTTTACAGCCTCCGATTGGGCTAATTTCTCTGAGAAGAAGAAGCAGGAAGTGCTGATGAACTATCGTATTGCCTATCTGGCTGATACGATGGTGAACTGGTGTCCGAAGTTGGGTACGGTGCTTGCCAATGATGAGGTCGTAGATGGTGTCTCCGTTCGTGGCGGTTATCCTGTGGTGCAGAAAAAGATGCGCCAATGGTGTCTGCGTGTATCTGCTTACGCTCAGAGACTGCTTGATGGACTGGAGGAGATTGATTGGACAGACTCTCTGAAAGAGACCCAGCGCAACTGGATTGGACGCTCTGAGGGTACTGAGGTGGAGTTCAACGTCGCTGATTCAGACAAGCACTTTACGATCTTTACCACTCGTGCCGATACGATGTTTGGTGTGACGTTTATGGTGCTGGCACCTGAAAGTGACCTCGTAGCTGAGCTCACGACGCCTGAGCAGAAGGCTGAGGTAGAAAAATATCTCGACTACGTAAAGAAACGTACAGAGCGTGATCGTCAGATGGATCATAAAGTAACTGGCGTATTCTCAGGCAGTTACGCCATTAATCCGTTTACAGACGAAAAGATTCCCATCTGGATTGCAGAATATGTTTTGGCTGGCTATGGTACTGGTGCCATTATGGCTGTACCAGCTCACGACTCTCGTGACTATGCCTTCGCTAAGCACTTCAATTTGCCGATTATTCCATTGATTGAGGGTGCCGATGTCTCTGAGGAGAGCTACGACGCTAAGGAAGGTATCATGTGCAACTCTGCCTCTAAGAAGTTCAGCCTCAACGGACTGACTGTGAAGGAGGCTATTGCTGCCACGAAGAAATTCGTTACTGAGCAAGGATTGGGTAGGGTAAAGGTGAACTATCGTCTGCGTGACGCTATCTTCTCTCGCCAGCGCTATTGGGGAGAGCCGTTCCCTGTTTACTATAAGGACGATATGCCCTATATGATTCCAAAGGAGTGCCTGCCTCTGGAACTGCCAGAGATTGATGAGTACAAGCCCACTGAGACTGGCGAACCTCCATTGGGACGTGCTAAGATTTGGGCTTGGGATACCAAGACTGACAAGGTGGTCTCGAAAGATCTCATTGACAACAAATCTGTCTTCCCCTTGGAACTGAACACGATGCCTGGCTTTGCAGGAAGTTCAGCTTACTATCTGCGCTATATGGACCCCAAGAATGAGCAGGCCCTTGTCAGTCGTGATGCTGATGAATATTGGCGCAATGTGGACCTCTATGTTGGTGGTACTGAGCACGCTACTGGTCACTTGATCTATTCTCGTTTCTGGAACAAGTTCCTCTACGACTCTGGCTATTCCTGCGAGGACGAGCCCTTCAAGAAGCTCGTCAACCAGGGTATGATTCAAGGTCGCAGTAACTTTGTCTATCGTATCGAGGATGAGGGTGCAGACAAAGGCAAGTTCGTAAGCTTTGGCTTGAAGGACAAATACACCACCACACCTATCCATGTGGATGTCAACATTGTTTCTGCTGACGTTCTGGACATTGAGGCTTTCAAGGCTTGGCGCCCTGAATACAACAATGCTGAATTCATCCTTGAAAATGGCAAATACGTTTGCGGATGGGCCATCGAAAAGATGTCAAAGTCGATGTTCAATGTGGTCAATCCGGATATGATTGTCGAGAAGTATGGTGCTGATACTCTGCGTCTCTACGAGATGTTCCTAGGTCCTGTGGAGCAGTCAAAGCCTTGGGATACGAATGGTATTGATGGTTGTCACCGCTTCCTGAAGAAGTTCTGGGCATTGTTCTATGGCAACACCCGTGAGAATCCTGATGGTAAGCTTCTGGTTGATGACAGCGAGCCTACGAAGAACGCGTTGAAGAGTGTTCATAAGCTCATCAAGAAGGTATCGCAAGACATTGAGGTGTTCTCGTACAATACCTCTATTTCGGCCTTTATGATCTGTGTCAACGAGCTGGCTCAGCAGAAGTGCAAGAGCAAGGAAGCGCTGAAGACATTGGTCATCCTGATAGCTCCATTTGCACCACATATCGCAGAAGAATTGTGGGAAGCTCTGGGCGAGCAGGGTAGTGTCTGCGACTCTAAGTGGCCTGCCTGGAACGAGGAATACCTCGTGGAGAATAGTGTCAAGCTGGGTGTTGCCTTCAACGGCAAGACTCGTTTTGATATGGAGTTTGCTGCCGATGCTGACAACGACACCATTCAGAAGACTGTTCTCGCTGACGAACGCTCTGCCAAGTATATCGAAGGAGAAATCATGAAGGTGATTATCGTTCCCAAGCGTATGGTGAATGTCGTATTCAAGAAGTAAGCAATGAATATTCAGCATAGAATCATCTTGAACGAAGCCAGAGACTATTTCTTTATAGCCTTTGGCCTCTTTCTGTACACCATCGCCTTCACGGTGTTTCTGATGCCCTATCAGATAGTGGCAGGAGGCGTTACGGGTCTGTCAGCTATCATCTACTACGCCACAGGTTTCCATTTGGAGAACACATATATCATCATCAATGGTGCGCTATTGATAGTAGCCCTGAAGATACTGGGATGGAAATTCCTAATGAAGACTATCTTTGCTATCTTAACGCTCTACACGATGCTGAAATTCGCACAGGATATCATTCCTAAGCAACCCAACGGATTACCCATCAAACTGATGGGAGAAGGGCAGGATTTTATGTCGATGATTATTGGTAGTGTGATTACTGGCTTTGCACTGGCCACCGTCTTCATGAATAACGGTTCTACGGGTGGTACGGATATCATTGCTGCCTCTGTAAACAAGTTTCATCCCAATGTATCATTAGGCAACGTGTTGATTGCTGTCGACTTCTGTATCATTGGTTCATGTATGTTCTTCCCACAATTTGGCAGCTATATTGAACGAGCCCATAAGGTGATGTTTGGTTTCTGCGTGATGGGGATGGAGAACTATGCACTCGACTACGTAATGAATGCTCGTCGTCAGTCTGTCCAATTCTTCATTTTCTCGAAAAAATGGCAGGAGATAGCCAATGCTATTGGTACCCAAATGGGACATGGTGTCACTATTCTTGACGGACACGGTTGGTATACTGGTAAACAAAGTAAGGTTCTTTGTATTCTTGCGAAAAAGAATGAAAGTGTCAATATTTTCCGACTCATCAAAATGATTGATCCTCAAGCCTTTGTCAGTCAGTCAAGCGTCATTGGTGTCTATGGTGAAGGCTTTGATGAGATGAGGGTAAAAATTAAGGAAGATAAGAAAGTAAAAGATATTAAAGAGAATTAGAAGAAGATAGAAGCATGAAAATTATTTTTGCCACCAACAACCAACATAAACTTGACGAAATCAAAAATATATTGGGCGATGGATTTGAAGTAGTCTCTCTTAAAGAGATTGGTTGTTCAGAGGACATTCCAGAAACAGGAAAGACTTTAGAAGAAAATGCACTTCAAAAAGCACAATACGTTTATGACCATTATCATGTAAGTTGCTTTGCTGATGATACAGGATTAGAAGTAGATGCCCTAGGAGGTGCACCTGGCGTTTATAGTGCCCGTTATGCTGGTGGTGAAGGACATGACTCTGAGGCAAATATGGCAAAATTGCTTCATGAATTAAAAAATTATAGCAACCGTAAGGCACGATTTCGTACAGTTATTGCGTTAATAATGAAAAAGGATATATGTCCTTGTGGTTGTACTTCCATCAAGGAAATCCATCAGTTTGAAGGTATCGTCAATGGTGAGATTATCCATGAGAAAAGGGGAGGGGAGGGCTTCGGCTATGATCCTATCTTTCAACCAGAAGGCTACGACAAGACATTCGCTGAGTTAGGTACAAACATCAAGAATACTATCAGTCATCGGGCTCGAGCCACACAGAAACTTGCTGAGTATCTCAAAACATTATAATAATATATGAAGAAAACGATTATCACTTTGCTATTAGCTATTTGTTGGCTGACTGCCTTCTCTCAAATAGGCTCATGGAAAGCCTATATGGCTTATTATGAGGTTCAGCAGATACAAAAGGGTGGTGATGATCTCTTTGTGATGGCAAGTAATAGTCTCTATCAATACAACCTCAGCGATCAAAGTATCTACACATACGATAAGACAAATGGTATGAGTGATACTTATATTACCCATATCAAATGGTGCCCTTCTGCCAAACGATTAATTGCAGTTTATAAAAACTCTAATATTGACCTTGTAGAACCTGACGGCAATGTTATCAATATCAGTGACCTCTATACAAAAGTAATCACTGGTGACAAGACTGTCAGCAGCGTCCGCATTGATGGAGTCTATGCTTACTTAATCTGTGGTTTCGGTATAGTCAAGGTCAATATGGAACGAGCAGAAATTGCAGATAGTTATACGCCAAACAACCCAGACTATCCTACTAATCTTCCAGAGGAAGACAACAGCGATTATGACAAATATATCGAAACAGTTAAGACACTGAATCCTGGTGGGCCGAAGTACAATTATTTTGGATTCATGAAATATCTGAATAACAGGTTGTATTCTTCTAATGGTGATTACAACCACTCTTGTCCTATCCAAATTTTAAAGGATGATAATTGGACTATCTACCAAGAAGAAGGCATTAGTGAATCTACTGGTGTTTCTTATCAAGGCTCTTTTTGTTTTGATGTTGATCCTTCCAATGAAAATCATATCTTTGCAGGATCAAGAAATGGATTATATGAATATTTAGATGGTAAATTCGTCCATTTTTATAATTCAAATAATAGTCCTATTGAACCCTTTGATGGAAGTAACTTAGATTATGAATTAGTAACTGGCGTAAAGTATGACAACAACGGAAACCTTTGGATTCTTAATAGTTCAGCCCCTACAACTTCCATGGTAAAGTATAATAATGGAACTTTTAAAAAATATAACCATTCTGAGTTAATGAAACTTAATGTTGGTAATATAAAAAATAGAAGTAATGCTGAAATGAAAAATATAATAATTGATAGTTATGGAAAGATGTGGTTTGTCAATAATAACCATTATCTTCCTGCATTCTATCAATATGATATAGACAATGATTATATCACTGCCTATGAGACTATCATCAATCAGGATGGTATCAAATTATCAAATTATTATGGTCTCAGATGTGTTACTGAAGACTTAAATCAAAATATATGGATTGGCACTGATAAAGGATTATTTGTTTTTGAAAGAAATGAAATCAACAATGGAGGCTCAATACTTACTCAAATAAAAGTTCCACGAAATGATGGTACAGACTATGCTGATTATCTGCTAGCTAATACTGATATTTCTTGTATTGCCATAGATGGTGGTAATAGAAAATGGATAGGTACAAATGGTCTTGGTGTATATCTGATAAGTGCTGATAATATGGAACAGGTTCACCATTTCACATCAGATAACTCTTCTCTGCTTTCTAATACCGTTCTGTCTATTGCCATTAATAAATCTACAGGTGAAGTTTTCTTTGGAACTGAAGACGGACTTTGCTCATATATGAGTGATGCAACTGAGCCTGCAACAGAAATGACAGACGATACTGTATATGCTTATCCAAACCCTGTGGACTTTAAAAATTATAATGGATTTATCACTATTACTGGTCTAACCTACAATGCTGATGTAAAAATACTATCATCATCTGGATCTCTAATTCGGGAGGGACGCAGTACTGGTGGTACATTTTTATGGGATGGACGTGATAAGAATGGAAAACGTGTGGCTTCAGGAGTGTATATGGTAGCAACAGCTACCAGTGATGGCCAAAAAGGAACTGTTTGTAAGATAGCTATTGTAAAATAACTATATTGTATGAAGGGAAAAATAACATTCAATAGTTATTGGGGTATTTTCACTATTTTAATATTAACTCCTTTTCTTCTTGATGCTATCTTACCTATTCTTCCTACACACGATGATTGGGTAGGAACTACAACACCTGATTTTAATCCTTTTTTCATTAAGGAAAGATTTCTGTTTTACGGCTATCATTGGAGACCTTTTGATACTATTGTCGGATACATCGTCGGATTGAATCCACAACAATTATTTCCTACGTTTAATCATTATTTAATAGTTATTGGACATACTATTTGTGCATGTTGTATATTTAAACTATTAGACACACTTGGATTCAACTATTTCTCAAAAAACATTACAACCGTATTCTTCTTTATAACTCCAGCCACTATGGCAACCGTAACTGCCGTAGATAGTATGAATCAGACTTATGCACTTGTTTGCGGCATCATTTCATTTCTAATTTATCTAAAACTGGAAAAAGGAAAATACGTCGCCTGGATTAGCATGATATTCATTGCTACATGGTGGAAAGAAAATGGATTGATGTGGGCTTTAATATGTCCTATATTAGCTTATGGATTCGATTTTTTTAATCAACAGAAACTAAAAAAAGATATTATAATAGGATTAGGAATAATGGTGGTCTACGCACTCGCCATTTTCTTGCTTCCAAAAGATATCATTATCCATCCTGATTACGAACCAGGAGTACTGAAAGTAATTAAAAACTTTACCAAGTTCTTGTTTACCACTTTTATTACTACTGATTACATCTATTTACTTCATCGACCAAGTCGCAATATTCTTGCAGCACTTTTTACATTCACATTAGCATTACCTTTCCTTTATTATATCTTTATAAGGAATATCAAAATATTTTGTAATAAGAAGATGTTGTGCACAATTCTATGTATGCTTATTGCCGTAGCACCACATATTGGTACAATATTCAGTATGATGCATACCTACGCAGGATTAGCTATGCTTTCTGTCATGATTGCCTATTCCATTGATACCTATAAAGAGCATATCAAACCTATTGGGTTTTCATTCATATTGTTTTGTCTTTCTGCCATCATCATTGATATTCATCTTATCAATGCTTCTGTAGAATCAGGATTAATAGGTAAACAAATGGCTCAGGAAGCTATCAAGAAGACAGGAAAACCTGTAAAATCAGTTTATATCATTATCATAGAAGATGATTATCCTAAACTATCTTCTTTTTGTGTTATTCCAAATGAAGCATTTGGATGGGGTTTGGCGTCGCAATACGAGACCAACTATCAATGGCCTAAAGAAATACAAGATACAACTATAGAACGTTCTAATAATTGTATTCAACAAGCTAATTTTATTGGTAAGAAAAAGCTTGAACAGCATCTATTTGACTGTGTATGGATTGTCAATCATGATCAGGTTAGAGTTTTAAAATAATATGAAATTTTTAAATTACTTCACTGACAAGACATTCATAAAATTTGTTATGGTGGGAATGGTGAATACATTAGTAGGTACCACTATTATGTTTGTTTTTTATAATGTATTCCATTTAAGTTATTGGGTATCTTCTGCATCCAATTACTTTTTTGGAAGTCTTGTAAGTTATCTGCTTAATAAGAACTTTACTTTTCGCTTCAAAGAAAAAGGATATTATTCTCTATTACGCTTTATCATTAATATCTTAATTTGTTATTTCCTAGCATACGGTATAGCAAAACCTATCATACACTGGATGCTTAACAGTTATAGTATTATCATACAAGAAAACATATCTATGGCATTAGGTATGTGTCTCTTTGTCGTGTTCAACTATTTAGGCCAGCGATTCTTTGCCTTTAATAAATAAACTATTGCAATCCAAAGCATAGTCTTATAAACTTAATATGACAGCATTCGACTAATTTGGATATTAAGACTGGTATAAATATGCCAGACAACAGATTTAACACATAAAACAAAAAGAAGAGTTGTTCATTATAGAAATAATGCTTCCATAATATCAATTCTACAAACGTTTGAAAAGGTAAGGACATAAGGTAAATCTGAAAGATATATTCCCTGAAACTTGAAAATAAGTTAGGAAAATACCTAGCTATCTTCAAACATAGTGAACACATCAGAACAATACCTAATATAGAATTAAGAATAACTATTGAATAGTAATAACATGTAGCATATAGTATAGTAAGCAATAATAATACAACTATATGATTGATATACTTGTACAATTCAAATCTGAAGAAAAAGATGCCAAAAAAGAAATATATCAGATAATGCTGTAATTCCAATATATAAAAAACGTTCCAGGGACTATCAAGGTCCGTATCAATAAAATATATTCCACAACAAAACAATAAGAATGAAATCATCCTATATTTATTCTTACATAAGTAACAGAATAATGGGTACATCAGCATCAAAAACATCAGTACTGACAGAAACCATAATGACTGTGATGAGTGACCTCTATAATAGACGAATGACTCAAAGAAATTAGTCCAAGACAGTTCAATAGGTGTCTTTGTAAACTGATTAAAAATACATTTAATTAGGTAATAGACAACAACAAAGAAAACAAAAGGTATCATGATACGTTGGAACTTATCCTTGTATAATGCCTTTGTGTCTATTTGTTTCTTGATTCTGCTAATATACAATAGTCCACCAGATATGAAGATAAATAAGGGCATTCGTATAGGATGGAACGGAAGAGACAAAGCTCGACAGAATAAATGATTCTCGCCTGTAGCCATATCTACCAATTGAATATGAACTATTACAACCAGTAGTATATTAAGACCCCTCAAAACTGCCAACCACTCTATACGCTGCTTCATATTTTAGCTCAATTCCAGCATTCTCTCGATAGGTTTAACAGCATCTTTAGCAATGTCTGCATCAACTTCAACAGTTGGCCATTCGTATTTGAGGGTATTGTATATCTTTAATAACGAATTCATCTTCATATAGTCACACTCATTACAATGACAACCAATTGAACCTTCTGAAACCTCTGGCGGAACAGGGTAGAACTTGGTATCTGGACATTGACGTTGCATTTCATGCAAAATTCCGGCCTCTGTAGCCACGATAAACTTTTCGGTGGGATGTTCTACCGCATACTTCAAAAGAACGGCTGTAGAGCCCACTATATCGGCTGTAGCAAGTACTGGGCCTTTACACTCCGGATGGGCAAGAACTAAAGCTTTCGGATGTTCTTCTTTTAATTTAAGAATTTCAGGTACTGAAAAACGCTCATGAACATGACATCCGCCATTCCATAATAACATTTTCCTACCTGTTATTTCATTGATATAGGATCCTAAATTATAATCTGGGCCAAAGATGATTTTTGCGTCCTTAGGAAAGGTATCTACTATTTTCTTTGCATTACCACTGGTTACGACCACATCTGTCAATGCCTTCACAGCAGCAGTGGTATTTACATAACTGATAACCTGATAACCTGGATGATCTTCCTTGTATTTCTTCAAATCCTCAGCCTTACAACTGTCAGCCAAAGAACAACCGGCATTCAGATCAGGACATAATACCAGTTTGTCTGGAGAAAGTATCTTACAGGTTTCAGCCATAAAATGGACACCACACATCACAATAATCTTAGCATCTGTCTCTGCAGCCTTACGGGCAAGAGCCAAAGAGTCACCAATAAAGTCGGCTATCTCTTGTATTTCACCTTTTGTATAGTAATGAGCGAGAATGACAGCATTCTTCTCTTCTGCTAATTGACGAATTTCTTTTTTCAGGTCTATTCCTTCTGCCACAGGCTCGTCAATAAATCCTTGTTTAACCCACTCAGTTTTCAACATAGCATTATTATTAATTTTCTTTTTATTTTTTTCTTTTAAAAAGGAATGAATTGTATGATATGGCGTTGATAAGTGTAAAACTTTCTTTTGATTTTCTTGCCAGTTCTATTATCCACTTATAATCTTCAGTCATTCACACTTCTTGTTGATATTTACTTATTGATTATTAGTCATATAAGTAGTTTATCCACACATTCCAATTTTGGTGCAAATATAATAAGTTTATATCTTTTTTCATAGAAAATTAGTGGAAAAGTTGCTCAGAATGTGTCGATTTATGCATTTCATTCACAGAAAGGGTAGGGGATTATTTGATATCATGTCATAATTAAAAAAATATAAACTTGGTTTTCCACAGGTTTATCCACAATAATTTTGTTGGTTTATGTGAATTTTGTACTTTTGCATCTGAAATGCGAAAAGTAAGGACTATAGAGATGAAAAGGCTTTCTGTGGAAGAA
This sequence comes from Prevotella sp., assembly GCA_016291495.1. GTDB lineage: Bacteria > Bacteroidota > Bacteroidia > Bacteroidales > Bacteroidaceae > Prevotella. The sequence continues at coordinate 234,662 of JAEEXI010000003.1, forward strand.
TTCCACAAAGCTGAGAAATTGCCACTTATTGTAGTATTGGATGATGTTCGTTCAATGTATAATATAGGTAGTGTTTTTCGCACATGTGACACTTTTAGAGTAGAAGCAGTATATCTTTGTGGTATATGTCAAACTCCTCCATCTATTGAAATTCATAAGACAGCCCTTGGTGCAGAAGAAAGTGTAAGTTGGCGTTACTTTAATACAGCATTAGAAGCTGTTGAAGAACTAAAAAAAGCGGATTATACGGTTCTTTCTGTCGAACAGGTAGAACATAGTACTAAACTACAGAAATTTGTACCTCAAAAAGGTCAGAAATATGCTGTAGTAATGGGCAACGAAGTGAAAGGAGTTCACCAGGAAGTTGTAGATGCTTCAGATGGTTGTCTTGAGATTCCTCAGTTAGGAACTAAACATTCAATGAATGTAAGTGTCACAACTGGAATTATTATTTATAAATTTGCTGAAACATTAATACTATAAAATAGTCCGACTAATGCAAACTATTAGTCCGACGCTTACGGACTCATAGTCCGCAGGGTGCGAACTTACAGTCCGTAAGGAGCGTACTATATCATGATTTAGTGTGCCTCTAACCAATTATTACCAAAACCACTGTCTGCTACTAAAGGCACTTGCATCTGGAATGCATTCTGCATCTCTTCAATGACAATATGCTCTACCTTTTCTTTTTCCTCTGGATAAACTGAGAAGTTGAGTTCATCGTGCACCTGAAGAATCATCTTTGAACGGATACCTTCTGCCTTAAAGCGCTGGAAGATGTGAATCATTGCTACTTTGATAATATCGGCAGCAGTACCTTGGATAGGTGCATTGATGGCATTTCGCTCTGCAAAACCACGAACAACAGAGTTGGCACTATTGATATCCGGCAGGTAGCGGCGACGTCCAAATAGGGTAGTGACGTATCCTTGTTTTCTGGCAATCTCTTTGGATTTCTCCATGTAGTCGTGAACCTCTGGGAAGGTGGCGAAATAGCCATCAATCAGCATTTTAGCTTCGTCGCGAGGGATATCTAGGCGCTCAGCTAATCCAAAAACAGTGATGCCATAGATGATACCAAAGTTGGCACGCTTTGATTTGGTTCGTTCATCACGAGTAACCTCTTCGATAGGCTTCTTATAGATGTTGGCAGCAGTAGCAGCATGCAGGTCTTTACCCTCGCGGAATACTTCAATCATATTAGGATCCTGCGAGAGATGAGCCATCACACGAAGCTCGATCTGACTGTAGTCTGCAGAGAAGAACAGACAACCTGGTTCAGGAATGAAAGCCTTACGAATCTCCTTGCCATCCTCGCCACGAATAGGAATATTTTGTAGGTTGGGATCAGAAGATGAGAGTCGTCCTGTGGCTGTAATTGTCTGATTGAACGAGGTATGGATGTGGCCAGTACGAGGGTTTATCAGCTTTGGAAGTGCCTCGACATACGTACCAATAAGTTTCTTTAATCCTCTGTGTTCCAGGATGTCAGCCACGATTTCGTGCTTGTTCTTCAACTGTTGCAGCACTTCCTCAGAGGTGACATACTGACCAGTCTTGGTCTTCTTGGCCTTCTCAACTATTTTAAGCTTGTCAAACAGAATCTCACCTACTTGTTTGGGTGATGCGATATTAAATGGTTGTCCGGCAAGTACATAGATACGTTGTTCTATTTCCAACATACGTTGGGTAAACTGCTTGTTGGTCTCAGCTAGTGATGAGGTGTCTAAGCAAACCCCATTCATCTCCATCTCAGCTAGGACAGGCATCAGAGGCATCTCGATATCATAGAACAAAGATTCTGCACCATGTTTCTTCAGTTCTGGCTCTAACTTGTTCTTGAGTTGGAGGGTGATGTCTGCATCCTCACAGGCATATTCATAGATGTCGGTAGGGGAGAGGTCACGCATGGAACGTTGGTTCTTTCCCTTGGGTCCAATCAGTTCATCGATATGGATAGTTTGATAGTTCAGATAAATCTCTGCCATATAGTCCATGTTATGATGCAACTCAGGTTGGATGAGATAATGGGCAATCATCGTATCCCACATTTTACCCTTCAGTTCAATGCCATAGTTTCGTAACACTTCTAAGTCGTATTTCAAATTTTGACCAACCTTGAGAATTTTCTCATTCTCATAGACGGGTCGGAAAATCTCAACAACTTTCTGAGCTTCTTCACGATGAGCAGGTATAGGAACATAAAATGCCTTGTGTTCTTCCACTGCAAAGCTCAATCCTACCAATTCTGCGTCAATAGGATTGGTTGAAGTGGTCTCCGTATCTAGACTGAGAATTTTATTTGTCAAGAAAAAGTCAGTTAATTTTCTTTGATCTTCCTCATTATCAATGAGTTGGTATTCATGAGAGGTTGTTTTTAACGTCTCATATTTCGAAAATTCTGGCTCAACCGCCCCGTTGGTCGTAAATTCGGCAAACAAATCGAGTTGTCCGTTTACAGGTGTTGATATTTTTTCAGTTTTTTTAAGAATCTTGCTGGCAAGGGTCTTGAACTCCAATTCTTCCATTAACTGACTCAACTTCTCCTCATCCGGTTCTGAAATTTTCAGTTCGTCGAGATTCAATTCGATAGGAACATCCGTTTTGATGGTGGCAAGAAATTTCGACATCTTGATATCGTCCACATGTTCTTCGACTTTTGTTTTAAGTGCTCCTTTCAGTTCGGAGGTACGACTTAACAACTCTTCGATGCTTCCAAACTCGTTGAGAAGTTTGACAGCAGTTTTCTCTCCCACACCAGGACAGCCAGGAAAATTGTCTGCGGAATCACCCATCAATGCCAACAAATCAATGACAGCCGTTGTCGATGGAATGCCGTATTTTTGTTTCACCTCCTCTGGTCCCATCGTCTCATAACCTCCTCCATGACGAGGACGGAAGATGAAGACATTCTCTTTTACTAACTGTCCATAGTCCTTATCAGGAGTGAGCATATAGGTTGTTACTCCTTGTGTTCCTGCTTTTGTAGCAAGAGTGCCAATAACATCATCTGCTTCATAACCGTCGACTTGCAGAATAGGAATATTCCACGCTTTCAACAGCTCTTTGATGATGGGAACAGCCTTACGGATATCCTCTGGCGTTGCCTCCCGTTGTGCCTTATATTCTGGAAAAGCTTCACTACGGAAAGTGGGACCATGAGGATCGAAGGCAACACCCAGATAGGTGGGCTGCTCTTTGGTAAGCACTTCTTGAAGCGTATTGACAAAGCCGACAATGGCCGATGTATTCTGACCTTTTGAATTAATACGCGGATTCTTGATGAAAGCGTAATACGAGCGATAGATGAGCGCATAAGCGTCTAAAAGGAAGAGTTTTTCCATAACAAGTTCTATTTTCTGCGTAAAATTACTAAAATATTTCGCAATATCCCGATATTTTCACTATTTTTGTAACAAAAATCTAAGGATATGGATTATTTGTCACTTATCAAACAGCCAATTGAGAAAGATTTAAACGATTTTATCTCGTTGTTTAATGAGAGTCTGACCTATGAAGAAGGTCTGCTCTCACAAGTGTTGTCACATATCTGTCAGCGTGGTGGAAAGCGTATGCGTCCCATCTTGATGCTGTTGACAGCCAAAAACTATGGGGGAATATCGAACGTCACCCAATATTCTGCCGTTGGATTGGAGCTTTTACATACGGCATCGTTGGTACATGATGATGTGGTGGATGAAAGTGAGGAACGTCGAGGACAGGCTTCCGTAAATGCCACTTATAATAATAAGGTGGCAGTATTGGTGGGTGACTTTATCCTGTCTACTGCGTTATTGAAGGTGGCCCAGACGGGAAATCAGCGTATTATCGAATATCTTGCAGAATTGGGTCGTACCTTGGCTGCTGGTGAAATCTTGCAACTTTCGAATATCCAGAATCAGGAATTGAGCGAAGAGGTGTATTATCAGGTCATCAAACAGAAAACGGCTGCCTTGTTTGAGGCTTGTGCCGCTATAGGTGCCATCTCTGCAGGTGCTTCTGATGAGGAAATTAAGAAGGCTTCTGAGTTTGGACAGACCTTAGGTATCATGTTCCAGATCCGCGACGATATTTTTGATTATTACGACTCCAAAGAGATAGGTAAACCTACTGGTAATGACATGACGGAAGGCAAGTTAACGCTTCCTGTCATCTACGCCTTGAACAATTCTGATTTTGAGTCGATGCAAACCCTTGCCAGAAAAGTAAAGGCGGGAACAATTAATCAGGATGAAATCGCTGTGTTGGTCGAGTTTACAAAGCAGCATGGAGGTATTGAATATGCTGAAAAACGCATGCAGGAATTCAGTCAGAAATGCATGGATTATATCGATAGTAGTGTAAAAGAAAAGGCAATCAAGGATGCCTTGACTGCCTATGTAGACTACGTGATAGAACGTAAACTTTAGAAGAATTTCGTCTCTTCTCCAATAATCTCACTTAACAATAAATTGGCAAGCCTTGAGGTTCCCATACGGAACCATTGGTTTGTTAACCATTTTTCGCCTAACACTTCCTTGACGATAGTGTAGTAAATAAGGGCATCCATCACACTATTCAAGCCGCCAGCAGGTTTGAAACCAATCTGAATACCTGTCTTCGTGAAGTATTCCTTGATAGCCTGACACATCACATACGCAGCTTCTGGAGTGGCAGCAGGCTCTAACTTACCTGTTGAAGTCTTGATATAATCGGCTCCGCCATACATGGCCAGAATGGCAGCTTTTTTGATATTGCTTGCTGTTTTCAAACAACCAGTCTCCAAGATGACCTTCATCTTATGGTCACCACAGACAGCCTTCATCTCTGCGATTTCATCGGCAACATCCTCATAGTTGCCGCTCAAGAACTTACCTACAGGCAATACCATATCGATCTCTGTGGCTCCGTCCTTGATGGCTAATGCCGTTTCTGCGATCTTGATTTCAGGGAATGTCTGTGAGGAGGGGAAACTTCCTGATACACAGGCGATTTCGACACCATCAACCTCTAATGTCTCACTCACCGTCTTGGCAAAACACGGATAGACACAAATGGTAGCTACATGAGGGAGATCTGGGTAGGCATCGTCAAATTGGTTGACTTTCTCTGTGAAACCAAGAACACTTTCTTCGGAATCTGTGGTCTTCAGTGTTGTGAGTTCCACACTGCCCATCAAAAACTTCTTGACTTCTTTCGTATCGTTTTCATGTACTTTCTCTGCAATAATCTTCTTTACTGCTTCACGGACTTCCTCGTCAGAGATACTACAGTCGTACAGGCTCAATGCCTGTTCATACATATTCTCTGGACGTTCATCGTGATGATGATGGTGATGCTCGTGTCCGCAATTGCACTCATGTTCGTGCTCGTGATGATGATGTTCTGTCATATTTCTTTATTTTAGTTTATCATTATTCAGATGTCTCTCCTTATCTCGCAGGGTCTTTTTCTCGATACTTTTTTGTAATTCTTCTGTGAGGTCGATGCCTGTCTGGTTGGCAAGACAGATTAATACCCATAGTACGTCCGCCATCTCTTCCCCTAGGCTATCTTTCTCACCAGCCTTGAAACTCTGATCGCCATATTTCCGTGCAATGACACGGGCTAGTTCGCCCACTTCTTCCGTCAGGACAGCCATATTGGTCAACTCAGAGAAATAGCGTACTCCATACGTTTTAATCCACAGATCTACAGCCTGTTGCGCCTCTTTTATCGTCATATTGCCTTAATCATTTGTAGAAGTAATATGAAAATACAGATCATAATAATGATAATATACTGTTTGTTGTCACGCTCATACTCTTTCCAGTGACAGGCTTTATAGAGGAAGACGATCAAAAACAGAAAGAGCCCAATACCACAAGGCCACATTCCTATCTCTTGGCCTTTAACCCAAGAGAGAATGACGCCAATCAGCATGAGTATTACTGCGGAAATCTCGATTTCCTTCAAATATTTCTTCATGATTATAGTCCTATAAATGACAGTCCGACGAGCACCAGGAAGGCGATAGAGATATAGTTTGAAATCTTGTCGTTCTCCTTCCAATGGATGAGGGTCCAGATGCTTGAAAGTGTCATGATGGCTAAGCCTATCCAACAAAGGATACTCATGTTCATCACGCGCCCCAGAATGTAGCAAATCAGGGCTGTTAAGTTCACGTAATTGGTGATTTGTCTCTTATCCATAACCTTTGTATGTTTGGGTTTATTTGTTCGTTGATTTATTCCTTATTCTTGGTGTCCATACAGATTGTTACAGGGCCGTCGTTGAGCAATTCCACCTTCATATCAGCCCCAAATTCCCCTGTACCAACAGGTTTTCCCAGTTGGTCAGTTAACTGCTTGCAAAACGCCTCATAGAGTGGGATGGAGTGTTCATGACTGCCCGCGCGGAACCAACTTGGGCGATTACCTTTCTTATATGAGGCATAAAGCGTGAATTGGCTCACTACCAAAGCTTCGCCATTGACATCGAGGATGCTGCGATTCATCACGTCATTCTCGTCGCCAAATACGCGTAGATTGGCAATCTTCTTCACTAACCATTCTACGTCTTCCATCGTGTCTTCATCGCACACGCCCAGAAGTATCAAAAACCCTTGTCCAATCTGGCTTTTGACGCTGCCCTCGATGGTGACGCTGGCGTGGGTAACTCGTTGTATAACTGCTCTCATGACTGCAAATTTAGGAACTATTTTTTATTCCACCAAATCTTTTTCCTTCTATTCTTTCTCTTTGATTTTTTACTGCATTCACAGTTTCACAGTTTCACAGTTTTTTTTTTGAAGGGGTACCCCCTCCTTGAGTATCTATTTTATATATACTTATTTATATATATTTATAAATATTAACACTCCCTGTTCAAGTCAAAATGCCCCTGGGCTCAAAAAAGAAACAGTGAATTGTGAAACTGTGAATAAGGGGTTCTTTTTGCGCCTTCCCTAAGAAAATATTTTTCCCTGCCTAGGGAATTTTTGCGGCCTTACTAGGAAAATAAAATTCCCTCTGTGGGAATATTTTCTTACTATTGGCAAGCGGTCATTTATTGTCTTTGGATAGCGAGATTACCTCTTTCTACTCTTTTGGATGGAAATAATCAAATATAATTTGGGCTTTTGCGGGACCTATAATCTTTGCAATTTTTTCCAGCGTCGCCTCTTTGATTTGCTTGACGGATTTGAGGCCTTTTAGAAGCTCGTCACGCGTTTTGGGGCCGATGCCCTTGATGTCATCCAGCTCAGAGTGTAAGGCGCGCTTAGAACGCTTGTTTCGATGGAATTCTATAGCAAAACGGTGCACCTCGTCTTGCAATTGTGTGAGCACCCTGAATAGCTCTGACGTATCCTTCATACCCACCACTCTTGGCGGAAAACCATACAATAATTCATTCGTTCTGTGCTTGTCGTTTTTGGCCAGTCCGGCAATAGGAATATCCAGTCCTAAATCGTCTTGTATGGCCTGACGAATGACCTCCATTTGTCCTTTTCCACCATCTGCCACGATAAGGTCGGGTAGGGGTTGTTCTTCGTCTAAAAGGCGTTTGTAGCGTCGATAAACAACCTCTTTCATCGACGCATAATCATCAGGACCCACTACCGTTTTGATGTTGTATTTGCGATAATCCGCCTTCGAAGGCTTCATTTTTTTAAAGACGACACAAGCTGCTACAGCGTCCGATCCAGAGATGTTTGAGTTGTCAAAACACTCTATCTGATACGGTATCTTTGGCAGGTGTAAAAGGTCCTGTAATTCCTTCATCAATCGCACCTGTTTTTGCTCCGGATTGAGCTTTTCTGCTTGCTTCAGACGATCGAATTTATACTGCTTTCCGTTCATCAGCGAGAGGTCTAACAGGGTCTTTTTATCGCCTCGCTGGGGTACTGTAATCGTCACTCCTTCAAGGTTGATATTGACCTCTTCTGGCAGGATAATCTCCTTTGCATTACTCTTAAAACGCTCACGCATCTCAACGATAGCCAATTGCAATAATTCCTCGTCAGACTCTTCGAGTTTCTTCTTATATTCGAACGTAAAACTCTGGTTTATCTGTCCGTTTGAGACGTGAATATAGTTGATGAACGCCACCTTTTCATCGTTCGTTATCGACAGCACATCCACGTTGTTGATGGTATGGCTGACGACCTCTGATTTTGCCACAAATTGCTCCAGCAAGAGATACCTTCGTTTCACCTCTTCTGCCTCCTCGAAACGTAGTTCCTCTGCCAGTTTCATCATGTCCTCACGCATATCTCGAAGCAGCTGGCGAGTGTTTCCTTTCATAATCTCACGTGCCTGATTGATGTTCTTTTGGTAGTCCTCCCACGACTGTTTTTTAATGCAAGGACCAGCACAATTCTTGATGTGATATTCCAGACAAACTTGGTATTTTCCGCCATTGACACCATCCTCCGAAAGTGGCTGTTTACAGGTACGTGGATGATAGAGTTTTTTGATTAAGTCAAGAACGGCGTGCATAGATCCAACATGCGAATAAGGGCCATAATAGGTACCCCATTTTTTGTTAATGGTTCTTGTAGAAAAAATCCTGGGAAGATACTCTTTGGTAATGCAGATACTGGGGTAGGTTTTGCCGTCTTTCAATAACACATTATATCGAGGATTATACTTCTTGATGAGTGCGTTCTCCAAGAGCAAGGCGTCCTCTTCGGTATTGACCACCGTATAACTGATATCCCAAATCTTGGATACCAGAACTTTCGTTTTGAATCTATCGACTTCTGTGTGGAAGTAGGACGAGACACGTGACTTCAGATTTTTAGCTTTGCCCACGTAAATAATGGTACCATCAGCATCGTAATACTGATAGCTACCTGGCTTTTCTGGCAAGGCCCTCACAATAGCTTTTAATTTCTCTAAACGCGCCTCGTTCTCTTCCTTTGTCATGCGTGACGTTTCACGTGAAACATTAAATGACCATTAGTGTCGTTACATCTACCAGTCCTTTAAACAAATCTCTTCCATGCAATCCTTCGTCCGTGATTTCAATGATGAAGTTCATGTAGACTTGTTTGGGGTGGAAATAATTCACCAGCTTGTAGGTTGCTAAGGCAGTTCCTCCCGTTGCAAGCAGGTCGTCATGAATCAAAACAACGTCATTTTCATCAATAGAGTCCATATGCATCTCAATGGTATCAACACCATATTCTTTCGAGAAAGACTCCTTGATGACGGTAGCGGGTAGTTTACCAGGCTTTCTGGCTAGTACAATGCCTGCGCCCAATTTAGCAGCCAGAGCAGATGCCATCACAAAACCGCGGCTTTCAACGCCAACAATCTTAGTGATACCTTTGTCCTTATACAACTCATACATCTCATCGAGCATAATCTTCATGCACTCCGGATTTTTGTAGAGTGTTGTCACGTCACGAAAGTTGATTCCCTTCTTAGGAAAGTCCGGAATGCAACGAAGATTCTTCAATAATACAGGATTGTTCATAACTATTTATATTTTAGTTCGTTATTAATGTTTCACGTGAAACCTATCTTCCCATTAATACCAACATAGCATTAATATCACTAGGCGATACTCCAGGAATTCTACTGGCTTGTGCCAATGTTTCAGGTTGGATGCGTTCCAATTTCTGTCGTGCTTCTGTTGAGACTGCGGTCAGATTGGGATAATCGAACTTTCCTTTGATTTTGATGTTCTCCAAACGGTGCATCTTCTCAGCTACCATTTGTTCGCGTTCGATATATCCTTTATACTTGATGTGGATTTCTGCAGCTTCTGCTATCTCTTCCTGTCTGTTTGGCAACTTTTCTACCATTGCCTTTAGTTCTGGTACAATTTCATAAAGTTTTTCGAAGTTCAGTTCAGGACGAGCCACCAAGTCTTCCAGCTTACATCCATAGACGAGTGGGGTAGATCCCATCGCTTCTAATGCGCCATTCACCAATTTGGGTTTAATGGCGAAAGTCTTGCAGAAGGTTTCTATCTCTTCGATGTGTTGTTTCTTCTCCAGCCACCACTCATAACGGTCTCTTTTGGCTATACCCAGTTGGTAAGCCTTCTCTGTCAAGCGAGCATCAGCATCATCTTGACGTAGCAAGATACGATATTCTGCGCGAGAAGTAAACATACGGTAGGGTTCATCAACGCCTTTCGTTACTAGGTCATCTATCAAAACACCAATGTAGGCGTCGTCTCTTTTCAGTTCAAAGGTTTCGTGTACTTCGCTATTTGCACTGCCTACTGAACTAGAAAAGAGGGCTGCATTGACGCCTGCTATGGTTCCCTGACCTCCAGCTTCCTCATAGCCTGTTGTTCCATTAACTTGACCTGCCATAAATAATCCCTTAATAACCTTTGATTCCAAAGAGTGTTTCAGTTGGGTCGGATCGAAGAAATCGTATTCAATGGCATAGCCAGGACGATAAACTTTCAGATCGCGAAGAGCAGGAATCTTCTTCAGCGCTTCGATTTGTACGTCCATTGGAAGTGATGAAGAGAAGCCATTCAGATACATTTCATTGGTCGTTTCTCCCTCAGGTTCCAAGAACAGCAAGTGCTGGGGGCGTTCTGGGAAGGTAACGAGCTTGGTTTCTATTGAAGGACAATAGCGTGGACCTATCGATTGAATCTGTCCGTTGTAGAGAGGTGAATCATCCAGTCCACCTAGCAAAGTCTGGTGTACTTCCGGATTGGTATAACACACCCAACAAGGCAATTGTTGCAATGGGCGTGATTCTCCCATATACGAGAATTTATAGTATCCGTTCTCACCATCCTGTCGCTCCATATCTTCAAAATGTACGGAACGCTTGTCAATACGGACAGGAGTACCTGTCTTCATACGGGCAGAACGGATGCCGTGACGCGTGATACTCTCCGTAAAGTGGGGTACAGCAGGTTCTGCAATGCGTCCGCCAGGTATCATCTTGCGTCCGATGTGCATCAGTCCGTTGAGGAATGTGCCTGCTGTAATGACAACAGCCTTCGCTCTGATTTCTGCACCCCAGATAGTCTTGACTCCAACGACTCGTTTTGCATGTTGCGATGGCATCGCAACAGACTCAACGTCCTCCACCAACAGTTCATCAGCTTGGTCTTGCCAGATATCGAGATTAGGTGTAGCATCCAAAACGGAGCGCCATTTCCAAATGAACTTTCCTCTGTCGCATTGGGCACGAGGGCTCCACATGGCAGGTCCTTTGCTGCGATTTAACATACGGAATTGGATGGCAGTAGCATCTGTTACCAGACCCATCTGTCCGCCCAAGGCATCAATCTCTCTGACAATCTGTCCTTTTGCGATACCTCCCACGGCAGGATTGCAAGACATCTGCGCAATCTTGTTCATATCCATAGTCACCAGGCAAGTCTTGGCTCCTATGTTGGCTGCAGCACAAGCGGCCTCACAGCCAGCGTGACCGCCTCCAATGACTAATACGTCATATTTCAATATCATGCTGCAAAGATACGAATAAGCGAGAAAAGAACAAAATAATTGTATTTTTTTCTTTCAAGTGAAGCATAGGGATAAATCTCAAAGAAGTGATTTTATACAAAAATCTTACGAAAACGTTTGCGTATTTCATAATTTTATATTAAATTTGTAGCCCAAACGCGCTCGTGCGTACTTAAAAATGAGTAATTAATATTAATTTAATACTATAGTTTTATGTGGTTAATCAATTCATCAATTGGTCGTAAGGTTGTAATGTCCGTTACGGGTATTGCGCTGATTCTGTTCTTGACATTCCACTGTTGTATGAACATTGTCGCGCTCTTTTCTGGTAAGGCTTACAACATGATTTGCGAATTGCTGGGCGCTAACTGGTATGCCCTTGTGGCTACACTCGGTCTGGCTGCTCTGGCTGTGATTCACATTGTCTACGCTTTCATCCTGACTGCGCAGAACCGTACCGCTCGTGGCAATAGTCGCTACGATGTGGCAACTACGGTAAATCCTGGTAAGGTTGAGTGGGCGTCTAAGAACATGCTCGTGCTGGGTATCATTATCTGCTTGGGCTTGTTGCTTCACTTGTTCAACTTCTGGTACAACATGATGTTTGCTGAACTCATGGGCTTCAGTGCTGGTCACCTGCCCTCTGATGGTTTTGCATTCATTATCGACACTTTCCAGAATCCTGTATTTTCAGTCCTTTACATCATCTGGTTGGCTGCCATCTGGTTCCATCTGACTCATGGTTTCTGGAGTGCTATGCAGACGCTGGGCTGGAGTGGTAAGACTTGGCTTTGCCGTTGGAAGTGGATTGGTGGTATCTATGTCACTCTGCTCATGCTGGGCTTCCTCGTAGTGGTACTGGCTTTCTGGTTTGGTTGCGCACCTAGTCTCTGCTGTGGTGGTTGCTGCTAATTGTTAACTTTTAAATCTGAAAGAATTATGGCAAAAGTAATTGATTCTAAGATTCCCGCAGGTCCAGTGCCTGAGAAATGGAAGGAATATAAGGCTCACCAGCGCTTGGTTAACCCCAAGAACAAGCTGAAACTCGATGTGATCGTAGTTGGTACTGGTCTGGCTGGTGCTTCTGCAGCTGCTTCACTCGGCGAGATGGGCTTCAATGTGATTAACTTGTGTATTCAGGACTCTCCTCGTCGTGCTCACTCTATCGCTGCTCAGGGTGGTATCAACGCCGCTAAGTGCTACCAGAATGATGGTGACTCTGTTTACCGTCTGTTCTACGATACTGTAAAGGGTGGTGACTATCGTGCTCGCGAGGCCAACGTTTATCGTCTGGCTGAGGTCAGCAATAACATTATCGACCAGTGTGTGGCTCAGGGCGTTCCCTTCGCTCGTGAGTATGGTGGTATGCTGGCTAACCGTTCATTCGGTGGTGCTCAAGTAAGCCGTACGTTCTACGCTAAGGGTCAGACCGGTCAGCAGCTGCTGCTGGGTGCTTACTCTTCTCTGAGCTGTCAGGTTCAGGCAGGTAAGGTAAAGCTCTATACCCGTTATGAGATGGAGGATGTAGTCATCGTTGATGGCCGCGCTCGTGGTATCATCGCCAAGAACCTCGTTACTGGTAAGCTGGAGCGTTTCAGCGCAAACGCTGTTGTCATCGCTACTGGTGGTTACGGTAATACTTACTTCCTCAGCACAAACGCTATGGGTTGTAACTGTACCGCTGCCGTTCAGTGCTATCGTAAGGGTGCTTACTTTGCAAATCCTTCTTACGTTCAGATTCACCCAACATGTATCCCCGTTCATGGTGACAAGCAGTCTAAGCTGACGCTGATGTCTGAGTCACTGCGTAACGATGGTCGTATATGGGTTCCCAAGAAGATTGAGGATGCTAAGGCTCTGCAGGCTGGTACCAAGCAGGGTTGGGAGATTCCCGAGGAGGATCGCGACTACTATCTGGAGCGCCGTTATCCTGCATTCGGTAACCTCGTTCCTCGTGACGTGGCTTCTCGTGCTGCTAAGGAGCGTTGCGACAAGGGCTTCGGCGTGAACAACACCGGTCTGGCTGTGTTCCTCGATTTCTCTGAGTCTATCAACCGTCTGGGTCTGGATGTTATCATGCAGCGCTATGGTAACCTGTTCGAGATGTACGAGGAGATTACCGACGTATTCCCTGGCGATGTAGCTAACGAGATCAATGGCGTGAAGTACTACAAGCCCATGATGATCTATCCCGCTATCCACTACACAATGGGTGGTATCTGGGTTGACTACGAGCTGCAGACCTCTATTCCTGGTCTGTTCGCTATCGGTGAGTGTAACTTCTCTGACCACGGTGCTAACCGTCTGGGTGCTTCTGCTCTGATGCAGGGTCTGGCCGATGGTTACTTCGTGTTGCCTTACACCATCCAGAACTACCTGGCCGATCAGGCTGTATGGCCGAAGGTCAGCACCGATCTGCCTGAGTTCGCTGAGGCTGAGAAGAAGGTGGATGCCGAGCTCGACCGTCTGTTGAATATTAAGGGTAAGCGTTCTGTTGACTCAATCCATAAGGAACTCGGCCACATCATGTGGGAGTACGTTGGTATGGGCCGCACCGCTGAGGGTCTGAAGACGGGTCTGAAGAAGATGCACGAGTTGGAGAAGGAGTTCGACGAGAACCTCTTCGTTCCTGGAACCAAGGAAGGCCTGAACATCGAACTCGATAAGGCTATCCACCTGCGCGACTTCTTCACGATGGGTCAGCTCGTAGCTTTCGACGCTCTCTCTCGTAACGAGTCCTGTGGTGGTCACTTCCGCGAGGAGTATCAGACCGAGGAAGGCGAGGCTAAGCGCGACGACGAGAACTACTTCTATGTAGGCTGCTGGGAGTACAAAGGCAAGGGCAACGAGCCCGAGCTCATCAAGGAGCCGCTGGAGTACGAGGCAATAAAGGTTCAAACCAGAAATTATAAGAATTAACAGATGACACTAAGAGAGCTTTTTTCCGAATGGAGCAATCCCAAAGAACTCTTTAAGGGTGCCCTCCTATCAGGCATTTTCTGTATTGTTTTCGTTGTTTGGTATCTTTTGGATGCTGAAATGATTAACAGAGAATTTGTTCTGTATGGTGCTTTAGCTTTGGTTATCTTGCATGTTGTCTGTCGGTTTAAGCTATCAATCATCAATAAAAAGAAGTAAATTATGGCTAAAAACATAAGTTTCACTATCAAGTTCTGGCGCCAGAATGGCCCCAAGGACCAGGGACATTTC
>JAEEXI010000009.1 GCA_016291495.1 Prevotella sp.
AGAAGACGGCCACATCCGACTGGATGGATATTGAGAAGCAGCGTGGTATCTCAGTGTCGACCTCAGTGATGGAGTTTGATTATACCCCAGAAGGCTCTGATATAGAATACAAGGTAAATATTCTAGACACGCCTGGTCATCAGGATTTTGCTGAGGATACCTTTCGCACACTGACTGCTGTTGATTCTGCAATTATCGTGGTGGACGGCGCAAAGGGTGTTGAGACGCAGACAAGAAAACTGATGACTGTTTGTCGTATGCGTAAAACACCAGTGATTATCTTTATCAACAAGATGGACCGCGAAGGTCGCGATCCGTTTGATTTGTTGGACGAACTTGAACAGGAACTAGAGATTAAGGTGCGTCCTCTGAGTTGGCCTATCAACCAGGGGGCAAAGTTTAAGGGCGTCTATAATATATATGAACATAAGCTCGACCTATTTACGCCTGACAAACAACGTGTGACGGATAAGGTGGAGGTGGATATCAATAGTCCTGAGCTCGATAAACGGGTAGGTGAAGAGAATGCTTCAAAACTGCGCGAAGACTTAGAACTTGTCGATGGTGTATATCCTGAATTTGAGGTTGAAACCTATCGTTCCGCCGAAGTGGCTCCAGTGTTTTTTGGATCAGCCCTGAATAACTTTGGTGTTCAGGAGTTGCTGAATTGCTTCGTGGAGATTGCTCCTAGTCCACGTCCGACGAAGGCTGAGGAACGTGACGTGAACCCAGAGGAGCCTAAGTTCACGGGTTTTATCTTCAAGATCACTGCCAACATCGATCCTAATCACCGTTCCTGTATCGCATTCTGTAAGGTTTGTTCTGGTAAGTTCCAGCGCAACCAGCCTTATCTGCATGTTCGTCAGGGCAAAACGTTGCGTTTCTCTTCGCCCACGCAGTTTATGGCTCAGCGTAAGTCTACCATCGATGAGGCTTGGCCAGGCGATATCGTGGGTCTGCCCGACAATGGTATCTTTAAGATTGGTGACACGCTGACAGAGGGTGAACAGCTCCATTTCCGAGGACTCCCATCCTTCTCTCCTGAACTCTTCAAATATATCGAGAACGATGATCCGATGAAGGCTAAGCAGCTCCAGAAAGGTATCGATCAGCTGATGGACGAGGGTGTTGCCCAGTTATTTGTCAACCAGTTCAATAATCGCAAGATTGTTGGCACTGTTGGCCAGCTCCAGTTCGAGGTTATCCAATATCGACTGGAGAACGAGTACAATGCCAAGTGCCGTTGGGAGCCCGTCCACCTCTATAAGGCCTGCTGGATAGAGAGCGACGACCCGCAGGAGCTCGAGAACTTCAAGAAGCGTAAATACCAGTACATGGCCAAGGACAAGGAGGGCCGCGACGTCTTCCTCGCCGACTCCGGCTACGTCCTCTCCATGGCCCAAGAGGACTTCAAGCACATCAAGTTCCACTTCACCAGTGAGTTCTGAAACTCAATCGCCGAGATTCTGAATGAAGAGTCTCGGCGCTTGTTTTTTACACCCTAAATTATTTTATTTCCTTATTCCCAACTCATGTCCTTTACTCTCTTGCGACATGCACTGATTTGGTTGCATTAACATTTATTAACGGGGGGGGGTAAAGAAAGTGCTTTCGTTTTAGTACCTTTGCAGCCAAATATATTATTGTTTACTTTTTTATTAACGCCTTTAAATTTTCAAAATTATGGAAGAAAAGAAGAAATTTGAGAAACCCGAGATTCGGGTTATCGAGTTGCAACAACAGCCGCAGTTGCTGGTAGGCAGCGGACTTAATGATCCTACGGACTATCCCGGTGGCGACGATCCGTTCAGCTTCTAATGAACCCAGTGTACAACAATTAAAACGTAAAGACAATGAAGACAACGAAATTATTCTTTATGGCTGCACTGGCTCTGACATTTGCCGCTTGCAGCAATGACGATAACAACTTTGCCCAGCAGCCCCAGAAGGCAGAGGGCATCACCATCACCGCACAACTCGCCCCGAAGACCGATGGGGCCACCACCCGCGCCGTAGAAGATAAGACGACCTACATCGAGGCTAAGTGGGCCGAGAACGAGCATATCGCCATCCTTTACGAGGTAAGCAGCACCAAGTACGTGGCCGATGCCACCATCACCGCAGTTGACGGCTCGGGCACAGCCACCATCACGTTCACCGTGGAGGCCGGCACGCCCAACAACACCGCCTGCACGCTGGTCTATCCGCTCTCCGCAGCCAAGGATGACCACACGGGCGTGAAGGATGCCGCCACGCTGCTGGCCGCTCAGGACGGCACGCTCTCGGCCAACCTCGACGTCCGCGTGGGCGCAGGCACCATCCAAACCACGACGCCCGGCTTGACCGTGACCACCCAGCCCGAAGCGCAGTTCGCCATCTTCAAGTTCACCACCAAGAACTCCAACGGATCGGCCACTATCAATGTGAAACCGCTGACCATCACCATCGGTTCGGATAACTACGTCATCACCCCCGCTTCGGCTACGAGCGAGCTCTATGTCGCCCTGCCCGCCGTCAGCGGTCAGACCGTCAGTTTCTCTGCCACGGGCAGCGATAGCAAGACCTATACCTGCTCTAAAGCCAGCGTCAGCTTCGATGCCGGCAAATACTACCAGAGCACGCTGAAGATGGCGGAGGCCGAAACGCTGCTGACCACGATTACAGCAACAGCCAAAGAGCAAGCCAGCTACAGCACGGCGAATGTGGCAACCGTTTCATTCAGTTATACTGCAGGAGGGAGCTCAGCATACTTCGCTAACTGGGGCTGGTGGGGATACGGATGGATAGCAACCGTCAACGCTGCCGCAGGATATACCATCACCAAATGTATATTCTATGACGACGCCAATCGTACAGCTACAGACAGCGAAGCTCCCTTTGTAGTAGAAACCACAGAAGAGGATAAGACACCGAAAGTAAATGGTATGCCAATTTTGGCAGATACGTCTAAAGGTATAAAAAAGATTGATGTGTATGGCTATGTTACGCCTTAAGCATTTGAAATGCGATTTTGCGGACTGTAAGTCCTGATACTCGCAGCAGTCGGATTCTTGCGTCCCTTCGGTAGCAAGCCAGCAGAGCTGGAGCGGCAAATCCGACTGAACCAAACCCAAGGAGGACGGCACCGTCGCCACGGCGCGGACGGCCGCCCTCCCTTCTGAATAGCGACAAGAACAGCGTTCTTTGGGCTTCGCCCGAAAAACACCATCGTCTCAGCATAGCACGAGCAAGCTCGGCTCTGCATTCGGCTAAAGTGTTCTTTGAACCAATGTGACAAAAAACTAGCAAACGCAAAACCGTCCGGCAGCACAGGCTCGCCAGAC
Source organism: Prevotella sp. (assembly GCA_016291495.1). Taxonomy (GTDB): domain Bacteria; phylum Bacteroidota; class Bacteroidia; order Bacteroidales; family Bacteroidaceae; genus Prevotella. The sequence goes on from JAEEXI010000009.1 coordinate 3,324, forward strand.
GGTAAGGGCAAAGTCACAGCGTGATGCGGGAGTAACCCTCACATCCCGTGACCATAGTAAGCACGACCAAGCCGCCCGAGAGTCCTCATGAGAAGGCTCCCGGGCGGCTTTTCCGTATCTTTACGTCATTGCTGCTTTGTCTTGACGAAGACACCTTCCATGCCCTGACGATAGTCGCCAGTGGCATAGAGCGGATTCTTGCCGATGTAGTAGCAGTTACCCTCAAAGCCGTCAACAGCATCCAGATTAACAATCTCCGACCTGTTGATGCGCACGAAATTCGGATGCTCTGTCAGCATCTCTTCAATCCGCCACAGTCGATGGTTAACCATCTTGTTCCTCTCATTCGTCAGAAATATGACGCTTCCATTCTCGAAGGCTCTCACCCACAGAATCTCGTCATACCTCACCTTCTCCCACTTCTCATCAGTCTTCACAAAGAAGCCGTCACTTACTACATACGGACTTTGCCTACTGTCTTCACCAAAATCCAAAAGTTCATCTTGTTTCATTTGCATTTCAATTTTGTTAAACAGTTGTTTACTCTGTAAGCATGCTCAAAACCTGCCTACAATGAACGCAAAATTAAAGGCAATGAAACACTCCACCTCACGACTTACATGAACAGCCTTTCGGCTTACATAAAGGCTAAATTTTCTTCATTATTCTCACCGTTCATGTAAGCCAGTCCACCCCTCATGTAAATCGCTTGTTCCCCTCCAAAAACCGCCGTATCTTTGCATCGCAATCTTACAAAACGAGAACAATAACAAGGCGGTTCCTGAAAAGCCTAAGATAGAGTAAGGAAAGAAAAAGAAATATTAATATGTTTAATAATGGTATTCCAGCAAATCTGGTTAATATAGTTCATACCTTTCATAGCGGTAGCAAGAGAGTAGAGATTTATCAAAATGGTTATCAGATTATAGATATGTCTAGAAATAACCCAGTGCCTCCAATTATTAGAATCTCTGGAGGTAATTTATTTGTAGGCATTGTAAATAATGTAGTTGTAAATACACATTTCAATCCAAATGGCGCATTAATCATTGCAGATGTTGTGTTATTTACTACTGATCCGATAAATGGTCTACAACATGCTGAAATGACAGGTAATATCATTTGATTTTTTCTCTATGTCGAATCAAGTGGATAAGAGTTTGCCGAGTCCAACTGCGTATCATGAGAGCTTCAACCACTCGAAACGCCATAGAACCGATTTTTTGAGAGGGTGTGTCAATATGACACACCCTCAGAACTTTAAGTTGAATTGAATCTTCAAGGTCGTAACCCCTTGCTTGGTGTTTCTTTTGGTCTGTAGTCTTCTTGCACAACATTACTATTCACTATAGCCTGCTGCGGTTCCTTGTCCTTTGCCAGTTCCAGTTGAATCTTTCTTTCAAGTGTCGCCAGTTCAGACTTCAATCCTTTCAGTTCATCTTCTTTCTTCCACTGTTTGCCTGCAATCTCTTTCAAGAGCGGAATGTCCTCGGCATGAATAGCATTTTTCTCTTTATACTGTTCAATGGTTTAGGGAATTCGCTCCAGTGTGTTGGTAAAGTTTCGTCCTCTAGTGATGAAGGGCAAATGATATCCGACACTTCTGGTTTATCGAAACACAAGTATGCTTGCTAAGCTCGTCATCTTATCATGAGTTGTCTTGCGGGTATTAACAAAATCTAACTGAATGAAATCTTATTGAAATACAGAAAAATAAAAGTTACGCATGGCTGGGAAATAGTGCTTTCTTTTCTTGGCAGAGTGGATGATTTCTCCTACCTTTGCGCTATCGGAGGTGCCGAAACGTGACGTAAGTTAGCAAGAGGTTTTTTCGTGATACGAAAAACTCTTGAACACTTGGCGAAAAGTGTTGATGGCTGAGTACTCGCAGGCTCGCACCTCTTATGTTGAACATTAATCGTATTTAATTATGCAGGATAGCACCAACGAAAAGAGAATTATGAGGCGCAGGGGAAGACCGCGCAAATCAGAAATGGAGAATTCGACGGTTAGGAAGCCGAAGGCTTTGAGACTGTCGGACGAGGAAGAAAAGTATATAGCTGGTAATGCCAGGAAGTGCCGGATGAACTTCAGTGAGTATTGCAGACAGGTGTTGATGGACTATAAACCTAAGATGCCTGACACATTGTTCCGAGACGAGTTGTTTGCTGCCCGTAAGGACATAGTGAACTTCATCAACAACATCAAGGGACTCAAAATGGGGAGTGAGGAACGGAAGGAGTTTCTCAGGTCGATGCCCGTGATTCAGCAGTGGTGGAAGAGACTGTTTCCGATGATTGAGTTTCTCGACAAAAAGATAGAAAGGGGGTAAGCGATGATAGCAAGAGCAAGAGCCGTGGCGCACGGCAACGCCTATACGACGTATGCCACACTGAAAAAGGATGCGGAGTTCGTCTGCTGTGAAAACATGGCGGGAGATATGACCGCTGCTGTAACGGATGATGATCTGGACAATATTTGGATGCAGTTCAAGTATGCCGGGGAGAACTATATCGCTAAAGGTAAGCCCGTGACCAGGAACTTGATAGCAATGGAGGTGTCGCCCGCCAAAGGAGAGTCTAAGGGTTGGTCGCAGGAGCAATGGAACTGGTTCGCCCATCGGTTTATTGAGGAAATGGATAGGATTGAGTTCAGAGATAAGGATGGAAAGGTGTCGTCGAAGCGGATGGACTTGGTCCATAGCAAGTGGTTGGCCATGCTGCACTATGATGCCAAGAGCGGGATTCCACATCTGCACTTCATGGTGTCGCGCTTTACTGTCGATGGCAGGATCAATGACACCAATCTTATAGGGCTGAAAGCAACGATGGCTGCAAACAGCATCAACCAGAGCATGGGCTGGAAGCAGTCGCGAGAAATCAGCGAGGAACATAAGGCTGAGATTAAGGAGGCCCTCTATGACATTCTGAGGAAGATGAACCGCTTCGACTGGGATGTATTTCTCCAGAAGATAAAGGAACTTGGCTATTCTGCCGAGCTCAAAAAGGACAGCAATGGCGAGGTCGTGGGCTATAGAATCAAGCGAGGTAACTCAAAATATAACGCCTCAGAGATTGGCCGACAGCTTACGGCCAGCAGAATAGAGGCGACTTGGAGGCAGTTGCACAAGGATATGGATGTTGAGACAGCCAGGAGGATAGCAGATGAGCAGAAGACCAGGGTCGAGTATGCAGAACGTCATCACTTTGTTTGTGAGCCTGTAAGTCCTGATACAAAGAAGGAACATTTTGAGTTTGACCGCAATATGGTGGATGGCAAGGAGGCTGAACACTTCACCTTTGACGTCTCTGAGAATGTTGTGGATGCTATGAGCAGCATCTTCAAGACTCTCGAAGATGAGTTTGACTTTGTGCTCGAAGAAGTGATTGAGACTTCGCTCTTCGTATTCTTTGAGTTGATGAGCGCCCCTGGTGGCTCTGGGTATTCATCAGGCAGTTGCGGAGGAAGTAACAATGATCTGCCTCACAAAAAGAAGGATGACGATGATGAACTGCTTCGTGCAATGCAAATTGCCAAGGCCGTTGCCCGTAGCTGTCCAAGAAAGGTAGTCCGTCGAGGCTATGGAAGATAGAATTATATAAAGGTATAAAACATAAAGGTATGATGAAGAGATATAATGATGCGAAAAACCTGTTCGACAATGAGGAGGAACAGGTCGCAAAGGAAATGATGGTAGCAGCTGGTACGACTCAAAATGAGAACGTGCCAGCTCCTGCCGGGAGTGAATCAACGCTTAGTGCTGACTATCTGGAGAAGATTCTGCAGATACAGCGGAACTTTAGCAGTCAGCAAGAGCAGAGTGAAAAAATAGTGAGAAGCCTAAATGGACTGGTGAGGCGTTTGGAAGGCAGCAAGGATATAAAAGTAAGTCTTTCTGAAGATGACAAGAATATGTTGTCTGCCCTTCCTGAAACCATCAACAAGCATGTTGCCATTACGGTAGGGCAGGCAGGGCAGAAGGTGAAAGAGGATATAGACAAGCACACCGAATCCACTATGAACTCTATCACTAAAGCATGTGATACCAAGTCAGAGGAAGTCATGAGGGTGCTTAACAACGGCAAGGGTATCTATCTTTCTTGGTGGAACTTCTGGGCAATGATTATCATGACCATTGCCAGTACATCCTATGCCACCTATGCAGCCGCAGGGCATTGCCTTTGGGATCAGCTATGGGAGCGTCTGTGGGTACCATTCCTTTTCCTCGTTCTTATCTGTGGCGGTACTGCTCTCATCTTTTGGCTCAACTATAGGGAATATAAAATGCCGAAGTTCTGATAATCCCTCCATTTGTAAACCCTGAGATTGCAAACTTCAAAAATAGGGTCTAAGGAGCGCCAAAAATCTATAATCACGCCAAAACGACGCCAAAACAGGAAAAGAAAAATCTCCAAATTGTTGATTTTCAACGACTTGGAGATTTGTCTTGTGTCGACACTTGGACTCGAACCAAGGACCCCCACCATGTCAAGGTGATACTCTAACCAGCTGAGCTATGCCGACTTTAAATACTAATTTTGTGCGCCTGACAGGACTCGAACCTGCACGTCGTGAAACACTAGATCCTAAGTCTAGCGCGTCTACCAATTCCGCCACAGGCGCTAATCGACGAAGCCAATTCCTAGTCGATGCTAATCCCTAATTTTGACGCTTTTGTCGTTTGCGGATGCAAAGGTACAAAGAAAAGTGCAAACTACAAAATTATTCCCTTAAAAGTTTTCTAGCCGCCTCAATAATCGTGTCGATTCCCTTTGCAGTATCTTCATCAGTCAGTTGCACGTTATAGTCAGGCTCGATTCCAAACTCCGTCTGTTGCTTGTCTTTGTCATACATCGGACAGGCAGAGAAACGGACACTCCATCCGTTAGGCAGACTGCTGCTCATCGGCATTCCTGATCCGCCTCCTGTGTGGTCACCTACAATCTTGACTTGGGGCAGCGCATGCATCATGGAGGTAAACTCATTGGCAGCACTGAATACAGAACGGTTGGTCAAGACGCACACGGGTTTATGCCAACGGAGGTTACTCGACGGCTCCAGGTATTGAGGCTCCATGTCACTGAAGTCATGATGCCCTTTCCCTGTCTTATGCTGCATGTAGCCCACCAGGGTTTTCTCATGGACGAAACGGGCAGCCAACTTCTCTGCATTCGTCAAGTCGCCTCCACCATTGTTGCGGATGTCGATAATGATACCCTGACAGAGGGCGAAGTAGGATAGGACATCGTCCAAATTGCCTTCTCCAATAGGATTCTGGAAGGACTCGTAGAGGATATAGCCGATATTGTCGTCCAGCACTCGGTATCGCAGCCCGCTGGCAATCTTGTAGTCGGTACCCATGTAGATACGCGACAGACTGTCGTTGAAATTCTTGGGATATGCTTCCTGCCACGTCCAATAGCGTCCGTAATCATAGCTGGCGGAGAGGTTCACATGTCCGTCACGCAGTTCGGCAAGCATGTCGCAGAGCACCTCAAAGAGTTGGGTCTCTGTCATCTTCTCGTTCACGCGTACCTTATATTTGTTATATACCTTCTGCCAGTCGAGACCGTACTCATGTTGCTTATAGTCAAAGAAACAGTAATGTTCGTCGATTATCTGCCACAGAGCCTCGAAATTGCCAGATGGCGTATCGGTTTGCTCGTCGGTGTCAACACAGGAACCTAGTGAGAATAGCGATACTAGTGTGACGAGTGAAATCAGGTATTTTTTCATAGGGCATGCGGGATGATAGAGAAACGACGGGTGAAGCCAATCAGGAAACGGTGCGTGTAAACATGCTGCTTGAGTTGGTTGACTTTGTATTGCTGATAGTTACCCAGATAACCAATCCGTAATGTCCATTTTCCAGTGAGGTTGGCGTCAATGGTGAGTATCTGTCGCCATTCCGGAGCATTGGCGAAAGAGGTCAGCACCACGTTGTGGTCGTAGTTGCCACGATTGAATATTTCGTAGTATGACTGTCCGTAGTTCGGTGAGAACATAATACCTGCCAGTGGGAGGTTCACCTCGTAACGTACCAGCATCGGTTTGTTGAAGAGGGTAAACCGATAGGCAGCCACACCTGTCGGCATGATATTCAGATGCGCACGGGCCTGTGCCGGATTATTGGAGTTCGACGTGTTATAGATAAACCCTAATGAGGCGTTGACGACACCTCCGGCCTGTAAGGTCAGGCGGTTGTCGAAGAGTTGCCAGTTATAGAGCTTTCCCCAATAGAAGTTATAGGCGCCCTCCAGTTCTTTCTTCGAGTTGGCACGGTCATGCACCAACGAGAGGTTTGCCTCATGCTCCATCAGCGTGCTCCATCTGCGTTGAGGTCTCTTGCGTTCTACCGTAGCAAGGAAACTGAGCCCTATACCTTTAAAGTGCTCTGCAGAGAGATAGGTGTCCAATACGTTGGTCCCCCCAATACCAATCATGCGACTGCTGGTGATTACTTTTGCCGAGTCGCTTTGGGCATAAGCACATAAGGTCGAGAGGCTTAATAGGCAAGCGAGTAAAACCAGTGTATTCCTAGAAGTCTTCATCCGAGAAAAGTGTTTGCTGTCCAGTCAACTCATCCATTACCTGTTGTTGGCTTTTGCCGGCATCTGGGTCGAAGTTTTCCTCTTCCTCAGGATATTCCGGATCCTCTGGAGTCTCTGACGGTTCCGGGAATCTTGTCGGCTCTAGTTCGACGATGCTTTCTGTCTGGTAGGTTGTCAGTCGCTTACCCTTGGCCTTATAGCCTTTGACGGCAATAAACTGTTCCACGTCGAATTCCTCAGTACCACGGAAGTCATCGACGCCACCGTAGGTCACTTGGATGCGGGGATATACCTGGTCAGTCAGCAGGATTTGCTGGGAGTTGATGTTCTCTCCCAGGTAGTTCTGCTTCTTCTTGGAAGCTTCCATCAGGAAACGCTTGACATACGGATAACCTTGGTTGTCGGCATCGAAGAGCACACAGCTCCAAACCTTTTCCGCCTCGTATTTCTCGATGATGGCAATGTTGTCCTCAAAGTGGTTGTTGACATCGAAGTTGGTCAGGTAATAGTCACCGTTCTTCAGGATGACGAGAATCTGGTCGCCATCGTTGAACTCTCCCAGCAAACGTCCGTGTTCGTCGTAGTTCAGGCGGTTGACGTCAGGATCATACCATACCATTCGTCCTCCTAAGGTAGAGTGTCCATGAGACTTCAGTCCGATACGGTGTATCTGGTACTTCGTCAGGATAATTCCCTTGGCAGAACGTCCCTTGATACCTACTTCAGAGAAGTCTTTGTCGAAGAATATCTTCTTGAGTTTTGGTGCCGGGTCGAGGGTTACCTTGATGACCTCAGCCTCACCGTTGGGGTTCGCTGTGAAATAGACGACTTTTGAACCCGGTGTACCAACCGTGATGTCATATTCGCGGTCACGGATGATGTTAGGCACGTTGAATCGCTTGATATAGTAGATACCCTTCTTGCCATCACGGTACACGGCATTATAGATCGTGCGCTGGTCGTTCTTCTTGAAGACTCCTAGCCAAAGGATGTTCTTGCCGACGAATAGTTTGTCTGCCACGCGTACCACCTTGAACTTTCCGTCCTTATAGAAGATGATGATATCGTCGATGTCCGAGCAGTTGCATACGAACTCGTCTTTCTTCAGACCCGTCCCGATGAAACCGTCCGTGCGGTTGATATAGAGCTTCTGGTTGGCCTCCACCACTTTCGTTGCCTCGATGGTGTCGAAGTTACGGATTTCTGTCAGGCGCGGATGGTCTTTGCCGTATTTGTCTTTCAGATACAGGAACCAGTTGGCGGTGACTTCCACGAGGTTGGCCAGGTCACGGTCTATCTCGTCAATCTCAGCCTTGATACGTGCCATCAGTTCGTCAGCCTTGTCCTTGTTGAATTTCAGGATGCGCTGCATCTTGATCTCCAGCAGTTTGAGGATGTCGTCCTTGGTCACCTCGCGAATCATCTGAGGATAGTAGGGCGTCAGTCGTTCGTCGATATGTTCACAGACGGCATCAATGGTTGGTGCCTGCTCGAATTTCTTGTCCTTATAGATCCGCTCTTCAATGAAGATTTTTTCCAGTGAATAGAAATGCAGTTGCTCCAACAGCTCTCCCTTGCGGATTTCCAGTTCCTGACGAATCAGGTCTTTGGTGCGCTCCACACTATGGCGCAGTACGTTAGAGATGGTGAGGAACTGTGGTTTGTTATCTTCGATGACGCAACAGTTGGGCGAGATATTGATCTCACAGTCTGAGAAAGCATAGAGGGCATCCAACGTCTTGTCGGAAGAAACACCAGGTGCCAGTTGTACCTGTATCTCCACCTTTGCGGCTGTCAGGTCTTCCACGTGGCGTGCCTTGATTTTCCCCTTCTCGACAGCCTTCAGGATCGTGTCTATCAGCGTCTCTGTTGTCTTGGAGTATGGAATCTCACGGATGACGAGGGTCTTCTGGTCGAGTTTCTCAATCTTGGCCCTGACCTTCAAGACGCCGCCGCGTTGGCCGTCATTGTATTTCGACACATCGATACTGCCACCTGTGGGGAAGTCCGGATAGAGCTTAAAGTCCTCTCCGTGCAGATAGGATACGGCAGCATCACAGATCTCCACGAAGTTATGGGGGAGTATCTTGGTGGAGAGTCCTACGGCAATACCTTCGGCGCCTTGTGCCAGTAACAGCGGAAACTTGGCCGGCAGGGTGATAGGCTCCTTGTTGCGACCGTCGTACGACATCTTCCAGTCGGTGGTCTTGGGATTGAATACGGTTTCAAGGGCGAACTTCGACAGGCGGGCCTCGATATATCGGGGAGCAGCCGCCTTATTGCCGGTCAGGATATTACCCCAGTTACCCTGTGTGTCCACCAACAGGTCCTTCTGTCCCAGTTGTACCAGTGCGTCGCCGATGGACGCATCGCCGTGGGGGTGAAACTGCATGGTATGTCCCACGATGTTCGCCACCTTGTTGAAACGGCCGTCGTCCATACGTTTCATCGAGTGTAGGATACGCCGCTGAACGGGTTTTAGACCATCTTCAATATGGGGTACGGCACGGTCTAGGATCGTATAGCTGGCATAGTCTAGGAACCAGTTCTGGTACATGCCTGCAAGATGGTGTACCGCTGCTGCATCGAAGCGGTTGACGGGTTTATAGTCGGAGTGAGCCTCCGAGGTCTCTGGGTTCTCTAAGTTCTCTGGGGTTTCAGAGCCCTCTGGAATATCCTTGATTTCGTCGTCCATTAGGTATATTATATTAAATATTGTTGCAAAGATACTATTTTTCCACGAATTAATTGTACCTTTGCACCCATAATTTCGAAATTATTAAAAGTTTTATGGCACAAGAAGATGTTTTTAAGAAAATCGTGAGCCACTGTAAGGAGTATGGTTTCGTATTTCCCAGCAGTGACATCTACGATGGATTAGGCGCTGTGTATGACTATGGTCAGAACGGTGTCGAGTTGAAGAATAACATTAAGGAATATTGGTGGAAGTCGATGGTCTTGCTGCACGAGAATATCGTGGGCATTGACTCAGCCATCTTCATGCACCCCACGATATGGAAGGCTTCTGGACACGTGGATGCTTTCAACGATCCCCTGATTGACAACCGCGACTCGAAGAAGCGCTATCGTGCTGACGTGCTCATCGAGGATCAGATTGCCAAGTACGACGAGAAGATCCAGAAGGAAGTGGAGAAGGCCCGTAAGCGTTTCGGCGACAGTTTCGATGAGGCGAAGTACATGGAGACCAGCGAGCGCGTCAAGGAGACCAAGGAGAAACGCGACAATCTCCATGCCCGTTATGCCGCTGCCATGCAGGGGCCGGATTTGGAGGAGCTGAAGCAGATTATCCTCGACGAGGAGATTGTCTGCCCGATCAGTGGTACCCGCAACTGGACGGACGTTCGTCAGTTCAACCTGATGTTCTCTACCGAGATGGGAGCCTCTGCCGACGGTTCTATGAAGGTGTACCTGCGTCCTGAGACCGCTCAGGGTATCTTTGTGAACTACCTGAACGTGCAGAAGACCGGTCGTATGAAGATTCCTTTCGGTATCGCCCAGATCGGTAAGGCTTTCCGTAACGAGATTGTGGCTCGTCAGTTCATCTTCCGTATGCGTGAGTTCGAGCAGATGGAGATGCAGTTCTTCGTAGCTCCCGGCACGGAGCTGGAGTGGTTCCCGAAGTGGAAGCAGACGCGTATGGCTTGGCATCAGGCACTGGGCTTCGGTGCGGAGAACTACCGTTTCCACGACCACGACAAGCTGGCTCACTACGCCAATGCCGCTACCGATATCGAGTTCAAGATGCCGTTTGGCTTCAAGGAGGTGGAGGGTATCCACAGCCGTACGAACTTCGACCTCTCGCAGCATGAGAAATACTCCGGCAAGAGCATCAAGTACTTTGATCCTCAGACCAACGAGAGCTATACGCCGTTCGTCATCGAGACCTCTATCGGTGTCGACCGTATGTTCCTCTCCATCATGTGTCACTCGTTCTGCGAGGAGCAGTTGGAGAATGGTGAGACACGTGTCGTCCTGAAGTTGCCTGCAGCTCTGGCACCTGTGAAACTCGCTGTCATGCCGTTGGTCAAGAAAGACGGACTGCCCGAGAAGGCTCGTGAGATTATCAACGACCTGAAGTTCCACTTCAACTGCCAGTACGATGAGAAAGACTCTATCGGAAAGCGCTATCGCCGTCAGGATGCCATCGGTACGCCTTACTGCGTGACTGTCGATCACGACTCTTTGAACGACGGTAAGGTGACTCTCCGTTTCCGCGACACCATGGAGCAGGAGCGTGTGAATATCTCCGACCTCGCTGCTATTATCGAGGATAAGGTAAGTATTGCCAGTCTGCTTAAGAAATTGCAATAATGAACATCAAGCATTATCTATTCGTGGGTCTCTCACTGCTCGCCTTTGCGTCGTGCAGTGAGCGAGACGACACCCCAGAGGAGTATCCTGACTGGAAGAACAAGAACGAGAAGTTCTTCGAGGAAGCCTATCAGGCTCATAGCTACAATTTCGCCCTCAAGAAATATTCCTTGAGCTCGGATGCTGCCACTTCCCATACAGACTATGTGCTGGTGGATGTACTGGAAACAGACCTTGATCCCAGCATAGAGAGTCCCTATCTGAACGATACCGTATTGGTTCACTATGCGGGCTATCTGCTGCCTTCCACGACCTATCTGGAGGGTTATGAGTTTGACAAGAGCTATCTGGATCCATTTGACATGGACACAGCTGTTCCGTCAAAATTTGCCGTCAACGGAGTGGTGCCCGGTTTCAGCACGGCTTTGCAGAGTATGCGCAGGGGAGACTATTGGCGGGTGACCGTTCCCTACCAGATGGGATATGGTTCCTCGGGCTCTTCCGATAAAGTCATACCAGGCTACAGTACCCTGATCTTCGAGATACGACTTGTAGATTTCTGGACGAAGAAAAGAGGTGACCGCGATTAACGGTCACCTCTTTCTTTCTCCAGGTCTCTTCTGGACTTCGACTTGGTGACTAACCAGACACCGCTGAAGACGAGCACGACGGCAAGGGCGTGGGTAGGCTTCAGCACACCGATACCCATCAGCAGCGATGCACCGACGGAGACGATGGGTTGTACGTAGTTATATACCGAGACGACAGTGGGGCGTAAGGTGCGCTGTCCGATCATCGTCAGGATATAACCCAAGAAGGTTCCGATGACGACCACATAGCCTATTTCTAACCAGGTCTTGGTGGGAATAGGATGACTCAACACGTCGCTGACATGGGAGAACGTGAAGGGCAACAGCATCAGGACCGCCCAGGAGAACATGTATTTGTTGATGGTGAATACGTTATAGCGGCGGATTAGCGGGTTGAAGAGCGACAGGTAGAGGGCAAACGAGAACTGGGCGAAGAGACAGAGCAGGTCACCGCGGATGTCGCCCACCTTGTCACTGGTTGCCGCCGCAGAGGTCAGTATCAGGATCAGGGCTCCGGAACATCCCATAAGCACCCCCAGCGCTTTCTTTCCCGTGATAGGCTCTTTCAGGATCAATGCGGCCAGTAGCATGGCGAAAATCGGCATCGACGTGGTGACGATAGAGGCATTGATCGGTGATGTGATGCTCAGTCCGATGGTATAGCAGCACTGGTTGCATACCAATCCGAAGACGCCTGCTCCGATGAACATCAGCTTGTCACGCAGGGGCACATGCTCTTTCGGGGCGAAGATTGAGGCTATCCAGAACAACAGACAGGCACCTGCCACTCGGAAGGTCACCATCGTGATACCGTCAATACCGTGTGTCATCGCATCTTTCCCGACGGGGGCCATCAGTCCCCATCCCGCACAGGCTCCAAACATGGAAAGGTGTGCCAAAAGTGCCTTGTTATTACTTGTTTTCTCCATTTTAATAATTTTTCGCCTGCAAAAGTACACATAATTCCGGAATAATCATTATTTTTGCGGTATAATAGTTGTTGATATGCAAAAGTACGCAGATTATATCAAGCAGATAGAGATCGATTCTCTATGGGGAGGAAGGAAGCACATCGTGTGGGACCTTGACCCGAAAGTGAATGTGCTCAGTGGCATCAATGGTGTGGGTAAGTCGACCATTCTCAACAAAGTGGTGAGGAGTATCAATGCCAATGGTGATGTGGTCAACCACATGCTCAAGGGAGTCCGCATCGTGACAGAGCCGGAGGATGCTACCCATGTGCGCTTCGACATCATCCGCTCCCTCGACAGTAATATCTCCCAGACCTTGTCGGAAGGCGAGTCTGTCATGCGGGAGACCCTGTCGGCCCTGGCTGGCATGGGAGGCGGCTCGCTGCTCGACCTGCAGCTCTATAACCTGCAACGAAAGTACTTGGACTATCAGGTGAATATCGGCAACCGTATCATTGCGGAACTGCAACAGGGGAATACGGATGCCGCCCAACACCTGTCGGAACCCAAGAAACGTTTCCAGGACATCGTCGACGACCTGTTTGAGGAGACCGGTAAGAAAATCGTGCGCACGGAAAACGAGATCCGCTTCTCGCAAATCGGCGAGACGCTGTTGCCCTATAAGCTCTCCAGCGGAGAGAAACAGATGCTTGCCATCCTGTTGACGGTACTGGTGGAAGACCAGCAGCCCTATGTGCTCTTCATGGACGAGCCGGAGGTATCCCTGCATATCGAATGGCAGAAACGGCTTATCGAACTGATTCTGGAACTGAATCCTAACGTGCAGATTATCCTGACCACCCACTCCCCGGCAGTCATCATGAGTGGATGGATGGACAAAGTGACGGAAGTAAGCGATATTACGCTCTAGTGAAACTAGCAGAACGAGTATGTCTAGTAAGCTCAAAGACAATCTCAACAGTCGCTATTTCGAGGCTGCCAACCAGTTGACCTCGAAGAAGGCAAGGCGCCGTATCGTGGCTTATGTGGAGAGCTACGACGACATCTTTTTCTGGCGCACGGTCCTGACCCGCTTCGAGAACGACAAGCGCTATTTCGAAGTGATGCTGCCTTCCCACCGGAAACTGGAACGCGGCAAGAAGTCGGTGCTGATGAACTTTATTGAGGGCAGGGTAGGTGAGGATATGATAGCCTGTGTGGATGCCGACTACGACTATCTGCTGCAAGGGGTTACCGCACAGTCCAAAAAGGTGGTGGAGAGCCCGTATGTGTTCCATACCTATGCCTATGCTATCGAGAACCTGCAGTGCTACGCTCCCTCCCTGCATGAGGTCTGTGTGGCGGTGACGCTGAACGACCATCGCATCTTCGACTTCGACGACTACTTGCGACAGTATAGCGAGGCAATATTCCCATTGTTTGTATGGTCGGTATGGGCCTATCGTACAGGGCAGCATAATAAGTTCTCGCTCTCTGACTTGGCGCGGGTGATTGATCCGGGCGGCTTTAACGTATTCGCCCCTCAGCCGTCGCTCGACCATCTCCGTCAGAAGGTGAACCGTAAGGTCCGTCAGTTACAGGCGGAATATCCGGACAACAAGGAACAGTATCTTCAGGTCAAGGCCTCCATCAGGGAGTTGGGGGTGACGCCCCAGACCACCTATCTCTATATCCAGGGCCATTCCTTGTTCGATAATGTGGTGGTTCCTATCTTGACTAAGGTGTGCAACCGCCTTCGTTTGGAGCGTCAGGAGGAGATCAGCCGTACCGCCCGCCATCATACGCAGCGTACGAACGAGATGTCGTGTTACGAGCACTCGCTGCAGGACATCCGTCAGATGCTCAAGAAAAACATTGGCTACAGCTTCTCGCCCCAATTCCGGCAGGTGCAGGCTGATATCGAGCGCTATCTGACGACTTCGGTAAGTCGTAATCCGGGCTCATTGCCCCCAAGCAATATGTGATTCTGTTATTGGTAATGGGCGGGGGTAGAGCCAGTCATCTGGCGGAACATGCGGTGGAAATACTCACGACTGCTGAATCCGCAGTAGTCGGCTACGCTTTCCGTCGACCAGTCGGGGTGCTCTTTCAGCACCCTTTTTGCTTCCTCTATGCGCAGCGTCGTCACCAGTCCTGCCAGTTTTCCGTATTCCGACTGTCGCAACCACTCCTGCAACTGCCGTTGTGACACACCCATCTGCTGTGCCACGATGCCCAGCGTCAGGTTGTGCTCGCGGTAGTGGCCGCTGGCTATCCATTTTTCAAGGGAAGAGTGAACTCTCGGTTCTTCAAAGGCTACGGGTAGGCGCGACAGCGGGAATCTCTTCACTCTTAACTCTTCACTTCCTTCCGCTTCTTCCACCCTCGTGATATCCTCGCTGATGCCGTAGCTGTAGAGGCTGATGGTAGAGTAGGCGATAGCGAAGAAGTAGGCGATGGAGAAGCCTACCAATGGGGCACCCTGCATGAAGATGACCACCGGTACGAAGAAAGCCAGCACCGCCATGGTCCTCATGCTCCATCCCATCCATCCGAACAGGTCGCGGCGGCTTCGGTCGAAGTATTCGTCGACGGCCTGTTCCAGTTGCTTGTAGGTAATATACTGTTGTTTGAAGATGTAGCTCTGCATCAGTACGTAGAGCACCGAAGCCATATATTCCGACATGCGTAGCAGCGACGATTCCTCACGGAAAGGTATGCCGTCCAGCAGCGCCACACCGATTAATAGAATGATGGCCAGTGCACAGAAGCCACTGCTCATCAGCCATTGCCTCTGGTTGACGCGTCCTTGTTGCTGTACGTAGAGAATGGACATGCCGCAGAGCAGCGAGGCTGGCGTGAAGAACACCAGGTTGCAGCATACGGCCTGCGTCACACCCATCTGTCGGAATCCGAAGATGTATTGCAACAGAAACTGCAGGGCGATGAGTCCTGTTCCTGCCGCCATCATCCATCGTGCACGGGCAAAACTGCTGCGACGGGTGGAACGGTTGGGTACGCATGCCATCAGCATCACCGACAACATCATCATGGTCAGCATACCGCTTATCTGCATCTCACCAAGTGTAATCATGAGTGCAAAGTTACGAAAAAAGCTTGTAAAAGCGAAGCGATTTTGGAAGATTAACGCAATTCGGCCTGAAATAAAGGCAAAGAGGGGAAGAACGAGGAAGTTCAATTTAGGGCTTAAAGCATATTAGGGAGGATTGGTGAAGGAGTTAGGTTGCCAAATCGTAACCCGTTCTTATTCCGCAAACTGCTACATTTTGCATAGCGATGGATGCCGAAAGAAATAGTAGTTTTGCAGCCATAATTAAAAAGGAGTAAGAAACATGAGAAGTACATTCAACATTTTGTTCTACGTGAACAAGAGTAAGGAGAAGAACGGTGTGGTGCCTGTGATGGGCCGTGTGACGATTAACGGCACCCAAAGCCAGTTCAGTTGTAAGAAGTCCATCCCGCTTGACATGTGGGATGTGAAAGGCAATTGTGCCAAGGGTCGTAGCAAGGAGGCATTGCAAATTAACCGCGAACTGGATAACATCAAGGCTCAAATCATCAAGCATTATCAGCATCTTTCGGATAGGGAGGCTTTCGTGACGGCAGAGATGGTGCGAAACTCCTATCAGGGGTTCGGCAGCGAATACGAGACGCTGTTGAGTGCTTTCGACAAGGACATTGCCAATCAGAAAAAGCGAGTTGGAAAGGACAGGGTTGCCAGCAACTCTTTCATGTTCTCCAGAACTCAGTAAGGCTGGTGGTGTCCGTATCAGCATCCTCTCACTTGGCCTCGCCAAGAGCTGACAAATGGAACCGCCAAGTGGTGCGAGGGAAGTCGCAGACACTTGACGGCTCTATTCTTAATGTGATATAGGATTTTACATAGTGGCACCGGCACCGTTGCGTGGGTCCTTCAGAACAGTTTCCACCTGATTGGAATCGAAGGCATCGTAGTTATAAGAAGGCACGAACTGCCCCCATTCACCCTGTGACAACTCCACGTCGTCTATTCCCAGACAATCCACAACCTTAATGTTGAAATCCTTATCGCCACGCCAGTCTTTCAAAGCGTTCTCCTTTGCCTTTTCTGACGTGAAGGCACATTTCTCCACATAGATATTGGAATAGACGCCATAACCTATGCAATAATTATAGTCATTACCGTCATAAAGGCAGTTGACCACATGTACTTTTCCAAAGCGGACACGCGGACAGCGCTCCACACATCCCTCTCCCCACCAGCAGCAGATAAACGTACAGTTGAGGTGTCCTTCATCTAAGTCGGCTGTGTTGTTGCTGTTGCCTATCAGGTTGCAGTTACGGTGGTCACTACTTCCGCCACTGCCTCCCTCCAATGGTTCAATGAGGTAATGGAATCGCGTCCAACTGACGCAGATACTGTCAGAGCCTTCCACGATGTCGAAATTGCCGTCGATGCCATCCTGTATGTCACAGTGGTCCACCCACACGTTCTTTGCGCCAACCAAGCTGATATTATCGCTGTAGTTGGCATCAATATCGTAGGCTCCTGGGCCGCACAGGGTCAGGTTGCGGATAATGACATTCCTACTGCCATTCAGCAGGAAGATACCGGCATTTTCATTGCGGTTGAGGTTACTGATGGTGGCTCCTGAGAGACCGAGAATCGTCTTGTTGGAACCTACGGAAAGCATCTTGTCGAGCGTGATGCTGCCCTCCACATACACGGTAGCGGGATCGGTGCCGCTCACTGCTGCCGCCAGTTGATCGGCGGTGGCTACCAAGATGGTGTTCTGGCCGTTGCCACCAGTTGTGTTTTCTCCGAAACCTATTGGCTTGAGACTGTCGTAGGTCGATGGGAGGGCGGGATCCTCTGTCGGATTATCGTCATTCGAACAAGAAGAGAGTGAAAAAGACACAGCAAGCAGGATGCCTGCAAACAATAGATTGTAGTGATTGTGGTTAATAAACATACGCATAACATTTAAATTAGTAATTAATGACAAAAGTAAAAAAAATATTTGATTGAAAAAAGAAAAGTGATAAAATAAAAAATATGAATACTCGAATAATTTGCTTATCTTTGCAGCAAAATCATATTAATAGAAGGGAAAAAATGACAAACAAAGTATTTTTTCTTATTTTGGCAGTAACAGGACTTGGCTGGAGTAACACGGTAACCTCTCAGACCACTGCAGGCGAACCATGTACGTTTACGGAGGGAGTGAGATATTCTCAACTGGTTATCAACTCACGCATAAACGACTTTAAGGCCAATCAATCTGATGCAGGCTTCGGCGTGTTCGACAGTCAAGGCAATCTTATCGCTGAGCCCAACTATTCCATGAAGAATCTTGACTATGTGCCAGGACTGGTAGCAAAAGCCATCATTGAGGCAGTGTATTATTATAAGGACAATAGCATGGTGGACGTAAGACCGTGGTATTATGCCATTCAATATTATGCAAATACATACGATATCGCCCAAGACGGAAAAGAAGGCAAGTGCTTTGACGACATTAACGCTGTGAAACTCTACTTCAAGTTACAGGAAATGGCAGGAAACAAGACTTTTGCCGAAAGTCCCTATTTCACGAACGACGAAACCGTCTCTACGGCAAAAAAACGTTTCGCCGATGCCCTCACCTCCATCGCTATTGCCAATACCGACTATGTCATTAAAGAAAGTACGCTGGCAGGTGCAGCCGGTGGCTGGTGGCACAAGTCGTTCTACACAGACCAGATGTGGTGTGACGGGCAATATATGGGACCGGCTCTCTTGGCACAAATTGCAAACGAATACACGGACTATGCCGCCATCAGTGACAACGACTGGGATCTGATTACCAAACAGTTCACTATCTCATGGCATTACCTATGGAACGATGAGGTGAAACTTCTCTACCATGCTTTCACTGCCGATCCTGCAGGAGAGGCAGCGAAAATATGGGTGGGCATCTCTGCCGAACCGGGGGCTGAGGTTTATCATTCTGCCGAATATTGGGGACGTGCCACAGGCTGGTACTTCCTGGCACTTGTCGATGTCCTGGAACAGATGGTGAAGGCAGGACTGACGGCAACCGAGAACTTCCAAACTTTATACGGCTATCTTCAACAACTGGCAGCAGGCATTGCCGCTAAACAAGATGTCAAGACAGGTTGCTGGTATCAGTTGCTGAATTATGACGACACCTACATCGCTACAGACTATAACAGCGACTTCTGTTACACCTCGTCGCCAGTGGCCAACTATCTGGAGTCATCATGTACGGCGATTTTTATTGCTTCCTACCTCAAGGGAATGCGCCTTGGGCTTTTTGATGCCGACTATACCGACCTGGCCAAGAAAGCCTATCGTGGCTTTGTCGAGAATTTCATGGTGGCTGACGGCATGGGCGGTGTCCACTTGGTAAGATGCAGTAAGTCGGCAGGACTTGCAGGCTTCGCATTCCGTGACGGTTCTGCCAACTATTATCTCATGGGTAAAGATACCGAACCCACCTCTACTTCAGGCAGCAACTTCTATACCGAGGGCAAGGTATTGGGAGGCTTCATCATGGCAGCTACTGAATATGAACGTCTGGGAGACATAGAAACGGGCATCGTTCCTGTCAGGAAGCAGAATGCTACCACCTCTTCCTATTCTCTCTCTGGCACCAAACTCAGTCAGCCATCCCGACGTGGCATCTATGTCAAGGGAGGAAAGAAGTATCTTCCAACTAAAGAATAGGGCTCAAGAAAGTAAATAAATCCGCTTTCTCTTCGCTAAATAGTGTCCAAATATCATTAAAAAGGCCATAATTTACCGATTTTTGTTCCTATTTTGTTTCTCGGAAACGCAGAAATGTGTTACCTTTGCACCTTGGTGCAAACCGCTGATAATCAACGGAATACAAAAGAAACCAAATATTAATTGAGATAAAAAAGGAAACAAAAATGGTACGTAAAAAGAAACAAATTAAGCTCAAAGAGCCCGTCAGACTCCGTAAAAAAAGTTAAAGGACGGTAATAGGAGTCTCTATCTGGACATTTAGAAAGTGTGAAAAAACACGTCTTTTTTCACACCTACACCTCTGTTTTTTCACACCAAGCGTGTTTTTTTCACACTTTGTTCTGTTTTTATTTCATATTTTCGCCAGCGTAAATTAATCTAAAGCGATATGACCGATTTCATCCAAGACTTCCTTTCAATGCCCCTATGGTTTATCATTCCACTTGGCATTATCTATGTGGCATCGCTTGCCTATATCCTCTATATCCTCTGGCACTACCGCCGCAACTCCCTTAATGCCGTGCTACTGACGGTAGCACTGCTCGTGGGGCAACAGGCGTGGGCCGAGAGTTCGTGGGAAGTCAAGAACAACAATGGCACCAGCAACACGTTTACCATCAAGCGTAGCGAGAAGGGCTATGCGCAGACTGTGCACTTCCGCACCGTCAGCCTCAGTGCCTATGCTGGGCAGCACTTCACGGCGGTGGACATGGACTACACCTTCCCTGCCGACGAGGACGAGAAGACCGTCACCGTCAGTGAGAAGACGCCCGCTGCCGACGCGTATGCCTACAAGTACCAGAACGGCAACACCATCCGCAAGTACCGCTTCGAAGTCACCGACCGCGGCGGCTTCACTTTGGCCAGTGCCGACCGCACCATGATCACCGGCACCTGCTTCAACGCCGACAAGGTGAGCCAGAGCATCACCAATCTGGTCTATTTCAACAGTAGCGGCAACTACACCAGTGGCGTCAATAGCAGCAAGTACGTGGACGTCAGCTACACTCCGCCCACCAGCCAGGTGGAAACCAGCGGCACGCTCAACGGCTACGTCCTCATCGACGATAGCTACGACTACGCGCAGAAGCCTGCCACCGTCAGCACCAGCACTCTCATTAATAGTACCAACGCTAATGCTACCTACCTCAATGACATCGGCTATAAGATATACGCCACCGTCTGCTTTACCGAGAAGGAAAAAGACGACGGCTATCAGTATATTCAGATTATCGCAGGCGACGGCAGCGCCAGCTACGACACTGGCTACGACCCTAACAAGAGCGTCAATGATCCTGTGAATTCTGTTTATAAGACTTGCTTCGAGCTTTCCGACGGTAGCAACGCCGAGGGCAAGCAGTACTTCCCCCACCGCTACGACTATGCCAACAAGTCGGCGGAAACGAGTGCAAGCATTGGCATCACTGAGTTCTCGCAGACCAACGGCAAGCTCTGGCAACAGAAGTTCAAGTCGGGCTATCAGGCTACCAACTCCGGCTCCCTGATTTTCGATGCCAACACCAGCTACATCACCACCCGCTTCGATGCCGGTGGCGACAACGACGATACCTGGGGCTACAAAGACCTCTTTGTCCGTATGGCCCTTGTCGATGCCTCTGCCCCCACCAAGAGTGAGGTCAGCGTCAACCCGGGCCGTCACGCCAAGGGCAATACCGTCTATGTCAGCGTGGTATTCAATGAGATTGTGACCGTGACGGGCACACCGACGCTGAGCACCACTGCCGCCAACAATTGGGGCTCACTCACCTATGTGGAAGGTTCCGGCACCAACGTGCTCACCTTCAGCACCACCATCCCGCAGGATGCTACTGGCAGTCTGAACATCACTGGCTTCAGTGGTACCATTACAGACTTAGCAGGAAATGCTCCTTCTTCTATCAGTCACAATGATGTCTGCACCCTCGACGGCGACCTGGTCTACACCATCGACGACTTCCAGCAGCAGGGTGGCAACTACCTCATTACCTGCCGCGACGACCTGCGCGGACTGGCAGGATATGTGAATGCCGGCAACAACGCCAGCGGCCTCACCTTCCTGCAGGTGACCAACCTCACCTTCCCCCATACTACTAACTGGAATAGCAGCTCCAGCACCGAGAACAACTTCACCAGCATTGGCGACGACAGCCACAAGTTCCAAGGCACCTTCGACGGCGGTGGCTACACCATCAGCGGCATACGCATCTATAATGATAACAGCTATCAGGGCCTCTTCGGCTATATCGGCAGCGGCGGCACCGTCAAGCGCGTCACACTTGCCGACGCCCGCATCACAGGTTACGACAACACCGGCGGCATCGCGGGTAATATCTTCAAGGCCACCATCGAGGACTGCACCGTAGGTGCCAACGTCTGCATCCACGCCGTAAAGAACGGCGCCTACTACCACGGCGGCATTGTAGGCAATAATGAGGCAACCGTGAATCGGTGCATCAGCCGCGCTACCCTTACCATCAAGAGCGGCGTGACTGGCTGCAGATACTTCGGCGGCATCGTGGGCTTTAACAACGGTGTTAACGGCGGCACCATCTCCGACTGTATCGCCCTCGGCGTCACTATCCCCAACGTCAACGACCGCGGTGCTATCGTCGGCTGGAACAACAAAGGCACCCTCACTCATAACTACTACTACAACTGCAAGGTGGCCAGCAGCAGCGTGACCCCTTCCGGCGTAGGCATCGGCACCAACGGCAGCACCGCCACCAGCGACGTGGCCGGCGCCCGCGCCCTCTACATCATCACCCTCGGCACCGACGTCACTCTGGTGCGCAGCGGCACGGACCTGCCCAGCACTAACAACAAGACCAACAAAGTCTACGACAACGGTGCTGACATCGGCGGCGTGCCCTACGGCTACGAGGGGGCGACAATCACCCTCGGCTACAGCGGCATAGGCTATCAGGTGAATTCCTACACCGCCACCGCCGGCACCATCGATGGCAACACGCTCACCATGCCCGCTGAGGCCGTCACCGTTACAGCCAACACTACCGACCTCTGGGGCGTAGAGTCTGGCTGCGACGGCACTACTGCCGCAAAAGCCTACACCATCACCACCACCGCAGGCCTCGACCTGCTGGCCACGCTGGTGAACAGCGGCAACGACTTCAAAGGCAAGTTCTTCCGTCTGGGCGACAATATCACCTACGACCACACCACCGACTGGAACGATGCCAACAGCGAAGAGAACAACTACACAGCCATCGGCGGCAATTATAACGGTAGCGATAAATTCTTCCGCGGCACCTTCGACGGCCAGGGTCATACCGTCAGCGGCATCCGCATCTACAAGGACGGTGTCACCGAAACGAACAGCGAACAGGGCCTTTTTGGATGTACTTGGGGGGCTACCATCAAGAACGTCATCCTGGCCGATGCCCGCATCACCGGTAAGCAATTAGTTGGCGGCATCGCGGGATATATTACAAAAAGCGGCGTCAATGGTGGCATCGTGGAGAACTGTCGTGTAGGCAGCGATGTTACCATCCATGCCGTAATTGACGATGCTCGCCATCACGGCGGTGTGGTGGGCGTATGTGAAAACGGTACCATCCGCGGCTGTGTCAGCGCCGCCACCCTCACCGTGGCTAGCGGTCTCAATAATATCTATGAATTCGGTGGTATCGTGGGCAGGCTTGACGGCAATATGTCTGACTGCCTGGCCATCGGCGCCACCGTGCCTGCTGTCAATTCCTACAATGCTATCGCAGTAACTGTTGGCAGCAGCAGTCAAACCAACTGCTACTACCGCGACTGCACCGTGGGCGCCAACGCCCACCAGAGCAATGCCTACACCGTGAGCGCCGGCACCGACGTCACCCTGGCTCCCGCCGGCGATGCTGACAAGACTTACGAATACAACGGCATCAAGCGCTACGGCAGCGCCCTCTACTACGGCGGCGTGCTCTACGCCCCCGAGGACGCTGACGTCAGCCTCACCCTGAGCTATAGCGTACCGGCAGGCCTTACCCTTAGCTATGCCGCCAGCGCCGGCACCCTTACAGGCACCAGCAACCCCTATACCCTCACCATGCCCGCCGAGGATCTCACCATTAATGCCTCCCTCTGCGTCAACTACATCGACGCCGACGGCACGGAGAAGAGCAACCCCTATGCTGACGTCACCTTCCTTCAGAGCAGCAACGAAGAAGTCTACCTCGGCACCGACGGCGAGGAACGCTGGTTCGCTGTCAGCGGCAACGTCAGCATCACCGCCAACTGGTCCCTCTCTTTCTACGGTGCCGCCCGCCTTATTCTCTGCGATGGCGCCACGCTCACCCTCAGCGGAAGCAATACCCTCAGTGTCAATGGCAACCTCATCATCTACGGGCAGAGCCAAGGAACAGGCAACCTCACGGCCGAGGGCAGCGGCACGGCCATCAAGGTCAGTAAATCTGGTATACTCGCCGACGACGGCACGCTGACCATCAACGGTGGCAGCATCACCGCTCACTCCACGGGCAGCACGTGCATCGACGCCTATAACGCCGTCACCATCAACGGCGGCACCGTCAGTGCCACCAGCGATAACCAGTATGGTAACGGCATCATTTCCGGCCACGGCGACGTCACCATCAACGGTGGCACCGTCAACGCCACTGGCGGCGACCGTAGCCGCGGCATCAAGGCCACTAACGGCTCCATCACCCTCGGCTGGACCCGCCCCACCGACCGCATCACCGCCAGCAGATACTACGCCAACACCATCAGCATCAAGGATGGCCAGACGTTCACCGACGGCAGTGGTGCAGCCTATAGCGGCACGCTGAACAGTGACGAGATTTCCGCCATTGCCGGCCAGACGCTACAGCCAGCAGTGCCCGTCGCCTTTGCCAAGGAGGGCTATGGCACTGCCTACTACGGCCAGTACGACCTCGTGCTGCCTGCCGGCATGAAGGCCAAGATAGTAACGGATAACAACGGCGACAAGCTGACTTACCAGACCATTGCCGACGGCGACGACACGAACAATAATGTAGTACCCGCAGCCACCGCCGTCATGCTGGAGGTGGCTGCCACCGACGCTAGTCAGACGCTGGGCGTGAGCATTGCCGACCCTGAGGCCTCTGCCATCACCGCCACCAACTACCTGCACGGCAGCGACGCCGCCACAGAGACCACCGGCGACGGCAAGCACTACAAGCTGTCGTACAACCAGAGCGGTACGGATATCGGCTGGTACTGGGGCGCCGACGGCGGCTCACCGTTCACCAGCGCAGCCCACAAGGCATGGCTGATGCTGCCGAGCACCAGCGCGCGCGAGTTCTTCGGTCTGCCCGATGACGAGGGAACGACTGGGATTATTACCATTGACCATTCACCATTGTCCATTGACCATTTTGCCACTGATTGGTATATGCTTGACGGTCGCAAGCTGCAGGGCATGCCGACAAAGAAGGGCATCTATATTTATAAAGGTAAAAAGGTCGTACTGAAGTAATGTAAAAATGTAATAATGATGAAAAATGCGATTAAGAGAGAGCAGAGCCCAGCTTGCTTGAGCTATGCCGAGCGTGAGCATTTTAGAGCAACGCTCAAAAAGCAACAATATATCCATCCTGCCATGCAGGTAGTGAAGATACAGGCTATGCGGATGTTGGCGGGTAGTAATCCCGATGCACATGAACAATTGGGCGGCAATGGTCAGCTCGCCCCGATGTACAGAGACATAGACTGGGACTTTGACGACGAGTAATCTCCGTTGTCAACCAACGTACAGCAACTCCAACGCCCCACCATCCTTTACGAATCACGACAGTGGGGCGCTTTTATGTAAATCCATGTGTCACGTACCAGGTACCTGACATAAAGGTACCTGACATAACTTTGTCCTCTTTCTGTTAAATCTTTACCCCTTAACACTTTTTAGGGTGAGGGGCTGGCATTCATTAACGTTTTCTTTGTAACTTCGCACCTTGTAAACCAAAAACCGTTAAAAAAGAAGGTGGAAATGAAGAAACGAAAAGTTTACGAGCGTCCTGCACTGCAGGCGATTGAACTGCGGCAGCGGACGGCGCTACTGACGACGAGTGGCGACGTGCCCGGCATGCCCGGCTATCCCGGTGGCGGTGACCCCTTAGGTGGTGGCGGATCACGTGAGATGGAGGAAGAAATCAATGAATTACTTAACCTTGAATAGCAGACGATGATGAAAACAATGAAACATATTATTTGGATGGCGGCCCTCGCACTGACGGCAGCCACATGGTCGGCCTGCTCCAGTGAGGATGAGCTGACAACCATCGAACAGCCAGCAGAACAACCCCGCACCTTTACCGTTACTACGACGCTCTCGCCGCGCAACGGCGGAATGCGTAGCACAATGACCGACGTAGGCGGAGCCACAGGCATCACAGCCGAATGGGAGGTAGGCGACCAGATAATGGTGGGCTACGAAAACACCAGCAATGAATTCGTGGATGCTACGGCAACTGTGACCGCTGTCGATCCCTCGACGAAGGCCGCCACCATCACCCTTACGCTGATCGACCCGAAGAACACCGGCGACATCCAATTCTACTACCCCCGCAGTTACTGGTTGTGGACGAAGGACGCAAACACCGACCAGGTGGGCACTTTGGCCGACATCAACCAAAACTTTGCTGCTATCACTGGCTATGGCAAGATGACCGTCTCCGACTCAGGCGTCACCCTGCCTACCGGAATAACAATGGAGCCTCTGATGTGCATCTGGAAGTTCTCGTTCAAAGACGGCGAGAACAACATCACCAGCGCTATCACCAAGCTCGTCATCGACTTCCCTAAGATGGTCGACATGAGGTACGAAGTCACCCCCTCGTCGCAGAGCACTATCTACGTGGCCATTTTCGCCCCCTTCGGCGGCTTCAGTGCCGAGCCCGTCAATATCTATGCCCAGACCGCATCGGGTTTCTATCGCAAGTCGGCGGCGAGTGTTACGCTAGTTGGCGGCAAGACGTACACCTCCAAGGACTTGGCGCTGAAGAAGGCTGAAGTCGGTAAAGTGTTTGGAGCCGACGGAAATATCTACGATAATGCCACCGCTGCCAAAGCAGCAGGCACCACCGGCGTGGCCATGATTACCTATGTGGGCAGCGAGAACGGTGAGTCAGCACCCTACAATCACGGACTGGCCCTTGCCATGAGCGATGCCAATAGCGGAAACACTTGCCAATGGAAGACATCGAACACTGATGCCGGCCATACCAAGCAGAGCGGCAGTTTTACTACCGAGAGCGGTCTGCAGTACAACGATGCAACGCACAACAGCGACACCTATCCTGCTTTCAAGGCTGCGATAGCAAATAATAGCACCGCATTGCCCACTGGCTGTTCCGCCTGGTTCCTTCCCTCAGGTTACCAATGGAATCAGATGATCAACGCTTGCAAAAATGTGCTAGGCGCTAATAACAACTATACGGATCTTCGCGACGGTTTCAGTACTCGCGGAGGATCGAATTTGCAGTCGGGCCTCTACTGGTCGTCTTCTGAGTACAGTGACAAAGGTGCGTGGTTCTTCAACTTTAGCGCCGGTCAAGGCCATTGGTATAGTCACAATAAATACAACGAAGACTATGTCCGTTCAGCCCTCGCTTTCTGAACCCCGGATATGTCTGGGAACAGGTGAGTGACATCATCCTTGACCCCGACGGACTGGGCGACGGTGACATCTTGAGATAATCCGCCACATCAACATCGTGGAATAACGTCATCCGCAGGACTCACCTCCTGCGGATGTTTTTATAGTAAAATAATTCTCAAATCAAAAAACTAAAAACAATGAAAACAGAAAAAAAGAAACTACGGGTTTCAACAGTGAGTCAGAGAACGAAGTAATTAACCGCCTGCTTGAGCAGCTGCATCAGGCAGGCTATGACCGATATGGCAGCCACATCCATATCGTAGTGGTGTCGTCGGGCGCGCAGTATGTGGATAAACAGTTTAACTATGGGAAGACCCTCCCCAATCCATCCTGTGCAGCGAAGGAGAAGGGCACAGGGGAATTGCCTGGTGAGCTCAGCACTCCCGAGGCGATGGCGCTTTGGAAGAAAGCAATGTCGAAAGGATGGATAGACGAACGATACCAGCCGAAACTATCCCTCACCAAGTCGGCCATCTTAGCCTTTGAAATGGCAAACAGGTTAGGTATTCAGGAAAGATGGAAGGTTTTCGAACAGTTCTGGAATCGCAAAAATATGCGAAGTAACTATAATAATGCACTTCTACAACGCCAGTCGCTCATCTTCCAAGACGAAGTGAAAGCACTATTCTCAGGCACTTTAGACTAGTTGCGTAACTACCACCGTAACTACTGCGTAACTAGTGCGATTCATTCCTTTTTTGTATCTTCGCCCCCAAAACATTTAAGTTATGGGCGAGAAGAGAGCAAAAGCGAAGAAGGAGCGTAAAGCGAACTGGAAAGAGGTGTATGCGACGGTGGACGACATCAAGGCGTTTCTCGGCGACAGGCTGTTCCTGCGGCACAACGTCATCACGGGTAGGGTAGAGTATCGGGAGCCTTCCATCTATCCCCCTAACTTAGGGGGAGAAGGGAGGCCTGAACAAGCGCACTTCGGGGACGGATACATGCCCGTCAACGACCGCCTAGTGAATTCGCTGTGGGCGGAGATGTCGAAGCAGAAACCAGTGCGCGTGCAGGACATCTATCGCGTGATAGAATCGGACTTCGTGGCTGACTACCACCCGTTCCGGTTCTACCTGGACCGCCTGCCGCCGTGGAACGGCGAGGACCATATCCTCGCCATGTCGATGTCTGTGCAGGTGAAAGGGGGCGTCGATGAACAGCTGCGCTTCGCGGAGTACCTGAAGAAATGGCTGGTGGCGATGGTGGCGGGGTGGATTGACGACACGGTGGTCAACAACGTCATCCTGGTACTGATAGGTGAACAGGGCTCGTACAAGACGACATGGTTCAACTACCTGCTGCCGCCCGAGCTGTCGGGCTACTTCTATACGAAGACGAATGCCAACCGCATGGGACGTGACGACCTGCTGACACTGGCGCAGTATGGGCTGGTGTGCTGTGAGGAGCTGGACACCATGCGACCGTCGGAGCTGAACCAGCTGAAGGCGGCGGTGACGATGCCCGCCATCGACGAGCGGGCGGCGTATGCCCATTTCCATGAGCACCGGCAGCATATCGCGTCGTTCTGCGGAACGGGCAACAACCCGCAGTTCCTCACGGATCCGACGGGCAACCGGCGGTGGCTGCCGTTCCGGATCGACAGTATTATGTCGCCGCGCGACAACCCCTTCGACTATGTGGGCATCTACTCGCAGGCGTATGCCCTCTACCGGCAGGGCTTCCGCTACTGGTTCTCGCAGGGCGAGATCGAGCAGCTGACGGCGCATAACCGGTCGTTTGAGATCCCCCATCTGGAGAGTGAACTGGTACATCTGTACTTCCGCAAGCCGATGGGCGTGGAAAGCGGCATCTTCATGAGCGTGGCGCGTGCCATGCAGATCATCAGTGCGAACATCTCCCAGAAACTCAATGCGGTGTATCTGGGCCGTGCCTTCGTGGAGCAGGGCTTCCAGCGCGTGAAGTCAAACGGTCAGCGCGGCTATATCGTAGAACTGCGAACGGGTGAGGAGATACAGCGCCTGCAGCGGCAGATGGCCGATGAGGGTGACGTGGACAGTGGACAGTAGGACAGTACATTTCACAAACTCCTCACGGGTACGTACACGCACGTACGCGATATATTTTCAGAATTCTACTGTCCTACTGTCTTAGTGTCCAAGGTTAAGGAGATAGAAGGAGATAAATGAAGATAGAAGAAGCCTTATGAAAGCAATGACAAGACAGGAACTGGCCGAGCTGGCCGGTGTGAGTGTAAGAACACTCAGCAATTGGTGCAAGCCCTATTCAAAGGAACTGGAACGCATGGGCATGCGGCGGAAGATGGTATTGCTGCCACCTAACATCGTACGCTGGATCATCGATAAGTTCTGTATCGATGTGGACGATGAGTGATACCCTATAGGGACGGTTTGGTACATGATAGTACAATATAAGCCCATGGAAGACCCGCTACGACACACAACGGAAAATGCCCTTCCCGGATGTAGTACCTTTGCAAGTGTCAAGGTAAGTGAACCAAAGGACTGATACTTTCGACCCGCTCCGACGATTGTTTCCATCCGTTCCGACGTCATCTGCCGTCCGTTCCGATGATACTTTAGGGGGGTAAAGTGACGCATCTATGACCGCAAGGTGACGCACCCTCGGGTGGTAGGAACGTCAGGGGCGACCCGTAAGTGACATCCCTTTCACAAGCTGCGACAGAGAAATGGTTAATGGTTATTGGTTAATGGTTAAAGGTTATTGTAACATGAGTCAGAAGTATGTAAAATCACAGAACAAGAATTCGCACAATGCGAAGACTTACGGCAAGTACTATGCCAAACCCGTGTATGATGAGAAATTCATCGAGACCGACGAGATTGCGGACTTCATCCAGACGCAGGCCACCCTGAAGCGCAGCGACATCAAGGCCGCCCTCGACGAGCTGGGTGCCGCCATGAAGCACTTCCTGGAGATGGGCCAGAAGATCCGCCTGGCAGGCATCGGCATCTTCAAGGTCGGCTTCTCCAGTATCGGTGTAGCGAAGGCGGACGACTGTACCGCCAACACCATCACACGCCGCCGTGTGCTGTTCCAGCCTGAGATACAGCGCATCGTGACGGGTTCTGTCGAGAAGGAGGGCAAGATTGTACAGAAGTATGTCAATGCCAAGGCGCTGCTGAAGGACGTCGCCTTCGAGGAGGCGCACGGAAAGCTGGTGTCCGGTACTACGACGACGACTCCTTCTGGTGGTTCCGGAGACAACGGCGGAACAACGGGTTCCGGTGACAATAACGGATCCACGGGTGATAATACCGGCGGTGGAAATACCGGAGGCGGTAATACCGGAGGTGGCGACAATGGTGGCGGTAATACCGGAGGCGGTTCTGATCCGAACTAAGTTAGAGGTGAGAGGTAAGAAGTAAGAGGTAAGAAGTAACATGTGTGAAGTATGAAGCGAGAGACTTTGAAACAGATTGTTCAGATCGTGATCACGATACTGACAGCGATTAGCTCGGCACTGTTCGTACAGTCGTGCCGTTAGAGGCAGAGGGGGTCCCCCTCTGCCTCCTTTCTTTCATTTGGTACGGCGGGACGACGCCGTGATTATTATAATATTAAAAATCACGCCGGACCTTTGATGGTCCGAGCGAACCTTAAAAAATATTTTTATGACGATGCAAACAGCTCGGGGTTTGCGAAACTGCAACCCCCTCAACATTATAAAAACAAAGAATACCGTATGGTTAGGCCAAATCCATACCGATGCAGAACAGACCTTCTGCCAGTTCTCAGAGATGGTCTATGGCTGCAGGGCAGCCCTGAAACTCCTTCGGACGTACTACACGAAATACGGCTGCACGACGCTGCGCAGGATTATCTCACGCTGGGCTCCGGAGTCGGAGAACAACGTACAGGCATATATCCGCAACGTCAGCCGGATGACCTGTATCGGAGCCACCACACCACTGCCCCCGATGAAGGCGGAGACCAGGGAGATATGGGTGAAGATTGTCCTTGCGATGGCGACGGTCGAGTGCGGCCTTGATGCCGAAGGTCAGGAGGAACTCCTGCCCTCCATCGAAGAGGCATGGCAACTTCTGAAGAGGTGAGAGGTAAGAGGTAAATTAGCTCACAGAGGGTCCCTCTGTGAGCTGCTCTTTTTCGTGATCTTCCAAATTTCGGTGTGGAAATTTTTCTTCATCTCAGTTTTTCTTCGTATATTTGCAGATGCTACTGCTTAGGGTGGCTAAATGCCACGGGGATAGATGAATGATATAAACACCGCATCCCTAATGAGTAAACGAAATAAAGTAACTAAAACTATAAAACTATGAAGAAATTAATCTTATTTTTGTCTTTGGCACTTGTAAGTAGCGTGGCTATTGCACGAGCTAATTACGGAAAGTATTCCATGCAACACAGCACATCAGAAGATGTATTACAAAAATACATAGGACAGCATGTAAAAATGTTCTCGTATTCACCAGGCAATGGCAGAGATGATTCTTATGATCCATATAGGTTTGAAGATATGGGTGGTAAAACAGATGTTATTTATACCGTTGAAAAAATCAAGGTAGGTAAATTTATATTTATAGACCTAATTAGTGATTCTGGGAAGAAAGTAAAAGTAAAGGTGAATTTAAATCACGAACGCAATTACAAAGGGATGGAAACCTGTGAAAGTTTCTTCTTGGTTGATAAATTTGAAGCAGACAAAAAGAATTACATCGGAAAAGTTATCAATAATGCTGATGGTCAACCTGTGGCAAAAGTGATTGATTTAAAAATGCTTGGATACTATGATATACCACCAACACCTCATATTGTTATCAAGAGCGATTTTGATGGAAGTATCATTTCATGTACTGAAGAAGAAGCAAAGATTGCCTGCTCGTATTATGGAAAGATACTTTCACATCCCAAAGTTAAACGCCAATATAAGGTGTTAGGTATCACTTATCCGACAACGGAAGAAATGTATATGTCCAAGTATGCATTATATAATTTACAGAATCCTGAAGAGCCAAATAAAAAGCATGCCTGCCGGGTAGATAATCCAGAATATGATGCGTTTAAGGACGACTTAGAAGGTCATTATGTGTCTGTTCTTTCAAAGGTTGAAAAACCCTCCAATCCTGCTATAAGATATGGAAAGACAACAACCATCGAAGATAAAGACAAGAACATATCTAAATACAGTTATATAGACAATGTGATTGATATTTTAATCTTTGGAGGAAGCAAACAGTTTAATTATATCCTCAGAAATGTATCAAATAATTCTATAAAAGTTATTTGGAACGAAGCTGTTTTTGTAGATTATGATGGAACCACATCAAAAATAATGCATACAGGCACGAAGTATTCCCAAAGAGAGGGGGATCAACCTGCAACAACGATAATTAAGGGAGCAAAAATTGAAGATTTGGCAGTTCCAAATTGCAATGTTAGATATAGTGAAGCCTTAAATGAGTGGGTGACGGAATCTATGTATCCATCAAAACCGGCTCTGGAGCCAGGTCAACTAAGATTGATGTTGCCAATTCAAATTAAAGATGTAGTAAATGAATATATCTTTGTATTTGATGTTAATTATGTATATGACCATCCTGAAAGATTGACTTTGGCAGAATAATACAATCTTTAAAACTATAAAGTATGAAGAAATTGAAGATTTGGAGCATGATGATGCCGATATTAATAGCTTGCGGCGGACTTGGCAAGCATTGCACTAAAGTGCGACGAACAGGACGAAGAAAGGCTAATATCTAAAGTGCGCTGAACGGGACGAAGAGGGGAAGGCTTTGCACTGAAGTGCGACGAACGGGACGAAGAGGGGGCAAGCATCGCACTAAAGTGCGCTGAACGGGACGAAGAGGGAAAGGCATCGTATTGAAGTGCCGAGGAACGTCATCAGAATTGTTCCCCGGCTTTGATGAAGTCCATCACCTCCTCGTGCGTCACGCCGATTAGTTGCATATTCTTGCGGTTATACTTGTGCAGGTTGTCAATGCAGTTCTCGAAATAGTGCACGAAACTCTCGGTGAAGTCAGCAATGAAGTATTTGGTTCCCTTCATATCGAGTATGGCAGCCACGCACTCGCCCCCCGTCATCTCATCATGGTAGTAATCCTCTGTGAACCGCTGACGGAGTTCGTTCTTGCGATCGAGTTGAATTCTGTAATTCTTCTCGATGTCATTGATGTACGAATAGCATTCACCCACGTTCCTGATAAATCGCAGATTGCCCACGTCGCGCCACGTACTGATATCGTTAGTAAAAATGTTCTCCGCCGTCTTGTCGCGCTGTAGGAGTACTCCGCCGGCGATAGCTGAGAAGAAGGCATTGACCTCGTTATCGTTCAGTCGAAGCACACTGTCACGGGGCAGCGTGCTTATGCGTGTCAGCGTCGAGTCCCACTCCACAAGTATTGAGTCAATTTTGCGCATGTTTTGCGCGAAGTCCTCGATGTTTGCAATGACCATCATCGACGTCTGCCGACGATTCTTTATCTGATGCCGCTGTTCGAGCCATGTTGCTGTACCAAAGGTCAGAACAATGGAAATGGTGGTGCCGAGGAACGTCATCAGCACTTCCTTAAGCCATCCCTTTATTGTCAGGTCGCGCCCGAACTTGGGCATCTTGAATTTCGCGTTCATGTTATTTCTTGTTGATGAACTCTTCGAATCGTTTGACGGTGTCGTTGTAAACTTGGGGCTGTAGGTACCAAAGATAGGAAGCGTTGCGTTCTGCCTCTATCTCACGGGAACTGGTATTAATCATGAAGTTTGGGGTATCTAAAACGACCTTCTGGCCCTCCTCCTTGCTGAGACGGCGGAACTCTCCCTTGTCGTTCATCAAGATGATGTTCTCGCCACTGTGTGCCTGCCTCTCTTCCTGGCTACGCAGCATATTAGGTGATAGCCAGTTCACCAGCGGCTGTCCGATATGCCAGTCACGGGTCTGCACCATGAAGGATTTCTCACCGTCCACCATCACCACGGGGATAGCAAAGCGATTTGCGTTGGTATGGGCCGTCAGCATCTGCTCCATAGCCAAGTTGAGTCTGATGTTAAACTGCTCCAAGTTCTTAATGCGCTTGTTGGCAGGGGCCTTGTCGTTGTCGTAGAACGCCTGCATGACATGCAGGAAACCGCGTCGCGTGTCGGGGTATATCGAGATGAGGGTGAGACCGGTTTTCAGACGGTTGTAGATGGTTGCGGCGTCGTAGCGGCCCAACTGATCTTCGGCGGCATCGACCGACAGTTCCATAAAGTCGCAGGCATTGTCCACGCTGCCCTGCATGAGGTAGATGGTACTGAGCAGGGAATACGTGTTGGCAAGGAGTGTGTCCTTCTGCTCCTTTTGCGCCTTGGCAATCTCCAGTGCCTTGTGGGCGTAACTGATGGCACGGTCGTACTTGCCATCGGTGTTGACGGCGATGCCAATCAGTGCGGTGGCTGCGTCGTACTGCTTCTTGCCATCTGTTGGATTCGCATCAGCCAGCTTCACCGTCTGCTCGGCCATCTTCAAGTTTTCTTCTTCTGTGTTCTGTGCATTCACCTGAAATGCCACGGCGCATGTGAGCGCTACGATAGTTACAATTCTTTTCATTTTCTTATTAGTTTATTTATGGATAAATCAGTCGATGGAGATGACTTTGAGATTCTCGCCTGCGTCGAGAGCAGCCTTGATTTCCTTGCCGCCGCAGCCTGCCAGTATAATCAGGGCTACTAAGAGGGGTAGTAATTTCTTCATGATTTATTTTCTATACGTACGTCTCGAGAAATTTGACGGTACCGGCTGCGTGTACCTCTTTTGCGGTGGCAGGGAGGAGGATGGTCTCGCCGGCACGGAAACCGACCTGTTCACCATCAACGGTTAGGGTGCCTTCGCCTTTCAGGCCTATCAGGATGACAAAGGAGTCGAGCTCGCTGTAATCGATGGTCATGGGCTCTGTCAGGTCGTAGACGGCGGTGTTGAAATAAGGGCATTCCACCAATAACTGACCTTCGTTCTTCTGAGGCGTATAGGCGGTACGATAGTCATCGAGCACGGTGTAGTCGATGCTTTCCGCTGCCTCCTGGGTATGCAGCTGGCGGTAGTTGCCGTCCTTGTCTTTCCGTTTGTAGTCGTAGATGCGGTAGGTGACGTCGGAGGTCTGCTGGATTTCCGCGAGGTAGCAGCCGGCACCGATGGCGTGGATGCGTCCGGCGGGGATGAAGAAACAGTCGCCTTCCTTGACGTTGTAGCGGGCAAGGGCATCGCAGATGGTATCGTCGGCCACCATCTGCTTATACTGTTCGGGTGTGATCTGCATCTTCAGTCCGTTGTACAGCATGGCCTCGGGAGCACTCTCCATGACGAACCACATCTCTGTCTTGCCACGAGGCTTACCCTGTCGGTGCGCTATTTCATCGGTGGGATGTACCTGGATGCTCAGGTCCTGACGGGCATTGATGAACTTGATGAGCAGCGGGAACTCATCGCCGAAACGCTGGTAGTTGGCTTCGCCGACCAATGCGGCTTTTTCCGTCCTTACTATCTCGTTGAGGCTCCTGCCGTCTTCCGACAGTGTCTCGTTGCCTGGCACACCGCTGATCTGCCAGCTCTCCGTTCCCCATATCAAGGTCTTTAACAGGGGCTTGAATTTGAAATATTTCATGTCGTTATGTTTAGTTGTCTTTCCAGAATCCCCGGGTGAAGATGACCAATACGCTCATAATCTCCAGACGACCAACCAGCATCAGGAAGGAACACGTCCACTTGATGAAGTCGGGTAGCTGGCTCCATGACATCTCCGGACCAATCTGGGTTCCCAGCGAGGGACCGACATTGCTGATACAGCTCAGGGCTATCGTGATGGCATTGGTGTTGTCGATGCCGGCAACAATCATGATGGTGGCCGACAGGATGACCATCAGGGTGAAGATGGCAAAGAAGGCGAGCAGCGAGTTGAGTTTCTGCTGGGCAACGGGTTGGCCGTCGATTTTCACGGGGAGGACAGCATTCGGGTGCAGCAGCTTGTGGAACTCATTGCGTAACACCTTGATGGTCATCACACCGCGGATGCACTTGAAACCGCCTGTGGTGGAACCAGAACAGGCTCCCAGGAACATCAGACAGCCCAGGATGACCCACGTGATGTGGGGCCACATGCCGGCATCGTCGTTGAACAGGCCTGTCGTCGTGATAAACGATACCACCTGGAACAATGAGGAGCGGAACGCGCGTTCCAGTCCGTAGCCATTATGCGACATCAACAGGTACATGATCCATGCTGTGGAGGCGGCGACGACAAAGATATACAGCTTGAACTCCGAACTCTTAAACAGATTGGCAAACCGAAGACGGAACACTGCCAGATAGAGCATGGTGAAGTTGATTCCGGCAAGGAACTGGAAGAGAATGGCCAGATATTCAATGGTTGGGGAATGGAAGAAGGCTGCCGAGTCGTTATGCGGGGCGAATCCTCCTGTCGCAGTGGTGGTCATGGCGTAGTTGATACTGTCGAACACGTCCATGCCGGCAAGATAGAATGAGAGGATGCAGGCAATGGTCAAGCCCGAATAGACAGACCAGATCCATTTCGCCGTCGTCGACAGGCGGGGGTGCATCTTCGAACGGATGGGGCCAGTAGCCTCGGCGGCAAAGACCTTCACACTGCCACTACCCACCATTGAGGGCAAAATGGCTATCGTGAAGAACACGATTCCCAAGGCACCGATCCATTGCGTCTGCGTGCGCCAGAAAAGGATGGCATGGGGCATCCATTCCACGTCGTCAATCACCGTGGCTCCTGTGGTGGTAAAGCCGGACATCGTCTCAAAGAAGGCATCTGTCACATTGTCGATATAACCGCCAATGAGGAAGGGTATCATGCCGAAAATAGTGAACACGGTCCATGTCAGTGTGACTAGCATATAGGCATCACGCCGGCCGAGGTTGTTATTGGCGTTCCTTCCCAGGAATTTCAGAATGAAGCCGCAGCTGAGGGTAAACAGCGTTGACAGCAGGAAGGCCATCATATCGTCTTCCATATAATACAAGGATATACCTGAGCAACAGGCCAGCAAGACTCCTAGTAGCAGGAGCAGCGAACCGATAATCTTGTATATCAGCGGGAAGTTTACCATAGTGCGTTAGCCTTGAAATACTTCTCCAGTTTCTTCAGGTTGTGTTCGTGACAGAAGACCATGACGGAGTCGCCTGCCATAATCTGGGTGTTACCATTGACGAGGATGCCTTCCTCGTTACGCACCAGTCCGCCGATGGTGACACCAAAGGGCAGTCCCAGGTCCTTGACAGGTTTCTTGGTGACTCGGGAACCTTCTGCGGCAACGAACTCGGCGACGTCGGAGTCGACCATCATCAGGGAGCGTACATTGGTGACATCCGCGTCGAGCATCATCTGATAGATATGGCTGGCAGCCACCGTCTTCTTATTGATAATCGTGCCGATGTCCAGACTCTCCGCCATATCCACATAGTCGAGGTTCTCCACCATTGCCACCGTCTTGCGGACACCCAGGCGCTTGGCTGTCAGACAGGCAAGGATGTTGGTCTCGGCATTGCCTGTCAGGGCGACAAAGGCCTGAGTGGACTCAATGCCTTCCTCTTGCAACAGACCGAGGTCGCGGCCGTCACCATGGATAATCATGGTGTCGGTATCGCTGAGCAGTTCGTTGAGCTGTTCACAGCGGCGCTCACTCTTCTCGATAATCTTCAGGTTCATGTAGTCGGGCAGCGTCAGTCCTACGCGTACTGCCGTCTTTCCTCCTCCCATGGCGATAACGTTCTTGACATCCGCATAGTGCTCCTTTCCGGAAATCTTACGGATATAGGGAATGTACTCACTCGTCGTCATGAAGTAGGCGAGGTCGTTCACACACAGCATGTCATTACCACTGGGAATCAGGGTCTCACCACCTCGTTTGATGGCTACAATATGGTAGGGATCGTCAGGACCGCAGAGGGTCTTGAGGGGCTGGTCGAGTATCTCACAGGTCTCACGCAGTTTGATGCCCAGCATGACCAAGGCTCCGTCGTGAACGTCCCAACGCTGTCTGACCCACGACATCCTCAGGCCATTGGTGATGTCGATGGCGGCAAGGACCTCGGGATAGATGAGGGAGTTGATGCCCATCTCCTCAAAGAAAGGCTTCAGATGCGGAGCCAGATACTCGTAATTGTCAATGCGTGCCACCGTCTTCTTGGCTCCTAAGGCATGGGCAATGCTGCAGGCGTTCATGTTCTTGCTCTCATCGGGAGTTACCCCCACAAAGAGGTCGGCAGACTCTGTGCCTGCTTCTTTCAAGATCTTGATGCTCGTAGGAGAGCCTTGAATCGTCATGATGTCATAACGGCTGTCGAGTCCGGCCAGTCGTGCGGCATCCGGATCAATCAGGACGCAATCCTGATGATCGCGTGACAGAAGTTTCGACAGGTGAGTTCCTACGGCACCTGCACCGGCAATCACAATCTTCATGACTCTATGGCTTTTCTGATACTTGCTGTGTCTATTCCGACAATCTGCTGTAGTTCATCCACGGTGCCGTGCTCGACAAACTGGTCGTCGGGCATACCCAGTCGGGTGATGCGGGGAGCGTATCCGTGGTCGTTCATCCATTCCAGGACGGCCGAGCCGAGTCCTCCGCTCTTGACACCGTTCTCCACGGTGATGACGTGCTTGAATTGACGTCCTACCTCTTCGAGGATATTTTCGTCCAGCGGCTTCAGGAAACGCATGTCATAATGTGCCGCGGTCGTACCCTCAACAGCTTGTGTGACATTATTGCCTATCGGTCCGATAGAGAGTACGGCTACATCCTCTCCGTCTTTCATCTTGCGACCTGTTCCCACCTTAATCTCCTCGAAAGGACAACGCCAGTTGACCAAGACACCTCCGCCTCTTGGATAACGGATAACAAAAGGTCCCTTGTCAGGCAGTTGTGCCGTGTACATCATCCGGCGGAGCTCATGCTCGTCCATCGGAGAGGCTATCGTGAGATGGGGAATCGGACGAAGGGCAGCCAGGTCGAAGGCACCATGATGCGTCGGCCCGTCTTCTCCCACGATGCCGGCACGGTCGAAACAGAAGACAACGTGCAGGTTGAGCAGGGCGACATCATGGATGATGTTGTCGAAGGCTCTCTGTGAGAAGGCACTGTAGATATTACAGAAGGGGATGAGTCCGTCTTTTGCCATACCACCAGAGAAAGTGACGGCATGGCCTTCAGCAATACCTACGTCAAAGGTCCTGTCGGGCATCTCCTTCATCATGATATTCATCGAACAGCCGGACGGCATGGCAGGAGTGACACCCACTATCTTGGGATTCTGCTGAGCCAGTTCCAGGAGGGTATGCCCGAAGACATCCTGATATTTCTGGGGCTTATTGGGATCTTTATCCACCAGTCGCTCACCGGTCTCCATGTCAAACTTTCCTGGTGCATGCCACGTGGTGACATCCTTCTCAGCGGGTGCATAGCCATGTCCTTTCTGGGTATGGAGATGAAGCAGCTTCGGTCCTTTCATGTCTTTTATCTGACGGAGGATACGTACCAGTTCCTTGATATCATGACCATTGAAAGGACCGAAGTAGCGGATGTTCATACCGTCGAAGATGTTCTGCTGATGGGAGATGGCGCTCTTGATGGCATTAGCCAGGCGCTGGAGCCCGTTCTGGCGTTCGTCGCTCATCAGTCCCTTTCTGTGCAACCAGTTGTTGGCCTTGAACTTGATGGCATTATAGGTCTCGTTGGTACTCAAGTTCAGCAGGTATTGCTTCATGCCGCCGACAGAAAGGTCGATGGACATGTTATTGTCGTTCAATATGATGAGCATATCATTAGGCGAGGAGGACACGTTGTTCAGTCCTTCAAAAGCCAGACCACCACTCAAGGCACCGTCACCGATGACAGCCACTACATGACGATTCTCCTTGCCTGTCTTCCTGGCAGCCACAGCCATGCCGAGGGCGGCAGAGACCGAATTGCTGGCATGTCCGCAGGCAAAGGTGTCGTATTCACTCTCATAAGGAGAGGGGAAAGGACGGATGCCTCCCAACTTACGATTGGTGCAGAACTGTTCACGGCGTCCTGTCAGTATCTTATGTCCATAGGCCTGATGTCCCACGTCCCATACGATACGGTCTTCAGGCGTATCGTAGACGTAATGCAAGGCGACGGTCAGTTCGACGACACCCAAGCTGGAGGCGAGGTGTCCCGGATTCACTGACAACTCCTTCACGATGTCCTCGCGAAGTTCTTGGCAAAGTTCAGGAAGTTGGTCGACCGACAGCTTGCGCAAATCGTCGGGATATTTGATGTGATTGAGTAATTCCACCTTAATAATAGCTATTATTATGGTGCAAAGATAGTGCAAACTGAGTAAAATGCAAAATAAATTCGTATTTATTTTATCGGGTCAGGCTGAATTTCAGTGACAACCCGAAGTCATGTGTGGTGGTAGGATAACTGTTTGCCGACAGTAACGGGGTGTTTGTCTGCCTGTCGTAATAGGCGCTTAGTGTCAGCAGACGCGATAAGGTGTAATCAGCCATGAAGGAGATCTTCAGTGCTGTATTGCCACTGTTGGCATTGCTGGTACGGGAGGCAATGTCACGGGTGATGGCAGCCTGGTCACGCAACGAGAAATCCAGTCGCAGATTGAGGTCATGGTTCACGCCAGTCTTAGGTGCCGTACTCGTTGTCTGCTCTTTGGCATTGCCGTTCTTTCTGCCGCCGCGCTGTGCCTTTTTCACCTTACGGTTGCCCTTGCTTCCGAAGATGTTGAAGTCGCTGATCTTATAAGCCAGTCCCACTACCCAGTCGTTGGAACGGCTCTCATTGATCTGTATACTGGTCATCGAGAGGTTGAGGACACGGGTCGTACGGTATTCCACCTTTGCCGTGAGGTTGTTGTTGAACGTCAGGTCAATACCGATGAGCGGGGAGAATGACTCGTTGAGACTGACCGTAGGCACGTTATAACCTAAGTAAGAATTGACGCCAGCATTGGCGGTATAGCTGCCTACGGCATAGATGCTCTTATAGGCGTGGTTGATGGTGACGCTCTTGAACACATCACGGAACCACGGCAATTTCGACAGTCCCGTATAACGGATGGTCCAGTTAGGCAATAGGCGGGTGAGGGCAGGGAAGAAACTCAGACTGCCTCCGCTGCTGGTATAGGCAGAGAGGAAGGCAGGAATCATCACACTGGCGCTATAAGGGTCGACTGTCGTCCCATACTGTGCCTCGGCCTGTCGCTGGTAGGACTCCAGTAGTCCGCAGAACCGGTCGAAGGAAGCGGAACGGTAACCGTTATTGGCATCTCCGAGACTTTCCAATGTGGATTTCAGGGAGATGGTTGTCATCGTAAAGGTTCCGCTTTGGGTGGTCGGCATGCCCTCATACATATACTGAATAGACTTTGCCTTTGTTTCCGTACGACTGGCATTCAGGTCGATCTTCAAATCGCGAACAGGTTCCAGTGTCGCTTTTATCTGCAGGTCGTTCGTCAGGTTGGTGGTAGCGGGAGTCGCTACACTATCGTTACACAGCAACCATCCGTTGTCGTAAGCCTTCTGCAGGTAACTGTCGTCTGTCAGTCCGAAAGCAAAAGCCAGACCAGGAGTCAGCACACTGCCTGCCCTTCCCTGTCCGAAGCAGTCACCGATATTGGGAAGGAATCCAGGGACGGACATGGCATATTGATGACGGTAGGATATGCCGATAGTGCGTACCATCATCAGTACACGGGCTGCTGATTGTGCCGGATTGTACCACCATTGCTTATCAACGGGGGGCTTGGGGGCGATGCTCAACATCAGTTGGATGGTGTCCCTGTTGTTGATACGGATACGGTTGTCGTCCAATACCTTGTATTTCAGGGAATATTTCTTTCCGTCCTTCGTACGTGCTGTGACATTCAACCGCTTCGATTTCTTCCCGTGGTTGACGATGATGGAGGAGTCGGCCATCAGCGTTACCTCTTTCTGCCACGCATTCTGGTTCTTTGGCAGAATCTTCTCCTCTTTCTTGGTTTGTTTGTCGTTCTTGTCCTTGGAGACATTCTTGTCCTTGGAGGCATTCTTGTCCTTGGAGGCATTCTTGTCCTTGGCCGTATTCTTTTTCCTGCTGTTATTATTGGAGGAAGCTGCCTTCTTAAACCGTTCGTTGGCTTTCTTGAGGAAAGGAATGTGGTTGTAGAGCGTCTCCATGTTGAAATTACCGTTGACATTCAGCTGACGGGTATTGGCAATGGTATTTCCCAAAGAGGTGCCGTCTTCCAGATCGGTACCGCGAATCCATCTGTAGGTCGCATTATAGCTGGCATCGGATGTTATCCAGTCGAAGACGGGCAGCTTATTCAAAGGAAGCTGCAGGGAGGCGGTAAATGTCTGTTGGTAGTCAAGGGGGGTTCCGAAGTGGCGTAAGCTATGCCATACGGAGTCTTTCCATGCCTCATAGCGGTCTGGATAGAGGTCTTTATTGATGGGCCTCTCGTCATAGGGCTCCTCAATCTCGGCGTGGGTTGCCGACGTGAAGTTCATGTGCAGGTTCTTGGTGAGGTCCCATCGGATGGAGAACTCACGGTTCCACAGGAATTGAGAATTAAACGTGACAGGGAGCCGCTCTCCGTTCAGGTCTTCCATGTCGCGTTCCTGTAACTCATAGTAGGAACGGGTTATCTCCGTATTAAACGAGACGCTTTGGGGCAACCAGTTCAGTCCGAACTGTTTGGGATATTGCATCCATTTCGATTTGCTCTTATTGTTCTTGAATGGTTCCCAGGCCTTATAGACGGGGCTCCAGTTGTAACTCAGGGCGCCACGCCAGTTATCCTCTTTCTCGTAGACCGTCGTCTCACCACTGGTATGACGATGGGAATGGCTGTATGAGAACGAGAAGTTGGCAGGGTCATAAGGCATCGGATGCCGCTTGGTCTTGATACCCACCCGTACGTTGGACAGTGAGAAATTCGTCGTAGTCGTCTTCGTAACGGCAATGCTTTCGATAGAGTCCCGTTCCTGTTGGTTGATAGTAGCATCCAAGGCATCCTTGAGTTCCAAGTCAGTATCCAACGGGTTGTATTTCGGACGTTTCTCCTCCTTGGTGACGGAGTAGTAGAGCGGTGCGCTTACCTTTGCCTTGTCAGGGAAGAACTTACCCAGTTCGACATTCGCTGTGATGGAGTAGGTCTTATAGTCATCCATGGAACGTTGCAGGATGCCTTCTTCCAGTCCACCGAACCCGGCAGTCATGATCTTACCTGTCATATTGAGCGTGCCGACATCCGACAACTGGAGGTTCAGGGCACCGCTGGCAGCCCATCCGCCATTACTGTTCGTTTCCATCAGGCGCAGCTCGTTGACCCAGACCTCTCCCGATTTCGGTTCGTCAGAGATATTACGGACACCAATCATCATCGTCTTCACTTCTCCCAAAGTAGGATTACCCATAATACTGATGGTATTCTTGGGGTTGTTAGGGTCGGCCTGCGAGTACAGTTGGTTATAGGAAGCTCCGCCTGTGGCCCTCGCCTTGTTACGTTCTTTCTTCAAGTTCGTAAATAATGAGAGGTCCATATCCAACATATTGTCCTGAGGCCATACCGCCCGGCAGTCCTCTACGTTGTATTTGTTGTAGTCGTTACGGTCAGGGGTCAGGGAGAGTGGGATGACGTATTCGTAGTAGTTGTTCTTGTAGTCATTACCCAACCGGATGAAGACAGCCAATTCACCGTCCTTCAGGTTCGTGTCGTCAATCTCGTGGTTGGCATGATTGAACATCTGGAGGTGCTTGTATCGGCGTAAGTCGAGCATGGTGTTCTTATAGACAGCTTTCGACTCACCAGGAGCCAGATGATGGACATCCATCTTCATCGACTGCTCGTTCTCTTCCACCAATTGAGGCTGTGAGGGGTCTGTTGACCTGCTGATACCTGGAGGCAGCACATAGTTGACGGGACGTTTGTCGTTGTTCTCTTCGATATTGACGGCGCTGACCTCCAGCGATCCGCTTTCTGCTACGGTTGACAGCGGTTGGTGGTAGATACGCCATTCTCCACGTACCAGGTCAAGAGAACCGAAACGCAGGAAAATCGGGCGCTTGAACTGAGTCAGGAACATACGCATGAAACGGATACTGGTGAAGTCGCCAATGCTACCTACACGCTCGTCATACTGGTCAAGGGGAATGCGGAACTGATACCATTTCACCGTCTCACGAGTACCGTTACGGAGGGCAACACTTGCCTCACGTATATCCGTAATGTGGTTTCTGCCCATCTGCATGTCCTCTGGTCGGATGCTGACCCTATACTGGTAGTACCGCTCGTATTCATTCAGGGTGTAGTCCTGGTTGATATCCTCTACATCGGGGAAGGTCTTATAGCTCGTATCGAAGCCTTCCGTCTGCTGTTCACTGTCAGGCGAGTTACCCTGTGGCAGGTTGATACGCTTGTAACGGTCGAGGATGGAGGCTTGTCGCGCATCCAGGTCTGAGCCACGGAAGTAGTGGTAGTTATCGTTGGCCGGGTCGGCATTCCATGCAGCACGTACACTGTCGTTCACGCTGACGTTACTGAGGAAATTGGCATAGGCA
Source organism: Prevotella sp. (assembly GCA_016291495.1). Lineage (GTDB taxonomy): Bacteria > Bacteroidota > Bacteroidia > Bacteroidales > Bacteroidaceae > Prevotella. Next base: position 47,687 of record JAEEXI010000009.1, read on the forward strand.
GGCTTTGCTCTCTCTTCCTCGTCGTTCAAACCATCTAATCCGATATCCTGTTTGGCTCGTGCACCAGATGACGTGGCGAAGGCATAGGTCTGTGTGGCCTGGACAGGAATCTTACCCCATGCACTGTTGGTGAACGAACCAGTACCGTCGACAGGCATGCCACTTTCGTAGAACTTCTTACCGTCACGGAGGATATCCTCACTGACCTCACCCAGGTTGATATACAGGTCGCCGCTATATTCCGAAGCATCACCCTCTCGTGAGGAATAGATAAACGGATCCAGCATCCAGAACTCGATATATTCTATATTCGCCGTCTCAAAGTCGTTGGTGTCCAGCTTACGCATCATACCGCCCCATCGCTGTTGCGGTTTGGTGAGTTTTCCGTCCATCGTTACCTCTGTCGTCAGATTATAGGCGCCACGCTCCTCTGGGTAGTAGGCGAGGTCGAGGATGGGAAGTGTTGCAGTAGCACCGCTATAGGTACTCTGTTGCCTGTTCGGATAAAGCTCACTCACATAGACGGCACGGACATAGTGGTTCGACAACTGCTCAAGGTCGCTCTTAATATGACTGGGGGTCAGGGATGATGAACGGTAGGTGAAGAGCGGATCGATGTTATACCATGCCAGCAGTGAACGGTTGAAACCACTGGTCACGGAGTCCTTGTCATTATGTTCCTTGAACATGGAGGGCACACTTGACAATACCCATGCCTTAGGCTCGCTGACATCAATCCCGTTCTTGGCATTCTCAAAATCGTCGATGTACGACGCATTATCCTGTGTACCTCCCGCCTGTCCTGCAATGAGTTGGGCAAACTCCCCCGTGAAGGTGATTTGCGAAGGTTGCGTACAATGCAGGAAAGGCAACTTGTCCAACATCTTGGTGAGCCACTGGCTTTCATGCTTCCAGTTGATATTCACGCCCCAGAGAGTGTTCTTTAACGGCTCAGAACCCATGGTGACCTTCGAGGTCAGCGTCTGTTCCGTCAGGTGCTGTATGGTACCGCCAATCTGCAGGTCTTTCGAGAAGTCGTACTCCCAGTTCAGACCCAGCATGGTCTTTCGTTGCATGCCGTAGTCCGTATTGCTTTCCAGTGATACATTGACGCTTGTTCCGGCATCAATGATGCTCTGGTTCAAGATGGTCACCTCACCTGCCGAGTAGTCAACGCTATAGTCTGAGCCTTCTGTGAGGATGACACCGCCTGCCGTGACGACAACCGAACCCTGTGGTACGTTATAGGCACCCAGTGAAATGACATTGGCGGATGTTCCCTTGAACTGACCCACCAACAGGTATTTGTTTTTGTCGGTCATCTGCAGGGCGGCCGTCCTGGTGGTGTCGTAGAGCTCATAGAATGTGTATTTGGCTATCTTCTCGGGAGAAACATGGTTCTTTTCCAGGAACTGGTGGAGTGTCTTGCCAAACGGTTCGACAGAAGGGAAGAACACACGACCCTCGCTGACGGTATAGCCTTCTACGAAGTCGAAATATCCGTTTGGATGTGCCCTGTTGTTATTGTCTAGGCGGTCGCATCCCAGTCCACGAAGCAGGGTAATGTCCTTGACCTCAGGAATGTAGGTCAGATAGACGCCTGCCGTATCGCTTTGGAACTTGATGTCGAGGCGGAACCTGGTCTTCTCTACATTCGAAGCGAGGTAGTAGACGTTTTTCATCATCAACTCCCAGTTGTTCTGTGACGGATTATTACTGGTATTCTTCAGCGATTTCACAAACAACGCCTCCCCGGCAGCGGTGTGGTCGCTGGCAAACTCTCCCACCTGATAGACCCGTCCTCCGTAAGTGAACTCAAAGGCAACGCCCAGCACCTGGTCCGTTTGGATGCCAGCCTTGAGGGATACATATCCCAGTGCAGTATTGACTTTGTACTCAGAGCTGTTCAGCAGGCGTGCCGAAGCCAGTTTCTCATAGTCGATACCTCCCGTGAAGCCGATAATACCGTCGAGCACCGTCGATGTCTGGTCGATGTTACGGGCATCCGCATAGGTGGTTATCATACTGCTGTACTCACTGTTGGCATCATTGCTGGGAATGGTGGACACCGTACCTCCTGAACCCCAACGGGTGGAAGTACTCTCGGCGAGGTCGGTCAGGGCGATGATATTACGGGTGTTGGCAGTCGTTCCTGTCTTGTTGGTGACCCATATCTCAACCCGTGAAATCTGAATACCGGTCATGATGTTAGGCAGTTTCTGCATGGCATCATCATAGTGTTCCCTGAAATACTTTGCCAGGAAGAAGTGACGGTTCTCCTCATAGTCGGCAACGTTCAACTCAAAGGGCGTCAACTGTACACCACCCTTGGATGACACGCTGGACGTTTTGGATTTCTTCTGCGAGAAGACGGTCTGCAGTTTCAGTTTGCCAAACTGCATGTCCGTGCGGACACCAAAGAGGCTGGAGGCTCCCTTCACCAGTGAGTTGTTGGTGGGGAAGGTGACGTTACCAGCTTCGATGAGTTTGATGATCTCATCTTCCTTACCCTCGTAGCGCAGTTTGATGTTCTTGGTATCGAAGTCGAAAGTGGCATCGGTATTGTAGTTCAGGTTCATGTTCACCTTGTCGCCTACCTTACCCGACACGTTCAGGTTGATTTTCTCATCGAAGTCAACGGCCTTGGTCTTTCTGTTACGTTCCGGCAATGAGGGATTGTCGATGATCTTGAAATTGCCGCCCAGCTTCAACTCTGCCGTTCCCTGAGTCTTGATGCGCACGCCACCGGGACCGAAAATCTTCTCCGCTGGACCTATGTCGAAGTGCATGTCGGCAAAGTCGAACTTGTCCTTGCCCTTGGCAGCAAAGTTGGCAGCGTTCTTCTGACGGAAATACTGGCGCAGTTCACGCTGACGGCTCCACTCCTGGTATTCCTCCGGCAGCATCAGGATAGGGGTGTTCAGATACAGGCTGCCTATCTTAGAGCCTATCAAGTAGTAACCCAGTGAGTCGTTATACTCAGCCTGTTGCTTGATGTTCTCTGGTATGCGGAGGTCGACAACCGACGAGTCAAGGTCGCTGACGACCACAGGACTGGTCTTCTTGATTTTCCAGCGGGGATGGAGCAGGGAGTCGGGAATTTCTTCTTCCTCGGTCACTAACGTCGGCTGTGCCTTGATGGAATCTTTCTCGTCAGGACGTGAAGGGAAGGGGAATACCGTAGGCAGCATGTGTGCCAGGGCAACCATGCTGATGAGCAAAAAAATAATATATACTCCGATTCTCTTCACGCTATATGCTTCACTTTATTTGTTTCAAGGCAAGCTTCACCACCTGCTCGACGGGAGCGTCAGGCTGCTCCTGGAGAATGGCGACGACGACCTTCTGGGTGGGGGCTGGCGAGAAACCCAGCATCGTGAGGGCTGCCACTGCCTCGTCTCTCACGGCATTGTTGACGGGGGCGGCAATGGTTCCGCCAGCAGGTATCTCGTCGGCAATACCCAAGGCAACAATCTTGTCGCGCAGATCGACGATGATGCGCTGGGCCGTCATCTTACCGATGCCCTTGATGCCTTTCACTACCCGTTCATTACCTGTCGAGATGGCACTGCATAGCTCTGCCACACTCATCGACGAGAGCATCATGCGGGCGGTATTCGGACCTACGCCGCTGACGGAGATCAGCAGTTCAAACATCTCACGTTCCTTCTTGTTCACAAAACCATACAATACATGGGCGTCCTCACGAATCGACTCATAGACGTAGAGCTTCGCCTCTTTCTTGCCCTGAATAGCACTGTAGCTATTCAGTGAGATATTCAGACCGTAACCCACTCCTGCCGCTTCAATCGTTGCCAGGGCAGGGGTCAGTTCCGTCAACTCACCCTTTACATATTCTATCATAACGCATGTTGTATTAATACAATCTTATAAACGCAGACCGTTTACATTTTATTGTATTTACCTGCAGAATAGATACGAATAGTTACAGATAGTCACTTTTTTTGAAGATTTTCTTCCTTTTCGTTACATCTTTCACCAAAAAAATGTACCTTTGCAAGCGAAAAGGATATAAAACCAACTAAAATAGATAACAGACGTTATGAAAAAGATTCGCGCTGCCGTCGTTGGATACGGCAATATCGGCAAATTTACCATCGAGGCACTGGAAGCCTCTGCCGATTTTGAGATTGCAGGAGTAGTACGTAGGAACGGTGCAGAAAACAAGCCCGCCGAACTGGCTCCTTATGAGGTTGTAAAGGATATCAGGGAACTCCACGATGTCGATGTGGCCATCCTTGCCACACCAACCCGCTCCTGTGAGGAATATGCCAAGCAAATCCTGCCGTTGGGCATCAATACCGTCGACTCGTTCGATATCCACACCAATATCCGTGGCTATCGCGAGCGACTGATGGAAATCAACAAGCAGACCAATACCGTCAGTGTCATTGCTGCCGGTTGGGACCCGGGTTCCGACTCCATCGTGCGCACACTGATGCAGAGCCTTGCCCCCAAGGGACTCTCCTATACCAATTTCGGTCCCGGCATGTCGATGGGCCACTCCGTCTGCGTCCGCTCGAAGGCAGGTGTCAAGAACGCCCTGTCGATGACCATTCCCCTTGGCGAGGGCATCCATCGTCGTATGGTATATGTCGAGTTGGAAGACGGCTACACGCTGGAGCAAGTCACCAAGGACATCAAGGCCGACCCCTATTTCGCCAATGACGAGACACACGTCTTCGCCGTCGAGTCGGTAGATGCCGTCAAGGACATGGGACATGGTGTCAACCTCGTCCGTAAGGGTGTCAGCGGCAAGACGCAGAACCAGCGTCTGGAGTTCAATATGAGTATCAACAATCCTGCCCTCACCGCACAGGTACTGGTCAACGTGGCCCGCGCCTCCTTGCGCCAGCAGCCCGGCTGCTATACGATGATCGAGATTCCCGTCATCGACATGCTGCCCGGTGAGCGCGCCGACCTGATAGAACACTTAGTCTGATCATGCATCCGGATATCCCCGACGAGCAGGTGCTCAACAATGCAGGTATCCGTGTCACGGCAGTACGTCTGCTGATATGGCGACAGATACGGCACGGTTTCCAGGACGCCTTCAGTCTGGGCGACCTGGAAGCCAGGCTGCCGACCGTCGACCGCTCTACACTCTTCCGTACCCTTACCCTGCTTACGGAAGCCCATCTGTTGCACGACATCGACGACGGGTCAGGCTCGCAGAAATACTGCGTCTGCCATCTTGACGACACCCGCCATTGCGAGGGACACGTGCACGTCACCTGTCGCCAGTGTCACCGTACCTTCTGCCTCACCCACGTACGCATCCCCTCCGTGCCCTTGCCAGAGGGTTTCGTGCAGGAAGAAACGGAATATATCGTCAAGGGCATCTGTCCCGCCTGTGCCAGAAAATAATCAAACAATCAAAATGAAGAGCAAACTACTAAACTTAATGGCTTTAAGCCTGTTGCTTCCTGTCGCTATGGAGGCACAAGACTATGCGAAGTATTATCAGAACCTGCCCGTCGAAGTCAAGCAGGTCAGTCGTCCGCAGATTCCTGCCAACGAGGTGAACATCAAGGAGGTCGGTGGAGTGGGCGATGGTATCACCCTGAATACGGAGGCCTTCAGCAAGGCCATCTCGAAACTCCATAAGATGGGGGGCGGCCGTCTCGTCGTCCCTCAGGGCGTATGGCTCACAGGACCCATCTCGCTGAAGGATAACATAGAGCTGCATCTCGACAAGAACGCCATCATCTATTTCTCACCCGACAAGCGGTTATATGTGGTGGAAGGCGGTAAATCGAGTCGTGTGGAACCTTGCATCAAGGCCTCGAAACGTAAGAACGTCGCCATTACAGGCGAGGGCATCATCGACGGTAACGGAGCCCAGTGGCGACCCGTGAAGCGCAACAAGGTGAGTGATGCGGAGTGGAGCGTCTTCAAACAGATGGGCGGCGTGGAACGTCAGAACGGCACGCTATGGTATCCCTGGCAACTGAAGTCCGGCTATCCCGACATCAAGGACTCCCCCGAGAAACAGGAGAAGATGCGTAACGACCTGGTGCGCTTCACCGATTGTGAGAACGTGCTCTTCGAGGGAGTGACCTTCCAGAACGCCCCCAAGTTTCATGTGCACCCCTGCTATTGCAAGAACGTCATCATCGACGGCATCACCGTACGCTGTCCCTGGAATGCCCAGAACGGTGACGCCATCGACTTCAGTGACGTGAACGTCGGACTCATTGTCAACGCTACGGTAGATGCCGGTGACGACGGCCTCTGCATGAAGAGCGGCAGCTATCGCAACGGTGCACCAGCCAACGGATGCGAGGATATCCTCATTCAGGACAATACCGTCTATCATGCCCATGGCGGTTTCGTGCTGGGCAGTGAAACGGTGACTGGCATGCGCCGCATGGTAGTGCGTAACTGTCGTTTCAGCGGTACAGACACAGGACTGCGCTTCAAGAGCGGTATGGGACGTGGCGGAAAGACCGAGCAACTCTTTATCTCCGACATCGTCATGACGGACATCAAAGACGAGGCCATCGTCTTCCAGTGCGACTATGTCGACCGCCCCGCAGGCTCAGACCCCAATGCCGTCCCCGCCTTCACCGAGGAACAGAAGAAACTGGCTCCCGACTTCCAGGACATCCATATCTCGAATGTCGTCTGCCGTGGCGCGAAGACAGGCATCAAGGCTGGCGGTATCCTCGGCCTTCACTGTGTACACGATATCGAAATCAACAACACTACCATCGTCTATGACAAGACCGCACAGCAGATTGATGACAAGACCGCAAAACTACAACTGACGAATGTGAAAATGATACCGTCAGCCGCCCAGTAACTAATCAGCCGCTGACAGCAGTATCTCACCCAGGGTGGGGTGGATGTGTATCATGTCGCGTAACTGTTGTATCGTTGAGCTACAGTTCATGAGTACTGCCACTTCCTGGATAATATCTGCAGCATGGGCACCAAAGGCATGACAGCCCAGAATACGGCCATTGGGATTGGAGAAGAGCTTAAGCATACCCTCCGTCTCGTTCATCGCCAAGGCCTTGCCGTTGGCACGCCAAAAGGATTTCCTGCACTGGTAGGCGATGCCCTGTTCCTTCAACTGGTCTTCCGTAGAACCTACGCAGGCAGCCTCAGGTTCTGTGAAGATGGCTGCTGGCATGATGTCGAAGCGGATGCCGTCGGTCTTTCCAAGGATATGGTTTACGGCACGGACTGCCTGCATCTCAGCGGCATGGGCCAGCATCTGCCGACCATTAACATCACCAATGGCGTAGACGCCATCCACGGTAGTTTTGAAGTTCTCATCTACGGCCACGCCTTTGCGCTCATCGTATTCAATGCCAGCATTGGAAAAATCAGTTTGCACACGAGGCTTGCGGCCAGTAGCCATTAAAATACAGTCAGCATCGATATCAGAAAAATTCTCTACGGCAGTCTTCATCTTAAAGATGATGCCCCGCTTCTCCAGCAATTTGCGCAATCGCTTGGCGATATCGCTGTCCAGGGCGGGCAGACACTCCTTGAGATATTCTATCACTGTCACCTCAGAGCCAAAACGGTTGAATACAGAGGCAAACTCCATACCGATAACGCCTGCGCCAATGATGGTCAGACGCTTTGGGAGAGTTTCGAGGTTCAAGAGACCCGTGGAATCGACAACTCTTGGGTCTGTACGTGCCCCCTCAATGGGGAGCCATTTGGTTTCGGAACCAGTGGCAATGATGATATGGTCGGCGGTGTAATCGTTGACGGTATGGGCATCAACGAAAGCAGCCTTTTCACGAACTAATGTGATGTTAGGGTGGGAGAGGATGCCCTCCACGCCCTGACGAAGTTGGGCTACGACTGCTGTCATACGTTCACGTGCTTCCTCAAAAGTCTGGGAGTGTACGTAGGTCTTGGTAGGTATGCAACCAACGTTCAGGCAGGTGCCGCCAACTTCGGCACCCTCGAAGATGGTGACCTTCAGTCCCTGTTTGGCGGCATATTCTGCGGCCCGGTAGCCTCCAGGTCCTGCACCGATGATGATGAGATCAGTTTTGTTCATTCTTCAACTGCTTATAAGTCACAACAGGATGCTTGGCTGCAAGGACATCGTCGACACGTCCGATTGGCGTAGTGTGTGGAGCATTCTTCACCATCTCAGGATCGGTCTTAGCCTCCTCAGCAATCTTTCGCATCACGGCAATGAATCCATCGAGTGTCTCCTTCGACTCGTTCTCAGTGGGCTCAACCATCAAGCTCTCGTGGAACAGTAGAGGGAAGTAGATAGTAGGCGCATGATAACCGTAGTCGAGCAGTCGCTTAGCCACATCCATCGTGGTGACCTCCGTACTCTTATCCTTCAATCCGTCGAACACAAACTCATGACAGCACAAGCCATCGATGGGCAGTTCGTAGACATCCTTCAGGCTCTCCTTGATATAGTTGGCGTTGAGCACAGCCAGCGGACCAACCTCCTTAATATGCTCACGACCTAACGACAGGATATAAGCATAGGCACGCATCATCACGGCATAGTTGCCTTGATAGGGCGATACAAACGGGAAGCAATCCTGTAAGCCTTCACGTACACCGACGGGACCAGAACCAGGACCACCACCGCCATGAGGCGTTGAGAAAGTCTTGTGCAGATTGATATGCATCACATCAAATCCCATATCGCCAGGACGACAAGCGCCAAGCATAGGATTCAGGTTAGCACCATCGTAATACATCAGTCCACCACAGTCATGGATGAGTTTTGCAATCTCAGGGATACGGGTTTCGAACAGACCAAGGGTATTTGGATTGGTCATCATCATAGCAGCGATGTTTGAGCCTTCTAAAGATACTAGTCGTTCTAGATCTTCTAGATCAACCAGACCATTGGCGTCACTTTTCACCTCAACTATCTCCAATCCGCATACTGCTGCCGAGGCAGGATTGGTGCCATGAGCACTATCAGGCACAATCACTTTCTTACGTGCCATGTCACCATGTTTGTGATGGTAGTTGTCGATAGTCATCAGTCCTGTCAACTCACCATGAGCACCAGCGTAGGGCTTAAAGGTGAAGTGAGCCAGACCAGTAAGTTCGCAGAGTGATTTCTCAAGCAGCATTACCAATGCCTGAGCTCCCTTAATTGTTGCAGCGGGCTGTAATGGGTGCAGGTTCTGGAACTGTGGCAGAGCAGCCATCTCCTCATTGATCTTGGGGTTGTACTTCATCGTACACGATCCCAGAGGATAGAAGCCCGTATCAACGCCGAAGTTGTTATTCGAGAGATTCGTATAATGACGTACCACTGTCAGCTCATCACACTCAGGCAGCTGCGTATCTTCTGCACGCTTCATCGCAGCTGGTATCTCGTAACTGCCATAGTTATTCTTTGGTAGACTATAACCCTTGCGGCCCTCCTTTGAGAGTTCAAAGATCAGATTTCCATATAATCGATTGTTCATAGGGCAGCAATTTTTACGAGGTTATCAATTTCTTCCTTGGTACGCTTCTCAGTCACGGCAAACAGGATACCATCACCAATCTTAACGCCACCCAAAATGCCAGCATCGATGAAACGCTGATACAGAGCATCCACGTCTCCATCGTACTTCACAAAGAACTCGTTGAAGAACGGCTTGTCGTAGGCCAGATGGAATTTTCCTGTAGCCAAGAGTTTGTCGCAGAGATAGTGAGCACCTGCATAAGAGAGTTCGGCAGCTTCCTTCAGACCCTGCTTACCCATCAGTGACATATAGATGGTAACAAAGAGTGCCATCAAGCTCTGGTTACTACATATATTAGATGTAGCTTTCTGTCTGCGGATATGCTGTTCGCGTGCCTGAAGAGTTAACACAAAGGCACGCTGATCGCGATTGTCCTTGGTCATACCTACGATACGACCTGGCATCTTACGAATCAGTTTCTCTGTGCAACACATGTAGCCCACGTACGGACCACCAAACTGCATAGGGATACCCAACGACTGACCATCGCCAACTGCGATATCAGCGCCCCATTCACCTGGAGTCTTCAGCACAGCCAGGTCAGCAGCCACACTGTTCATGATAAAGAGTGCCTTGTTGTCGTGACAAGCCTCAGCAAAACCAGTGTAGTCCTCAACTATACCAAAAGCGTTTGGCTGCTGAACAATAACACCAGCAACACCACCCTGGGCAAGAAGCGACTTCAAGTCATCGATATCAGTCACGCCATCCTTCTCGGCTATCGTTTCCAGTTCAATACCCTGATGCAGCGCATAGGTATCGAGCACTTTACGAGTATCTGGATTCAGTGTGTCCGACACCAGCACCTTGTTCTGTTTCTTACCAGCAGCCACAGCCATCATCATCGCCTCAGCAGTAGCCGTTGTACCGTCATACATCGAGGCGTTGCTGATGTCCATCCCTGTCAGTTCGGCCATCATGCTCTGATACTCAAAGATATAGTGCAGTGTGCCCTGTGATATTTCTGCCTGATACGGAGTATAGGATGTAAGGAACTCTGAGCGCTGCAGCAGACTTGGTATTACCGATGGTGTATAATGATCGTAAACACCATAGCCAGCAAAGCAAGTCATCTGCAGATTCTGCGAACCGAGCTTGTCAAACAATTGACGAACCTCTATTTCGCTCATCTCCGATGGCAACTGATAGTCGTTCTTGAAGCGGATGGCATCAGGAATCTGGGCGTAAAGGCCATCCAAGTCTTTCACTCCCACCTTCTCCATCATCGCCTTCAGGTCCGACTCAGTATGTGGAAAATACTTATAATCCATTGAACATTGAACTTTACTTCTCGCAAAAGGCAGCGTAGGCCTTGGCATCCATCAGGTTGTCCAAATCGCCCTTATCACTCAGCTGTAGCTTGATAATCCAGTTCTCATAGGCGTCTTGGTTGATGAGTTCTGGCTGATCGTCGAGGGTCTCGTTTACCTCGACTACAGTACCGCTAACTGGCGAAATAAGATCCGATGCAGCCTTTACGCTCTCTACAGCACCAAACTCCTCACCAGCCTCAACCTCGTCGTCAACCTCTGGCATATCTACATAGACCACATTACCCAGTGCATTCTGGGCGTAGTCTGTGATACCTACAAAACCAAAATCACCTTCTACTCTTACAAATTCGTGTGACTCTGAGTAGTAGAGTCCTTCAATTACTTTAGCCATAATATTTATTTTTTATAGTTTTTGTTATAGAATTGCTTTTTGACCACCTTGCCCGGGAATACCTTCTTACGAATCTGTATCTGCAAATCGGTATCCAGTTTTGAGTATTGTACATCTACCAGTGCCATGCACACGCTCTTGTCAGTGGATATGGTGTGATAGCCGGTAGTTACTTCACCGATGGGTTCTCCATCCAAATTCAGTACGGGATAGCCATGTCGGGGTATCGCCTTGTCGTTGAGCTCGATACCTATGAGTTTCTTGGCAGGTCCTTCGGTCTTTTGCTTGGCAAGGGCCTCCTTGCCGATAAACTCTTCTTTGTCGAGTTTGACAAAGATACCTAGTCCGGCCATGATGGGCGTAATGTCCTCAGACAGTTCGTCACCATAAAGGGGTAGTCCTACCTCAAAGCGCAGGGTATCACGACAACCGAGTCCACAAGGTTTTACACCAGCAGCGATGAGCTTGTCCCAGCAGTCGTTGATATAGGCTGCAGAGGCATAAATTTCAAAACCATCCTCACCTGTATAGCCTGTTCTTGATATAATAATGTGGTCGATGGTCTTAAAGGTATAGAACGCCAGTTCCTTGCAGGAGATGCCCAGCACTTCTTCCATCACTTGCTCTGCCTCAGGCCCTTGTATGGCGAGTTCTCCATATTGGTCACTCTGGTGTTCCAAGATGATGTCGAAGCCTGTGGCCTGCTGTTGTATCCACCCCCAGTCTTTATCGATATTGGAAGCGTTGATGACGAGGAAGAAGCGGTTGGCTGCCATCTTATAGACGAGCAGGTCGTCTACTACACCGCCGTGCTCATAGCACATCATGCCATAGAGGATTTTCCCGTTGGGGATGCCCCGTACGTCATTGGTGAAGATGTGGTTGACAAAGCGTTCTGCCTCTTTTCCGGAGATGAGTACTTCGCCCATGTGACTGACGTCGAACACGCCGCAATGCTGGCGCACGGCTTGGTGCTCGTCGATGATGCTTGTATATTGGATGGGCATGTCGTAACCGCCAAAGGGTGATATCAAGGCTCCTAAGGCGACATGTTTGTCATAGAGACAGGTTCGTTTGTTTTCCATATAGTTGTTTATTCGGTGAGTAATTCTATGAAGTCGGTTTTCATCAGATTCAGGATGATGTCGTCGATGCGGTCGGGCAGGATGCGGCTGATGGCTCCAGGCTCCAGGGGGACGTCTTTCAGCTTATGAAGGAGTGCGTTGTCGAGATCGCCTATCAGGAAGAAGTCGCCCATGAGATTGACGCTTTTGATGATGCCGTTCTTCACCTCGATGCGGGCTTCCAGTTGGCCTACATTGTCGATGCGTCGTTTCTTGACGAGGGTGTAGCGGGGATTCTTGCCGTAGATGAACTCGTCGGAGAGGTATTCCTGTTCCATCTGCTCTATCTGGCGGACGTCTGCTTCGCTGAGTGTGAGGCTTTCGTTGCAGAGTTGGCGCTGTACGAAGTCCTTGAACTCGGGCAGGCTGATGTTCAGGTAGTCTTTCAGGAAGGTGACGCGCTGGTGGACGCTCTTGATGCCTTTTGACATGAGTTTCTCGCCTGGAGGGGTGATGGAGCCTACCATGTTGAGCATATCGGTGTCGTAGAGCATGGTGCCGTGTACGATGCTATGTCCGGGAATCTTGTAGAAGGCGTTGCCCGACACCTTACGGTTGCCGATCATCACGTCGTTACGACCGGACGGGGAGGCGTCGACTCCCAGTCGCTGCAGCATGAGCACGATCATGTTGATATAGCGGTTGAAGGTGAAGCCTACCTGCTCGTCGGCGGTGATGTAGGAGAACATCATGTTGTTCATGTCGGCATAGACGCAGCCGCCGCCGCTCTTCCGGCGGTAGGTCTGGATATGGTGACGGCGACAGAAGGGGAGGTTGACTTCGTTCTCGATGAGCTGGTTGCGCCCGAAGATGACGGTGGGCTCCACCTGCCACATGAAGAAACAGTCGTTTGACTCGACGTGACGGGCCACGTATTCTTCCATGGCCAGATAGAACGGCAGGTGCCTTACCTGATGATCGGGGAGTGCAATATACAGCATCGATTTTCACTTTTTATCGTAGGCATGCAGGGGGTAGTCGGTGGTGAAATGAAGTCCGCGGCACTCCTTGCGCTCCAGTGCCCAGCGGGTAATCAGGTAACCGACGTTGATCATGTTACGGAGTTCGCAGATGTCGCGACTGGCCTTTACGCGCTTGAAGAGGCGCTCGGTCTCTTCATAGAGCATGTCGAGGCGGTCCCAGGCACGGTGCAGACGGAGGTCGCTGCGGACAATGCCCACGTAGTTTGACATGATCAGTGCCACTTCCTTGACGGACTGTGTGATGAGCACTTTCTCCTCGTTGGTCATGGTGCCTTCGTCGTTCCATTTCGGAACCTCCGGGTTGTAGTCGTATTCGTCAACGTGCTGCAACGAGTGTCTGGCGGCTGCGTCGGCATAGACCACTGCCTCGATGAGTGAGTTGGAGGCCAGGCGGTTGCCGCCATGCAGACCGGTGCAGGAGCACTCGCCGAGGGCATAGAGGCGTTCGATGGACGACTGGCCGTTGAGGTCGACCTTGATGCCGCCGCACATATAATGGGCGGCAGGTCGGACGGGGATGTAGTCCTGGGTGATGTCGATGCCCATCGACAGGCATTTCTGGTAGATGTTGGGGAAGTGATGGCGGGTCTCCTCGGCGGGTTTGTGGGTGACGTCGAGGCAGACATGGTCCAGACCGTGAATCTTCATCTCCTTGTCGATGGCACGGGCCACGATGTCACGGGGTGCGAGCGAGAGGCGCTCGTCGTATTTCTGCATGAACTCCTCGCCGTTGGGCAGTTTCAGGATACCGCCATAGCCGCGCATGGCCTCCGTGATGAGGTAGGCGGGGTGCGTCTCGTTGGGGTTATGCAGTACGGTGGGGTGGAACTGCACGAACTCCATGTCGGCCACCGTGCCTTTGGCACGATAGACCATGGCAATGCCGTCGCCTGTGGCAATGACGGGATTCGAGGTGGTGAGATAGACGGCACCGCAGCCACCGGTACACATCACCGTGATCTTGGCAAGATAGGTGTCGACTTTCTGTGTCTGGGGGTTCAGCACGTAGGCACCATAGCACTGGATATGCGGTGAACGGCGGGTCACGCGGACGCCCAGATGGTGCTGCGTGATGATCTCAACGGCAAAGTGGTTTTCCTTGACATCAATGTCGGGGTGGTTGCGAACGGCCTCCATGAGTCCGCGCTGAATCTCTGCCCCGGTATCGTCGGCATGGTGCAGGATACGGAACTCGGAATGACCGCCCTCACGGTGCAGGTCAAACTGTCCGTCCTCTTTCCTGTCGAAGTTCACACCCCAGTTCACGAGTTCCTGTATCTGCTCAGGAGCGTTGCGTACCACCTGCTCCACGGCCTTGCGGTCGTTGATATAGTCGCCGGCGATGATGGTGTCGGCAATATGCTTGTCGAAGGTGTCCGCCTTCATATTCGTCACACTGGCAACGCCGCCCTGGGCAAACGAGGTGTTGGCCTCGTCCAATGATGTCTTGCAGATCATACACACCTTGCCTTTGTTGGCACGAGCCACCTTCAGGGCATAGCTCATACCTGCCACACCTGCTCCAATAACCAAGAAATCGTATTTGTAAACCATAGTAGTAGTAATTGATGATGCAAAGATAATAAAAAGTTCATAATTCTTTGCAAGCAAAGCGAATAAATTCGATTACATCATGCTTAATTCATAATTATTTTATAACTTTGCCAGTAAATTATGAAAAGACTGAAGTATTTATTCTTAGGATTGGTATTGGCTTCCGTCGGTGTGATGGCACAGGCGGAGGAACGCGACACCCTTAGCGTAGATACTGTGGAAGTGGCATTGCCCTGGCCACAGAATATTCAATACCGATTGGATTCCCTCGTGAGTGACAAGATGTTTGAAACCTCGATAGTGGGTATGATCGTCTACGACCTGACAGCCGACTCCGTCTTGTATAAAGTGAACGAACGACAGGCCATGCGCCCGGCATCCACCATGAAGCTCGTTACCGCCATCACGGCACTCGACCGGCTGGGCGGCTCCTACCAGTTCCGTACCCAACTCTATTATACGGGGGAGGTGAGAGACAGTATCCTCTATGGCGACCTTTATTGCGTGGGTGGCTTTGACCCGGCTTTTAACAGTGACGACATGAAGGCCTTTGTGGAGAGCATCCAGCGTATGGGCGTGGATACCATCCGTGGACGGATTGTCGCCGACAGGTCGATGAAGGATGCCGACCTGTTGGGCGAGGGATGGTGCTGGGATGACGACAATCCGAAACTGTCGCCACTATCCCATGGTCGTGACATTGCTTTTCTGGAGCGTTTCGCCAAAGAACTCTCCGAAGCAGGAATCGTACTCGACAATATCCGACTCTCCGAAGGCAACCTGCCCAACGGTGCGTATATCCTCTGTAGCCGTTTTCACACGATGGACCAAATATTGCAGCGTATGATGAAGGTCAGCGACAACTTCTATGCGGAGGCGATGTTCTACCAACTTGGTGCCGCCACCGGCCGTCGACCTGCGAAGGCCAAGGATGCCGCCGGTGTGGTCAAGCAACTCATCCAGAAAGTGGGCAACGGCAAGAATCCCTATCGCATCGCAGACGGCAGCGGACTGTCGTTGTATAACTATGTGACACCCGAACTGGAGATGCGTCTGCTACGCTATGCCTACCGTAACTCGTCGATCTATCAGCATCTGTTGCCCTCCCTCCCCATTGCAGGACGTGACGGTACGCTGAAGACACGCATGAAGGGAACTTTCGCAGAAGAGAACGTGAAAGCGAAGACGGGTACCGTGACAGGTATTTCTGCCCTAGCCGGTTATTGCACGTCGGCCAACGGACACCAACTTTGTTTCTCGATGATCAACCAAGGCATTATGAAGTCTGATCCAGGGCGCAACTTCCAGGACCGTGTCTGTAATGCCCTCTGCGCTCCCTAAGACAATACTTATCGTTCTGAGCAGTAACGTTCAAAATCTTCACGATAGGCTTCGGTGACACGGATGATCTCATCACCAATATAGACGCACATATTACGGTCAACCGTTCTTATCTTGTCCAAGCGGACAATATAGGAGCGGTTGATGCGCATAAAGGTATCTTGGGGCAGGGCGTCCTCAACGGCCTTCATCGTCATGTGGGTGGTCCAAGGCTGGCGTTCACCCTCTATGTGAAAGCGCACATAGTCTTTCATCCCTTCCACATAAATGATACGGTCGAAGCTAATCTGGCGCAACTCCCCGTCCACTCGGATAAACATTGTCTCCCTTCTCTCATTTCTCGACTCCACCCTCTCTTCTTGCACCTCGGTTCGCTTAAACCACTGTTCTGCCTTCTCCACAGCAGCAATGAACTTATTGTAGCGGATGGGCTTCAACAGGAAATCGATAGCACTGACCTCGTAGCTTTCAAAGGCATATTCCTTGAAAGCGGTGGTGAAGATAACCTTAGTACCTTCTGGCAGCATATGTGAGAGTTCCATCCCATTGAGGTCGGGCATCTGAATATCCATGAAGGCAAGGTTGACAGGATGCTCCTTTAACCATGCAAGTGCCTCAACAGAGTCCGTAAAGGAATGCTCCAGTTGGAGTTGGGGTGTCTTGGCGACAAACGACTCCAACAACTTGACGGCAAGAGGCTCGTCATCGACGATGATGCAGGTGATAATACTCATAGTTGGATCGTAATCTTTACATGGTAAATATTATCGTTGACAGACTGTTCCCAAGTATAACGGTCGTGGTAGATGAGATTGAGACGACGCTTGGTGTTCTCTATACCGATGCCAGAACCACTACGGTCTGCATCATCCTTGGGATAATTCGTGTTGTCACAGGAAAAAACGATCTGATGGTCTTTCTGTTCCAGATGGATGTCAATCATCGAATGACGACTGCTACTCACACCATGTTTGAAGGCGTTCTCGACGAGAGAGATAAACAGCAGGGGCGCAATCTCCACATCTTGTTGGACGTCGAACGTGGTCTTCACCTCCGTCTTCTCATTGCAGCGCAGTTTCATCAGAGCGATATAGTTGCGCATGAACTCCACTTCACCACTGACGGGCACCGTCTTCTTATTGGTCTCGTACATCGCATAGCGCAGCAGGTCTGAGAGTTGGGCGATGGCATCCTGGGCGGCATCAGGGGCTATCTGCGTGAGGCTTGAAATGTTGTTCAACGTATTAAAGAGGAAGTGGGGGTTGATCTGGTTCTTCAACCATGCCAGTTCTGCCTCCGTATTCTTCGCCTTCTCTTCTTTCAGTTGCTGCCTGATCTGACGAGTGCGGATAAAGTGGCGGATACCGATGGAAATGCCAGCCACGATGCAGTTGAGCATTAGGAACATGAACACACCCGAGAAGAAACCGATCCACATGTTAGGCGACATCTCTGGCATATTGGGGATACTGTCGCGATTGAACCATAGCATGAAGAACTTGATATTCAGCAACGGGATCGTTATCAGGTTACACAGAGCGAAGAGCCAGTAGCGTGTCCGATTGGTCAGTTTATTGTAGACGCGGAAAGTACGAGATTCCTTTTCGTTGATGTAAAACAGCAGAGGGCCGAACACGTAGAAGTTGATGAAATAAATGCAGAACGGTGACATGAAGATGCCCCACACAACGTTGAGGGAAGTTTTGGCAGCCTCAAAGTCCAGCGTACTGAGCCATGTCGCCACGGGGAGTGCCAGCATGATGATGGCCCACACGGCAACCTGCGCCAGCCACAGCGTTAGGTGACTTCCTCCCATTGCCTCATAAAGATCATTCAAAAAATCTTTCATACGACTGCAAAATTAAGTAATCTTTTTGAGAAAAACAAATCTCTCCTGCATTATCTCAACACAGGAGAGACTGATGGATTTTACTGTGGAATACTGCTACCTGTATTGCCGGAACCCATACTGTTGATGGTCTCTCCCTGCGACTGCTGCTCGATGAAGTCGTTCTGTACACGGCTTACATGCTGTTGGGTACGCATCTTGGAGTTGCCGAAGGTATAGCTGACGGTGAATGTCATACCGTAGATGGGAACTTTGATCTTGTTGTAGCTAGTGAAGTTGTTGCCTCGACTTGAAGTCTCAATATTCAGACAACCGCCCTTGTTTAGTCCCATGACACCCGATATACTCAAGTTCAGCTTGTCGTTGAACAGTGATTTCGACAGACTGGCTGTCAGCAAGTTGAACCCGCCGCTCCATCCTTGCAGGGTATAACTCTTGGTGGAGGTGATGAGAAAAGTGCTGAGTTTCAGATTCCAGGGTAGTGTCTGCTGTAAACCGGCCATGATGTTGGCTGTCCATCCACTGTTGCTTTGTTCAAGAGCATCGCTATGCAGATCGGTATAATTCAGACTACCATTAAAGAATAGACGAGTGTTCTTGGTCATTAAATAGTTCACATAGGCGTTCAGTCCCGTCTGATGGCTCTTGACGACATTGCCATAGGTGGTGTTCAGGAGATTATTGCTGTCGTAGAAGCTATACTGTGAGATGCCGTTGTCAGTGAAGTTGTGGTGCAGGTTGAGGTTAACCATCAGTTTTGATGTAAACAGATTATAAACTAGTGACAGGTTGTGAGCCTTCTCTACGTCAAGGTCGGGATTACCGTAAGTCAGGGCGATGGGGTTGGTCTTGTCGACATACGGGTTCAGGTAGGAGATACCGGGACGCGAGATGCGCATATTGTAGGTCAGGCCGATGTTGCTGCCCTGTGAGAGGGTGTACTGCAGGTTGACGGTGGGTACCAGATTGCCGTAGCTGGTCTTGAAATCCTCTCCATTGCCTAAGTGGTACTCCACATCCTGCCAGGTATATTCGTAACGTACACCAGCCTTTACACCAAACTTCTTGAAGTTGCCGGCATACTCACCGTAGCCAGCAAGAATGGAGTTCTTGTATTCATACTCGCTGCTGGAAGTGGGGTCGTAGACATCACTCAGATAGTATTTGGCATCAGAAGTGGCATCATGGAGCTGCAGTTTGCTGCCAAGGCTCAACGTGTGTCCCGTGCCAAGAGGCATGGTATAGTCAAGTTGGAAGGTATGGTTGGTCGTCTTGTCTTTGTTTTCAGAATATCGGTTTGTCAGGTCGATGTACGTTGAGGTGGTACCGAAGTTATTGGTCATCTCTGTGGTGGCAGGGCTGTAGTTCAACTGATAGGTGAAACCCAATGAATGGGTGTGCTCATTGTTGAAGAAACGCTGATAGTCAAGACTGCCACTGAACGACGTGCGTTTGTTTTTCATGTCGGTGGTGCTGCCATAACTGAAACTATCACCATAGGACAATCCGTTTATTGTCGTGAATGTCGAGCCGTTGGTCTTCATATTCATGGTGTTCACGGAGATATTGGCATTCAGTATGCTCATGGAGTCGAGCTGATAGCCCAGGCTCAGACTACCCATGGTGAACGGTGTCTTCAGGTTATTGTCGGAAGTCAGAATCTGGGAGGAACCGTTATCCTGAATCTGTTCCATCTCTGTCGTTGTGTTGCCAGGCTTGTTGTAACTGGTCATCACGTTGACGCTGTATGATAGTTTGCCTTGCTGTCCATTCAGAAACACGCTCCCTCCTAACTGTTTATTACCGGCAGATGCACGCACGGTACCGTTGTAGCCGTTCACACTCTGGGCTGCCTGTGGATTTTGTTTATTCATGACGATGTTCAGAACACCGGCAGCTCCCTCTGCATCGTACTTGGCACCGGGGTTGGTAATCACCTCAATACTCTTGACCGCTGAGGCTGGCATGCTCTTGAATACCATCGAGGGATTCGACGAGAACATCACGTTAGGCATACCGTCTACATATACCTTAAACGAGGAAGAGCCGTTGACGCTGATGTTATCTTGTCCGTCGACGGTTACCATAGGCACTTTGCGCAGCATGTCGAGTACGGTATTCGACTTGGAGTCCTCATCCTCAGCAACATTGTAGCTCATCTTGTCTACCTCCATCTTGACCAGAGGCTTCTGGGCTACGATCTCCACGCCCTGTAACATCTGGGCATCCTCGCTAATCAGGATGGTGCCTAGGTCAATGGTCTGTTCTTTTCCCAAGGTGATCTCGCGGATGGCATCCCGTTTTCCGACACTGCTCATCTGAACGATATACTTTCCGCTACCATTGACTTCCTGACGGAAACGTCCATCTATGTCTGTCAGACCCATGCTGACAGCCTTCTCTTTTTTTTCAGCCTTGATGATACGGACGGTGGCATAGGGCTCAGCCTCTTGGAGTGTGGAGTCAACGAGTACACCTGTTACGATTGTCTTTTGTGCCATTGCCAGTGTGGCGATGAAACTCATCATGATGGCGAAGATTGCTTTTTTCATATTCTTTTTGCTTTTTGTTTATTATTTCTGCCGCAAAGGTAGGTCGAAAAATGATATGCTCCAAGTCGCTTTCGACGAAATTACCCCCGTCTTTCGACGAAATATGCGAAAAAAGTAGTACCTTTGCACAGACATAACTCACGCATCACGATACTTGCATAATAGAAAAGAACATTATGAAGAAAGTTTTTCTTTTTTTGATGACTGCCTTGGCATGGAATGCCCATGCACAGTCAGCCATGGAATTGACAGCCGCCGAAGTTGCCGCTAAGATGATACCGGGATGGAACCTTGGCAATACCTTGGAGGCAGGTGATAATACTCATAACTTTACCAATAAAGGAGGATTGGATGCAGAGACTGCCTGGCAGGATACTCGTACCACTCAGGAAATCATCAATTACGTTCGCTCACAGGGTTTCCGTTCTATCCGTATTCCTTGTGCATGGGTGATGGGACACATCTCCGATCCTGTCAGTAATACGATAGATTCGGCGTGGATGGCACGCGTGAAAGAGATTGTAGACTATTCCCTGAAAGCAGGACTTTATGTCGTGATCAACCAGCACTGGGATGGTGGATGGCTGGAAAACAATATCGACAAGACGGGTACTGCCAGGACAAACAATATGGCGATTCTTCAGAGATGCTGGGAACAGATTGCCGAGACGTTCAAGGATTACGATGAACGGCTGCTCTTCGCCGGTCTTAACGAACCCAACTCAGAAGACAATCCCAAGGACACTACGATACAGAACCTGATAGACTATGAACAGAAATTCATCGATGTGGTGAGAGCTTCCGGGGGGAATAACGCCAAACGTGTACTCATTGTGCAGGGACCAAGCACGAACATCGACAAGACTTGTCAGTACATGGCAGGAAAGATGCCGACCGACCCGGCAGGGCGACTGATGGTTGAGGTACACTATTATGCCCCTTGGAACTTCTGGGGAATGGAAAAGGACGAGTCGTGGGGCAATATGTTCTACTACTGGGGAACGGAAAACCATGTCTGTGGCTCCAAGCATAATGCAACCCATGGCGAAGAGGACTATATGGAGGAACAGCTCGAGAAGATGCGTACTCAGTTTGCTGAGAAAGGCATCCCCGTATATATCGGTGAGTTCGGTGCCAACTGGCGTACGATAACGGGTGCCTACGAGCGTCAGGAAAAACATGACAGCAGTCTTCAGTACCATTATAAGACTTTCATGAAGAAGTGTATCCAGAAAGGACTGGTTCCGGTCATCTGGGATACGAACTATCGTGGAATGCCTTCCATGACAATCATTAATCGGAAAGACCTGAATATCTATAATGAGTATATGATGAAGGGGCTTCGTGAAGCTATGGAGGAGGCTGTTGTCAGATGAATTTCGCATGGACGCTTTTAGAATGGTTCCGCCAGAACGGACGTGCGCTTCCCTGGAGGGAGACGCACGACCCCTATGCGATATGGCTGTCGGAGATTATCCTTCAACAGACGCGTATCGAACAGGGGCTTCCTTACTGGGAGCGTTTCATGCAGCGTTGGCATACGGTAGAAGAGCTTGCCGCTGCCACGGAGGATGAGGTGCTGCGTGAATGGCAGGGACTGGGCTATTACAGTCGTGCCCGTAACCTCCACTGCGCAGCCAAGCAAATCGTTGCCCTCGGCCATTTCCCTGACACCCTCGATGAAATCCGGAAACTCAAAGGCGTGGGCGACTATACTGCTGCCGCTATCGGGAGCTTCGCCTTCGGCCTCCCCGCTGCCGTCGTCGATGGCAACGTCTTCCGTGTTCTTGCCCGCCATTTCGGCATCGACACCCCCATCAACACTACCGAGGGTAAAAAAACCTTCACCGCCCTCGCCCAATCCCTCCTGCCCCAAGACACACCACTCACCTCTCACCTCTTACCTCTCACCTCTGAATATAACCAGGCGATGATGGACTTCGGAGCCATCCAGTGCACCCCCCACAGCCCGTCGTGCCCTTCGTGCCCATTACAGGAAACGTGCGTGGCCTTCCGCGAGGATAAAGTCGCAGAACTGCCTGTCAAGCAAAAGACCCTGAAAGTCAAGGAGCGTCGTCTGATTTATATATATATAAGGTATCATGGCGAGACGGCCATCCATCGTCGTCCGGCAGGTGATATCTGGCAGGGACTCTATGAACCCTGGCTCGTCAGCGAAGACGAGCTCTCGCCTTTCACCATTTACCTCTTACCACTAAAACTTAACGTCAAACACGTCTTGACACACCGTGTCGTCTATGCCGACTTCTATATGTGGGAACCGGCACAGCGCCCGTCGCTGCCAGACGATTATCTGTGGATCAAGGAAGCGGACATCGACCGCTACGCCGTGCCCCGTCTCATTGAGAAATTGTTAGAGAAAATGCCCAATAAATTGTAAAATAGTAAATCGTCAAATAGTAGATATGATCAACATAGCCATTTTCGTGTCAGGAAGCGGAACGAACTGCGAGAACCTGATTAAGTATTTTAATGCTTCTGAACGCTATTGCTGTGCCTTAGTCGTCAGCAACAAGGCAGAAGCCCCCGCCTTGGCACGGGCAGAGTGCCTGGGCGTTCCGACGGCCGTAGCCCCTAAACCCGAACTGAACGACGAGCAGGTGATGATGCCCCTGCTCCGAAAGTACGACATCCAATTCATTGTCCTGGCGGGCTTCCTGCCGCTGGTGCCCGATTTCCTCATCAGCGCCTATCCCCGCCGCATCATCAATATCCATCCGGCCCTTTTGCCGAAATATGGCGGTAAGGGTATGTGGGGTCGTCATGTGCATGAGGCTGTGAAAGCCGCTGGCGAAACAGAGACCGGCATGACCGTCCATTACGTGACTCCCGTATGCGACTCTGGCGAAATCATTGCGCAATATACCGTGGCGCTGTCGCCCGACGATACCGTCGACGACATTGCCGCTAAGGAACACCAGCTGGAGATGCAGTATTTTCCGCAGGTCGTTGAACAAGTGCTTCATCAAACGTTTTAGTCATGGCTGCGCATAATGAATTGGGGAAATGGGGCGAGCAGGTGGCGGAAGACTATCTGCAGCGCAAGGGTTATACCATCATCGAACGCGACTGGAAAAGCGGTCCTCGCGATATTGATATTATAGCCCTGCAGCAGGAAAAGTTGGTGTTTGTCGAGGTCAAGACGCGCAGCAACCATCTGTTTGCCGACCCCGTGGAGGCCGTGGGATATCAAAAGATTCGCAACCTCCGTCAGGCTGCGAATCATTATGTGAAGTCCCATGGAGTCAATTGCAATATCCGTTTTGATATTGTTACCGTCGTTGGAACGGTGGGTGCAGAACCGGAGATAACGCATATCGAGGATGCGTTTTAGTCGGTTTAATACGCCTGTTCATGGACGCCCTTGACGGCGCGGCCTGAGGGATCGTTCATGCCACGGAAGGCGGCATCCCATTCGAGGGCGATGGCGGTAGAACAAGCCACGCTGGCCTCGCTGGGTACACTCTTGGCGGCAGAGTCGCTGGGGAAGTGCTCGGTGAAGATGCTACGATAGTAATATTCTTCCTTGTTCTTTGGTGGGTTGATGGGGAAGCGCTCTGCGGCGTGAGCCATCTGCTCGTCAGTAACAGCTTCAGCGGTGATTTGTTTGAGGGTGTCGATCCAAGAATAGCCGACGCCGTCGCTGAACTGCTCCTTCTGTCTCCAGGCGACTTCCTTAGGAAGCATATCGGCGAAGGCCTCGCGGACAATCTTCTTTTCCATCGTGGAGCCTGGACACATTTTGGCCTCTGGGTTGGTGCGCATGGCGACATCGAGGAACTCTTTGTCGAGGAACGGCACACGACCTTCAACGCCCCAAGCTGAGAGACTCTTGTTGGCACGCAGACAGTCATACATGTATAGCTTCGAGAGCTTACGCACGGTCTCTTCATGGAAGTCCTTAGCTGTAGGAGCCTTGTGGAAGTAGAGGTAGCCGCCAAATATCTCGTCGGCACCCTCGCCGGAAAGTACCATCTTGATGCCCATCGACTTAATGACACGAGCCAGCAGGTACATCGGAGTAGAGGCCCGGACGGTGGTGACGTCATAAGTCTCGATGAAATAGATAACGTCGCGGATGGCGTCCAGTCCTTCCTGGATGGTGTAGTTGATTTCGTGGTGAACAGTACCGATATGATCGGCTACGAGTTTTGCCTTGGCCAGGTCAGGAGCTCCCTTCAGCCCGACGGCGAAAGAGTGCAAGCGGGGCCAGTAAGCCTTGGTCTTGGAATCGTCCTCGATACGCATCTCACTGTACTTCTCCGCGATAGCGGAAATGACGGAAGAATCGAGTCCTCCGCTTAGGAGGACGCCATAAGGAACGTCGGACATCAGCTGACGCTTGACGGCATCTTCGAGTGCGTCATGAATGGCCTCGACGCTTGCGGAATTACCTTTGACCGCCTCATATTTGAACCAGTCACGCTGATAATAGCGTTTCATGCCGGGCTTGCGACTCCAATAGTAATGTCCGGGTAGGAAAGGCTCGTAACGCTCACACTGTCCCTCGAGTGCCTTCAGTTCGGATGCTACATAGACTGTGCCGTCCGAGTCGTATCCGATATATAATGGTATGACGCCGATGGGGTCGCGTGCTATCAGGAATTCATTGCGCTCCTCGTCGTAGAGAACGAAGGCGAAAATGCCGCTCAAGTCTTCGAGGAAATTGATACCTTTCTCGCGGTACAATGCTAGGATTACCTCGCAGTCCGAGCCTGTCTGGAACTCATACTGTCCGGCGAAACGGCGCCGGATTTCCTGGTGATTGTATATCTCGCCATTGACGGCTAATACTTGCTTCCGATCGGGCGAGAACAACGGTTGTCCGCCGGATTCCGGGTCGACGATGCTCAGTCGCTCGTGTGCCAGTATGGCGCTTCCTCCTGAGTAGATTCCGCTCCAGTCCGGTCCGCGATGCCGTATTTTCTGACTCATTTTCAGTGCTTTGTCACGCAGAGCCTGTGTCTGCTCTTTGACGTTTAGTATTGCTACGATTCCACACATAATTGCTATAGTTGTAATTTTAATATTTGTTCTACATAATTGATGAAAGCCTTGTTACAGAGCCGCACGCCTCCCGGGGTGGGATAGTGGCCGGTGAAGTACCAGTCGCCTGGATGATTGGGGCATGCATGGTGCAGTCCTTCTATGTTTTGGAACACCAGTTCGATGGGTGCTTGCATACCTTCCGGACGGAGCATTTCGACGATTTTCCGATTGATTTCCTCAACGGTAAACGGCTCGTAAATGCGGCGCACATAGTTATCTGAACTGGTCGGTGCCGGGCTGGAATAGAGTGCCTCCTTGCAGGCCTTATAGGTTTCGGCAATCAGGTTTTGCATGCCTCTTTCCCTTATCAAGGCAATGGCGGCGCGGAAGGCACAGAGTTCCTCGAGTCGCGACATGTCGATGCCATAATAGTCGGGATAGCGTATCTGCGGAGAGCTGCTGACCATGACGATTTTCCTGGGGTGCAGGCGGTCGAGAATCTTGAAGATGCTCTCCCTTAATGTGGTACCACGGACGATGGAGTCGTCGATGATAACGAGGTTATCCTGATAGGCCTTCAGCGACCCGTAACTGACGTCATAGACGTGGGCGGCAAGGTCGTTTCTTTCACTGTTATCGGCTATGAAGGTGCGCATCTTGATGTCTTTCCATACGACTTTCTCGGTACGCAGTTCGCCATGTAGTTTGCGGAATCCGTCGGTCATGCCGTAGTAGGCAACCTCGGCGGTGTTTGGTATGTAAGAGAAAACCGTATTGGCCACGTCCCCGTCTATAGCCTTCAGGATGGCGGGGGTGAGCTGTTCTCCCAGTCTCTTGCGTTCTTGGTAGATGTCTTTGTCCGAACCTCGGCTGAAGTAGATGCGCTCGAAGCTGCATGCAGCGAGTTGCTGGGCGGGCATGATCTGCTCCAGTTTCATGCTGCCGTTTCTGTGTACGATGAGCGCCTGACCGGGCTGTAGTTCCTGGATGTTTTCTGCCTGGATGTCGAACGTTGTCTGCAGCACCGGGCGCTCGGAGGCCAGTGCGATGATCTCGTCGTCATGGTAATAGAATGCCGGCCGGATGCCCCATGGGTCGCGGATGCTGAACATCTCGCCTGAGCCGGTAAGTCCGCACATGACGTACCCACCGTCGTAGTGCTTCATCGTCTTCTTCAGCACATTGGAAACCTCGACGTTGTTGTCGATGAAATCGGTGATTTCCTTACCCTGAAGGCCCTTTTCCCGGGCGATGGAATATAGTCGTTCCACCTCGCGGTCGAGCCGATGTCCCATCAGCTCAAGGGTGATATATGAGTCGCCATAGATACGTGGACTTTGCCCTTGTTCCGTAAGAAACCTGAACACTTCCTCTATGTTTGTCATGTTGAAATTGCCGCAAAGACAGAGGTTCTTCGCCCGCCAGTTGTTGCGACGCAGGAAGGGGTGTACGAACGTCAGACCGCTCTTGCCCGTCGTGGAATAGCGCAGGTGTCCCATCAAGAGTTCCCCCTTCATCTGCTCGATTACCCTGGAGAATATCTCGGTGATGGCGTCCTTTCCCTCCGCCTTTTCACGGAACATGTACTCCTCGCCTGCCGGCGCTTCCAGGTTGACAGAGGCTATTCCGGCACCCTCTTGTCCGCGGTTGTGCTGCTTCTCCATCATCAGGTAAAGCTTGTTGAAACCGTAGGCCCACGTGCCGTACTTCCGCTCGTAGTAGTCCAGCGGTTTCAACAGGCGAATCATCGCCACTCCGCACTCATGTTTCAGTATCTCCATTTATCTTTTTTTATTACAAAACTTCCTTGTTTTTGTTATACTTCATTAACCTTCCATTATAAAGAATCATATCATTCTTCTGGAGGAATAATATCAAAGTTTGAGACACTCCTTTATGAAATTCATGAACAAAGGATGCGGATGCAGCACCGTGGAAGCATATTCCGGATGGAACTGAGCCCCTATGTACCACCGCTTCTCCGGCAGCTCAACCACCTCCACAAGTCCCGATGTGGGATTCATACCTACACACTTCATCCCTGCCGCTTCATATTCGTCTTTATAGGCATTGTTGAACTCGTAACGGTGGCGGTGACGCTCGCTGATGGTCATCACGCCGCCATAGGCTTCCGCCGTACGGCTGCCCGCCACGAGCTGGCACTCATAGGCGCCCAGTCGCATCGTGCCACCCATATCCTTGATGTTCTTCTGCTCCTCCATCATGTCTATCACATTATGGGGCGTCTGCGCATCCATTTCCGCGCTGTTCGCATCCTTGTAGCCCAAAACGTTGCGGGCGAATTCAATCACCATCATCTGCATGCCCAGACAGATTCCAAACGTCGGAATATCCTTAGTCCTGCCATACTCCGCCGCCACAATCTTGCCCTCGATGCCTCGCTGACCGAAGCCCGGACAGATAACGATGCCCGCCATGCCTTGTAGCCGTTCCGCAACGTTCTCATGCGTCAGTTCCTGACTGTTCACAAAGTGAATCTTCACCTTCGCATCGTTGTAAATGCCTGCCAGATTCAGACTCTCGCGTATCGACTTATAAGCGTCTTGCAGGTCATACTTGCCCACCAGTCCGATGTGCACCTCACGCTTCGCATGGCGCTGCTTTTCCAGGAAATCGTGCCACGACTTCATCGCCGGAGTCTCACCAACCGGTATGCCGATCTTCCGCATGATCGCCGCGTCAAGTCCCTGCTGCTGCATACTCACTGGCACCTCGTAAATGCTCGGCATGTCCTCGCTCTGCACCACGCATTCCAAATCGACATTACAGAACGACGCCACCTTCAAACGTATAGAGTCGCTGAGGTGGCGTTCGGTTCTGAGAACGAGAATGTCGGGCTGGATACCCATCCCTTGCAGTTCCTTTACCGAGTGCTGAGTAGGCTTCGTCTTCAGCTCGTCGGCGGCCTTCAAATACGGCACATAGGTAAGATGGACGCACACAGCATCGCGACCGAGTTGCCACCGCAACTGTCGGATAGCCTCCATGAACGGCGCGCTCTCAATGTCACCAATCGTACCGCCAACCTCCGTGATGACGAAGTCCAGTCCCTCGTCGAGACCCTCTCGAAGCATACGGTGCTTGATCTCGTCAGTGATATGCGGCACCACCTGAATCGTCTTCCCAAGATAGTCGCCATGACGCTCACGGTCTATCACCGTTTTATAGATGCGACCCGTCGTAATCGAGTTGTCACGAGTAGTATGAATCCCAGTGAACCTTTCGTAGTGACCCAGGTCGAGATCGGTCTCCATCCCGTCTACGGTCACATAGCATTCACCGTGCTCGTAGGGGTTCAAAGTACCCGGATCAATGTTGATATACGGGTCGAACTTCTGGATGGTCACTTTGTAGCCGCGTGCCTGCAGCAACTTGCCGATTGAAGCGGAAATGATGCCCTTCCCCAACGAGGAAACAACACCGCCTGTCACGAAGATGTACTTTGTATTCATATAATATCTTTTGGTTGTCTTGAAGTTTGCTCTATGACCTTTTTATTTGTTCTTCTCACGGATATGTTCCTCATACTCTGCCAATTCACGCTCACCGATGTGCGCCAGACCGTAATGCTCATCATGCTGCGAGAAGTCGAGGCCCACCTTTTCACTATACTCAGAAACACGCATGGGGATAAGGCTGTCGATAAGCTTATATCCCAACCAACTCATGGCAAAAGTATAGATGAAGACGATGACGATGGCCAGCAGATGATAGAGGAAAATCACAAAACCATCCCATGTCCCAGCAACGAGCCCCTCCCGAATGAAGATACCTGTCAGCACTGTACCGAAGATACCACCCGTGCCGTGCGTCGGGAACACATCGAGGGCATCGTCGATGCTGGTATGCGAGCGCCAATAGACGGCGACGTTACAAATCAGCGTGATAATGAAAGCAATGAAAATGCTCTGACCCACGGTGACATAGCCTGCCGATGGCGTGATAGCCACGAGACCTACCACACAACCTACGGCAGCACCCATGGCCGACGGCTTACGACCACGCAGACAGTCGAAGAATATCCACGTCATCATGGCAGTAGCCGAGGCGGTATTGGTATTCAAGAAAGCCTTGATGGCCTGTCCGTCAGCATGCAGCGAAGAACCCGCATTAAAACCGAACCAGCCTAGCCACAGCATTGCGGCACCCAGAAGTACAAAGGGGATATTAGCTGGTTCGCTTTTACGCGTTTCGGCCTTACGCCGTCCTAGATAGATAGCAC
Source organism: Prevotella sp. (assembly GCA_016291495.1). Lineage (GTDB taxonomy): Bacteria > Bacteroidota > Bacteroidia > Bacteroidales > Bacteroidaceae > Prevotella. The sequence goes on from JAEEXI010000009.1 coordinate 77,493, forward strand.
CTGCCAATGCAGCCACACCCGATGATGCATGCACCACGATACCACCGGCGAAGTCGATGACACCCCACTTCATGAACAATCCTTCAGGGTGCCACGTCATGTGGGCCAGCGGACAGTAGATGATGAAGAAAAAGAACATCATGAAAAACATGTAGGCCGAGAACCTGACACGCTCAGCAAACGAACCCGTAATCAGCGACGGAGTGATGATGGCGAACTTCATCTGGAACAGCGCGAACAGTGCCAGCGGAATGGTTGCACCGCCTAATATATTTCCTGCCGGCGTAGTATAAACCTCCGCACCCACGTTTTGGAACATCAGGAATGTCAACGGGTTGCCTATCACGCCGCCAATATCATCGCCAAAGCACAGCGAGAAGCCGATGACCACCCACAGCACCGATATCAGTCCCATGGCGATAAACGACTGCAACATTGTCGAGATCACATTCTTTGCTCCCACCATGCCGCCATAGAAGAACGACAGACCAGGTGTCATCATCAAAACGAAAATCGTGGCTGTAATGAGCCACGCCACGTCGGCCGCTGAGATCACCGACCAGTCACAATCAAACGACGGTTCTCCTACCGCCAATCCTGCCACGGCTATCAACGTCATTGCCGTCATCAGGATAATCCAACGTTTCTTTACCTTCATAATATATCTATTATTTTGTATTGTTTGCTTTGCGTTCACCAATATTTTTTGCAAAGGTATTGCATATTAATAACATTTTGATAACTCTCTTACTTTTTGATTGTTAAAAATCCGGCCAACTATCATTTTGTAAAGTTTAGACATAGTTTTGATTTCATTATGATAACATTTTACACATATAACATAGCATTACGTTACAAATCGTCAAAGCCTACAAAAAAAGTTCCCCTCTTTCTTGCAATAAGAAAGAGGGGACACGTGCCTGGATAAGATTAGGGTTGCAGCGTAAACCCGAGAACCAGGTAGGCTTTCTGTGAACAGGGGTTGCCGATTACCTGTCCGAAGATGGGGATGGAGAACGAGTCTGTTACCTTGATCTCCTTCGTCGCCTTCAGCGAGAGGTTAGTGACGGCGAATCCTGTCGTACCGTAGAAATCTGTGGCATAGGGGACGGCACCGGCCGCGGCAGTCCAGTCGACTGTTACAAGCTTGAATGGGACGTTGACCTCGAAATAACTGCTGTAGGCTCGCTTGCCGTCCTTGTTTACCCCGTCGTTACCTGCAAAATTGGTGTACCACTGCAGGGAAGCAAAACCGAAATCGTAACCGATGTTAGCTTCAAACACGTGGTTTGTGCCGTGGGCATCGTACTTGAAGTAGCGGTTCTCCGGGTCAAGACCGGCATTGAACCAATAGTCGGTGATGCCGATGTTGAAGCCTTTGATGGTATAGGCGAGTGTCAGGTCGAACTCCTTCGTGTCGGAAGAGTTGGACAGTCCCACGTTGCCCCAGGCCGTCAGCGAAAGGCTCTTATATCCAATGCCCAGCGTAGGTTGCAGTGAGACATCACCACAGTCCAGGCCACGCCAGATATAACTACTTACGAAGTCGGCTGCTATCGTCGTCTCTATCTTCTCCTGTGCATGGGTGGTCATGCTCATGACCAAACCCAATGCAAATAAAACAATCTTCTTCATAATTCTAATACTTTTAATGCGGTAGCAAATTATACACTTTTCATTATTCACTTTTCACTTAGTTATAACAAGCCTCACCGTGTTCGTAGATGTCGAGGCCTTCCTCTTCTATTCGCTTGTCAACACGCAGACCGTGCAGCTTCTTGATGCCGTAGAAAAGGACGAAACCGCAGGCGGCAGCCCAGAGGTCGATGACCAGAATACCGAAGCACTCAGCACCGAAGAATCCCCAACCGTGACCGTAGAACGCACCGTTCGAGGTTGACAGCAGACCAGTCATCAGCGTACCGAGAATACCGCAGACACCGTGTACGGAGCTGGCACCCACAGGATCGTCAATGTGCAGCACGTGGTCGATGAACTCGATGGCAAAGACGAGTACCAGTCCACAGACAAGACCGATGATAACGGCTCCTACGGGCGATACTAGGTCGCAGCCTGCCGTGATACCCACGAGACCTGCCAGCACACCGTTCAGCGTCAGTGAGAGTGACGGCTTGCCGTACTTGATATAGGTGAGGAACATGGTTGCCACACCACCGGCAGCAGCGGCAAGGTTGGTGGTCAGGAACACGTGAGAGATCGCGATGCGGTTCACTTCACCGCTGGCTGCCAACTGCGAACCGGGGTTGAATCCGAACCATCCTAGCCATAGGATAAACACGCCCAGCGCAGCCATCGTCAGGTTGTGACCAGGAATAGCGCGACTCTTGCCGTCCTTGTCATACTTACCGATACGGGGACCCAGAGCCAAAGCACCAATCAGAGCCAGTACACCGCCTACGCTATGTACGATGGCAGAACCTGCAAAATCGTGGAACACGTCGCCAAAGGTTGACATCATAAATCCGTCGGCAGCATCGTTGCAAAGCCAGCCGCCGCCCCAAGTCCAGTGACCCTCGATGGGGTAGATGAACAGCGAGATGACTGCACTATAGACCATATACATCGAGAACTTCGTGCGCTCTGCCATAGCACCACTGACAATCGTCGCGCTCGTGGCACAGAAGACGGTCTCGAAAATCAAGAATCCCTCTACGGGCAGGTCGCCCTTATAGAAACTCAGGTCGCCCCAGTTGGGAGCACCGATGAATCCGCCCAAGGTATCGGCACCAAACATAAAGCCGAAGCCGAGGAAGAAGAACAGTAACGAGCCGAACATGAAGTCGACAAAGTTCTTCATCAGGATGTTCGCCGTGTTCTTACTACGCGTAAAACCAGCTTCACACAGCGCAAAGCCCGGCTGCATCCAGAAAACCAACATGGCTGCCAATAGCATCCATACGGTATCGAGTGATAATCCTATTTCGTTCATAATTATACCCTTTCTATTTTTATTTTAAAGATAGTATACTAAGTATGGCAAAGAAAGTATACTAAGTATGCCAAAGAAAGTATACTAAGTTATTTTTTGTCTCTCAATACGGTGTCACCGTGTTCGCCCGTACGGATGCTCCAAGTGTCGATCATGTCGCTCACGAAGATACGACCGTCTCCGACCTCACCCGTATGGGCAACCTGAAGTATCACCTTTACCGTTGGGTCTACGAACTGGTCGCGACAAACGATGGTCAGTGCCACACGCTCAATCACGTCCGTCGAATACTGAACGCCACGATATATCCTTTCCTGTCGGCTCTGTCCGATGCCGTGCACGTTATGGTACTCAAACCAATCGATGTCCGAACTGAGTAAGGCCTCCTTGACCTCCTCGAACTTCGTCTTGCGGATAATTGCTTCAATTCTTTTCATACGCTTTCTCCTTTTACCTTAATTAATACTAAACTCATTTCTTTTGAGATAACACTTTGTTATTTTCACAATGCAAAGTTACGTCAAATTGCATGAAAAATAATAAGAATTCTTTCGTTTTGTTTGTTAATTCTTTATGATACTTACATTTTGTAAAGAGCAATAACGGTTATTCTTCCTCTTTGCTAACACTATGACCAGAAAACATATCAATTCGTTACAAACTGTTAGCTGTGCAAAATTTGTGTACGGGCACACAATATTTGTCCTTAACAAAAAATCCGCAAAACACGGTTGGTTTTGCGGAATAATGATTAAGGAGGGGAATGGGTGACAGTTAACTTTTACTCCATTCCTCAATGCGGTCAAGCGCCTCGTCGGTCTTCTCGTGGCTGTTGAAGGCGGTGAACCGGACATAGCCCTCGCCAGAAGGTCCAAAGCCGACGCCTGGTGTGCAGACGACGTTGGCGCCATAGAGCAGAGCCTCGAAGAACGCCCAGGAGTCCATTCCTTCTGAAGTGCGCATCCAGATGTACGGCGCGTTCTCGCCGCCGTAGCACTCGTAGCCGAGGGCGCGCAGACGCTTCAGCATCCGCTGGGCATTGTCCATATAGTAGTCGATGGTAGCCTGAATCTGTTGTTTGCCCTCAGGGGTATAGATAGCCTCGGCGGCACGCTGCGAAATGTAGCTCGTGCCATTGAACTTCGTACACTGGCGGCGCAGCCACAATTGGTTCAGCGGGATGCGCTCGCCCTCGAAGGTGCTGACGCTGACTTCCTTCGGAACAACGGTATAACCACAGCGGACGCCCGTGAAGCCGGCCGTCTTCGAGAACGAATGGAACTCGACGGCACACTTCCTCGCACCACGAATCTCGTAGATGCTACGAGGTATCTCCGGATCACGGATATAAGCCTGATAAGCGGCGTCGTAGAGGATAAGGGCGTCGTTCTTCAGCGCGTAGTTCACCCATTTGCGCAGTTCCTGTTTGGTAATCACCGTACCCGTCGGATTGTTAGGATAGCACAAGTATATCACATCCACAGGACGGCCCTTAGGCAATTCTGGGATAAAACCGTTCTCGGCGGTTGTCGGCAGATAGCGCACATTCGTCCAACGTCCGTCACGGAAATTACCGCATCGACCAATCATCACATTCGAATCGATATAGACGGGATAGATAGGGTCGGTAACACCAATGAAGTTGTCCCAGTGGAGCAGTTCCTGGAAGTTACCCGTGTCGCTCTTCGCTCCGTCATTGATGAAAATCTCGTCGGCACTGAGGTGTACGCCTCGCGTTAGGAAGTCGTTCTTCAAGATGGCCTCACGCAGGAAGTCGTAGCCCTGCTCAGGGCCGTAGCCGCGAAAGCCCTTGATGGTACCCATCTCATGGGCGGCCTTGTGCATCGCCTCCACCACGGCAGGTGCCAACGGCTGGGTGACGTCACCAATGCCCAGTGATATCACGTCGGCTTTGGGATGCATCACCTTGAAGGCGTTCACCTTCTTGGCGATGTCGGCGAACAGGTAGTTGTTCTGCAGGTTCAGGAAATGGATATTTACTAGTGCCATATCAATTTACAATTTGACGATTTCCTATTTACAATTTATTTCGATTTCACCATCGAACACAAACTCGGCAGGGCCGGTCATATAGACGTGATTGTCCGACTCGCGCCACTCAATGTTGAGTGTACCGCCATCCATCACTACCTGCGACTGTCTGCCCGCCTTGCCCGTCAGTGCGGCGGCAACTGCAGTAGCACAAGCGCCTGTACCGCAGGCCTGTGTGATGCCGCTGCCTCGTTCCCAGACACGGGTGCGAATAGCAACCCCCTCGGGGGACGACAGGGGGTTCGCAAACTCTATATTGCATCGCTCGGGAAAGGCAGGATGGTGTTCGAGTACCCGCCCCGTTTCTTCTACTTGATCCACGTCGTCCGTGAAAATGACGTAATGGGGATTTCCCATCGATACAAATACGCCCTGACTGATGCTGCGATTCGCCATAAACAAGCGTTCGTCCTCGAAGATGGGCTCGCCCATATCCACCGTGACGGAGTCTACTACACCTTCTGGGGCAAGATGCAGGTCAAGCACCTTGACACCAGAAAGCGTGAGCAGACGAATTTGAGTTTGTGTTGTGATCTTCCTGTCGTATAGGTATTTGCCAATACAGCGGCTCGCATTGCCACACATCATGGCTTCCGAACCGTCTGCATTATAGATATGCATGGAAAAATCAGCTTCCGTCACGGGCGATTTGCCAATCAGCACCAATCCATCAGACCCGATGCCCTTGTGGCGGTCACTCCATTGGACAGCTGCCTCAGAGGGGTTGGGAACGTCATACTCCATCGTATTGACATAAATATAGTCGTTTCCGCAACCATGCATCTTCGTAAATCTGGTTTTTCGTACCATATTGCAACTTTTAAGCTTTGTTTTCTTTCTTTTTGCAACTTTTCGACTGCAAAGGTAAGCAAAAAGTCATAGAACACCAAAGAAATAAACCTTTTTGTGCTTTGAAAAATGAATAATTGTCATTCTGTAAAGTCCTAAAGGGTGGAAGAAGTCTTTTTCCTTACATCTTGCATGCTTATTCAGTGATTTCCATGCAAAGTGTCAAATATTAAAATTCCCCGAACTCCATGCGGATGTCGGGGAATTATGATGAAGTGTTTGAAATCTATTGCTGGAGATAGGCGGCTACCTTTGCGGCTGTCTGTTTGCCGCTAGCCATCGCGCGAACCACGAGACTGGCTCCGTTGGCGGCATCACCACAGACGAAGACATTGTCTGCATACTGCGGATGCTCAGGCTTCAGGAAGCCCATGGCGAGCAATACGAGTTCGGCCTTGATGATTTCCGGCTGACCTTTCTCCACCATGATGGGACGACCACCCTGAGGATTTGGCTCCCAATCGATCTCCTGCACCTTCACACCTGTCAGCTTACCATTCTCACCCAAGAACTCCAGGGTGTTGATGTTCCAGCGGCGGGTACAACCTTCCTCATGACTTGAGGTAGTCTTGAGGGTACGCGGCCACTCGGGCCAGGGGTTCTGTGGGTCTTCGGGACCTTCTACGGGCTTGGGCATAATCTCAATCTGAGTCACGCTCTTGCAACCCTGACGATGGGCAGTGCCGATGCAGTCTGAGCCTGTGTCACCACCACCGATCACGAGGACATCTTTTCCCTTGGCGCTGATGCGTTCATCTTTGCTGAATTCCATACCAGCCAGCACGCGGTTCTGCTGTGAGAGCAGTTCGAGGGCGAAGTGTACGCCTTTCAGTTCGCGACCAGGGGCCTTCAGATCTCTGGCAGTAGGCGTACCCGTAGATATCACTACAGCATCAAACTCCTTGGCAAAGGCGTCGTTTACCTCTACAGCCTCACCGTACTTGAACTCGATACCTTCGGCCTCGAGGATACGGAGGCGGCGATCGATGATGGCCTTGTTGAGTTTGAAGTTAGGGATGCCGTAGCGGAGGAGACCACCTGCGGCCTCGTTTTTCTCGAAAACGGTGACCTGATAGCCCATGAGGTTCAAGTCGTTGGCGGCAGCGAGTCCGGCAGGTCCTGCACCGATGACGGCAACTTTCTTACCATTACGCACGATGTCTGTGCGCGGCTGGATATAACCCTCGCGGAAGGCAGCCTCTGTAATGGCACCCTCATCCTCGCGGTTGGTGGTTGGTTCGTGGTTGAAACGGTTGAGCACGCAGGCCTTCTCGCAGAGTGCAGGACAGATACGACCTGTAAACTCAGGGAAGGGGTTGGTGCTGCTGAGCAGACGATAAGCCAGTTCCCAATCGCCTTTGTACAGGGCATCGTTCCATTCAGGTGCCTTATTGCCCAGCGGACAAGCCCAGTGGCAGAAGGGTACGCCGCAGTCCATACAGCGCGAGGCCTGCAGTTTGCGTTCGCGGGTATTGAGCGTCTGCTCTACCTCGCCAAAGTCGTGGATTCTATCGTGAATCGGACGGTAACCCGCCTCCTGGCGGTGTATCTCTAAAAATGCTTTTGGATTTCCCATTGTGTAAAATTTAAAAATTTAAGAATTTAAAAATTTAAAAATGAAATGCGACAATTTTTACATTATTACTTTTTCTAATTTTTACATTATTACATTTTCTAATTTTTACATTTTACTAATAGTCTCTCTGGATATCGGCGATCTTCTCGTGAAGCTTCTTCATCTTCTCTTCTTCGAGCACGCGTTTGTACTCGATAGGCACTACCTGGATGAAATCCTCGATGTAGCGGTGCCAGTCGTCGAGCATGCGACCTGCGAGGGCTGAGCCTGTGTGCAGATAATGCTGACGGATGAGCTCCAAGAGTTCCTTACGCGATACAGAGTCCTCAACCAACGAGAGCTCCACCATATCCATGTTACAGAAGTAGTCGAAGGTATGGTCAGGGTCGTAAACATAGGCCACACCACCACTCATACCAGCGGCGAAGTTACGGCCAGTCTTTCCTAATACCACCACGCGACCGCCTGTCATATACTCGCAGCAATGGTCGCCTGCGCCCTCGATGACGGCAATGGCACCAGAGTTGCGCACGCCGAAGCGCTCGCCCACCTTACCATTGATATAGAGTTCACCAGAGGTGGCACCATAGAGGCCTGTGTTACCAGCGATGATGTTCTCCTCGGCCTTGAAGTCGTCGCTGCGACGGGCTGGGGGCAGAATCGAGATGCGTCCACCTGAGAGGCCCTTACCGAAGTAGTCGTTAGTCTCACCCTCCAGGCGGATGTCGAGACCCTTCACCGCAAACGCTCCGAAGCTCTGACCAGCCGATCCCTTGAACTTAATCTTGATCGTCGAGTCGGGCAGACCTGCCTCGCCGTATTTCTGGGCTATCACACCACTCAGCATGGTACCCACGGCACGGTCGGTATTCTTGATGGCATAGTCGAGTGTCACCTCTTCCTGGTTCTCGATGGCCTTCTGGGCAGCGCGGATCATCTCCTCGTCCTTCACGCCCGTTACCTTCGTGTAGGCGCCACGATCCCAGTAGAGAGCCTTGTCGGTCTCTGGCTTGTGCAGCAAGCGGGCAAAGTCGATGGTCTTTTGCTTGTCGGTAGCATTCTCGGTGTTTACTTCGATCAACTCCGTATGACCGATGATCTCCTTCAGGCTCTTCACACCAATCTCTGCGAGGTATTCGCGCACCTGTTCAGCCAGGAAGGTGAAGAAGTTCACCACGTACTCAGCGCGTCCCTCGAAGTGCTTGCGCAATTCCGGGTTCTGCGTCGCCACACCCATCGGACAGGTATTGGTATTACACTTACGCATCATCACACAGCCCAGTACGATGAGCGGCAGCGTACCGAATGAGAACTCGTCGGCACCCAGCATCGCCATGATGATCACATCCTTGGCAGTCTTCAATTGACCGTCAGTCTGCAGACGAACCTGGTTTCTTAAGCCGTTGCGTACGAGTGTCTGTTGCGTCTCGGCCAGTCCGATCTCAGGAGAGATACCTGCGAAGCGCATGCTCGAAGCAGGCGAAGCACCTGTACCACCCTCGGCACCAGAGATGACGATGAGGTCGGCCTTAGCTTTAGCCACACCAGCGGCAATGGTTCCTACACCACTCTCGGCAACAAGTTTTACGCTGACAGCAGCTGTGGGGTTGATGTTCTTCAGGTCGAAGATGAGTTGTGCCAGGTCCTCGATAGAGTAAATGTCGTGATGAGGTGGGGGAGAGATGAGCGAGATACCAGGGATCGCATTACGCGTCTTGGCAATAATCTCGTTCACCTTGAAGCCAGGCAGCTGTCCGCCCTCACCAGGTTTTGCTCCTTGTGCCACCTTAATCTGTATCTCCTCGGCATTCACCAGGTATTCAGCGGTTACACCGAAACGTCCACTGGCAATCTGCTTGGTCTTCGAGCTCAGGCTTACACCGTCAACCTCCGAGTGGTAGCGGGCGTTGTCCTCACCACCCTCACCGGTGTTACTGCGGGCGCCCAGCTTGTTCATGGCCAGTGCCAGTGCCTCGTGGGCCTCGATGCTCAGGGCACCGAAACTCATGGCACCTGTAACAAAGTGCTTCACAATGCTCTCAACGCTTTCCACCTCGTCGATAGGTGTTGGCTTAGCAGCCTTCTTAAATCCAAAGAAGTCGCGGATAAAAATGGGAGATTCTTTCTCGTCAACCAGCTTAGCCCACTGCTTAAACTTATCGTAGTTGCCCTGTCGGGTAGCCAACTGCAGTTTGGCGATGGTCTCTGGGTTCCAAGCGTGCTTAATACCATCCTTACGCCATGCAAACTGGCCATTGTTGGGAAGTGAAGAGTGAAGAGTGAAGAGTGAAGAATTTGCTACCGCCATTCCTTGTTTATGCAAATGGATGGCATCGCGGGCAATCTCCTTCAGGCCCACACCACCAATGGTGCTCACCTCGGTACCGAAGTAGCGGCGCAGCAGATCCTCGCTCAGTCCGATGCTCTCAAAAATCTTGGCACCGCGGTAGCTACGGATGGTGCTGATACCCATCTTACTCATTATCTTCTTCAAGCCCTTGTCTACGGCCTTGATATAGTTCTTCTCGGCGGTAGCGTACTCCTCCTGAATCTTGTGTTTCTTCACCAGATCGTCGAGCACGGCAAACGTCATGTATGGGCACAGGGCGCTGGCTCCGTAGCCCAACAACAGGGCGGCGTGCATCACCTCGCGAATCTCACCGCTCTCAACAATCAGGGCTGTCTGCACGCGCTTACCCACGCTAATCAGATAATGGTGAACAGCTGAGACAGCTAACAGCGATGGGATGGCGGCGTGCGTATCGTCAAGGTCGCGGTCGCTAAGGATAATATAGTTAACACCCTCGTCTACACTGGCTTCGGCCTGGTGGCACAGGTCGTCCAGAGCCTGGCGCAAGCCTTCCTCACCCTTGGCTATCTCAAACACGATAGGCAACTTCTTGGTGTTAAAGCCCTTGTAGCGGATGTTACAAAGTATATCAAGTTGTGTGTTGGTTAAAACTGGCTGTGGCAGGCGCACCATCTTGCAGTTCGATGCATCGGGGGTCAGGATGTTGGTTCCTACGGCACCGATGTATTCGGTAAGACTCATTACAAGTTCCTCGCGGATAGGGTCGATGGCAGGGTTGGTAACCTGTGCAAACTGCTGACGGAAGTAGTTAAACAGCACCTGTGGACGGTCGGAGATGACAGCCAGCGGGGTGTCGTTACCCATCGCAGCTACAGGCTCCTGTCCGGCTGTGGCCATAGGGATGATGGTCTTGTCAATGTCCTCCTGACCGAATCCGAAGGTGACGAGCTTGGCGTTCAGATCGCTCACACCGTTGTCCACATGACGTCCGCTCTTCAGCTTCTCCAGCTGCACACGGTTCTCGTTCAGCCACTCGCGATAAGGATGAGCCTTGGCCAGCTTCTCCTTAATCTCGCCGTCGTAGTAAATTTTGCCTTCCTGGGTGTCAATCAGCAGAATCTTTCCTGGCTGCAGACGTCCCTTCGAAACCACATCGCCTGGCTCAAAGTCCATCACGCCAACCTCAGAGGCTACTACCATCATACCTTGCTTGGTGATGGTGTAGCGGCTGGGGCGCAGACCGTTGCGGTCCAACATTCCGCCTGCGTAGCGACCATCGCTAAACAGCAGTGCGGCAGGACCGTCCCACGGCTCCATCAGGATAGAGTGATATTCGTAGAAGGCTTTCAAATCTTCTGAAATAGGGTTCTTATCGTTAAAGCTCT
>JAEEXI010000004.1 GCA_016291495.1 Prevotella sp.
ACTTTCATTTGAGCCCTTTCTCCGGGATGACATTTACGTCTGCATTTATCATTTTAGGATTCGGCTTCCGTAAACATTCTGTATTTCAGCTTCTTACGCGGATTTGTCACTAAGCAAAAATTTTTTTCTCGCCATTTATCTCCCGACAAAACGAGAAAATCACATTTAGATTTTCTGATACAATGCAAACAATACAACAACAATATATAACAAATTGGCATGATTGCTTCGTAGGCTTTATTAGGCAATATGAAGCACTCATAGTTGCGCTGATTGCATTGCCTGAGGTGCCGTATGAGGATAAGCAGGTGCTTGACAGGTTGAAGTTGATGCTTCATTGCAAGGATGCACAGGACGTTGAAAAGGACTTGGCTGAGGGTACGGTATCAAAGAGTACTCTTGATAAAATAGAGAAACTGAATAAGGATATTGCCGATGTTGCAGTGGAACAGCTAAAGACTGATGCAGTGGTAAAGGAGTTTCTAAAGAGATTGACTCATTTAAAGTTAGAACAAGATAAGAAAGCTGAAGTATTAAGGCTGAAGACACTGAATATAAGAATCAAATGAACAAAGACGTTATAAATCTAGTAAAGGACAGTGCATCTACATTCCTGAATATTGCGGAGATGACGCAGTATCGGATGAAGTATTTGCAGGATCGGGATGCTGAGGACAAGGAGAAAATGTATAAATATGCCTTCTTGGCTGGAGTCGGGATACTCTCACTTTTGACGATGGGAGTGCTGGGGTTGATGGAAAGCCGCAGAAATGACAATAGAATTCTGGATTACTCTTGGTAAGTGTGATTCATTAACCAATGCCCCGACAGTCACGAAAGCCATCAGGCACAGGCATCCATCATGTGATGATGCGCGGCATCAATCACCAGAACATTTTCGAGGATGCTGAGGACTATTTCCAGTTCATGACGACCCTTGATCGGGTGCGTGTTCAGTATGACGACTTAGGTCTGCCCTGTGGCACCAGTTGCACGATATATGCCTACTGCCTCATGTCTAACCACTTCCACTTGCTCATTCGTGAGCGCAACGAGAAGATTGGTGAAGTAATAAAACGTCTGGCAAGTAGCTACGTATATTATTATAATCATAAGTACCTGCGCGATGGGCACCTGTTTAAGGAGCGATTCAAGAGCGAGCCAGTCAATGACATGGAGTATTTTACCGTACTATTGCGGTATATCCACCAGAACCCGCTAAAGGCAGGCATTGTTGAAAAGGTAAAAGACTACGAATATAGCTCTTGGGGTGAATATAGTGGAACTGTGGATCCAGCCTTTCAGGTATGTGACACGAGGACGGTGTTAAACCGGATTCCTTTCAAGGACTTGGATGAATGGGTCAATGATCCTTTGCCCGACGATTACAACTTTCTGGACAACGATAATGAACGACCACGACTGAGACTCTCCGACGATCAGGTGTGGCAAGAGATAATAAAACTTGCAGGCGTAACCTGCAGCAGTGATTTTCAAAAATTAGAAAGACAATTACAACGCGAGACGTTAGGGCAGTTGCGAGAACTTGGAGCCTCAGTGCGCCAGTTGGAGCGGCTGACAGGTATAAGCAGGGGAGTCATCCAGTTCGTATGACACGTACCTGTCCCTTGTCATAGTTTCGAGTTTATCAGACACTGGCTAGAAGAGACTGCCACAAATTATGATGGTGTTGTGAAAAAATGGCTAGAGAAAGATGCACCAGATGGAGAGAGTGCATGAGTCACAATCAATACAATGATAACTCGCATAAAAATGACAAACCTTGGTGCCTCTGGAGAAATAGCAGGAGACCTGCTGGATTCAATCTACTATTCCACACAGGTTCAGTAGGATCTCCTGCTTAAAAATAACATCTTACATCATACATCTAACATCTTACATCTAAGGGACTGGTGCTACAGGTCTCTCATAAAAGAAAAAGGTTCTTCGACAAGCGAAGCGGCATTGCCGAGCGCAATAATGCCTGCGGCATCTTTTCCCTTGTAAGCATCCAACCCCTTTTTAGGTGGTCTAGGATATAGTTATTACCTTTGCGCCATGAATTCTAAAATTTGAGATTATGGCAGTAAGTATTAAAGACATTGAAACGCTGTGGAAGAGGTATCAGGAGGATGGCTGTAAACGAGGGATCTCGGTCGCCAAATTCTTCGAGTCCAATGGCGTTCCGTATCACACATTTGAAAAATGGTACAAGAAAAGAATCGCCCAACCTGAGGTTGTCGATTGTGTTGTAAGAGAAACGCCGGAAGTGGTGACCAAAGTCGAACGCGAGGAAGATGTGGCAGAAACTACTGCAGGCATTGAAAACGAAGAGACCAAGAATATCTCTTATGTTTACGTTGGGTTTACTGATGGTATGAAAATAGAGCATCATAAGTTGAGCTATAATGAATTGGTAAGTTTCATTCAAAAGATCCAGCCGTTATGTTTGGTTTAACAGGTGCTACAAAATATAAGTATATTCCTAATTATAAGGATATGCGAGGTGGGTACGATAAGCTCTGTGGTGTTGTCCGTACCCTGACAGGGAGGATGGAAGAAGGTACGGCTTATATCTTTACGTCTAAAGACCAGAAGCTGGTTAAGATTATCCGTCATGAGCATAATGAATGCCAGCTGTATGTACAGCGTTTTGATCATAATATGAGCTTTGTAAGATTGGATTTCATAAATGACAAGCCGATCTACGTCCTCGAATATGAGTTCCTTGTTGCTTTGTTGACTTGTCCTGTAATAAGGAAGATAGGTCCGATTCATCAAGGTTACAAAGAAAAAGTAGCTTAGATGGCTTCATTTTGGTGTTAAAAAACTGTAAAGCATTGCCGGTTCAACTGGTGTAAGAATATGTTCAATAATCTGATAATCAGGCATTTAATAGTTTTCGTGATTATTAAAAAGAGGCTATTGGGAGTCCTTCTGACGCTCTTTTTGAGTATGCAGAATAGGGGAGTATTACAATACTTCCGGATGGGCTGCTATTGGTGTAAAGTACTGATTTTCAGTGTGTTAAATAATATTATCACTCTTGAATTTGCCAAAGAAAGTATGTACCTTTGCAGAGCAAAAGTCCCATATAATGGCAGATTTGAAGATGGACATAGAGCGCATGATTATGCAAGCCCGTTACGCGATGCAGCTGGAAGCAGAGGCATCGTCTGTAAAGGGTGGAGAAATGTCTGATATGGAACGGGAGCAGTATCAAAAGCAGATAAAGGATCTTCTTCAAGCCGTTGAGACTCTCTTGAAGTCCAATAATGCAATGGGTGAAAGAGTGGCTCAGTTGGAGAAGATAGCCGAGGACTATGAGGACTTGAAGGCTGAGAATGCAAAGCTGAAGGGCGAGCTTGCTATGCGCAAACGTGCTCAGTATGGCAAAGGTAGCGAGAAACCTAAGAAATCCTCTGAATCCAAATCTGCTTCTGACGGAAGTAAGGATGAAGATGAGGAAAAATACATTGAGACTGGTAGCAAGAACGATGTTCCTCCAACTGATGATGACCAGGAAGAGGAAGAAGATATGGCCTCTTCTGGAGAACCCCAGGAGCAGAAACCTCGCGATTTGAGTAAACGCCCGGATCATTACAAGACCATGAGTGCAGACATATGTGTCGTCCATGACTGTGACCTTGACAAACTGAAGGAAATGGGGCTTGAATTTATCCGCTATACAAGACCTGTTGACCAGTTTGACCGTGTCAGTCTCACCCGTCAGGACAGATACCTGTATGTGTGGGTACGTGACAAGAATGGCAATGAATTTCCCTTCTTCATACCCAAATCAAAGGAAGATGAGAAACGTGAATGTGTGTTTGTCAATGAGTCGAAATATGACATGCCGTGCCTTGTACCTCATACAAGTGCTACTTATTCTATGCTCTCTGACCTTGGTGTAAATAGATTCCAGTATGCGCTGTCCAGTGGACGTGAGATGTACCGCATGTTCAATGAAAAGATGCGTATGTCAAAGCAAAGCATTCTGAACTGGCTTACCCGTGGAGCAGAACTGTTGGAGGGCGGTAAGAAGTACATCAAGAGGATGCTGCTGAAGATGGGTACGAGCATCTACTGCGATGAGACTTGGGTATGGACCAAGGTAAAGGTTAATGGTGTATACAAGTATGTGAAGCGTTATATGTGGGTCATCGTCAATCTGACGACGAAGGTGTGTTATTATCTCTTCGGTCGCAGGAAGCGCAAGGTGATAGAGGAATTCCTTGGTGAATTCAAAGGAACCCTGATGACTGATGCCTACAATGCATATGCTTACTTCAGTAAGCTTGATGGCTGTACCCATGCATGCTGCTGGGCCCATGTTCGCCGGATATTCTGGTCGGCATTGAAAGACTATAATGATGAACTGGCTCATGAGTTTATCGATTTGATAGGCATATTATATAAGGTGGAACTAGAGAGTATTCTTCTCCATCGGACAGAAGAAGAGGTGCTGACAGCTAGGAAACTTGAGTCGATACCTGTACTCAACGAGCTTGATCAGCGGGCATTGGCACTGCTGGCCAAGATAAAGAGTAAAAAGGTGAAAGCATCCAGTAAGTTAGTGCATGCATTGGATTATATGCGCAACAACTGGACAGAATTGATTGCCTACAGGGATATAGGAAGTGTATTGATAGATAATAATTGTTGCGAACGTGCAGTCCGGCCATTTACTAACCTGCGGAAGAGCTTTGGCGGCTTCAGCAGCGAGAAGGGTGGTGAGGTTGCAGCTGCATGGCTCACGTTCATAGAGACATGCAAACTACAAAAGAAGGCAGCATTTGATTTCTTCAACGACTTCTTCAAGAAAGTTACCGAGGGTAGGAGCGATTACGAGCTCATCACTCAGGAGGTATTAAGTTAAAAACGTATAAAAACAACAAAATCCAATTTCCTTTAAAACTCCCGAATCCCCAGCAAATGCTGGGGCTAAGGCTTATGGTAAAAAGGGGTTGGATGCTTACTTTCCCTTTACATAGAAACATAAATAAATCATATATGAAGGTAGTACTATTAGCCGGTGGCTTCGGCTCCCGCATCAGTGAAGAATCGGTTTACAAACCCAAGCCGATGATTGAGATAGGCGGCATGCCTATCCTCTGGCATATCATGAAGGAATATGCCTATTTCGGACACAATGAGTTCATCATCTGTGCCGGATACAAACAAGAGTATATCAAGGAATGGTTTGCCAACTATTTTTTGCACAACAGTGACGTCAGCTTTGATTTCCGTAATGGAAAGAATGAGATGACCGTACACCACAGCAAGCTGGAACCATGGAAAGTGACAGTGGTAGATACTGGCTACAACACCATGACTGGAGGTCGTGTGAAACGCATCCAGGAATACGTGGACAATGAACCTTTCATGCTCACGTATGGTGATGGTGTTTGCGATGTGGACATCAACAAACTCGTCGAGTTTCACAAGGGCCATGGCAAAATTGCTACACTCACAGCTGTCAAGATGAAACAAGAAAAAGGCGTACTGAGTATAGGAGGTGATAATGCCGTTAAGAGTTTCCGTGAAAAGAACAAGACTGATGGAGCTCCTATCAATGCAGGATATATGGTCTTCCAGCCTGAGATATTTGATTATCTCGGAGGTGATGATTGTGTATTGGAACGTGACCCGATGGATAATCTTGTAGCTGATGGTCAACTGATGAGTTATATCCACGAAGGCTTCTGGCAGTGCATGGACAACATCCGCGAGAAGAATATGCTTGAAAAACTTTTGGAAAGCAATAGCGCACCCTGGAAGCGGTGGGATAGAGCTGTTCCGCATATTGTTGCACCTTATTGATAAATCTTATGATCGACATTTTCAATAACTTCTATAGAGGCAAACGGGTCCTTGTAACCGGTCATACCGGTTTCAAGGGCAGTTGGCTCTCCATCTGGCTCCACGAGCTGGGTGCAGAGGTGGTTGGCGTTGGCCTGGAGCCGTATTCCGAGAAGGACAACTTTGTCCTCTCTGGCATTGGCAAGAAAATCAAGGCAGACATCCGTGCGGACATCCGTGACGGTGAGAAGATGAAGGAAATCTTCGCTCAGTATCAGCCGGAGATAGTGTTCCATCTGGCAGCACAGCCACTGGTACGTCTCAGCTACGAGATTCCTGTTGAGACCTACCAGACCAACGTGATGGGCACCATCAACATCATGGAGGCCATCCGATCTACGGAGAGCGTGAAGGTGGGTGTGATGATAACCACCGACAAGTGCTACGACAACAAGGAGCAGCTGCAAGGTTATAAGGAGACAGACCCCTTTGGCGGTTATGATCCTTATAGCAGTTCCAAAGGAGCTTGCGAGATTGCCATCCAGAGTTGGCGCAGGAGTTTCTTCAATCCAGATGACTATGGCAAGAAACACCATGTGAGCCTTGCCAGCGTTCGTGCCGGTAACGTGATCGGTGGTGGCGACTGGGCTAAAGACCGCATCATTCCTGACTGCATACGTGCTTTGGAGGCTGGTAAACCCATAGAGATTCGCTCGCCCAAGGCTGTGCGTCCTTGGGAGCATGTCTTGGAGCCGCTGAGTGGCTATATGCTGTTGGCTCAGAAGATGTGGAATGCTCCTACGGAGTATTGCGAGGGCTGGAACTTTGGTCCCGAACAAGAGAGCGTTCTCAATGTTTGGGATGTGGCAACCGCCATTGTGAAGAACTTTGGCAGGGGAGAGTTGAAAGATGTCTCTGATCCCAATGCCCTCCATGAGGCCAATCTGCTGATGCTGGATATTACTAAGGCAAAGACAAGGCTTGGGTGGAAACCCAGACTGGATGCTAAGCAGTGTGCAACGCTTACATCGGATTGGTATAAGCGGTATCAGAAGGAGGATGTGTATGACATTTGTATTAACGAAATAGAATCATTTCTTGGTAAATGAAGAAGGTAATTGTTCTAGGTGCTAATGGCTTTCTCGGAACCAAACTTGCACTTACTCTCACTCAAGAAGGATATGATGTGATTGCAATGGTGGATGGACGTTTCCCTTATGATTCATTAAAAGGGGAAAAAGGCATCATCACATTGGAATTCCAATTGGAAAACTTGGATTCGTTTGAAGATAATAAGTTATTTGAAGAAGTTGATACATTATATCATTTTGCATGGGCAGGAGTAAATGCCACTAAAAGATCTGAGGCAGATACACAGATTCAGAACATCCAATATGGGATTAATGTGTTAAGGTTTGCAGAAAGGTTTCATATCACTAAGGTAATAATACCTGGTTCAGCGGCCGAGGTGGGGTGCAGTCAAGGAGTTATTACAGGAAAAGAACTACCTTCTCCCACTGACATGTATAGCGCTGCTAAGGTGGCAACTCGTTTTGTGTGCCAAACCTATGCGAGGCAGCATGGCATAGGTTTGGTTTGGACCCTAATCACAAGTGTGTATGGTCCGGGGCGTGATGATAATAATTTGCTTTCATATACCATCAAGAAATTACTAGCAGGAGAAAAGCCTTCCACAACCAAACTCGAGCAGAAGTGGGACTACATATATATAGAGGACCTTATTCGAGCTCTGATACTTTTGGGCGAGAAGGGAGTCTGTGATAAAGTATATCCTATTGGTGCAGGAGAAAACCGTCAGATGAAGGAGTATGTTGAGATGATTAGGAATATAATAAATCCGTCATTACCTATCGGAATAGGAGACTTGCCATACAAAACGAGTGTCGTTGATAATCAGATATTAGACATATCTGAATTGGAGAAAGAAACAGGGTTCCGGCCTTATTATAGCTTTGAAAAAGGTATTAATATAACAATAGAGTATTTTATGGACAGAATCGGGGGGGGGTAAATCTTTAAATTCGATCTGTTTATACACTCTTTCTTTAAATTGTTACAGATATGCAGCATAGTTTAGACGAAAGAGTTAGACGCTACGAGCGTTCTTTATTAACTGACAGCAGAGGTTGGTTTTTGAAGGTTATAAATGGAAAGGAAGATAATCTACCACAAACAACAGGAGAGATTTATTTTACGAGTGGTATAAAAGGTGCTAAAAAGGGTTCCCATTATCATCCAAAAGCACAGGAATGGTTTACACTTATCCAAGGTAAGGCCATTCTAAAGTTAGAAGATATTATTACCCACGAAAGAAAAGACATCTTACTGGACTGGGAAAAACCAGAGACCATATACATCCCTCGTAAAGTGGCACATTCAGTTGAAGCAACAGAAGATAGCGAGAGCTTTATTCTTTGCGCGTATACAGATCTACTTTATGATCCCAAGGATACTGTTGCATACGAAATAAAATAGAAGATATGAAAGTTACAATATTAGGCATTAATGGATTCCTCTCAACTGCAATTGCAAAATACTGCAATCAGAAAGATTGGACTTTAGATATGCATGGAGTCGGGGAGCCTAAGTTTCATACATGCAATCATTGCTATCAAGTCGATTTACTAAATGAAGAAATAGATTATGAGCAGGTTATTGACTCGGATATCATAGTTTATGCAATTGGTGCCGGCATACAGTCTAACCTTAATGAAAGCTCAGACCTTATTTATAATCTTAATGTGACAGCTCCTGTTAAGATATGCAATAAACTTAGGGCTCTCGACTATAAAGGGGTGTTTATAACATTTGGTTCTGTTTTTGAGATGGGCGAAACAATGGAGCCAAAGTCGTTTGATGAAGATGACGTATTGTCCTCTAATTGTGTAGCCCCCAGTGATTATGTCGTTTCTAAACGTATGCTATCTCGTTTTGTAACTTCTTACAGGCCTGCCTTTACTCACTGGCACTTCATCATTCCTACTATTTATGGCGCAGGAGAAAATCCAATGAGACTTATCCCATATACCGTTAATGCGATAAGAAATAGAGAAACACTTCATTTTACTGCTGGCAATCAAGTCCGCCAGTATGTTCATGTAAGTGAAGTTCCAGAGCTAATTGACCTTGCGTTTCAAAAACATCTCTCAGGAGGATTGTACTGCATCGAAGGCCCTGATACATTATCAGTAAAAGAGCTGGTGACAAGAATTCATAGGTCATTTGGGTTGGATGTTCCATCGGACTGCTTTGGAACAGCGGAAAGAAAAGATGCAGGTATGAAGTATCTTGCATTAGACGGGAAAAAACTTGAGAAGACTATTGGCTTCAAAGCCAAAAAGCATGTGGAAGATGCTTTGTTGAGTTATTAAATTCTTGATTTATTAATCTTTTAAAGTATTATTCTTTTTGGAACAGCTATCTTCAAATAAGCGAATAGCAAAAAACACTATCATGCTTTATTTACGCATGATATTAAGTGTTGGTATATCGCTTTATACATCTAGGGTTATTTTACAGACATTGGGTGTTTCAGACTATGGTGTGTATGGCGTAGTTGGAGGCATTGTTACGATGTTTAGTTTCTTCAATGCCTCTTTGGCAGGAGCGACATCAAGATTCCTTTCTGTAGAACTGGGTGTGGGCAACAGAGAAAGGATTAAAGACACCTTCTCATCTGCGTTGCTTATACATATAGCGATTGCGGTCGTTGTAACATTATTGTGTGAAACTATTGGAATTTGGTTTCTAGAGAACAAGCTTGTAATTCCTGAGGGCAGAATGTATGCTGCTCATTGGGTTCTTCAATTTTCCATTTTGACAATGGTTTTTCATGTCATCCAAGTACCATTCAATGCGGCTATTATCTCAAACGAGAGAATGGGTACTTTTGCTTATATTGAAATAGCAAACTCTTTGCTCAAACTTCTGATAGTTTACATGTTGGTTATTGGCAATTTTGATAAACTTATTCTTTACTCCATACTGACATGTGTTGTTGCAATACTCATAACTCTAATATATGTTATTTATAGCTGCCGCAATTTCAGTGAGTGTTCTTTACGTTTGGTATGGAAGAAAGAATACATCAAGCCAATGCTCTCTTATTCTGGCTGGGAGTTCTATGGAAATATGAGTTTGGTAGCATCTTCTCAAGGCATTAATATGCTGCTGAATATGTTCTTCGGTACTATAATGAATGCGGCCTATGATATTGCAAATCGTGTCAAAAACATAATAATGAGCCTATCCACAAACTTTACGACTGCGATTAGGCCTCAGATATACAAAAACTATTCAGCCGATAATTTCGAGAGAATGTTCAGCCTGATGCAGAATGGCTCCAGAATAACTTTTATGCTTATGCTTGTATTTTGTGCGCCATTAATCATTGAGGCTCATTACATATTAAATTTATGGCTGGGTATAGTTCCAGAACATTCAGAAACTCTGCTCCGGCTGGCGTTGTTATGGAACATTATTGTTTCAATGTTCATAACAATGAACGATGCATCACACGCGACTGGTGATGTGAAATTTCAGTGTTTAGTATCAGGAACCTTATATCTGGCAGTCTTGCCTTTATCCTACATCGCTTTCCTTTTAAATGCCCCCTATTGGGTACCATTCGCATTAAACGCTCTGTTTGTTACAGTTGATCCCCTATATGTTGGTTATGTGATAAAAAAACACATCCCTGGTTTCTCTTGGAGGAAACATGTGTTACATGATATGGTGCGCACATATAGTATATTGATAGTTGTAATTGCCGTGCCATATTTTATTATTAGCAATATGGAAGAGTCATTTGTAAGATTGGTTGTAACAACAATCTTAACCACATTGATTACATGTGTGTTAGGATTCTATATATTGTTGTCCAAGAATCTGCGTGGGAGGATCATATCATTCATTAAAACGAAAATAAAGAGATCATGACAGTGAATAATGCGAAAAGAATTACCCCCAGAAGCATCAGACGTCCATTTGGAATGATAATTACCATGTTTCGTTCATGGATTCGTAAGCGTGAATCAAAATCATACACAATAATACAGCATCCAGAAAAAGAGCTGAATGTGGTGTATAAAATCAAAGACGCATCATGGGATAATATTTATTATCCTGAGTGTTATGGTCACAGCAAAGAAGCTCAATTGACGGTTCATACTCCTGCAGAGTATATTTTCTTAGAGAATAATGCAATTGTAAGTGGTGATTCTGATGTGGTTCTTACGAGTAAGGGTGCCTATTGGAACAAATTCAATCAGGAAGAGTTTGTAACATGGGCTAAACCAGCCGACAAAAATGTCGCTTGGTTCAACAGGAGCCATATAGGAGTTGTACCTCACAAAAAACAAGAAATCGTAAATGGCAAGGTGCTTTCGTTAATAGGCCTGTGGTCATATCACTGGGCTCATTGTCTTTTTGAGTTCCTCCCTAAGTTGTTCTCGGCAGGAAAAGCTGGGTTGTTGAATCAGCCTATAACTTTGCTGGTAGTAGAAAACGAGGATTCAAATATCAAGGAAATAATGAATAACTACCTCTCCGATTATCCACAGGCAAATATTCTTTGGGTGAAGAATGATGTAGACTATATTTGTGAGGAGCTATATTTCCTGCCAATCCCGGGACCCAGCTATTGTGATTATAAATTCAGGCTTGACTACGTGGAGTTTATACCTCGTTATGTTATTGATGATATAAAACGCTATGTAATTGACCCAGTAATAGAAAAGGTGAAAGATAACAAGCCTAAGTACGAAAAGATATTCTTGCCTCGAACCAAAAAATTCACTCATACTGGCAAACTATTGATAAACTACGATGAAATCCATGATTATTTCAAGAGTCTTGGATACATAGACCTTGAAGGCTCTACGATGACTCTTGAAGAAAAGGCAGATGTTTTTTATCACGCAAAAGAGGTCGTTGGCATGTATGGGTCTTCATTGGTCAACTTGATGTTTTGTAATCATGCCAAATGTATAAACCTTAGTAATTACAAATTTGTTACTGAAACTTGTATATATCTTCTTAATCGAGATTATTTATCAAAGATGATTACTGTGACAGGGCAAGACGATGGGTCAGAATATGGCTCCAACTTTTATATACCTCTTGATAAAATCAAGTCGGCATATCAGTATTGTATGTTAGATAAGCAGTAAAATGATTATAGTTTCTATCTTCCACAACAGTATCCTTAAATCATGTTCATACTGCATCTATGATGAAGAGAGCTTGGAAGGATACCTGATAGATGTTGGCGATGCACAACCAATTATCGATTTCATACAGACTCATGGGATAGATTTAAAAGCTGTATTACTGACGCATCCTCATTTTGATCATGTTTATGGAATTAACGAAATAGTAAATGCTTATCCTGATATCAGGATTTACTGTTCAAGTGAAACGTTAGACGGTTTGAAGGACGAGGATATAAACATGTCTTACATGTATCTTGAAGATGAGTTCAAGATACCAGATGATAGTGTATTTCGTCTGATTGATGAAGCAGCTGATGTGAGGTGCTTTAATAAACAGATAAGAATAGAACAGTGCCAAGGACATGACACGGGTTGTCTAGCATTTATTATAGAAAACAACATTTTTACTGGAGATAGCTATACTCCATTTGCACCCGTGACATATAATTGGCATCGATGCAATAAAGAAATGGCACTTGAGAGTGAAAAGAGACTAATTAGTATTATACAAAACGAAGACCTGCATGTATATCCAGGTCACTATCAATAAAAAATATGGGTTCAATATTTTTACAACAAATTATTAATCCTATCCTTGACAATATCAAGAATGGGGGTGAGAAGAATGCATTCTGCATTGAGGACGAGTTTTACACTTATAGTGATTTCGCAAAAGAAGTCACTAACATCCGTGCGTTATTGCGTGAGAGAACTATAGACAACAAACATATAGGTCTTGTGACCAATAATGATGTTAAGACATATGCAGGAATCATTGCACTATGGCTTGAAGGGTATTGTTATGTGCCTCTGCACATCAAGCAGCCTATTGACAGGTGCTTGGATATTGTTGAGCAAGTTGGAATTACAACCATCTTAGACTCTTCCAAGGAAAGCAGATATGATTCCAAACTTGTAGTGAATACCAAGAATACAGCCTCGAATGCTGGCGACTTGGAGCCTGTTGCGAACATTAGTGAAGATGATTTGGCATATATTCTCTTCACATCAGGGAGCACTGGCAAACCCAAAGGCGTCGCTTTGAGTCGCCGGAACATTGGCTCATTTATGGACTCTTTCTGGGCTACAGGAATTGACATCACCAGCGATGACAGATGCTTGCAGTGTTTTGATTTGACATTCGATGTGTCTGTTCAGTGTTATCTTACAGGCTTAACAAAGGGTGCTTGTGTTTATACGGTTCCTTATGGCGAAGGAAAGTATCTCCAGGTAGCAGGTCTTATTGACGATTATCATCTGACCTTTGCTGCAATGGCTCCTTCAATGTTGCGATTCATGCGTCCATTCTTTGACCAGATAGACATGAGCTCTCTCAAGTCATGTATCTTAACAGCTGAAGCTTGTCCTAAGAAGTTGCTTGAGGTTATCTATGACTATTGCCCTGATATCACATTATATGACTTCTATGGACCGACTGAGGCTACTATCTATTGCACATATTACAAACTTGAGCGTAATAGAGAGAACAAAGAGTTGAATGGCATTATTTCCATAGGTCAACCTTTGAAGAATTGTGTTGGACTCATCTTGGATGAACAAGGCAATATCCTTCCCGCTAACGACAAAGGTGAATTGTGCATTGCTGGCGATCAGGTTACGCAAGGCTACTGGAATAATCCTGAGAAGAATTCAACTTCATTCTTCTTCAAGGAAATTGATGGTGTGAACATGCGCTTCTATCATACTGGTGACCTTTGCTATAAGGATGCCGATGGCGACATAATGTATTCTGGACGCATGGACAATCAGGTTAAGATTCAGGGTTTCAGAATTGAGCTTGGTGAGATTGAGCACCATGCTCGTGAGGCTTCTGGTATGAATGCAGTTTGTGTGGCCAAAGAAGAGGATGGTAATAATATACTTTATCTTGCTTTTGAGGGAGATGAGTTTGATACGACTAAGGTTGTTGAGTATATGAAAAGCAAGATGCCGTCATACATGATGCCGTCACATATCATATTCATCAAGACCTTCCCCTTGAACAACAATGACAAGATAGACAGGCCGAGAATCAAAAAAGAATATTGCACATTATGATTGATAAACTGACAAAAGGAGAATGCTGCGGCTGTAATGCCTGTGGCGATATTTGCCCTAAAGGCGCAATATCATTCAGCAGGGACAATGAGGGCTTCTTATACCCAGTGATAGACCATGAGAAATGTATTGATTGTGGTCTGTGCGAAAAGGCATGTCCTTCCATTAATGCCACAGAACTAAAGAAAAACGATTTCGAACTTCCGAAATGTTTTGCTGCCGTCAATAAGAATTTAGAGGTGCGCTTTGACAGTACTTCTGGCGGTGCTTTTTCAGCCTTGGCAAAGAAAGCGTATAAGCATAAATACTATGTAGGTGGTGCAGTCTGGAATGAGGATTGGACAGTAAGTCAGATTATCACAAATGACAGACACGACCTTGAGCGTCTTAGAAGCTCAAAATACATCCAAAGCGATGCACAGGGGCTTTACAAGAAAATCAAGGAATTACTTGTTGCGGGCGAAAAGGTGCTGATTTGTGGTACTCCTTGTCAGATTGCTGCTCTTAAATCATTCTTGCGTAAGGATTATGAGAATCAAATCACCGTAGATTTCATTTGCCAATATGTGAATTCTCCTTTTGTTTGGAACAAGTATATTGAACAGATTGAGAAAGAACATAATTCCAAGGTTGTCTATATTAAAGACAAGAATAAAGAATTAGGCTGGCGAAAGCTTTGCAATAAGGTAGTCTTTGAGAATGGCGATGTTCGTTATGATACAGCCCGTGAGAATTACTTCCGTCGTTGTTACATGGGATTGGGCGTTGCGTCAAGACCTGCCTGTTACGAATGCAAATTTAAAGGATTCCCCCGTATCGCTGATATTACAATTGCAGACTTCTGGGGTGTAGAGAAATATCTCCCCAAAGAATTTGACGGTAATTTGGGTACGTCTTTGATTTTGTGCAATTCTCAGAAAGGATTGGATTATTTAGATGATGAGGTGTGTAAGTCTTTACTTGTCACAGAAACTGATTTTAAGAACACATTGGGTGGAAATACTGCTCTGACAGTTCCTTATAACCCACCAGTAAAAGTAAATAGAGAACAGTTCTACAATGATCTTCATAACAGTGATATTAAAAAGGTTTTGGAAGACTATCTCCTGAAGTATCATGTAATCAAAGGCCCGTTCTTACACAAGTGTAAAAATATAGCAAAGTTTTTCTATTTGAACTACCAATCTTGCAGGGGTAATATATTCACGTTTTTCAAATCAATGTATATGAATTTCTTCTGCAAGCATGTCAAAGCAAACATATCAAAGGGTGCATTTATTGTGTTGTATCCGCATTGCAAGTTCACATTTGGAAAGAATTCGCGCATAGTTCTCGGCAGATTACTTCATTTAGGCAGAACTTATAAAACTGACAAGAAAGTAACCTATATTGAACTGAGAGAGAATGCACTCTTAGATGTAAAAGGTGATTATGCTTTTGGTAGTGGTTGTGATGTGCAAGTATTCAAAGATGCTGTCTTTACTATTGATGGAGGTGGCGACACAAACATGAATGTTGAGATTGTGTGTGGTCAATCAATTCATTTCCAGAAGTATGTCTACATTGGTAGAAATGTTATAATCAGAGATACGAATGGAGAGCATTATCTCTCCCGTCAGGGATATAAGACATCAAGGCCTGTCGTAATAGGAACTCATGCTTGGTTATGTGACAGAGCAACCATTATGCCTGGAGTTCACGTCTATCCAGGTGGTATTGTGGGAGCAAACGCTTATGTCACTTCAAATGTAGAGGCATTTACAATGGTAAGTGGAAACCCTGCCAGAGTGGTTGATGAAGAAGTTTATTGGAAATCATAAAATAAATAATAAAAATTATGGAACAGAAATTATTAGAAGTATTTCGCAGTGTTTTTACAGAGGTTGATCCTTCAGAGATTACTCTAGATTCTGAATTTAGAGAGTGGGATCAGTATTCTTCGCTGACACAGGTGGAACTAATTGATGCAATCACCAGTCAGCTTGGGGTGAAAATTAAGTTGCGCCCGTTTATCAAGGCAGAGACAATTGGCGATGTCCTTGACATAATTAACGAAGAATAAATTCCTTGTATTTACAGCAAAAGGTCTTTTGCAAGATGACATTAACAACAGTTAGCGGAGGGCAAGTTCCTGCTGTGGGCTTAGGTACTTACCCCCTGCAAGGACGTCAAATGGCAAATGTGTTGATTGAGGCTGTAAAAATTGGTTACAGGCTGATAGACACATCTGATGACTACCATGGAGAGACTGGTATAGGAATGGGTTGTTCGGAGTTATTCGATAAGACTGGACTCCGTAGAGAGGATATTTTCCTGCAAACGAAGATTTCTCAAGATAATTCTTACTATGACGAGCCGCTTGATGGTATATGGTTTAACCCACATTCTTATTTCCAACAGAAACATACGGTAAAGGAGGTAGTGCGAGATAAGGTCAAAACCTCCTTGAGAGAACTGAAGACTGACTACCTTGATTCTATACTAATTCATTATCCCTTCCCAGGATATTATGAAGAGGTGTGGAATGAACTTGTAGAGTTACAGAAAGAGGGAGTCGTAAGGTACATTGGAGTGTCAAATTTCTTTCCGAAACATATTGAGCAGTTGAAGAACTCAAATGTGATGCCTGCTATCAATGAGTTGTTCTTTAGTCCCTTATGTACAAGGAATGATATGCTGGCATATTTTAAAGAGCATGACATACAGCCCATTGTTTACTCAAGTCTGTTAGGGGTAAGAGGTAAAATCCCTGAAGCCATTATCAATCCTATGATGGCAAAATACAATAAAACTTTCAGCCAGATTATCTTAAGATGGCATATTGATAGGGGATGCATACCTTTGGCTAAATCCAAAACGCCAAGCAGACTTAAAGAGAACTTTGATGTGTTTGATTTTCACCTTGATGAAGACGAAATCAATGCACTTGCAGCACTTAATATAGACCAGGTGATTCTTCCAGAATCACAGTATTGTCCAGGATTATGAGTATTATAGGAAAAATACAAGGAAAGATTAATCAGAAAATCAATTCTTTTGTTAGACGTACTCAATGGTTTAGTCAGGAAATGTTTGGTGACTGTGAAAAATTTTGGAGTCACAAAACATATAACCTTGACTTAATCAATTTGGGTAGCGGAGCGGCAAAATATGGATTTGATTATTCTGGTATTGACTTGAAAACCGCAAACTGGGCAATGATGCCTCAAACATTAGTCGGTGATAAGGTTATTTTGGAGAACTATCTTAGTTTCTTGAAACCGGACAAGGCGATAGTGATTATCACAATTTGTCCTTTCTCTTGTCTTGATGATGGTAAAAACTATCTGCCAGATAAGATATATACTGTTGCAGATATGCTGAGCATACCAGAGTTTGCTTATGAGAGAAAACTTAAGATTTATGATGTGAAGCTCCATCCGCTTAAGTATTTCCCCATGATGAGCATCTTTGCTGAGATTAAACATCTTGGAAGGCGTGTGATTAAACGTAAAGTGACGAGTGAGAGTCTCAAGAATAACGTTAATTTCTGGATTGATTCTTGGAAGAAACAGTTCTCAATCTACAACCTGAGTGATGAGTTCAGTTTGGTCAACAAAGATAGATTTGAACTTTCGGTTAAAGCCCTTGATAATCTTATCAGAGAGTGTCTCGCCCATAGCTTCAAGCCTGTTATTATTCTTCCTCCAGTATCTAAGTACTTGTTGGAGTGTTTCGATAAGGATTTTCAGCAAAGATTCATTTATGATTTTCTGCAAAGCAGTAATTATAAAGATGTGAAATTCTTCAATTATCTTGGCGACAAAGAGTTTGCTGACGATTGTCTTTATAGAAATGCCAATTTTTTAAACGCACAAGGAGCAAAGAAGTTCACAAAGAGAGTAATATCTGATTTAAGACAAGCAGAAATAATAAAGCAATAATAGTAATAGATGAAGATAGGTATTGTAACAATGCCGCTACATGCCAACTACGGTGGTATATTACAGAATTATGCCCTGCAAACGGCACTTCGCAGGCTTGGGCATGAGCCAATAACCCTAAGAGAAAAGCTTGACTTGCCATCTTGGCATTGGTCAAAGATGACCTTTTTCAGGCATTGGTGCATTAGTGTAGCAAAATGGACAATAAAGTCCCTGTTAGGACGAAAGACACCGTTTCCTTTAACTCAAAAGCAGACTATGCGGAAGTTGAAGGAGGTGCAATGTGTGATGAATGCCTTCGTGGAGAAACATATCAATTGCACGGAACCAAAAATAATGCTTGATGCCAAAGAAGCTAAGGATTTAGGTCTGGAAGCATTAGTGGTTGGCAGTGACCAAGTGTGGAGACCCAAGTATGTTGCCCACATGATGGATAACCAGATGCTTGGCTTTGCGAAGGATATGCATTTGAGAAGAATATCGTATGCCGCATCGTTTGGAGTTGATAGTTGGGAGTACTCAGAGGAAGAAACAAAACAAAGCAAGGATCTCGTAAGCCTGTTTGATGCCATCAGTGTGAGAGAACCATCCGCAATTGCATTGGTAAAAGAAAACTGGAACATGAATGCTGAGTGGGTGCTTGATCCAACGATGTTGCTTTCTAAGGAAGACTATGTGGAGCTTTGTAAAGACATACCAGTGCAGAACAAGCCATTTGTTTTCGCATATATATTATCAGCCAATCCAGCAGACAAGGAAAAGGCTCGTATTATTTGCAAACAGATGGGGTATGAAGTGAAGTTCCTCAATTCGGGACTAACATCAAAAAAAGACACGGTTGAGCAATGGCTTTCGTATTTCCGTGATGCTAAATATGTCATAACGGACTCTTTCCATGGTACAGTGTTCTCTTTGTTGTTTGAAAAAGACTTCATTTGTTTTGATAATGCTGGCAGGGGTAGTTCTCGAATTGATGGTTTGAAAAGAATTACAGGTTTGGAGGATTGTTTTACAAGCAAACTTACGACACTCCCGACGGAACAGATTGATTACAGAGTGGTCAATGAACGTATTGAAAAGATGCGTGAAAAGAGCTTGTATTTCTTGAAAAAGAATCTAAGTTAGAATATCATAATGGAAAATAAGAATAAGGCTCTTGTTTCTATCATAGTACCCGTATATAATGCGGAAAACTTCCTTGATAAGTGTGTGGGCAGTATATTGGCTCAAACTTATTCAAATTGGGAGCTGATTCTCATTAATGATGGGAGTAAGGATAATAGCGGCAAGATTTGTGATGATTATGCTGCCAAGGATAACCGCATCAAGTTAATCCATAAGCAGAATAGTGGAGTTAGTGACACCCGTAATGTAGGCATTGCTAGCTCCCAAGGTGATAATATCTGTTTTGTTGATGCTGACGATTGGTTAAAGCCAAAATTTCTTGAACACTTAATGCAATTCTCCCATATTGACTATGTCATGGCGGGCTATGAAACAAGCCCGGAACATTCAAAATGTATTCTGGAGGAGAAAAGCTATGACAGGGCAAACATTCACGAGGTATTTGATAAGTATTTGCAAACGAGGCCAACAAGTTGTGCAACCCTGTTTAAAGCGAATATTATAAAAGACAACCACATTCAGTTTAACACAAAGTTAAGAAGCCGGGAAGACCACATATTTGTTGTGCAATATCTGAAATGGATTAAGTCGGTACAAGCCGTCAACTATCAAGAATATATTGTTCGCTCGCGAACGGTGCCTATAGCCGTTAAATTCCGCATGCATAGCGATGACATTATTCTTGTTATTGATAGTCTGCTGAAGGCATATAAGGATATAAAAGATGAGTTCGGATATTATCCAAGTAATTTACGCCCGACTTACAATATAATGAGTCAGTATTATCTGGACGACTTTTGCAGATTGCAGAGTGACGATGACTATTGGAGCATTTATTCTAAGTATTTTAATACCAACGACAGTAAAGAAATGTACTCTAATACGACTTTGAGTAGCATTAATCTACTCATTGATGGTATTGTTGCATATAGAAGTCTAAAGGATAGTAACAAGGTAGATCAATTGGCAGCAACACTCGTTACTATAAAAAGAAGTGCAGGTGATAGTTTTGTGGCTTATAGGAGTCAGGAGTATTCAAAAATCACAGAGAATCTTTTGAAAGGTAACACGAAGCGAGCTTTTAGGTGGATTGACTATTTAAATGCTAAGATAAGAGCCAAAGGAGTGATGAAAAAGTTGGCTCGCCCATTTTTCTACGCCTTGAGATAACTTGAATTTTTCTATCAATATACCATATAGATGATATTATTCTTAATTCTGACCTTACTTTTAGTTTGGTCATTGAGTTCCAAAAAAAGTAAACCGGTTGCTTTCGTCATTCTGGCGATAGCGTGGCTATTGTTTGCTTTTAATTATGATAATCCGGATTATAGCAATTATGTGATAAGGTTTGATGCCGTTTCTTCTTGGTACGGTATAGCAGAACAAGGTGTAACGGATGCGGGTTTTTCATTAATAATGCACTGGTTTTACGTTTTGGGTATTGACGACTATTTTCAGTTTAAGTTAATAATCAGTGCAATTTCGTTATTGTGCTATTTCTATTTTGCGAAAAGAAGTCTGGTATATCCGGCGTTCTGGGCTTTTCTATATTTGGCGTTCTATACAACATTGGATATAACCCAACTTAGGAATTTTATCGCCTTCTCATTTATATTAGCTCTGTTCCCTTTGCTTGAAAAAGATACCTTTAAAGCAGATATAGCATTTCTAATAGGTGTCCTATTTGTGTCTACAATTCACTTTTCAATGTTGTTTTTCCTTGTAATGGGCCTAAAGCTTATTAAGAAAAAGGAGCTAAAAATAGCTTTGGCTATTATTGTGCTTCTAGCTCTTTATGTTGTTGGAGGAAGGCTGACGGGTGCATTGCAGAGCTCGATGTATTATGATAAAGTGGATGCATATGCACGTACAAGTAGTCTGGGGGCCATGGTAACGACCTCATTGTTTGTTGTCAATTACTTGATAGTTCATTTCATATATGAAAAATCAAAAATGGGATTACAGGCGGCTAATAAAACGATATCAACCGAACTGACTTTGGCAAATAATCTTGCTCTCTACTTGCTTCTCCTAATTCCTTTTGTATTCATAAATAGCCTACCTATAAGAATCCTGAGACTTTCTACTCTGATAGAATTGGGATATTTATTGAATTATGCATCCGCGATTAATGGAAGAAAAAGAAACTATATGCTTGCTCTCTGCTTTCTTATTGCTCTCTTTTATTTTGTCTGGATGTCAGGTGGCGCATTAGATGGACTTAGATACAACTATTTACTTGAGTATTTTATATGAATATGAATATTGCATACGCTTGCAATGACGGATATATCATGCAGACGGGGATTTCGTTGATATCTCTATTCGAGAATAACCGTCATTTCGAGAAAATTACACTTTATTTAATCTCTTGCGGTATTTCTGATGAGAATATAGATGTCATCCGTGACATTTGTCAGCGTTACGGGCGTGATATGGAGGTGGTCAATATGAATACGATTGCCCCAGATCTTAACATCTCTGCGATTGGCCGTCATATAGAGACAATCTATGCAAAGATATTTTTTTCGCGAATTGAAGGCGTGGAAAAGATGCTGTACATTGATAGTGATACAATTATTGCAGGAGACCTATCGGGACTTTGGATTGCTGATATGACAGGTTGTTATATGGGTATGGTGCAGACCTATACAGGAGTTGAGGCCAAGAAGCTATTGGGCATCCCTGCGGGAGTTCCATTTTATAATGACGGAATAGCTCTTGTGAATGTAAAGTATTGCAAGGAAAATGACCTGATAGAGAAATGCAAGGCGGTGATAGAAGAGTTTAATGGCAATCCTCCTGTGCTAAGTGAGGGTACCCTGAATAAAGTATGTCAGGGGCGCATATTGCAGATTTCGCCTCGTTATAATATGATGGCAGGTTTGTATCAACGTATTAAAATGAACTTGAATTATGTAACGGAATGTATTGACTATAGTAAAGAAGACCTCCGTGACAGTTATGAGCATCCAGTTATAATTCATTTTCTCTCAGGTTTCTATAATCGACCCTGGTCAATGTACTGCACGCATCCTCTTCGAGGAGAGTTTCTTCATTACAAGGAAATGTCGCCTTGGAAAAACTTGCCTTTAACCCGTGGCAAGTTACCCTTGCGCCTCCGGATACTGGCCTCTATATTTAATCTACTTGGGCCAAGGCAGATGGATAAATTAAGAACATCAGTTAGATAATATAAACTTATACAATGAGAATTGCTATCGTAAATACTTTACCTGTACCATCTGGGCAGGCTTCAGTAAATAGGTTTCTTGGTTATGCCCAAGGATTAGTAAAGTGTGGAGATGATGTGACATGCATATCTTCCGCCAAACCTATTGGGGAACAAAAGGGGGATATCAATGGCGTCCATTATATAAACTATGGTGAAGGTGGAAGATTTTATCTTTTCAAATCTTTACAGAAAATAAGAGCGCTATTACAAAGGGAAAAATATGATATTGTAATCGTAGTATGTAATAGTTTGTTGATGCTTTACCCATTATACCGCTCATGTAAAAAAGTGGGGACCAAATTGTTGATGGAAAAGAGCGAATTTCCTTTTGCACTAATGCGCGATGGGCAAGAGATTAAATCTGGATGGAGAAAAATATATGGTAATTGGTGGGATAGAATAGTATGCAATGTGCTTGATGGCATGATTGTTATGACAACCCCTCTTGTTAATTATTATACTCCAAAGCTGAAACCACATAGCCGTATAGTGCATATCCCGATGACTGTTGATATGTCACGTTTTCAAATAGAAAAAAACAAATCTGCATACGGGGATTATATTGCTTATTGCGGTAATATGACAACAAATAAAGATGGTATAGAAAACCTCTTGGAAGCCTTTAAAGAAGTAGAAGCAAAATATAAAGAAATCAAATTAGTGTTGATAGGAGGATGTAGTACTGAAAAAAGACTATGTGAGCTAAAAGATTATGCAAAGGCATTGGGGCTCAATAATGTTGTTTTCCATGGCCGTGTGCCAAGAGAGGAAATGCCAGAGTTGTTAAAGAATGCGGCAATGCTCGCTTTGGCAAGACCTACATCGACCCAAGCCACTTATGGATTCCCGACAAAACTGGGTGAGTATCTCTCAACGGGAAATCCAGTGGTTGTTACAGCAGTTGGTGATATACCGCTTTATCTTAACAATGATAATTCTTACATAGTAAAAGCTGATGATAATTATGCGTTTGGCCAAAGGATGATAGAAGTGTTAAGCGACTATAAACATGCATTAGAAGTTGGGGCAAAGGGTAAAGAACTTGCAAAAAATGTTTTCAATGCAGAAGTTCAAGCAGTTGTATTGCATGAATGGTTAAATGGTTATAACAAAGCAAAAGTATGAAACTTATATTATTAGGCGATATGGCCTTCTTTGGGAAGTGCTCTTTAAATTCTAATTCGCAAGCTCATGAGTATTTCTCTGAGGTTGCTGATAGATTATCTTTGGCCGATTACGTAGTGGGGAACCTGGAAACACCTTTCTCAGTAAAGAAGAAAACTCATGATGCAAAAAGCGCATATATTTGTTCGGATGTGGAGAATGTCGGGTTGTTAAAGTTGCTTCATGTAAATGCTGTTACCTTGGCCAATAATCATATGTTTGATTATGGCAAGGAAGGATATGAGACAACAAAAAAAATATTGAAGGAGAACAATATAGATTTTTTTGGTAGCGAAGGTAAGGGGTTGTCCATAGATATTAACGGTAACCATTTAAAGTTTGAAGGCTTCTGCTGTTACAGCTCTGGTCCACTGGAGGCAACCAGATACGGAAATTATGGAGTGCATGAATATGATGTGGAAGAAGTTGAGAGAATTCTTAGCTCAAGGGACATCGAAGGTGGTGTTTGCATATTATCAGTTCATGCAGGCCGTGAGCATATTAACTATCCAAGCCTTGATCACGTAGGTATCGCGAGAAGGTTAGCCTCACGACATAAAATTATTTATTATGG
Organism: Prevotella sp.; assembly: GCA_016291495.1. GTDB lineage: Bacteria > Bacteroidota > Bacteroidia > Bacteroidales > Bacteroidaceae > Prevotella. The sequence continues at coordinate 24,118 of JAEEXI010000004.1, forward strand.
ACACCATCCTCATGTAGTGCAAGGAATAGAAAGAAAAGGCGACTCGTTAATTGCATATAGTCTCGGTAATTTCTGTTTCGATGATGTCTGGTCATCTGCAAGCAGCAAACATCCTCTAATTGAATTATCTGAGAACAATCGCACCTCTTTGATGATGGAAATTGTTATTGAGGAAAATGAAATCAAAGAGTATCATATAATTCCGATTTACATTGGTGAGGATAAAATTCATGTGGGTACAGGTGCGACCCAGGAGTCGATAGAGAAATACACAGAGATTATAAATTCTTTATCACCTATCGATTACGAGAATATGCGAAATAAGCTTCTGGCAGAACGCATGGAGAAGAGAAAGGCTCAAAGGAATCTCCTTTTTTATCTTAAGAGAATAAGGTGGAGATATGTGAAGGCTATAATCAATGCAAAAAGAAATCGTAAACAATATGTTCGATGTTTGAACCTTAATTAAATCTTATGTAATAACTTTCTTCTGTATTATATTGATTAAAAAATAGGAAATGGAAAACAAAATAGGTATTGCTGCTGTAACTTATAAAGAGAACTTTGGTAGCGCACTCCAAACGTATGCTACTCAATATACGCTTGAGAAAATGGGATACGATGCCCGTATCTTTGAGATAAAGGGCGTCCACAGAAGTATCCATATCAAGAAACTGCTCTATTACGCAGGACGCATGTTTGATCCTGTGGAATTAAAATATCTGCTGGCCAACCTAAAGAGTCGTTCACGCAAGGCAGCATCGGTAGGAACGGATGAGTATGCACAGAGCATGCTGGTAAGAAAGCAAGTGTATGCTGACTTCAACAAGCGATGGAATAAGATGCTTCCCACAGTACACTCGTGGAAGGAACTTGGCAAACAAGCTGCAGAGATGGATGCCGTTGTCGTAGGAAGTGACCAGTTGTGGAGGCCGTCTAATATTGTTGGTTGCTATTATACGCTGGAATGGGTGCCTGATAATGTGAAGAAAATTTCTTTCTCCACAAGTATGGGCGTTCCCGAATTGCCTAAGAAGTTGCACAAACATGCTCGTCAGTTTATGTCTCGCTTTCAGCATATCAGCGTCAGAGAGAATACTGCTGCTGACATTGTGAAAGACATGTGTGGCAAGGAGGCCATTGTGGTATGTGACCCTACAATGATGCTGACAGGGGAAGAGTGGCTGCATATACAGGATGAAAAGCCCTTCGCAGAGGGAAAGTACATCTTGATGTATCTGATGGGTGATAACCCAGAGCAAAGAGAATTCGTAAAGAAACTGAAAGCTGTAACTGGTTGCAGAATAATAGGTTTGCTTCATGGAGCGACTTATATCAACTATGATGAGGAGGTCGCTGATGAGAAGCCCTTTAATGTTGGGCCTTCCGAGTTTGTGAACTTGGTAAGAAATGCTCAGTATGTATGTACAGACTCTTTTCATTGCTGTGTGTTCAGTATATTGAATAAGACAAAGTTCTTCGCGTTCCGCAGATGGCCAGATGGAAGCAAATTCTCCGCAAATGACCGCCTCTATACTTTACTTGACTTTACGGGACTTTCAGGAAGAATGCTTGATGGTTGTGAGGATGTCAAAGCTTGTGTAGAAGACGAGATAGACTATAACAGTGTACTGGAGAAGGTTGCTGAGAAAAGAGAATTCTCAATGAACTTTTTGAAGAATGCATTAAATTCGTAATTTGCCATGCCAAATCTTGTAAAATGGGATTCATGCTGTGGTTGCTCAGCCTGTGCCAACAAATGCCCGAAGGGTGCAATTAGCATGCAACCCAACAGGGAAGGTTTTTTGCATCCAGTCATTGATGATACAAAATGTATTGACTGTAAACTGTGTGAAAAAGCATGCCCTGGTCTTTCGCCTGCTTATAATGAGAATGCTGAAAGAAAAACTTTCGTTGTACAGAATTGCGATGACAGGGTGCGGTATGAATCCACATCTGGTGGTGCATTCTCGGCTTTAGCTGAAGAGATAATCAGACGAGGTGGTATCGTGTTTGGAGCCACTATGACGGACGAGTTGAAGGTGGTTCATTTTTGTGTGGAAACCGTAGAAGGATTGGCAAAATTCAGAAACTCTAAATATGTTCAGAGCGAAATAGGCGATAGTTATCTTCAAGCAAAAAGCGCTCTGGAAGAAGAACGTTGGGTTTGCTTTAGCGGTACTCCTTGCCAGATTAATGGCCTGATAAAATATCTTGGACGTGATTATGAGAAACTGCTTACTGTTGATGTAGTTTGTAAATCAGTTCCATCGCCCTTGATTTTTGAGAAATATGTGGAGCATAGAAGGAAACATGAGGGAGTACTGAGTGATATCGTTTTCAGAGATAAGAAACGAGGCTTCCAATATTGTACGATGGCCCACTATCAGAGTCATGATAAGAGGAAGCAAGCAGATGATTGTTATCGAAAAGGTAGTGAATCTGACGAATGGTTGAGACTCTTCTTAAGCGGGAAGATTGCCAGACGTTCTTGCATGAATTGTTCTTATCAGACGCTTCAGAGAACAAGCGACATTACCTTGGGTGATATTTGGGAAACAGGAAATAGTCAGTTGGACGATAACAAAGGCACAACCCTGGTTCATGCATGGACTCCTTTGGGAAAGGAATTCTTGGAGAAGGCACAAGAAAAAGCCAAAGTTGTAGAAATGCAAAACAGAGATAATGGTACAGTGCGAAAGAATACCATCATGCTATACCAAAACAGAGAGCAGCTGTTTGAAGATGCACAGAAACTCAATGTGGATGCTTTCTTTGCAAAGTATGCCCCATATTCTATGACCATAATGGTTAAACAGTATAGCAGGGAGCTGTTGTGGAGACTTAACCTGCAGACCACGATTAGGAAGGTAAAACATTTTATTATCCATAAAATTAAGTAATAGAAATGAATTATAAGTCATTGATAAGAAGTCGAGATTTGAGAATTAAACTACTTCATGCTTTTGATTGGATTCCTGATAAGCTTATGATACAGATACAATACTTTATCAGAACTGGTCGCAAGCTCAATCTAAAGAATCCTAAGAGATTCTCCGAAAAATTGAACTGGTACAAGCTTTACTGGAGGACTCCGGAAATGAAGCAGTGTGTTGACAAGTATGATGTTCGCGAATTTGTCAAAGCCAAAGGTTGTGAGGACTTACTCAATGAATGCTATGGCGTTTATGACAGGTTTGAAGATATTGATTTTGCCAAGCTTCCAAATCGGTTTGTTATTAAAGATACTCTCGGAGGCGGAGGTAGCTCTGTAGTCATAGTTAAAGACAAGAATCAACTCGATATGACTAAACTCAAACACCAAACGGAGGGGTGGATTTCCATTAAGGGGAAAAATGCAGGTCGGGCTTGGTTTTATGAGAATAAGCACAGAATCATTATTGAGAAATTTATAGATTCTTCGGATAATATCTATGGTCTTATAGATTATAAATTTTTCTGTTTTAATGGAAAAGCAAAGTTTATGTATGTTATAACCGAGCGAAAGTTAGGTGCTGGTGCAAAATTTGGAATATTCGACATGAACTATTTACGGTACCCTGTTAGAAGAAATGATGAGAGGGTTATGACAGATGAACCACCACGCCCTTCAAATTTTGATGATATGATAAAAATAGCAGAAAAGCTTTCGGAAGGTTTCCCTGAAGTGAGGGTAGATCTTTATGATGTTAAAGGGAAAATTATTTTTGGGGAGTTGACTTTTTTTGATGGCTCTGGCTATATGAAGTTTGAACCTGACGAATATGATTTTAAATTCGGAGATTTCTTCGTTCTCCCCCCAAAAAGGGATTATAATTCGTGATGATATTTTTTTTAGTGGTTTCGTAATTTAAGAAGCAAAGAAGGGCTAGCCTCTCTCAACTTTTAGTTCTTGCTTTATTTGAGTGTTAGAGTTGTGATTAATAATAGGTTCTTTTTCCGACTTCGGCAGTTTGGCGGTCTCCGATTGCTTAAAGGTTATACCCGTTTGGGAGTTGCAACTGTGGCATTAAGATGTGGAATAGATATTCTCTTGCGACATAAATCCATCCATGAGGCAACTTCCACAGTTAGTGCTGCTGTAATTCCTAAATTGAGGGAACATTATTCTTCTATCATAAAGTCTTTTCTGCAAAAAAATGATAATGATAGCTGGAAAAAGAATCTCCCGAGTAAGAATGTATGGATCTACTGGAGGCAAGGATTTGAGACTGCTCCTGTGATTGTGAAAAGATGCGTTGACAGTGCCAAGAGATTCTTAATTGATAATGACATTACACTCTTGACAGCTGAAAACATCAGTCAATATGTAACATTACCTGATTACATTGAGGAAAAACATAAGAAAGGAATAATACCAGAAGCACACTATTCAGATATACTGAGACTGGAGTTTCTGACTAAATATGGAGGGCTTTGGCTTGACGCAACTGTATTGATGACAGGTAACGACTTTCCTAAAGAAATGCTGGAAAGCAAATTATTCCTCTTTCAGCAATTAAATAGGGGTGAGGATAACAGATTTAGTGGTATTTCAAATTGGATGATATGTTCAGTTGCAGGGCACCCTTTGTTGGAGACAGTAAAAGAAACCCTTTGTTTATATTGGAAAGAAAATGATTGCCTGTTGGAGTATTATATTTTTCATTTATTCTTTGCGATGGCAGTGGCAGAAAAACCGGAATATATGGATGATGTGCCCAGGTATAGCAACCGTACACCCCATCTGCTGCAACGACGACTGGCAGATAACTATGATGAGCAGTGGATGCAAGAGCTGAAAAGACGAGCATGGTTTCATAAACTGACATATAGGTTGCCTAAAGGGGCAGAGAGTGAAGGAACATTCTATGATAAATTGATAAACAAAGATCAAATATAAACTGATGAGTAAACTTTTTATAGTAGTTAACGTTGACTGGTTTTTCCTATCTCACCGAAAAGATGTAGCCCTTGCTGCACAGAAGGCAGGGTGGGACGTAACGATCGTGACGGCAGATACGGGAAAACTTAAGGATATTGAAACTATCGGGCTGAAGGTAATCAACCTTCCCATGTCTCGATCTGGGATGAACATCAAGGAGGAGTTAGGGACACTTAACTTCCTGAGAAAGCTGTATAAGCGAGAAAAACCTGATGTGGTACACCATGTAGGAATGAAGACCATCCTATGGGGTACTCTTGCAGCAAAGTTCACTCATGTGAATGGAGTGGTGAATGCTATCAGTGGTTTGGGTGGTTTCTTTGCCAAGGAGAATCAAGGGCTGGTGGCCAAAGTGATGCCTAAGGTTCTGAAGTTCTCCCATGCCAGAAAGAACCTGCTTTGCATCTTCCAGAATGATGATGACAAAGGATTGTATATCAGCAATGGCATCATCAAGGTGAATCAAGCAAGGTTCATCAAGGGGTCTGGCGTGGACTTGAATAAATTCGTTTATACGCCAGAGCCTGCTGAGGGTAAGATTAGGATTATTCTCACAGCTCGTATGATCGTGGAGAAGGGAATCTTTATTCTTACAGAGGCGGCTGAAAGGTTGCGTGCGAAATATGGTAATAAGGCCGAGTTTCTGTTAGTAGGTGGAATAGATGACCATCCTGGTGCTATTACAGAGGAACAACTCAAGGCCGTTTGTGACGGTTTATACATCCAGTGGTTGGGGTACAGAACAGATGTAAGGGAACTCTTGATGAAGAGCCACATTGTTGCCTTCCCAAGTTACTATATGGAGGGTTTGCCTAAGTCATTGATAGAGGCTTGCGCTATTGGTCGTCCTATCATTACTTGCAATTCTGTGGGGTGCAAAGACACTGTGGTTGACGGGTATAATGGATATCTTATTCCCACAAAGGATGTGGATGCATTGGTAGAGAAACTGGATACCCTGATCTCTGACAGCTCTTTGCGTCAGGAGATGGGAAGAAACTCAAGAAAATATGCTGAAGAATATTTCTCAATCGATACAGTGATAGAAAGACATATGGCTATTTATAACGAACTTATTCAGAAATGAAGATATTAATTACAGGAGTCCACGGATTCGTGGGTTCGAACTTAGTTGCTTCTCTATCCAAGGAGCACACAATTTATGGGCTGGATATTATCTCTCCAAGCAAAGAAGGCATCAAATACACTTTCTCTTGGGATGATCTAGATAAGGAGAATATGATTCCTCAGGTGGATGCTATTATCCATCTGGCTGGCAAGGCTCACGATACGAAGAACCAGACGGTATCTGATGTGTATTTCAAGGTGAACCGTGATTTGACTATCAAGATATTCGACTATTTCTGTAATCATCCTAACATCAAGAAGTTTGTTTTCTTCAGCACTGCTAAGGCTGCTGCTGATAAAGTGGAAGGTATCTTAACTGAGGATGTGGTTCCTACACCTGTTGGCCCTTATGGAGAGAGCAAAATTGCCGCAGAAACGTATATCCTGAGCACGATGAAGAATCGCCCTGATGAGTTCGCTGATAAGGGCGTGTATATCTTCCGTCCTTGCATGATTCATGGACCTGGCAACAAGGGAAATCTGAATCTGTTGTATAATGTGGTTCGAAAGGGAATTCCTTGGCCACTTGGCGCTTTTGAGAATCGCAGGACGTTCACTTCTATTGGGAACATTTGCTTTGCAATAGAAGGAGTTTTAACTAAGAATGTGACTTCTGGTATTTACAACATGGGCGATGATGAGGCACTCTCTACCAATGAACTGATTGAAGAGATCTGTAAATCATTGGGGAAGAAGCCACGTATATGGAAACTTCCCAAGAGCTTGATGGCTGGTGTTGCCAAGATTGGTGGCGCACTCCATTTGCCATTGGATTCAGAACGGTTAAGAAAACTTACGGAGAATTATATTTCCTCCAATGCGAAGATTAAGAAAGCACTTGGTGTTGATAAGATGCCAGTGGATGCAAGAGAAGGTCTTAAAGTGACATTAGAGAGTTTTAAATGCGATTAGACAACAATCAGGAAGCATTTTTCGCATTGCTGAAAGCTGGACTTTGGGATACCGAAGTAGAGCTTGCACCCTATGGGGAACTGGACTATAGCGAAATATACCGGTTGGCTGAAGAACAATCGGTAGTGGGCCTCGTGGCTGCAGGACTGGAGCATGCTACGGATGTCAAACCTTCTAAATCAGCTATTCTTCCATTTTTGACCCAGGTGATCGTCTTGGAACAGCACAATCAAGCGATGAATAACTTCATTGCTAAAATTGTGGCCAAGATGCGTGAGGCTGGTATTTACACTATTCTAGTAAAGGGGCAAGGCGTAGCACAATGTTATGAAAGACCATTGTGGAGAGCTTGTGGAGATGTGGATTTTCTCTTGAGTGACCCTAACTATGAGCAAGCGAAGTCTTTCCTGATGCCATTAGCAACAGAAGTTGAAGATGAGGATAGATTCAAGAAGCATATCGGGATGACCATTGACCAATGGGTGGTGGAATTGCACGGAACTATGTACACTCAATTATCGAGAAGAGTTAATAAGGGTGTGAATGCTGTTCAGAATAACATCTTCGTGAGAGGCGAGGTTCGCTCTTGGCAGAATGGTGATACAACAGTTTTCCTCCCAAGTGCAGACAATGATATACTCTTGGTTTTTACGCACTTCCTCAACCATTTCTTTGTTGGTGGTGTAGGGTTGAGACAGATTTGTGACTGGTGCAGATTGCTGTGGACATATAAGGATAAGATAGATGTAAATAGGCTTGAAATGAGCCTCAAAAAAATGGGAGTCCTGTCTGAATGGAAAGCCTTCTCTGCATTTGCCGTGGAATATCTTGGGATGCCTGAAGATACGATGCCCTTGTATAGTTCAAAGTATAAAGTTCAAGGCTCAAAGATATTGAGAGTTGTCCTAGAAGCAGGTAACTTTGGCCACAATAAAGACAACACCTACCGGAGTCAGTACAAGAGAATCAGAAGCCACCTGATAACTTTTGTCCGCAGAACTGGCGAGTTCTTCCGTTTGGCTTCAATCTTCCCTGTGGATGCCCCTAAATTCTTTATCCACTATATGCTCCGCAGGTTAAAAAAAGTGGTTTAAACAATCTGAGTTCCATCTTTTGTTGAAGCTCGGGCCATTAGAGAACATTAATTTTTTGTCTATTGTTTGAATTATAACAATTAAAAATAATAATTATGAAAGGTATTGTACTTGCTGGTGGATCAGGAACCAGACTATATCCTATCACTAAGGGTGTAAGTAAGCAGCTTCTGCCTATTTATGACAAACCAATGATTTACTATCCAGTTAGCGTGTTGATGCTAGCTGGAATTAGAGAGATACTTATCATCTCAACACCATACGACCTTCCTGGATTCAAACGGCTCTTGGGAGATGGCTCAGATTATGGAGTGCACTTTGAGTATGCTGAAGAGCCATCTCCTGATGGGCTGGCTCAGGCATTCATCATTGGAGAGAAGTTTATTGGTGATGATAGCGCTTGTCTTGTTCTTGGTGACAACATCTTCCATGGTGCTGGTTTCACAGGTATGCTCAGAGAGGCTGTTAGAACCGCTGAGGAGGAAAAGAAAGCCACCGTATTCGGTTATTGGGTATCTGATCCTGAACGCTATGGTGTTGCTGAGTTTGATAAGAACGGCAACTGCCTGAGCATTGAGGAGAAACCCAAAGAGCCCAAGAGCAACTATGCAGTTGTGGGTCTGTACTTCTACCCTAACAAGGTTGTCAATGTGGCTAAAAGCATCAAACCTTCTGCTCGTGGTGAGCTTGAAATCACTACAGTAAACCAGTGGTTCCTCAATGATGGTGAACTGAAAGTGCAAACCCTCGGAAGAGGATTTGCTTGGCTCGATACTGGTACTCACGATTCTCTATCAGAAGCTTCCAATTATATTGAGACTATCGAGAAGCGTCAAGGTTTGAAAGTGGCATGTCTTGAAGGTATTGCACTTCGTAAGGGCTGGATAACTCCTGCTCAGTTGCGTGAAACTGCTAAGCCGATGCTCAAGAACCAGTACGGGCAGTACTTGATGTGCATAGCGGATGAGGTGGAGAAGAAAGGAATGAAAGGGGCGGATGAGTTTTGAGTTATGGGTTATGAGTAATGAGTTCTGAAGAATATGATTAATGTTATAGATACCGCCATTGAAGGCGTAAAGATTATTGAACCGAAAATATTCGGTGATAGTAGGGGGTACTTCTATGAGAGCTTCTCCCAGAGAGATTTTGAAGAGAAGGTAGCCAAGGTGACCTTTGTTCAGGATAACCAGAGTTTTAGTCATTATGGTGTTCTGAGAGGGTTGCACTTCCAAAATCCGCCCTACTGCCAGAGTAAGTTGGTTAGAGTGATACAAGGCAAGGTGGTGGATGTGGCTGTTGACATCCGTAAGGGTAGTCCCACCTATGGACAGCATGTGGCAGTGGAGCTTACAGGTGAGAACCACAGGCAGTTCTTTATACCAAAAGGCTTTGCCCATGGCTTTGTAGTGCTGAGCGAAACAGCTCTGTTCCAATACAAGTGCGATGAGTTCTACCATCCTGAAGCAGAAGGTGCCATCATGTGGAATGACCCAGACTTGGGCATTGAATGGCCCATCAAGGCAGAAGATGTGGAATTGAGTGAAAAGGACAAGCATCATCCCTTCCTCAAGGACTTTGTTTCACCTTTTGAATTTGGCAAGTAATGAATGTTTTAGTAACAGGAGCCAATGGCCAGCTTGGAAACGAAATGCAAATTGTTTCCAAGAATAGCAAAGATAAATACTTCTTCACGGATGTATGTGATGGCTATGAACATCTGGATATAACGGACTTGGATGCCATTCGAGCCTATTTAGTATCGCACGATATTAATGCTGTGGTCAATTGTGCTGCATGGACCAATGTAGATGGCGCTGAAGATCCTGAGAAATATGCCTTGGTAGAGAAACTGAATGCCAAAGCTCCAGAGAACTTGGCCATTGCCATGAAAGAGGTCAACGGCTTGTTGGTTCATATCTCCACAGACTATGTGTTTGGTGGCGACCCTTACAATACCCCTTGCAAGGAAGATCAGAAAGGTACTCCTACTGGTGTTTATGGCAAGACCAAGTTGATGGGAGAACAGCTGATTCAGGCTACAGGCGTAAATTACGTCATCATCCGTACAGCATGGCTCTATAGTGAGTTCGGCAAGAACTTCGTGAAAACGATGCTCAACCTCACAGCAACCAAACCGCAGTTGAAGGTTGTCTTCGACCAGACGGGTACACCTACCTATGCTGGTGACTTGGCAGTTGCAATCTATGATATCGTAGGGAATCGCAAGTTTGAAGGAAACACGGGGGTTTACCACTTCAGCAACGAGGGGGTATGCTCTTGGTACGACTTTACCAAGATGATTGCTCAACTTGCTGGAAACAACGCATGTGACATTCAGCCTTGCCACAGCGACGAGTTCCCCTCACCTGTAAAACGCCCTGCATATTCTGTTCTCGACAAGACAAAGATTAAAGAAACCTTTGGTATCAAGATTCCATATTGGACAGACAGTTTGATAAAATGCATGGAGCAAATTTTGTAGTTGCAATATGGCCACTTTGTTGCTGGAAATGAATAACACAACAGATTTACAAATATCCCAGCGAGGAATTGACATGCCAGCTTCCCCTATCAGGAAGTTGGCCCCACTGGCGTATGCTGCTGAGGATAAGGGCGTGAAGATATATCGCCTGAACATTGGACAGCCTGATTTGCCTACACCTCAGAAGGCGCTGGATGCTTTGAAGCATGTGGATAGAACGACTCTGGAGTATTCTCCATCGCAAGGTTATCGCTCATTGCGCAAGGCTCTGGTGAACTACTATGACAGGTATCAGATAAAGCTTTCTGCTGATGATATTATCATTACTTGTGGTGGCTCTGAGGCTGTGTTGTTCGCATTCATGAGCTGCCTGAACCCAGGTGATGAAATTATTGTGCCAGAACCTGCTTATGCCAACTATATGGCATTTGCCGTAAGTGCAGGTGCTGTTATCAGAACAGTAACCACTACCATTGAGGAAGGCTTCTGTTTGCCCAAGGTGGAGAAGTTTGAAGAACTTATCAATGAGCGTACAAAAGCCATCCTTATTTGCAATCCCAACAATCCTACGGGTTATCTCTATACACAAAAGGAGATGAACCAGATAAGGGACTTAGTGAAGAAACACAACCTCTATCTATTCTCTGATGAGGTGTATCGTGAGTTCATTTATACAGGCTCTCCCTACATCTCAGCTATGCACCTTGAGGGAATTGAGCAGAATGTGGTGCTGATAGATTCTGTTTCCAAGCGTTATTCTGAGTGTGGTATCCGTATTGGAGCACTGATAACGAAGAATGAGGCTGTTCGTAGGATAGTGATGAAGTTCTGTCAGGCTCGTTTGTCACCTCCTTTGATTGGCCAGATTGTGGCTGAAGCTTCTATTGAAGGAACTGAGGCATATTCGCGTGAGGTTTACGAAGAGTATCTTGAGCGCAGAAAGTGCCTGATTGATGGAGTCAATAAGATACCTGGATGCTATACTCCAATTCCTATGGGAGCATTCTATACAGTAGCAAAGCTGCCCGTGGAAGATACAGAGAAGTTCTGTGCATGGTGTCTTTCTGATTTCAGATGGAAAGATGAATTGACACCTAAGACCACTATGTTTAGTGGTTCAGAGATGGAGTGTGCTGGAGAAACCATCATGATGGCTCCAGCTTCAGGATTCTATACTACCCCTGGAGTCGGTAACGACCAAGTGCGCCTTGCTTATGTGCTATGCAAGAAGGATTTGCAGAGGGCGTTGTTCCTTTTGGAGAAGGCGTTGGAAGAGTATAACAGTAAATAATAATATCAAATATAAATTATGAGCATTTTTAAAGACAAGACACTGCTGATTACCGGTGGTACAGGCAGTTTTGGTAATGCAGTTCTCAACCGTTTCCTGAGGACTGACATCGGGGAGATTCGTATCTTCAGTCGTGATGAAAAGAAACAGGACGATATGCGCCATGATTTCCAGGCGCGTATGCCTGAGGTGGCAAACAAGATTAAGTTCTACATTGGCGATGTGCGTAACAAATCAACGCTAAAGTATGCTATGAAGGGTGTGGACTATGTGTTCCATGCTGCTGCCCTGAAGCAGGTGCCCTCCTGCGAGTTCTTCCCCATGGAGGCGGTGAAGACGAATGTGATTGGTACAGATAACACCCTGGATGCTGCCATCGATGCAGGTGTGAAGTGCGTGATCTGTCTCTCTACCGACAAGGCTGCTTATCCCATCAACGCCATGGGAATCACCAAGGCTATCGAGGAAAAGATTGCAGTGGCCAAGAGCCGCTACAGTGGCGAGACGAAGATTTGCTGCACGCGCTATGGCAACGTGATGTGCTCTCGTGGAAGCGTCATCCCTCTCTGGATTGACCAGATTCGCAAGGGTAACCCCATCACGCTCACCGAGCCCAAGATGACCCGCTTCATCATGTCGCTGGAGGAGGCTGTGGACCTGGTGCTCTTCGCCTTCGAGAATGGTCAGAATGGTGACATCCTCGTTCAGAAGGCTCCCGCTTGCACCATCCAGACGCAGGCAGAGGCTGTGTGTGAGCTCTTTGGCGGTAAGAAGGAAGAAATCAAGGTGATTGGTATCCGTCATGGTGAGAAGATGTATGAGACGCTGCTTACCAAGGAAGAGTGTGCCAAAGCCGAAGACATGGGCAACTTCTACCGTGTGCCTGCTGACAATCGTGACCTGAACTACGACAAGTACTTCAAGGAGGGTGATGCCAAGCGTGCCACTATCGAGGAGTTTAACTCGGATAACACGAAGAGATTGAATCTCGAAGAGACCAAGGCGAAGATTGCCTCGTTGGAGTATATTCAAAACGAATTAAACGGTGTCCCCAATATCGTGAAATAATGAAGATTCTAGTAACAGGCGCTAAGGGATTCGTTGGAAAGAACTTGTGCGCTAATTTGAAGAATATAAGGGATGGGAAGGACAAAACCCGTCCGGGGCTGGTGATTGACGAGATATACGAGTACGACTTGGACTCTACTCCCGAAGAACTGGACGAGCGGTGCCAGAAGGCGGATTTTGTGTTCAACCTTGCTGGCGTCAACAGGCCCAAGGAGCAGAGCGAGTTCATGAGCGGCAACTTTGGGTTTGCCTCTACACTGCTTGATACCCTCAAGAAGTATGGGAACACTTGTCCTGTCATGCTTTCTAGCTCCCAGCAAGCTTCGTTGACGGGGCGTTTCGGAAATAGCGAATACGGGCGTTCGAAGAAGGCTGGAGAAGATTTGTTCTTGGAGTATGGCGAAGAGACGGGGGCAAAGATGCTGATTTATCGTTTCCCGAATCTCTTTGGTAAATGGTGTCGCCCGAACTATAATAGTGCTGTTGCAACGTTCTGCAACGCCTTTGCCAATGATTTGCCATATACGGTGAATGACCCCAGTGTGGAATTGGAACTGCTGTATATTGATGATCTTGTTGATGAGATGATTGCCTGTCTGAAGGGTGAAGAGCATCATTGTGAGTTCAATGGTCTTGATGTGTTGCCACAAGCAGATGGTAAGTATTGCTATGTACCTACTACTCATAAGGCAACTTTGGGTGAGATCGTCGAGCTATTAAAGAGCTTTGCTGAACAGCCAAAGACATTGATGATGCCAGAGATTCCTGCAAACTCGTTTGCAAAGAAGCTCTATTCAACTTATCTCAGCTATCTGCCCAAGGAAAAGGTTGCCTTCCCTTTAAAGATGAATGTGGATGACCGTGGAAGCTTTACGGAATTGGTGCATACGTTGAACTGTGGTCAGGTGAGCATCAATATCTCGAAACCAGGTATTACCAAGGGCCAACACTGGCACAATACCAAGTTTGAACAGTTCATCGTGGTGAAAGGTCATGGACTCATCCAGCAACGTAATCTAAATGATCCAGAAGGCAAAGTGCTGGAGTGGGAGGTGAGTGGCGACAAGATAGAATCCGTTCACATGTTGCCAGGCTATACGCACAATATCATCAACCTGAGTGATACAGAAGATTTGGTGACAGTTATGTACTGCAACGAAATATTCAATCCGAATAAACCTGATACTTATTTTGAACCTGTAAAATAGAAGATATGGCAAGTTTTAAGAATAACGGGAAGTTGAAGCTTCTCATCATAGTAGGCACAAGGCCTGAAATCATACGCCTTGCAGCCGTTATCAATAAGTGTCGTCAGTATTTCGACTGTTTGCTGGCACATACTGGTCAGAACTATGATTATAACCTCAATGGGGTGTTCTTCAAAGACCTGAAGTTGGCAGATCCTGATATTTATATGGAAGCTGTGGGTGATGACCTTGGTTCTACGATGGGTAACATCATAGACAAGAGCTACAAGGTGATGGTTGAGACCAAGCCGGATGCAGTTCTGGTGCTGGGTGATACCAACTCATGCCTCAGCGTGATTGGAGCCAAGCGCCTCCACATTCCCATCTTCCACATGGAGGCTGGCAACCGTTGCAAAGACGAGTGCCTGCCTGAGGAAACCAACCGCAGGATTGTGGACATCATCAGCGATGTAAATATGGCTTATTCAGAGCATGCTCGTCGTTACTTGGCTGACTGTGGTCTCCCCAAGGAGCGTACGTATGTAACGGGTTCTCCAATGGCAGAGGTGCTACACCAGAATCTGGCAGAGATTGAGGCAAGCGACATTCACGCACGACTGGGCTTGGAGAAGGGCAAGTATATTCTGCTGTCTGCTCACCGTGAGGAGAATATAGACACGGAGAAGAACTTTACGTCGTTGTTTACGGCTATCAACAAGATGGCGGAGAAGTATGATATGCCCATCTTGTATAGCTGCCATCCTCGTTCGAGGAACAGGCTGGCTGCATCGGGATTCAAACTGGACAGCCGCGTGATTCAGCATGAGCCGCTGGGCTTCCATGACTACAACTGCCTTCAGATGAATGCCTTTGCGGTAGTGAGCGATAGTGGAACGCTCCCCGAGGAGAGTTCGTTCTTCACCTCTGTAGGTCATCCGTTCCCTGCTATTTGCATCCGCACATCAACCGAGCGTCCTGAGGCCATCGACAAAGCCTGCTTCATCATTGCAGGTATCGATGAGAAGTCATTGCTTCAGGCTGTAGATACAGCAGTGACATTGAACCAGAATGGTGATTACGGCATACCTGTTCCTGACTACATCGAAGAGAATGTCTCGACAAAGGTAGTGAAGATTATCCAGAGCTATGTCGGGATAGTCAATAAGATGGTCTGGAGGAAGTTCTAAGTTGTTATATATGGATAGTTTGTTAGCCTATATTTCAATAGCCGTTTTCCTAGTTATCGCAGAATTGGTTTATTTTCGCATTGCAGACAAATGCAACATTATAGATAAACCAAATGAGCGTTCCTCACACAAAACAATCGTCTTGCGTGGTGGCGGTATTATTTTCACTATTGGGCTATGGATATGGAGCATTGTATTTGGTTTCCAATATCCGTGGCTATTAGCTGGTGTGACGCTGGCGGCGGGAATATCGTTTGTAGATGATATTCATTCATTGCCTGACTCATTGCGTTTAGTGGTGCAGTTCACAGCGATGTTCTTCGTGTTTCAAGAGATTGGCCTGTTGCATTGGGATATGTGGTGGGTTGTACCAATTGCATTGATTGCGGCAGTTGGCGGAACTAACATTTTTAACTTCATGGATGGAGTTAATGGAATAACTGCGGGATATAGTCTCGCTATGCTGATACCGATAACGATGGCGAATCGTAGTATGACATTCGTGGAAGAATCTTACTTGATAGTTGCCATTATCGGGGTATTGGTGTTTAGTCTGTTTAACTTCCGCCCAAGAGGAAAAGCAAAGTGTTTTGCTGGGGATGTTGGAAGTATCGGTATGGCGCTTATATTGGTGTTCTGTTTGGGCAGATTGATGATTGCCACTGGGGATATTACTTGGATAGTACTGTTCTTGGTATATGGAGTGGATGGCGTATTGACAATTTGTCACCGTATTATGCTTCATGAGAACTTGGGACAAGCGCATCGCAAGCACGCGTACCAGCTGATGGCGAATGAGTTGAAGATGAGTCACGTCACAGTTTCCTTGATTTACATGGTATTACAATTGGTCGTTTCGCTCGGATTCATATACCTAATCCCGAATACCATTGTGGCACACTGGATTTACTTCATTGTTGCATCCATTGTCTTTGGGTTGGCGTATGTGCTGTTTAAAATGAAGTATTACCATTTGCATGAAGAGTATCTGGCATCTCTCAAAAGTTGAGAGTTGAGTGTGTAGAGTTGAGAGACAGTTAAAAAGTTCAGAGTATGGAAGTTTTTGGTTATAGAAAGTTGATAGCATATCAAAAGGGTAAGGACGTGGTAAAACGTACCTATCAACTTCTGAAAAAGTTCCCTTCTGAGGAGAAGCACGCTATGTGTAACCAACTAAGACGTGCGTCTGTCTCGATAACGTCAAACATTGCAGAAGGCGTAAATCGTTATTCAATTAAAGATAAGGTGCATTTCATAGAGATGTCGTATGGCTCCTTAATGGAGGTCTCATCTCAATTTGAAATAGCCGAAGAATTAGGATATATAACAGTAGAGGATCGTATGAGTATGGATAAGTTGATAGAGGAAGAAGCTAGATTGCTTTCTGGACTTCAAAACTCATATAAACAATCAACTGATTCAACTGACTCTAAACATTAAACTCTAATCACTACACTTAAAAAATATGAAAATTACACAAGCATTACTTGATAATCTTACGGCTAAGGCAAAGGAATCGCCAAGGCTTCGCATGAATATGGACCTGCGCGATTCTGCTGAGGACACTTCTCAGCGGATGCTGAATGCTATCGAGCCTGGGAGCATTTTGCCAATTCATAGGCATCAGAAGACATCGGAAACTGTTGTATGTATACGGGGTAGGTTGGTGGAAGAGTTCTATGATGATTTGGAGAGAATTTGTACTGAGCGTATAGAACTTTCTCCTGGCGGTCCTATTGTGGCTCTCAATATACCTGCTGGTCAATGGCACACTGTGCAGGCATTAGAATCAGGCACGGTGATTCTGGAAATGAAGAATGGGAAGTATGAACCTACGGGGCCGGAGGATATACTGCAGATGTAAGATGGAAGAGGTATGATGGAAGATGTTATTTCTCGACTGAAAGAGTTTATTGAATACGAGGCGCGATCGTGCTCGATGGAGGACATCGAGAATGGACTCACGGAAATACGGAAACAAGGATAAATACTTTTTATACTGAGGTGAGGGACTATATTGCTTATCTTATTAGTTGCTTCGAATCCTATATTGATAATCAGGAGTATAAGAAATAAATCGGTATGGCTGAGATTGATAAAACAAAGGAAATAAAGGCTGCAATAGAGGAATTGTTGAAATCGGAAGAGATAGATTACTCCCGATTTACAACCCTTTCGAACGAGTTGCTGAAACAAGACCGGGAGCACGTGAGATTCTCGGTGGATGCTGGTATTATCAACCGACTTGGAAAAGAGTTGGTGGGACGGGCAGAGACGGCTATATCAGAACTTATAAAAAATGCCTATGACGCTGAAGCCTCGTATGCACATTTGGTTTTTAAGGATGCTGTCAGAGCTGGAGGTTCGTTCGAGATAGAAGATGACGGAAACGGCATGACATACGATGAGCTTATTAATGGGTTTATGCGTATTTCTTCATCAGACAAGATACACCGCCCAGTCAGCCCTCGCTATAAAAGAAAGAAGGCCGGTAAGAAGGGAATAGGTCGTTTTGCCGCTCAGCGATTAGGAAAACAACTGATAATAATTACACAGACTGAAACCAGTAATCAGGCTATCAAGGCAACTATCAACTGGGATGACTATGTGATTGATTCAGACATCAACGAAGTAACCGGGCAGATAGAGTATGTTGAAAAAGAAAGAGCCTGCGGAACTACTCTCATCATCAATCAACTATACGATGGATGGAGCGATAATGCTATCCTAAGAGCCTATCGTTATACAGAAGACCTGCTTATACCAGAGCCACTTTCCCAGGAACGAATGGAGTGGGACAGGGACAGGCAAGACCCTGGATTCAAGGCATCGTTCTACCGAGACAGAGTATCTGAAGAGACAAAGGTTGTAGATGAGAATGTGGCTTTCTATGACCATGCTTTGGCCGTGATAGAAGGTTATATTGATGACAAAGGGCAAGGCTACTGGAGGATGTGGAGCAATAAACTCGATGTTTCGCAAGGTAATTTCCAAAAAATAGGCGCTGACCGTGAAAACAATGAAACACATTATGAAGCTGCCCATTCTATTCATTTTAAGACATATTATTTCATATATGATCGAAGTCTGATTCCTGGTTCATTGTATACATACGTAAAGAATCTAGGAACAGAAGTAGGAGGCATAAAGCTTTATAGAAATGGATTCCGCGTACCCCCATACGGAGAGAAGAATAATGACTGGCTCGGATTAGACAGCTCTGTCAGAAGAAAGACTTTATTGTTTCCACACCAAAACCAAAGTTTCTTTGGTTATGTAGAGATTGATGATATTGCTGCAGATCTTTTCGAAGAAACATCAAGCCGTGAAGGATTGATTGAAAACAAAGCGTTTGAAGAGATACAAGATTTTGTATATCGCGTGATTATTACAGCCTGTCAGGACGTGGCATCACTGAGAAACAGAAAGCAGACAGCCAACCAGAAAGATTGGGAGAAGAAAAGCCCCAGTCAAAAGATGCAAGAGGCGCTGACTGAATTTTCAAACCTGATAGGAAAAGACAAAGAGAATCAGGGCGATTCATCAGGGGGTAATGGCCAAAGGGAAGAGCATAGCCGGAAGTATGAGCAAGTGTATGAAAAGATTCGCGAAGGGCAGGAGGAGCAGGAAAAGCAGACGGAGAAACTGCAAGATAAAATCAACATGCTCCGTGTGTTGGCCGGACTTGGACTTGCCATAGGAGAATTTATCCACGAAATAAAATACTACTTCCCTGGGTTCACGGCAGAAATAGATGAGCTCAAACGTATTTTGGAATCTGACCCAAGAGCTTTGGAAAGGATAAGCACACTGGAGAGCAATCTGATGGCGATGAAAAGCTATACTACCTTCTTTGGTAGCACCATATCGAACAATGCACAGCGAGTGTTGGAGCCAGTAAACTTGAAAGAAGAGATAAACAGTTTTGAGAAGGTTATAGCAAGAGACAGCACCAAGGCAGACATCACCATCACTGATAACAGGAATGAAATAAATGTGTTGTTGGCAGAAATGAAGACTATCCCAATGCATAAGTCAGAATGGGCGTCTATCTTCTTCAATCTATATACCAATGCCAAGAAGGCTATTAAAAAATCAAACAATTCGGGTGACGGTAAAATTAGAATCGAATGCTCTGAGGATACCAACAATTTGATATTGGACTTCTCTGACAATGGCTGTGGAGTGGATCCTGCCGTCCGCGAGCATATTTTTGAGGCATTTGTTACGACCACATCTGCTGCGGGACAAGGAAGCCCAGACGAGGAGGCCTACACAGGAACTGGGCTTGGCCTAAGCATTTTGCATGATATGATTAGCAGTTATGGCGGAAAGATTTATCTGTCAGAAACACCTAAGACGGGATATGTAACCACCTTTCGCATAGAAATACCAAAAGAAAAATAGAAGCGTATGATACCCAAATATTTGTTTATAGACGACGAGACTGGTTCTGTAACCAAGGCGTTATTGGACGGATTTAACGATAAAAAACTTGTCAATATCAGTCCACTGACGCTAAGCAAGGATGAACCATTTGAAAAAGTCTGCAATAGGATTAAGGAAGAGTTTGCCGCACATCAGTATGATGGCGTGCTGATTGACCTTTGTCTTGATGGAACAGGAGCAAATAGCCTGGCCTTTAAAGCCCAACCATTTACCCAACAAATCAGGACTTGGGCTTCTGAGGGAAAGATGCCTCATATTCCAGTGGTGCTCTGCTCAACCATAGAGAACTATGACGTTTACCGAAAAGACAGCGCAAGCCATGATCTGTTTGACTACTACTTTGACAAGACGGAAGTGAGCTATAAACGCGAGACTGCCCGTATGAAGTCGTTGGCAGAGGGCTATCAATTGTTGAACAAGAAAGATATAAAAGTAGAAGAGTATCTTGGCAGAAAAGACCTTGACGAGATTGACGATAAAATCATTGATTACCTGAGAGGTCCGTCCACGTTTGATATTGCCCGACGTATTTTGAAGGATGTCATGCCTTATCCCGGATTGCTTATTGACAAACATACTGTAGCGGCAAGAATGGGGATTAATATGGATGAGAGTAATGGCTGGCCCAAATTGAAAGAGGCTATCTATTCACAAGCTGAGTATCAAGGAGTTTTTTCTGCCGGTTGGAAACGTTGTTGGTCAGATAAGGTCAATACATTCTTTATGAGTCTGTCGGAAGGAAGACCCTATCAGATTTTGAGTGCTGAAGAACGAGTTGCAATACTGGAAAGAGCTGGTTTCGAAGGACTTGTTCCAGCGAAACCCATTGAACTGAATAACAGCAGTTACTATAATACCGTATGCTGCTATAGCGGACTCCCGCTTGACTCGATGGAAGGCATTCCAGTGGAAGACCGAATGTCACTGATGCCCTGGCAGGAGAATCACTATGTCTCTTTCTTATTTGTTGCAAGAGGAGACTTCAAGGAAGAAAGACTCTGCCAGGATGGTTTGAAGAAAAAGCTGGAAATTATACATCGACTTCAAGATGAGCAAGCCAAAGATGAATAGAAACAAGGCGTTCTTTGAAGATAGAGCCAACGAGTTGAATCAACTCTATCAATGCCTGTCAAGCCTGTTTTCGAAGGACTATTGCGAGCTTTCCTCTTTGAAGAACGCGGCAAAGACCTTGGAAGCACAAGCTAATGGTAGCGCGACACTAGACGAGTGGGGCTACAAGATTGAGAATCTGATATTACCTGTTGGAGATGTCCGAAATACAGAACCGGCAGGAATTGTTGTGAGATTAAACATGGGATGTGAGTGCAAAGCAAAAGTGGCAGACTATAATAAGACTTGCGACCCTTTTACCATTTATTCATTCCATCTTCATGTCTGTGGCGACTATCAAGGAAAGGCCTACAGTTGGGGGATGCATTTGGAGAAAGATACGTCAAAAAAAACAACTGAATGGCATCCGCTATACCATTTGCACTGCTTTGACGGACGTAATCAGATGAAACATGCGCTATTCGATACTCTGCAAAATAGAGGAATGCTATATCTGAATGTGCCCAGACTGGCTCATTACCCTTTGGATATCGTTTTAGGGATAGGTTTTTGTCTGATGAACTTCCATACCAAAGACGTATTTACGAAATTTTACAGTGAAGATCGAGTGTTCCCACGATTGTATCAGTCATCACAGCAACGGATTTTGGAACCCTATTATAATGCCATCACTAGCACCATGGGTGCAGGTACAGGATGGGCCGGAAAGAAGGAACTATGCCCTCAAATCGTTTAATACCCAGCTACGTTTTACGGAAGTTCGCATCGCTGTGTGACTGTAATGACAGCTATTATACAGACTGCTTTATCGTTTCTGCCTATTTGAGTCAGAACTGCATCCTTGTAAGGAATAACCAGCTGATTCTGGAGCATATCATAGACAATGAGAATGTTGCCAAGTTTGTAGAATATCTGAATCAAAAAGGTATTCGACTGGGATTGGAAGATTTGATTGCTTTCTTTGAGTTTGTGGTATCTCCACAGGAAAAGGAGGTAAATGGAGCTGTATATACCCCAGAGTATATCAGAGAGCATATTGTCAGTCGTGTATTAAGTCAACTGGACGGGCCATTGTCTGTAAAGAAATTTGCAGATGTAGCATGCGGCTGCGGTGGCTTCCTGATTACGCTGGCGAGACATCTGCACGAGGCAGACATTCCATATCGGGAGATATTTGCAAACTGTCTGTATGGCGTAGATATAGCAGAATATAGCATTGACAGAACTAGATTAATGCTGACCCTGCTCGCATTAGAGGAAGAAGATGAGGAGGCGTATCAATTTAACCTGGTACATGCCAATTCTCTTATTTTCAAATGGGAGGATGTGGATGAAGTGAGACAACATGGTGGATTTGATGCGATAGTTGGAAATCCACCATATGTTGGTGCGTCTAAGATAGACGAAGAGAGCAAAGTCCTGATAAAGTTATGGGAAGTATCGAAGACGGGCAAGGCAGATATGTATATCCCTTTCTTCCAGATAGGTATTGAGAACCTGATGCCAAATGGAATATTGGGGTATATTACCGTGAATAATTTCTATCGAAGTGTGAACGGTAGGGCTTTAAGGCATTATTTCGCCCATCGTAGGTATGAGGTCAGTATTGTTGACTTTGGCGCAGAACAAATATTTCAGGGGCGATCTACTTATACATGTCTCTGCTTTGTGAGGAATGTGGATGACGGAGCTGTCTATTATACCAAATGTGAGAGTGACCGACTGAGGGAATTGCAGGAAGAGAACTTTGAACGATTCGACTATCACAATCTCGAAGGACAAGATTCTTGGTCTCTACTGCCAAACCGTGAGCAGGATTTTATCAGCAGAATAAGAGAGGCGGGCATTCCGTTGGAAAAGTATACTACTATTAGAAATGGATTTGCAACATTAAGGAATGATGTTTACCTGTTTGTACCGACGCGTGAAGACGAAAGATATTATTACTTTGAGTCGGAAGACGGAGAGGTACAGGTAGAAAGAGAAATCTGTCGCAATGCTGTGAAGGGTAACATATTGAGATGCGAAGAGGATTTTGATACTAATATAGAGAAACTAATATTTCCATACAGGACAGTAGAGAGAAATGTTGTATTGCCGATAGAAGAGGATGTGATGCGTATGCGCTATCCGTGTGCGTACAGGTATTTAGAAAACAAGCGAGGCGTGCTAAATGAAAGAAGCAAATCGGACAAGATAAAGCCCTGGTATCTTTATGGAAGGTCACAGGCCTTGAATGTGACAGGCTATAAACTGCTATTCCCTTATATAGCGGACAATCCTTATTTTATCTTGAGTGAGGACAGGGAATTGATGTTTTATAATGGTTATTGTTTTATTGATGAATCTGTAGAGAATCTGCGGTTTTTGCAGAAACTATTGAGTACGAGACTGTTCTGGCACTACATAAAAGTGACCAGCAAACCATACGGCGGCAATTTCTATGCCCTAGCCAAGAACTATGTTAAGACCTTCGGTGTAGCGAAGATGACTGAGGAGCAGAAACAGAGATTTATGGCGATGACTGATGAAGAGGCAGAGCAGTTTGTTGAAGAATTGTATGGAGTCGAATAGGGTCGATATGAAAGTACGTATTGAGACAGAAGTATTGACGGACGAACAAAGAAATCCAATATGGGATGGCATTGTTAGGATGAAAATATTTCAGTGAATGAAGGAGGAAGTCTAATATGAGGGCTGAGGGATAATGCAATGGAAACGTGAGGGAATAAAAAAGTATAAGGCTATGATGACTAGGAATCTGATGATAAGGAGATAAAGGGATAACAGCTGTGGTTCTGAAAGGGACCATGGCTGTTTGTAGCTTTATATTGGAAGGTGTGAAAGAAGATGGAGTAAAAAATGTATTATATGAAAAAGTGGATTTATGACAGGAATGGACAGGCGGTAGCCTTGGACTGTGGTGATTCGGTGTATGACCAAAATGGCAATTTTTCTCTTTGGATTCATGGTCGGAATTTGTATAATCAAGATGGTGACCACGTGGGCTGGACTGAAGGAGGTGTGTTTTACGATAGCAATAATGATGTGATAGGTTTCACTCGTGACCATACACAGCACTTACCTTCGAATCCTGGATATGGAGGTACTCCCGGTATGCCAGGATTGTGTGGAAAACCAGGAAGACCTGGTTTCGAGGGTGAACCAGGTCGGCCTGGATATGGCGGCTGGTCGGACGAGTTGCTGGAGGATTATATTGAGGAATAGAGGTGAATTTACGTGGTGAACAGACGTGATGATAGTTGAGTGATGCTGTCTGAGTGGTTCTTGGAAGAGCCGAGCGGAGAGAGAATGGGGATTGGAAGGAATAATCGGTAATTTGTTATTTGAATGTTTGACATTAAAAGCATAACCATTTATCCAGAGTGCCGATATAGAAAAAATCTGGACGCAGGTGAGTATCTTTTTGGAGAGAATAGCCTGAAAGAATTCTTTGGGAAGAATGTGACGCTCCATACCATAGTAGGCAAGAATGGTAGTGGCAAGTCGTCGCTGCTAGATATCATGTTTCGTGTGGTAAATAATATGGGGGCAGTGTTGTGCAAGCAGGAAACAAGAGAGGCTGCGGACAGAGTGAGGTATGCCAGACATATTTTTGCGGACATAGAATATAACAATGGAATAGGATATAAGTTATGTGTCAGAGATACTCTCTTGTGGATTGAATCAAGCGAAGATGTGTATTGGTTGTCAGATAGTACTCTAAAGTCGAAGGCTTTAGATGTGGACGTAGAATATTTGTCCAGTCTATTAAAACAACGATATGATGATGCACATTTCCATGATTATAGTGACATGCGGCCACAAGAAAGAAAGTCTGACGTTGCCAAAATGCTGTTCTATACCGTTGCTACCAACTATTCGATGTTAGGATTTCAGTCGGCAGACTATGATGATGAAGATGGTGGAGAGTGAGATGGAGGAGATGAGAAAATAAAGCCCTACGGAGAACCAGGGAACGGTGGTTGTGAGTAACTCTAAGAGGGGCATGGTTCGTTTGTTGTTTAAGATATAGTGTAGTTTTATGTTTGACCAAAGCTTTTCTGCTGCTAATTTCGAGGCGCTATTTGAGATAGAGCTTCGGAAGGGACTTGTGGACTTTAACCAGATGCCACAGGAATACAGGGATGCTGCGACCAATGTAAAGGCTGTCAGGGCAGAACTGACTTTACTTCGCAAGAAAAAACGAGCTGCCTGGACTCAGACAGAGGAGGAAGACTATGAGTTCTGGCGAGAAGAACTGAAGATAAGATTGGCAGATAAGGAAGAGGCGCTGAAGAAAGATATGGAGGCATTGTCTGAAGCAGCAAACATGAGCGGGTTTGGGTTCCGACTTACATCGCATATGTACGGTGGAAAGCAGTACTTTGAGGTGGACAAAGCCGACAGGGTGCAGCACTTTGCCATGAAATGCCTACAGAGAAACTTAGTGAACGCCTTTGGCGTTGAGATGGTGAGCAGACACACAGTGATGGCCAACCTAAAGTTGATGCTGAACAATAATCTGCCCATTTACATCATCAGGACTGATATCCGGCATTTTTTCGAATCAATTCCCCAAAACAGGCTTATGTCGCTGATAGAACGTAACTCCATACTGAGCAACAAGTCGAAAGGACTGATTAAAAACATCATGGCAGGCTATAAGGGGATTAAGGACAAACGATTACTTGCGGCAGGGAAGGGTGTTCCAAGGGGTATTGGTATCAGTTCTGCTTTGTCAGAGATTTATCTTGCCGAACTTGACAAAATGATAAAAGGTAGAAAGGAGGTCATCTTTTATGTCCGCTATGTGGATGACATATTTATGATTCTGTCTGATATGCCGTATGGCTTTACACTGGCATCCTATTATCAGGCTCTTGAAGACCAGTTTCATAAATACGGTCTAGACTTACAACCAGTAGGGAGTGGTAAATGCCAGCTCCTTGATTACTATACACCTGCGAATGGCAGGTCCCAAAATGACAGCCTGACCTATCTGGGATATTGTCTTTATTTGAACAAGGATGCCAGAAACCGTAGAAGAACAAAATTCGGGATGTCAGGTGAGAGGAAACAACGGTTCAAATCGCGTGTTGACAACGTGTTTGATCGCTTCAAACATGAATTAAAGTATGATATTAAACAGGCCAAACGCGACTTGAAAGATGGACTGAACTTGATAACTGGCAATATCAGGCTAAGTAAAGCCAAGGAGGGAGTGAAGGTCGGGTTCTACTACAACAATGATTTAGTAGATGTGGATCAGGACTTCGATGAATTGGAGCATTATCTGCACTCGAAGCATGTGAGAGTGCCAGGCAACTTATTTGCAGACCCTGCTGACGAGAGAGCCTTTGTAAAGAAACGCAGGGATTTTATCAATTCCATCAGCTTGAAAGATAGGTGGAAAGAGAAAAAGACGTTTGACATTGGCGTGGGTCGATTAAAGGAGATACGGAAATGGCTGTAAGAAGAAAGAAAATCAAATTACGGTATAAGGCAGAGCGTGTACTTTTCTCTGACGTGTTGCCATACGAGTTGCCGGTCATCTTCTCAAACCGATACTTTTACCGATTCCTGATAGAGAATGGTATAAAAATCAAGAATGGAAAGGTGTGGGCAAACGATGATATTCCCGAAGGCGCAAAACAGATACTGCTGTTATTATTCGGCTTTGAGGACTTGAATGTCTTGAAAACCAAGGATGCCGACAAATTGCTGAGCACGATTCCTTTTACATTCCATATCCTTCACAAGCCGACAAAAGCAAGGGCATTGAGTGTAATTCACCCTGCCAACCAGATTGAGATTTCCGCTTTTTATGAGAAGTACAAATCACTAATTCTTTATTACTGCAACAGAGACAGCTTTTCCATTCGGCATCCGAAGAAGGTGGCTTGTTATTTCTACTACCGTGACAAACTTCATCACCAACTGTTAGGTAGAAAGGCTGACAACATAGAGTTGTTCTTCAATGAGTATGAGAGCCTGAAAACATATTTCAGCTATAAGCGTTATACGTATATCCATAAGTTCTATGAAGACTTCCTTTTCCAACGTGCAGAGAAGAAGTTCCCCCATCTGATGAGATTTGACATTCAGAGCTGTTTCGATAGCGTCTACACGCACTCTATTGCATGGGCGACAAGCGGTGGAAAGGATGTCTATAAAAAGACATTTGACGGAGAAGATGGCACTTTTGGCAATATGTTTGACAAGGTGATGCAACGGATGAACTACAATGAGACCAATGGCATCGTAATAGGCCCTGAATTCTCCCGTATCTTCGCAGAAATTATTCTTCAGCACATTGACTGCAGCGTGAAGCGGAAACTTGAAGAGGAAGGATTCGTCGAGAACGAGGACTATCTCTGCTTCCGCTATGTTGATGACTATTTCTTCTTTTACGAAAAAGACAGGCTCAAAGAAAGAGCAATGAGACTGTTTGATGCTGAGATGAAAGAGTATAAACTCAGTATCAGTGAAAGCAAAACTAAACATTTTGAACGGCCTTTTGTCACAGAGATTTCCATTGCCAAGCAGGGAATAGATAAACTTATCAAAGAATACTTGTCGTTCCATGAAGGAAAAAAATCGGAAGAGGATATGGATGAAGATGACAAACCCGTAGTGGTAGATGGAGAAGATAAAGACTTTACTAGAGAAAGGGTAGCCAAAGCTCTGGAGAATGACGCCCACCTCTATTTCAGATCAAATCGTTTTATTACAAAATACAAGTCAATCGTTAAAACAACTGGTGTTGGAAGCAAGGATGTCGTGAACTACACCTTGGCTCGAATAGAGCGTAAACTGGTGTCGGTCCTCAAACAATTTGACAAGGTGTTCAAGTGCCTGTCTATGGGCTATGAGAAAAAACTTATGACGGAGGAGTGCAAGGCGAAGAAGTTGAAACTGGAACGGATGCTGACAGACTATCTGATTCAGCTGACCGATGTCGTGTTTTTCCTTTATGCGGACTGCAAGCGTATCAAAACGACCCTGAAAGTGATGACAATCTTGAACGACCTCATTATCTATTTAGATAATGATTACCATCCCTCGAAAGATGAGGGGTACCAACGGTTTAGCAATGTCATCCGTGATGCCGTGTTCCGGAACATCCAAAAAGAGATAGACACCGTGTTCAGAATATCCAAATACAATGCTGAAACTCCGCTGGAAACGCTCTATCTGTTGATAACTATACGCTCCATGAGAGACAAGTACAGGATTAATCAGGATGTCATAGACAGATATTTGGGACTGGAATATGACAGCGCGACAGGAGAGTTGAAAGATGGGTGGAAGGAAATGAATGCTCTGGTCATCATCCTGCTACTCTATTATTATGGCGGTTCCGACAAGTATCTGAAGCAGAAGAAAGGACTTGTCAAGATTATTAAGGATAAGTATGAGAAGGAACCACAAGGAACTGTCAAGAGAAATGCAGAACTGGTTATCCTTCTTCTGGATCTTCTGGCATGTCCGTTTATTGGGCATAATGATAGACGGAGAATATGCAGCTTGATGGGCATTTCAAGGCCCAAACAAGAAATAATTGAAAAATACTTAAAAAAGCGTCGTTACATGTTCACTCGTTGGACAGACGTTAACTTGACAAAGGAGTTGGGCGCAAAGGTCAGTCTTGAAGTCTACTCGTAAGGAAAGGGGTGTCCTGATGTTAGCAAGAAACTGTTGGGCATTTTGGAACTTATGTTTAGGTGACGGGATTTACTTTGCAACCAAAGCTACGTGCAGGGTAAAAGTCCAAATTACGCAACACACATAACCCTGCATAATCCTCTCGTGAGGCTCCTGCGACGGATGGGGCTTGGGGCTTAGCCCCATTCGTTTTTGAACATCTACCAAGAATGTAGAGGAAGATATGACGCAGGACGAAAAATGGGAACAGAGATATAACGAGGTGAAGAACTTCATTGAGACTAATAAGAGGAATCCTTCAAAATATGATGCAGAGGAGAGAGGTGAATATTATACATGGTTGAAGCACAATCGGAAGCAGATGAATGCTGGGAAGATGAAGGATGAGAGGGTGGAGAAGTTTAGAAAACTTCTGGAATTGACGGAACAGTATAAGAGGAAGAACCAATATGAATAGATAGTTGCGTTTATAATTTAACATTTAAGGCCTTCTATGAGTCAAACCTATTTCTGTAAAAGACACTCTGTGTTTTCCTTCTTCCGTAAACGTTTGTGTCGCAATTTGTTGACGAAATGTTTGGGGATTACAAAAGAAATAACTACCTTTGTGAACGAAAGTTCGCGATGCTGCTTCCGCTCGGCATATTGAGAACGAGTTCTCATCTGCTCTCGCTTACTCGCAGCATTGACCGCCGAAAGACGGCGATGCTGCTCTCGCAGCATTGTCCAACTGCTGAGACAAAATTTAAACATATTAATAACTAAAAAAATTAACATGAAAAAAATCTTTACTTTATTGACGCTACTGCTATGTGCGGTAACGAGCTCGTGGGCTGCAACGGTCAGCGACTTGAAGACCATTGCTACAGACTATGTATTCATTGCAGACAATATTACAAGCAATGGGACTGCAGGTTTAACGGCCAACACTCTTTATGATGGCAATGTAATCTTTGCACCGACTGCAAATACTGTTTCTACAGGTAAAGGGTCTGTTACTTTTGAGGGTGGTTCCCATCTTAACTCACTCCGAATAAAGAATGCACAAGACCGTTTGGCATTCAAAGTGAATGGTGCATGTACAGTAACTTTTTATACGCAGTCTAATTCTACTCGCGGTCTCTATGTAAGTAAAAGCGACAACGTGACTGCTGATGCAAATGCATTTGTTAAACAAACTGCCAGTACTCCTAGTTGGGTAGCATCTTTGGACGCAGCGGGTGTGTACTATTTAACAAGTTACGGTGGGGACTTCTATATTGCTGGATTCAAAGTAGAGTATTCCAAGACAGGTCAGCCAACAATCGGCACAAATCCTGTTTCTGCAGAATACTCACAGGGTGATGCTGCAACTGCTCTTTCTGTTTCAGCAACAGCAGCCAATAGTGGTGCTCTAAGTTATCAGTGGTACAAGAACGAGTCTTGTCAGAGTGTTCTAGCTGGTGAAGGCGCAACAGCAATCGATGGCGCTAACAGTACCACTTACGCTCCTTCTACCGCCACTGCTGGTACTACCTATTATTTCTGTAAGGTTACAGAAGAGGGTAATGCCAATGTTGCTACAACAAAAATGGCTAAGGTATTGGTAAATCCTGCTGGATTTAATGTTACTTATTCACTGGGCGAAGTTACAGGTACGGTTGGAATACTTCCTGAAGGTGCTAGCCACGTAACATCAGTAACCATTCCTGTTAACAAGACGCTCTATAAGGATGGCTATACGCTGACGGCTTGGAATGATGGAACTGCTGATCATGCTATAGGAAGCACTTTTGATATTACTTCTGATATAACATTGACTCCCGTCTTCACAGCCAATGGAGCTTCAACATATCTTGGACATAATGCTTCTACTGTAACATGGGATTTCCAGACGAAGAACGGAGCTCCAACATGGCAGCTTGAAGGTAATACTGGTGTTCAAGTAGCACAGACTACTGTGGGGGGGAGCAGTATTGATGTCAAACTGGATATTGATGCGACTAGCGGCAAACTTAATAACGCCAGTTGGACAGACTGGGCACAGTTTAATGCAGGTACAAAACTAACAGTGCCAGTATTGAATGGTGCAGTGGTGAAGTTGTTTACAATGAACGAAGGTACTGGTACAACATTTGGAGGCAGTGCTGCAGATTCTTATGCTTCTAATATCTTTACCTATACAGCAACTGCTGATGGAGACCTTGAAGTCGTTGCTGGTACTGGTGTAAGCTATGTACGTTATATATCTGTTACCTATCCTAGCGAGACTGCTTTGCTGACAGTTTCTGCTAATAATACAGAAATCGCTCTTACTAAAGCTAGCATTAATGACGTTGACTATTTAACTGCTGTAACTGATAACTGGCAGACTGGCAAAACCTATGGAGATTACACTGGTGACTTTGTTAACATGTCTAAGGCTGAACGTTATATAACAGTAAACGTTACTGGCGCAAGTTTCTTTCAGGTACTAGTGCAAAACTCAAGCAGTGGAAGAACATATTTAGTTAAGGTTGGAGATAGCGAAGCTCAACAAGTTACTCACGGCGGAACAGGTGTAGAGTCCTCTGGTGTATTTGCAATCGCAGATCCCACAGCAGAAACCACAATTAAAATTTCCGGAGGTGGCTCTAGCGCGGGCAGCGTTTATCCTGTAGCCATCAACTTCAACCCTGCCGTTTCGGCTTCCATCAGCGAATACGAATGGGCCACCTTCGTATCCGACAAGGCTCTTGACTTTACAGATTCTGACGTGAAGGCTTACGTAGTGACGGATTGTAGCGGATCTGCTATCGTGAAGAATAACGATGTGAAGAAGATTCCTGCCAACACACCGCTGTTGCTGAATGCGCCTGAAGGTACCTACGCAATTCCTGTAACTAATGAGCCCGGAACAATTACGACAAACTTGCTTGTTGCTGGTCCTGACGATTATGTTGGTACAGTGGCAGGTAAGACGAGATATGTATTGTCAGTTGAGGAAGGTAAAGCTCAGTTTATGAAGATTGTTAGTGATGTTTATGTATATGAAGGCAAAGCATACTTGGAGTTCAACGAGGTGATAGCATCTCGTACTCTTGGCTTTGACGATGATGTAACAGCCATCAAGAACATGAAGGTTGGCTCTGAGGATAACATTTACTATGACCTGCAGGGTCGTCGTGTACTGTATCCGACAAAGGGACTCTACATCGTGAATGGTAAAAAAGTAATCATTAAGTAATTAAAGGAGGAATTGTATTATGAAGAAGAAATTTCTGAAACCAACAATGGATATCGTCAAAATAGAGACACCACAGGTTATGGCGGGTTCACCCGGACTGGGTGGTAACTATACTCCAGATTCTGACCACCCTATTCTCGGTCGTGAATTTGACGATTTCGAGGATGAGCTGAATCAGCTAATGAATCCATGATAAAGAGATTTGAATGAATAATTCAATAGATTTTTAGTTAAACATAAAGTTTGAGGGTGTCGCCCCCTTCGTGAGAACAAGCGACACACTAGTTATTAGTAAATAAATAATATTTTTCTCGAACCACTGCATCGCGAGGTGCGGTGGTTTTTTATTTCTTTCGACGGTGCTGGAGTTGTTTGAAGAGGAACTTGAAGACTTCCTTTCCCCAATGGTTGTGGGGCAGGAGATCAGCAGCCCAGAGGAGCGTCTTTTCTTTGGGGTATTCCCTGAAAGGTAGGGCTTTCCCAAAGCGCTTGGAGGTTGCACGAAGTTCTGGGGTCTTGGGAGTCCTGATATAGTGGTTGCAAAAATCCCTAACAAAACGGCTGGCTTCTCTTCCTTCTTCACCCGGTGTAAAATTAGCTGAAATGATACTGCTAATCATATTGTAGTGTTTGAGCCGTTCTTTCTTGTCTGTGCCTCCACTGATAGAATCATCACGCTGATAATAAAAATAGGTCACATCAGGAATACTATATAGATAGTTGAGATGTTTCAATACAAAGAAAGACCATAGAACATCTTCCCATAACTGACCTTCACGGAATCTTAGCTGGTGGTCATTTAGAAAATCTTTCCTGATGAGTTTATTCCATGCTCCTGAAATAAAGACATTTTTAGAACTGAAAATATAATCTCGAATCTCTTGATGGTTTGTGAAGACTTCTTTCTTATGTTTAAAGTAAATTGGAAGATCTATAGGTCCTTGATCTGAGAAGCGCATCCAACCACCATAGACCATTTCGATGTTGTTATCTTTCAGGACAGGTGCCATTAGCTTCTCCACACAATCGTTGCTGATAATATCGTCGCTATCGATATAGAGGATATAATCGCCTGTGGCAGCATCTGTACCTGTATTTCGGGCAGCAGAGAGACCTCTGTTCTGCTCGTGATGCATAATGCGGAATTGGATAGGACCCTTGTAGTCAGCAATCATCTGCTTGCATTTGGCAATGCTGTCGTCTGGCGAGGCATCATCCACTAGGATACATTCAAAGTGGTTGTAAGTCTGCTTGATAACAGACTTCAGACACCGTTCTATATAGGCTGAAACCTTATAGACGGGAATGATGAGCGATATAGTGATTTCCTTTTGTGGTTCCATCTTTGTGATTTGATTGCAAAGTTACGCAAAAACGAGAGAAATGCAAAAGGAAAGCTTGCTTTCTTTTCATTGCCGAGTGCAAAGTAAGTTCGGCGAAGCCAAAGATAATGAAATTGTTTGAATAATATGGTTTTACCTTTGATATTATTTGGTGGATTGCGAAAATCAGTCTACCTTTGCATCCATAAATCATTAAAAAGATGAAGCTGAAATATGAGTTTTCCATACAAGAGGTAGCCGATAAGTTCGTGGCTGTTGCCAAGAATCCTGAGACGGAGACGGTAGAACACGTGTTCAACCTGAACGAGACGGGGGCACTCATCCTGCAGGCGCTGCAAGATGGCAAGGATGTGGCGGAAATCGTCGACCTGCTGCTAGCAGAGTACGACATAGAAATTCAGGATGCCGAAAAGGAGGTTAATGCCTTTATCGACTCCCTGAAAGATAACGGATGGGCTATCTGACTATTTGGGAATGACAAGTTTGGAAGTCTGAGGGTTGATGGCTGATGGCTGAAGTCTGAGGGCTGAAGTAAGAGGGCTGATGGCTGAGGGCTGAAGTAAGAGGGCTGAGGGCTGAGGGCTGAAGTAAGAGGGCTGATGGCTGAGGGTTGATGGCTGAGGTCTGATGGCTGAGGGCTGAAGTCTGAGGGCTGATGGCTGAGGTCTGATGTAAGAAGATGCAGGCCGAAGAGGCAGTGCTGGAGTTCGTAGTTCTCAGGCAGCTTATCCTTCATCAGAGAGTGGACCCAGGTGGGGGTATGCTGTTTGTCGCGGTGACAGTCGGACTGGTAGTACATAATCTTGCCGGTATGCACCCGCTGCTGGTCGTCAATCTCCCAGAAGATGACACCACCGTCCTTGGAGACTCCTAAACGGTAGCAGGCTGCTGCATGACGCAGCTGTCCTTCAGACAAATAGCCCGTGGAAACAACGGATTTGCAGAATTGCGAATCCACGGAAAGAGAACGTTGGACGATGTCTGATGGAAGAGGGCTGAAGGCTGATGTTTTCTTTTCGACCAAAGATTGCATGGGATTCACGGAATTAGGGATTGACGAATCCACGGATTCTTGCTCCCGTGTTTCCGTAGTTCCTCGTTTTCGTGGTTCCTCGATGAGGACGATGTGGAACTCATTGACGAGCCAGTCGCACGCCTCGATGAAGCTCTTGTTCTCGTAGTCCTGCACCAGCTTGATCACGTCACCACCTTTGCCACAGACAAAGCACTTGTAGATGTTCTTTTTGGGGTTCACGTGCATCGACGGATGCTGATCGTCGTGATACCAGCATGTGGCACGTTTGGTGATTTGGCCCATGCCATAGAGCGAAATCCCGAGCTTCGAGCATACATCGAAGATGGGTACCTCGCGTATTTTCTGCAAATTTAATTCATCGTACTTCACGTCGTAAAACTTAGTTTACTGTTTACCGTTTACTGTTTACCGTTTACTGTTTAGTTTACCGTTTAGTTTACTGTTTACCGTTTACCGTTTAGTTTACTGTTTACTGTTTTTTGTCCTGCGGTGAAGGCTCTGGGGGCCCCACATACTACATTCTCTCTCGTAGAGAGAATTACGTATGGGGTCAGACGCTTCACCTACGGAGGTAACACATACTCCTTCTTGCCAAACGGGTTGGTGGTGCAAAGCAGGACCTTTTCGGTGACGGCCTGCCGGAGGATTTCGTCGTGGATTTTGTCCTTGATGGCATTCGTCTTGGCGTAGATCTCCGTCTTCAGCGCCTCCTCCTGATACGTCTGTCCGGGTGTCATGATATCCGTGAACAGTAGCTTCACGTCAAAGACATGCTTGCGACCCTCCTTGTGGGCATACTTCGGGTTCAGGTCGGCATACGGCTTATTAGGTCTTCCACCACTCTTTTCGAGTTTTGCCACCATCTTGCGCTGCGCCTCAAACTGCGCCTCCAAGAGTTGCTTCTCGGTACAACGATACGGAATGCCCTCCTCGTTGACGGCAAACGACAGTCCCTCCGGGATGTCATACTTTCGGGTGTCCGTCTGGCTCCACGTAAAGATACGCTCACCGGATTTGGCACACTCGTACATCTCGAAGGCCTTGTGTTTCAGCTCCGTACCTATCCAGCCGCGAGGGTTATGGTCTTCGATGCTCTTGTTCTGGTGCAGCACACATACAATGGCGCAATGGTACTCCGATGCCAGGTGCATCAGTCGCTCCATCACGTTCTGTGCGATCACACCATCGTTGATGTCAGAGACCAGGTCACGCAGACCATCGAGTATCACCAGGTCTGGCTTGCGATAGCGTACCGCCACTTCGAGTGACGGCAGACGCTCATTGACGGGCTTCTGGCGGACATTAAACACATCGAACTGCTCGCTGGGAAACTGATCCTGCTGGATGCCTGTCATCTGGCAGATACGCTGGCAGAGGATGTCCTTGGTGGATTCATCGCTCTGCTCAGTATCGTACCAGAGCACGTGCAGGGGTGCGATGTCATCATTACGTTCCAGACTGAGCACCTGACGTTGGAAGCACAGCGCCATCAGTATGCTGCATACGAAGGTTTTGCCGCTCTTGGCCTTGCCTGAGAGTCCTGTCAGCTCGCCGCGTGCAAAGCACGGCTTACCATGGAGCCGGAACAGGAACTCCACCGGTGGCAGTTCCTTCGTGGGCGTAATCCTAAACGCTTCCAGCTCACGGAGCCGCCTCTCGTCCTCAGGCGAAAACCCTGCCAAAGCCAATTCCCCCTGAAGCAACCTTAGAGCTTCTTGATTCACATTCATTTCAATTCATATATAAGTTCACGCAGAAACAACAGAAACAACAGAAATTTAAAGTCCCACATATCTATTCCTTTTTTGACCACAGATTATACGGATTCCACGAATACAAATAATTCTTTAAGATGACAGTCACATATGACTGCTTTATTCTGAACACGTTCTGAATAAAGGTTTATATTTTCTGTGATGCATCTTGAAAGCTCAAAGCAGCGAGAGCAAAGCAAACTCGTTTGTACTTTGCCGAGTCGTGAAGAGTTTCGAGAAACTCAAAACAAGTTTTCAGAGTACCTCATATAAAATATCAACTCATCATCTTCAAGAATTTAATTTCTGTTATTTCCTTTATTTCTGCGTGACATAATAATCCGTGTAGATCCGAGAGATCCGTGTTCGAAAAAAAACTTCGTGTTTCCGTCAGTTCTCTTCATCTGATTCCTCCTTTTGTTTGGATACGATGGCTTGCTGACAGTCAAGGTCTTCATCCTGGTAAATGAAGTCGGAGAAGAAGAACCAGTTGTCATTAAAATCCTCCACTCCCATGTGCGATGTCAATCGGATCATCAGCATACAGAAATCCGCCGCATACCTCGCCGCCAACATCCGGTTAAACTCCCTACTCTCCGCACTCGGATAGTACTCCTTCTGTGCATCGTCCAGTGTCAATACCCGCTCAAAATGAGCCTTAAATCTGTCGTACAGCTGAATACATCGCTGTTCTCTTTGATTTTTGTCCATAAATTCGTTTGTTTGTATGAGGTTAAACTTTACGAAAACTGCACATTTGTGCATTTTGTTCAACAAATATCGGAAAAATCTGCTATCTTTGTGCTCGTTTTGTGCTCCACTAGGGGTACACAGATTTTAATTAAATTAACAACAACATGAAACAATTAATGTTCACCCCGTCGTTTCTTGCTTTACTCAAAGACATGATCGACACCGACGCACAGGCCACTGTGCGCAACCTCTGCGCAGCCCATATTGGCAGGAAGACCCAGAGGCATTTTAGTAAAGTGACGTGATAGCCCTCTGGCAGGCTTACGTCATGGTTCGTTATTTCCTGCGTAAGCCCGATATGCCCGCTTACCGCAAATGGCAGCTCATCGCCGACCTCCTCGATCGCCTCGAAGAGGATTACCTGAAGGCCTTCCCCGACGAAGCCCCTATTTTCAACGAAGGCTTTAAGGAAACCCTGCTCAAGCTTGTCATTCCGAAGTAATAGGCACAAAAAAACAGCAGTTGCAATCTCATCTCGAGGTTGCAACTGCTGTTTTTTTGTGCCCTAGTAGAGGAAACCGAAGAGCCAGAGGGGAATGCGGCAGCCATGGCCTACCTCGGTGTTGTCGACACCAAGGAAGCTGTTGGGCTCGTCGGCAATCTGCTCGAAGGTCTTGCGACGGCCTCCAATCTCAAAGAGGTATTTGTCGTTGACGTAGAAATCACCTTTCTTGGGGTACTTTACCTCGTTGTTTACAATGAGCTGGCTGTAGAAGAAGGTTTCGCGTTTGTTGCCTTTCTCGACACGGGGACAAAGGGCGTGCATGAGGTTGGGATTGCCCAAGAAGATCTTGTCGGGCTTGTTGAGGTACTTATAATTCTTGGGCTTGGAGGTGAGGAGGCCCAGGATTTGGGCTTTGTCGAGGGCATAGAGCATGCGGAGCCCCAGCTCATTGTTGGTGGCAAGGGCGGCCCATAGATCGGACATGGTGGGCTGGAAAGGTACGCGCTCGGAGATGATCATGAGGAGGCGCTTGACCTTCTGGATGGTCTCGAAGGTGACGTTCTCTACGGCAGGCAGGTCATCGTCGATGACGACTCGGACGGTCTCGCGGAGGCGAGGGAAGAAGTCTTCGACGGACTCCTTATAGAAGGGGTAATAGCCGTGCTGGAGATAGGCCTCGAAGAGGGGAACGACCTTAATTTGACGGGTTATCTGCATGGCATAGCGCACGTGGTTCTGGAGGATGTCATCGAAGGTGAGGGCATCGTGGGTGAGGACTCCTTCGTAGGCTAGGAACTCACGGAAGGACATGCCATAGAGGGTGTATGTGGTCTGGCGACGCGAGAGATCGACCTTGGCATTGTCCATGATGAGGAGCGATGAGCTGGTGTAGACAATGCTCATGTCGGGATAGTTGTCGTAGATGTTCTTGAGGTTGACAGACCACTGGTCGTAGCGATGTACTTCGTCGAGGTAGAGACGCATGATGCCGTGCTGGTAGGCCCAATCGACGAGATCCATGAGGGGGTGGGTGGCGAACCAGAGGTCGTCAAGAGAGGCATAGAGGGTCTGATCGACGTCCTGATAGTTTTCAAGGATGTGCTGCAGGAGCATGGTGGTCTTGCCCACGCCACGAGGGCCTTTGATGCCTATGAAGCGGGCATCCCAGTTGATTTGGGAATAGAGATAACGCTTGAAGCGCAGGTCAATCTTGGAGAGCTTGCGATGATAGGTATCGAACAGGGGCTGTAATTCAACGAGTTCCATATTTGTAGGGTTTTAATTTTTGACTTCGCAGTTTTACACCGCAAAGATACTATTTATATTTTAAACTGCAAAGGAAAAGCAAATTTTTGTAGTTGAAAATGTAAAAATATGGCAATTCAGAAAAAATGTAAAAAAAAGGAGGATTTCTCGGGAAAAAGTTGTATCTTTACAGCATGAATCTAAAACAATAAAATGTATGGGAAAGTTTGAATTGATGGCATTGCCGTATGCGATAGATGCGCTGGAGCCGGTGATTAGCAGACAGACGCTGGAGTTTCATCATGGGAAGCATCTGGCGGGATATGTGAATAACCTCAACGGACTGTTGCCTGGAAGCGGATTCGAGGAGGATTCGCTAAAGGAGATCGTGATGAAGGCCTCTGGCGGCATACTGAATAATGCTGGGCAGATACTGAACCACAATCTGTACTTCGGGCAGTTTACAGCGCCTAAGGCTGACAATGCGCCTACGGGTAAATTGGCTGAGGCCATCGTGCGCGACTTCGGATCGTTCGAGGCGTTTAAGGAGGGGTTCCAGAAAGCAGGGACTACACTCTTTGGCTCTGGTTGGGTGTGGCTGTCAGCAGACAAGGATGGTAAGCTGGTGATTACGCAGGAAGCGAATGCTGCGAACCCGGTACAGAAGGGGCTGAAACCATTGCTGACTTTCGATGTGTGGGAGCATGCGTATTATCTGGACTATCAGAACCGCCGTCCTGATCACCTGACTGCACTGTGGCAGATTATTGATTGGGAAGTAATAGAAAGCAGGCTTTCTAAGTGAAAAGCAATTTGTAAAGTTTACAGTTGATAGTTTAGAGTTTAAAGTCAGTTTTTAACGGTAAACAGTAAACAGTAAACCGTAAACGGTAAACTAACTCGACATTCGCAAGTAAGACTTGCTCAGTCTTAGAGGTGAGTGGAGAGAGGTAAGAGGTAAGAGAATAGCTGGATAAACTTAGAAAAATATAGGTAAAATGGAGTGTCAGAAGTAATCTCTCACCTCTCACCACTTACCTCTCACCTCTTGAAAGTTGAGAATGTGAAACATGCGAAACTTGAATCAATTAACATTATAAAATTATGAAAGAACTGAAAGGAACAAAGACCGAGCAGAACCTCAAGGAGGCTTTTGCTGGTGAGAGTATGGCAAGGAACAAGTACACGTATTTTGCTTCTAAGGCCAAGAAGGATGGATTTGTGCAGATTGCTGCTATCTTTGAAGAGACGGCTGCCAACGAGAAGGAACATGCCAAGATGTGGTATAAGTACCTGAATGGCGGTAGCGTGAGCGATACAAAGACAAACTTGGCTGATGCAGCCAATGGCGAGAACTTCGAGTGGACGGACATGTATGCGCGTATGGCCAAGGAGGCTCGCGAAGAGGGCTTTGAGGAGATTGCAGAGAAGTTCGAATTGGTGGGTGCCATCGAGAAGCACCACGAGGAGCGCTATCGTAAGTTACTGAAGAACATCGAGGATGCCATTGTCTTCTCGCGTGAGGGCGATGTCATCTGGCAGTGCAGCAACTGCGGACATATCGTCATTGGCAAGAAAGCTCCAGAGGTTTGTCCCGTGTGTGACCATCCGCAGAGCTACTTCCAGATTAAGGCGGAGAACTTTTGAGAATTGAGAATTGAGAATTGATAATTGAGAATTGAGAATTGATAATTGATAATTGAGAATTGATAATTGATAATTGATAATTGATAATTGAGAATTGATAATTGAGAATTGATAATTGAGAATTATGGCTAACGCAATACAGGATAAAAGTCGGGCATTCGCTATACGGATTATCAACTGCTATAAATATCTTGATAAAGAAAAACGTGAGCGAATCATGTCGAAGCAGCTTTTGCGCTGTGGTACCAGTATCGGAGCCAACACACGGGAAAGCAAGAATGCGCAATCGCGTATGGACTTCCTGAACAAACTAAATATAGCTTTAAAAGAGGCTGATGAGACAGAATACTGGCTTGACCTCCTTCATGCAACTAATTATCTGGATGACAGTATGTATGAGTCTATAAATTCGGACTGTGAAGAACTTATCAAATTGTTGACGTCCATTATCAAAAAAATCAAAGAGACAAGCGATAAATAATTGTCAATTTTCAATTCTCAATTATCAATTCTCAATTCTCAATTTTCAATTAAACAAATGAGCGCTACGGAAATCATCGCGTATATGGAATCGCTGCAGAATGAGGAGCAGCGAAGGATACTCATGGGGTTCTTTAAGACGGGACCAGGTGAGTATGGTGAGGGTGATGAGTTTCTGGGACTGAAGGTGCCACAGACACGTGAGGTGGTGAAGTTAGCATTGACCATTGACCATGAACCATTGACCTTGAGCGAGGTGCCTGAGTTACTGATGTCGAAATGGCATGAGGTGAGGCTCTGCGGTTTGCTGATTCTGGTGGCGAAGTTTGAGAAACTGGCCACTAAACGACTGGTGAATGACGAGAAGGCCATCCGTGGTCGCGACGAGATCCTAACCATGTACCTCCAATATGCTGAGCAGGCAAACAACTGGGATTTGGTGGATTTGTCTGCTCCGAAGATATTGGGGCATTGGCTACTGTTGCCAACAAACCTGACCCCCACCCAGACCTCCCCAGGGGGAGGAGATGTAAAGCGGCAGGTGCTGGATGAACTGGCCCAGAGCGATAACCTCTGGAAACAACGGATGAGTATCGTCTGCTCGTGGAAGACCTCGCAGATGGGCGACCCGTCATGGTGTTTGCGTTATGCTGAGATACATCTGCATCATCCGCATGACCTCATGCACAAGGCTGTGGGGTGGATGCTCCGTGAGATGGGTAAACG
Source organism: Prevotella sp. (assembly GCA_016291495.1). Taxonomy (GTDB): domain Bacteria; phylum Bacteroidota; class Bacteroidia; order Bacteroidales; family Bacteroidaceae; genus Prevotella. Next base: position 65,213 of record JAEEXI010000004.1, read on the forward strand.
ATGCTCAATGGACTTGTTAAGAGACTTTCTTCGCCAGCATGCTCATAAGATGCCTCGCACCATGCTCCGCTATGCTATTGAAAAGATGTCCGAGCAGGAACGACAGTATTGGATGACCATATAGTGTATGAAAGACTATTCATCTTTGGGAACCGGAAGATGTCTGATGTCTGATGTAATAAGGCTGATGTATGATGGAAGAAGGAAGATGTAAGATGGGAAATGTCAACTTTTTAGTGAATTATTTGTGTTAAAAACCGTAAATATTGAACTCCCAATTATATGCAGTTCTTATTGAATTTGGAACCAGAAGAGATTGTCTTGAAACCAATTGATGTGAATGCAGTAAATGCATTGGCGAGTGAGATTATAAAAGTGTGATTTCGCAACATGAATCTAAAACTTGAAATAGAAAAGGTTATAGGTAAACAGTAAACGGTAAACAGTAAACAATAAACCATGATGAGCGCTAAGAAAATCATCGTAGCAATTGATTCGTTCAAGGGGTGTCTGACATCGGTTGAGGCTAATCAGGCGGCTGCTCAGGGTGTTCTTGCGAGGATGCCTGAGGCTCAGGTGGTGCAGGTACCTGTGAGCGATGGGGGAGAAGGATGGCTGGAATCATGGGGACAGGTTCATGATTCTGGCCAGAATCAAGCAACCTGTCCCCGTGATTCTGAGATAGTTGAGGTGAATGTAAAAGACCCGCTGATGCGACCCATCGTGGCGCAGTATTTGGTGAAGGGTGATACGGCTGTAATAGAGATCGCCAAAGCGAGTGGCCTTACACTACTCAAACCAGAAGAACGCGACCCAATGGTAGCCACGAGCTATGGCACAGGTCAACTTATTGTGGATGCTGTCAGAAAAGGCTGTAAGCACATCATCGTAGGACTTGGCGGAAGTGCCACCAGCGATTGCGGAATAGGGATGCTTGAAGCAATTGATCATGCAAAATTGATAATTGATAATGATGTGCGCTTCACGATAGCGACAGATGTGACTAATCCGCTCTGTAGCGAGAATGGGGCTGCGTTTGTTTTCGCGCCTCAAAAAGGGGCGACACCAGAAATGGTTGAGGCTCTTGATGCTCGTGCCAAACGGTTTGCGGAGGCTTCTACCGAGCATCTGGGTCGTGATTGCCAAAATATGCCTGGGGCAGGTGCAGCAGGTGGTATGGGCTATGCTTTCCTGCAATACCTGCATGCGGAGTGCCGTTCTGGCATCGACCTCCTGTTAGACACCATCCATTTCGACGATCTGCTGCAGGATGCTAACCTCGTCATCACAGGCGAAGGCTCTGCTGACCGCCAGACACTGATGGGAAAGTTGCCCTTTGGTATCTTGCAACGTGCCCAAAAGCACGGCATTCCCGTCATGCTCATAGCCGGTCGCCTAGCTGATGAACAACAACTCCTCGATGCAGGCTTCTCTCGTCTTGCCTGCATCAACCCTCCTGGTTTACCCCTCGAAATCGCGATGCAACCAGAAACAGCAAAAGAAAACATCAGAAAAACAGTAAGAATATGAAAAACGTGGAGATACATCGTTGTCCAGAGCTGATGGACTACATCCAGGAGGTGGGGTTCCTCCCTTTGCTGGATAGTGGGATTCGAGGCTACTCGGCAGAGGAGGTGGTTGATGAGGATAATCGCTACGTGGTATTTGATGATGGCGGTTGGGACTGGCCATTGTGGAAATGGAAAGGCCCTATCGTCACTGAGGGACGCTGCGTCTATGGCAAGTTCTTTGCCGGCAAAGCGGGCTTTGTGAGCAAAGACTGGTGGCCCGACCTATGCAACTATCGTCGTGCTTCGAGACCTGCGCCTGCTGAGGGCTCTATCGAAGAGGCTATCCTGTTGACACTGGCTGAGCATGGTAGTCTGATCACCCGTGAATTGCGTGCTGCCTGCGGCTTTGACGGTCCTAAGATGCGTTCGAAATTCGATGGTTATGTCACGCGTCTGCAGATGGCCTGTCGCATTGTCACGGAGGACTTTGTGTATCCTACTGACAAACATGGACGTGAATACGGCTGGGGTTGGTCACTATTGACTACCCCCGAATTGCTATTGGGTCGCGAGATGTGTCAATGTGAGCGCACGCCTCAGGAGTCATTCGAGCGAATGAAGGCACATCTTAGCAAGTTATTGCCAGAGGCAACAGACAAACAGATTGAAAAACTCATCAAGTAGCATGAGCATCAAGACGATTATACTAATCATAACGACAACGATGATGATAAACGTATGTAAGGGCCAGTCGCAGGCTCCTGTGGTGAGGCCGGCAACACAAGCGAACCGATTCTATACGGGCGATGCCAGAGAACTGAGCGAGGAGGTGGACAGCCTGCTCTCAATGCACAATTCACAATGCATAATGCATAATAATGTGGCAGCGTTGATAGTGCCTCATGCCGGGTATTATTTCTCGGGTAATGTGGCGGCATCAGCATATAAGTCGATAGACCCGAAGAAACAATATAAGCGAATATTCCTGCTAGGACCGAGTCACCACGAATGGCTTGACGGGGCATCAGTAAACACGGAGGCAGACTATTATGCCACGCCATTGGGCAATGTAAAGGTAGACCACGAAATGGCTGTTGCTTTAACGAACACGGATAAAACGAATGCTGTATTTCGCTATAGGCCGGAGGCACATGACAGGGAGCATTGCTTGGAGGTGCAGTTGCCGTTTTTGCAAAGGATGTTTAAGGAGGTAGCACCCATTGTGCCAATCATTATTTCGACGAATGATTACGATAAACTGAAGCGGATAGCGGAGGTGCTGAAGCCATATTTTACAGACGAGAACCTTTTTGTGATTAGCAGCGACTTCTCGCACTATCCGTCGTATGAGGATGCCTGCGAAGTGGATGCCAAGACGGGCAAGGCCATTGAAACGGGCAATGTGGAGGAGTTTATTGCAACTATCAATGCGAATGCACGAAGCGGCAAGCGGAACCTGGCAACGAGTGCCTGCGGCGAGTTTGCCATCATTACGCTGATGCTGATGCTCGACCAGAACTATGAGGTGAAACACCTGTTGTACCAGAACTCGGGCGACATTAGTGGTGAGCATGATCGGGTGGTGGGCTATCACTCGTTTGCCATCCTGCGCAACGGACAAAATAGCAGCGGACAAACACGGACGGACACGGACTTCTCTTTATCCGCAGACGAAAAGAAGGCGCTGAAAGAGATAGCCTTTAATAGCATTCGCGATTCATTGGACGGCAAACGGATTGCGGTAGCAAATTTTTCACTCTTCACTATTCACTCTTCACTTAAACAGAAGTGTGGTGCCTTTGTCTCGCTGCATAAGCACGGCCATTTACGTGGTTGTATTGGACACTTTGGTGAGGATTATCCGCTGTATGAGATTGTGGCAGAGATGGCACGGGCGGCAGCCTTTGAGGATCCGCGGTTCATGCCTGTCACCCGTGATGAACTGAACGACCTCGACATTGAGATTTCTGTACTCACGCCTATGCGTCGCATCCAGAGTCTGGACGAGTTTGAACTGCACCGCCACGGCATCTATATCAAGAAGGGCTATCGCAGTGGCACATTCCTGCCACAAGTGGCTGATGAGGTGAACTGGACGAAGGAGGAGTTTGTGGGACATTGTTCGCAAGATAAGGCCGGACTGGGCTGGGACGGCTGGAAGGACGCAGAACTTTACGTTTACGAAGCGATTGTATTCTAAGTGAAGAGTGAAGAGTGAATAACTCGACATTCGCAAGTAAGACTTGCTCAGTCTTAGAGGTGAGTGGAGAGAGGTAAGAGCTAAAGAAACGATTAGCTACCGCAGTAAGAGATGATGCAGTGTAGGTATTATAAACGGTTGGAGGATGGGAAAGTGGAGTGTACGCTCTGTCCGCACCATTGTCGGATTGCTGAGGGCAAGACGGGTATTTGTCGTAGCAGAAGGAATCAGGGTGGTGTACTTGTCAGCGAGGTATATGGCCAGCCTTGTTCGTTGGCCATCGACCCCATCGAAAAGAAGCCGCTGTACCATTTCCATCCTGGCACGACGTGTCTGTCGCTGGCTTGTACGGGCTGTAACTTCCACTGTTTGAACTGTCAGAATCACGACATTTCGCAGGTCGCGCCTGCTGATATCCATCATTACGAGTTGTCGCCTGAGGACATCGTTGCCCTCTGCCTGAAACATCATTGTCCGGGCATCGCCTATACCTATACCGAGCCGCTGACATACCTCGAGTATATCATCGATTGTGCGCGACTGGCGCATGAGGCAGGACTCTGGAATATCCTCGTCACGGCTGGCTACGTCTGTCAGCAACCGCTAAGCGACCTGCTGCCGTATCTCGATGCCGCCAACGTCGATCTCAAGTCGTTCAGCGACGACATCTATAATAAGGTAAGCGGAGGACACCTGCAGCCCGTCCTCGACACCATCCTCGCCATGAAACTGGCTGGCGTGTGGGTAGAGATCACCAACCTCATTATTCCTGGCGTTAACGATGATATGCAGATGATTCGCCAGATGTGTCGTTGGCTGAATGAAAAAGGCCTCGCTGAGGCTCCTTTGCATTTCAGTCGTTTCTTCCCTCGCTACAAGATGCTGGAAACGCCTCCCACGCCCATCGCGACACTAAAGGCCGCCAAGCGCATTGCAGAGGAAGAAGGTATCAGGTATGCATATTTAGGAAATGTTTGAATAATAAAGAATGCTGACAGAACAGACAATGGAGAAGCTGCGGATACTCGCAGAGTCGGCGAAGTATGATGTGTCGTGCTCGTCAAGCGGCACTGTGCGCAAAGGTAAGCAGGGGATGGTGGGCTCTACGGTAGGAGGTGTGGGCATCTGCCACTCGTTTGCAGATGATGGAAGGTGTATCTCGCTGCTGAAGGTCATGCTGACCAACTATTGTATGTACGACTGTGCCTACTGCATCAACCGCCGCTCTAATGATATCAAGCGGGCAACGCTCTCCGTCAGCGAACTGGAGGAGATCACAATGGAGTTCTATCGTCGCAACTACATCGAGGGACTTTTCTTGTCGAGTGGGGTAGTGCGCAATCCTGACTACACCATGGAACGACTGGCTGCCATTGCGCGTGACCTCAGGATGGTGCATCACTTCAACGGCTACATCCACCTGAAGAGTATCCCTGGCTGTTCGCAGGAACTGCTTAATGAGGCAGGACGCTATGCTGACCGCATGAGCGTGAACATCGAGATTCCCAAGGAGGAGTCGCTAAAACTGCTGGCACCCGAAAAGGACCACAAGAGCGTGTTCCTGCCCATGAAGCTCATCCAACAGGGCGTGCTGGAGAATAAGGAAGACCGCAAGAAGTACCGTTATGCGCCAAGGTTCGTGCCGGCAGGCCAATCCACCCAGATGATTGTGGGAGCCACCAAAGAGACGGATAAGGACATCCTCACGATGTCGTCAATGCTCTACGGACAGCCCACCATGCGTCGCGTGTATTATTCTGGCTACGTCAGCGTCAACACCTACGATCCACGACTGCCCGTGCTGAAACAACCGCCCTTAGTGCGCGAGAACCGGCTCTATCAGGCCGACTGGCTCCTGCGCTTCTATCACTTTAAGGTTGATGAGATCGTTGACGAGATGCACGCCAACCTTGACTTGGAGGTGGATCCCAAACTGGCGTGGGCCTTGCGTCACCCTGAGGCGTTTCCTGTGGATATTAATACCGCTGATTACGAGCAGCTACTGCGCGTGCCTGGTCTTGGTACCAAGTCGGCCTGGCTCATTGTCAACTCGCGTCGCTTCAATCGCTTGACCTCCTACGATCTCCGCAAGATGGGTGTGGTGATGAAGAAAGCGAAGTACTTCATTACCTGCAACGAACTGACCTCGCAGTTCTCGCAGCCCATCATCGGTATCAACGAGCTGCGTCCTGAACGACTAAGACCACTGCTGATTTCGAAAGCGCAACAGAAACGAGCAGCGGAAGAGCAACAACTAAAATTGGATTTTGGAGAATGACGGTATATGTGTTTGACGGAACGATGGATGGGCTGCTGACAGCGGTGTTTGACGCATTTCTTTTGAAGGAGCAACCAGAAAGGCTACGGGTAGGCGAGCATAGCTCGGGAATGCAGTTGTTAGCGGAGGGTGATGCGCTGCCATTGTTCTGTGACCATACCTATCACGTGACCTCAGATGAGGAGAAAGCACGACGGGTATGGACCGGTCTGGAGAAGAAACTAAGTCGTGAAGCCCTGCGACTGATATCGGTCAGTTGGCTATCAGAGCTGCGCGAGCTGAACACGCCGTTGTTCCAATATATCTGTAAGGTCTTTAAGTTAGGCGATATCTCGCACAACTTCGCTGATGCTGATGTGCTGGCTGTGACAAATATCGCCCGACGCGTACTGCACGAACAACTGCGGATGAAGCAGTTTATCCGCTTCCAGAAGGCAAAGGATGGTACCTATCTCGCTGTCGTATCACCAGACCATAACGTGCTACCCATCATCATCGACCACTTTCAGGACCGCTTCAACGACCAGCCGTGGCTGATCTACGATGCGAAGCGGCATTACGGGTATTATTACGAAGGGAAAGCAGTAATCCGCGTGACCTTCGAGGACGAGACTACTGTGCCGTTTGATTTATCGAACGGGAAACTCGATGCCGACCTACTAAGCGACAACGACCAACTGTTCCAGGACCTCTGGCGTACGTACTTCAAGGCCATCTGCATCCGCGAGCGCATGAACCCCCGCAAGCAGTTGCAGGACATGCCGCGCCGCTATTGGAAATACATGACGGAGAAGAATTGAAGAATTCTCTCCTGTGCCGTCATTAAATCAGCGCATCAGCCAACTGTTCCAGTTGTGCCTCATCACCAGCCTTCATGCGCGAGCGGATGGTGACCATAGGCTCTACGATCTCGCAGTCCTTCATGGCCTCTATCATGCCTCGCATTACCTTGCCTGCGGTGGGGGCCCAACTGCCGTTTTCGATGATGGCAAACTTGCGCTTCTGGTAGTTCTTGATTTGCAGGTGATACAGGAAGTCGTGCATCACGGGGAATACGCCTGCATCATAGCTCGATGCTGCTACCACCACCGTAGGATAGCGGAAGGCATCCTCGATGACCTCAGCCATATCCTCGCGACTTAGATCGCTTACTACAACCTTGGGAGCGCCCTTAGCACGAAGTATTTCTCCTAAGCGTTCAGCTGCCTTAGCAGTACCACCATGAATGCTGGCGTAGGCTATCAGTATGCCCTCGCTCTCGGGCTCGTACTTGCTCCAGGTGTCATACAGGCGCACAGCCTCTGTCAGGGCCTCACCCTTCAGCACAGGACCATGTAGCGGACAGATAGCCTGCACATCCAGGGCAGCCATCTTTTTCATGACACCCTGCACCTGCACGCCATATTTTCCGCAGATATTGAAGTAATAGCGACGTGCCTCACAAGCCCAATCGAATTCTTCATTGAACATTGACCATTGAACATTGACCTTTACCGCGCCAAACTTACCAAAGCCATCTGCCGAGAACAGCACCTTATCGGTGGTGTCATAACTCATGATGACCTCTGGCCAGTGTATCATTGCAGCACCGATAAACTGCAGGGTATGTTTGCCCAGCGCCAGTGTATCGCCCTCTTTCACAGTCATCACGCGACCTGTAAAGTCAACGCCCTCAAAGAAGTTGGCCAGCATCTTCACAGCCTGGGCACTGCACACCAATTGTACCTGAGGATAAGTCTCCAGCATCCAAGCTATCAGTGCCGAGTGGTCAGGCTCCATGTGGTGAGCCACCAGATAGTCTGGCTGGCGTCCATTCAGAGCAGCAGTCAGATTGGCTTTCCATTCCTCACCCTTACGGGCATCAGCCGTATCCAACACCGCTATCTTCTCATCGTCGATGAGATAAGAGTTATAACTCATGCCCTCGGGCACCACATACTGACTTTCAAACAGATCGATGTCCAGATCGTCTACACCGATATACTTAATCGTTTCGCTTATCATATTCATATCAATTACTTTTGTTTTAGATTCATGCTGCGAAGATACGACTTTTTTGCGAGTTATTGATTGTTTTTGCACTTTTTCTCTATCCCAGATGTAACATTTTTATATTTTCTATTCTTATTTGGCTGAAAAAATAGGAATAAATGAAGAGAAATTTCTAAAATGTTGTTAAAGATAATAGCACAAATATAAGGTCATAGAAGAAATATAGTTGATAATTAATGATGGTGATACTATAATCACCGAGGAAAAAATATTTAACAAACAAATTTTATTCAACAATGAAGAAATTTATTTTAATGGCTTTATTGTGCCTGTTTGCTGTTAGTTGCAGCAACGAAACAATTGAGAACGACAACGCAGTGATTAACGCAGAAAAGGCTACAGTACCCGTAACAGTGCGGGTGAGCGGTTTCTCTATCACGATGGAGAGAATTCCATCAGAAGGAGGTACCATGAGAGCTGCGGAGAGTGCTGCTTCCTATGCTGATGCAAAGGCTATCGTGCTGGCGTTCTATTCCGGAAACACGGAGGTGTATAAGACTGCGCAGTACAAGGCGGATCCATCGACGTACACCACCTTTGGTGAGTTCACATGCAACTTGCCCGTAGGCGACTACACGATGGTAGCCATCGCGTACAATCATTTCGCAGGTGATGAGTTCACATTGACCAGTCCAACTGTGGCGGCCTATACTTCGCAACGTCCGCGAGAGACGTTTGCCAAGACACAGGCTGTGACGGTTGCGAGTGCAACCCCACTTGATTTGAATGTGACGCTGAATCGTATCAACGCACATCTTAACATTGTTTCCACCGACGGGCGTACTGCTGAGGCTACGAAGATTAAAACGACCTATAGCAAGGCAGGAAAAGGGTTTAATCCGACAACGGGGCTAGCCACATCCGATACTGGTTTCTGGGTGACGAACTCACCATCGACAAGCGTAGGATCAACTATCGACATCTATAGTTGTGCTTTCCTTGCCACTGATGAAGAGTTGGTTGATGTGACCATTCAGGCGCTTGATGCTGATGACAACGTGCTGGTTACCAAATTCGTTCCGAATGTACCGTTACAGCGCAACCGTAAGACCAAGTTGACAGGAACAGTGTATACAGGAGGAAGCGCCTCCTCATCCTTCCAACTAGAAACCACATGGCTCGATGAAACGGATATTAGTTTCTAATCATTCAAAAGGAAGAGTCATGCGAAAGCTAACATTTATGTACGCAGTGCTTGTGCTCTCAGTATTGTGCATAATAGCCTCGTGCGAGAAGCCTTTGTTAGACGATGAGGAATTGGAAGAGGTAGATGGCAACCTGAAAGTCAGCGTGTACGAGATGGAGAAGACACCGTTTGGGAATAGCACTCATGAGGTAAATAGCACATCGAATCGTGCTGCAGCCTCTTTGGCTTGTACGCATCTGAATTTTGCGGTATATACCATGGATGGTACACGCGTGAAGCAGGTGAACCAGACGTCGGACACCTCGAACTTCGGTAAGGCTGGATTCCAACTGGAGGAAGGCGACTATCTGCTGGTGGTTGTGGGACATAGTAGCGGTGGCAACCCCACCATGACGGACCCCACGTGCATCAAGTTCACCAATTCGCAGGGCTTTAGCGATACGTTCCTCTGCAGTGCTGTTGTAAGCATTGGTGATGAGCCAGTGGAAAAGTCAGTATCGCTCGACCGTATTGTGTCATTGTGCCGTTTTGTGATTACCGATGATTTTCCGGCTGATGTCAAGAAGATGCGGTTCTACTATACGGGAGGCTCTGGTGCCTTTGATGCCACTACGGGACTCGGATGTGTGAATAGCAAGCAAGACGTGAAATTCGATGTCACTGCCGAGCAGAAACAGTTCGACCTGTATACGTTCTTGCACGATACAGAGGGCACCATCCACCTCACGGTCACAGCGTTCGATGCCTCAGGAAACATCTATGCTGAGCGCGAATTTGATGTCCCCATGCATCAGAACTATATCACCTGGCTTACGGGTGCCTTCTTCAACGGGAGTGGCTCCTCGTCAATCGTTATAGGTGGTGTGACGATTAACACTGACTGGGCGGGTGAGACGCACTTAACATTCTAAGAGAGAGCGGGCCGGAATCTCAGTGGATTCCGACCCGCTTTTGCTATTGTCTGATGATTTATTTTACGCCTACAATCTGGGTCTTGGGCAGTTCACGGTTACGTTTGTTGACTACCGTAATAACCGCTTGTGCTAGGTTAATGAAAGCCAGCCCGGTGGCAGTATCACTGTTAAGAGCGGCAGGTGTTCCTTGATCGCCACTATCGCAGATTCCTTGTACAAGAGGTATCTGGGCGAGTAGGGGAACGTTCATCTCCTCAGCGAGCTGCTTGCAGCCTTCCTTACCAAAAATGTAATATCGGTTGTCTGGCAGTTCGGCTGGCGTAAACCATGCCATGTTCTCCACCAATCCGAGGATGGGAACATTCACTTTCTCATTGCGATACATGTCAATACCCTTACGGGCATCGGCAAGAGCTACCTGTTGGGGTGTAGAGACAATGATGGCTCCTGTGATGGCAAGTGTCTGTAGGAGTGTCAGATGAATATCTGAGGTACCAGGGGGTGTATCGAGAATCAGATAATCGAGTTCACCCCAGTCGGCATCGGCAATGAGTTGTTTCAGTGCATTCGACGCCATACCACCCCGCCAGAGCGTAGCTGTCTCGGGACTGACGAAGAAACCGATACTGAGCAGTTTGACACCATACGCCTCGATAGGCTCAATGAGGTCGCGACCCTCGACATTGACAGCATAGGGTCGTGCATCCTCTGCCTTGAACATCTTCGGCATAGAGGGTCCGAAGATATCTGCATCCAACAACCCCACTTTGTAGCCCAGTCTGGCCAATGCAATGGCGAGGTTAGCAGAGACCGTGCTCTTGCCCACACCGCCTTTTCCGCTGCTGACAGCAATGACGTTCTTTACCTGCGGCAACAGCTTACCGACTTCAGGACGAGGCTTTGACTTAAACTCTGTCTGGATGGTGACCTCTATTGGCTCTTGGCTGTCAGCATTTTGCTTTTGGCAGTGATATTTGATCGCAGCCTCGGCAGCCTTGACGGTCGATTTCAGGAATGGGTCTGTGTCGCGTGGAAACTCCAACACGACACTGACCTTCCAGGGGTCTCCCTCTTTCTGAGGGGCAGCGACGACTGGCTGGTCAGCCAGCATACCGCTCTCTATGATATTCTTCTTCGTGCCTGCATACGTCACCGTCTGCAAGGCGTCTACAATCATCTGGGGATATAATGTCATTCTTTTCGTTTTTTTTATTCGTAATGAGTATCGAGATAGGTGACATGGGTAACGAGGTATTCCTCAATGCCGTGCTTACCGTCTGCACCACCGATACCGCTCTTCTTCACACCAGCATGGAAGCCCTGCATGGCCTCGAAGTGTTCGCGGTTGATATAGGTCTCGCCAAACTCGAGTTCGCGAGCCACACGGGTAGCGATGTCGATATCCTTAGTAAATACTGACGAAGCCAGACCGTATTCGCAATCGTTAGCCCATGCAATGGCCTGGTCTATGGTGTCAAACTCAACCAAAGGAATCACGGGACCGAAGGTCTCTTCATGGATGATGTCCATGTCCTGTGTGCAGTTATCCAGTACGGTAGCAGCATAGAAGTAACCCTTGTCGCCAATGCGATGACCACCGCACAGCAGTTTGGCGCCCTGCTTGATGGCACGCTCGACCTTCTCGGTGACGCTCTCCAAAGCACGCTGCTCTACCAATGGCCCCATGTCGACGGTATGATCCTTGCAGACGTCTCCCACCTTGACAGCCTCCATCTTCTCGACGAGAATCTTGGTGAACTCGGCCTTGACTTCCTTCTGGACATAGACACGCTCGGCATTATTACAGATCTGGCCATTGTTACCGATACGGCTGTCGACAATCCACTGGGCAGCCTTCTCCAAGTCGGCATCCTTGCAGACAATGGCAGGAGCCTTACCACCCAGCTCGAGGCTGACCTTGGTGATGTTCTTCGAGGCGGCTGCCATGATGCTCTCACCAGCACCTACGGAACCTGTCACGCTGACAATGTCAATTTTGGGTGAGCCAGCCATCTCGTTACCGATGACGGAGCCCTTACCGGTCACAATGTTGATGACACCCTTGGGCAGACCCACTTTGTCGACAACTTCACCGAATACGGTGCAGTTCTCAGGGGTGAGCTGTGAGGGTTTGATAACGATAGTACATCCTGCAATGAGGGCAGCACCAGCCTTGCGGGCAATCAGGAAGAACGGGAAGTTCCAGGGCAGGATGCCTGCTACGACACCGATAGGCTTCTTGGTGAGGAAAATGGTCTCGTTAGGACGGTCACTGGGTATGATTTCACCCTCGATATGGCGGGCAAAGGATGCCATGTAGTCGAAATACTCAGCGGTAACATCGACCTCGATGGTAGCCCACGTGAGGGTCTTACCCTGCTCGCGCATGATGATATCGATAAACTCCTCGCGACGCTCACGAATACCGTTTGCCAATTTCTTCAACCAGGCAGCACGTTCAATGGCAGGTGTCTTGCCCCACGCCTTTTGGGCAGCCTTAGCAGCATCCAGTGCACGGTTCACGTCCTCGATGGTGCCATTGGGCTGGCGGGAGATGACTTCTTCCGTTGAGGGGTTCAACACATCAATCCACTGACCGTCTGATGCTTCACAGAACTGGCCGTTAATGTACATTTTTAAGTCTTTCATCATTGTGTAGTTTTAGTGATTATTAGTAGATGTTTTACTGTGATTCAATCCGTTTTCAAGCCACAGGAGATACTCCTGAATATCCTCGTTATAGGAACGGGAAGGACCCAGCGGTTTTCCTTGAGCATCAAGCAAGACATAGAAAGGTTGTGTGTTGGCTCCAAACTTGGTGGCTTGCAGATGACTCCATTTATCTCCGACAGTACGTAGTGTACGCTTCTGACCGTTTATTTCCACCTCGATAGGTTGGGGGAGAGGCGTCTTGTCATCGACATAGAGGGATATGAGCACATAGTCCTGGGTCAGTCTTCGTGCCACTTCCTCATCCGTCCATACAGCAGCTTCCATCTTACGACAGTTTACACAACCAAATCCCGTAAAGTCAATAACGACAGGCTTTTGGTGTTCCTGGGCAAATGCCATTCCTTGTTCGTAATCCTTGAAGGGCGCTTCCACAACGGTTGTCTGGACCATCTTATAATCCTGCGTGTACATGGGTGGTGTGAAGGCACTGATGGCTTTCAGGGGGGCACCCCATAGTCCAGGTATCATATAGATGGTGAAGGCAAAGGAGAGGAGTCCGAGGAAGAACTGAGGTACATTTGTACGATGTTCCGGTTCATCGTGGGGGAAACGAATCCATCCCATGAGGTAGGCACCTAACAGTCCGAAGAGGGCTATCCATATCGACAGGAAAACCTCACGGTCTAACAATCGCCAACCATAGGCCAGGTCTGCTACACTCAAGAACTTGAGAGCGAAAGCGAGTTCGATGAATCCGAGGACCACCTTGATGGTGTTCATCCATCCGCCCGACTTCGGTATAGACTTCAGGAGAGAGGGGAAGAGGGCAAACAATGCAAACGGAATAGCCAGTCCGATGGCGAAACCTAACATGCCAAGTGTTGGTCCGAGAATATTGCCTTGCGTGGAAACGGCTACCAAGAGGAAACCGATGATCGGTCCTGTGCAGGAGAAAGAGACCAACACAAGGGTAAAGGCCATGAGGAAGATAGAAAGTAATCCCGTCGTCCGCTCACTCTTCTGGTCTATCTTGTTCGACCATGAGGCAGGCAACGCCAACTCGAAGGCTCCGAAGAAGGAAGCTGCGAAGATAATGAGCAACAGGGCGAAGAAGATATTAAACCAGGCATTGGTGCTGAGGGCATTCAACGCATTGGCTCCAAACAACGCTGTAACAAGGAGTCCTAATGCCACATAGATGACGATGATACTCAGCCCGTAGGTAAATGCTTCACGGATGGCTTTCGAACGTTCCTTGTTACGCTTGAGGAAGAACGATACCGTCATCGGGATGATGGGCCATACACAAGGCGTGAGTAAAGCGATGAAACCGCCTAACAGTCCTGCGAGGAAAATATACCATAAAGAATGGTCTGTAGGAGTGTCGCTATAGCCTTGCAGTTCTTTGATGACAGGTTGCCAGAGGTCTGTTGAAAGTTGAGAGTTGAAAGTTGAGAGTTGAGAGTTGAAAGTTGAAAGTTGAGAGTCAGAGATGGTATCTGTGATTGCCGTATTTTTGGGTACCTCTTCTTTCCTTTTCTCTTCTTGCTCTAGTTTTGCCGTTCCCTCTTTCTTGAATGTGACAGAGGAAGGGGGCATACACATCTGGTCGTTACAGGCGCCATACTCCAGATAGCAGTCAATGGCGTATTTCTCCTTTGTGAACTTAATCTTCTGAACGAAGGTGGCGGAATGCTCGAAGTAGCGTACCTCCATATTGAAGAGTTTGTCAAACACCTTCTGCTCATTGCCTCGTGGTTTCAGCTTCCCTACTGTCTCCGCACCATCCATCTTAACCACATTGAAACTGGCAGCAATAGGACCGTCGTTCAGATTGGTTGAATAGACATGCCAGCCAGCATCGATCTTACCGGTGAAGATAATCTCCGCTTCACCGTTGGTAAGATTCTTCAGCTGAGTAGTGAAATGTACGGGGTCTGCCATCTGTGCACTCATCGTCAGCACAGACAGTCCTATCATCAATAAGGTGTACAGTCTTCTCATCAAGGTACAAAGGTACGAATAAGCAAGCAAAAAGCAAAAGAAAAACCATTTTTCTTTTGCTTTTTCGAGCGAAGAACCTTCGACCATAGGTCAAAGGTACACACTTTCTTTCTATTTGCCAAGAAATTTTGTATCAAGATAGCTTTGGAAAGCTTCTTTATAGTTGTCGCCAATGGGCAGATAGGTATCAGCATCCATGATGACGCGGTTTTTGTTAACCTCCTGAATCTTGTCAAGGTTGACGATATAGGAACGGTGAATGCGCATGAAGTAGTCAGGAAGCCTTTCTTCTATCTTCTTCATCGAGAGGAGGGTGATGATGGGCTTCTCACCCTCCACATGAATCTTCAGATATTCGCTCATACCCTCGATATAACGGATGTCGGCAATAGTGACTTTAACGATGCGATATTCGGTCTTGACAAAGAGGGTGTCGTCTTGGCCATCAGCTATTGGCTTCATTCCCGAGCTTTGCTCGCCCATTCCCGCTGACGCGCCTACCCGTTGCCTTTCCCGTAGCCTTTGACTGTTGACAGAAGATTCTAAACGCTCCTTTATCCTGAAAGCAGCCCGTTGGAAGTCCTGCAAACCGAAGGGCTTCAGCAGGTAGTCGACAGCATTCACCTTAAACCCCTCAACGGCATATTCACTATAGGCCGTGGTGAAGACTACCAGTGGCGGAGCCTGTAGCGACTTGACGAAATCCATTCCGTTGAGGTCGGGCATATTGATGTCACAGAAGATGGCATCTACCGTTTCCTGTTCCAGATAATTCTTGGCTTCCAAGGCACTCTGACACTGGGCAGCCAGTTCAAGGAAGGGAATCTTACCGATATAGGTTACCAGTTGCTGCAACGCAAGCGGTTCGTCATCAATCGCTAAACATCTAATCATGTGAGTGGTATTTGAAGTTCAACATTATAAGTATCAGGCTCGTCCTGTATCGTCAATGTATAGTTTTCTCCATAGAGTAAGTTTAACCGTTGTCTGACATTTGTAAGTCCTACGCCACCTTCTTGGCTGCTGGCTATTGATTGTTGGTTGTTGGCCTTGCTGTTTCTGCACTCAAAATGCAAGGTAGCCTCTTTGATGTCTGCCTTGATATGGATAAACGAGTCGTGCTGATAGCTGATGCCATGCTTGAAGGCATTCTCGATAAACGTGATAAGCATAAGCGGCGGTAACTGGCAGTCGGGTACCTCAGGAGGTAGTACTACTTGTACATCCACTTTATCTGTATATCGCAGTCGCATCAGGGTGATGTAGTGGCGGATGAAGTCAAATTCTCGACTCAGGGGCACTCCCTTCTTGTCGCCTTCGTAGAGTACGAAACGCATCATCTTCGACAGTTCCAGGATGGTATCCTTCGCCTTCTCCGGGTCGATGTCCACCAATGCGTGGATATTGTTGAGCGTGTTCATGAAGAAATGTGGGTTGATCTGGTATCGCAGATACTCCAGCTGCTGTTCCAGATTCTCCTTTTCCAGAGCCATCAGTTGCTTGGCATCATGGCGCGACTTGAAATAAAGCTTGATGCCTATGTTCATACCCAGCATCAGGATGAGGATGATAAGAGCGACGACATCATGCTGCCCCACCATGATTGGCGGTCTGTGACGTCTGTGTTCCTTGAAATCCCGAGGATGGGGAGGATGCTCCCTGTGCAACGGCTCCATCTGTTCCATGGGAGGGGGCTCGTGGCCAAACGCCCTGCGTTCCGAAGGACGGTTTGTGCATTGGTAGACAATGAATCCTCCGATAATCGCGGCAACGATGCCGAAGTACAGGGCACGTCGCTGCTTGTACACCAACAAGGGGGCGAGCAGGAAGTTATGGATGAGGAAAATGACGAGGAAGATTCCAAACTGTTTCCAGATCATGAACACCTCTTTCCACTCGAAGTCAATGACGGGATTGCTGACAGAGCGCATGTAGAGACTGAGTACCGGCACTGCGAAGAGCATGCCCCACAGTGCCAGATAGGTCAGATTCTCATGTCTTTTCTGTTCTTCCATCCATTTCATATAACGTAATGCTTGGATGATTATTGTATGTTACCAACCGCCAGGACCACCTCCAGGACCGCCAGGTCCGCCACCGCCAGGCATACCGCCTCCCATACCTCCGCTGATGGTGTTTGAGGCGGTCACCGTCTGGGTGCTGTTGCCCAACTTGAGGGTATAGCTGCTGCCACTGACCAGGTCTGGTGTCGTGACAATGATGGCCCCGTTGCTATAGGATATTGGTGGCATTGTGAAGGTGTACAGCGTCTTGCTGCTATTGCTGATAATGACGGTACCGTTGGCACTGACAGAGCCCGTCGTGGAGATGATACCCTGTGAGGTGCTGCCCAAATTACCATCGAAGCGACCTCCGATGCCGAAGATATAACCACCGGTGATGTAGAGCTTCTTCTGTTCGTTGATGTCGATACCAGCCTCGGCACCACCTTCTCCGCAGGCGATGATGACACCACCTTTGAGGAACATGTCGCCATTGGCGTCTATCGCGTCATTGTTGGTGCCAACGGCCACCACTGTACCACCGCTGATGGTCATGTCACCTGTAGAGTTCAGGGCATCGTCGTGAGCATATACCAATACTGTTCCGCCCGTGACGTCAAAGGTTCCCTTACTCTCAATACCCTCGGCATTGTTGCCACTGGTACGTACCATGATATCGCCACCACTGATTTTCAGCACACCATAGGTAGTCGTCGTACCTGTTGACTCATCCTTATATCCAATCTTAATACCCTTTGGCGAAGAGGTGACACTACTGCTGAGGTTGTCAGTATTGCCTGTGTAGTTCAGATTCTCTGTCGTACCGTCATTATAATAGAGTCCGCCCTCTGTGATGATGCGTATCTTACCGCCTGTGACATATCCCTCCAGGTCGGCCTTGATGCCCTTGCCGCCACTGCCTGTAGCCTTGGCATATAACTCACCACCGTTCATGTAGAAAATTCCGTCGCAGGCCACACCGGCAGCTGCCTTGGTGTCAGCATCCTCCTCATCCCAAGTACCGTTACCTGTGGCTATCGTTGTGGTGCGTCCGCCATTGATGGTGATATTGGTGTCGCCATTGATGGCTTTGGCACCCAAGGCAGACACCTCTACGTTGATGATACCACCGTTGATGATCATGTCACTGCCAGCCTTGATACCGTGATTGGCAGTTGACTTCACATACAGGTTGACACCCTTGTCGACGACCACGTTGCTCTTGCCGTGTATACCGTTGTTATAGGTGCCGTAGACTTCCAATGAGCCGTCACCGCTAATCAGCAGCTTGCCTTTGCTGAAGACTGCGCCCTTGTGACTGTCATCGGCCGTTGTACCGTCCTTCACGCTGTTGCTGCCCGTCAGTACCAGATAGGCATTCGACTTGCTCTGCAGGTCGATGGCGGTAGAACGTGTATTGGTGATGTTGGCATTGCTAAGGTTCAGTTCGAAGTCTGTCTTACCGTCAATGATCAGTGAACCGTCTGTCGTCGTTCCTGTCACGACATAGCAGACGCCCTCCGTATTGCCGTGACTGAGTGTGACGTCATTACCGTCAACCGTTACGGTCACACCATCAACGGCAGGGTCGACAGGATTACTCATGTCGATGTTAACCACCGTTGCAAAAGTATGCGCACTGGGTGCGTCACCGTCCTCAGGATAGGTGGCGGCGACATTGCTCGCAGGCTCTGCCGTCGTCTTGTCAAGGCTGATGGTGAAGGTCTTCATCTCACTGTAGGAGCCAGAGGAGCTTCCCCCATTGTTGTCGTCTCCGTCACCGTCGTTGTTGTCACCGTTGTCGACGTTTCCGTAGTCGTAGTTCAGCGGATCTTCCGACGAACAGGCTGTTGTCATTGTCATCATTGCTGCCATGAGCATGATAGGCATCATCATTTTCTTCTTCATCTTATTCACTTTTTAAAATTTGGTTCACTTAGATTAGATGATGCAAATGTAGACGAAAAAAACCGGCTCGCAAAAAATATTCAGCGAACCGGCTTATTTCTTCAACGAAATCAGAAATTACAGTCCAAGTCCTTTCTTGACATCCTTGGCTGCACCGTCGATAGCGTCATTAGCCTTCTGCTTGGCAGCGTCCTTCACCTCGTTAGCCTTGTCCTCAGCAGCCTGCTTAGCCTCGTCAATCTTCTCATTGGCAGCGTTAACAGCAGCGTCCTTGGCATCGGTAGCGGCATCGCCAACCTTCTCCTTCAGTCCGTTGACAACAGCCTCAGGCTCTACCTCCGTGATAGCAGCAACGGCAGTTGCAATAGCGGCATTGTCGCCAATCACACTCTTAATCTTGTCGGCATTCTCCTTCAGGAAACCCTGTACTCTGGCAACATACTGCTTGGCAGCCTCAGGGTCGGTCTTGATGAATTCGGCAATCTTTTCCTTCACAGCTTCAAGAGCCTGCTGGAACTTGCTGGCATCGTTTGCCTCAAGGTTGGAGGTCAGCATGGCAATAGCGGCATCAGCCTCTTCATCTGCAACATTGACGGCAACAGCAGTACTGTCAGTAGCCTCACCCTGCTGGGTCTTGTTGTTACATGCGGTGAATCCGATGGCAACCATAGCCATCACTGCAAACATCATCTTTTTCATAGTTTTTCTTTCTCCTTTTCAATTTTAATTAAACATGTTATGTTGGTTCTCTCAAAACCGCGACAAATATACAAACTATTTCGTTAGATGCTACTTTTCTTTTACTTCTTTTAACACAAGTTCTACTGGACAATGGTCTGAACCGTATATCTCCGTATGTATCTTCGAGTCGGCAATCTGGGGGAGCAACCGCTCGGAGGTCACGAAATAGTCAATGCGCCATCCTGCATTCTTCTGCCGGGCCTGGAAGCGGTATGACCACCATGAGTAGGTCACCTGTTCAGGATAGAGCGTACGGAAGGTATCGATGAAGCCACACGCCAGCAAGTCGCTGAATTTCTCACGTTCTTCGTCTGTAAAACCGGCATTCATCCGGTTGGTCTTGGGATTCTTCAAGTCAATCTCCTCATGGGCGACATTCAGGTCGCCACAGAGGATAACGGGCTTCTGCTGGTCCAGTCGCTTCAGATAGGCGCGAAAGGTGTCTTCCCACGACATACGGTATTCCAGTCGCTTCAGTCCGTCCTGTGAGTTGGGCGTATAGCAACAAACCAGGAAGAAGTCTTCCATCTCCAGTGTGATGACGCGCCCCTCATGGTCGTGCAGGTCGATGCCGATACCATATTCTACGTTCAGGGGCTTGTGTCTGGTAAAAATTGCCGTACCGGAGTAGCCCTTCTTCTCCGCATAGTTCCAGTATGAGGTATAGCCCTCAAACTGCAGGTCCAGCTGCCCTTCTTGCATCTTCGTCTCCTGCAGGCAGAAGAAGTCAGCATCCAACTCTCTGAAGATATCGCTGAAGCCCTTGCCCTCGCACGCCCTCAGTCCATTCACGTTCCAACTAATGAGTTTCATATATCAAGGATTTGCTGCTAATATTTCTGGGCGGAACTCGAAGTGCATGGTGTCGTAGTGATACCAGCGACCGCCCCATATGAAGCCGTGCTTCTCAAAGATCAGTACCAGTTCTTTGGGGAACTTGTTGGCATAGACAATCTTGTCGGTCTCTTTCTTGCCGGGGTTCTTCCATAGCCAGTAGTCACTTTTGGCAACGGCGATGTCGATGGTCATGCCATAGGAGTGAGCACTCTGACGGTTGGCCCCCCTGACTTTACGCCAATAGAATGTGCCTGACGACTTCAGGTATTGGCGCAGTTCCGGATGTTTGGCAATTTCTTGGGCAACGGCACGGAGACTGTCTGCGGCACCGTTGACGGTTGTGAACAGTACTTTCTCGCCAAACCAGGGAACGCTGATGAGGTGTTTCCTGACCTCTGCCGCTGAGTTGCCGTACATCTTCTTGAAGAGTTGCTCGCAGCGGCTACGCCCTGCGTCTTGCAAATATTCAGGTGTCCATGACAGACGGTCGTACTTGAAGGCAAACATATCCTCTGGGTCGCCGTCGTCCAGTTTCTGCTCGAAGGTCTTCTTGCGTCCGTCGTCATACAGTATCTTCGTCCCGTCGTTCATCAGCAGGTAGCCGTTCTCATAGCCCTTGATGAAGTCGGGATATACCTTCGTCAGAATCTTTGCCCCTTGGGGAATCGCTTGTTGTGCTGATGCTGGGACAGATGTAAAAAGAATAACAGCTACACTGACAAAGGTCGTCAGTGTAACTGTCGTTTTAAAGAATCTCTTCATTATTCGTATTTCAGCAGGAATGCGATGTTTGCATTCTCATATTTGTTAAACTCTCCTGCAGGAATCTCCTTTCGTGTTCCACGATACCAACTCTGTTGCTCGAAATAATTACGAAGGGCAGCATCTTTGAAGATGCGTCCATGACGTGCATAGATAGAGTTCTTCAATACGCGAATCTGACCTTTGTCATAGTCCTTGATGTCGTTGAAGCTGATGTAGCGAGTAGAGAGATAGTCGTACTCCGTACCCCATACCACATTGGGGTTTTTCTTCTTCTTCTTTACCGTCTTTGTGGTCTGACGGGGAATAGAGGGAACATCCTGTGCACTTGCCTCCAATACTGGAGCCATCAGCATAGCAGCCATCAGTGCGGTGGCGGCCATCATCTTCTTTGAGATCAGTTTCATAGTTTTTCGGTTTTATGTTGTTATTAGAACTTTGCCATTTTGATGGCTACCACTGCGCATTCATCGCCTTTGTTGCCTAAACGGCCGCCTGCACGGTCCTTTGCCTGTTGCAAATCGTTGGTGGTCAGCAGTCCAAAGACTACAGGGATGTTGTTGGTAGCGTTGAGACGGGCAATGCCTTGGGTGACTCCCTGACAGATATAGTCGAAGTGAGGGGTCTCGCCACGGATGACACATCCCAGGATGATCACTGCGTCATATCCGTCGTTGAGTGTCATCTGGCGGGCTCCATAGATAAGCTCGAACGAGCCGGGAACAGTCTTTACGTGGATGTTCTCCGGTAATGCACCGTGCTTCTCCAGCGTGTTGCGGCAACCTTCCAATAGTGCTCCCGTGATTTCATGGTTCCATTCAGACACGACGATGCCGAATGTCATATTCGATGCATCGGGTACACTATCAATGTTGTACTCTGACAGGTTCTTGGTGGCCATTATTTTGCAGATGCACGTTCGATATACTCGTCGATAGTCTGGTACTGCATAGAGTTGAAGTACTTCTCCTTCACCTCTTGATACAGTTTCAGGGCCTCGTCTTTCTTACCCTGGCTCTCCAGAATCTCGCCTGCCTGAATGAGGAACGTGGGAGACAGAGAGTTGTTGTCGGCCATCTTAGCAGCTTTCTTCAGGTGTTCTACAGCCTTGTCGAGTTGTTTGAGGTTGGCATAGGCATTGCCTAATGCACCTTCTGCAGCAGGTGAGATCATGGCGTCGTCCTTGCCGCTGAAGTTCTCCAGGGCATTGACTGCCTCCTGCCATTTGCCGAGGTTTGCCTGACAGAGACCGATGTAGAGCTGGGCAAGGTTGCCTGCGTCCGTAGAGCCGTAGTCGTTGGCGACTTTCTGGAAACCGGCGA
Source organism: Prevotella sp. (assembly GCA_016291495.1). Lineage (GTDB taxonomy): Bacteria > Bacteroidota > Bacteroidia > Bacteroidales > Bacteroidaceae > Prevotella. The sequence continues at coordinate 87,565 of JAEEXI010000004.1, forward strand.
GGGCCTTGTCGTACTGCTCGCTGCTGAACAGTTCCTGACTCTTGGCGAGTTCAGTGCTTGCCTCATTGGCACGCGGGGTGAAATAGTAGTTGTTAAGGAGAATTGCTCCTACGATGATAACAATCACTGCGATAACACCAATCATAATAGCCTTCTTATACTTCTCGAAAAAGGCTTCTGCTTTGTTGACCTGCTCCTGCATTTCAGGGGCAGCCTGTGGGTTTTTGTTTGCCATTATAATGTAATTTTTTGTTATTCGGATATAAATCGGGTGCAAAGGTACGAAATAAAAGTGAAAAGTGAAAAGTGAAAAGTGAAAAATTTGCGTATTTGCTATAAAAAACGTACCTTTGCAGTCAAATGATACTTAGAAAACTCTCCATACTCAACTATAAGAACATTCGTGAGGCTACTCTGGAGTTGTCACCCAAGATGAATTGTTTCATCGGGCAGAACGGGGTGGGGAAGACGAATGTGCTGGATGCGGTGTATTATCTGTCGTTCTGTCGGTCGGCCTCTAACCCTATAGACTCCCAGGTGATACGTCATGATGAGCCGTTCTGCCTTATCGAGGGAGAATACGGAGAGCATTCATCTGCTTCTCACCTCTTAATTTCTTGTGGTATCAAGCGTGGACAGAAGAAGCATTTCAAGCGCAACAAGAAGGAGTATAAACGGTTGTCGGAGCATATCGGACTGATTCCGCTGGTAGTGGTGTCGCCCTCTGATACCCTGTTGATTGAGGGTAACAGTGAGGAGCGTCGTCGGTTGATGGATATGGTGATTTCCCAGTACGACCGTTCGTATATTGATGCGCTGACGCGTTATAATAATGCCCATCAGCAGCGGAACATCCTACTGAAACAGGAAGACCCTGCTCCTGACCCATTGGTCTTGCAGATTTGGGAGGAACAGATGGCGGAGGCAGGTGAGGAGATATACCGCAAGCGAGATGCCTTTGTACAGGAACTGATTCCCATATTCCAGGAATACTATGATCGGATATCCTCTGGTCGTGAGAAGGTGGGGCTGAACTATATCTCTCATTGTCAGCGTGGACCGTTGTTAGAGGTCATCCAGCGTGACCGTGCCAAAGATCTGGCGGTGGGCTATTCCTTGCACGGCATCCATCGGGACGATTTGGAGTTTACGCTGGGGGGACACCTGATGAAACGAGAAGGATCTCAAGGGCAGAACAAGACGTATGCCATTGCGCTGAAGCTGGCACAGTTTGACTTCCTGAAACGGACGGCATCGGAGACGACTCCACTGCTGTTGCTGGACGATATCTTCGACAAGTTGGATGCTGAACGGGTGGAACAGATTGTGCGGCTGGTCTCCGGTGACGCTTTCGGTCAGATATTCATCACGGATACCAATCGCGACCATTTGGACCAGATTCTCCGTAACAGTCATCTGGACTATAAGATCTATCACGTAGATAACGGCGAAATAATAGAGAAGAATGTTTAGGCGGAATATAGAATCACTCAAGGATATCTTGTTGCGCAACTTGCGTGAACAAGGACTGGAAACTCCGTTGAAACAGAAACGACTGGTGGAGGCATGGCCAGAGATAGCCGGACCGGTGATTATGCGTTATACGCTGAATACCTATATCTACAATCAGACGCTATTTGTCCGTCTATCGAATCCTGCCTTGCGTTCCGATCTGTCGATGATGCGACAGGAGTTGGTGAAGAAATTGAATGCAGCCGTTGGTGAACAGGTGATTACGGATATCCGTTTTAACTAATCACCTCATCCATCAGGATGTCGTGCTCGTCAGTGGGAATATGGTCGAATAGACGTGACGAATAACAGATTCCAATCTTATAGGTGTGTGGGGTCTTTGCAAGGAAACGGTCATAATAGCCTTTTCCTCTTCCCAGGCGATGCCCCTTTTTGTCGAATGCCATCCCTGGGACAACGGCCACATCTATCTTCTCATAATCGGTGAACAATGTTCCTGTCGGCTCCATGATGCCGAAAAAACCAGCTTGTAAGTCTTGCGTACCAGTATATTGCCGTAGTTCCATCTCTGTGTCGTTGATGACACGAGGCAGTAGTACTGTCTTTCCTTGCGCTATCAGTTCATCAAGTAATTCTTGTGTGGGAACCTCATCGGGTAGGGCATTATATAATAATAAGATGTTCGCGTTAGCAAGGCGAGGATGCTGTCTAAGTTGTGCCAGTATTACAGACGCATCGTCGTCAGAGAGCAGCTGCTTCTGACGACGGATGGCTTGTCTTAGTTCTTGCTTGGTTATCATGCGGCTTTCTTGACAGGCTCAACCTTGGCAGGTGGAGCAGGGAAGGCACTATTGCTCTTAAACACTCTCAGCGTTTCCTGAATGGCAGGGTCATTCCCGTTCAGGTATTCTGACCATGCCTGTTCACTCATCATGTTATAGATGATGCGACTGTTGATATAACGCTCCAGGAGCTTGTGCGACCGCTGAATCATGAGGTTACGGCGCTTCAGGCCGTTCTTTTCCGCATAGGTGGCGAATTTCTCGACGGTATTTTGTTTGAGCAGGTATTTCTCCAAATCCTTTACCGTCTTGAACTCATTAAGTTTCTGGCGGTTTTCGTCTGTGTAGTCGAAGGCGAACTGCAGAATCAGTCCACTCATCGATGCCTGCTTATAGTAGGATGTCACATCGGTAGTATCTTCAGCTATGAAGATGTCAGGAGTGATACCACCACCACCAAACACTTCACGTCCGATGCGGGTCTTATAGGCAGGTCCTGTATGCTTGATACTGTCCTGTGAGAAGAACTCACCGTGCTGGTAGCGCTCCAGCAGGTCTTCCTCATAGTCTTTGTTGTCACCAGAAACATATGGCTTCTGGATGCATCGACCAGAGGGAGAGTAGTAGCGGGCAATGGTCAGACGGATCATGGAGCCGTCGTTGAATGCCATGGGTTTCTGTACGAGTCCCTTGCCAAACGAGCGTCGTCCGATAATGGTACCGCGGTCGTTGTCCTGGATGGCGCCTGCCAGGATCTCACTGGCTGATGCAGAGCCCTCGTCGATGAGTATGACTAGCGGTATCTGCTGATATGAGCCGCGTCCGTCACTGCGGTATTCCTGTCGGGATGACCTGCGCCCTTGGGTGTACACAATGAGGTTTCCCTTTGGCAGGAATTCATTGGCTATCTGGACGGCAGACTCCAGATAGCCGCCAGTATTTCCTCGCAGGTCGATAGTCAGGTTCTCAAATCCCTGCTGTGACAGTTTTGCCAATGCAATCAACAGTTCCGGATAGGTGTTCTCACCGAAGTTCTTCAGGCGGATATAGCCCGTCTTGTCGTCCAGCATATAAGTAGCAGTAACACTTTTCGTAGGAATGTCACCACGTGTCACCACGATGTTGCGGATGTTCTTGTCTCCTCTGCGCTTGATGCCCAGTTTCACCTTGGTGTCCTTTGGACCCTTCAGGCGATGCATCGCCTCTTCGTTGGTCAGCGTCTTTCCTGTGAAAGGCTTATCGTCAACCATCACGATCATATCGCCTGCAAGTACGCCAGCCCGTTCTGCAGGTCCATTGCTAATTACCTGTTGTACATGCAACGTGTCCTGTCGGATGGTGAACTCTATACCTACACCTGAGAATGAACCCTTCAGGTCGTCAGCGGCTATTTGCATGTCTTTTGCGGATATATATACCGAGTGTGGATCCAGTTCCGACAGGATCTGGGGCATTGCCTTCTCTACCAGGTCGTTCACATTCACCGTGTCTACATACTGGTCGTCGACCAACCGTAACAGGTTGTTCAGTTTATTGCTGCCGGAATTGATGATACTCAGGCGGTTGCCCGAGAAATGGTTGGCGTAGAACGTTCCGATAAGAATGCCAATGACGACACTGATGGCCATCAGCAGGGGCATGAATTTATTCTTATTGTTTGCCATTGTTTCGTTTTTCCGTTATTTCGTTATACCGTTATTCCGTGATTCCGACATTCCGTCACTCCCCGAGGTAAACCACTTCAATACCCGCGCGCTTCAGCAGGTCAACCCCGTCGGTCAGTCGATACTGCTCACCATACACCACCCGTTTGATGCCAGCTTGGATAATCAGTTTGGCACATTCAATACACGGCGATGCCGTGATATAGATAGTGGCTCCCTCACTATTATTGTTAGAACGGGCCAGCTTCGTAATGGCATTTGCCTCGGCATGCAGTACGTATGGCTTCGTCACGTTATTCTCGTCCTCACACACATTCTCGAAACCGCTCGGAGTACCATTATAGCCGTCACTGATAATCATGCCGTCCTTTACCACCAGTGCACCTACCTGTCGACGCTGACAGTAGCTGTTCTGTGCCCAGATGCGTGCCATATCCAGATATCTCTGGTCAAATCTTTTTTGTTTTTCGGATTCCATTTCTCTTTAATAATGCATCAATCGTGGGTTCACTACCCTTGAAGTTCTTGTATAATGTCATGGGATGCTCAGTGCCTCCCTTGCTTAGAATCTCGTCACGGAAACGCTGCGCTGTCTTCTGGTTGAAGATACCGTGGCGCTTGAATACGCTAAAGGCATCAGCATCCAGCACTTCAGCCCATTTATAGCTATAGTAACCAGCCGCATAGCCACCTGCCATGATGTGCGAGAACTGTACCGTCATACACGTATCGGGCAGTTGTTCACCAAGGATGGCTTTCTTCCATGCTTTCTTTTCGAAGGGAATGATGTCGTCTGTGAATTCCTCCTTCTTCGTATAATACGCCATATCGAGTAGTCCGAAGCTCACTTGTCGCAGACAGGCCGTGGCAGCCATGAAGTTACGGCTTCTGATGATGCGGCGAATCAATTCGTCGGGTAATGGCTCCCTGGTCTGGTAGTGAAAGGCAAAGGTGCGCAGGAATTCTTTCTCAATGGCAAAATTCTCCATAAACTGCGACGGCAGTTCCACGAAGTCCCACCAGACATTGGTACCGCTGAGGCTCTCGAATCGGGTGTTGGCAAACATGCCGTGCAGCGAGTGTCCGAATTCATGAAGGAAGGTTTCCACCTCTCCGAGAGTCAGCAGGGCAGGTTTCTCTTCTGTCGGTTTGGTGAGGTTCATCACGACAGAGACATGTGGACGGATATTCTCACCTTTTTTAGTGATCCATTGTCCTTGGTATTCCGTCATCCAGGCACCGCCTTGTTTCCCCTTGCGAGGGTGGAAGTCTGCATAGAAAACGGCGAGATATGAGCCGTCCTTGTCGAAAACTTCGTAGGCTTTCACATCGGAATGGTATACGGGAATATCCTTATTCTCCTTGAAGGAGATGCCATAAAGCTTGTTGGCCAGTCCGAAGACGCCTTTTATCACTTCCGACAGTTCGAAATAAGGACGCAGCATCTCCGCATCAAGGTTGTATTTCTTCATTTGGAGCTGATGGGAATAGAAACCGGAATCCCAAGGCTGTATCTTTTCGACCTCCTTTTTTGCTATCTTTTTCAGTTCCTCCCGTTCCTTGATAGCTGTTGGCTTATAGGCAGTAATGAGGTCGTCGAGTAAACGGTATACCTTGCGGACATTCGATGCCATCCGGTGCTTGAGCACATAATCGGCATAGGTCTTATAGCCTAACAACTGAGCGATTTCTCTGCGGAGATTGATAAGTCGCTGGCAGATTTTGATATTGTTCTCGTTGTTGTCGTGAGTACATACCGTATTGCGCGCCATATACAGTTGCTTGCGTAGTTCCCGTTGGGTGGAGTAGGTCATGAAGGGGGAATAGCTTGGCATGTCGAGGGTGAATAGCCAACCTTTTTGGCTATTGGCTGTTGACTGTTGGCTGTTGGCTTCTTTCCAGGCCAGTGCAGCCGCCTCAAGAGCTGTCTCTGGCAGTCCCTCGAGTTGTGCCTCGTCTGTAATCTCAAGTGTAAATGCCTTATTCTCTTTCAACAGGTTCTGCGAGAACTGCAATGAGAGTATTGAAGCCTCCTCTGTCAGTTGGCGTAATTTCTCCTTGCCTGTCTCGTCGAGCAGAGCACCGCTCCGTACGAATCCTTCATAGCAGTTGTCTAATAGTCGTTGTTCCTCGGGAGTCAGCCGACGGTGATGCAGATGTACCTGTTTGATACGCTCAAACAACTGTGGATTGAGTTTCATGTCGTTAGCATGCTTCGTCAGGATGGGCTGCATCTTTTGGGCAAGCGCATCCATCTCGTCATTCGTTTCCGCACTCAGCAGGTTAAAGAAAACCGTAGACACCCTGTCCAGCAGGTCGTAATACCCATCCCCCTCGTCAAATGGATTGAGGATGGTATTATCGAAAGTCGGCTTTTCAGGATTGTTGATGGTCTTCTCCAGGTATTCGTTATCCCTGCGGATACCCTCTATGAATGCTTCCTCATAGTCTTCCAAGCGGATACGGTCAAACGGCACCGTGTCATGCGGTGTCCCATAGGGCTCAAAAAACGGGTTCTTATGCTCACTCATACTAACGTCACTTCTCTTTAATCGTGCAAAGATACAATTAAGTGAGCAAAAAACCAAGAGAATCTTGAGTTTTTTTAGGGCATGAAATCACGGACAAGTTGACGGAGCGGTTCTACGGCTTCTGTATGGCGAGGGTCATAGCGGAGAATAACGGTGACGAAGCGGGTGCTGTCCTCAATCACTTTGCCATAGTATTCGAGGTCACCATCCTGACCAGTGTGGATGGAATAGTTGTCACCAGCCTCCAGCAGTTCTGCTCCCATGCCCATCATCGTCTGACCTGGAGAGCGAAGGAACTCGTTATCGAAGTGTTCCACCATGAAGGAAAGTGATACATCATCTGTCATGAAGACTTCCATCTGATCTTCCTCGAGGTATTGATGCCGTAGAAAGGAGGGGTAGGTGATGTCAATGCCCAGTCGTTCACTATGATAACTGGTCATTTGCGATGCTCCCATCTCAATAGACAGACTGTCGTTGCTGTCGAGTTCGCTGACGTATGCCTTTGCCTGTTGCTGCTTACATGCAGTTGCTACAATCAGAAGAAAAGCCAATAGGAAGGAATTTGTTTTCATCATATCGTCACATGAGTAATCGTTCCAGCATGGGTATTTCAATGCGTCCGCGATGGAGAGTAAGAAGACCATCCGTCTGTATCTGGTTGAGGGTGATGGAGATATCTAAACGGCTGTCGTTGAGCAGGGCTGCCAGTTGTTGCATAAGGATATAGAACGTTTTGGAACCGGCAGGATACTGACAATGGGTGAAGAAAAAGAGGATGATACGCTCGCGGAGGTTCTTCGGACAGGTACGCCATGGATAGTGCAACAGGCGCTGGGTATCTGTAGCCATAAGGTTGAGCATGTTGAGGCGGAAAACAAGTTGTGTCTCCAGCAATAACATGATTTCCTGTTTGTCGATGGTGATTAGGTTGACATCCGTCAGGGTGGTATAGGTATATGCGTATTGCTGATGAATGCCAAACAGACGTTCTGGCTCTATTAGATAGGGTGCAGACAGCCGTTCAATTACCCGATAGGCATGGTTGTCAGCGACATGTTCCGCCTGCATAGAACCGTTGATGAGAAAGGTCAGTCGGTCGCAGGTGTCTCCTGCACGAGCCAGACATTTTCCCTTAGGGTATTTATGAAAGCCAATTTTCGTATGCGTCACTACTTCCATCAGGTCAGCATGACTCATACCCTGGAAGAGAGTGAACTGCAACAGCTTATCGTAGATTTTCAATTCGTTGTTCATGGCGTCTCTTCTATCTTGTCCTTCATGGAAGGCGAATACCATACAGCGAATTTGTTATCTTTGTCAGTATAGATAAGATACGCCATGAGTTCTGGATGGTGGTTCAAGATTTCTTTCGCTCCTTCAAGTCCCATAACCATAAAGGATGTGGCATAGGCGTCAGCAGTGGTGCAGTCGTTGGCTAATACGGTGGCAGACAAGATGTTATGCTGTACGGGGTAACCTGTCTTGGGGTCGATGGTATGGGCATAGCGCTTACCTCCTTTATAGTAAAACCTGCGATAGTTACCGCTGGTTGCCATCGCCTTATCGGTCACATTCAGTACTGCCTGACGCTCATTGCTTATAGACAAGGTGTCGTCTGTAGGTTTGATGACACCAATCTTCCAGGGTATCCTTCTGGGACTGATACCACTAGTGATAATCTCACCACCGATTTCCACCATATAGTTGGCGATTCCTTTCGACTTCAGTAGACGGGCAACAATATCGACGCCATAGCCTTTGGCAATAGCGGAACAGTCGAGCATCACGCGACGGTCGCTTTTCTTGATAGTATTCCCTTCCAGTATGACCTTTTTCCAGCCAATGAAACGGCGGATGGAGTCGACCTGATGGCGAGTGGGCATTTCATCGTTCTTGAAACCAAATCCCCAGGCATTGACCAATGGAGCCACTGTGATATCAAAGGCACCGTCCGTCTCTTTGGAAATCTCCATCGCTTTACGGAATACCTCCATGAACATCTCATTGACCTCTCCTCCATTCTCTCGGTTGATATGTGAGATAATCGACTGCTCGTTGAACATCGAGAGGGCGGAGTCGACTTTCATCAGTTCTGCTACAATCTCCTTTTGGAGATTCTCTTCCGATTGATAGGTAACAGTATAGAATGTGCCGAAAATACCTCCCTTGTCCGTCTGATAGGGGATAGACCGCTGTTGACGGATAATCAGGATGGTACCGATGATGAGCAGTGTCAGGAATGGCAACTGCCACATGAGTTTCTTGTTGCGCATTATATATCTATTATTACCCTAAAGTCAGCGGCGATGACGTCTTGGTCGTTGATGCCGAAACCAGGGACATACCATGATTGTCCGATTTCGCCTTCTTTATGGGCGATACGGCGTTTGTAGCGTACGTTCCATCCGAGATGCATAGGACCAAGAATTTTGGCATCAATGCCGAATACTACCTCAAACCAATGCATGTTACATTTCATGCCCTCCACACCGAAATCTGTCGTATATTTCCAGATGGGGTCAATCAGGTCTTTACGGATGATATCAACCTTATAGGAGGTGAAGGCATAGCGGATACCAGCAAAGAGACGGTTTGACTGGTGTTTGTTCTTCAACAAGTTTAAGTCGATACCCAACCGGAAATAAGGTGCCGTCGTTTTATAAGTAATCCCTGTTACCTCATCTTCCTCATGGTTTGCCTTGCCTATACCAATCTCTACTACAGGGAACCATTGGTCGTGCAGGTTGATGCGCAGTCCTCCCTCAATTTCACCGTGGTCGCTGAGCATCAGTTTGGCAGGTCCTACCAAATCGAAGGATACGGAGAATCCTCGGAAAAGGGGAATGGAGTCCTTCTCCATGCGGAACAATTTCAGTTGCGCATGGGCTGCAGGTGCCATTGTGAGTAGGGCAAGACTAATCGCGAGCCTTGAAATAAATATGGAAATGTTCTTCCTTTGCATTGTAATTGACGGTTGGGTTAACAATCTCGATATCTTCGATGATATGATGGGTAGTCTCCACCTCAGTCAGTTTGTGGAAGTAGGTCGCTGCACAGTCTACGGACTCGAAATGCTGGTAGTCCTCCTTCCTTACACGAACAGTGTCTTTATAGATATTGCCATTGTAGTCATGCAGCGTGTAATAGAACTCGTCCTCAGGTTGGGTATAGCTGATGCCAAGCTCATAATAGGTAATGCCCACAGCACTGTTTAGCAAGGTGTCGAGTTTGCCGTCCTGCTGTTTAGTGGTGATGGTCAGTGTGTCGACCTTCAACGTGTCTGTAGTACCGTCCTCCTTCACCAGGTTGTATACAGTGTATACCCTGCTTTCCACAGGACAGTCGATCTGTGTACACGCTCCGATGACGATGAGCATCATGACAAACCCTATTATTTTCCGCATCTGATTTCCTCCTCTATCTGGTAGTCATTACGTCCTGCACTGTTGCGGCTGATGAGGTCACCCAGGAATCCTGCAAGGAACAATTGCGTACCAATCATCATCATGGTCAGGGCGATGTAGAAATAAGGGGAGTCTGTCACCAGTCGCATGGGGACTCCGTTGTAAAGGGCCCAAGCCTTTTGGGCTCCCAAGAAGAAGGCGGCAAAGAAACCGATGATGAACACAATGGTACCCAAGAAGCCAAACACGTGCATCGGTTTCTTGCCAAAGGTACCCAGGAACCAAAGGGTCATCAGGTCGAGATAGCCGTTGACGAAACGGTTCCAGCCCATGAACTTTGATTTGCCGTACTGGCGTTTCTGGTGGTGTACAGGTTTCTCTCCAATCTTGTCGAATCCCGCATTCTTGGCAAGGTATGGGATGAAACGGTGCATCTCACCAAACACCTCGATGTTTTTCACTACCTCACGGCGATAAGCTTTTAGTCCGCAGTTGAAGTCGTGTAGGTTTTTGATACCGCTGACCTTGCGGGTGGTGGCATTGAAAAGTTTGGTAGGCAGCGTCTTTGACAGCGGGTCTCCTTGGCTACGGTTCTGTTTATAACCGCTGACGAGGTCGTACTTCTCTTCCGTAATCATACGGTAGAGCTCGGGAATCTCATCGGGAGAGTCCTGTAAGTCAGCATCCATCGTGATGACGACATCGCCCTGTGCCTCTTTGAAACCACAATAGAGGGCTGGACTCTTACCATAATTGCGACGGAACTTGATGCCTTTCACATGTTCTGAGCGTGCAGCCAGGTCGTTGATAACATCCCATGAATGGTCAGTGGAACCGTCGTTGACAAAGATAACCTCAAACGAGAAATTGTTAGCCGACATGACTCGCTCTATCCAGTCGTAAAGCTCAGGAAGCGACTCGTCCTCGTTGTATAAAGGTATAACTACTGATATATCCATATAACTTTCAATTTTCAACTTTTCGCCTTTTGCATGATGGCAGCGATAGGAACGCCCAGGAAGAACCCCATGATGATGTTGATGGTCAGCATATTTAGGGCCATGTCAATGGGACGGAGTTCTGAAAGGAACTTGATATTCTCGTCCAATTGTCCCTCAATACCGTATGCCTTGATAGCTTCCCTGCCCTCTGGTGAACTGAATGTCTCTATGAGTTTGCTAAGGAAGAAACCCTTGTCGAGGAAGGCGAAATAGACATAAACGGCAATGGCGAACAGAACGCCTCCATAGAAGAATAGCAGTACCGTATAGGCGTAACTGCGTGAGAAAGAGATGACTCCCTCTCGCCCATAGTCACGGTAATGACGCAGGCGTTGTGCGGCAAAGAAAGGTGAGGCGGCAATGAGTATCAGCGCGGCAATACCTAATAGGGGATAGGTCATCCCTAAAATATAACATAGGAGACTTCCCGTCCACAACAAGGCAAGCAGAACACCGTCCTGTCGTGCAAACGCTTTCAGCTGAATATATTCCTGTGGCGTCATAATCAGGGGACAAAGGTACGAATAAGTGAGAAGAATACCAAATTTTATTTGAGTTTTCTCGAACGCGAGTAGTTTCGAGACGAAGTCTCAAAGGTACGAATAAGTGAGAAGAATGCAAAATAAATTTGAATTTATTTGCGTATTCTCAAAAAAACTTCGTACCTTTGCAGCCGCAAAACGGGCAAGTCCTGTACGGCCAGCTCCCTCGGAATCCTCCAGGACGGGAACGTAGCAAAGGTACTTGGTTGTAGCGGCGCGATACAGTCAGCTTGCCCACCCGCCTCTTTAGCTCAGTTGGCCAGAGCACGTGATTTGTAATCTCGGGGTCGTTGGTTCGAATCCGACAAGAGGCTCAAAGGAAAAAGAGAAGATAGTCTTGAAAGTTACTTTCAGAAGCGATCTTCTCTTTTTTCTTTGTAGGCCTGCCGCCGGCAGGCCTTACGGATATTCAATCCGACAGCCTCTCAAATGCCCGCGGCAGGCCTTTCGGATATCTAATCCGACAAGACTCATTTTATTATCGCACTCCAGCCTCCGCCAGGAGCCAAGTGCACTTTCATCGTATCACCTTGCTTCACCGTTTGCACAGTCTTTTTATAGTCGTTGGCATCACGATCGGCATTGATGCCATCGGCAAAGAGCTCTGCCTGATGGGTGCCCTCGCCAAGCATCGATAAATCAATCGTCAAGTCACGCGCAGTCCAGTTGGTCATGGCAGCAACATACCATATCTTGCCTTTGCGCTTGGCGACGACGGCATATTCACCTAACTGTCCGTCGAGGCCAATGACTTCGTCGAAGACGGTAGGTATCTGACGGATGAAATCAGTAGTGGACTGTTCACGCTCATACTTTGTAGGGGCGTCAGCCAGCATTTGCAGGGGAGCATCGAAGAGGGTGTACATCGCCACCTGATGGGCGCGTGTTCCCTGACTCATGGGGTGATCGTTGTTGCCAAAGAACTCCGCACGGGTGGCATTGGTCATGGCACCAGGGGTATAGTCTAACGGACCCACCAACTGACGCAGATAGGGGATGGAAACATCATAACGGGGCTGGTCATGCAATGGGCCGTCCCCCACGCGAGGCTCCCATTTCGAATTCTCCAGTCCTTTCACACCTTCGAAGTTGACAATATTGGGAAAAGCCACCTGAATACCCGTAGGACGATACCCGTGGAAATCGAGCAGCAAGTGGTTTCGGGCAGCACATTCTGCAATCTTCCAGGCGGAGCGCATCACTTCCTGGTCGTCACGATCAAAGAAATCAACCTTAAAGCCTTTGACACCCAACGATGCATAATACTTGAAATCGTCCTCGGTGTTGTTGATACAGTTACGCCACGAACTCCACAGGATGATGCCCACGCCCTTCTTCTCCGCATAGGGTAACAGGCTCAGCAGGTCGATATCAGGATTCAACTCTGACCGTAACGACTCATCAGTACTCCATCCCTCGTCAATGATGATATACTCCAAATGGTTCTTGGCGGCAAAGTCAATGAAATAGCGGTACGTGTCGGTATTCATGCCTGCACGGAAGGGAACACCCGTCAACATGGTGGCGTTCCACCAGTCCCAAGCCACCTTTCCTGGATGTATCCACGAAGTGTCCGTGAGTTGGCATCGTGGTCCAAAACGCTGGGGCAGGCAGGCTGTCAATAGTTGCTTGTCTTGTTCCGTTACCAGGACGATGCGCCAGGGCAGTACACCTTTCACGTCCTTGGCTATATAGCTGGCACGAGTTGTCGGCACGAGGTTCAGACGGGCATGTCCGCCAATCTTTGACGAGGTGGGATAGGGGGCAAAGGCGGCTTTCATCCTATACGTCCCGTTCTTTAAAAGGAACATACCCGGATAGTCGATGGCTCCCATATCGGCAATGACGGCCAGTTTGCCTTGTGGCAGTCTGACAGCCAGCGGGTTGATGGCGAGGGAGTCACTGAACATCTTTGAGAGCGGTTGTTCGTCGTAATAAGATTCAAAACTGAACGTATAACGCTCTCCCCCTCGGTTGTCGTTGACGTAAGGAATGAAGGCGTTGTAATCGTCGGCAAAGTTGAATTCTGCCGTCTCGTTCTGAACGGTAACGGCCTCTTTCCCCAGAATATGGATGCGATAGGCTGCCGCATCGTTGTCGGCACGGAACTCCACTTGATACTGCTTATTGCTGATGATGGCCGTGTTCTTCGTCACCTTGCCGTTCATCTTCTGGAAGGCACCGTTGAGTCCGATCTCCGAAGGAGTCAACACTTCCGTTGCTCCATGGCGCACTTCCCATGTCAAACGTTGCTGGTCGGCATGGATGGTAATAACCAACTTCCCGTTTGGAGAGGCAACGGTATAGTCCTTGGCTGTAGCACCCATTGTGAATGCTGTCAGCATGATTAGTAGTAAAGCTTTGGTTTTCATTATAATTCTCAATTTTGATGTTTCACACTTTCGGCCACTGCGGCGGTAGCAAATTCTTCACTCTTCACTCTTCACTTTTCACTCTTCACTTTCCCTTACTCTAAATCCACGACGGTGATGCCTGCACCACCGAACTGGACGTGTTCGTCCTTGGCTTTCTTCACGTTAGGTACGGTGTTCAGATACTGGCGGATGAGTTGGCGGAGAATACCTGTGCCTGTGCCGTGCAGGATGCGCACACGACTCATGCCTATCAGGATGGCATCATCGATGAAGTGCATCACGGCATCTATCGCCTCGTCGCCTCGCATCCCACGTACATCAATATCCTGATGGAAATTCTGTTTGCGGTCTTCCATCGTTGAGCGTGTCATCTTTGAGGTATGGATGGCTAGGTCAGCATGCTTATTGGCGGCAGCAAATTTTTCACTATTCACTTTTCCCTTTTCACTTCTTTCCAGTTGTTCCAGTTTCACTTTCGAACGCAGGTCGCCAAAGATGACAGTAGCCTGCTTGCCCTGGATGGTTTCTATCTCGCCGATGCTGTTAGTGCCTTTGATACGCACACAGTCACCCTGCTGCAGTGGACGATTGACATCGCTCTGCAGACTCTCTTTGGCTCTGGCAGCCAGCTTCTCACTGGCTCTCTTTTGCTCTTCGTCTTTCTTCTCCTTTCGCTGGGCTTTCCGCGCTTTGCGCTCTTCCATCTGACGGAGTTTCTTGGCGAAGTCTTCTTCACTCATCAGTCCCTGTTGATGATCGTCGTTGACCACCTGCTCACGGAATTCCCTGAGTTCCTCGCGGGCAATACGGGTGCGCTCCTTCTCTGCCTGTGCCTCCTTGATCTCCCGGATGGTATTCTCTATCTGACGGTTCGCCTCGCGCAACAGTTCTTCTGCCTGTTCCTGGGCACGACGGAGAATGGCCTTGCGCTCCCGTTCTATTTCTTCCAAGCTGGCGTCCAGTCGTTCACCAGTTGCCTCTAACCTCTTCTCATGCTGATGGATGGTCTGTCGCTTGCCTTCCCAGTATCGCTTGTCGCGCACGATGTCCTGCAGGTATTTGTCGCTTTGGATATAGTCCGAGCCTACAATGTCCGAGGCATCCTTGATGACTTCCTCAGGGATTCCCGTCTTACGCGCTATCTCAATGGCAAAGCTGCTGCCAGGTTGTCCGATGGCCAGTTGGAAGAGTGCCTGCATCTGGTGGCGGTCATAGAGCATCGCCCCATTGACCACGCCTTCATGGTCTTCCGCAAAGTGCTTCAGGTTCTGATAATGCGTGGTGATGACACCAAAGGCCTTCTTCTCCCAGAACTGTTTCAGTACGGCTTCCGCAATAGCACCGCCAATCGTAGGCTCCGTACCCCCTCCGAACTCATCAATCAACAACAGGGTGTGCTCATTCGACTGCTTCATCATGTTCTTCATGTTCAGCAGATGACTCGAATAAGTCGAGAGGTCGTCAGCAATACTCTGCTCGTCACCGATGTCAATCATGATATGCTGGAACGTACCTACCGTAGAGCGCTCACTGATGGGAATGGAGAGTCCGCATTGCAACATATATTGCAGCAGTCCCACCGTCTTCAAGCATACGGACTTACCGCCAGCATTCGGGCCAGAAATAATCAGCAGCCTTCCAACATTTCTCTCACCTCTGACCTCTGACCTCTCACCTCTTAACATGATATCCAAAGGTACCACCTTCTTCCCCTGCTTCTCTAAGGAACGTTGCAGGATGGGGTGGATGGCACGAATCCAGTCGATATACGGCTCTTTCCTCACTTGTGGCTCGTAAGCCTGCATCTGTGTCGCCATCTCTGCCTTGGCGCGGATGAAGTCTATCTGTGCCAGGAACTGATAGGAGTCAAGAATCTCCTGTACATGAGGACGTACCTCATCAGAGAAAACTGTCAGGATGCGGATAATCTCTCGCCGTTCTGCCGCCTCTAGTTCACGTATTTTGTTGTTCGCCTCGACCACCTCGGCAGGTTCGATGAATACCGTCTTTCCCGTTGCACTCTCATCGTGGACAATACCCTTGATGCGACGCTTCAAGCCTGGTGCTACAGGGATGACGAGACGACCGTCACGCATGGTGGGGGCCACATCCTTATCGACCAGACCGTCACGCTGGGCGGCATGCAGAATCGTATATAAAGTGCGAGAAATACTTCCCTCCGTCTGTGCCATATCATGACGGATACCCGCCAGTGTCATCGAGGCTGAGTCCTTGATTTTCCCAAACTTATCTAAGATAGAGTCGATGCGGCGAATCATGGCAGGAAATGTCAGCACATCTTCGGCCAGACGATGCAGGGCAGGGTAGGGATACGCTGGGTTTTCCTCGTCCCCTCCGTTTTTATTGAGGAAATTGACAATACCCGTAATCGTCTCCAACGAACGGCGCAAGTCAAACAACTCGTCTTCCTCCAGATGAGTATTCTCCAGACGGATGCGGGTAATCGACTCACGGACGTCAAAGAAATAGTTCAGGGGAAAGTTCTCTGCTTCCTCTTGCAGACGACGGAACTCACGGGTCTGCTGGAGCCATTCGTTGATGGTCTCTGCATCATCCGAGAAGGCAATCTCGTCCACCTTCTCCTTGCCCAGTGTACTGAGACATTGAGCTTTCAACAACGTGCGTATCTCGTCAAAGCCTATCTTCGTTTCAAAGTTCTTAGGGTAAATCATGGGTACAAAATTACTCATTTTAGTTTATAATTCATCATTCATAGTGCATAGTTTAGTGCTAATTTGGTTAAAATATCCTAAATCCAGAGGTTTTTTGAACTATGAACAATGGACTATGAACTATTTTTGCTACCTTTGCATCCGCTTTTCGAGCAATTCGGGCACTGGAGAGATGGTAGAGTGGTCGATTACAACGGTCTTGAAAACCGTCGTGCTGAGAGGCACCGGGGGTTCGAATCCCTCTCTCTCCGCTCACTGAAAACAAAACCCGCTGAAAATCAGCGGGTTTTGTTTTTCTTCCAACTACAGGTCCCAATTTCTTATTTATGAATGATTAACTTCGGATTTCGTGATTTCATGAAAAACAAAGGGTTCAAGAGACAATATCTCCGTTTTTATCATCTTCTGTACAGCATGGCGATTTACACTTTTCAATAACTTTCGGCGGTCAAAAACTACACTTTTCAATCGAAACAACCAAACAAATTGTCCTCTTTTTTAGTATTCGTATAACTTAATATGCAACAACTTCCACTCGTCGACGCCAATACGGGCATGGCGGCCTTGATGAGTCTGGTCGCCGTTATGGCGACGCAAGTACTGCATCGTACCATCATCAGTGATCTCGACTTCATCGACAGAGAGAATACCAAGACGCTTACCAGAAAATAGTTGAGAGTTGAGAGTTGAAAGTTGAGAGTTAGTGCCAGCTTCGGCGAAACCATCCTCTCCTAATGTCTTTTGCTGCTCTTGTTGCTTCTCAGTAGGCGTCTTGAAGTCGATGACAACGCCGCTACCTGCCAAGAGGTAGTCAAACTTGCTAAGACGAATGAGCATAGCACCGCCCTCTGGCCATGTGCTGCCGTCGGTAGCACGAGGATCCCAAGGCAGTGTGAAGTAGTGACGGCAGGTCATCACGACGCCGTCATCATCGATGATACACTCACGATCCTCTTGGTCGAAAAGAAGTCCCCAGGTTTTCAAATTGAAAATTGAAAATTGAAAATTGAAAATTTGGCGTAATAGAGCGTAGGCCTTTGTCACCGATTCTGTTTCCTTTGCGCTGGCTTGGTCGATAGCGAAGGGTGAGAAACCCTGTGCCTGATGCTCGCCGAAGGCATAGAGGGCGCGAACACCGCTATTCTCGCAGCAACGACTCTCAGGGATAAAGAGGCGGTTCTTAACGAATTGAGAATGGAGAATTGAAAATTGAGAATTATAATCCTGCGGCCTCAATGGCATCGCATATTGCGCACACCACGACTTGAAACCTGTGTCGTAGATGTCAGGAGCGAGCAGGTCGATACTGGGGGCACCCTCATGCCAGAAGTCGATAAGGTGTGCCAATGGGCCTGCCGACGGATATTCGCCAGGACGGCGGCCACGACTGTTCATCGCGGCATTCACATAGAGCGGCATGTCGTGGATCTCGCGGGCAGCCTTAGCCAGATGCTCCACATAGCGGGCATAGCTCAATGCCATAAACTTCTCGTCGGCATACTCATCCGTGCCGTAACGCTCTGCCCACTTCTCTTTCTTGTATGCCTTCTCTGCCAACGGCGAATGGTCGCGTGCCGACTCCAGCATCCCGATCTCGTTTTCTATCTGCATCATGATGACCACCTCGCGTTGTGGGTCCTTCTCGCGGATATGCCGCATCAGTGCCGAGAATGCTTTCAGGTCGGCCTGCAGCACGTTGTCGCTGAAACACGAGGCAATCTCCATCTGTTTCCCTTCGGCAGTCATCGCCCGTGGGAAACGTTTCGTGTCCTGTTTGAACCATGCTGGCGTATAGCATGACATCGAGTTCTTCCACACGCCGAACCAAAGGAACACCACATGCAATTGTTCCCGTCGTGCCACGTCGATGGTACGGTCGATGAGCGTGAAGTCGAATTCCCCCTCCACAGGCTCCATCAACTCCCAATAGGCTGGCACAAGCACGGTATTCAACCCTAATGCCTTCATCCGTGGCATCACCTCGTCGATATCCCTCACCGATGTTGCCGCCGAGTTGCTCAACTCGCCACCGAGGATGGGGATAGGCAAACTCGAAAGTCTGTCAACAGCAAAGGCATGATGCATCGTGACCAATGCAATAAGGAAAATGATGAATCTTTTCATACCTTTTGAATATATTTTTGTCGTACTGCTTTGGGTAGTTTCGATGCCACAAGTTGATAAGATTCCTTAATCCATTCCTGGACTAACGCATCTTCTACCTGCTCGTAATATACGTCGCTCCAATGCTTCTTGTTCCAATGCCAGGCAGGTGTTACAGCCGCAAACTGACTGCGAAGCTCTTCATTCCTTTCTGGCGACAGCTTCAGAGCCAGTCTGGGTTCTGAAGACTCTTTCATATCATGCTTGCCACCACCCGGCCATAGGCATAGGAATATCTTTCCTTCCAGTCGGAAAGTGATGATGTCATCGCCAAACGGCTGGTCTTCTGTTACGCCGTAGAGTGACAACGTGTAATCTCGTATTTCTTCGATGTTCATGATCTTGGTCATATCCTGCCCATTAACTTACACGGCATTCTGAGGCTTGCCGTTGGCGAATGCCCGTACGTTGGCAATAGCTATCTGGAGCAGACGGATGCGAGCCTCTGTGGATGCCCAGGCGATGTGCGGTGTGATGAAAGCATGGGGCTGTGAGAGTAGGGGATTGTTGCTGGCGGGTGGCTCCGTGGTGAGCACATCGGCACAGAACGCTCCTAACCGTCCTTCCTGTAAGGCATCGGCCACTGCCTGATCGTCAATCAGTGGTCCTCGACCAGTGTTGATGAGGATGGCCGTGGACTTCATCAGTCGCAGCGTATCGGCATTGATGAGATGGCGGGTCTTGTCAGTCAGCGGACAGTGAAGCGACAGCACATCTGCCGATGACAGCAGCGCCTGTAGGTCAGCCTTCTCAATGCCTGTGGGCAGCTGGTCTTGGCTCTTGCTGGTCATGGCCTTCACCTTCATGCCGAAGGCAAGGGCTATCTTCGCCACGCGCCTACCGATATTGCCCAGTCCGACGATACCGAAGGTCTTGCCTGCCAGTTCCATGTGAGGGAAGTCCCAGTAGCAGAAGTCGGGATTGGCAGCCCATCGGCCACTGCGATTCTGTATGGCATAGTGTTCCGTGCGATTCGTCACCGTCAGCAGGTGGGCAAACACCATCTGTGCTACACTTTCCGTGCTATAGGCAGGTACGTTGGTCACGATGATGCCGCGTTCGTGGGCAGCCTCGATATCCACCACGTTATAGCCCGTTGCCAGCACACCTATATATTTGAGGCGAGGCAGCTGGGCAATCTTTTCCCTGTCGAGCACCACCTTGTTGGTCAATACGATGTCTGCATCAGCAGCTCTCTCTACAGTCTCACTCGGGCTGGTACGGTCGTACACCGTCACTTCGCCCATCTGCTCCAGCTCCTTCCACGAGAGGTCGCCGGGATTGGCTGAATAGCCGTCAAGAATTACAATTCTCATAAACCTTTATTGTCATTCGTCACCTTTCTTTACTCCCAGGAAGAATTTTTGGAATTCGCTCTCGAAATTGGGCGTGAGGATGTTCTGACCAAAAGCAGAACGAATCTCATCAAGCGTCCAGAAGCGGCCGCCATCGAGCTCTTCGGCAGAAGGGCACACAGGTCCGTCGTAGGTGGTACGGTGGACATAGACGAACTCCCGTTCTCGACGGCTCTCGAAGACGTACTGCCCTAACCGTTCTGGCACGAAATCGGTCATGCCGAGCTCTTCGCGCACCTCTCTTATTAATGCCTGCTCAGGCGTCTCGCCGTAATCGATGTGGCCTCCCACACTGGTGTCCCATTTGCCCGGCTGGATGTCCTTCCACTCAGGGCGCTTTTGTAGATAGACCTCGCCGTGCGAGTTAAACACATGGAGATGAACCACAGGGTGCAGCAGCTTAGAGCCGCTGTGGCACTCGCCCCTCGTAGCAGAGCCGATCACACGCCCCTCCTCATCCACAATCGGAAAAATCTCTTCCTTCATTATCTATGGCTTTGGTGCAAAGGTACGAATAAGTGAGCAAAGTGCAAAGGAAAATCCGTTTTTCTTTGTTTGTACACCAGACTTTTTGATTGTGACTTTGTGACTTGTGACTTTGAGCCGTTTTCCCCAATTTTTTTGGTACAGAAGGGAAAAAGGAAGCACAGGAGAAAACGGAGAAATGAGAAGAAAATAAATGTTAATATATTTAACTATTATATATTATTATAACAATGTATAATAGTTGCTTTGGTGTTTGGAAAATTGAAAACACCAAAAAGTCTCAAAGTCACAAGTCACAAAGTCACATTTTTACCCTAAAAGAGTTGAATGATTTTCTTGCAAAATTAACACGAAAAATGGGGTTCAAAAAAGTCGGATTATTGGCATTTCATTTGCAAGTGTTTTGAAATATTCTTACCTTTGCATTGTCGATGAAAAGATGGAATTGAACGCGCAAGGCGGAAAAAATTTGTTTTCAGGTGCACCAAAATTTTCGCTCTGCCCAGCGCGCAAAAATGAAGTCGTCAGCGACAGTAAAAGGCGATCTTTTGATATTTTGGAAAAAACACGACAAATTATAGCATTAGGCTGTCCATCAGATAGACAATGGCACAACAGATGGCGGCTACGGGGAAAAGGCCCATGCGGCGCCAGGCAGCGATGATGCCAACGATGAGGGCTACGGTACCGGAGAGGGGCGACAGGGTGGTCTGGATGATGCTGGGGAAAGTCATGACAGCCAGCGTGACGTAGGGTACGTAATAGAGGAAGCTGCGCAGGAAACGGTTGCTGATCTGCCCTTTGATCAGCAGCATAGGCACCACACGGATCAGGTTGGTGGTGATGATGGCCAGCAGGATGCAGATGATGATGTTACGACTATCCATGGGCCTCCTCTATTTTAATGGGTTTCAACCAGGCGGCAACCGCCGAAATCAACATGGTGAGTATGATGGTTCGCGTGCCGCTGCTCCAATGGCCTACCACAGGGGCTATACTGCAGGCTCCGCTCAGCACGAAACTGGCCACCATGGCATAAAGCACATAGCGGTCGGAGCGAGCAGGAGGCATGATGATGGCGAGGAACATACCGTAAAGTGCCACACTCAGGGCGGCGACGATGTGAGTGGGCAACATGCCTCCAGCGATGATGCCGGCGGCACAGCCCGATGCCCAGAACAGGGTGGAAATAAGGGCGGCAGAGTAGGTGTAGGCTGGCGGACAGTAAGGCTGGCGGGCAATGGAGATGCCGAAGACCTCGTCCGTTACGCAGCAGGCCATCAGCACACGGTGGAACCAAGACGTGCCTGGTGCAATCTTCTGTGACAGGGCGGCACTCATCAGCATATAGCGTAGATTCGCTACCAGACACATCGCTACGATTTCGACATAGGCTGCCTGGGCTGCCACGAGCGTATAGACACCATATTCGCCCGCCGAGGCACGGGTAAAGAAGCTGCTCACGAATCCGATGGCAGCCGTCAGTCCCGCCTGCTTGGCAATGATGCCCAGTGAGAAGGCAACGGCAAAATAGCCCAATGCAATGGGCGCGCCGTCACGAAGCCCTAGAATGATATTTCTCCGTCGCATAACTGCAAAAGTACACTTTTCAATCGAAACTGCCAAACAAATACTTAAAGTATTGAAAAAAACATCGGGAATCCTACATTTTTGATTATTTTTGCAACAAAAAAGGAGATGAAGACGGCAATCGTTGGCGGAGGAGCCGCAGGTTTCTTCCTGGCTGTGAACCTGAAGGAGATGATGCCGGAGATGGAGGTGACCATCTTCGAGCGCAGTCAGCGGGTGCTGGCAAAGGTGGAGGTCAGTGGCGGCGGACGCTGCAACTGTACCAACTCGTTTGCAGAGGTACGTGACTTGCAGACCGTCTATCCGCGTGGTCATCGGCTGATGAAGCGGCTCTTCAACGTGTTCGACCATCAGGATGCCTATGCGTGGTTTGAGCGTCACGGTGTCCCCCTGGTGACTCAGGAAGACCAGTGTGTCTTTCCCCAAGCGCAGGACTCGCACGCCATCATCGACTGTTTCCTCTCGCTGGCCCGTCGATACCGTATCCAGATAGTGACTGGACACAAGATTCTGTCGTTGGAGGATTTGCAGGGATATGACTATGTGGCCGTCACTACGGGCGGCTCTCCCAAGGGGGAGGGGTTGAAATGGCTGTCGGACATGGGGCATGAGATCGTGGCGCCAGTGCCGTCGCTCTTTACCTTCCAGGTGGCCGACAAGGCGCTGACCGCATTGATGGGTACTGTCGTTGAGGATGCTACCGTGATGATTCCTGGCAGCAAGTTCCGTGCCAGCGGTCCTTTGCTGATTACCCATTGGGGAATGAGCGGTCCTGCCATCCTGAAACTCTCCAGCTATGCGGCAAGACAGTTGGCAGAACGACAGTATCAGATGCCGCTAAGCGTCAACTGGCGGACCATGGGAACTGCCGATGTGGAGGCGCTTGTCGAGGAGACCGTCGGCCGTTATCCGCAGAAACAACTGACGACTTTCTGTCCGTTCGGACTGCCCCAGCGCCTCTGGGCTTATCTGCTGGAGAAAGCACTGGCGGACAGGGCGCAGGTGAAGTGGAAGGAGCTGAACAGGAAGGATGTCAACCGACTGGTAAACACGCTTTGTAACGACACCTATGCCATAGAGGGTAGGGCTGTCTTCAAGGACGAGTTCGTCACGTGTGGAGGCGTATCCCTGCAGAGTGTCCATCCGTCGACACTCGAGAGCAAGGTGGTGCCCCGTCTCTATTTTGCAGGAGAGGTGCTTGACATCGACGGCGTCACGGGTGGCTTCAATTTCCAGGCGGCGTGGACGACGGCCTATGTGGTAGCGTCGTCGATTGCCGGAAAATTATCTTAATTGTATCATTCACTTTCGCTGGTGTTTCATTTTGTGGATTCTTCCCATTCGATAGTTGGAGGAACAGGATTTTTTTGTAGATTTGCACATAGAAATATCACTAACTAACAAAACATAAATATAATTAGAAACATGAAACTATTTGCAAAACTGATGCTGGCGTCGATGGCCTTCGTCACAGCGGACGGCTGGGCGCAACAGGCGACAGGAGGAAAAACGACCGTATGTAATGCGGACGGAACCGTAACCTTCAACTACAAAAACGATCAGGCCAAGAAGGTGATGGTCGATGTGCAGTTTGCGGGAAGAAAAGAGATGCAGCGTAATGCTTCAGGTGTGTGGACAGTGACGGTAGGTCCTGCGGCTCCAGACATGTATCCTTACTGCTTCATCGTGGACGGCGTGAGTGTGATGGACCCTGAGAATCCACAGTATTTCCCCAACGAGGGCTTTAAGAACAGCCTGTTGGAGATTCCTGCCAAGACGGGTTCCCTGGCGCACGACATCAAGAATGTGCCTCATGGACGCGTAGAGTATGTGCACTATTACTCCAAGAGTCTTGGTGCCACCAATAATGCTGTCGTCATCCTTCCTCCCAACTACATAAGAGATATGCAGAAGAAATATCCCGTGTTCTACCTGATCAGTGGAACGACGGATACCGAGGAGGTGTACTATAAGGTGGGACGCGTCAATTACATCCTCGACAACCTGCTGGCCGAGAAGGCTGCGAAGGAGATGATCATCGTGTTGCCATACGGTAACCCCTATAAGCTGAAAATTCCAGAGGCACCCACGACGGTGCCTGGGGAGACAACGAAGGAGCTTTCTGAGGCGTTGGCCAAATCGATGCGCTTTGGCGAGGACGTGTTCAGCAAGGACCTGATCAACGACCTGATGCCTTATATCGAGAAGAACTACCGTACGGTGAACAATGCCGACCATCGTGCCATCGGAGGCTTCTCACGTGGCGGCAACCAGGCGCTGTTCAACGGACTCAGCAACCTGGATAAGTTCTCTTATCTCTGTTCCTACAGCTCTTTCACGTCGACAGACATCCCCAATGTCTATGACAATGCTGCCGATACCAACAAGAAGATTCATCTCTTCTGGCTGGGTGTGGGTACTGACGATTTCCTCTATGGCAACGCTCGTGACTATATGGAGTTCCTTGATAAGAAGGGCATCCGCTCCGTGAAGGAGTTTACCAACGACAAGTATGGTCATACGTGGATGAATGCCAAATACTTCCTGGCAAAGACACTGCCCCTGTTGTTCAATAAGAAAGCCGCAGAGGCAGCCATGAAGGATGCTCAGCCGGCTCCTGCCGCCACAGGCAAGGAGCAGCAGTTTACTCCAGGGGTGATGGCGCGGCTCTTCCCCAAGCCCATCATCTCGCCAGAATATACGGAGCAAGGTACCACTTTCCGTTTCAAGGCTCCCGAAGCCCAGAAGGTGGAACTGGAGTGTGAGATTCTGCCCAATCCCCTGCTGATGGAGAAAGACTCCGATGGCGTGTGGAGCATCGTGATGACAGACTTTCTGTTTGAGACCTTCAAGTATTGTTTCGTGGTGGACGGCACACAGGTGGCAGACCCCAACAATATGTTCCTGTCGCCTGACAAGGGCTTTAAGTACAGCATTGCCGACAATCCCCGTTCTCCGTTCAACTTCGCCTCACAAGGTGATATCGAGCATGGGCGCGTAGGCTATGACCTGGCGCGCCAGGAGGCTTGGTATATGTCGCCGATGAAGAATGGCGTTCCCGCTATGCCTGCGTTTATACAACTCATACCAGGCAAGGACGATACGATGGAGAGTTGGATTAAGGTAGGAGGCGCTGATGCCATAGCTGACCGCATGATGGCTGACGGCAAGACAAAGCCGTGTGTGATAACGACCAGTTCTCTGGACTTCATGCAGCAGGGAATGCAGATGCCTGGCTTTAAGATTCATACGCTTCGTGCCGATGACTATCCCACATGGTCGCAGCGTCGTCGTGCGTTATTCAGCCTTCTGCAGCGTATCGGCAAGGAACCTGCTCCGTCGTTCCCTGACTTCGGAGGCGGCTTCGGAGGTCCTGGTGGCGGCTTCGGTGGTCCTGGCAATATGGATGGTGGTTTCTAATTAAAAAATGATATAATGAAAAAGTATTTGCTTTTATTGGTCATGGGACTGGCGGGTGTTACGGCTTCTGCCCAGTACAAATATCCGTTCCAGAATCCCAAACTCTCCTTTCAGGAGCGCGTGGAGAATCTTCTTTCCTTACTGACTCCCGAGGAGAAGGTGGGACTGATGATGAACAAGTCGGCATCAGTCGACCGTCTCGGCATTCCGTCGTACAACTGGTGGAGCGAGGCTTGTCATGGTGTGCGTCAGAGCGACTATACCGTCTATCCGCAACCCATCGGAATGGCGGCAGCTTTCAATGCGCAACTGTTCTATGACGTGTTCTCGACAGTTTCTGACGAGGCTCGTGCCAACTGGAACCGCTCCGACCATAACATCTTCAATGTGCCGATGGGCGTCATCTATTATCCTGGCAATCCAGAACTTACCTTCTGGTGTCCCAATGTAAACATCTTCCGTGACCCGCGTTGGGGACGCGGACAGGAAACCTGTGGCGAGGACCCCTATATGAATGCCGTACTGGGCGTACAGACCGTACTGGGCATGCAGGGGAATGACAGCCATTATTTCAAAACACATGCCTGTGCCAAGCACTATGCCGTACACAGCGGACCAGAGCCCTTGCGCCACTCGATGAATGTGGAGCCTACCAACCGCGACCTGTGGGAGACCTATCTGCCTGCCTTCAAGGCATTGGTGAAGAAAGCCAATGTGCGTGAGGTGATGTGTGCCTACCAGCGGTTTGAGGGGAAACCCTGTTGCTCGAGCGATCGTCTGCTGATAGACATCCTTCGCAATAAATGGGGGTATGATGCCATTGTCCTGACCGACTGTGATGCCATCAACAACTTCTACAGCAAAGGACAGCATGAGACGCACAAAGACCCGCTGTCGGCAAGTGTCGATGCGGTATTGAACGGTACGGACCTGGAGTGCGGAAAGGTGTTTATGTGTCTGACGGAAGGTCTGAAGAAGGGGCTCATCAAGGAGGCTGACCTTGACCAGCATCTGCGCAAGACGCTCTATGGACGTTTCGAGCTGGGTATGTTCGACCCTGCCGAGATGTTGCCGTGGGCAAACCTGGGTCCTGAGGTGATCAGCAGCGAGAAGAACGATGCGCTGGCCACACAGGCTGCCAGGGAGTCGATGGTGCTGTTGGAGAACAAGGGCGGTGTGCTGCCGCTTTCTAAGACCATCAAGACGCTGGCCGTCATTGGTCCTAATGCCGACGATGCCGCCATGCTGAACGGCAACTATGGTGGAACACCCACCAAGGCACACACCCACTCCCTGCTGGAGGGTATCAAGGCTGCCGTGCCTGGTGCAAATATCATCTATCATAAGGCCTGTGAACTGAATGACGAGTACGCTACTGTTCATCACCTGCAGGACTTCAACGACGGAAAGGGTGTCTTTGTGGAACTGTGGAATAACAAGGAACTGAGAGGCGAGCCTGCCAAGAAGGACTATTACAAGGAGATTGCCTTTACGACCTTTGGTGCCTGGGGTTTTGCCGAGGGCATCAACAACGACTCTCTGTCTGTCCGTATCAGTGGAAAATACAAGTCCACATTCACGGGTGAGATGAAGTATTCGCTGACATCTGACAACGGTTATGTCCTTAAGGTGAACGGAGAGGTGGTGGAGACCGCCAAGCCCCATCTTCCACAGGGTGGCTATTTCCATCGCTCGATGGTGTATAAGTCATTCCCTGTCAAGGAGGGTGAGACCTATGATGTCGTGATAGAATACCGTCGCGGCAACGGACAGTTTGCCATGTTGCGCGGCGATATCTGTGAGCGTAACCTCGTGGACTTCACACCGCTTGCCGAGGAGGTGAAGACGGCTGATGCCATTGTGATTATCGGTGGTATCTCTGCACAGATGGAAGGTGAGGGTGGCGACAAGGCTGACATTGAATTGCCGAAGGTTCAGCAGCGGCTGCTTCGCGCCATGCATGCCACAGGTCGTCCTGTTGTCTTCGTCAACTGCTCTGGTTCTGCCATTGCCTTCGGTAGTGTGGAAGGCGAGTATGACGCACTCTTGCAGGCATGGTATGCAGGACAGGGTGGGGCAAAGGCTCTTGCCGATGTGCTCTTCGGCGATTATAACCCAGGCGGAAAACTACCTGTGACGTTCTATCGTTCTACCAGCGACCTGCCTGACTTCCTCGACTATTCGATGAAGAACCGCACCTACCGTTACTTCACGGGTCAGCCCCAGTATGCCTTCGGTTATGGCCTTTCGTACACCACCTTTGCTGTGGGTAAGGGTAAGCTTGAAAAGGAAAAAGTAAATAGTAAAAAATCTGCTACCGCCCTTCCCTATACCCTTAAATTGACTATTCCCGTTACGAATACAGGAAAGCGTGAGGGTACGGAGACGGTACAGGTGTATGTGAAGGCTCTCGACGATGCTGGCGCTCCCATCAAGGCACTGAAGGGCTTCCAGAAGTTGAACCTGAAGCCTGGTGAGACGGCAACGGCAACCATCGTTTTGGATGGTGAGGCGTTTGAATATTATAATGAAAACATCGACGAGTTGTCTGTCAAGCCTGGACGTTATCAGATACTCTATGGTACGTCGTCGCTCGACAAGGACTTGCAAAGTTTTGATTTCGTCGTGAAATGACAATAACAAAGAAAAGGCATCCCAATCGGATGCCTTTATTTTTGGTTATTCCTTCTTCGGCTCTTTCTCCAACATCCAGTCGTTTCGTTTCAAGGTTTCCACAAATTCGCTGATCTTTAATAACTCACGCGGGATGCGGATATTTTGTGGACAATGGGAAACACACTGGCCGCAATTGATGCAGTGGTCGGCCTGACGGAGGCGCGGCACGGCACGGTCGAGTCCGATAAGGTAATTGCGACGCAGTTTGGCATACTCGTCATCCATCTTCAGACGGGGCAGCGTGCCCTCGTTCTTACACTTGTTGTAATGGATGAAGATGGCAGGGATATCCACACCATAGGGACAAGGCATACAATACTTACAGTCGTTGCAGGGGATGTTCTCCAGTCCGAAGATCTTCTCGGCAATCTCGCCGTGCAGGTATTCCTGTTCCTGTTTATTGAGGGGCTTCAGCGGACAGTACGAGAGCAGGTTGTCCTTCAGGTGTTCCATATACGTCATACCGCTGAGAACGGTGAGTACGCCTTGGGGCGTTCCTGCATAGCGAAAGGCCCACGAGGCTACACTACGCTCTGGGTCACGTCGTTTCAGCTCGTTGACAAGATATTGCGGCAGGTTAGCCAGTCGTCCGCCCAGCAGGGGCTCCATGATGACGGCAGGGATGTTGTATTTCTGCAACTCTCCATACAGATAACTGGCATCTACATTACGGTCGTTGATCTCGTTGGCATAGTCCCAGTCCAGATAGTTCAACTCTATCTGTACGAAGTCCCAGTGGTATTTATCATGCATGGCAAGTACTTCGTCGAACACATCCTTATAGCCGTGGAACGAGAAACCGAGGTTACGGATACGTCCTGCCTCGCGCTCTTTCAGCAGGAAATCCAACATGCCGTTGTCGATATAACGGCGGTTGAACTCATCCATACCACCGCCAATGGCATGCAACAGGTAATAGTCGATATAGTCGACCTGCAACTCCTTCATAGAGTTATGATACATAGCGAGGCTGCCCTCCCTTGACTGTGAGTCGGGATGGAAGTTCGAGAGCTTGGTGGCAACGAAATACTCGCTGCGCTTATGACGACTGAGGGCAATACCTGTACAGGCCTCCGACTTACCCTGACAATAGACGGGGCTGGTGTCGAAGTAGTTGAGTCCGTGCTCGATGGCATAGTCCACCTGACGGTTGATCATCTCCTGGTCGTAGTCGTCCTTGTTTTCCGTCTTCGATGGCAGGCGCATCATGCCATAGCCGAGAAGAGAAACTTTCTCGTTGGTCTTGGGATTGATGCGATAGGTCATCTTGCCTATTAGCGGCTCCACCTGTCTGGCATATTCGCTGACAGCCTTGCTCTCAGTCTTAGATTTACAGCCTGTCAGTACGGCAGCAGTGGTCACGGCACCGCCACCCAACAACTTCAGAAACGAACGTCTTGATATATCTTTCTTCATACGTCTAACATCTTACATCATCCTTCTTACATCATATCTCCTTATGCACTTCGTGCCCCTCCACAAAGATGGCGGAGAAAGGACGTGCAGGACATAAGTATTCGCAGGCTCCACAGCCGATACAGCGGTTCTCATTGACGGCAGGAATCATGGGTGACTCCTCGTCGTTCGGATCAGAAGACACCATCTCGATGGCACCCACAGGACAATGGCGGGCACAGTTGCCGCAATCCACGCCATCGGTAATGGCCACACAGTTTTTCTTAATAAATACGGCGTGACCAATCTGTGTCGATGCTTTCAGTTCATGGGCTAAGGGCTTGATGGCTCCTGCAGGACAAACCTCCGAGCAGCGGTTGCACTCCGGACGGCAGTAGCCCAGTTCGTACGACATGGTGGGCAACATGAAATGCATCAGGTCGCCTGATGGGCGCAACACCTCATTCGGACACTCGGAAATGCAGAGCTGGCATCCTGTACAGTGTTGCTCGAAGTTGGCCATCGATTGAGAGCCAGGAGGGGTCAGGGACGTCTGTCGCTCTGGGGCTACCTTGTCCTGTATCTCCGCCAGTCCGCCGTCTGTCTTTTTCGCCTCTTGGGCAAGGGCAGCGGTAGTCAGCAGGGCGGAGGAAAGCAGGAAGTTGCGCTTGCTGGAATCAATAGGGTCAGTGGGTTTAGTGGGTTGCCCATTAGACCTATGAGTCCCATACTTCAGTGCTCCGTGCTTGCAGACGCTGATGCAGTCGCCACAGACTACGCAGCGTGAATGGTCGACGGTATGGGTTTTGAAGTCGATGCACGAGGCCTTGCAGTTCTTGGTGCATAGCGAGCAGTTTTTGCACTTGTCAACATCGAAGTTGATTTTCAGGAACGAGAACCGACTCAATAAGGAAAGGAAGGTACCTACAGGACAAATGGTGTTGCAATAGGTACGTCCGTAGTTCCATGCGAGGCCAGCCAAGATACTCCATGTCAAAACGGCAATGATGGTAATCAGATAGTAATTGGGAACCTCCTTGCTGACGTGGTAGAACGCATAGCTGTCGTAATATTCGGCAATGCTTGCCAGCACATTGTTGCCTGCCACCCAGACGGGTTGCAGCAGATAGGTGACTATGCGTCCGTAGGCGGAGTAGGGGGCTAGGAGCTGGAATACCACGCCCACACCAGCCACGAGGGCAATGACGAAGATGGCGAGCACGCCGTAGCGCAGCCACCGCTTCTCCTTGGAATAAGTATAGCGGTTCTTCTTCTGTTTCTTGCCCAGCCATCCGAAGATGTCCTGCATGATGCCCAGCGGACAGATGATGGAACAATAGATGCGCCCACAGACAAGCGTTAATACCACGAGGAAAGCCACTACCAGGAAGTTGAGTGCCAGGATAGCTTCCAGCAGTTGCAGCTTTGG
Source organism: Prevotella sp. (assembly GCA_016291495.1). Classification (GTDB taxonomy): domain Bacteria; phylum Bacteroidota; class Bacteroidia; order Bacteroidales; family Bacteroidaceae; genus Prevotella. The sequence goes on from JAEEXI010000004.1 coordinate 118,547, forward strand.
CATCCAACTGAACCAGTGGTGGGCCGTTCCTGTGAAGTCGAGGAACAACCACGTAATGCCGATGAACATGACGGTGGCCAGAGTAATTCGAATCGTTCTTAGCATAAAGTATTGTTTAATTTCGTTTCGTAATGATTCTTACAATGAGTATGCTCACTTCATAGAGCAGGTAGATAGGCAGTGTCACGACGAAGAGCGTGAAGGCATCGGTGGTCGGGGTGATGATGGCTGCCACGATGAGGATAGCCACCAGGGCGTGCCGACGGTAGGTCGCCATCAGCCGTCCATTGATCAGTCCCATCCTGCCCATCAGCGCACAGACGACAGGCAGTTCGAAGACCACTCCCATGACCAGACTCATGCCCAATAGCGTGTCGATGTATGACTGTAGCGTCAGCATGTTGGCTACGTCTGGTGACACTTGGTAGGTACCCAGAAAACGGACGGTAAAGGGGAATACCACGAAGTAGTTGACCAGTGTGCCGACGAGGAACATCAGGTAGGCCGCTCCCACAATCCATAGCGCATAATGCCGTTCGTTGTCGTAGAGTCCGGGTGACACAAAGCGAAAGAGCTCATATAATATATAAGGTGAGGCGACCAGCAGTCCGGCATAGAGTGCCGTTCGCATGTGTATCATGAACTGCTCGGTCAGTCCCGTGTTCATCAGGTGGATGCTGAAGTGCTCCGTGCCTAACAGCCGGTAGGTGATGAAGTCGCTAGAACGGGGAGCCAGTACGACGGAAAACAACTCGTCTTTCATGAGAAAGGCGACGATGCCGAAGACGACGACGGCACAAATCATGCGGATCAGCGTGCCGCGAAGCTCGTCGAGATGGTCCCAGAACGTCTGCGGCTCTTGAGTGTTCATCTGCGCGGTAGCAAATTTTTCACTCTTCACTTTTCACTTCTTTGTCGTCAGTGTCGACATCTTTCATGCCGTCCTTGAAACTTTTCACGCCCTTACCCAGTCCCTTCATGAGTTCAGGTATCTTCTTGCCGCCGAACAACAGCAGGACGATGAGCGCCACGATGAGCACTTCCTGCATGCCTAATCCAAAAAGAAGTAAATTTGTCATGCTTTTGTCTTTTTAGTTATAACTTTTGCAAAGATAAGAAAAAAACGTTATCTTTGCAGGCAATAAACACCTTTTAACTATGGAACTGGAATTTTTGTTGCGTATTTTCTGCGCCGCTATTTTGGGAGGAATCATCGGTTTGGAACGTGAATACCGTGCGAAGGAGGCGGGCTTCCGCACCCATTTCCTGGTGGCGCTGGGTTCGGCGTTGTTCATGATAGTCTCTGCCTATGGTTTCAGCGATGTCCAGATGAGTGAGATGACGTCGCGTTGGGATGTGTCGCGTGTGGCGGCACAGGTGGTCAGCGGCATCGGTTTCATAGGTGCAGGAACGATTATCTTCCGCAAGGCGGAGAATATCGTCAGCGGACTGACCACGGCGGCAGGCTTGTGGGTGACGGCTGCGATGGGACTGGCCTGTGGTGGTGGCATGTACATACTGGCTATCGGCAGTACAGTGATGGTGCTGTTGGGTCTGGAAGCATTCAACTACTTCCTCCATAAGTTTGACAAGCACCGTAAAGAGTAGGGTGTTTGGCTGTTGGCTATTAGCTGTTGGCTTTTTTGTAGTTCAGCGCGGCGCCGATGGCTGTGCAGAACTCGGCATATTTAGGGATGTGGAAGTGTATGTTGTATAACTTCTCCAACATCGGATAGATGTCCTTACACTGGGGCAACAGCGTCAGGTTGCCGATCAATACGAAGTCTTTGATGCCAGAATTGAGTGCCGACAGGATGGCGGCAGAGCCGATGGTCTGCAGTACCATTGTGATGATGCCTAGTGCGACGTCTTCCTTCGGCGCATCGTACTGTGCTTTCGAGAACAGCGATGCGGTGGCGTCCATCGGCAGTCCGGGCAGCGGATGGGTGGAGATGTCGCCGATCAGCAGGTTGATGTTATGGATGTCGCCCTGCATAGCCAAGCTCTGAATCTGCTTCGGATCCCGTGTGTTCAGCATGACGCGGCTCAGTCCCTGTAGCGTACCGCCTCCGATGCCGATGCCTCCAATGTGGCGGATGTCATCACCGCAGCACTGCACGAAGCTCGTTCCTGTTCCCATCGATACGACGATGGCCTTGTCGAGTCCTGACTCGAAGCGCGCTCCCAGACCGTCGGCCAGAAACTCGTCGACCTTCTGCGTTGGGATGCCATAGACAGGTTCGTCGATATAGGCAGCGCCGACGCCCGTCAGCATCACCTGCTCCACGTCGCCTAGAGCTATCTTGTTGTCGTGCAGGTACTTGCCGAAGGCGCCATACAGCGATGTTACCTGGTCGGCCGCCGTAATGCGGATGGGCGAAACGACCCGTTTATCACGCAGTCCTACTATCTTCGTCGTGGAAATGCCCACGTCTATTCCAATGACTATTCCCATAGCTGTTATTTGTTTTGACGCGACAAAGGTACGAATAAGTGAGAAAAAAAACAAATTTCTTTGCAAATTTTCCCCAAACTTTGTATCTTTGCAAACAGAAGAATAGGTGCTTAAAAACCCTTCCATTGTCCAGATTATTTAAGCCCAAACAGCCCAGTCAAGTCTATATCAACTCTATATCAACTCTATACCAACTCTATACCAACTCTATGTTTCCTCTAGGAATCTTCAGGGAATCCTCAAGGGCTCCTCATAGGATGCTCAAGGGATGCTCATAGGATGTTCTAAGGATGGTCTAAGAATGGTCGCACTCTAGAGGTATGACAATGCTCTGAGCTAACCCTTAGCATGGCGTGATTGACGAACTGCCAGCGACGTAGACAGAATAGAAAAAGCCCCTGCTAGAGAAATCTCTAAGACAGGGGCTCATAATGAAAGGAGGAGTGGTACCTCCAGGAATCGAACCGGGGACACACGGATTTTCAGTCCGATGCTCTACCAACTGAGCTAAGGCACCATCATTATGTTTCACTTCTGCAATCCTCTTGATTGCGGGTGCAAAGGTACAACAAAAAAAGTAATCCGCCAAACTTTTGACGGATTATTTTTAAAAATGAAGTTATTTTGTTTTTATTGGTGCTCGCTGATCAGCGGATTGACTTCGTCGAACCGCCTCGCGGCTCGACCATTTAAACAAGTTTAATGGTGCTCGCTGCTCAGCGGATTCCACCCCTGTGCCTTGAGTTCAAACTCCTGGTCGTCGCGGGTGACGAGGATGTGTCCGAGGCTCTCCTTGGTGATGTGTCCGATAAGCTTCACGTCCTCCAGGGCCTCTATCTTCTCGTGGTCGCCGATGGGCACGGTGAAGAGCAGTTCGTAGTCCTCGCCGCCGTTTAGGGCACACGTCGTCACGTTCATATTCATCTCCTCGGCCATCACCGCTGTCTGGTAGTCAATGGGTATCTGTTTCTCGAAGATGCGGCATCCCACATGGCTCTGCTTGCAGATGTGCATGAGCTCGCTCGACAGTCCGTCGCTGATGTCCATCATCGCCGTCGGGCGGATGTTTGCCTCGCGCAACCGCTGTATGATGTCGCCGCGGGCCTCGGTCTTTAGCTGGCGCTGCAGCAGGTATTCCTTGCCGGCAAAGTCGGGCGTTGCTAAAGTTGAGAGTTGAGCGTTGAGCGTTGAGAGTTTTTGGCTATCGCCATTCGCTTTCGCCTCTTCTATCTTCTGCTGCAACTCATTGTACTGCTGGTAATATACGGCCTTTTCGCGCTCGAGGAGCTGCAGACCCATATAGGCGGCACCGAGGTCGCCGCTGACACAGATGAGGTCGGTCTCCCTGGCGCCGTTGCGATAGACGATATCCTCCTTGCGGGCCTCGCCGATGCAGGTGATGCTGATGGCGAGACCTGTATAGGACGAGGTGGTGTCGCCCCCCACGATGTCGACACCCCATTTGTCGCAGGCCATGCGCAGTCCGTTGTAGAACTGTTCCATATCCTCGACGGAGAAACGCTTACTAAGTGCCATACTGACAGTCATCTGTCGTGGCGTGCCGTTCATGGCGAAGATGTCGCTGATGTTCACCATGGCCGACTTCCAACCTAAGTGCTCGAGGTCGATATAGGTGAGGTCGAAATGTACGCCTTCCATCAGCATATCGGTGGTGACCAGCACTTCCGTGTCGGGGTAGTGGAGCACGGCGCAGTCGTCGCCTACGCCATACTTGGTGGCTTCGTTCTGTGGCTTGATGTCCTTGGTCAGTCGGTCTATCAAGCCGAACTCTCCTAACTTTGCTATTTCCATCCTTCTGTCGGGTGATTGGTGTTACGGATTTCTTTCATCTGGGATTCCACCTTCTCGGAACGGATAATCATTTCCCGCATAATCTCCGTCATGAAGGGTTGGGAGGCATTGGCAGCCTCCTGTACTTCCTCATGGCTGACCTCGACAGGATTATCGAAACCGCCTAAGTCGGTAATGACGGAGATGCCGAAGGTGCGGATGCCGCAATGGTGGGCGACAATCACTTCGGGGACGGTTGACATGCCGACGGCATCGGCACCTAACAGGTGGTACATCTTATACTCGGCAGGGGTCTCGAAGGTAGGACCCTGTACACCGATATAGACACCATAGGTGACGCGGATTTTCTTCTCACGGGCGATATCAGCGGCCAATTGGATGAGTTTCTTGTCATAGGTCTCATGCATATCCGGGAAACGGGGTCCTGTGGGGAAGTTCTTTCCATGTAGCGGGTGCTCAGGGAAGAAATTGATGTGGTCGGTGATGATCATCAGGTCGCCAATCTGGAACTTCGGATTCATACCACCTGCGGCATTCGACACGAAGAGGGTCTTGATGCCCAGCTCATACATCACACGGACGGGGAAGGTGACTTCCTTCATGGAATAGCCCTCGTAGAAATGGAAGCGTCCCTGCATGGCAAGGATGTCGATGCCTCCCAGTTTTCCGAAAATAAGTTTGCCGCTATGTCCTTCAACGGTTGATACAGGGAAATTGGGAATCTCAGTATAGGGAATCTCGTTCTTGTCAGTTATTTCTGAAGCTAATTGTCCGAGGCCGGTCCCCAGAATAATAGCTGTCTGTGGGTTTGTGGTCATCCTCTCTTTTAGCCAGGATGCTGTTTCTTGAATTTTTTCGTACATAGCCTATAATATATTGGTTAAACGTTTCTTCCTGTTCCTGCATAAAACGGATGCTGACAGGAAGGGTGTAGATGTGACGGCGTACTTCCTCGCTCAGCCCTTCTACGTTATGAAGACGGGTGGCATCTTTCTCCGTGGTGATGATACAACGGGGCTGGGGAAGTTTTTCAAACGTCTCGTTGATGAGCTGGATGTCCTTCGTCTTGAAATGGTGATGGTCGGCAAAGGTGAGAGGCGTGAGGTTCTTGCTGTATGGCTCCAGGTCGTGAACCATCTGCTCTGGCGATGCAATGCCCGTCAGCAGGAGAATCTGCTCGTCAGCCTTCAGACTTTTCAGAGAACGTGACTCTCCTCCGAAGATGGGTTGCATATCATCATATTCCAAGGTGGTGAAATAGAGATTCTGATAGGGATAGAGGTGCATGGCCTTGGTGATGACGCGGAACTCCATGGGTTTCAGGTCCTTGGGACATTTCGTGACTATCACAACATCGGCACGGTCCTTGGCTACAAGCGGCTCGCGCAGTCGTCCGGCAGGCAGCAGGGTGTCATAAATCACCAGTCGGTGGTAGTCTACCAACAGAATATTGATCCCTGGCTTGACATAACGGTGCTGGAAGGCATCGTCGAGCAGGATGACATCCAGGCTTTTGTCATTGCCGACCAGTTCCTCGATGCCGTGACAGCGGCTCTTGTCAACAGCTACCGTCACGTCAGGGAATTTTTGCTTCATCTGATAGGGCTCGTCTCCAATATCGAGCATTGTTGTTTGGGCGTTTGCCAAGATGAATCCCTTGCTTTTGCGTTTGTATCCACGACTGAGTATGGCTACATGGAAAAGTTCCTTGAGGTGCTTTGCCAAATATTCCACATGAGGGGTCTTGCCAGTTCCGCCAACAGTGATGTTGCCTACTGAGATGACTGGTACGTCGAAGGATCGGCTCTTCAGAATGCCCAGCTCGAATGCGAAGTTACGCAATTTGACGCCGAGGCCATAGAGCCAGCTGAATGGCAATAGCCACTTGTTGATGACGATGAAGTCTCCCTCTACGCGCATACCTTATTATTAATTATTTGATAGAGAGGAAATAGGGCAGGCGGGCTTGGATGGCGCTTTGTTTGTTGATGCCCTTGATATAGCGGAATGGCTCATAGTATTCTCCCAGTGTGGCACGCATCTGCTCGTCAAGGTAGCTGTTCTTGTTGGCTTTGCTCAACAACTGATCGATCCAGTCGACAGGCTCCGGATAGTTGCTGGTCTTGTATTCACTGAGTTTAGCCAACTGGGCTGCCTTCTTGACAGCATCGTCGAGTGAGCCGATGGCATCAACGAGTTTGATGCCCAGTGCAGCATTACCCAGCCATACGCGTCCTTGGGCAATCTCCTCAACGGCTTCGATAGATAGTTTTCGACCGTCTGCGACACGTTTGCGGAAAAGTTCATAGCCACGACCGATATACTGGTCGAGAAGTGCCATTTCCTCTTCGTTAAAGGGACGTGCCATCGTTCCGAAGGCAGAATGCTTGTTGGTCTTCACCTCATCGAACTTCACACCCAGTTTGTCTGTCAGCAATCCGCTGAAGTCGGGGAACATACCGAAGATACCGATGGAACCAGTGATGGTGGTTGGCTCTGAATAGATATAGTTGGCGGCACAGCTGATATAATAGCCTCCTGAGGCTGCATAGCCGCCCATTGATACGACAACGGGTTTCTTTGCCTTCAGGTTTGTGACGGCATGCCAGATTTGTTCAGAGGCATAGGCGGAACCGCCCGGAGAGTTGACACGCAGGACGACAGCTTTCACGTCGTCATCATTGGCAAGCTTCTCTAAATCCTTGCATACCGTGTTGGCTACGATGCAGTGTTCCTGCTGGGTAAGACTACCTGTCTCAGAATCCACGATGTCACCATAGGCATAGTAGACGGCAATCTCTTCACCTTTTTCCTTAGCGCCTTTCACGTTGATCATGTCGGAAAGCGACAATTGTTTGATCTCATCATCAGCATCAATCTTCAGAAGCTTCTTGATTTCACTCTTTACCTCATCAGTGTATATCAGCTTATCGACCATCTTCATCTTAACAAGGTCGGGCTGGTTGGCAAGGGCCACATAACGGTCGGCATAGACATTGAGAGAGTCTACAGGGATTTTACGACTGGCAGCTACATCTTTCAGCATGACATCCCAGATACCTGTCATATAAGCTGTCACCTGTTCACGGTTAGGCTCGCTCATTCCGTCGGCAGTCATCATTTCTGGAGCACTCTTGTACTTACCCACCTTGCAAAGCTGGTACTTCACGCCAAACTTGGCAAGAAGGTCCTTGACGAAATAGGGAGTGGCGGCTAGTCCGTGCCAGTCGACCATGCCCTGTGGGTTCAAATATACTTTGTCAGCTACTGAACAGATATAATAGGCACTTTGTGTATAGCTGTCACCATAGGCGATAATCCATTTCCCGCTTTTCTTGAAGTCGAGTAACGCTTCACGGATGGCATGGGCTGAGGCGGGGGTGTCAATAGAGAACAATCCGCTCTCCAGATAGATACCCTTGATGTCCTCATTGTCCTTCGCTTTCTTAATGGATGCGATGATATCGTCCAGTCCGATATTCTCACTGACCTGTCCGACCAGTTCGCTCATGATGTCGTCTTCAGAGCGTTCGTTGACTTGTCCGGAAAGAGATAACGTGAAGACGGAGTTCTTTTCTACAGGCACTGTAGATGCCGATGAGGCGGCTAATCCCACGAGAGAAATGACAAACAGGATACCCATAATGAGGGTGAAAACGATAATACCTGTAACGGTGGCAAATACATACTTGATGAATTCTTTCATAACTTGTTTACAATTGATACTATTGTGCAAAGGTACGGTAATTTATGCAAAGCGCCAAACGAAAAGTGAAATTTATATTATATTAATAAGGTGTAGTTATTTTCTGCCAAAGTGTCAGTTGAAAGAGATTGGCACGTTTTTCGCAGATTCTATGGCAGAAAGTTTAACGTAAAACATAAAAAGAAGTATTATGAACATCAAACCATTAGGAGACCGCGTGCTGGTAGTGCCTGCACCGGCTGAAGAGAAGATTGGCGGTATTATCATTCCTGACACCGCAAAGGAGAAACCCCTGCATGGAACTATCAAGGCCGTTGGCCAGGGCACCAAGGACGAAGAGATGGTGCTGAAGGCAGGCGACGAAGTGTTGTATGGCAAGTACAGTGGCACAGAGCTGGAGTTCGAGGGCGAGAAGTTCCTCATGATGCGTCAGTCTGACGTTTTAGCAGTGATTGAGAAATAAATCGTAATAACGAAATAACGTTATAACGTAATAAAGAAGAAAGGTAAAAATTATGGCAAAAGATATTAAGTTCAATATTGAGGCCCGCGACCTGTTGAAGAATGGCGTGGACCAGTTGGCAAACGCAGTAAAGGTTACGCTCGGTCCTAAGGGTCGTAACGTGGTTATTGAGAAGAAGTTTGGTGCTCCCCAGATTACCAAGGACGGTGTTACCGTTGCCAAGGAAATCGAGTTGGAGGACAAGTTCGAGAACACAGGTGCTCAGCTCGTTAAGAGCGTAGCATCAAAGACGGGTGACGATGCTGGTGATGGTACTACCACTGCTACCATCCTCACCCAGGCTATCGTTACTGAGGGTCTGAAGAATGTGACTGCTGGTGCCAATCCTATGGACCTGAAACGTGGTATCGACAAGGCTGTGAAGAGCGTTGTTGACTTCATCCAGAAGAATGCTGAGCGCGTAGATGACAACTACGACAAGATTGAGCAGGTGGCTACCGTTTCTGCCAACAACGACGAGGAAATTGGTAAGCTGCTGGCTGAGGCTTTCCGCAAAGTTTCTAAGGATGGCGTTATCACCATCGAGGAGAGCAAGAGCCGCGACACCCATATCGGTGTTGTCGAGGGTATGCAGTTCGACCGTGGTTATCTGTCTGGCTACTTCGTAACCGACAGCGAGAAGATGGAGTGCGTGATGGAGAATCCTTACATCCTGATTTACGATAAGAAGATCAGCAACATCAAGGACTTCCTGCCCATCCTGCAGCCTGCTGCTGAGAGTGGACGCCCCTTGCTGGTAATTGCTGAGGATGTTGACTCTGAGGCACTGACCACACTGGTTGTCAACCGTCTGCGTGGTGGCTTGAAGATCTGTGCTGTCAAGGCTCCTGGCTTTGGCGACCGCCGTAAGGCGATGCTTGAGGATATCGCTACGCTGACTGGTGGCGTCGTTATCAGCGAGGAGAAGGGTCTGAAGCTGGAGCAGGCTACCCTCGAGATGCTGGGTACTTGCGACAAGGTGACTGTTTCTAAGGACAACACCACTATCGTGAATGGTGCTGGCGACAAGCAGGCTATTCAGGATCGTATCGCTCAGATCAAGAAGGAAATCGAGCTCACCACCTCTTCATACGACAAAGAGAAGCTGCAGGAGCGTCTGGCCAAGTTGGCTGGTGGCGTAGCAGTACTCTACGTAGGTGCTAACAGCGAGGTTGAGATGAAGGAGAAGAAGGATCGTGTAGATGACGCTCTCTGTGCTACCCGTGCTGCTATCGAGGAGGGTGTTGTTGCTGGTGGTGGTACCACTTACATCCGTGCTCAGCAGGCTTTGGCTGACGTGAAGGGCGACAATGCCGACGAGCAGACAGGTATCAACATCATCTGTCGTGCTATTGAGGAGCCTCTGCGTCAGATTGTCAGCAATGCTGGCGAAGAGGGTGCCGTTGTCGTACAGAAGGTTCGCGAGGGCAAGGGTGACTTCGGTTACAATGCTCGTCTCGATAAGTATGAGGACCTCCGCGAGGCTGGTGTCATCGATCCTGCCAAGGTAGCTCGTGTAGCTCTGGAGAATGCCGCCTCTATCGCAGGCATGTTCCTCACCACAGAGTGCCTCATCTGCGACAAACCTGAGAAGGAACCCGCTATGCCAATGGGTGGTGCTCCAGGCATGGGCGGCATGATGTAATATAAGGTAAAAAGTATTGTTTTAAGGGAAATAGCCTGCCAATGTGGTGGGCTATTTTTTAGTCTGTGGCGCGTCAGATAATAAAAAAACAAAAAAATACGTCTTTCATGCATTACTTTTCACATTATTTTGTATCTTTGTAGGCATATTTGACTAAACATTACTTTATAACCAAAAAAAAGAGTATGAATAACGTACCTGTAATTAAGATCGGTATCGTGGCTGTTAGCCGCGACTGTTTCCCCGAGTCATTGGCCGTTAACCGCCGCAAGGCTGTTATCGCCGAGTATGAGAAGAAGTTTGGTAAGGAAGGCATCTACGAGTGTCCTATCGCCATCGTTGAGAGCGAGATTCACGCTCAGCAGGCTCTTGAGGATGTGAAGAAGGCCGGCTGTAACGCTTTGTGCGTTTACCTGGGCAACTTCGGTCCCGAGATTTCTGAGACCATGATTGCTGACTGGTTCCAGGGACCCACCATGTTCTGCGCTGCTGCTGAGGAGACTCAGAACGACCTGATTGATGGTCGTGGTGACGCTTACTGCGGTATGCTGAACGCTAGCCAGGCACTGTCTCTGCGCAAGACTCGCGCTTACATCCCTGAGGAGCCCGTTGGCGACGCTGCTCAGTGCGCTGAGATGATTCACGAGTTCCTGCCCATCGCTCGTGCTATCGTAGGTCTGCAGAACCTGAAGATTATCAGCTTTGGTCCCCGCCCTAACAACTTCCTGGCTTGTAACGCTCCTATCCGTGCCCTGTATGATCTCGACGTTGAGATTGAGGAGAACTCAGAGCTCGACCTGCTCGAGGCTTTCCAGAAGCACGCTAACGACCCACGCATCGACGCCGTTGTAAAGGATATGGCTGCTGAACTTGGTCACGGCAACAAGATTCCTCAGGTGCTGCCCAAGCTCGCTCAGTATGAGTTGACACTGACTGACTGGATCGAGGCTCACAAGGGCTCTCGTCAGTTCGTGGCTATGGCTAACAAGTGCTGGCCTGCTTTCCAGACCATGTTCGGTTTCGTGCCTTGCTACGTCAACAGCCGTCTGACCGCTCGCGGTATCCCCGTAGCTTGCGAGGTAGACATCTATGGCGCTCTGTCAGAGTACATTGGCACCTGCATCTCTCAGGATGCTGTTACCCTGCTCGACATCAACAACACTGTTCCTCAGGACATGTTCGAGGAGAGCATCAAGGGCAAGAAGTTCGCTTGCGACAGCTACACCGAGAAGGAAATCTTCATGGGCTTCCACTGTGGTAACACTGCTTCTTCTAAGGTTTGCAACTGCCAGATGTGCTTCCAGCGCATTATGGCCCGCGCCCTGCCTGTTGAGGTTACCAACGGAACTCTCGAGGGTGACATCCAGCCCGGTTTGGCTACTGTTTATCGTCTGCAGTCTACTGCCGACACCAAGCTCCGCGCTTACATCGCTCAGGGTGAGGTGATTCCTGTAGCTACCCGTTCATTTGGTTCTATCGGTATCTTCGGTATCAAGAACATGAGCCGCTTCTACCGTCACGTCCTCATCGAGAAGCACTACCCACACCACTGCGCCGTGATGTTCGGCCACCAGGGTAAGTACCTGTGGGAGGTTCTGAAGTACATGGGCATCCCCGTGGACGAGATCGACTACAACTTCCCGAAGGGCGATTTCTATCCCACAGAGAATCCGTTCGCATAAGGACAATTTGATAGGCATTTTGCAACCTCAAGTTGCCAAAAATCAGGGAATTGGGTGCAAACCCGATTCCCTTTATTGATTTAAATCAATTTATGTGTTGATTTCACACAAAAAAATTTGCATTGTATTTTTAAACTTTCTATCTTTGCAACGTCAAAAGGTTAAAACCTATGATATAATGATATTGGATTTAGCAAAATAAAGATATTTTTTTGATTTGTTTTAGTAGATTAGTTTTTAAGTAGTTTGTTTTAAAAACCGGATGTCGTGAGACAATCGGTTTTTTTCGTATCTATTCTTTCGTTTGTTTTGCAGATATTTTTGTACCTTTGCAAATATGAAAAAAGTAATATGTGTATTAACTACGATCTTTCTGGTGTTAGGTAGTACAGCCCAAACGTATCATCCAGAGGGACATGCTTTCGTATGTGTAAATGGTGAGAACCGATATACTCGTGCCTTATATGGTAGTCCGACGGAATGGCGGGTGGAAACTAGTGATTGTCCTGTGTTTGCCATTTATAAGAAAAAGGATTGTCGCAATATACAATTTTATATCAATGGTATCAACCTTGATGCAATAGATTATTGTGAGGCTCGATATGAGGATGGTATGCGTAGTTATATACTTCGTCACAAGACTTGGGGTAAAGATGCTGAGTTACGCCTAAAGGTGGTTGCCTCGCTACAGTCAGAACAAGCGTTCTGGCGTTTTCAGGCGATAGGTTTCGCGGGGCGGGTGAATTTAAGAGCGATATCATCAAATATTCGTAAACAGAAGTTGTCGCGCAATGGTGATATAGGAGCAGACCCCAAGGATGCCTTTGAGGCAGATGGTCAAGAGCCCTTGCAACAATTAGAGACACAGTATGAAAAAGAGTGTTATGTATGCTGTAATGGCATTACAATATTTTTAAAGGATACTAAGGAAGACTTCCTGAAAGCTGAGTCTGCTATGCAACAGTTGGCAGGGCGTATTGTATTCAATACCCCCGATCCTTATATCAACACCTTAGGTGGTGCCATTGTCATGGCGGCAGACGGTGATTGGGACGGACAGACGTGGTTACATGGTTGTATTGGATGGCGAATGCCACTTGCAGGATGGCGCGCCGGATATATGGGTGATGTGTTGGGATGGAACGATAGGGCGGTATCCCATTTTGATGCATATGCTAAAAGCCAGGTCAAGAATGTACCAGCCGTGAAGCCTCATCCGACACAAGATGTCAAGCAACATCTTGCCAGAGCAGAGAAACAATGGGGCACGCAGATGTATAGTAACGGGTATATCTGCAGGAATCCGAACCGTAATGACCAGATGCACCATTATGACATGAACCTAAATTATGTGGATGAGTTGCTCTGGCATTTCCAGTATGATGCTGATACGATATATATGCGGAGAATGTGGCCAGTCATCCAGTCGCATCTTGCCTGGGAAAAGCGGAATTATGACCCTGATGGCGATCATCTATATGATGCCTATTGTTGTATATGGGCTTCTGATGCATTATATTATAGTGGGGGAGCTGTGACCCATAGCTCAGCCTATAATTACAGGGGCAATCGTCTTGCTGCAAGAATAGCTGAAATCCTAGGTGAAGATTCCCAACCATACCGTGAAGAGGCAGAGGCAATTCTGACAGCGATGAATGAACGGCTCTGGCTTCCCAAGAAAGGTGTTTGGGCCGAGTATCAGGATGCGATGGGACTGAAACGGAAACATGAGCATCCGGCTGTTTGGAGTATTTATACCCCTATAGATTGTGGAGCCTGTTCTCTTCACCAGGCTTATGCTGCCACTCGATATGTAGATGAACATATTCCACATATAGATGTAGAAGATACAGGTTATCAGACGATAGCCACCAGTGATTGGCTTCCCTATTCCTGGAGTATCAACAATGTGGCGGCTGCCGAAGTTATGCATACCGCACTTGCCCTGTTTGAGGCAGGTCGCCCAGAGCAGGCCTTCCGGCTAATGAAAGGGAATATTTTGGACCAGATGTATTATGGACAGAGTCCTGCGAACTTTGGCCAAATTAGTCAATATGATGCTGCCCGTGGAGAGTGCTACCGTGATTTTGGCGACTGTATCGGAATCTCTGCCCGTGCCCTTTTGCAAGGACTTTTTGGCGTTATCCCACAGGCATTGGACAATCAGTGTATCATCCGTCCAGGTTTCCCTTCTGAGTGGGATAGCGTGTCGCTGAGGACTCCTTATATAGACTATAAATACACTTGCAAGAATGGGAAGGAACGGTATGAGATTACGCAGCATTTTTCTCGTCCATTGAAAATTGTCTTGAGAAAGAACTTGCCATATGGTAACTATCGAGATATAGAAGGAACGGCAGAGATATTTCAGGTGATAGAGGTAGAAAAAGAATCTCTTCCTCTAGATTCTGTGACGTCCGTTGATTCTTCTAAGAAACAGTCTGCTATAGGGATGGAGGAACCGGACCTGACTAAAAAGTTCCGTCCTCAGACTATTGGACGCTTCTTCAATGCCAATGTCGACAACATTTTCAAGAATCAGTATCTCTCTCCACGTCCATCTGTGACTACCTTACAGATTCCTGTACAGGGGGTGGGTGAATGGTGTCATCCTCAATACACTCCGATTATTAGTGATTCGGTATTCCGTACTCTTATAAACAATGGAGAATTCGTGGTGGCGGGTGTTCCCTTTAAGACACCTGAGAAAGGATATAACATAGTATATACTAGTCTTTGGGACAACTATCCCGACTCTGTCGTTATTCCGATGAAGGGCGAGGCTTCCAGAGCGTGGTTGTTGATGGCTGGTTCGACGAATCATATGCAGAGTCGTATAAATAACGGGCTCGTTGTGATGACATATCGTGATGGGACGTCAGATACGATGGCATTATATAATCCCGATACTTGGTGCCCTATAGAACAAGACTATTATGTGGACGGGAAGGCTTTTCAGGTTGCGCAACCTCGTCCCTATCGAGTATGTCTGGGTACTGGGACGGTCAGTCGTAATTTGGGAAAGGCTTTGGATATAGAAGGTGTATATGGTAGGGAAATCCCCGGCGGAGCAGCAACCATGTTATGTTTACCGTTGAAGAGAGAGAAACGGTTGAAGTCATTGACATTACGTACCCTCTCCAATGATGTGGTGATTGGACTGATGGGTGTCACTTTGCAATAAAAAAATTTGGCTTTTCCCTTATTATTTCGTAACTTTGCGCTCAATATATGCACCAATTGATCAAGTTATATAAAAAGTGGAGCGGGGCGGAGCCTGCGATGACTGAACAGTTGCCAGTAGCAGGCAGCAACCGTGTGTACTACCGTATGATAGCACAAGATGGTAGTACGGTGGTAGGTGTCATTGGTACCAGTCGTGATGAGAACCATGCTTTTGTGTATCTGTGTCGCCATTTTACCAAGCGTCAGTTGCCAGTACCACATTTGTTGGCTGTTAGTGATGATGAATTACGTTATTTGCAGTCTGATCTTGGTTCCATGTCTTTGTTTGATGCCATTCGTGGTGGTCGTGAGGCAGGTGGTCGCTATACTTTAAAAGAGCAGGAACTGTTGAGACGCACCATTCGTGAACTGCCGAACATCCAGATACGTGGGGCGAGAGGACTTGATTTCTCCAACTGTTATCCGCAGGCGGAGTTTGATGTGGACTCGGTGCTCTTCGATCTAAACTACTTCAAGTATTGTTTCCTGAAGGCAACGGAACTGGATTTCCATGAGTTGAAGTTGGAAGCTGATTTCCGTTTGCTTGCCAAAGATCTGACGGCAGAGAAGTCTGATGCTTTCCTCTATCGTGACTTTCAGGCCAGAAATGTAATGCTCGTAGATGGTCAGCGGCCTTTTTTCATCGACTTCCAAGGAGGACGCAAGGGTCCTTATTATTACGACCTTGCTTCGTTCCTTTGGCAGGCATCTGCGAAGTATCCTTATAAGTTGCGCCGTGAATTGGTGTATGAGTACTATCACGCCCTGAAACAGTTTACGGAGGTGCCTACACCGCATCATTTTGTCGCACGCCTGTCGCTGTTTGTTCTGTTTCGCATCTTACAAGTATTAGGTGCTTATGGCTTTAGGGGCTATTTTGAGCGTAAGCAACATTTCATAACGTCTATTCCCCCAGCTATCCAAAACTTATGGGAGTTATTGGAGGTCAGCAATTTCCCATATCCCTATTTGACATCACTGCTGCGTCAGTTGACGGAATTGCCGCAGTTCCGACAGATAGAGACGACGGCCAGTCGTGCCGATGGTTACAAGATAACAGACAATAATCCCTATAAGCCCCATCCGCAGGACGGTCCTGCCACCTTTTCAAAGTATGATGCACAAGGTCCGTTGGTGGTGAAGGTCTATAGCTTCTCTTATCGCAAAGGTATTCCTGAGGATGAGAGTGGCAATGGTGGCGGTTATGTGTTTGACTGTCGTTCGACTCATAACCCGGGACGTTATGAGCCATACAAGCAATTGACGGGACTGGACGAGCCTGTCATCCGCTTCTTGGAGGACGATGGGGAGATATTGACCTTCCTCGAATCCGTCTATAAACTAGCTGATGCACATGTACGCCGTTACATCCAGCGTGGCTTTACAAGTCTGATGTTCTCCTTCGGTTGTACGGGTGGTCAGCACCGCAGTGTCTATAGTGCCCAGCACTTAGCCGAGCACATCCACGAGAAATTCGGCATCGAGGTGCGTATCTGTCATCGTGAACAGGGTATTACTCAAATATTGGAGGCACAATGAAACAGGCGATGATATTTGCAGCAGGGTTAGGGACACGGTTGAAACCGTTGACGGATACGATGCCGAAGGCATTGGTACCTGTAGCAGGTCAGCCGTTACTATGGCATGTCATCATGAAGTTGAAGAGTGCTGGCTATGAGCGTATCGTCGTCAATGTGCATCACTTTGCCGACCAGATTATTGACTATCTTTGTGCCAATGACAACTTTGGACTAGATATCCGTATCAGTGATGAACGCGAACAACTCTTGGAGACGGGTGGGGGTATCAAGAAAGCTCTTCCTTTATTCAATCCCACTGAGCCTATTCTCATTCATAATGTGGATATATTGAGCAATCTTAATCTCAATGCCATTCCTATTGACGCCCCCTTGCTCGTTGTCAGTGAGCGTAAGACGAAGCGTTATCTCCAGTTTGATGATACCATGCGACTTGTTGGCTGGAAGAATTTGGAGACGGGCGAAGTGAAAGGACGAGAAGGACGTCCCCTTGCTTTCAGTGGCATCCACCTCTTTCATCCTTCTTTATCTCCCTTGCTTGCCGACTGGCCCGACCGTTTTCCTATCATGGACTTCTACCTGAAGGCTTGTGCGGATCATTTAATACGAGGTTACGAGGCTCACGACCTGCGACTGATGGATGTAGGTAAACTCGATACCCTCGATGAAGCAGAGACATTTATAAATAATATATAATCAAGATGCAACAGAAAATCATCATTTTGGATTTCGGCTCCCAGACGACACAGTTGATTGGTCGTCGTGTGCGTGAGTTGGATACCTTCTGCGAGATTCTGCCTTACAACAAGTTCCCGAAGGACGACCCCTCCGTGATTGGTGTCATCCTCAGTGGTTCGCCCTATAGTGTTCACGATCCCGAGGCGTTTAAGGTTGACCTCAGCCAGTTTGTGGGCAGGCTTCCTGTATTGGGTATCTGCTATGGTGCGCAGTTTATCTCTAACACTCTTGGTGGTAGGGTCGAGAAGGCCGACAGTCGTGAGTACGGTCGTGCCCATTTAGAGACCATCAATCTCTACAATCCTTTGTTCAAAGGCTTCGATAGAGGCTCACAGGTATGGATGAGTCATGGCGACACCATCACGGCCATTCCTGAGGGTTTCGAGGTGATTGGTAGTACAAAGGATGTCAAAAACGCCGCTTTTGCTGCTGTGGAACAACCCATCTGGGCTGTACAGTTCCATCCGGAAGTCTATCATACCACGCAAGGAAAGACCTTGTTGAAGAATTTCGTGGTGGATATCTGCGGCTCGAAACAAGACTGGAGTGCTGCCTCTTTCGTAGAGACAACCGTCAAAGAAATCAAAGAACAAGTCGGCAACGACCGTGTCATCCTCGGCTTGTCAGGTGGCGTTGACTCTTCTGTTGCTGCTGTGCTGTTAAACAAAGCCATCGGCAAGAACCTCACCTGCATCTTCGTCGATCACGGCATGCTGCGTAAGAATGAGTTCCAGCAGGTCATGGACGACTACAAGGTGTTAGGTCTAAATGTGATTGGAGTTGATGCCAGTCAGAAATTCTTCAGCGACCTTGCCGGCGTGACAGAACCCGAGCAGAAGCGCAAGATTATTGGACGCGACTTCGTAGAGGTCTTTAATGCAGAGGCTCGCAAGATTACCGATGCCCGTTGGTTAGCCCAGGGCACCATCTATCCCGACCGCATCGAGTCGCTCAATATCACGGGTAAGGTCATCAAGAGCCACCATAACGTGGGCGGATTGCCCAAGGAGATGAACCTCCAGCTCTGCGAACCCCTCAAGTGGCTCTTCAAGGACGAGGTGCGCCGTGTAGGCCGTCAGATGGGCATGCCCGAGCATCTCATCACGCGCCATCCCTTCCCAGGTCCTGGTCTTGCCGTCCGCATTTTGGGCGACATCACTCCCGAGAAGGTGCGCGTCCTGCAGGAAGCTGACGATATCTATATCCGTGGCTTGCGCGAGTATGTCGATACTGATGGGGAGACATTATATAATAAGGTGTGGCAGGCAGGCGCTATCCTGCTGAGTCCTGTTCGCAGCGTGGGTGTGATGGGTGACGAGCGTACCTACGAGAATCCTGTTGCCCTGCGTGCCGTCACTTCTACCGACGCTATGACAGCCGACTGGGCCCATCTGCCTTACGACTTCCTCGCGAAAGTGTCTAACGAGATTATCAACAAGGTGCGTGGTGTCAACCGTGTTTGCTATGACATCTCGTCAAAGCCGCCAGCTACGATTGAGTGGGAGTAGAGCAAAGAAAAAAAGGAAGCAACCATCTTTGGTAACTTCCTTTTTTTATTTTAATGTTTGCCCAGGTATTCGCGGAAGTAGGCAATGATGTGGTCAAGACCCTCTTCTAAGGGAACTTTGGGCTCCCAATTTAATTCCTTTTTGGCAACGCTGATGTCAGGGCGACGCATCTTTGGATCGTCGCTGGGGAGCGGACGGAACACAATCTTACTTTTGCCACCAATCTTTTTTATCACTTTCTCTGCCAATTCGAGCATGGTGAACTCACCCGGATTGCCCAGATTAACAGGACCGGTGAAGTCATCTGGAGTATCCATCATACGCATCATACCCTCGATGAGGTCACTAACATACTGGAACGATCGGGTCTGCTGGCCATCGCCATAGATGGTCAGGTCTTCACCACGTAATGCCTGAACGACAAAGTTAGAGACCACACGACCATCGTTGACAGCCATGCGGGGACCATAGGTGTTGAAGATGCGGATGACCTTGGCGCGTACTTTGTGTAGACGGTGGTAGTCAAAGAAAAGGGTCTCGGCACAGCGTTTTCCCTCATCATAGCAGGAACGCAGACCGATAGGGTTTACATTACCCCAATAGGACTCTGGCTGTGGGTGTACGTTAGGGTCGCCATATACCTCACTGGTAGATGACTGTAGAATCTTCGCTTTGGTACGACGGGCTAGTCCCAGCATATGGTAGGCTCCGAAGACACTGGTTTTGGTAGTCTGAATTGGGTCTGTCTGATAATAGATAGGAGAGGCAGGACAGGCGAGGTTATAAATTTCATCTACCTCAGCCCAATAGGGGTTGATGACATCATGGCGCACCAATTCGAAATTGGGTCTGCCTATGAGGTGCCACACGTTTTCCTTTGAACCACTGTAGAAATTGTCGAGACAGATGACGTCATGCCCCTCGTTGACCAATCGCTCACAGAGATGGGAACCAATGAATCCAGCTCCGCCAGTTATTAAAATTTTTTTCATAGTTATTGATAGTATTTGTTACTTTCGTAGCAAAGGTACAATTATTTCCGTTAATCACCAAAAGAAAGAGGGAGAAATATAAGTGGGACGTATCCTCTCGGACAGATCCCACCTTCGGTTGTTAGCAATCTAAATAGGTAGTAGTAAGGCGTTATCAGGGATTAGAACTCCCTGTAGAAATCCAATGCTTCTTTTATTTCCTCCTCTGTGGCTGTCTGGTTGATACGGATATCTCCGATATTGCCCAATAAGGTGAAGTTGATGTCGTTGTTATGGTTCTTCTTATCGTGGTGCATCAGTTCCAGTAGTTGTGGATAGTCATCGCAGGTAATAGCCATCCGACCATAATGCTCCTTGATAAACGAGACGGTCTGTCGCATCTTGTCCAAAGGGAAACCTGTTTTAACACAGCAGAGATAAAGCTCTACCACCAAGCCATAGGCAACGGCATAACCATGAAGGATGGGTTTTCGTTTTAGTGCCAGCGACTCAAAGGCGTGTCCTGCTGTATGTCCTAAGTTTAACGCTTTTCGGATACCTTCCTCTTTCGGGTCTTCTGTGACAATGCGCTGTTTGATAGCCACACTAGAGGCAAGAAGGGAAGTTAAGGTATCTATATTCTTTGTATTCTCTAGATTTTCTAAAATATCGGGATTTATTAATTCTGCCAAGGTCTTCTCATCGCAGATCAGTCCGTGTTTGAGCATCTCAGCATAACCGGAGAGAATGTTCTCCTTGTTCAGGGTATGCAAGAAGACTGTGTCAAGAATGACACAATGGGCATTATTGAACACTCCTATCTCGTTTTTCAGTCCTCCAAAGTTGATACCGGTCTTGCCTCCTACACTGGCATCTACCATCGAGAGTAGTGTAGTGGGTATATTAATATAATGTATACCACGTTTAAAGGTGGAGGCTGCGAATCCGCCCAAGTCAGTCACCATACCGCCTCCAAGATTGATCATCAGTGAGTGACGGGTGGCTCCTATGTGTTGCATCTCGCTCCATACATGGGAAAGCGAATCTAGGTTTTTGTGGGTATCCGTGGCTCCAATGCAGATAATTTGTGCCTGCTGCATACACTCGAAGCCACTGATGACGGGCAGACAACATTCTTTGGTGGTCTTATCGACAAGTATCAGCAAACGGTCGTGAGTACATTCTCCCACGGCTTGTTGGAGCGTTTCACGCAGATTTTCAGAGATGATGACTTTTTGTTGTTCCATTTGCGGCTGCAAAATTACTATAAAATTTGTAAATACGTGTATAAAACTCCGATTAATTGTAAAAAAGACAACTTTTTGTTCAAGAGGTTTAAACTTTTTGGTATTCTTTGCGTCAAAAAGACATAATTAACGTAATAATAATGAGAAGAAAGATTCTATTTTTGCTCCTGTCTATATTGGCAGTATCAGCAATGGCACAGCGGAGTATCACGGGTAAAGTGATAGAGAGTGATTCTCAAGAACCCGTGGCTCAGACAACAGTACGCCTGTTAAAGAAGGATAGTACGATGGTAACGGGTTCTTTGACCAATCTGGACGGTGTCTTCAATGTCAAGGCTCCTGCGGTTGGAAATTATATTGTTCAGGTGACCTGTGTGGGTTTTAAACCTTATACTAAGGATGTGAAGGTAATGAATGACAAGGATGTTGCTTTGGGAACCATTAAACTAAAGCCGGATGCTATCATGCTGAAGGGAGCCACTATTACAGGACAGGCCGCCAAGGTGACACTGAAGGAGGATACTTTCGTCTATAATGCTTCTGCTTACCGTACGCCAGAGGGATCTGTCATCGAGGATTTGGTACGTAAACTACCGGGTGCTCAGGTGGACGATGATGGTAAGGTGACCATCAACGGTAAGGAGGTTAAAAAGATTCTGATTGATGGTAAGGAATTTATGACTGGTGATACGAAGACAGCTATGAAGAACCTGCCTACTTCTATTGTCGAACGTGTGAAGGCATACGATCAAAAGAGTGACCTGGCTCGTGTATCAGGGATTGACGACGGTGAAGAGGAAACGGTGCTCGATTTCGGCATCAAGCGTGGTATGAACAAGGGCTTTATGATGAATGCTGACCTTGCCGCAGGTACACGTCATCGCTACAGCGGTCGTATCTTTGCGGGTATGCAGAGTTCAGACTTGAAGATCTTCGCCCCGATGAGTGCCAACAACGTCAATGACATGGGATTTTCTGGTGGCGGTGGTCGTTTCGGTGGTGGCAGGCAGGGGCTTACCGCTACGAAGATGCTTGGTCTTAACATTAACTACGAGAAGAAAGACAAATTTATATTTGACGGTAGCATCCGTTGGAACCATAGGGACGGTGATGCAATTATACGTCGTTCTACCGAGAACTTCATGAGCGGTACCTCCTCTTCGTTTGACAATAGCCTGAACAGCGATATGACACGTTCTAACAGTTGGAATGCCCGTTTCCGTCTGGAATGGACTCCTGACTCCATGACGAATATCATGATGCGTCCGCAGTTCAACTATAATTCCAGTGACGGAGTGAGCGAGGGACTTTCCCTGACTTTTGATGAAGATCCCTATCAGTATATCGACAATCCCTTGGACGAGAATGTCTTGCAGATGCTTCGGGATATGGGGATTGTGAAAAACCGCAATCGGAGTAACTCGATTTCCTATAGTGATTCGAAGAGTGCCGGCGGCTGGTTGCAGTTGAACCGTAAGCTGAACAATTCCGGCAGGAATATCACGTTGCGCTTTACGACCAATGTGGGAGAAGGAATGAGTAAGTCGTTCTCCAATAGCATGGTGGAATATTTCCAATTGTTGAATAAACAGGGAGAGGACTCTACCTATCAGGCAAACCGTTATGCGGTGACACCTACCAAGAACTGGAATTATGGCATCCGTGCCACATATAGTGAACCGATTTTCCGTCAGATATATCTGCAGTTTAGTTATCAATATCAGTATAGCTATACGAAGAGCGACCGTGCTACTTATGATTTTAGTAATGTAGATGCCGACTTCTTCAGTATCATTCCTGCCTATCGCGGATGGGATGACTATCTGAGCTTGCTGGGTACCACACCGTTGGAGACTTTCAGGGACGATAAGCTGAGCCGTTTCTCGGAGTACCGTAACTATAACCATACGGCAGAGATCATGCTCCGTGTCGTCCGTAAGGCGTATAATCTGAATGTCGGTCTGCAGGTGATGCCACAACGCTCTCATTTCACGCAGGATTATCAAGGAGTTCATACGGACACTACCCGTACGGTGACGAATATTGCTCCGACGGCAGATTTCCGTTGGAAGATCTCCAATGTGAGCCAGTTGCGTTTCAACTACCGCGCTAACAGTTCCCAGCCGTCAATGAGTGACCTGTTGGACATCACTGATGACAGCGACCCTCTGAACATCCGGAAGGGTAACCCCGGCTTGAAACCGTCGTTTACCCAGAATTTCCGTCTGTTCTATAACAACTATATTCAGAGCCATCAGCGGAGTATCATGGCTCACCTGAACTTCTCGACCACCAGCAACTCTATTTCTAATATGGTAAAGTATGATGAGAAATCTGGTGGACGTATCACCAGACCGGAGAATATCAATGGTAATTGGAATGCCTTTGGAATGTTTATGTTCAACACAGCTCTTGATTCTGCCGCTTTTTTCAATGTCAATACGTTTACCACCTTACGTTATGCTCATAATGTGGGTTATGTGAGTGTCGGCCGTAATACAGATTCCCAGAAGTCGACTACCCGTACGACAACTTTGGGAGAGCGTATTGCAGCTAGTTTCCGTAACGATTGGATAGAGTTTGAGTTGAACGGTTCGTTGGAGTATATGCATGCCCGTAGTGAGTTGCAGAGCAACAACAACCTCGATACCTGGACATTCTCCTACGGAGGTAGTCTGTTACTGACAGCTCCATGGGGTACACAGTTCACGACCACTATGAATATGAACAGTCGCCGTGGTTATAACGATGCCTCGATGAATACTAACGAGTTGATTTGGACTGCGCAAGTGTCACAGTCGTTCCTCAAAGGAAATGCGCTGACCTTGTCGTTACAGCTGTATGATATCCTGCATCAGCAATCTACCTTCAGTCGTACGGTGGATGCCATGCGTCGTAGTGATACTGAGTATAACGCTATTACTAATTATGCGATGCTACATGTCATTTATCGCATGAATATCTTTGGAGGTAGTGCAAACCGTGGTGGCTTCGGTGGTGGTGGACCGCGTGAAGGTGGTGGTCGTCGTGGAGGTGGCTTCGGAGGTCCTGGCGGTGGCGGTCGCCCTGGTGGTGGAGGCTTTGGCGGACCAGGCAGATTCTAAGGTATAAAGAAGGCACTCAAACGAGTGCCTTCTTCTATTATTCTTGTCGGTAATCAATATTGTCTCCTTCCGTTGGCGCCATTTCTTCCTCGAAGTCGGTGATGCCTGCTCCAATAAGAATGTTATACCACTGAATGAGTTTCTTGATATGACTGTTTTGAACGCGCTCCTGATCCCAGTTAGGAAGCACTTTGCTGAAATAGTCGTGCAGTTCCTCAGCAGAAGCTTTCTTGTAGTCTAGATTTGACGCCTTGCCTTTCTCCAGATCACGCAGGGAGGCAAGGATTTTCATCAATGGGACATCCTCTGTTTCTGTAAACATGGCGATGTCAGCGAGTGAGGTGATACGGTCTGTGCCAAAGGCAGGTATACGCTTACCTGTTCCGTCGAGTGCCTCAACAATTAGACTGTTCTTGGATCGTGACACTAGTTTGTAAAGTCCTGGCTTGCCGGAAATGGCTAAAATAGTCTGTTTCATAGTTTATTCTTTATTTGATTTAATATTTGTTCTATTTGTTTTTCGATATCCGCTTTCCCGTCATTGACAATCTCATAGTCGGCATGTTTTCTGACCTCCTCCTGCGACCATTGTCGTTGCATCCATTGGAGCACTTTTTCGCGGGTGATATGGTCTCGTTTCATGACGCGTTGGATTCGTACATCCTCAGGGGCTGTAACCACTATGATCTTATCGACCAAGTGGTAGATTCCCGACTCGAATATAATGGCGCTCTCCATCCATTGCATACCGCTCTCTTCGAAGTCACGGAATACAGCAGGATGAACAATGGCATCAATCGCCTTGGCATGTTCCTCGCTTTGCAGCAGGAACTGAGCGACAACCGCCTTGTTGAGTTTCCCGTCAATATATGCATCCGAACCAATCAGCACCGTTAATTCCTTATATATTATAGGCGAGGTACAGATAAGTCGCTTAGCTGCAGCATCACAGTCATAGACCTCAATACCGTGTCGTGCCAGTCGTTTGCAAACATAGCTCTTGCCGGAGCCAATACCTCCCGTAATACCAATCTTCATTCCTCTTCTATCAGATAGTCAACTTGTTTGATATCCAATGCCGCCCTACTGATGCCATGAGGGATGGTTTTCAAGTAGATGTTGCATTTTTCCGATGGGTTTTGAGTGATTTCTTTGTAATCAGCAATGACCGTAAAGTCCTCAGCACGCAACTTGCGGAATAGACTGACACCCGTCACAAAGTGTACTCTCACCTTAGGTGGGAAGGTACGCAGGACTTTTCCTTCTGGCATATTGATCGCCTTGATAGGAATACCGTCTATACTCTCTTCTGTCAGCACATCTGTAAAGAAACCCATGCGAATCTGGTCGGGGACGACTTTTACGTCTTTTAGGTGTGACAACTTACAGTTGATGACCAGCGTGTCACGGAAACCGACGTAGTTTAACTGTTCGGTATATATGGTACGAATACTGTCTAGTTTCTCTCTGGATGCATATACGTCAACACTATCTGGCCAGTACTGTACATGTGAGATGAAATAGAGTTGTTCGGGGATGACCCGACCTGTCCATCTGACAGGAACACGTTTTCGTTCTCCATTGTTGTAGAAGAACTCTACTTTGTCAGGTTTGACAGTACTGATAAGAGTTGACATCTCCAGTTGCTGGATAGTCAGTCGTTTGATATCCGAAGAGGGAATATTACCAAAACCATTACCCCGGTCGTAATTCTTGAAAGGGATATTGATGTTCCTGTTCGCCTCATATAAATACCGCAGGAGAATCCACCCCTTATCACGGACAACAATACGCAAGGTATCTACTTCATTGGAAGTAAGTACCACATTTTGGGGAATGCCCTTGATGCGCACAATTACTTTAATTTCCCGTTCGTAGGTTTCATTGAGCGTCAGGATTAACCAGAAAATGCCTGACAAAATGAGGAAGAACAGGAAAATCAGGACCTCTTTGCTCGTTTTGTTGAAAAGAAAGCGCCTAATATACAGTGTGAGGCGTTGTGCGTTCACTACGATAATCTGTTATTTCTGTGCGGGTGTACTGGCAGAGTCTCTGAAGACAGAGCCTTTGTCCACACGGATGACTACACCGTCGGCTATCTTCACCTCGATAATGCCATTGGCAAGATCAATCTTTTTAACAACACCATAAATACCACCGCCGGTGACTACAGAAGTTCCTTCCGTGAGAGAGTTCTGGAAATTCTGAATCTCTTTTTGGCGTTTCTGTTGAGGCTTGATCATGAAGAAATACATGATGGCAAAGATAGCCACCATCATAATGATAAAACTGGTCATACTGCCACCGCCCTGTGCGGCTTGTGCAGCGAGAAAAACTTGTGTCATAAATATATAATTATTACGTTATTACATTTTTACTTATTATTCCCTCTCTTCCATATGCTTCAGCAGTTTTCCGCTCTGCACCAGGTGGCGCGCAATGGCATCGAGCATGCCGTTGATATATCCCCCGCTACGTGGGGTGGAGTAGAGCTTAGCTATCTCTACAAATTCATTGATGGTTACACTGACGGGAATGCTAGGGAATGTCATCATCTCTGCAATGGCTATCTGCATGATGACGATGTCCATATAGGCAAGACGGGAGAAATCCCAATTGCGAGAAGCCTCACTCATGAAATGCTGGTATTCGTCAGCATTCATGATTGTGGCGCGAAATAGTTTGCGGGCATAGTCTTTGTCTTCTTCATTGCTGTATTCTGGCAACAGCTCCTGTTTAGACTGGTTCTTCTCTTCAAAACGTTTGATGGTCTTGAGAACGAAGGTATCTACCACTTCTTTGTCGTCATTCCAATATAGACACTGTTCCTCCAATAGTGTATCGAGGTCGGCATTGTCCTGAATAAGATTTCTGTATATTTTACGCCATACCTCACGGTCTGTATCGTAGTTGTCTTCTGTTGACTCCATGTAGTCTTTGTAAATCTGACTCTCCGTAATTTGGGTGTAGATTTTTTTTAGGAACTCCGGTTCGTCATCCCAGGACAGTTTCTTGCTCTCTATAAAGTCATTTAACATTTTGTTCTCTTCCAATTGCATGGCAAAGCGGTTGTAGGCGAATTTCTGTGAAGGCATTTCTGTACCCTCTCGATTAGCCCTTGACTGAGCAACTTCCAAATGTCGGCGTGACTCATGGGTAATTCCGACGATAAGTGCTAACAAGTAATTGTAAAGGTCATACGCCTTGGAGAGACTGAAGAGTAGTTCCTTCTCTGCCGTCTCAATGTTCTTGTTCCCGTTTTGATAGTACGCATAGGTTAACTGGACTACCTTAATTCTAATGATCTCACGATTAATCATATCTTCTCTTGAATAGCTAGTTTGATACTCTTATCAACTGCAAAAATACGAATAATTCCTTGATTGTGCAAGAAAAAGCCAATATTATTTGTTTTTTTGCTCAATTATTCGTACCTTTGCAGCCGCTTTTCGCATCGTGTGATGGTGAATTAAGCATTTGTTTAACTTAATTTAGAGTAACACAATTTTATTATGAGAGAAATTAGTGTAAACGGTCAGAAGCGCGCCGAGACAGGCAAGAAAGCCTCAAAGTTGCTTCGCAAAGAGGGTTTGGTTCCCTGTAATCTGTATGGTGAGAAGAAAGGTGAGAAGGGACTTCCTGAGGCTCTTTCTTTCGTAGTTCCTATGTCAGAGCTCCGCAAGGTGATTTATTCTCCTCATGTATATGTTGTCAATATTGCTATTGACGGCAAGGAGCATAAGGCTATTATCAAGGAACTCCAGTTCCATCCTACAACTGATGCTGTGTTGCATGCAGATTTTTATGAGGTGAATGAAACCAAGAAGATCACTGTTGGTATTCCTGTGAAGATTACTGGTCACGCTCAGGGTGTACGTGATGGTGGTAAGCTCCAGTTGCAGATTCGTAAAATCAATGTGACTGCTCCTTATAAGAATATTCCTGAGGTTCTTGAGATTGACGTTACCTCACTGGAACTCGGCAAGAGCATTAAGGTGGGCTCCTTGAGCTTCGAAGGTCTTGAGATTGCTACTCCGAAGGAGGTTATCGTATGTTCTGTCAGAACAACACGTGCTTCTCGTTCGGCTGCATCTGCAGAGGAAGCTGCACAGTAAATGCCAGCTAATAGCTAACTGCTAATAGCCAAAAGAATGGATAAATACTTAATTGTTGGTCTGGGCAATATCGGCAATGAATATGACATGACCCGCCACAATACTGGATTTATGGTATTGGACGCTTTCGCGAAAGCGTCCAATATTTCTTTTGAGGATAAACGTTACGGCTTTATCGGTGAGATAAGCCTCAAGGGGCGTAAGATATTCCTCCTCAAGCCCTCTACTTTTATGAATCTGAGCGGTAATGCAGTGCGCTATTGGCTTAACAAGGAGAACATCGAACAGAGTCGTCTGTTGGTTATCAGCGACGATGTCGCCATTCCTGTGGGTCAGTTTCGTTTGAAGGCCAGTGGTTCGAATGGTGGACATAATGGTTTGGGACATATCCAGCAACTAATCGGACAGAATTATGCACGCCTGCGGATGGGTATAGGTAATGACTTTCCTGTGGGTTCGCAAATTGATCACGTACTCGGACGTTTCTCGACGGAGGAGTTGGAGAAGCTGCAACCTGCCATAGACATAGGCGTGGAGATCATCAAGAGCTTTGTCCTTGCAGGCATCGACTTTACGATGAATCAATACAATAAGTTGGGCAAAGGCCCCAAGCCAACAGCTAATAGTCAAAAGCCTGATGCTGATGAATGAAGCTCGAGTTGACAAATGGTTATGGGCAGCGCGTATTTTCAAGACACGCAGTATTGCTGTTGATGCCATTAAGAACGGTCGTGTGACGATGAACGGCATGAACGTCAAGCCCTCTCGTATGGTAAAGGAAGGCGAGGTCATCAGCGTTCGCAAACCGCCTGTCACTTACTCCTTTAAGATTCTGAAGACCATCGAACAGAGGGTAGGGGCGAAGCTGATACCGGAGATTTACGAGAATGTGACGCCTGCCGATCAGTATGAGCTGTTGGAGATGAATCGCATTAGTGGTTTTGTCGATCGTGCCCGTGGTACTGGTCGTCCTACGAAGAAAGAGCGTCGTGCTCTCGATGAGTTTATAGGCCCATCAATGGACGATTTCGATGATTTTGACTTTGACAGCGATGATATTTGATATACTGTTGATTGTGATGGGCGTGGCGATGGTGCTGGGCGGTGCTGATCGTCTGACGGAGGGAGCTGCTGCGTTGGCTCGCCGCATGAATGTCCCTGAGATTATCATTGGCCTGACAATCGTGGCGGCTGGCACTTCTGCCCCAGAACTCTTTGTCAGCCTGGTATCTGCCTTGAAAGGGACGCCCGATATGGCGATGGGTAATGTCGTCGGCTCCAACACGATGAACTGTATGCTGATTGTCGGCAGTGCTGCTATGGTTGCTCCGATGACCATCAGTCGTAGCACTGTCCATAAAGATATTCCTTTCTCTGTCGGCGCTTCTGTTTTGTTGATAATTCTGAGCTTCAATGCTTTTTTAGGTCGTATCGACGGTATTATTCTCCTGTTAGGCTTTGCCGCCTTTATGTATTATACGTTGTCGCAAGCAAAGAAAGGGCCGGTGGAGGCGCAAGAAACGCTAAAGCAGGTCAGCCCTTGGCTGAGTGCTTTCTTTGTACTTTTAGGACTCGCCCTTTTGGTGGCAGGCAGTAACATCTTTGTCGATGCTGCATCCAAAGTGGCTTATGCGTTAGGACTCAGCGAAGGTGTAGTGGGTTTGACAATCGTGGCAGGTGGAACGTCCTTGCCAGAGTTGGCGACAAGTGTAGTTGCTGCCCATAAGGGACAGTCGGCCATCGCCATTGGCAATGTCATCGGCTCGAATGTCTTTAACATCCTGCTGATATTAGGACTCACTGCCACCATCAGTCCGATGGCGATACAAGGCATCACACTGGTAGATATGGGCATGATGTTAGGCTCCGTATCACTGGTATGGTTATTCTCCTATACCCGTTATACCGTTGAGCGTTGGGAGGGAACTTTGTTGGTAGGAGGATATCTGGCTTATCTCGGCTGGTTGCTCAGCAACATATAAACCCTTATTCTCCGTATATTTCCTTTAGTTTGTTGGTGAGTTTCTCACCACGCAGGTCCATTGCGACGATTTTGCCAGTAGGGTCTACAAGGACGTTGCTGGGAATGCTGCTGATACCATAAGCGTCTGAAGCGGCACACTGCCATCCTTTCAGGTCACTCATTTGTGGCCAATTCATGCCTAGCTGCTGGACGGCAGCGACCCATGCGCTCTTTTTCTGGTCGAAAGAGACACCCACAACTTCGAAACCCTTGACATGGAACTGCTCGTAGGCAGCAATGACAAAGGGCATCTCACGGCGACAGGGACCACACCAGGATGCCCAGAAGTCGACAAGTACGTAGTTGCCTTTGCCGACCCACTGGCTTAACTTCACCGTTTCGTCATTGGGGGTGTTCATCTCCAGGTCATGGAACTGAATACCTGGCTTGCGCTTCTCGTAGCCGGCAAGCAGTTTCTTGGGAATCTCTAGGTCGGGATGATAATAGTAAGATGCCTTGGGGTCGAGGGCAACTTTCAGGTCTTCGTAGTTTAACTGATACATTGCCTCCCTGATATACTTGACGGGCAGGTCGTTGTCACGGTTGTCGCGGATAATCTCTCTGATGAGTTTTAACTGTTCCTCACCCAGCGAGTCCAAACGGTCGGACAGAATCTTTGCCATGGCCTTGCTCTCGGGGAGTTCTCCATTGGGGTCTTTCTCCTGAATAGCCTTGAACTCTTTCATAATTTTATCGCCTTGTGCGTCGAAAGCATCCATCAAGGGCTGGTAGGGGTCAATATGATTTTGAGCCAAACAGCACGTAGCCATCAGCATCGTCCATGTTAAGAATAGATATTTTTTCATCACGTTCGTTGTTTATTTTGGGCAAAGGTACGAAATAATTTACAATAAATGTGTTCTGATTCGTTTTTTTTAACTACCTTTGCACCCGCAAAATGCAGGGGTACTTGCGAAGTCTGATGACTAACCCCCTTTAACAAAACAAGAAAATGGAAAAGAACAATCACAAAGTCAGTGTGCTGTTTATGCTTTTCTGCACATTGTTCTGCGTCTGCCTGATTACGGCAAACGTATTGGAGACAAAGCAAATACAGTTTGGAATTGCAAACTTCACCGGCGGCTTGCTGGTGTTCCCTGTGAGCTACATCATCAACGATGTGGTCTGTGAGGTGTGGGGCTATCGTCGTGCCCGACTGCTCATCTGGATGGGCTTCCTCATGAACTTTTTCTTCGTGGGCATGGGAGCCTTGGCGGATGTCATTCCTGGTGCTCCCTATTGGGACCGTAATGAGGCGTTCCACAGCATCTTCGGACTGGCCCCCCGTATTGCAGGAGCCTCGTTCATAGCCTTCCTTGCCGGCTCGTTCATCAATGCCTACGTGATGAGTCGCATGAAGCTCTCGTCGTCAGGTCGTCATTTCTCGGCACGTGCCATCCTAAGTACCGTATTCGGAGAGTTGACGGACTCGCTGATTTTCTTCCCCCTTGCCTTCTCGTTCATCCTCCCTTGGGAGGAGATGCCTTCATTGGTTATCACGCAGGTCGTTTTGAAGACCCTCTATGAGATTGTAGCCCTGCCTGTGACGATGAGGGTGGTGAAATACACGAAGGAGCACGACAACGAGGATGTCTATGACTATGATATCTCTTATAACATCTTTAAAATCATGAAGCTATGAACAGGGAACAAGACCATTTACAACAACTCGGCAAGAAGACGGAGTATAAGATGGATTATGCGCCTGAGGTGTTGGAGACCTTTGAGAACAAACACAAGGAGAACGACTACTGGGTGCAGTTCAACTGTCCTGAGTTCACATCGCTGTGCCCGATTACGGGGCAGCCAGACTTTGCAGAGATCAAGATTCTGTATATCCCTGCAGAGCGGATGGTAGAGTCGAAGAGCCTGAAACTCTATCTCTTCTCTTTCCGTAATCATGGCGACTTCCATGAGGATTGCATCAATATCATCATGAAAGACTTGGTGAAACTGATGCAGCCGAAATATATAGAGGTGATAGGACTGTTCACTCCTCGTGGGGGAATCAGTATCTATCCTTACGCCAACTACGGAATGCCAGGGACTAAATACGAAAAGATGGCTGAACAACGAATGCTCAGCCATCAGTTTCTTTAATTCTGTTTTTCTTCTGTCTTGCGGTAATACCCTTGTTCATGATCCTTGAATCGGAGTACAAGGGTGTCACGGTGCAGTTGTAATATGTCTGCGGTATCCTGATCAGGCTTTCCTTTCTTTCCATTAGGCAATAAAACGGAATCTGTGACCAGAATTAATTTACCGTTATAAAGCTTCCATCCCGTATACCTTTTTATTGGAGGATATTCTACCGGACTCATCTCGTCGGTGGATGATTGTCGCCTTCCTCCAATCGACTGGGCTGTATTTCCTCGTTTCAATTGGATGCTATATTCCCGTGGTGCCATCATCTTCTGTCTGGCAGAATCAGGAATCCGTTCCATGATTCTGCGTTGGATACGCTCAGGCATCTTGTCAATGTTTCGGAAAGTAGGCGTTACTTGATAGCACCATTTCCCCTTCAGTCTTTCAATATTGATGAGCATTAGCACTTCCTGTTTGTCTTCCGGATTGAGGATAACTGCCAACTCGTCACCGATATGAGGACGCCCAAAGAGTTGGTGCTCCTGACGGGCTCGGATGATGTCAAAGGTATCGGGATCTGCCCCGGAGAAGGGCAATAATATCAGTATCGAGTCGGTACTTCCGTCACAGGCAAGACCATAGATGGTAGAGTCGCCAGGTACGTTCTGATAGTTGGCAAAGACTCCTTCTTGTCTGTCTTTTGAAGGTTGTTTCTGTCCGCAAGCCATCAGCAGTACGACTATGGTCAATAAGCATATTGCTTTCTTCATAATATTTAAATTTTGGGCAAAGGTACAAAATAATTGATAATTGACAATTGATAATTGATATTTTATTTGTACTTTTGCAAAAAGATTAACATCAATCATCTATGAAAAAGAAAATTAAGTTCAGTCTTGTCTATCGTGACATGTGGCAGTCAAGTGGCAAATTCCAGCCTCGTAAGGATCAGTTGGAGCGTATTGCCCCGGTAATTATCGATATGGGATGCTTTGCCCGCGTAGAAACTAATGGCGGTGCTTTCGAACAAGTAAACCTGTTAGCTGGTGAGAACCCCAACCCAGCCGTCCGTGCTTTCTGTAAGCCTTTCAACGAAGTAGGCATCCAAACACATATGCTCGATCGCGGTCTTAATGCTATCCGTATGTATCCTGTTCCAGACGATGTCCGTCAGTTGATGTATAAGGTGAAGAAGGCACAAGGTGTGGATATTCCCCGTATCTTCTGCGGACTGAACGACACCCGTAATATCATTCCTAGTATCAAATGGGCCAAGGAGGCTGGCATGATTCCACAGGCAACGCTGTGTATCACCACTTCTCCTGTACATACCGTAGATTACTACAGTGCCATTGCTGACGAGGTGATTGCTGCTGGTGCCGAGGAAATCTGCTTGAAGGATATGGCTGGTATCGGACAGCCTGCCTTATTGGGCGCCTTGACCAAGAGTATCAAGACGAAACATCCAGATATCATCATTCAGTATCACGGTCACTCTGGTCCAGGCCTGTCGATGGCTTCTATCCTCGAGGTCTGTAATAATGGTGCAGATATCATCGATACGGCTATTGAGCCACTCAGCTGGGGTAAGGTCCATCCGGATATCATCTCCGTTCAGTCGATGTTGAAGAACGAAGGCTTTGAAGTGGCTGATATCAATATGAATGCCTATATGCAGGCCCGTACCTTGACTCAGGAGTTCATTGACGATTGGCTTGGTTACTTCATCAATCCTGCCAATAAGCACATGTCTAGTCTGTTGTTAGGTTGTGGATTGCCAGGCGGTATGATGGGTTCCATGATGGCCGACCTTGGTGGTATCCATAGTGCTATTAACAAGTTGCGCGTAAAGAAGGGTGAGCCAGAGCTCAATATCGACGATATGCTGGTGAAACTATTCAACGAGGTAGAGTATGTTTGGCCAAAGGTCGGTTATCCCCCATTGGTAACACCGTTCTCACAATATGTTAAGAACATTGCTCTGATGAACTTGCTGACCATTGAGCAAGGCAAGGGTCGCTATGCCATGATGGACGACTCGATGTGGGGTATGATATTGGGTAAGTCGGGTAAGATTCCTGGCGAGATTGCTCCAGAACTGAAAGAACTGGCTGCCAAGCAGGGGCGTGAGTTTACTGATGTTGATGCCCATACCCTGTTGGAGAATGCCTTACCGACTTTCCGTAAGGAGATGGATGAGAAAGGCTGGGAATATGGACAGGACGACGAGGAACTCTTCGAGTTAGCCATGCATCCAGAGCAGTATCGTGTATATAAGAGTGGAATGGCGAAGAAGAACTTCCTGGCCGACCTTCAGAAGGCTAAGGATGCCAAACTCGGCACAAAACTCTCTCCCACAGAACTTGCCGCCTTCAAGCATGCGAAGGCTGATCCTCTCACGGCTCCTATTGCCGGACAGGTGTATTATGAGTTCTCAGGCGAAGGTGCCTGCGAGCCTTGCCTCGAGCCGTTCATCGGTCAGAAATATGAGGAAGGCGCCACCTTCTGTTACATCCAAGCTCCTTGGGGCGAAATCGTTCCTATCCCGGCTGCTCTTGGCGGAAAGCTTGTTGAAGTGAGCGCTAAGCAGGGTGCTAAGGTGCGTCGTGGTGATAATCTCGCTTGGATTGAACGTGCTAACAGCTAAAGGTTAATAGCCAACAGCCCAAGATGGACTATCAGGCAATTATTGATAAATATTATCCAGAGGAAGACGCTTTGCGTCGCCTCCTACTAAAGCACAGCCGGCAGGTTGCCGACCGTGCTTTACATATTTGTGACAACCATCGGGAACTGCCTGTCGACCGCCAGTTTCTGGAGGAGGCGGCAATGCTCCATGACATTGGGGTGTTCCGTTGTGATGCTCCTTCTATCTGTTGTCATGGTACGGAACTGTATATCAAGCATGGTGCCATAGGAGGTGAAATCCTTCGTGCGGAGGGTTTTCCCCGTCATGCCAGGGTTGCCGAGCGTCATACAGGTACAGGTCTGCCAGGCTATGAACCGGAGACGTTGGAGGAACAAATCATTTGTTATGCCGACAAATTTTATTCCAAATCCACTCCAGACCATATCCGCACCGTCTTGGAAACCGCTCAGTCATTGGAGAAGTTCGGACCAGAGGGTGTTAAGAAGTTCCTGGCATGGGCTGAACAGTTTGAATAAATGAAAGTAACGAGGAATTACAAGGTTGCCGGACATTTGTTTGGCGTGACGGCTGAGTCAGATGATTTCGGACTCATGGAGAATTATGAGCCGTTTGTCTGTCAGGAGCCGATAGCTGATGAGTGTGCCTTCTCCCTGACGGTACAGGACGGCGGACCGGTGCCCTATGTTGAGGAAATGCGACAGGAAGAGGAAGGACAGGTAATTGTATGCGGAAAGACAGCCAATGGCAGCTCGGTATTTGAGTTCAGCTGGCAGCGTCAGATTGCTGGATGGCTGGTATGCTCAGACCATTACCGTACTGGTCAACTCTTTGTGACAGGTTCATCGCGAAAAATGGCTATCGATAATGCGCTGATGGTGCTATATGCCCTGGCAACAGCAGTCAGTAGGACGGCATTGTTTCATGCAGCCATCGTGAGCAATGAGGGACGTGGTTATATGTTCCTTGGCAAGAGTGGCACGGGAAAGAGCACACACGCCAGACTATGGTTGCGCTATATCAGCGGCAGTGAACTGGTCAATGATGATAATCCCGTAGTGAGGGTATTCCCGGATACTACGGCTAGGGTCTATGGTAGCCCTTGGAGCGGCAAGACCCCCTGCTATCGGAATGTGAGTTACCCTATCGGGGCCATCGTCCTGCTGAGTCAGGCACCTTATAATAAAATGCGCCGTCTGAAAGGAATAGAGGCATATGCCTCGCTAGTACCCAGTATCAGTGGCAAACGGTGGGATGCACAAATTGCCGATGGACTGCATCAAACGGAAAATGCCCTTGCCCAGACGGTTCCTGTCTGGCACCTGGAATGTCTGCCTGACGAAGAGGCGGCTAGAGTATGTTGGGGGGCAATTAAAGATAAAAGATGATTATTAGACTAGGCGATGACTGACGAGATCATCATACAAGAGGCTATCCGGCTGGTCGAGGATGGGATGAGTGTTACCTTTCCCGTCAAGGGAAACAGCATGCTGCCATTTATCATCGGCGGCAAGGAAAGTGTCATCCTGCAGAAGCCGTCCCAGCCTCAGGTGGGTGATGTCGTACTCGCTTGGGTGGAAGGTTGCCGTTATGTGGTGCACCGCATCATCCGTATCGATGGCAGTCAGGTAGTTCTGATGGGCGACGGAAATCCTGCAGGAGTCGAGCATTGCACCATCGGCGATGTCAAAGCCAAGGCCACCCATGTGGTTGGTGTTGACGGACGGCAACATGACCTGTATAGCAAACCGCGTATGCTAGGTGTTAGAATATGGCGTGTACTGCTTCCCGTTAGAAGATATATACTGGGAGTCTATAGAAGAGTAAAAAGGTAAAAAACAAATAGATAAAATGAAGCTGAAAAAAGGATTTGTGCTACGCGATGTGTGCGGTGAGCATGTTATAGTTGGCGAAGGTCTTGGAGCCGTTAATTTCGGGCGCTTGTTGGCATTGAACGAGACAGCGGCATGGATATGGCGACAGGCTGATGCAATGGGTGAGTTTACCATCGATGCACTGGCAGACAAACTCTGTGAGGAGTACGAGGTGTCTGCAGAGCAGGCTCGTAAGGACGTAGCGGAGATGGTAGGCAAATGGCAACAGGAGAACGTAGTTGAATGAAATACATAACGTGGCTGTGGCGACATATGCGTGGCATCCGTATGAATACGGTGATACGCATTGTGATAGGTACCATACAGGTCGGACTTGGCCTGTTGATGGTATGGCTCAGTCGCGTATTTATTGATGTGACCATCCGCACAGGGTCAGATCACGATGTGTTACGCATTGTGTCGGTACTGGTCCTGACAGTGGTGGGCGGTGTTGTCCTCCGGCAAGTCTATTACTACATGACGACGACTGCAGGGGTACGTCAGACGAATACCATCCGTCTCCAGATATTCAGTAGTCTCTTCCGCCGACAGCTATACGACGAGAAAACACTTCACTCTGGTGATGTCACGTCGCGTCTGGCGAAGGATATTGAGACGGTGAGTACGGTGACGACGGACACACTGCCTCAGATGACTATCACCATGTTACAACTCTGCGGAGCCTTCCTGTTGATGCGATGGTTTGACGAACGACTGGCTTGGGCACTGTTGTTGCTGACTCCGCTGGCCATTGTCTTTGGAAAACTCGTGGCCCGGCGACTACGTCAGATGACATTGGATATCCGAAAGGACGAGAGTCGCATACAGATGCAAGTGCAGGAAGGCATGGAACATAATGCCGTACTGCGTTCTCTGGGCAGCGAACAGTGGGTGACAGACCGCCTCGACACCATGCAGCAACGGCTTCGCGGTAATGTGATGCGTCGCACCCGTTTTACTGTGGTGACACGACTGGTCATGGGTTGCGCCTTCGGACTGGGCTACCTCTTGGCATTTGTATGGGGTGGCATCGGCTTGCGCAACGGTACTATCACGTTCGGTGTGATGACCTCTTTCCTCCAACTGGTCGGCATGATTCAGCATCCAATCCTTCAGCTGTTGAACATGGTTCCCGGCGTAATCCATGCTACTGCAAGTATCGACCGATTGGAAGAACTGGCGAATGTGGAACAAGAGGAGAGCATTGTGGAAGACAAGCAGCAGCCAGTAGCTGTTGTGGGGATTCGCATGGACAACGTGTCGTTCCGCTATGCTACAGGAGACCGTCTCGTCATCGACAGTTTCACCCACGACTTCAAGGCCGGCAGCAAGACAGCCATCATGGGTGAAACAGGTATCGGCAAGACCACCTTGTTCCGCCTGTTGCTGGGCTTTCTCCGACCCACTAGCGGCAGCATCAGCCTCTATAGGGCCGACGGTGAGGAACCCGTTAGTGCCAAGACTCGCCACGATTTCGTATTCGTCCCGCAGGGCAACACCCTGATGAGCGGCAGCATCCGTTATAACCTCCAGTTGGCAAAGCCCGACGCTACTGACGACGAACTATGGGAGGTACTACATACCGCCTGTGCTGACTTCGTAAAAGAATTGCCCGATGGCTTGGATACCACACTCGGCGAACGGGGTAGCGGACTGAGCGAGGGACAGGCTCAGCGTATTGCCATTGCCCGTGGCTTGCTCCGCCCCGGCTTTATACTTCTGCTCGACGAAATTAGTAGTTCACTCGACGAACCCACTGAACAAGAACTGTATCACCGCCTTTTTGCCTTCAACCCTCAGAAGACCATGATCTTCATCACCCATCGCTCGGCAGTTACTGAGCATTGTGATGAAGTAGTCCGCCTGTAACACAAAAAGGTTTATCTCCAGTCCATCTCCATTTCATCTTTAGTCCATCTCCATTTCATCTTTAGTCCATCTCCATTTCATCTCTAGTTCCTGGAATTGGAGATATATTGGAGATGTATTGGAGATGTATTGGAGATGTATTGGAGATATATTGGAGATGTAATAGGGTATAATATGAAACAGATATGAGTGGAATTTTGGCAGGAATGATGATAGACATGTACGGTGCTATCGAAAAAACTCAAGATTCTCTTGGTTTTTTGCTCACTTAATCGTACCTTTGCAGCCGTGAGAAAAAAGACGCTCATCTTTGTATGGCTCTTCGTCCTTACTTTTGTGATGGCGGAGATGCCCCTTCTGCGCTTTCCTGGAGAGGAAAAGGGCAAAGATTCCGTGGCTGTTGACTCGGTCAAGACCGTTGTGCTGAAAGCGAATTCGAAGAAGAAGAGCTCTGCCGTAGTGGACACGATGAAGATGGACTCTGCAGCAGTGGATACGACGAAGATGGACTCGTTGGAGCTTGCCATCTGGAAACATAACAAGGCGATAGACGACTCGCTGCACGCCGACAGCCTGAATCGTGAGCGTAAGAACGGTATCGATGCCCCCGTGGAGTATGCAGCCGATGACTCGATGACATATGAGGGCGATGCTGGTATTGCACGCCTGTTTGGTAATGCGAAAGTGAAATATCAGGATATGGACCTGAAGAGCGACCAGATATACATGCAGATGGACTCCAGTCTGGTGCATGCCACCGGTTCGCGTGACTCCAGCGGCACTAAGTTTGGTACCCCCGTATTCAAAATGGGTAATGATACGTACGAAAGTGACACGATGGCTTTCAACTTCAAGACGAAGAAGGGTCTGATACAGAACGTGTATACCCAGCAGGACGATGGCTTTATGGTGTCGGAGCTCTCGAAGCGTAACGAGAAAGGTGAGCTGTTCCTACAGCACGGACGTTATACTACTTGCGACGAACCTCATCCCGACTTTTATATCGCCCTGTCGAGAGCCAAGGTGCGTCCTGGAAAAGATGTGGTGTTCGGTCCTGCCTATCTGGTGGTGGCCGACGTGCCGTTACCCTTTGCCATCCCCTATGGCTTCTTCCCCTTTACAAAGAGCTATACCAGCGGCTTTATTATGCCGACCTACGGTGACGAGACTTCTCGTGGCTTCTATCTGCGTGATGGCGGCTATTATTTCGCCATTAGCGACAAGTGGGACCTGAAACTTATCGGTGAGATCTATACCAAGGGCTCGTGGGGTGTCTCGGCAGCTTCGAACTACCGTAAACGTTATAGGTATAGCGGTTCGTTCTTTGCCAGTTACCAGAACACCGTGACGGGTGACAAGAACATGCCCGACTACGTCAAACAGACGAGCTTCAAGATACAGTGGAGTCACCGTCAGGACTCAAAGGCCAATCCATTCTCGTCGTTGTCGGCGAGTGTCAATTACGCTACCACCAGTTATGAGCGTAATAACCTGAGTTCGATGTACAACCCGCAGGCGATGACGCAGTCTACGCGTACCAGTTCTGTCAGCTGGAGCACGACATTCTCGAGTATCGGTATGTCGCTGAGTTCGACGTTCAACCTCAACCAGAATATGCGTGACTCTACCATTGCACTGACGCTGCCCGACCTGAACATCTCCATTTCTCGTTTCTATCCCTTCAAGCGCAAGCATGCTGCAGGTAAGGAACGCTGGTATGAGAAAATATCGATGAGTTATACGGGTCATTTGAGTAACTCTATCACGACGAAGGAGGACAAATTGATGAAGTCGAGCCTGACCAAGGACTGGCGTAATGGTATGCAGCACACGATTCCTATCAGTGGTAGCTTCACGTTGTTCGGATACCTGAACCTGACCCCGACGTTCAACTTCACCGACCGTATGTATACACAGAAGCACATGCGTTCATGGGACGAGGATAACCAAAAAGAAGTGGTGGATACCTTGCAGGGCTTCTATAATGTCTATAACTGGAGTTTCAGCCTGTCGGCATCGACCAAGCTCTATGGTTTCTATGTGCCCAGCAGGAAGATATTTGGTGATAAGATACAGGCGGTGCGCCATGTGTTCACCCCCTCTGTCAGCTTTAACTATGCACCCGATTTCAGCGCCTCACGCTATGGCTATTACGATACCTACCAGAAGACCGATGCCGACGGTAATGTGACGATGGTGGAGTACTCGCCTTATCAGGGTTCACTATTCGGCGTCCCTGGCAAGGGTAAGACAGGAAGTATCAGCATGGATATCTCGAATAATATCGAGATGAAGATACGTAGTGACGATGACTCGACGGGATTCAAGAAAATCAGTATCATCGACGAGTTGGGAGCCTCGATGTCGTATAACTTTGCTACAGACTATCACCCATGGAGTGACTTGTCGACCCGTCTGCGACTGAAACTATCGAAGCGGTATACGCTGAACCTGAATGCCGTCTTTGCTACCTATGCCTATGATATTGACGAAAAGACGGGTAAGCCCTATATTGGTAACACTACGGAGTACAGCAGGGGACGTTTCGGACGTTTCCAGGGTATGTCGCAGAACCTCTCATATACACTCGATAATAAAAAGGTGGGTGACTTCTTCAAGTGGTTAAGAGGCGAGAAAGTCAAGAAGAAGGACAAAGACAAGAAAAAGACCGATGATGATTACGACTCCGGTACGGAGACGAATATAGACGATAAAATGGAGGCCGGCAAGCATGGTGCCAAGAAAGAGAATGCCGGTAAGGCAGAGACTGACGAGGACGGCTATATGGTATTCAATGTGCCTTGGTCGCTGAGTATCGGCTATGGAATCACGATGCGTGAGAACACTGCTGGAGAGTTTGACTACGACAGGATGCGTTATCCTTATAAGTTTACGCAGAACCTTAACTTCAGTGGTAATATTCGTATTGCTGACGGTTGGAATATCTCGTTCTCCAGTGGCTATGACTTCGAGAACCATAAGATATCGATGACTACGGCATCGCTTTCCCGTGACCTGCATTGCTTTAACATGTCATGTCAGGTGGTGCTGTCGCCCTATACCAGTTATAATTTCTCCTTCCGATGCAATGCCGCCACGCTTACCGATGCCTTGAAGTACGATAAGCGCAGCAGTTATTCCAATTCTGTACAGTGGTATTAGGCTGTCTTAGTTGTCTGTGAGCAATGCCTGTATGGATTCATCCTCTCCTACAATCCAGATGATGTCTCCCTCTTGGAAACGCCTGTTTGGACTGACAGAAGATAGGTTCTCTTTTCCTTCCTCCAAGCCAATGACCATACAGCTGTAGAGGTCGCGGATACCACTTTCTATCAGGGTCTTGCCGATAAATGGACTGTCGCTGCCGATAATCAGTTGGCGCAACTTCATCTCACGGTCTTCCAGGTTGACATCCTCTCCGAAGACCTCCTTTTCTACCGCATCCTTGAACTTAGCCAACTGCTCGTCACTACCGATAACCTCCAATTTGTCACCTGGATAGATGACATAGTCGCCGTCAGGAATATTCAAACGGTGGTTGGCACGAAGGATACTGGTGATATGAATACCGTATTTCTTACCGAAACTCAGTTGTTTAAGATTACTACCCATCCACATGGAGTCCATTGGCACATCGAAGATGGCGATATGCACATCACGGTCTAACAACTTTCCCTCATAAAGTGGACGCTTCTTTCCATGAACCTGTGCGGCAATGTCGCGGGAGCGTAGGTTCAGGATAAACAGTCGCTCAAGTTTGATACTACGCTGCTTGATGGTCCGTGAGACGACCATCAAGGCAACGGCGACGACACCGATGGTAATCATGATGGCACTGGAGAAACGGCTCAGGTAGTTGCAGATGTAGAAGATAAAGGCAACTGCAATAACGACACGTACCAGAATGGTGAAAAGCAACGGCAGGTGGTTGACATTACTTTCTGCCCATAATGCTTTCCACTCCTCACTACGGTTCTTCTTCATCACCATCGCACGGAGGAAGGGGGCGATAAATAGGACGGTCAGGATACCTGTAATGGCATTGGCATACCAATGGAGCTCCCATCCAGGAAGCATCTTACGGGTAATGGGCAGTACGAAGGTGAACATCACGGTAATCGTGGCGGCTGAGAGAATGGAGTAGACGAGGGTATTCACCGTCATCTGGGTCAACAGCCGTTTCCACTTACTTTGCTCGTTGGTACTCGGATGACTCATCGAGAGGTGGTTCAGCAATTTGATGAGCTTCTTGGGCAACCGATGCTCAATACTGTTATAGGCAGGTGTTGCCAGACGTATCATATAAGGCGTCAGGAACGTCGTAATGACAGAAACGGCCACAACGACAGGATAGAGAAAGTCGCTGATGACACCCAACGAAAGTCCCAGCGAGGCAATGATGAAAGAGAATTCACCGATTTGTGCCATTGAGAAGCCGCAGCGCATGGCTGCCTTGAGGGATTCACCGCCTAACATAAAGGAAATGGAACCAAAGAGACTTTGTCCAATCAAGATGGTCAGTACCAAAGAGATGATTGGCAGGGCATAATCTACCAGAATCTTAGGGTCTACCAACATACCTACAGACACGAAGAAAATGGCGCCAAACAGGTTCTTGACAGGCTCTACGAGTTTTTCGATGCGTTCAGCCTCGATAGTCTCAGCAAGGATGCTACCCATGATGAAGGCACCGAAAGCAGAGGAGAAGCCTACCTTGGTGGAGAACACCGCCATTGCGCAGCATAGTCCCAAGGATACTACAAGCAGCACCTCGGCATTAACCAGACTGCGTACCTTGCGCAGGAAATAAGGGACGGCAAAGATACCGACGACCAACCATAATATCAAGAAAAAACCAATCTTGGCAATAGATTCGAGCATTTGTCCACTGTCAGGGTTATTGCCGCTGGCGATGGCACTCAGCATCACCATCATCACAATGGCAAGGATATCCTCCAGAATCAGTACACTCATCACCAGTCCTGCAAACTGCTGTTGGCGCAATCCTAAGTCGTCAAAAGCCTTATAGATAATCGTGGTGGAACTCATGGCGAGCATACCGCCGAGGAAGATGCAGTCCATCTTCCCCCAGCCGAAAAGTTGACCGACGAGGAGTCCCAACATTGACATACAGAAAATAATGGTGATAGTAGAGATGATGGGCGAGGCTCCCATCTTCAGAATTTTCTTAAATGAGAAGTCAAGTCCCAAGGAGAACAGCAGGAACATCACACCGATGTCTGCCCATAGGTGAATGCTCTCCGTGTCGGCGACAGAGGCGGTATAGGGCATGTGTGGACTTACGAGGAAGCCTGCCACGATATAGCCTAATACCAGTGGTTGCTTAAGTTTTTTAAAAATGATGGTGACGATGCCTGCCGATACAAGGATGAGGGCAAGGTCGTTAATGAGATCAGGGAGTTCTGCCATTCTAATAATAAGGTATTAAGCGTTGTAATTGCCGACAAGTTCACAGATCTTGACGACGACCTCCATAGCTTTTTCCATTGACTGGATGGATACAAACTCATAGGGACCGTGGAAATTAACACCACCAGCGAAAATGTTGGGGCAGGGAA
Organism: Prevotella sp.; assembly: GCA_016291495.1. Lineage (GTDB taxonomy): Bacteria > Bacteroidota > Bacteroidia > Bacteroidales > Bacteroidaceae > Prevotella. Next base: position 162,872 of record JAEEXI010000004.1, read on the forward strand.
GACCTTTGAAAGAGAGTTGGGCGCCGTCTGTACCACCGCGGATAGGCTTTACCTTCGGGGCAACTCCCGTCTCCTGCATGGCTCTTAATACGATATCGATTACATGCATGTTGTCAGGTTCAATCTTCTCCTTCATATTATAATACTGGTCCTTCACCTCTGCGGTGACGGTTTCCTCTCCATATTTCTCATTCATCTTTGCCACACAGTTCTCGACGAATCGCTTGCGGTCTTCGAAGTCTTCACGATCGTGGTCACGTATGATATACGACAGGGAGGTATTTTCCACATTCCCCTGAATGCCTAATAGATGATAGAAACCCTGGTAACCTTCAGTGGTCTCAGGTGTCTCGTCTGCGGGTAACATAGCGGCAAATTCCATTGCCAGAAGGTTGGCATTCACCATCTTGCCTTTGGCATAGCCGGGATGAACACTGATACCCTTGCAGTAAATCTTGGCTGAGGCAGCGTTGAAGTTCTCAAACTCCAGTTCTCCAACGTCACCGCCGTCCATTGTATAGGCCCATTCGCATCCGAACTTCTCCACGTCGAAATGGTGGGCACCCATACCGATTTCCTCGTCAGGATTGAAGGCAATACGGATTTTACCATGCTTGATTTCCTTGTGTTCCTGCAACCAAACCATAGCCTGTACGATTTCAGCAATACCAGCTTTGTCATCTGCGCCCAACAGAGTCGTTCCGTCTGTGACAATCAGGTCTTCGCCCACATGCTGCAGCAATTCGGGGAATTTCTTCGGGCTGCTGACAATACCTTCTGACAACAGGATATCTGAACCGTCGTAGTTACGTACAATCTGCGGCTTGATGTTTGCACCCGAACAGTCGGGGCTTGTGTCGTAATGGGAAATGAAACCAATAGTGGGAACGTCTCCCTTTGTATTGGCTTTTAGAGTAGCATAGAGGTAGCCTTTCTCGTCAAGTTCCACGTCGTCTAAGCCCTCGCGTTCAAGTTCCTTTTTCAGGTATTCTGCGAAGATCAACTGTTTTGAAGTACTGGGCACGCTTTCGCTGTCCTCAGCCGACTGTGTGTCGAATTTGGTGTAGTTTAGGAATCGTTCTGTAATATCCATTTGCTTTTATTTTTTCGTATTGTGTGCAAAGATAAGAAAAAAAATCGTATCTTTGCACACAATACGGACTAAAATGCTAAAACAATGAAGAAAAGAGTAATGTGTGTACATACGGCAATGGCTTTAGTGGAGCCGTTGACGGGAATTTTCAAGGAATATCTGCCAGAGGTGGAGGTTAATCATATCGCAGACTCTTCCCTTATTAAGGAAGTGATAGCCAACAATGCTGTGACGCCTGCAGTGAGACGCAGATTGTTGTCATATTACAATGCTGCGGCTGATGCAGGGGCAGATGTCGTGTTCAACACTTGTTCATCGGTAGGTGATATCGCTGACTACGGTAATATGTATGCCCGTATTCCGGTGTTCCGCATCGACCAGCCTATGGCTGCTGAGGCCGTTGCCCACTATCATCGTATTGGTGTTATCTCGACGTTGCCAACGACGCTGGATCCTACTTGTCGCTTGCTGTTGAATGAGGCTAATAAGGCCGGAAAAGTGGTGACATTGGTGGAAGGACTGGCCGATGGTGCTTTTGCTGCTGGACAGAGTGGCGATGGTGAGACACACGACCGACTAATAGCAGAGGCAGCACAACGCATAGCCTCGCAGGTTGATATGTTTGTGCTGGCGCAGGGCTCGATGGCGCGTATGGAGCAACGACTGAGCGAGCTGACGGGCAAACCAGTATTGTCAAGTCCTGTGTTAGGTGTGAAGGGCTTGCGCAAGTTCTTGGGATTATGAAAAGGAAAAACGTGATTCTGGCCATGCTTGTTATTCTGGGCATGGTGACGTTTTTAGACCGCATCAATATCAGCGTGGCTGGGTCGAGCATTATGCATGACTTGAATCTCAGTCCGTCAGAGTGGGGCTGGGTACAGAGTGCTTTTATCCTGTCGTATGGTCTGATGCAGATTCCGATGGGTGCGCTGGGTGACCGATTCGGACACCGAAAGATTTTGGCTGCTATTGTGTTGTGGTGGTCTGCCTTTACGGCATTTACGGGCTGGGCAGGAGGATTGGCTTCGCTGCTTGTCATCCGCTTTATGTTTGGTATTGGTGAGGCTGGTTCTTCGCCCTGTTCAACGGGTGTCATCAGTCGCTGGTTTGAGAAAGGCGAGGTGGGTAAGGCACAAGGTTATGTGTGGGCAGCCTCACGAATGGGAGGTGCATTGACGCCATTTGTCGTTATTCCTGTAATGATGTGGGTAGGTTGGCGTGCAGCCTTTTATCTCTTAGGCGCCTTAGGCGTCGTATGGGCAGTAATATGGTACTTATATTATCGCGACACAGAGACTGGACCTACACATAAGGTGGAGAAGTTGAAACATGGTATGCAGGAGGGCATATGGAAGGATATTCTCAAGAATAAGCAATTCTGGCTTATCTGTGGCATGTATTTCTTCTATGCCTTCGGCTCATGGTTCTTCTTCTCGTGGTTCCCTACTTTTATGGAATTGGGTCGTGGCTTTGACAAGACGGAGTTGACGTATGCGGTGGCAGTACCTTTTATTATGAGTATGATAGGGAATATTGCTGGTGGTCATCTGACGGATAAGTTGACGAACAGGTATGGCATCAAGGTGGGACGTAAAGCATTGGGCTCTACTTCGTTGGCAGTGTCAGCCGTTTGTATGTTTTTGGCAGCGTTTATCCCAGGTAAGATGGCTGTATTTGTATTCTTATCGCTCTGTTTCGGTATTTTCGACTTGATGTTACCCTCTGCGTGGGCTTTGTGTATCGACTTGGGTAAACGTCATGCGGGAACGATTAGTGGCGCTATGAATACGGCAGGCAATATCGGTGGCTTCTGCTGTGGCATCTTGTTTGGCGAGCTGGTACAACAGTCAGATAACTACAACCTGCCGCTTTATATGATAGCCGTAATGCTCATCGTGAGTGCCGTACTCTTTGCCTTTATTAATCCGGAGAAGCCAATCATTAAATCGTAGGTCTGCTATATGAACACTTGGAAAACAAATCTTGAAGAGACAAAGAAACACTATATCGACTGGTGGAACCATAAGGGTATCATCCTGAATATGTGGGAGCATTTTCAGGAAGGAGTGAAGCCTCATGCCGACATTCCTGCCCCCAAGCCCTATCGTGACTTGAACCAGCGATGGTTTGACCCGCAGTGGAGGGCTGAATACCTGGATTGGTATGTGGCACACTCGTCGCTGATGGCCGATATGTTGCCTGTGGCGAATACCCAGCTGGGACCAGGTTCGCTGGCAGCCATCCTCGGTGGTGTGTTCGAAGGTGGCGAGGATACCATTTGGATTCATCCAGATCCCAACTACTCCGATGATATCGTGTTCAATCCGCAGCATCCGAACTACCTGTTGCATAAGGAACTGTTGAAGGCTTGTAAGGCGAAAGCACAGGGGCATTATTATGTGGGTATGCCCGATTTGATGGAAGGTCTTGACGTGCTAGCCGCCATCAAAGGAACGGATAAGGTGTTGCTTGATACGGTGATGCAACCCGAGGTGCTGGAGCATCAGATGCAACAAATCAATGACATCTATTTCCAAGTGTTCGACGAACTCTATGATATCATTCGCGAGGGTGACGAGATGGCGTTTTGTTATTTCTCGTCGTGGGCTCCAGGCAAGATGTCGAAGTTGCAGAGCGATATCTCGACGATGATCAGCGTGGATGACTATCGTCGTTTTGTCCAGCCGTTTATCCGCGAACAATGCCAGAAGATTGACTATACACTCTATCATCTCGACGGCGTTGGGGCGATGCATCATTTGGACGCGTTGCTGGAAATCAAGGAACTGAATGCCATCCAATGGACGCCAGGTGTGGGAGAACCCCAGGGCGGTTCACCTAAGTGGTATGACCTGTATAAGAAGATTCTGGCTGGTGGCAAGAGCATTATGGCTTGTTGGGTGACGCTCGACGAACTGCGTCCTCTGCTAGACAATATCGGTGGCGACGGCGTTCATATCGAGATGGACTTCCACAATGAGCGCGAGGTGGAGCAGGCGATGAAGATAGTGGATGATTTCCAAACCGCCCGAAGCTTACATCCTGCTGATTTTAAGGACGATGCCGACCGCGAAGTGGAAGAAATCATCCGAAGAGTGGAATCTAGCTCATCTAGAGATTCTAGAGACTTCCCGTCCGACCGCATTCTGTTGCTTGATGGCGCGATGGGGACCATGATTCAGCAGTATCATCTCGATGAAAACTGTAACGATATGCTGGTGGTGACAAAGCCAGACATCATCCGCGAAATCCATCGCAAATATCTGGAGGCAGGTTCTGATATCATCGAGACCAACACCTTCAACGCCCAGCGCATCTCGTTGGGTGACTACGGATTGCAGGACCGTGTCCGCGACATCAATCTCGCCGCAGCCCGCCTGGCCCGCCAGTGTGCCGACGAATTCTCTACGTCGGACAAGCCTCGTTTCGTGGCAGGCAGTATTGGTCCGACCAGTCGCACAACATCTGTAGCGACGAGTGGCGAACCGCTTGACGAACAGGTGCTTCGCGAGGCCTACAAAGAACAGATTCAGGCTTTGGCAGATGGTGGTGTGGACGCGTTGCTCATCGAGACCATCTTTGATGTCCGCAATGCTGAGATAGCCATCGAGGCGGCTCAGGAAGTGGCTCCTGCATTGCCTATCATGTTGAGTTTCAGCGTGTCGACGGCAGATGGTCACAATATGTTGGGACAAAGCATCGTCGATTTTATCTCGCACCTCTTGTCTCAAAACACCAAACTCTATTCCGTTGGTATCAATTGCGTGTCTGATGTTCCACTGATGACGCCACTGGTTTGTCAGCTGGCATCGTTTGGGCTGAAGGTGAGCCTTTATCCCAATGCAGGCATGCCCGATGGTAACGGACAGTATCATAAAACGCCTGAGAGTCTGGTGGCAGACCTTTGGCCGTTGCTTGAGAACCATTGCATCAACATCCTCGGAGGCTGTTGCGGAACCACCGATGCCCATATCCGCATGATGGCAAAAGCCATTGAGCCCATCCCAGGAATCTTCCTGTCGCCGCTCAGTCCCCAAACCAATAAGGTTTTGGTTTCACCTACCAAACCTACCCAACCTACAGCACCTACCGAACCTACCAAGCCCATCTCCGTCACCCCTGAGGAGCGATTGTTTCAAGCCATCCTCAACGGCAAGAGCGAAGAGGCTGCGGCAGCTACGAAAGAGGCTATTGCACAAGGCGTTGCTCCTGCCGACCTCATCAATGGTCAGATGATTCGCGCAATGGGTGAAGTCGGCCAGCTATTCCAGGACGGCAAAGCCTTTGTGCCCCAATTGTTGATGGCTGGTCGTGCGATGAAAGCTGCCCTCGAACTGCTGAAGCCCATGCTTTCAGGCAGTGCCAGCACGGCAATAGGCAAGGTGGTGATTGGTACTGTGAAGGGTGACCTGCACGATATCGGTAAGAACCTCGTGGCCTCGATGCTCGAAGGTTGTGGTTTCGAGGTGGTGAATATCGGTATTGATGTCTCTGCCGACACCTTTATCCAAGCTGTAAAAGAGAACCAGCCCGACATCCTTTGCATGAGTGCCTTGCTGACGACAACGATGGGGTATATGAAGGAAGTCATCGATGCTCTCGAGGCTGCTGGTATTCGTGATCAGGTGAAAGTGATGGTGGGTGGAGCACCCGTCACACAGGGTTTTGCTGACGAAATTGGAGCCGACGGCTATAGCGACAATGCCAATTCGGCTGTGACTGTTGCCAAACAACTACTTGGTAAGCTTTAGTTTTCGCTTATAGCATTTGTCGAAATCACAGAGTCCGCAGGTATACTCTAGCTTGCGGACTTCTTTTCCTATACCCATGATGCCACTCACGCTCTTGATGGGGACCATCAGCGAAGAGTCTGTCAATGTAACGCCACAGGTTTTTCCTTTAAATAGCGGGAAAAATAGTTGCTGTTGGGAGACATGCCATCCACAATAGCCTGGCGAGAAACGATTGGTATGATGCCAGCCCAGTTTATTGATGTTCTCCTGAACAGCCAGTTCCATCTGGTCGGCTGTTTTCTCTGCAATCACAGACCCTAGAGAGTCTGCGATAAATACACGTACCATATCACCTTCGGCTTTGAGTCGTTGTTGATAGGTCTCATATTCAACGCCACTGGTACATATAAATAAAGTGTAAGCCTCAGAACCACGTAACTGGCGTTCTATGATCTTTCCAATTTCGAACGAGGGCAACTGTTGTACGGCAAAGAAACAATACTGTGGATGTAGCCAACACCGAACATCGTCAAGTATGACCTGACTCTCGTGGAGTATAGCATCGTCAGGCTTTGCTCCATGATACCCCATTGCCTCGTAGATGTCTTCTGGAGTGATGCCTAAATCGTCGTATGTCAGCGTCTTTTGTGTCACTGTTTATTCCAATCGTAAAGTGCTTTGAAGAATTCGTTTACATTCTCAATTGGTGTATGGGGAGGTGTGTCGCAACCACTGGAGAGTACGAAATTAGGATACTGTCGCATTTTTTCAAGTAGGTCATGCGTCGCCTTGTGCATCTGTTCTGGGGTACCATCCTTAAAGAGTGATACAGGGTCAAGATTACCCATAGCGAGTGCTGTTGGCGGCACTTCCTTGATAACTTCCTCCATCTGGCACTTATTGCCAAAGTGATAGGCAGCAGCACCAGTCTCAACCATTGCCTCTGTGCAATGTCCCTGATTGCCGCAGTTATGCAGTACAACGATGAAGTTGTCGTCCTGCACCTTATTAACGATATATTTTACATACGCAGCAGAGAACGTCTTGCAATCCTCATTAGACATTAGTCCTGCGGCTGGTTCTGCCATCAAGACGCCATTCACGCCAGTCAGTTTCAGAGCCTCACAGTATTTCTCAATAAATTGTGTACACTTTGCCAACAATGTGTGGGCGGCATCAGGATGCTCATATATCAGCACCATAATCTCCGACATGTCATATAGGCGACCAGCCAACGAGAACGGACCAATGCAACCTGCAAATACAGGGCGGTCCTGAATGGCGCGTGCTGCCAGAAGGTTGGCTTTGAGATACTGGGGAATGCGACCTGACGACAATGAAGGAACCTGTAAATGTTCTATACTCTTGACATCGGGCAGTAGGCGGCTCGAAACGGCAGGTACTGCCTCGTCCGAGAAAGCAATTTCTGAACCAAAGGCCTCTGCCTCTGTGGTGAGGTCCATGATGGTACAGGCAGCTGCACTCTGATAGGTCTGTGTCAGTTTGATGACAGCCTCTGCGTGTACTTTTCCGTTGCTTACAGCCTCGCGTACTGTGTTACCATTCAGTTCGATGCCTGGATGTGTCATCACAGGCATTGCTGTCACTTCTTTTTGGTGGATGATGTCTGCCACCCACTGCTTCATGTTTATCTTCATCTTACAATTTCAGTTTCTCGTACACCTCCCGTAATGATTGCTCGTTGCCCACATTCCCAGGGAAAATGATATAGGGGAAATCGTGGGTCATCACACAAGGTACGCTATTGATGATTTGTCCTAAAACACGAGCCGACTTAATGCCTAGTCCTTTAGTTAGGATGTCGTGCGAGGTGATACCTCCTTTACCTACGAGATAGGCTGGGGAATAGGGCAGTTGGCGTACGACGTCGACGAGGAAATCGCTGATCTGTTGACCCAAATGTTGACGCTGGTTGGCATTGTCGAGGCGGATTTCCTGTCGTGAGGTGTAAATGACGGGTGTCAGATGGTTGTCTACTACCTGTTGGATGGTATCGAGTGTCTCAATTATCAGAGTGTTAGCATCATCTAAGATGCGCTGCACGTCTACCTCAATGGCGCATGTGCCTTCGGCTTGCAAGAGGTTCTCTAATTGCTGGGTGGTCTTCTTTACGTGACTGCCTACTACGAAGCAACCCACACCTTGCTGTTTCAGGATGTTGCGATCGAGTAGGGGAATGTCGGCAATGCCGCTGATGGCTTTAGGCAGGGAAGAAGAAGAGCGGATAATGACGCTTTCGTCTGCAGAACTGCTGAGTAATTGAGATGCAAATGTGCGCAACTCGTCGTAGCTTTGGGCATTGACAATCTCGTAGTCGTCAGGGTTGGCGCCTTTCTCCTTAATATAATCGTGGAGCACGCTGGTGTGGTAGGCAAATACGTTGTCGTGGGCAAATTCTGTCTCACTGACAGGAATCAGCCTTTCGCCATCCTTCATGTAATGCATCCCATCAATCGTCACTCGACCTGCTTCGATAAAGGCGGGACAGAAAGGTGTCTTCTGCGCCACAGGCACATCATGACGTATAAGCACCTCGCGCATTACATCCGTTTCTAGGGGGAAGTGACCACGCAGACAACTGTCGCTACGACTCACGATAATCAGTCGGTAGCCGTAGTCCTCGTTTACTTTCACCACCATCTCCATTGCTTCGCGAGTTACGCGTTCTGCATCCTCGCGCGTCATTGCTCGGGTGTTGGTAAGGATATAGAAAAAGGGTTCCTTGTCCTCAAAACCAAGTCGCACGCTCTGCTCGTCCCATTGCGTAATCAGCAGACAACCGTGAACGGTCTGAATACCCGTTGGGTCATCGTCCAGTACGACCATTTTCCAAAGCTTATTCATGGGCTGGGCTTAAAGGGAAATAGGTGCGATGTGCTGCATTTCACGGGCTTCAGCAGGGGTAGCAGGCTCACAACCCATCATGCGGATGAGGGCCACCAGACGCTCTACCAATTCCGCATTCGTATGGGCCCGTTTGCCTGGAGCATAGTAGAAACTGTCCTCGAAACCTACGCGAACGGCTGAGGCTCCCATACCAATGGCGCAAGCCAGGATGGAAAAGTCCTTCATGCTGTCGTGAGTGATGCCCCACGAACAACCTGGTTCCATTAGCGATGTAAGCATTGCCAGATTGCGACCTGTGGCAGAAAGATTCGATGAATTGCCTGGGCCCACGCAGAAGTTATAATGCAGGGGACGTTGAATGACGCCCTCGTCAGCCAGACGTGTGGCACACTCCACGTGACTTAAATCGAACAACTCCATCTCAGGAACGGTGTTCGTCTCGTCGAGACGCTTCGCCCAATAGCGCAGGTCAGGCATCGTGTTGATATATACCGTCTCTCCAAAGTTAACACTGCCCATATTCAGCGAGGCCACCTCCACCTCAGGCACGTCGAGTGACACACAGCGCTCAGCCAGCGTCAGCGTCGACAGTCCTCCTGTAGAGCCTTGTACAATCATGTCAGTCTCCTTGCGAATCAGTCCGATGGTCTGACGGAATACGTCGAGTTCGAAAGTCGGATTGCCTTGAAGATCGCGTGTATGCAAATGTACTTCGCAGGCACCTGCCTTATAGCAGTTGATGGTGTCTTCAGCAATCTCCTCAGGTGTTAGCGGATTCTTACACTCGGAAGGAATCTCCTTACCAACGTGACAGACGGGTGCTACCGTCACAATAATTTTTCTCATTATGATTTGAAATAATAGATGTTTCTTGTCGAAAAAGTAATCTCGTCGTGTAAGCGGGGGAGTAGGAACGATCGGGCTCGAACCGATGACCTCTTCAATGTGACTGAAGCGCTCTGAACCAACTGAGCTACGCTCCTATTTCGTATTGTTATTACTCTTTAGGTGGTGCAAAGGTAGTGCAAATTGAACAAAAAAACAAATAATATCTGAATTTTTTTCGAGTATTTGATGAATTGCAGTGGATTTATTTGGTAGAATCAAGAGGAAAATGTATCTTTGTAACGTGAAAAGTTATGTTCAAGGGCCGTAAACATAAGTTCAAGGTCTGTGGATATAAGTTCAAGGGCGTTGAACATAAGTTTACGGCGCGTAAACATAAAATTTGTAGGATAGAAAAGAAAAAAGGGTAGAATAGTAACTAAAAACTGATTAAGATATGGCAAATTACACATTACAGGAACTTCCTGAGAAAATGGCAGATGGGAAGAAAATCGTTTTCCCAAAAATGCAGACATACTCGTTGCACGACTATGAGACCGTTATCAAACATATGCGCACCTACGCAGGGAGCGTCAGCGATGGGCTTATCCGGGCTGTCTTCGATGCGCTGGTGTCTACGATGCAGAGTTGGATGCCATTGGGGCATAGTATTAAGATTGACGGATTGGGCGTATTCTCTCTGTCTTTAGGGTTCGATACATCTACGCCTTCAGAAAAAGCCAATTCGCAGGAGCAACAGGGTGAGAATCCCAAGACGAAATACAGGCATGTGTGTATCAAGGGAATCAACTTTAAGCCAGACCCTGAGTTGCTGAAGGAAATGAATAGTCAGGCAGCTTTCGATCGTGTCAGCACAGACATCGTGGCCCCTAAGAAAAACAAGTACAGTCGTGAAGAACGCTTGGCAAAGGCCAAAGCGATTATGGAAACGTACGGATACATGACGCTTACTGACTATGCGTTGGCTACCGAGCAGTCTAGAAGTGCAGCTTCAAACGACCTTAAGCAACTGGTGGCAGATGCCGATTCAGGCATCACCACTCGTGGAAGCCACTCGCATAAAGTGTGGGTAATAACGAATCCTTAGTGATCCCGTTGGGATTCAAACCCAAGACCTTCAGAACCGGAATCTGACGCTCTATTCAGCTAAGCTACGGGACCTGCTTTTCAAAAACGAATGCAAAGATAGTGCAAAATGGGCGAAAAGCCAAATTTATTTGGTTGATTTTTATTGTTTAACGTTTATTTTGTCGTACAAAGTGAAAGAAAAACACAAAAAATAGTGTCATTTTGCAAAATAATTTGGAATTTTTCTTGCAGATTAGTTTAAAAGTAGTACCTTTGCAGTCGCAAAATAACACAAAGATATGAGTCAACTGATTAAACCAATCGACTATCGGCCCCTGCTCGACACGAAACAGACGGAGCAGGGCATTAAATTGATTAAGGAGTTTTTTCAACAGAATATATCGACGGAGTTGCGCCTTCGCCGCGTGACAGCCCCTTTGTTCGTACTCAAAGGACTGGGTATCAATGACGACCTGAATGGAGTGGAACGTGCTGTAACGTTCCCTATCAAGGACCTGGGAGATGCACGTGCGGAGGTGGTTCACTCGCTGGCGAAGTGGAAACGTCTCTCGTTGGCAGAATATAAGATAGAACCAGGCTATGGCATCTATACGGATATGAATGCCATTCGTGCTGACGAGGAATTGGACAACCTGCATTCGCTGTATGTCGACCAGTGGGACTGGGAGGCTGTTATCACGAAGGAACAACGCACCATCAGCTATCTGAAGAATGTGGTGGAACGTATCTATGCAGCCATTCGTCGTACGGAGTATCTGACGTGTGAGACGTATCCGCAGATCAAACCTTTCCTGCCTGAAAAGATAACCTTCATCCATGCGGAGGAACTCTTGAAGATGTATCCAAATATGACGCCGAAAGAGCGTGAGGATGCCATCTGTGAGGCTTATGGTGCTGTATTTATAATAGGTATAGGAGGTAAGTTGTCGAATGGAGAGAAACATGACGGACGTGCTCCTGACTATGACGACTGGTCGACAGTCGGAGAGAACGGACTGGCGGGCCTGAATGGTGATATCCTCATTTGGTATCCTGTTTTAGGACGTTCCTTCGAGTTGTCGTCAATGGGTATTCGTGTCGACAAGGAGTCGCTGTTACGTCAATTGAAACTGGAAGGTCAGGAGGAGCGCGAAGGTCTTTATTTCCACCAGAAGTTGCTCAACGACCAGTTGCCTTTGAGTATTGGCGGTGGTATCGGACAGAGTCGTCTATGTATGGTGCTTCTGCACAAAGGGCATATTGGAGAGATCCAAGCTTCCATCTGGCCTGACGATATGCGGGCTGAATGTAAGAAGCTAGGAATGACGCTGATTTGATTTAGCTTTAGTTATAGTTATAGGTAGTTGGCTCTATGCCAACTCCAAGTCTAGGAGCTCCCGCAGTTTTGCTACTGCGGGATTTTCTTTTTCCATCAGTTCAAATTGTTCCTTGCGGGTCAGTATGGGTTTTCTCTCCTGGCTTTCCGCTATCTTGATATCGAGAGTAACGGCGTTGTTATGGAGGTAGAATTTCAAGGTGTTGAGTATCTTTCCTTTAATCTCCATCATCTGGTCATAGGCGAGTTGGTTTTCCACGCTTACCTCTATATGCGGTATTTCCTTGATGATGGGGTTCATGTTCTTCATGCGGGTGGCAATGCCACTCAGTTGCTGTGGCATGCGGTTGCACATCATCATCCATTGCAGTTCCAGTTCCTGTTGCGTAAACTCCAAATGTTCCTCTTTCATAGCTGCATTAGGATCATTTGGGTTAAGGGAGCCAGGAATAATCTGCATCTTTCTTCTATCTTTGTCACGCAAAGTTGACAAGGTAGAGCCAATGGGAGCCTTTAGCTGAGGACGCGAAATGTTGGAATAGGTAGCTGTCGCTTGCTGATTGACTTTTGGCTTTTGGATGTTAGCTGTTTGCTTGGGGGTTGACTCAACAAGTTCAGCCGCAGCTACCTGCGGGGCTGCTTTCTTGGGTTGAACTTGTTGTATCAGTTGCTTAAACAGGGATTTTAATCTTCTGGGCCTACGCCCACTGGCAGGCCCCTCGTCGGGCTGGGTAATCTGTGCGATTTCTATGAGTGTCAGTTCCACTAATAGGCGCTTGTTTGAGCTTTGGCGATAGTTGATGTCGCACTGGTTCATCAGTTGCAGCGCTTGATAAAGAAAAGTCGTCTCACACTTCTTGGCTTGTTCCTGATAGCGCTGGCGCTGTTGGTCGCTGACTTCCAGCAAAGGAAGTGTTTGCGGATCTTTCGCCATTAAAACATTACGCACGTGTTTTGCGAGTCCGCCAATGAGCAGTCCTCCATCAAATCCTTTGTTGATGATTTGGTTGAGCAGAACCATGATGTCGCTTACCTTGTTCTCGACAGCAAGATCGATAATCTTAAAATAGTTCTCTGAATCTAATACGTTTAGATCTTCAATGACTTTCTGGTATGTGATGTTCCCCTGGCAGAATGATACAGCCTGATCGAAGATGCTTAGGGCATCACGCATACCTCCATCTGCTTTCTCGGCAATGACTGCAAGTGCTTGTTCCTCATATTGCACCCCCTCTTTCTCTGCTACAGACTTCAGATGGTCGATGGTGTTACGCACAGTCATGCGCTCGAAGTCATAAATCTGACAACGACTTAAGATGGTTGGCAGAATTTTATGCTTCTCAGTCGTGGCAAGAATAAAAATGACGTGTGCAGGGGGTTCTTCTAGCGTCTTTAAAAACGCATTAAAGGCTGCTGTGGAGAGCATGTGTACCTCGTCAATGATAAATACCTTGTATTTTCCTACCTGGGGTGGGATGCGAGTCTGCTCCATGAGTGTCTTGATGTGCTCTACGGAGTTGTTGGATGCTGCATCCAACTCAAAAATGTTAAACGACCTTTGTTCGTTGAATGCCTGACAACTCTCACAATGTCCGCAGGCCTCTCCTTGCTCTGTTGGTGACATGCAGTTGATGGCCTTGGCAAAAATACGGGCACAGGTGGTCTTTCCTACGCCCCTAGGGCCGCAGAACAAATAGGCATGAGCCAGTTTTCCGCTCTTTACCGCATTCTTCAATGTGGTGGTCAGCGCCTGTTGCCCCACGACAGTATCAAAAGAGGTTGGCCTGTATTTACGCGCTGAAACAATATATTCTTCCATAAAAACATGATAATTTGCCACAAAATTACTAAAAAAACTCAATTCTCCATGCTCAATTCTCAATTATTTTGTAATTTTGTGGCAAATTATGAATCGACTGAAGAAAATACTCGGAAAACTCTATCGTTCCCCTTGGTTAAAATATGGGATAGTGACGGTATTGGCGGTGTTACTGATAGGTTTCATCGACGAAAATAGTGCGTGGCATCATTTCAAAAACCAGCAAATTATTGAGGAATTGGAACAGGATATCCAGCGTCAGAAGAATCAGTATAATCACGACAATGCCCAGATTAAGAAGCTGAATAGTGATCCCAAGGCAATAGAGAAGATTGCCCGTGAGCGTTATTTCATGAAGACTGACGATGAGGATATCTTTGTTTTTAGTGAAGATCAACCTCAAACAATATCATCCGATAATGAGGCAGCTGAGTAAAACAGAAACCCTCTTATTGCTATTAGGGGGAGCACTGATGGTGATAGGTTCAGGTGCTAGTCTTTTCCTCCGATTGTGGGCTCCCTATATTTTTGCCCCAGGTGCTTTGCTCTTTGCTGCGATGCAGATGCGGCAGACTTACGAGGGAACGAATTTCACTATTCGTCGTCTTCGCCGTATCATGCTCATCAGTGATGTCCTTTTTTTGATAGCAGCCTTGATGATGTTCGCTAATCAGGCCAACTTCCTTGGTATGGATTTTCTCCTATATATTAAATATGTACACAATAACTGGATAGTCATTTTATTAGTTGCAGCCATTCTTCAACTGTATACCAGTCATCGAATAGCCAATGAACTGGAAAAAGAAAGAAAGTAGGCAAAAAAACGCTAATTAATGCGCAAATGTATTAAATTGAGCAAATATTTTTCTTCTTTTCAAACCATCGTTGTACATTTGCATGTAAAATGAACAAAGTATGAGAAAATTTTTAGTTTTGCCTGTCATTATCGCACTCTTTGCATCGTGTGCCAGTTCATACAATGTAGAGGGTTCTTCGTCCATTTCTGCGTTGGATGGCAGCAAACTCTATCTAAAAGCAATTAAGAATAATGAATTCAAGAATATAGATTCCTGTGATGTTGTACATGGCGAGTTCCATTTCACGGGATTACTCGATACTGTTCGCATGGCCAGTCTTTATATGGATGACGAGAGCATCATGCCGATTGTCCTGGAAAAGGGCGAGATAAAGGTGAGCATAGATAATGTACGCCAAATGGTGGGCGGTACTCCTATGAATGATTCTCTCTATCAGTTTATTGACAAGCATAACCAGTTGACTAGTAGAATGAATGAACTTTCTCATAAACAAAGCCAGATGTTATTGGAAGGTATTGAAGAGGAAGTTATTAATCGCCAGCTATCTATTGAGGCCGCGAGAATTGCTCAGGAGGAAGACCAACTGGTGATGAAGTTCATTGAGGCGAACTTTGACAATGTACTAGGGCCAGGCGTTTTCATGATGATTACCAGCCAGTACCGTTATCCCATTCTGACTCCTCAGATAGAGGATATCATGTCGAAGGCAACGAAGAAGTTTAAGGAGGATCCTTATGTTAAGGATTACTATCAGACGGCTCAGGAGAATGAGAAACGGATGAACGGATTGGGCGACCAGTCCATTCTGGAAAACGTTGATACTGTGCCTTCTGCTCCCTTGACCAATATCCCTCAGAAATAATTGTGGAATGAGAACGGTCATCGAAGGTGGAACGATTGTCAATGAAGGTCGTACCTTTGATGCTTCTATCATCATCGAAGACGGCAGTATCATTGATATTGTTGATAGCCAACAACAAATAGCAAACAGTCAAGAGCATATTGACGCTCACGGCTGTTTCGTCTTTCCAGGTCTGATTGATGACCATGTCCATTTTCGTGAACCAGGACTGACAGAGAAAGCGGATTTGGATACTGAAAGTAGGGCAGCGGCAGCTGGAGGGGTAACATCTTTTTTTGATATGCCGAATACTGTCCCGCAAACCACTACGCAGGAAGCCTTAGAGGAGAAATTTTCCTTGGCGCGGCAGAAAAGTCATGTCAATTACAGTTTTTTCTATGGGGCAACCAATGATAATACCGATACTTTCTCCCACTTGGATATCCATCGCATTCCTGGAATCAAACTTTTTATGGGATCCTCTACAGGGGATATGCTGGTGGATCGTAGGGAATCTCTGGAGCGTATCTTTGCTACAACACCTCTGCCATTGATGGCACATTGTGAGGATACAGGCATTATCAATCGGAATATGGCTGCCGCTAAGGCAAGGTATGGGGAAGATCCGAAAGTGATGCACCACCCAGAGATACGCAGTGAAGAAGCTTGTTATAAAAGTACAGAACTGGCAGTAGAATTAGCCCGAAAATACCAGACTAGACTGCATGTGGCACATGTCACTACTAGTAAAGAACTGCAGTTTTTTGAGGCTGATAGTCAAAAGTCAATAGTCAACAGCCTGGTTACTGCAGAAGCAACTGTTTCCCATCTCTTTTTTTCAGAGCGTGATTATAGCCGACTAGGTACTCGTATCAAGTGCAATCCTGCCATCAAGACGGAACATGATCGGGATGCTTTACAACAAGCATTGATGGATGGACGGATAAAGGTGATTGGTACTGATCATGCTCCTCATTTATTATCTCAGAAAAAAGGTGGATGTGCTAAGGCGGCAAGCGGAATGCCGATGATTCAGTTCTCTTTGGTAACCATGCTCGAATTAGTTGATCAGGGAGTATTGACATTGGAACGACTCGTAGAGTTGATGTGTCATAATCCTGCCAGTTTGTTTGAGGTGCGTAATCGCGGCTTTATCCGTCCTGGCTATCGTGCAGATTTGGTAATAGTGCGTCCTAACGCAGGATGGACGGTTACGCCGGCTTGTATTCAGAGTAAGTGTGGCTGGAGTCCTATGGAGGGGCATACTTATCTCTGGCGGGTAGAGCGCACCCTTTGTAATGGACATACAGTCTATATGGATGGTGAGGTGGATACAGACTATATAGGAGAAGAAATCGCATTCAGATGAAACGTACCTATGAGATACATGATTTGCAACCCTATGTCAACTGGGCGTATTTTTATTATGCGTGGCAGTTGCGTAACCCTGAGCAACAACAGAAAAGTAGGGAAGAAGCAGAGACTGTTCTCCATCGTCTAGATGGCAACTATCATGTATATGCCCTTTTCCAACTTTTTGACTGCTACTCTGATGGTGATGATGTTATTATCTCGTCCCCTATGAAGGGACTATGTCGTTGCCCTTTCCTTCGCCAGCAAGCCCAAGGCACTGATCACCTCTGTCTCTCCGACTTTATCCATCCAGACAAGGATAGGATAGGCCTCTTTGCCACTAGTGTTGATCATGGTTTGGAATGTGACTTTGACAACGATCCTTACCAGAAGATGATGATACAATTGCTTGCCGACCGTCTTGCAGAGGCTGCAGCAGAGAAACTTCATGAGGAAGTGCGTCGGAAAGAATGGGGCTATGCCCCTAATGAGCATCTCACAATGGAGGAGTTGCATGCCGAGCGATTTCAAGGAATCCGCCCTGCAGTGGGATATCCCTCTCTCCCAGACACCAGTCTGAATTTTGTGCTTGATGAACTCCTGCAGTTTAAACAGATAGGTATTCGCCTCACAGAGAGTGGTGCCATGAAACCTCATGCTAGTGTCAGCGGTCTGATGGTAGCCTTGCCAGAGGCACGCTATTTCTCTGTCGGCAGGATTGGCGAAGACCAGCTTCGCGACTATGCCCATCGTCGTGGTCTCCCTATACAGACTATGCGGAAATTCCTCGCTTCTCAACTCTAATCTTTAAACAATATAACAAATGATTGCTCGTTACGCTGTACTTTTTTTCTTGATGATGGCATTCGTTGTCATCCCTTTGGTCACTTATTTCTTGTGCCGTATCTTTCTTCCTCGCCGCTGGGGCGGGAAAACGGGGATAACCTTGGCTCTTTTGTTGATGCTTCTGGCCCTCTATGGTATGTTCGTGGGTTATCAGGAGTTAGAGATTCATCAGGTAGAATATGTTAGTAAAGATTTGCCCGAAGCCTTTGACGGCTATCGCATCGTTCAATTTTCCGATGCTCATGTTGGTACGATGACTGGTAGTCGGGAATGGTTGCTGGAACGGGCTGTCAATAGTATCCTTGCCTTGCGCCCTGATATGATTGTTTTTACGGGTGACCTGCAGAATGTGTATCCGGATGAGATTATTGCACATCTTCCTCAGATGCGAAGACTGATGGCTCCTGATGGGGTCTATTCTGTCTTAGGGAATCACGACTATGCTACTTATCAACCAGTCGATTCCTTAATGAAAGAAGCAAACTGTGTCAAGACGCAGGCGTTAGAGCGGCAGGCAGGTTGGATACTTTTAATGAATGACCATCGGGTTATCCGTCGGGATAGCGATTCCATAATTGTTGCAGGAATGGAGAATTGGGGAAAAGCCAAACGTATGCCTCGTCGTGGAGATGTTAAAAAGACGTTGGAAGGTGTTGATCCTGCCTCATTTGTTGTCCTGTTACAGCACGATCCTACGGCATGGAGAGAATTGATTTTGTCGCAGTGTAATGCACAGCTGACGCTTAGTGGGCATACGCATGGGGGACAGGCGAATATATTTGGACTATCGCCTGCTGCATTAGGATACAAGGAATATGAAGGGCTTGTCTATGAAGGTGCCCGTGCCATGTTCGTCTCTACGGGATTGGGAGCTCTCATTCCTTTCCGTTTAGGGCTTCCTGGAGAAATTGTCGTCATTACTTTGCGTAAACAAAAATAATTTTGTAATTTTGCAGCTGAAATGAATAGTGACAGTATAGTTATCATTCCAACCTATAATGAGAAAGAGAATATCGAGAAGATTATTCGGGCGGTATTCTTCTTGGAGAAGTGTTTCCATATCCTTGTGATTGATGACGGTTCTCCTGATGGTACTGCCGCCATTGTCAAAGGACTGATGACAGAGGAGTTCCCTGACCGTCTGTTTCTGCTAGAACGTAGTGGAAAATTAGGACTTGGTACGGCCTATATCATGGGATTCAAGTGGGCCTTGGAGCGTGATTATGGTTATATCTTTGAGATGGATGCTGACTTCAGTCACGATCCAAACGATTTACCTCGCCTTTATGCGGCATGTGCTGACGAGGGCAATGATCTAGCCATCGGTAGTCGTTATGTGAGCGGGGTAAATGTGGTCAACTGGCCTATGGGACGTGTGCTCATGAGTTATTTTGCCTCGAAATACGTGCGATTTGTAACAGGATTTAAGGTGCATGATACCACAGCAGGTTTTAAGTGTTATAAGCGGCAGGTGCTGGAGACTATAGAACTCGATAAGGTTCGTTTTAAAGGTTATGCTTTCCAGATAGAGATGAAGTTCACTGCCTATAAGATAGGTTTCAAGATTAAAGAGGTTCCTGTCATTTTTGTTAATCGCAGGGAAGGAACTTCGAAAATGTCTGGAGGTATATTTGGGGAGGCGTTCTTTGGGGTTATGCGTCTCCGTTGGGATGGTTGGACTAGGAAATACCCGAAGATAGTATAAGATTAATCATTTGGAAAGTTACGTTGTGAAAACATTTTTCTATAGGATTTATCAGGTATTTGTTGCTTTTCCTGTCACGATATTGATGACGATATGGACGGCTACTGTCGTAGCGGTAGGCTGTACGTTGGGTGATGGCCATTATTGGGGCTATTATCCAGGTCGTTGGTGGGCAAGGGTTATTACTCGTGTGTTTCTTTTGCCAGTGAAGGTTGAGGGACGTGAGCATCTGGAGGACAATCAATCATATGTCTTTGTAGCGAATCATCAGGGCGCTTTTGATATCTTTTTAATTTACGGCTTCTTAGGGCGGAACTTCAAATGGATGATGAAACACCAGTTAAGAAAAATTCCTTTTGTAGGCTATGCCTGTGCAAAGTCCCATCAGATATTTGTCGACCGAAGGGGGACGGCGAAGGTAAGGGCGACTTATAAGGCAGCTCGTCATATCTTGGAAACGGGTAATTGTAGTGTTGTTGTCTTCCCAGAGGGTGCCCGCAGTTTTACAGGTCATATGGGAGCGTTCAAGAAGGGGGCCTTTGCTTTGGCGGATGAGTTACAATTACCTGTTGTCCCTATGACAATCAATGGCTCGTTTAATGTTATGCCAAGGATGCGTGACTGGCATTTTATTAATTGGCATCCATTGTCGCTGACCATTCATCAGCCCATCCCCCCTGTCTCTCAGGGACTAGACAATGTCCAGACGACTCTTAAGCAGTCATACGACACCATTATGTCAGCGCTTACTCCTGAATATCAGGGCTTCATAGAGAATCCCGATCAATAATGACGATACAGGAACTTGTACAACTGTATGCAATGGTTCCTGAGGCAAGAGCCGTGAAAAAGGAAATTGAGGAAAAATCGGTAAGGACGATTTTCCTCGAAGGACTCATTGGTTCTTCCGCTCCCGTGCTTTTTACCTCAGTTAATAGCCAGTTGCCTGCAGCCAGTTGTCTGTTATATATTCTTTCCGACGAAGAAGAGGCAGGATATTTCTATCACGACCTCAAACAGATATTAGGAACAGAGCAGGTTCTTTTCTTTCCTTCTTCCTATCGGCGTGCCATCAAAAATGCTCAACGTGATCCAGGTAATGAAATTCTCCGCACTGATGTCCTGACCCGTCTTTCTGCTAACTCTCAATTCTCCATTGTAACATACCCGCAAGCGCTTTTGGAACCCGTTGTTCCTCCCGATTTGTTGAATGCCAAAACACTGGTGCTTCAACAAGGACAGACTGTTGTGGTTGATGAGGTGGTTGATACTTTGCGGAATTTTGGCTTCAAGGAAGTGGATTACGTATATGAACCTGGTCAGTTTGCCCTGCGTGGCTCCATCCTCGATGTCTATAGTTTCAGTTGTGAGTATCCTTTTCGCGTGGACTTCTTTGGTGATGATATCGATTCTATCCGTACCTTTGAGGTTGACGACCAACTATCCCGTGATCGCAAAGAACAAGCGAGTATCGTTCCGGAACTCACCTCTAATAACCTCACTTCTCAACTCTTACCTCTTACCTCTTATCTCTCCTCTAATACGCTTCTTGTCACCAAGAATCTTCAATATGTTGAGGATGTAGAACAGTTACAACAGCTTCTGTTACCGTTCCGTATGATTACGTTCGGACATCGTCCGGACAGGGCTCCTGATGTCACCTTGACATTTCATACAGCTCCACAACCTCTTTATCATAAGAATTTCGAACTGCTTCGCCAGTCTTTTTCTGACTTCCTGTCGAAAGACTACCATATCTATGTACTGGCAGATAGTCCCAAACAACTCCAGCGCTTACAGGAGATATTAACTCTCAATCCTCAATTCTCAACGATTAACTATATAGATGCCGCCCTTCATGCTGGTTTTGTTAACCACGACTTAAAAGTTTGTGTTTTCACCGACCATGAAATCTTCGACCGTTTTCATAAGTATAGTTTACGTTCTGAGAAGGCGCGGAGTGGCAAAGCGGCATTGACTCTTAAGGAAATCCAACAGTTTGAAATTGGTGATTATGTAGTGCATGTTGATCATGGTATCGGTAAGTTCGGCGGACTGGTCAGAATGCCAATTGCCAATAGTCAAGGGGCTGAGGCCAATAGTCATTATCAGGAGATGATTAAGATTATCTATCAAGGAGGCGGCTCCATATATGTATCCATTCATTCTCTCTATAAAGTCAGCAAATACAAGGCGCAAGATAACGGAGAATCTCCTCGTCTGTCCCAGTTAGGTACAGGTCAATGGGAACGTTTGAAAGAACGTACTAAGAACAAGTTGAAGGATATTGCCCGCGACCTTATCAAACTGTATGCAGCAAGAAAGCAGGAGAGGGGTTTTGCTTTTAGTGCTGATAATTATATGCAACAGGAATTGGAAGCCTCTTTCCTTTACGAGGATACTCCTGACCAGCTGAAGACAACCAATGAGGTGAAGGCAGATATGGAACAAGCCCGTCCGATGGATCGTCTTGTCTGTGGTGATGTGGGGTTTGGAAAGACGGAAGTCGCTATTCGTGCTGCTTTCAAGGCTGCTAGTGATTCTAAACAGGTAGCGGTACTGGTCCCCACTACCGTTCTTGCCTACCAGCACTACCAGACTTTCAAAAGGCGACTGAAGGATTTCCCCGTGAGAGTTGATTATCTTACTCGAGCCCGTTCTGCCAAACAGACTAAGGAAATTCTCCAGGACCTTGTTGACGGCAAGATTGATATTATTATCGGTACTCATAAATTGATAGGAAAAAATGTAAGATTTAAAGACCTTGGTCTTCTGATCATTGATGAGGAACAGAAATTTGGGGTATCCACCAAAGAGAAGCTGCGCCAGATGAAAACCAGTGTCGATACACTGACACTAACTGCAACTCCCATACCCCGTACCCTTCAATTTTCCCTCTTGGGAGCCCGTGATTTGAGTATTATCCAGACACCACCGCCTAATCGCTATCCCATCCATACCGAGATCCATACTTTGAGCCCGGACGTCATTGCTGATGCCATCAATTTTGAGATGTCACGTAACGGACAGGTCTATTTCGTCAATCCCCGTATCAACGATTTACAGCGTATTGCTGATTTGATTCACAACTATGTCCCAGAAGCAAAGGTGGCGATAGGACATGGGCAGATGAAACCCGATGAACTGGAGCAGATTATCTATGATTTTATAAATTACGACTATGACGTTTTGCTTTCTACGACCATTATTGAAAATGGTATCGATATCCCGAATGCCAATACCATCATTATCAATGGTGCCCATCATTTTGGACTCTCTGACCTCCACCAGATGCGAGGCAGGGTAGGGCGTGGCAATCGTAAGGCATTCTGTTATCTTCTCGCACCTCCTTTGGCAGACCTCCCTCAAGAGAGCCGTAGACGTTTGGAAGCTTTGGAAACTTTCAGTGAATTGGGTAGTGGCATTCAAATAGCTATGCAAGATCTGGATATTCGGGGAGCAGGAAATCTTTTGGGTGCCGAACAGTCTGGCTTTATCGCTGATCTCGGTTATGAGACTTACCAAAAGATTCTTAGTCAGGCAATGACGGAATTGAGGAGTGAAGAAGGAATCGCAGAATCAAAGAATCACGGAACTGCAGAATCACGGAAAGGGAAGTCTGCTCTTATTTCTAACTTCGTTTCCGATACGGTCGTTGATACTGACTTGGAGTTGTATTTCCCTGACCGATATGTTCCCTCTGACAGTGAACGGATGCTTCTGTACCGAGAACTCGACAACCTGCATACCGATGAACAATTAGAGGCATATCGAAGTCGGCTGATAGATCGTTTCGGCCCTGTGCCTCAGGAGGGTGAAGAATTGATGCATGTGGTGCCTTTGCGTCGTCTCGGACAATTGTTGGGATGTGAGAAGGTGATGTTGAAGCAAGGTCGAATGACGCTGTTTTTCGTATCTAATCCGAATAGTCCGTTCTATAGTAGTTCTGCCTTCGATGCCATTCTCGATTTTGTAAGCCGTGAACCTCGTCGTTGTCAGTTTCGTGACGTCAATGGCAAGCGCTCTCTCTTGATTTCCGATGTCTATTCTGTTGAAACGGCTCTCAAATTTATGAAAAGCATTATCTGAAGAGTCTTCGTAAGGTTTAGCAAGAATATCGGACAAAGTTCGAAAGAAAGAGTAAAAATACTTGGCGCTTTAAAATAATTGTACTACCTTTGCACCCGATAAGCGACCACCTTCAATGGATGTATCGTTTTTATCAATTGCTAAGGAAAAATTAATGTACGATATGAAAAGAATTCTTTTTTTCGCTATGATGATGGTCTTCACTTTGAGTATAATGGCTCAAGGTATGACAGACAGTCAGGTGATGGATTTTATCAAACGTGAGACACAGGCAGGAACCAGCCAATCTCAGATTGTGACGAAGCTGATGCAGAAAGGGGTGAAGATCGACCAGATCCGCCGTATCCGCAACCAGTATGACAAGCAGATTTCCAGTCGAGGTCTCTCGTCAGCTGCAGACGGTGCCGTGGCAATGGCTGCAGACCGTATGACGGGAAATTCCGACCAGACCTCAGGGCAGGAGTTGACGACGGCGCGCCGTGGTACTACTGGTGAGATTTATGCGGATGCTAGTGCTGAGAATCAGCAGGCAGAACAGGATGTCCAGGCCACGCAGGGTACGGCTCCTGATGCTAATGGCAAAGAGGTCTTCGGTCGTAATATCTTCAGTCAGGCGAATCCGAATTTCCAGCCAAATGTCAATATGCCAATTCCCGAGACCTATGTGTTAGGTCCTGGTGATCAGGTGATCGTGGATATTTATGGCGCTTCTCAGCAGACCTTGGCGCATACCATTTCCCCGGAGGGAACGATTACAGTGGCAGGGTATGGTCCTATCTATCTGAGTGGCTTGACGGTGGAGGGTGCTCAGGCAAAACTGCGCTCCACTCTGGGCTCCCGTTATCAGAGCAGTCATCTGAGCATGAAGGTGGGGAACACCCGTACCATTCAGGTGAACATTATGGGTGAGGTAAAAGCTCCGGGAACCTATCATCTGAGTGCCTTTGCCAATGTGTTCTATGCCCTTTACCGTGCCGGTGGTACCAGTTCGCTGGGTACCCTGCGTAATATCAAGGTGTTCCGCAGTGGTCGTCTGGTGACGGTCATCGACCTCTATGACTATATCCTCAACGGTCATTTGTCGGGTAATATCCGCTTGCAGGACAATGATGTGATCCAGGTAGGTATCTATGACTGTCTGGTGGGTATCACGGGAAATGTGAAGCGTCCGATGTTCTATGAGATGCGTAAGAACGAGAGTGTGGCAACACTCATTAAATATGCCGGTGGTTTTACTAGTGAGGCGAATAAGAAGAGTGTCCGTCTGACCCGTGAGGCTGGTGAGCGTTATGCTATCTATAATGTTGATGAGTTTGACATGAGTTCTTTCCAGTTGGAGGATGGTGATGCCGTTTCTGTCGATGGTATGATCAACCGCTATGAAAACATGGTGGAGATCAAGGGCGCCGTGTTCCGTCCTGGTCAGTTTAACCTGAACAGCAACATGAATACCGTCCGTAGCTTGATAGAGGCAGCCGAGGGATTGACGGAAGATGCGTTTACCTCTCATGCCATCATCCACCGTTTGAAGGCAGACCGTTCGTTGGAGATTATCCCGGTGGATGTGCAGGGTATTATGGCAGGCACGGCGGCTGATGTCCCCTTGAAGAACGAGGATGTGTTGTTTATCCCGACACAGGAGGAACTGCGTAAGGAGCGTATTCTGACTATCACGGGTGAGGTAATGACGCCTGGCGACTATGAGTTTGCTGATAACACTACCATTGAGGACCTGATTGTTCAGGCTGGTGGCTTGCGTGACGGAGCCTCTCTGGCTCGTGTGGACCTCAGCCGTCGCATCAATGATCCGTATTCTACGAAGAAAACCCGTGCCATTGCTAAGACCTACACCTTCGATATCAAGGACGGACTGGTCATCAGCGACCGTAAGTTCTATTTGGAACCTTATGATGTCGTTCATGTGCGTCGCAGCCCGGGTTATGTGATGCCTCGTAACATCACGGTGTCTGGTGAAGTGAACTACGAAGGCTCTTATACCATCGAGAAAAAGAACTTGCGACTCACCGATGCCATCCAGATGGCAGGTGGTGTCACGGAGGATGCCTATATCAAGGGTGCCCGTCTGATTCGTCGGATGAATGATGAGGAGCGTCAGCGTCGCAGTGATGTGTTGGAAAGTTTGCGTTCCAATTTGGATGCAGGTGAAAGGGACTCAATTGCCTGGAACAAGATGCTGACGGCAGAAAGCTACCAGATCGGTATCAAGCTGGACGAGGCGTTGGCACATCCTGACGGAGAATATAACATCACACTCCGGGAGGGTGACCGTATCGAGGTTCCGGAATATAATGCGACTGTTAGAGTGTCTGGTGATGTTCAGTTCCCCAATACCATCACTTATTTCAAGGGCAAGAAAGCCAAGTGGTATATTGAGAAGGCTGGCGGCTATGCCCAAACAGCCAAAAAGAAGAAGGCATTTATCATCTACCAGAACGGTATGATGGATAAGTTGACTTCTAAGACGGAGATAGAGCCGGGAAGTGAGATTGTGATCCCCAGCAAACGTAGGTTGCATTACTGGAAGGCTGCCGAATGGATTGGCTTAGGCGGAGCTCTCTCTTCACTGTCCACGACAATTGCGATGATTGCTTACTTAACGAAGAAATAAGGTCTTATGGAAGAGCAGCAGAAAAATCTATTACAAGAGGAAGAGAGCAGTATCGATTTCGGAGCGGTATTCGGGGCGTTGAAGAAGCATAAGCGCCTATATTATAAGGTCCTTCCCGTTGCCTTTGTTCTGGCTTGTATCTATACGTTGGGACTCCGTAACTATTATACCTGTGAGGTGAAACTGAGTCCGGAGTTGAGTACCAAAAGCGGCCGCTCTAGTTCTTTGAGTGCTTTAGCGAGTCAGTTTGGTATGAACTTGGGAAGCACAGCGATGAGTAGTGAGGCTTTGTTCCCGACGCTCTATCCGGACTTGATGAACTCCACCGATTTCAAGGCTAGTCTTTTTGATGTCCCTGTCCATAAGAAGGACTCCACCCGTATGATGTCCTATTATGACTATCTGGCGAATGAACAAAAAGGACCTTGGTGGAGTGCAGTCCTCTCGGCTCCTTTTAAACTCTTTAGTAGTAAGAAAGATGATATCGATCAGCATAAGGTCGATCCCTTCATGCTCACCAAGGAACAGGCTAAAATAGTACAGGTTATTGACAAAAAGGTGGTCTGTGATGTTGACAAGAAGACGATGGTTATCTCTATCAGTGTCACAGATCAGGACCCCTTGATTTGTGCGGTGATGGCAGATTCTGTGAAGAATCGTCTTCAGAATTTCATCACCGACTACCGGACGAAGAAGGCTCGTGTCGATTTGGAGTATAACCGTAAGCTCTTCAAGGAGGCTAAGGCTCGTTATGATAAGGCACGCCAGTTGTATGCCTCTTTCAGTGATGCCAACCAGGACCTGATTCTCCAGTCAGCCCGTACGAAATTGGTCGATTTGGAGAATGAGATGCAGTTGCAGTTCAACAACTACAACTCCATCGCCCAGCAGCTCCAGATAGCAGAGGCGAAGGTGCAGGAAGAAACGCCAGCCTTCACGACGTTGCAGAGTGCTACAGTGCCTGTGAAGAAGGCTGGACCGGCAAGAGCCAAGATGGTGCTCATCTTCCTCTTCCTTGCATTTCTCGGCACCACGGTCTATATCCTTCATAAGGAGGATCAGCTCAAGCCGTTGTTAGGCTTGAGTTGATTCTCAAGTTTTTAGATTCACTAACTCATTTTGATGATATGAATATAGCAATAGTTGGGACCGGCTATGTCGGTTTGGTTAGCGGTACTTGTTTCGCAGAGATGGGGGCCAATGTAACATGCGTTGATGTCGATGCCCAGAAAATAGAGAAGTTGCAGGGCGGCATTATGCCTATTTACGAACCTGGACTCGAGGAACTTGTAAAACGTAATGCTGAATTTGGTCGCTTAAAATTCACCACAGACCTGACAGAGGTGCTTGATGATGTCGAAGTGGTTTTCAGTGCAGTTGGAACGCCTCCCGATGAGGATGGTAGTGCTGATCTGAAATACGTTCTAGCTGTGGCTCGCCAATTTGGTCAGCATATCAATAAATATACGATCCTTGTTACTAAGTCTACTGTTCCAGTAGGGACTGCCAAGAAAGTAAAGGCGGCCATTCAGGAGGAGTTGGACAAACGTGGTGTAGATGTTCCTTTTGATGTTGCTAGCAACCCGGAGTTTTTGAAGGAAGGTGCTGCTATCAAGGACTTTATGAGTCCTGATCGTGTGGTGGTTGGTACTGAGTCTGAGAAGGCGAAAGAGGTGATGACTCGACTTTACAAGCCGTTCTTGATTAATAATTTCCGCGTGATTTTCATGGACATCCCATCAGCCGAGATGACAAAATATGCTGCTAATGCCATGTTGGCAACCCGTATTTCGTTTATGAACGATATTGCCAATCTGTGTGAGCGGGTAGGGGCGAATGTTGATAGTGTCCGTAAGGGTATCGGTACCGACACACGTATTGGCTCAAAGTTCCTTTATGCCGGTTGTGGCTATGGTGGAAGTTGTTTTCCCAAAGATGTAAAAGCGTTGCTTCATACAGGTCTTGACAACGGCTATCATATGGAGGTTATTGAGGCCGTAGAGCGCGTGAATGAGAAGCAGAAAAGCATTGTTTACGACAAGATAATCAAGGCAGTAGGTGATGTGAAGGACAAAACTATAGCCATTCTTGGACTGGCATTCAAACCAGAGACCGATGATATGCGTGAAGCTCCCGCCCTTGTTGTCATTGACAAGTTGTTGGCAGATGGAGCAAATATTCGTGTATTCGATCCCATCGCTATGGATGAGTGTAAACGTCGTATCGGTGATACTGTTACATATTGTAAGAATATGTATGATGCCTCAGATGGCGCCGATGTCTTCGCCCTGATGACGGAGTGGCGCCAGTTCCGTATGCCTTCATGGAATGTTATCAAGAAGGTGATGTGTGGCAATGTTGTAGTGGATGGTAGAAACATCTACGACCGTAATGAGTTAGAGGAACAAGGATTTGTTTATACTCGAATAGGCGAGAAATAAATTTGTTTCATTTTATTGTAGTTTCTGTTTTTTTTACTATCTTTGCATCGAATTACATATGATGTCATTTAGATATGGGTATTTTCGATAAGCTACTGAACTGGTATTTTAAGAGAGACTCACTGCCGTATTGGTGTATCTTCTTATTAGACAGTGCGATAGTATTCCTCTCGGGCATCTTTACCTATTGGGTGTTTAATAAGACGAATTTGTTGGTAGAGAACCGCTTTGAGGTTATCTATACTATGCTTATCTATATGATGTTCGGTTGGATAGGCTTTCGTATATTCCATACTTATTCGGGTATTGTCCGCTTTAGTTCGTTTGTCGACTTGATGCGAGTTGCTTATGGAAGTATGGTCTCCATGATATTGGCTCTTGTTTATTCCTATGTGATGGAATCTCAAGGTATAACCTTTCTTTCTAAATTGAACCAAACGGAAACGGTCATCACTTTTGTCATGGCTACGCTTGTTATGTGGACGATGCGTGTGGTAGTGAAGACCTTATACGAAATCGCCTTTGCGGACAATAGGGCTAAACGGGTGCTGATTTATGGAGCAATGTCGGGTGGCATCGGACTGGCGAAGAACATCAACACTCAGAGACCCCGTAGGTTCGTGGTTCGTGGCTTTATCTCCCATGTGGATAGTGCTAAACATATTCAACTATTGGGACGTAAGGTCTACAACGTGAATGACGACCTTGAGAAAATTATCACCCAAGAGGGTATAGAGGCCGTCCTTGTATCTCCCTTGCGTAACCGTGACTTCCGGAGAAGCCAGAAGTTACAGGACATGCTCATCAGCAAAGGGATAAAAATTTACATGGCAACGAATGCCAAGGAGTGGACGGAAGAGGAAAAAGACTATTCAGGGGTTCAACTGAGAGAGGTGAGCGTGGAAGATTTACTGCCACGTGACGAGATTAAGGTGGATATGGACTCTGTAGGGCGTGAGTTAACGGGTAAGCGAGTGCTTATCACAGGTTCTGCAGGTTCTATTGGCTCTGAGATGGTTAGACAGGTGGCAGTTTATAATCCTGCAGCTATGATGCTGATAGATCAGGCGGAGACACCACAACATGATATCCGACTGATGATGGCGAATGAGTTTCCTCATATTCAGGCAGAGACGGTGGTGACGAGCATTAGTCGTGTGACCCGCATGGAGGCAATCTTCAGTACCTTCCGACCGGACTATGTGTTCCATGCTGCAGCATATAAGCATGTGCCGATGATGGAAGATAATCCATCCGAGGCAGTGATGAATAATATTTATGGTACGAAGGTGATTGCTGACCTCAGTGTGAAATACGGGGTGAAGAAGTTCGTGATGGTATCAACGGACAAGGCAGTGAATCCGACGAATGTGATGGGGTGCTCAAAACGTATCTGTGAGATATATGTACAGGCCCTGGATAAGGCGGTAAAGGAGCATAAGATAGGAAGTTTCTTGGAGAAACTTGGAAACCTTGCCACTTTTATCACCGCCTCCCAGATGAATAGTCCTTTGGCACGTACACAATTTGTAACGACACGCTTTGGAAATGTATTGGGCTCTAATGGATCGGTGATACCATTGTTTCAGGAGCAGATTAAGCATGGTGGTCCTGTGACAGTGACACATCCTGATATCATTCGCTTTTTTATGCTGATTCCTGAGGCTTGTAAGCTTGTTCTGGAGGCAGGAACCAAGGGTAATGGTGGTGAGATTTTCGTGTTCGATATGGGTGAGCCTGTGAAGATTGCAGACTTGGCACAGCGTATGATTAGGCTCTCTGGGGCAAAGAATGTGGAGGTTAAGTACACGGGCCTGCGTGCTGGAGAGAAACTTTATGAGGAGGTGCTGAACGAACTGGAGGGAACAAAACCATCGTTCCATGAGAAAATACGTATTGCAGAGGTTCGAGAATATGACTATGCGAAGGTCTGCAAGGATATTGATGATCTTATCAATATCTCGAAACGGTATGATGATATGGCGACGGTGAAGAAAATGAAGGAGATAGTCCCTGAGTATAAGTCGAATAATTCGAAATATGAAGTATTAGACAAATAAAAGCCTCGGAATTCCGAGGCTTTTATTTGTTATTTTTTGTCGAGTTCTGCGAGGTTTGCTGCAATCATCTCGTCGGTGACCGTGTAGTTCTGGAGGTCACCCTTGATGAAGGACTCGTATGACGGCATGTCGATGAGTCCATGGCCGGAGAGGTTGAAGAGGATGACTTTCTCCTCGCCTGTCTCCTTGCACTTCTTGGCCTCACGGATAGTGGCGGCAATGGCATGACAACTCTCGGGAGCGGGAATGATGCCCTCCGTGCGAGCAAAGAGCATGCCAGCCTCGAAAGTTTCGAGTTGTGGGATGTCGACACCGTGCATCAGACCGTCCTTGATAAGTTGAGAGATAATCATGCCGGCACCGTGATAGCGCAAGCCGCCTGCATGGATGTTGGAGGGCTTGAAGTTGTGGCCCAGCGTGTACATCGGCAGCAGGGGCGTGTAGCCGGCTTCGTCACCGAAGTCGTAGCGGAACTGACCACGTGTCAGCTTAGGACAACTGTCGGGCTCTGCAGCAATGAATTCTGTATGGCGCTCGCCGCTCAGGTTGTGACGCATGAAGGGGAACGAGATACCACCGAAGTTGCTGCCTCCACCGAAGCAGCCAATCACGATGTCGGGATATTCGCCTGCCATCGCCATCTGCTTCTCGGCTTCCAAACCGATGATAGTTTGGTGCAAACCAACGTGGTTCAGCACGGACCCCAGCGTGTATTTACAATTAGGAGTGGTCGTAGCCAACTCGACAGCCTCAGAGATAGCGGTACCCAGAGAACCAGAGTGCGTCGGGTCTTTCGTCAGAATATCTTTACCGGCACGGGTGGACATCGAGGGCGAACCTGTGACGACGGCACCGAAAGTGCGCATAATCGAAGAACGATAAGGCTTCTGCTGCATGGTAATCTTCACCTGATAGACGGCACAGTCAAGGCCGTAAATCTTGGCAGCGTACGAAAGGGCGGCACCCCACTGACCGGCACCAGTCTCGGTGGTGACGTTCGTTGTGCCCTCCTGCTTGGCATAGTAGCATTGTGGCAGGGCAGAGTTAATCTTATGAGAACCTAATGGGTTTGTGCTCTCGTTCTTGAAATAGATGTGGGCAGGGGTTCTTAATGCCTCTTCGAGGGCATAGGCACGTACCAGTGGGGTAGAACGGTAATACTTATACTTCTCGAGTACGTCCTCAGGGATGTCAATCCATCGATGTTCAGTGTCTAACTCCTGTACACAGCACTCTCTTGGGAAGATGTGTGCTAAATCATCTACTCCCAACGGTTGCTTGGTAGCAGGGTGGATAGGTGGCATGGGCTTGTTGGGCATATCTGCCTGGATGTTGTACCACTGTGTAGGAATCTCGTTCTCTTGGAGAATGAATTTTTTCTGTTTTGCCATTGTTTTTTGTTGTTGGTGAATATTTACCGTCTGCAAAGGTAATAAATAAAGCTTAATTTTGAATGCTTAATACTTAATATTTTCATTATGATCTCAATTGCTCGAAAAATTCTGAGGGTTGGACGCCCATTTCCTTCTTGAATGAAGTGGCGAAGTATTTTGGATCTTTGAAGCCTACCCGATAGGCGATGTCGCTGACGCGCAGGGAAGGATCTTGTTGTGCTAAGCGACAGGCAGTCTTGATGCGATAGTTACGGATAAATCCAGAGACATTCATTCCTGTTACAGCCCTTAATTTATTATATAAGGTAGAAGCACTGGCTCCCATATCACGGGCAAAGGCATCACGATCATAGTCACTGTCTGATAAATGATCATCCAAACATCGGATGGCACGTTCTATGAACTCATTATCTGCAGAAGGTGCCGTAGCTTTGATTTGTTCGATGTTCTCTTCGGTTGACTGTTGAAGGAAAAGACGACGGATACGTCGGCGGTTGGCAATGATGTTGTTGATACGAACTTGTAAATCACCTAGGCGGAAAGGTTTTGTGATATAATCATCGGCACCGAGTTGAAGTGATTCTTTTCGATCTTCTTCCTGTGTCTTTGCTGTGAGTAGGATGATGGGTATATGACTGTAGTCGGGATTCTGCTTGAGTTGCGTAGTCAATTCGTTGCCATCCATTTCCGGCATCATCACATCTGATACGATGAGGTCGGTGTCATGGGCTTGTATAACTTGTAGGGCTTCCAAACCATTAGAAGCAGTGAGAACGTGATAATGCTGCTGGAGCAGCTGTTTCATAAGCATTAATAGTTCTATATTGTCTTCTACAACCAAAATGGTATAAAAATTCTCGTCAGCTTCATTCTGTTCAGAGTCATCAGTATCATCCTCTTTTGGAGGATCTACAATGGTTGCCAAATCGATAATGTTACTATGAGGTTGTTCGGGGTTAATCTGATGACTTTCGTCAATTTGGGAACTTGAAAAGGCATTCTTTTTGATAGGAATCTCGATGATGAAGGTTGTACCTTGTCCTTCGAAGCTCTCACATTGGATGGTTCCTCGGTGGAGATATACTAGGTCACGTGTTAAGGCAAGGCCAATGCCTGTGCCAAAGGTTGAGTTTTTACGGTATTCTCCATCATAGAAACGTGTGAACAGCTTCTTCATCTTCTCATGAGAAATCCCTGTGCCGTTGTCACTGACACGAATAATAATCTTATCGTAACGGGAATTGGTAGCTACTTCAACTATGACTTTTCCTTCTTTGCCAGTGTATTTCACAGCGTTCGATAGGAGGTTGAAGATAATCTTGTCGAGTTTATCGGTATCAATCCATCCCATCATGCTCTCGGGTTTGCAACGTACAGTAAATTCCAGTCCTTTCTTTGCCATTAGAGGTTCGATACACAGGGCGGTCTCTCGGATATAGCTCATTACATCCCCATGACTGACCAAGAGTTTCAATTCACCTGCCTGCGACTTACTTGTCTCCAGAATCTGTTGCAAAAGGCGTACGACACGGGCTATGTTAAGTTCCATTAAATCGTAATCGTGTCTATTGTCCGGCGCTTTTTTGCGTAAGCGTTCTACAGAGGCGGCTATAATCGTCAAGGGAGTGAGAAGTTCGTGAGTAATATTCGTGAACACGTAACTCATCTGCAACTGGTTGCGGATACGCACACTTCGTCTATATAGACTTCTTCCAATGAAGGTAAAGATGCCTATTAAAAGAACACTTATCAGAATGATGATAGTAGTTAGGTTCATGGGCTGTTATCTGTTTTCTGTTGCAAAGATAGGCTTTTTCTTGAAATATCTGCAATAAAAAGGAAGAAAAAGTTGTTATATTGTTCAAAAAGGTTTGAAATGCGTTAATTTTAGTTTGTTAATTGCAATAATCACGCATTTTAAACCACAAATAATGATAAGTGAACTTGATTCAACGATAATTGTTCTATCTTTGCAACAGTGAAAGAAAAAGTTTTTTTCGGACACTAGATTACCGAGTAAGAGCGAGAGGTTCTGAAAAGATTTTTGTTTAGATTTTTAATGGTTAAGGTTTATGGTTGATTAATTTAGTTTTTTAAAAGTATGAAAAAGACTCGCTGTGAAGCGAGTCTTTTTTCTTTTTTGATTATTGACTAGGCTATTAAGAACCTCTCAGCTTCAATTGCTGCTTGGCAACCAGTGCCGGCAGCTGTGATGGCCTGACGATAAGTAGGATCCGCACAGTCTCCAGCTACGAAAATGCCAGGAAGTTTCGTCTTAGGAGTTCCGTCAATCTTCTTTAGATATCCAACCTCATCGGTGTCTAGCCACTCCTTAAAGATATCAGTATTGGGCTTGTGGCCAATAGCCAGAAAGAAGCCATCGATGGTAATATCAACTAATTGCTCGTTCTGCTCCCCCTTACGCTTTATAAGATGAGCACCCTCTACACCGTTCTCTCCAAAGAGGCCGAGTGTATTGTGTTCGAAAAGAATTTCAATGTTTTCCGTTGCCATAACTCGTTCCTGCATCACTTTAGAAGCTCTAAGGAAAGGTTTGCGCACAATCATATAGACTTTAGTGGCAAGATGGCTAAGATAAAGGGCATCCTCACAGGCAGTGTCACCTCCTCCTACCACTGCTACAGTCTTCTTACGATAGAAGAAACCATCGCAAGTGGCACAGGCGCTGACCCCCATTCCATTGTATTTCTTCTCGTCGTCAAGACCCAAATATTTGGCTGAGGCGCCTGTTGCAATAATCACCGTTTCAGCCTCTATCTCATTGCCCGCATCGTCCCATGCTTTATAGGGTCGCTTCGAAAAATCTACTTGCTTGATTTCGCCATCACGGATGTCTGCCCCAAATCGCTCTGCCTGTTCGCGGAGTTCCATCATCATTTGGTTGCCATCCACACCCTGCGGATAACCTGGGAAATTCTCAACTTCCGTAGTTTGTGTGAGTTGTCCGCCAGGTTGCAGGCCGCAGTACTCAATTGGATGGAGGTTGGCGCGAGAGGCGTATATGGCTGCAGTATAGCCTGCAGGGCCACTGCCTATGATTAAACACTTTGTCTTTATCATAGCAGTTCCTCGATTTGCTTGGCGATATTCTCAATCTTCTCAGTGGGTTCGAAACGTGCAACAACCTGTCCCTTCTTGTTGATAAGGAACTTCGTGAAGTTCCACTGGATATCTGAGCTCTCTTTGTAATTGGGGTTGGCTTTTGACAGCATGTCGTCAAGAATATGGGCTATGGGGTGTTCCATGTCCCAACCGGCAAAGCCTTTCTGCTCTGTTAGGAACTTAAACAGAGGTTCAGCATCTTCACCATTCACCTTCACCTTCTTGAAGCGAGGGAATTCTGTACCGAAGTTCAGTTTGCAAAATTCATGAATCGACTCGTCAGTGCCGGGAGCCTGTTGTCCAAACTGGTTGCATGGGAAGTCCAGAATCTCAAAGCCCTGACTATGGTATTTTTTGTATAGAGCCTCCAATTCCTCATACTGAGGAGTGAACCCGCATTTTGTTGCAGTGTTGACAATCAGCAAGACCTCATTAGCGTACTCTTTCAGGGAAACGTCCGCACCCTTTCTGTCTTTGACAGAGAAATCATAAATTGTTTTCATAAATGTTATTTGTGTCAGTAATAATAATTCGTTCCAAAGATACGAATAATCTGCGGCTTGACCAAATGTTTTAGGATTTTTTGTATACAAAAAAGGTGCTCTCCTGGCATATGCAACTACCGAGGGGCACCTTTTTATACTGTTACTGTGGAAATATCTTATTTCTTCGCAGCCTTACCGTAGCGGCTCATGAACTTATCTACGCGACCTGCAGTATCCACGAGTTTGCTCTTACCAGTATAGAATGGGTGAGAGGTGCTCGAGATTTCGATTTTAACCACTGGGTAAGTTTCGCCTTCGAATTCTACGGTGTCATTCGTCTTAGCGGTAGAACGCGAAAGGAACATATCGCCGTTGGACATGTCCTTGAACACGACGGGGCGATAGTTTTCTGGATGAATACCTTTTTTCATTTTGATTGTTACTTATTTATTATTATTTGATAATTGCGCATAAAGCGGGTGCAAAGGTACGAAGATTTTCCCATATTGCAAAATTTTTGGATGTTTTTTTGTTTTCTCTCTTTATTCTCATTTTATTTGTTTATCTTCGCAACCAATAAAACACTATTAGCGATGACGATTATAGGTATTGCTGGCGGAACAGGTTCTGGAAAGACCACCGTCGTGAAGAAAATTGCTCAGACACTGCCTTCCCACTGTGTGGCGATAGTCCCTCTGGACTCGTATTATAACGATACAACCGCTCTTACGGATGAAGAGCGCCGTGCTATCAATTTCGACCATCCGGATGCCTTTGACTGGAAATTACTGACCGAGCAGATCCGGATGCTGAAGAGCGGACAGCCTATTGAGCAGCCCACCTACTCGTATGTGTTGTCCAATCGTCTGCCAGAAACGGTGCATGTAGAGCCTAAGCCAGTTATTATCTTAGAAGGAATTATGACGCTGCACTACAAGAAGTTGCGTGACATGATGGATTTAAAGATATTCGTGGAAACAGATGCTGATGTCCGTCTTATCCGTAATATCCGACGTGATGTAGTAGAGCGCGGACGTACTGTGGATATGGTTCTAGACCGTTACGAGAAAATTCTCAAACCTATGCACGATCAGTTTATTGAGCCAACCAAGAAATATGCCGATCTGATTATTCCTTGGGGGAAGGAAAACAAGACCGGCATCCATATTCTCAAGACCTATATAGAAGGGATTGTCACGAATGTGTGATTTCCGTAGGGTTTGAAGTGTTCTCTACCACTTCCTCAGCTTCAATCCATTTGTCAGACGACTCTTGCTCTTGTTGACGCTTGAGGCGTTTGCGCAGACTATATACCATCACGGAATTGATGATTTCCGTGACACCGTATACCAGCATACACCATCCTAAGATGATGAGTGGCAATTCCGCACTCTCCATCGGTTTGACAAATACAAATACCCCCACAGCCAACAATACCAGAGGAGCCACCCAGAAAAAACATCCGATGGAACCAAAGCGGCGAGCCATGATGAGAACTACTAATTGGTTGATACTACCTAAGATGATCATGGCTCCGAGGATATACATAAGCCAACGTATAAACATATCAGGGCTTATCAGGAGTGTCAAACCAAGGATGACACTGCCTATACCAACTATCGGGAAGGTAGGTTGACTACCGCTGATGATATTGCCTTCATTGTCGGTGATGGTGTACTCGCCTGCATGTCGGCTGGCATTCCAGTATGAGATGAGGGCGATGATACCGGATAACAGGAATAATGTGCCGATAGCCATCGTCAGCCAAGTGACAGAGTTATCTGGATATTTCAGCAGTAAAATACCGATGATAATTGAACAAATAGCGCGAAAAAAGGAACTTTGAAGTATTTTCATGTCTTTTCTTATTGAATTATTGATGCAAAGATACAGATTTATTTTTAAATTGTGTAACTTTGCAGGAATGAAATTGACAACAATCTTTTTAGTTCGTCATGGAGAGACGGTGGATAATGCCCGTCAAATCATGCAGGGACAGACACAAGGTGAACTTAACGAACAGGGTCGGAAACAGGCTCAGCAGGTAGCAGAACGCCTTTCTGCAGAGGAAGTTGATGCTGTGGTCGCCAGTGATCTACGCCGTGCCATACAGACGGCAGAGATAATTGCTAAGCCTCATGGACTGCAGGTGGTGACGACTCCTTTATTGCGAGAGCGTGATTGGGGTAGTTTTACAGGTCGCTTCATTCCTGATTTGCGGGGAGAAACCTGGCCAGATGACATTGAGAGTGAGGATGCCTTGTTGAAAAGGGCTCAGGATTTTCTGCAAAAAATGACAGCCACCTACGAAGGAAAACGAGTGGTGGCTGTCGGACACGGTATTATCAATAAAGCGATACTAGCCGTTTATGCATCATGTACCATGAAGGAAGTGCAACGGATGATGAATGCTGAAGTACGCATCTTAACGACGTCCTCCGTAGCTATGGCCTCCTCCAGAGCTGCGTCCGCTTCCTCCGGAGTGACCACCGTTGCCTCTGCTGAATGAGCCTCCGCTATTGCCTCTGCTGAATGATCCACCACTATTGCCTCTGCTGAACGAACCGCCATTATTACTTCTTCCGAATGAACCTCCGCTGTTTCCCCTGTTGAAGGAACCACGTTCTGTATTGCGACTTCTTTCATAGCCACCATGGTCGTTTCTGGGACGAGTATTCTCGTGATTGCGGTTCACGTCCCTATTAGGGCGATTTTCATGGTTGCCACGATTTATGTCCCTGTTGGGGCGGTTTTCATGATTACCGCGGTTCCAGTCACGATGGTGATTATTCTCATGACGGCGGTTGATGTCGCGATGATTCACCGTAGTACGCGTTGAACTGTGACGGACAGCGTTAATATGGTGGTGGCGATAGTCTCCACGATTCCAACCATCGCGCATACCGAAATGGTTATTGTGATGACGGATGTAATGGTCACGACGGCCATGATACCAGCTATGCCCTGTCACGTGCCAAGCATGTCCCCCACGATAAGAGGCGTAGAATACTGGCCGGCCGTAGTAGAAATAGTCACGATGTGGATAGCGGGCATAGATGCCGAAGTGCCAGAAACCGTCTGCCCAGTAGAGGGGACGGTAGAAATAGGTGGCTGCACGGAAGGCACTCAACTGCCAGTCGAGCAGGATATAGCTCAAATCGAGGTTACGGCGCTCCCAGTAGGTGCCATAGACATCGTCGTAGCTGGTTACACCCATGAGGTAGTCGAGATTGATCTCGTAGCATGCCTCATACTGTTCTTCTGTCAGGTTCAGTTCGTAAGCCATCTTGTCAGTCAGGAAGAGGGCCTCGTTGCGAGCCTGCTCGTAGCTCATTGCCTTGCCCGTTGCTGCGATTGTCAGCATTGCTACCAGGGCTATCATCATCTTCTTCATAGTCGTATATTTTAAATGGTTTGACATGTTGTTTACTGTTTTCATTGGCAAAAGTAGAAAGAAAATAGGGCATAAGAAAAGGATTTCCCCTAAACTGTGTGGGGGAAATCCCTATATCTTTTTAATATGTTAAGAATAAAGAAGTAGTGGGTGAGGGGTAAGTGTTAATACTTATCGAAGCTCCAGTGTTGTTGTTCTTTACTCAGAATCAGCCTGTCACCATCCATTGATTCTATCTTGACACGGATATTCTTGAAGGGTTTGAAGCCAAACGACTCTTCTACCATGAGGGTGTCGGAAAGAACTTCTTTGATGGAATAGCATTGGATGAAGAGGCTGTCGCCAACGTGTTGGAAGTTTCCGAATACCTCTCCTTCGTTGATACCACGAAAAGAAGCAATAGAACCAGAGAAATAAAGATAACGGGTATCAGAACCACTCATGCGCCACTGTCCCAGTAAGTCGCCAGCCTCATTACCTTCCTGACAGGAGGAGAGAGTGCCAGCAGCCAAAAGCCAACAGCTAACAGCTATATATTTAAAGAATCTTACCATGGAATTTGATTTTGAAGTTAAACGTAGAGTTGTCGCCATAGATGTTCCCCTTGTCGAAGGCGTATGCCGCAGAGAACTGCCAAGGGCCTAACTGGTAGATGCCTTGAAACATGGCATCGAAAGAGTGATGTTTCTTTGCCAGAGGAAGGGAATAGGTTCCCAATCCTTCTTGGTAGGAGCCTTTGACCAGATATGACAGATGGTCAGTAATCTCTCCGTTGATGCCCACATGCCACGCCTTCACGCGGTTGTCGCGGAATCCGTTATATCCATCCTTATTATAAATAGGTGAAGGGATGAGTGCATTACCAGGCGTCATGCCATAATGCGTGTAACTGCCATAGAAGTTATGGTTGTAATAGTTATCATTACCTGTCACAAGGTCTGTAATCTGACTGCGGATAGGTTCTGGGTAGTCACCGCTGTCCCAATGAATAGGACCAGACTGGTTGGTAGTCTGAAAATATTCGAATACAGCCCCCCTCACATATTGTTTGCCAGGTGTCTTGTTGGTATATTGCAGTCCCCACAGTCCGTCCCAGCCATTGCCTTTTCGTATGCCAGAACCATCTTCAAACGGGTTGTCGAGATATGCTTGTACCTGATGGTGCTGGTTGATGTTCCATCCAATCTGATAGGTCATCACCCCGATATGGTTGCCATACACCCAGTCTTCCATTGCCCCATTCTCATAATACTGGCTGTCTCCTGTTGGAAGAATGGCTCTCCAAAAGGCTTTAAGGTTGGCAGGCTTCTTTTTGGCGGTAAGCACTCCTTCCTCATAACTATAACTGGTACCCCCAAATTGTACGGCATGTTCAATTCCCACGGTAACGAAGATGCGCTTGGTCGGGTTACTACGGAAGTAAAGATGTTTCTGGTGATAATATGCCCCAGTAGCATACATGTAATTGATATCGTTGTTGTAGAAAATATCCTCACGATAGCCACTGTCCATAAACTTTCCGTAGCCGAAATCAAAGTTCATCTGCAACCACCCCTTGGTGTATGGAACTGTCCAGAAACCATTGGTGCCGATGTGTATCTGTGGGATAGGTTTGGCATTGGTTCCCTTCACGAAAGAACCGCTGGAGAGCAGTTCATCCCGTACTACGGGTTTCTCCTCCCGACTGCCTACCTCCAGGAAAAAGTTCTTCCAGCTCAGGTTGGCATAGCATTGCTGCAGGTATACCTTATGATTGGCATGTACAGAGCCTATCACGTCAACTGCTCCAGACAGAGTCAGGTTCTTATTAAAGGCGTGTTCAACCTGGATGGCTCCTCGCAGATAAGCGGTGTTGGCACGTGTCCCCAATACATGATGACGGTTGGTGGATAGCTGGAACGCAGTGAAGTCGCCAGTACCAACAGCAGCCTCTGTCGACAAGTCGTAGCTGATATGTGTCGACAGCGTGTCCTGCGCTCTGGTGATGGAAAGGGGCAAGAGACTGGCGGAAAGGAATAGGATAAACTTATAATTCATAAATTAGAATATTTTCCCTAAAACGATATTTGTGAAAGTCTGCCAGAGAATATTGGCATCCATCAACAACGACCGATGTTTCAGATAATACAGGTCCATTTCCAGACGTTTGAGCATCTTTTCCATAGTATCCGTATAGCCATTGTACAGGGTGGCATAGGATGTTACTCCTGGACGGATCTGGTAGAGTTGCTCGTAGCGGCTGTCATGTTCCATAATCTGGTCGATATAGTATTTCCTCTCAGGGCGATAGCCGACAAACGACATATCGCCTTTGAGGACATTCCATAGTTGGGGCAGTTCGTCCAGATGGTGGTTACGCAGGAACTTACCGATTTTGGTTAGTCGGGGGTCATTCTCCAACTGGAGCAATTGTTCACCTTCCTCTTCCGCATCAGCCACCATACTGCGGAATTTATAGATATAGAAAGGACGTCCTCCTAATCCGATACGCTCCTGTTTGTAGATTGCATCTCCGCCACTTAGCTTAATGGAAAGATAGCAAAGCAATATAAGTGGCATGAAGAGAATCAGGCAACTTACCGATAGGAGGATATCGAGACAGCGTTTCATTCTTCTGCTTTTATTTTCAGATTAATACATAGGTTGACGAAACAATAAAGCAGGATGTCAATGATGAAAATCCAAGTAGAAGAGAGAAATGTGTATAATCCGTAGTTTAGCATACAATAAACTAGGGACAATCCGAGAATGATAACCAGTGTCAGATGTTGGCTCATCCCGGCTTTCATCAGCTTGTGGTGGATGTGGTTCTTGTCAGCATCAAATAGGGGCCTGTGGTGTAATAAACGATAACAGGTCACTCTGATGACGTCTGCAACAGGTACGAATACTAATGTCAATGGAACCAGTAAAGCTTCCGGACGTGTAGGCCAGATCGTGGTGTTTTCTGATGCACATTTGATAAAAAGGAATCCTAGGATAAAGCCTAACGACAGCGACCCAGAGTCGCCCATGAATATCTTGGTGTTACGTTCTGGTTTCCCAAACAAGTTGAAATAGAGGAAGGCAATCAGGGCTCCAATCATTCCTGCCGCTAAAATAGAGTAGGTATGGACGAACACATGATATTGCATGAAATATGCCAGGAATCCCATCAGTGCTATGATGGAGAGTCCTGCAGCCAAGCCGTCAATGCCGTCAATCAAGTTAATGGCATTATCAATCAATACCATGATGAAGATGGTCAAAGGAATGCCAATGTAATAGGGAACTTCCCCAATGCCAAACAGCCCGTAGAGGTTGTTGATATAAAGCCCGCAAAAGGGCAATAGACATCCTGTCGCAATCTGTACTATGAACTTTGTGGGTGCCTTGAGACCCACTAAATCGTCCACAATGCCAGTAAGGTAAATGACCAGCAGGCCAATAAAGAATACTGCACTCCAGATATTGACAGACAGATTGTATTTGTCTGTAATAGGTACAAACATTAAGATGGCAGTAAAGGCTATCAGCATACTAGGAAAGAATGAGATTCCTCCCATCCGTGGGGTAGCATTCTTATGGACTTTCCGTTCATTGGGGATGTCGTAGAGTCTTTTTCGTTTGCAAAAATCAAGAATAAG
Source organism: Prevotella sp. (assembly GCA_016291495.1). Classification (GTDB taxonomy): domain Bacteria; phylum Bacteroidota; class Bacteroidia; order Bacteroidales; family Bacteroidaceae; genus Prevotella. Next base: position 205,439 of record JAEEXI010000004.1, read on the forward strand.
CGGAGTAAAGACCACTCCACATACCAGACTTAAAAGAAATGCCACGAGTAGATATATCGTCATAAGCAGTTATGTCCTATTTATATATATATAACCGACAAATGGCTTCGATATTGTATGTGTCAGATAGTTTTTTTGTGTTATTAGCGAAAATCGTTGATAGCCTGTGCAACGAACCGCATTTCCTCATTACTGAGTACCTGGCTGATGGGAATGCTCAGTTCTTGCTGATGAATTCGCTCTGTAATGGGCAGACTTAGGCTGTTCCACTCCTTATAGCATTCTTGTTTATGTGGTGGGATGGGGTAGTGAATCAGTGTCTGTATACCTTTGTCTGCTAAATATTGCTGTAGGCGATCGCGCTCAGGAGAAAGAATAGGGAAGATATGATAGACATTCTGAATATCATCCAGCTGACGCGGCAATGAGATGAATGGATTATTGATGTGGTTGTAGTAATAACGCGCAATCTGCTGGCGACGACTGTTGTCATCATCCAAATGGTGTAGTTTCACATCAAGGATGGCGGCTTGTATTTCGTCAAGACGACTGTTACGACCACAGTATTTGAATACATATTTTCGTTGTGATCCGTAGTTGGCAAGGGCGCGCACACATTCAGCAAGTTCTGTGTCGTTAGTGGTCACAGCACCACCATCGCCCAAAGCCCCTAGGTTCTTGCCTGGATAGAAAGAGTGGCCTGCGGCATCCCCTAAACTACCCGTCCTGAGACCTTCTTTATATTGGCAGCCATGAGCCTGCGCATTATCCTCTACCAGTTTCAGATGATACTTCTTGCAAAGGTCGCCAATCTTCTCGGTATAGGCACATCGTCCATAAAGGTGGACAATCATGATGGAGCGGGTTCGCTCTGTGATATGCTGTTCGATGAGGCTATCGTCTATCTCCAACGTTTCAATATTGGGCTCAACAAGTACAGGTTTTAGCCCATTTTCCGTGATAGCCAGTATGGAAGCAATATAGGTATTGGCAGGCACAATGACCTCGTCACCAGGTTTCATCACCCCCATCTCAATATATGCCCGATATATCCAGATTAGTGCATCCAGTCCGTTAGCTACACCCACGCAATGCTTGGTTCCGATATATTGCGCATAGTCTTCCTCGAATTGCCTGTTGGCATTTCCTTGTAGGTACCAGCCAGAGTCTATTACACTGCCGGCAGCCTCTTTAATCTCATCGGCATACATATCTGTAATGCCTTTCAAGTCTAAGAACTTAATCATATCTAATTTAGGTGCAAAGATAAACAATTTTCCATAAATTTACATACAAATGTCATAAACTTATGATAGAAAACAATAGATTAGGAGGAAATCACGTTATAATAATGTATATATACGACGAGTGAAGTGAAAGTTTCTATAGTTACTGCGGCATATAATAGCGCCCGTACATTGGGCGATGCCATGAAATCTGTGTTAAGCCAGACCTATCATGATATTGAGTACATTGTGATAGACGGGAGTTCCACAGATACTACCGTCAGCGTTATTCAGGAATATGAGCCACTGTTTGAAGGTCGCTTGAAGTGGGTTAGCGAGAAAGACGGGGGCATTTATGATGCCATGAACAAGGGAATCCAGATGGCAACCGGTGATGTGGTGGGAATCCTGAATTCTGATGACTATTTCACTTCCTGTGATGTCATAGAGCGGATGGTAGCAGCTTTTGAGGATCAGTCATTGGATGCCGTCTATGGTGACATCCATTTCATCCACGATGGTGAGCCCGACAAGTGTGTCCGTTATTATAGTTCCAAACCCTTCCGACCCTTATGGCTCCGCTTTGGCTTTATGCCTGCCCATCCCTCATTCTATTGTCGTAGAGGAGTTTATGAAAGGGCAGGACTATATAAAACGGATTATCAGATAGGCTCTGACTATGAGATGATGGTACGCCTGTTTCTGGTGCATCATATCAATGCGAAATATCTGCCGATGGATTTTGTAACGATGCGTACGGGCGGTGCCAGTACCCGTAACGTCAAGAGTCGTCTGCAACTCATCAAGGACGATGTCCGAGGTTGTCGTGAGAATGGTATCTACACCAATTCCTTGATGATCAGTATGAAGTTCCTGTATAAGATTTTTGAAATTAGATCGTTCTCTTAGTTTTTTCTAGTATTCAAAATTAAGCGATTATTCCCACGGAGGGAATATTTTGTTCCCAGGCAGGGAATCTTTTGTTCCCACGCTGGGAATAAATAGTTCCCAGTAAGGGAACGTCTAGCGCAAATAATGCATCGTTATTGAAAATTAAGCGTGCGTTATTGATGAACAACGAGCAGCTATTATCGAAGATGAAGGAGAGATATTGGAGAGATAAAAATAAACTCTCCCGTGTCAGAACGCCTTTCTACAAAGGGAATTCCAGCGATGATGGGAGAGATGGAGATATTTTCACACATTGTTACAACAAAGAATGATATAATGCCATATAATTGTTTAGCATTGTCATTCTATTATAATGCTCAAGGATATTGTTCTTACATACATCATTGTATGTTTTTTCCCCTTTGATGCATACTTGTTTGATTGCATTAACAGCGGATTGTAAATCGCCTCGTTCGATGACTATGCCCGTTTCTGGGGTGATGACTTCAGGACTTCCACCTGTATTATACGTAATTACAGGTGTTCCACATGCCATTGCTTCAAGATTGGTCGTGGGGAAATTATCCTCCCAAGTTGGGTTGAAGAAAACATCACAGGCAGAGTATAATGCTACAAGTTCATCGATATTCTCTGTTCGCATAATACCAATAATGTTGTTGGGGAGTTTCTTTTTGTCTTTCTTACTGAGTCCCACAAGAATGATATGATAATCGTTAGGAAGCATGTGCCTTATAGCGATAAAATCATCTAGTCCTTTTCTATACCAGTTGGATGCAACTCCTAATATTACTTTCTTATTTTGGGGAATGCCGTATTTCGCCAATATATTATCTTTTTGTCCTATAGGCGTAAATCGTTGGACGTCAATGCCGTTTTGAATAAGATGAATATTTTTTGTTTTAAAAAATGATTGACGTAATTCTCCTTCCAACCATTTGCTTACAGGTACAAGGGTGAGATTGTCAACAGAAAGGAAGGATTGTTTTTTTTGTTGGAAGTTTTTCTTGGATCTGTCAAATAGCATACTTGCGGGATAGTTAGAAAGTAGAGGGCAATTGTTACACTCTGTTTTCCATTTCTCACAATTAGCGAACATATAATGTGCACAATGACCAGTAAAAGTCCAACAATCGTGGAGCGTCCAAACTACAGGCTTGCCATATTTAGACAAATATTCAAACAATAGAGGATAATTTAAGTAATAGCCATGAATGTTGTGTAAATGAATGATGTCTGGATTGATTTGTCGGATATAGTCAATTAGTTTCTTGGTAGCACCAACAGACATCAGTCCGTGATTATCAAATATGCGGGAAGCGATTCCATGAAGATATTCATCTGCCATATTACCAATGTGATAGAGTTGAGATTTGCTCTCATTGCTCCATCTGCCATAAGCGATATGACTATCCCAACCGTTTTCTATGGTCAGAGCGCCAATGTCTTCTGCAATCTTACCATGCGACCCCCAGTTGGCTGTGATATTTATTTGTAATAGTTTCGGCATTAGTATGATTTGTTACAGCTTAAGAAATAGAATACGTGACGAAGAGGCCAGAACGGCTCAAAATGCCGTCTGTTGATAACTCTGTTCCCAAAAGAGAAATAGTGTTTGTAGTTAGACTGAGAGAATACAAATTTATAATGTTGACAGGCAATGTCGATAGATAATTTGTTGGCGTGTGTCAGTTTTCCATATGGGAAAGCAAAATAATCGCATGTCTTGCCAATATTTGTTTCAATCTCTTTTTTGCAATCGCAAATCTGATATTTTAATGTCTCTTCATCATTTGTGTTGATCATATAATGATCCATCGTATGGGCGCCGATGATGTGACCTCTTTCAGACAACTCCTTTATTTGCTCCCATCGCAAAGGGTGTTTGTTGGGAGTCATGACGATGTTATTGTTAAAATTGTCAATGTATTCTTGGTTCCCTTTCACATAATTGGGATTGATAAAGAATAGGGCATTAATACCATAATCTTCTAAGGCAGGTGCAAAGTAATCATAACACTCTGTAAAACCGTCATCGAAAGTGAATGCTACAAAAGGCTTGCTGGGCTGTTCCTGATTCATAATCATTCGCACAGCATCTTCTATCTTTATAAACGTAACATATCGACTGAGCACTTTCAGCATATGTCGAAAAGTTTCGGGCTCTTTCTCGTCAATGGTCCTGTGACCATTTAATATATGTATGTCATTGGCTGGGCGCGAGAAAGCTCCTAGCAAGTCCAAAACCCTATTTCTGGCAAATTGTCTAAGCGTGCTCATTGAGATCCTTTATTACTTTCTTAATAACGTCTATTTGGTAATGGATATTCCATTTTTGGTCAATTTCTTCAAAGGCAGCTTTTCTAATTGTTTCACGTTGAGATTCGTTAATATTTAGCCACGGTAACATCTTCTGTTTCAAATCATCTGTATCATTTCTTTTGAAGAAATCGCCAGTGATACCTGGTTTTATGGCTTCAAATTCTGGTCCCTGATAAGGAAAGTCGCCATGAGTGATGATAGGGCAGCCAAAAGTCAAAGAATGAATTGCTGTAAGGCCAACATTTCCTGGTGAAACACATACATGGGCATTATAAAATAATTCGCCTAGGATATTGTCGTCGTAACATGGACCATACATCCATATTTGGTTTTCTACACCTTGACTTTTCGCATAGTCGTCAATATGAACATCTTCAACATCTTTGCCAACCATCACACAGTTTGTCAGAAAACCTTCTTGCTTTAGTTTTTTTACACAATCTACAAGCATTTCTAATTTTTTCCATTTTTGTATTCTTCCACAATAGATGATCGTGGGGGCATCATTATTGAAATGTTCTCTATAGATAGTTGTTCTTTTTAAAGTGTTTCGCAGCTGTTTCTCTTTGTCTGAATCCATCGAATTAGCAATGCAATACATCTTGTTAGGAGAGATGCCTTCTTTCTCCATCAAGTCAATGGCGTAATTATTATATACCATTAATTTGTTATGAAGGGAAAAGAATACTTTCTTGATGATTCTTTTAATGCTGGATTCGCGCCCATACCATCCATGTGTCCATGCAATGGTTTTCTTGTTAAGTAACTTCGCAAGTAAAAGGATTATCCATGAAGAAAGACAATATGGCTCTCCATCTAAAATGTAATATTTATATGACTTGAAGATTAACTTAACAGAGTTTTTCTGCCAATAGAAATGATGGAAGTAGCGATTCGCTAATGTTTCTTTATAGCCTTTTAATTGATTATAGTCGAATGTCTTAATAGGGGTCTCGACCTTATCACCTAAATAGAAAGCACATGAGAACTCATCGGCCATTCTGTTGTAAATTGGAAAGCGATAATGAGTACCGATGTTTGTGATAACACATATGTTACTATAGTCTTCCATCAATCTGCGTTCTGTCTAAGATTCCTTTTACATCATATACAATGCCTTGGTTTCTGTCATAGAGGAAACTTCGGATGTCTTCGTTCTTAAACTCATTATGGGCAACACATAATACAACGGCATCATATTTACCTTTGAGATTGTTAATGTTTTCAGAAGAGATGTTGATACCATATTCCTTTTGTACCCTTTCTGCATTTGCCCAAGGATCATAGATAGTTATCTTATTAGTGTATTCATTTAGTGTGTGATAGATGTCTACGATTTTTGTGTTACGAATGTCTGGACAGTTCTCTTTGAAAGTGACACCTAAAAGCAAAATCTTAGAGTCTTTCACTATAACACCTTTTTTGTTCATTAATTTAATAACTTGATTGGCAACATAGTCGCCCATACCATCATTCAGCCTGCGAGCATTTGACATCACTCTAGGAAGGACTCCATAAACTTGCGCTTTTTGAATAAGGTAGTATGGGTCGACGCTGATACAATGTCCACCAACCAGTCCTGGGCTTAGCTTGATAAAGTTCCATTTCGAAGAAGCTGCTTCTATAACGTCATGAGTGTCAATTCCCATTGCATTGAATATTTTTGCAAGTTCGTTCATAAAAGCGATATTAACGTCACGCTGGGAGTTCTCAATAATCTTTGAAGCCTCTGCGACTTTAATACTTGGAGCTTTATGCGTACCATTGACTAATACGGAATTATACACGTTGTCAACAATATCTGCAATCTCGGGTGTACTACCTGATGTTACTTTCTTGATTTTTTCGACAGTGTGTAACTTGTCGCCAGGATTAATACGCTCAGGAGAATAGCCTGCAAAGAACTCTTCGTTGAATTTTAGCCCGCTGACTCTTTCTACTACAGGCAGACATTCCTCCTCTGTTACTCCTGGGTAAACAGTTGATTCGTACACCACGATATCTCCTTTAGATATAACTTTTCCTACTGTTTCACTAGCACTCCATAGAGGCTTCAAGTCTGGGCGATTGTTTTCATCAACAGGAGTAGGTACTGCCACAATATAGAAATTGCATGAACGTATCTCATCAAGATCCGTCGTGCATATAAACCCTTGCTGTAAAGCTTGTTGAAGTAGTTCGTCGTTAACCTCTAATGTTGAATCATGTCCTTGCATGAGTGAATCAACTCTTTGTTGATTCATGTCAAAGCCGATAGTGGGGTACTTCGTGGAGAACAAACGAGCCAAAGGAAGGCCTACATAGCCTAGTCCGATGACACAGATTTTTATATTTTCTTTTATCATTTCCATATATTATTTCAACGAGGATTCATTTTAAATATTATATTGTATGATTGTTGTCTTTTCTTCATTTGGATCAAAACATGCAAAAAGAAGGAATAGGATAAATAGGCCTCCAGTAAGTAAAGTTGAGAAAATAGAGGCATTTAGCATACTGAAAAGCGATGGTATAAAAATAACAAAGATATCACTCTTTTGATATCTGGATGTAATTGAGTCAATAAAGTATAGAAGAATGAGGAAAATTAGACCAGTGATAATAACTCCGACTAATCCCCATGAGGCTATTCCTTCTGTAAGAAAGAAAGTCGCATTAGCATTTTGAGTATTATATGCAACAGCCATTCCTAATGGAACATCATAAGGGTATGCGTTTGTAATGGCATTTACAATATTTATGTGGGAATAATATGTATAGGGATTTTCTTGGAAGAAATGAAGATACATTTGTGTTAACCAGCCTGTAACACATATTGTTCTTAATAATACAATGGCAGCAATAGTGAATAGCAGTTCGTTTCCAGAATCACTGACTAACATCAAAAATGAAGAGGATATAATAATAATCCAAAAAATGAAGGAGTGCAGCCTGTCGCATATCAGTTCCTCTTTCCATTTAATAAGGAGATAAAAGCTGACAAGTAGAAAAGGAATTAGAAATGTACTTTTTTGCATGTCAACCATGAATAACGCGAGATAGCCTGCAAGAATTAATACAGATTTAATATATGATTTATATTTGAGATACCAGACTAACAAAAAGGGGTAAAAAGCTCCGACTAACCATCCTTGAATATATAGGATAAGACTTCTTTCTCCGACCTTTTCTGCATTTTCAGATCTTAGATCATAAAGTAAATCCAGTTGGGTAAATATGTTGACAAAATGCATTGAACTAGCTCTGGAGGCAATGAATATAAGGGTCAAAGCCAAAGTGATGATTTCAATAACATACAGCGGCATTGTTGGCTTTATTTGAATTCCAACTATAAGAGGAACTCTGTGTAACTGGAAATACAAAACGAAAAATAAGCATAGGATGATGGCATATGAGAATATTTCAGCAGCAGACATACCGTCAATGACAAATAATCCGTGAACAAAAGGAATATATACGAGAATATATACAAAAAGGCACAAGAAGGTTGATATCTCATTAATGCGATGATAAAAAAAGATAGGGAGTATGGATATAATTATCCACGAAATGAAATAGATTATGCCCATGGGATTATAATCTATACCTTCCATATATCCAAATACTCCATAAATGTACTTCTCATATATAAAATCATAAAGAAGTATATATACTAATACACATAAAATCCTACTTGTAAGACTATCTGCATCAAAGAGTATATGTAATATGGTCTTCATAGGCATTAGATAATCTCTTTTAAACGAAATATAAGTATAAGCATAGCAGTTCCCCACAACAAAGCACTATTCCTATATTTATTAATAGAGAGTTGGCTGAAAGAGAGAATTCTTAGGAATAATATGCCTTTTACAATAAAGCAACATATTGCATAGACGAGAAGAATCAGATAGATGTCATGGATGAAACCACATAGTATACATATACTTCCAATACCACAAATAAAATACAGCAGATCATATTTCAGGAGTATATTTTGCTTGTTCTTAACACGGAAAAGAGGGAGAAGTGGTTGTGTTAGAATAGTGGGGAAAGACCATAATGCAAGACAAAGGGCTACTTTCCCTGCAGATTCCCATTGCGAGCCGAGGAACAGGACGATGATCTTGTCGCCTCCACAGGCGATGAACAGAAGAGGGGTAATAGCAATGACAGAGAGTATTCGCAGCATCTCGTGGGTCGTATAACTGATATTGTTTTCGTTAACGCAGATTCTCTGATAGTATACTTTTCCCATTGCCGACCCAACCAGTGACATCGGCATCAGCAATAATTGCAAGACGATGGAAAAACATCCAATGGCTGCTTTGTCGAAATAAACGGACAGGATGATGACGGGTAAGTTAAAAGCGGCAAACGAAAGCATACATGCTGGTGCATCGTAGAGTGGGAAGTTACGATATCGGGATGCCAGTTGTTTTATTTTTGCGAAACAAAAACTGCCATTCACACATATGAGTTTTTTTCTCAGCAAGAAAATTAGTAAAAAAATGGCAGTGAGACCCTGGGCTATTGTTGTGCCTAATATAAGTCCATTAATGGTTGCCAGACAGGCAAATGCCAGCAGAATTCGGAATAGAGCTTGTGAACCTCCTTGGACAATATTGGAAAAGGATAGGGTGTAGTATTGCTCATGCCTGTTGGCTATATTGTATAAGATAGTATATGCGGTATAAAGAAAAAGGTATACGATAAGGATTCCTGGTGTTGGGAATTCTGTAAAGAAACGGACTCCTCCCAATATGCATCCCCCAAACAGAATTGCTATAGCTGTAATAATGCAAAAACTCACTCCGATGCATAGTTTGATGATGTCAGGAACTTCCTCGTTTTTTGCCTGGATGATGACGTTCTCAAATCCAAGAAACAGACCGATATTGGCTATTGCGACAAATGCAGAAAACACTCCCCATTCTCCAAATGCTTCTGGGGTGTATAGGCGTGTGAGTATTGGCGTAACGAATAATGGCAACATGTACATGAGAATGTTGCTCACGGAAATCTTCACGCTGTTCCGTATAAGAGAAGATGATGATATTTCTTTTATATGATTCTTCAAAACTTATACTTTTTGGGTGATGGCACGTAATACATTGTTATTCCCTTGCGCCCTAATTCCAGCATTTTTTGTAAACAGGGAGCTGCATAGAATACGTTGATTAGGAGATTGGAGATTTTCTCCTGTTTATGGATATTGCTGTTGAAGTGCTTAATAAGTCTGCTCTCTCTGGAGCGGCAATCAATGTCGCCAGTATAGCAGGTATATTGGCATATCTTACCATTTTCATTATAATAGCGGAAGGTTTGTTGCTTGTTGAGGAATTGTTGCCAATAGGGGTGCTCCCTATATAAGGTGGCCTCTACACAATGGTCGAAAGTCCCGATATAGAAAGCTGGCATTCCAAGATTGACGACGATGCCATTCAGTTGAGTCATCCTATAGTAAGGAGACATTTCATCCCAACAGTTCTGGCCTTTGTGGTGGTCTTTGGTTAGCCATTCTGCATGTTTGCCCCAAGCACAGACGGAATGTTGGATGTTGATGCTGCGATATACGCCAGGATAGGTCCTGAATGTTTCTGCTAAATAGCCTGCAGCCGTCTTGTCGGTCTTTGGATTAAAGATATATTTGTCAAGATCCACGCATCGTAGTTCTGTGAAAGGCATCGCTGGCATCATAAGTGTACCCTCGGGTGTCAAATAGTTGGTGATGGCATCAATCAGTTCTATTGCTGTCCCTTGGTAATTGTAGAATTCTTTCATTGATGCATGAATACAGAGCGTGCTTCCTGGTTTGACCCCCATTCTGGCCATTGCTTCGATAATGTCTTTACAGGTATATTTCTTTTTATAAAAAAACATCCCAATTCTTTTATGAAGATTCTTACGCATCAAAGAAATATCCTTGATTCCAGTAATCTTTTTAAAAAGAATACCTAGTTTTGTATAAAAACTGATAGCCATTATACGAAAATCTCTGAGATGTCTTTACGTATAATCCAAATAGAAGTTCCTATAAATGCCAACAGCGTAATGACAGCAACAAAGATCATTCGTTTAGGAGCTGCAGGCTTAGTAGGTACAGCCGCACCTTTCAATATGGTGAATGCTGGGGTACGTTCCTGAATCTTGGCTTTTGCCGATTGCATCTGGGTGTTGAAAGTGTTGTAATTGTTCAGTTTCAGTTCCATCTCACTTTCCATCTCCTCAGCCTTCAGACGAACGCTTTGCATGGCAATGTTGACATTGCCGTCTATATAGGCACCATAACGCTGGCGGGCTCTCTCGTAGTCTTGCTTTGCCTCTGCCGTTACTTGCTTGTAATACTCATAGTCTATACGGGCTTTGTTAGTACGGTATGTAGTGATGTAAGCTTGAAGTTGTTCTCTGACAGAGTCCGCAAGTGCTTTGCATATATAAGGATCTTGGGCTTGTGTGGTAATAGTGATGACCCCAGATTTTGAATTGACATGAATGGTAATGTCGTTTCTGATTTTTTCAGCAATGTCATCTTGGGGTTTCGACAAGTTATAAGGATCTTTGCTGTTGGGTAGTTCTTTTGGCTTTTCACTTTTAAAGAAGCTGAAAATGGAATTCCACCAGGGCTTTTTCTGCCCAGTAGCTAAGTAGTCATAATAGGTACTGTTAATCGTGCCGTCTTCATTTTTTATTCTAAGAGAGAAAAGATTGGCTACAAACCCGTTGTCTTCCATCAGATTAGGGTATAGAAGTGGGGTGATAGCATCAGAAGTTTGCATTTCTCCAATATCGAAGCCAAAAGATGATGCAATGGAATTGAGAGCCCCTTTTCCGAGTGAATTATCAATTTCTGGTGCAAGTTTAGTCTCTGAGGCATAATACCTTGGAATGCTAAAGATATAGATGCATGCAAGAATGAAAGCAACAGGTAGTGTCTTATAGAACACTTTCCTGTTCTTTCCAATCTTCTTGATGATTTTGCGAAGATCTATGATTTTTAGTGTTTTCTTTTCTTCCATATTCCTCTTAATTACTTAAACAGGTTGGCAATGGTGGCGGCCATTGTAGCCAGGCTGGCTCCTGATGTAGCCATCGCCATCTTCTCGGCCGTCGTCATCTTGCTCTGTGCCTTGCTGGGTACGATAATCTCACAGCCAGGTTCTATCTTTGCCTTGGCTCCAGCCCGGGCTATCATGCCGTTCATGTAGATGATGTAGGTCTGGCTCCTTCTGGAATTCTTGCTAAAGCCTCCAGCCTGGTCGATATAGTAGCGGAGCTTCTTGCCCCTTTTGTAGCCCACCGTGTTGGGGTGGAGTACGGCACCGTTGATCCTGATGGTTCCGTTATACTGTGGTACGTAGATTTTGTCACCTTCGCGCAGCAGGATGTCTTCCTCGCTACCAGGATGTGCCAGCGCCTTGTCCAGCTCGATACCAATGGGGTAGGAGTTGGGTATCTGGAATTTCTCCAGTTCACTGGCACTTTGTTTTTCTGCCAACTGGGCGATAGCCATGGCATTGCTACTTGCCAAAGCCGTCTCCATCATGTTGTTCTGTTGCTCGCGACGGGCCATCCGATACGCTTCCTCCAGTTTATGGCGCTCTTCCTCATTGACCTGTCGTTCCAGACGAGCTCCCTTGACGTAGGCATATTGGTTGGGACCTCCAGCCAGTTTGATAACATCGCTCAGGCGGGTCTCGCGCTTCGACAGGGAGTAGATGCCCGAGAACATGACCTCTCCCTCGACTTTGACATTCTGTTGGATGCTGTAGCCGGCACTCTGGTGTACGAAAACCTCGTCGAAGGGCTGCAGTGTAAACGTGGGCTCTCCGTCGATGAACAATCCGTCTTTCAAGGCGAAGGAATAGGTGCGTGAGATGATGGAGTCAACGCGTTCGCTGGCAGGATTGGTAATGCGGCGTGCTACCTCTACCTTGCTGGTCGATGCCGAGTTTTTCAGTCCGCCAGCCTGTAGGATGAGGTCTTCAATTGTGGTATTCTCAGAGAACGTGTAGGTTCCAGGGTATTGTACCTCTCCTAGGATGGTCAGCGTCTCTTTCTCCTGGATGTCTGTCCGAGTGGGAATGAAGAGCACGTCTTCGTTCTGCAGGGTGACGTCAGGAGCCGTTTCGTTCATGATGCTCTCGATGTCCACAGCGATGGTGGTCAGTTTACGGTCAGGTTTCATGCGGTGGATGATGGCATGCTTGGCAAAGGCAAATTCCGTGACGCCGGATGCTGCCTGTATCAGGGTACGTACGCTGTTTGTCTGTTCCCCAATCTGGTACATGCCTGGACGGAACACGGCTCCCTTGACCTCTACCATATTCTCATAACGGGGGATGATGGAGTCAACGGCCACAGAGTCGTTGTCGTACAGGCGGAAGGAATTGGCATCGAATTCTTCCACGTTGAATACGGCGTATTTGCCAGCTGCCTTTCGATAGACACGGGTGTATTTGGTAAAGGCATCGCCCGTAAAGCCGCCGGAATAGCGGAGTAGGGTAGCGAGCGACTCGTTCGCCTTCATCTCATACCACATCGGGCGTTTCACCTTTCCGTCGATATTCACCAGGTTGTCGTAGGTGCCTACCTGCACGATGTCATTGTCAGCCAAACGGACATTGCCCGTCAGTTTACCATTGAGCATATAGTCATAGACATCGACGACGCTTAGCAGTCTGCCGCCGCGGAACACCTTGATATTGCGGAGCGTTCCCAGCTCGTTGATACCACCGGCCATGTGGAGGGCGTGGAATACGGAGGCAAAGGCAGACAGCGTATAGCTTCCTGGTTTCTTGACCTCGCCGAGGATGTTGATGGTGATTGTGCGGGTCTGTCCCAGCGTCATCTGGATGTTGGAATCCTGATAGAACGAACCCAGTCGGCTTCTGAGCCGCTGCTTGGCCTGTGCTACCGTTAGTCCGCTCAGCTCGATGACGCCGCCGTTCTCTACAGTGATGGTGCCGTCGGGCGAGATAGTCGTGCTGATATTCTCACGGGAGGCTCCCCAAATGTCGATATTGACGACATCGCCAGGTCCCAGCACATAGCTCTGTGGTGTGGCGATATTCATCTCTGGCTCGAAAGTCAGGTCGCTGCGATTGAAGATGTCGCGTCCGAAGACCTTCTTCTTGTTTTTATTCTGGTATCTGTCCAGTTCGGCCTGCAGCCTTTTCACCAGCTTGGCAGTGTCCTGCGGTATCCAGTCGTCCAATTCGGCCTCCATCTCCAGGTAGTCTGGGTCTTCCTTGTCATAGGTATGCCCGTCGTTATACCTGCTGATGCGTCCCTGGGAATACTGGCGAGCATATTCCTCCTGTTCGGTGAATTCGTCGTAGTCCAGTTCCGACTTCTTGGCCAGCTCCTTGCCCCGCTCCATGCGCGACACTCCGTTGTTGACACGCATGCGGTCCTTGTTAATGCTGCCCGTCGTCATATCCGCCTCTTGGCCGTTTCCTTGCAGGCTGCCGTATTTCCTTCGGATCTTGCGGATCTGGGCGGCGGAAACACCACGTTGCATGAGGTTAGTGACTATTCTTGACTGGGGAGTACCCTTTTGTCGTTCTTGCATGACGTAGTCGAGAACCTGTTGATCGGTCATGCCTGATTGGCCCCAGATGCTCACGGAGCACAGGAGAAACGTAAAGGTAACAAGGATAAATCTGTAATTTCTCATATATTATAATAACAAGAAAATCAAAAAATTATTGCAAAGGTAATGGTTTTTCCCGAAAAAACACCACCTTTGACGTATAATTACGTCGAAGATACTCTCGTTCGACAAAAAAAGAATAGAATTCTTTGTTTTGTTCTCGCTTATTGGATAAATTTCTCACGTTCGACAAAAGAAATTAATTACTTTTGTTCTCTCTTAATCGAAATTTTCGTATCTTTGCACCCACTTTTGTACATTTCTTGGGGTTGACTGGATTTGACAGCAGGCCGAGATGGTACGTAAGCATGCGGAGTGACGGCTGTGGACTCCCTAATCACGTCGGTCGGAAAATTAATTGGCGAAACACGTTACGCTCTCGCTGCTTAATCGAAGTATAGTAGATTACGAGCTTAATTCTCTTACAAGGTGAGAGAACGAGACATCGCTCTTCTGGATGTTGTTCCGAATCAGGAAGGTATAGCGGTGCAGGAAAATCGGAAATAGTCGCACGGAAGCCTCGGCTGGGCGATGAAGTTTTAGAGGATAAGGGTGCAGTTGGTGGTCCAGGTTTTGCTGCATCACGAAAATGAAGGCTGGAATAAGCATGTAGAAAACGTATGGTTTCCCTGTTTGGACGAGGGTTCGACTCCCTCCAGCTCCACAAGTAGGAAAAAAGAAGGCCTCCGATGATGCGGGGGCCTTCTTGATTTTTATTTCTGGATTTCCGTCCAGTAGGGATAGGTTTTGTATTCGTTGAGGGGAAGTTTGTCGAGATAGTCGGCAGCCTCCCATTTCGTAAGGGTCTTGCCGTTGAGCTTGCTGTCAGTGATTTCTCCGTCCAGCTCCTGCATAGTGAAGCGTTCCACGATCTGGCTGCCCTTGATGGCATAGAGTTTCGTGGTGGTGAAGTTTCCGTTCTCACTGGTAATCTTGACATATCCCTTGCCGTTGCCCTGATAGAAGGCGATGCCGGACTTAGCGTCCTCGACGGCAACCAGCTGAGGCTTCCTGTCCTTAAAGGTGAAGACGGCACCCTGCATGTCGTCAGCGGTATGCATCCATATCTCCTCGACGTTGTCTTCGTCGAGATAGAGGAACTGGTACTTGGCGAGCGTGCCTTTCGAACTGCCAGCAAAGAGTTTCTGAAGCTGGGCGATGTCTTTCTTCCAGAGCGGTGTCTGCTCGTCAATCAAACGGTGGTAGCACTCATACTGCGTCTGGGTGAGCTGTCCGTCACGGACGCGGAAGATGCCGACCGTAGAGCTCTCAGGGGCTCCATGCTCATAGCAGAGCTCCAGTCCGTCAGGACCCTCGAAGGCTGCACAGATGCTGGTGGGGCAGTATTCGCCGCCGTCGTCGGCATTCCACGTGCAGTAGCCTCCCTCCGTCTCGTAGTAGCCTAACTCCTCGAAGGCATAGACCTTGTCGCCGTCAGCGACGATTTCGAGTGCCAGTGCCTTCTTATAGTCGCGGTCCTTGTCCTTGGGCGCGTTCTTATACTCTCCGTTGAACTGGATAAAGCCCTGTGTATAACGTCCGTCAATCGTCGAGCAGATCATGGAGCGGCCAGCCTTCATGCCGTATTTCTCCTCCATCTGTTTGATGACGGTCTTGGGCATGGGTTTCACGCTTTTCGGAATCTCTATCTTCAGTACCTTGCGCGTCTTCAGGTAGTCCTGATGGGCGATGATGTAGAACTCTCCGTATTCGTAGTCACGCTTGGGAGCGTCCTTCGGATTGACGAGGGCGTATCTCAGACCTGGGGAGGGAATAGAGGGACGACTGTGCAATTCACCGCCATACATCACCTCGCCGTCGGGGTTCTTGAGTAGTTCACCGATATACTTGATGTCCACCCACTTGTTGTCGTCCACGAGCATCTTCGTATAGCCTGCGGCATTGCGGCGGCCCATTTCCTGCAGCGACCAGCTGGCATACATGCCGTCGAAATACTCGGCATTGTCCTTGTCTTTCTTCGGCTCCTCCACCCCCGTCCAATAGACGGTCTGCATGCAGGAGGGGTTCATGTAATAGAGGAACATGGGCAGGGGCGTGGTGTCCTGCTGCTCCACAGTGGCGGCAGAGTCGCTGACGGCAGTGGAGTCGGCATCTGTCTCACCAGTTGCCTGTCCTTTGTTCTTACAACTGATCATGACAACTATCGCGCAGAGGGCGAATAATACAATTTTCTTCATAACGTTATAGGCTTTCGGTTCCTAATTGCGGGGATTGCTCCCACAGTTCTTCATTAATCTTGTCCTGCCATCGCACGTATTCTGCTATCAATCTCCTGGGCCAGTCTGCGATTGGAATCTGACAGTCCCTTAATTGAAAGTATGTCTCCCTTGATATAGGCAAGCTGATGTTTCGTAAGGTCTCCTTTGTCAATTTCATCGCGAAGCACATTGAAAAGATAGGTGATGTCGTCCTGCGTGACGTTGAAGTCCCATTTGCACGCCTCGTCGATGGTGACAGGCTTGGCATTCACGTTGTCGCTCTTGTCGAAACAGAAGAACTCCACCTCGGGGAAGTTCTGCTTCAGCAGTTCCATCTTATGGAGGTTGTTGCCGAACGACTCAATCATATAGGGGATATGGATGAAACGCTTGTTCTTCTTTCCCCTTTCCACAGAGTTTTTGAAACAGTTGCGGATGGTGTTATAGACGGCAATGAGCCTTACCTCCTTCATGCCATAGCGCTCTGCCTTCTTGATGGCAGTGGCCAGCTTCTTATAGGAGTTGAAGGCGGCGTCATAGACCAGTCCTGTTTCTGTGAAGTCCATTTCTTTGGCGGCGGTACTCTTGCCACTGGCGGAGGGACCTGTGAAGATGACGAACTGGGTCTTCCCTTCATCGACGGCACGCTGCAGCATCACGCTATAGAGGGAGTCCACCAGGTATCTCTCAGCATCGCGATAATAGACGGTGTTGGAACCGCCGTCGTAGCCGATGGGCGTGAACAGCAGTCGCATCTCATCGGGGTCGATCTTGTTGCCAGCCGTCGCCATGTACTTGGCGATGAGCTCGGTAGTGTGAGCCTTCGCCCAGGCAGTAGCCTCCTCGTTGATGAGGATGCGTTGCGGCGACTCGATAGACGCTGTCTTGGGCGTGGCGGGCTGTTGTTGTGTCTTACAACCCGTAAAAACGGCAAAAGTGGTTGTCACCAAAGCGATGACAGCCACTTTTGATAATTGATATCTGATATTCATATACTGCAGATATTAGTTCCTGTAGTTGTGCAGCAATTCCTCTACGCGCTTGTTGATCTCCTGGGCGAGCTTCTTGTTTCTCGCACTGAGGTTAGGAATAGAAGAGAGGTTGCCGACGAGAGAGGGAAGCTGCTGTTCCCAGAGTTCTCCACTGTTGACGACATCAAGCAGGACGGACAGCATCTGGTTGACTTCCTCTTCCGATACGTCATAGTCCCACTTCTTAGCCTCCTCAATGGAACATTGGCGCGGACCATTGTTACCCTCGCAGGTGACGGGGATGATGGTAATCTCTGGATGCTGTTTCTGCAGCCACTCAATCTTACCCTTATTATCCTCGAAAGACTGGTACATATAGTCGATAGTACAGAAACGGTTGGTGTTCTGACCACGATTGATGGAGTTCTTGAAACAAGTCAGGATGTCGTTATAGACGAGCATTACCGTAATCTTGTCGAGACCCTTCGCCTTGGCACGCTGGATGACGTTCTCCAGACGCTGGGTACCGCCAGAGAGGGCAGCATCATAAACCAACCCTTCGTTCTTGAGGTTCAGTTTACGGGCGGCAGTACTCTTGCCACTGGCAGGAGCACCAGTAATGATGGTCATCGTGTTCTTTCCAGCACGTGCAGCACGATTGAGCATGACGGTATAGAGAGAGTCGACCACCATCTTCTCTGCCTCACGATAGGCTGTGACGTTGCCGCCATAGTAGCCGATAGGCTGGAATACCTGACGGAACTCATCGGGATCGAGTTTGTTGCCTGCAGTAGCCAGATACTTGTCGATGAGCAGACCCATACGGGGCTTAGCCCATTCTGTAGCATCGCCGCTGAGCAAGGTAGGCTGGGGAGCCTCAATGGTATAGCGTGACGGATACTTGTTGATGCGGTTATGACGACGGATGTCCATCAGTTTCTCCTCGAAGAAGTAACTGTCACCAGGCATCTGATAACGGGCATTACCGTTGGGGTCTGGTTTGAAGAGCATCTCTGACATCTCACCCTTGTCGATGAAGGTCACCCAACCACGAGGTGAGAGGTGGTATGCATTGTCACCCAGAACAGCTTGTACGAGACAGTTGGTGTCCCACATACGCTGACCAGTGTCACAAGTATAGTTGGTATAGACAGCCTTGATGGGGTTCCAATCTGTATAAGAAAGGTCTGCTACCACATCCTGTGGCAAGTAGTTCATCTTGTCGCCGATGTTACTGGGTGACATGATGAGGTCGACCTTCTCAGGCAGTTTGCTGTAGAAAACAGCCGACTGCTTGGAGGCGGCACGCATGTTATAGCCACTGAGGCTGTCGCCAGCCTCGAAACGTCCAGACTGGATATAGACGGCTTTCACCTTCTGCTTGAAGAGCTCCAGACCGCTGAGGTTAGAATACTCGTCGCTTCCTGACTCAAAGAGCTGGGAGAGGGTAGTTGCAAAGCCGATGGCAACCACCACGATGGAGTTGTCCTCTGCCTTGCTGAGTATCTTACGATAGAGCTTGTAGCCGTCAGGCAGTTTCTTGGCATCAAGGGTACGCTTGAAGAGGGGATTTCCCTGTGCGTCCTTGAGGTCGCAGATGCCATTGTAGGGGATGAAGCAGCGGGGGTTCTTCACACCGTTACGCTCCAGTCCTACGGGGATGTCGGGATGTCCGTAATAGTTGTCGAAGATATCCACGATACCTGCGTTCTTCTCACCCTCACGATCGACGATGATTCCTTTCAGGTCGACGAGTCCTTCATCGATATAGTGATGAAGCATCATCAGGGCGAAGAGGTCGTCGGTAGAGCTACCGAAGTCAGAGTCCAGAATCATCTGGATAGGCTGTACCTTCTTCTGTTGCTGGCAATCAGCATGCTGAGCCTGCATGCCAGTGAAGGCAAACAGACTCAGTATAAGGGATAAAGCTATCTTTTTCATGCTTCAACATTATCTTTTGATGAAACCGTACCAGTTCCCTCAGCAGGAGCTGCAGGAGCAGCAGGTGCTGCCTGTGGAGCAGCTTTTGTGGTGGCCTTAGCAGCCAATTCCTTCAGCTTGTCCTTGCCTTTGAAAGCGAATACCCATACCAGGAAGCCTGCAAGAACGAGCAGGATGATACCCAACAGAGGACGGTAGAAAATCCATGCGATAGCGATGACGATGAGTGACCAAGCTATACCAATCACTGTGCAGATGATACCTATGCCGAAGCCCATGATGCTGGCGAGGAAAGGAACCACCTTCAGGATCATTGACAGGAAGCCGAAGATCATCTTCAGGGCAGAGATCACGAGCATGATGCCGACGATACGGAGCATCCAGGTCCACACGGTGTTGGCCTCTTCTGCACTCTCGATAATCTCATCACCAGTCTTCTTACCCATCACGAGGGTCTCGAAACGCTTGCCGTTCTTAGCCTTGAAAGCCTTGAAGCTATCGCCGTCAGCTACAGCCATCACGGTAACCTTAGCAGGAACAATCTTCTCGAAGGTTACGCGAACGTCACCCACCTGAGGAGAACCAGGAACGCGTCCGTAGTAGAGCACGTTGCCAGCTACGTGGATATAGTCGTAGTCTTTCTTGTTCTGGGCATTAGCCATTGCCTTGTTGATAGAGTCGTTGACAGCCTGCAGGGAGTCGGCTACAGCCTTAGCAGAATCAGACATCAAAGCCCTTACAGAATCGGGGATGGCAGGTTGCTGTGTGGGTTGCTGTGTAGGCTGCTGGTTCTTGTTCTGTACGCCATAGAAACGCTCGTAGGCGGTCTGGGCGTTCTTGTCCAGCTGCTTCAGCAGGTCGTCGCTGATGGCCAGCTCCATAGCCTCTTTGGAAGAGATGCTGTGAATCAGGCTCTCAGGCAGTTTGTAAGCGCCGAAGGTCACGTTCTCAGCCCATTGGTCTGCATCTTCTACAGTAGCCAGAACGGTATTCTTGTTCTGATAGGCAGGATCCTTGAACTGACTTGACTGCACGGGGCTGCTGACCCACTGCTGACTATAGGTATAGGTCGTTGTGGTGACTTCCTTACCGCCGAGTTTGTCCTCGCTCTTGCTCTCTGAGTGCTCCACCCACTGGTAGTACTCTACATGACGCTTGATGGCGATAGCCTTAGCACCAATGCCAAAGTCCTTGTCCATCAATGAATCCTCAGTGGTTGCCAAAGCAGTACCGCACACCAGTTCACCATCCAGTGACTGGTCAATTTTTGCGGGATTCGGCATCTCGACCCAGGCACTTCCTGCCTCTTCGAGCATCTTAGCAGTTTTTACGGCACGTCCCTCGTTCCACCACAGCAGAGCTGTAGCAGCACAGAACAGGAGGAAACCGGTACCAATACTCTTGAACGAGTTCCCTACACGGGTCCCGTAACCAGTTGTTGTTGTCTCTGTGTAAGCCATAATGTTTTTGATAATTTAGGAATTTATAATGATTAAGTTTGATTTTCGGCTGCAAAGATAATAAAAAATAACATACAATCCTACGAAAAATCTACAAAATTCACAAAGATTTTTGGAGAAATCATAAAAAAGAAGTATATTTGCTCCGTTAAGTTAAGAAGAATGACGCTATGGAAAAACTGTTTTATGAACTGATACAGGTTTCTACAGGACAATTGGACTGTCTGAGCAGGGGGCCGGAACCCGAAGAATGGCAGGAACTGCACGAGATGGCTCGTCACCAACACATGATAGGCGTTTGCTATCATGGGGTGAAGCAATTGTTCGAGTTCGGACTGCGTGTGCCTCAAGACCTTGTCATCGATTGGATGTCAGAGGCGGAAGCTGTGCAGGAGAGTAATCAGGGAATGGACCAGCGTTGTGCGAAAGTGATGCAGATCCTGTCAGAAAAGGACGTGCGTGCCAGTGTCCTCATGGGGCAGGGCATAGCCCGTGACTACGGTGAGTTGCGTTCACTTCGTTATCCGGAAAATATAGATATCTGTACAGAAGACAGCTTGGAGCGATTACTGGAAGTTGCCAATCCGCTCAATGACGGATATTCCGACAGGAACTACCGTCTGGTGCATGTCAACCTATGGGATGATACCGATGTCCGACTTCACTATAAGGTAGGTGTTGGCAAGAATCCTTTGAAGAACAAACGCATCAGCCGATGGCTGAAGAAAAACCATGAGTTGTTGTTTGTCAAGGATGGGGATATTGTCAGGTCTTCCGTGCGACTGAACGTGGTACTGGTCCTGGTTGAAATCTACTGGCAATTCCTGTATAAGGGAGTCACTCTCCGTGAGATGACCGACTATTTCTTTACGCTTCGTAAAGTAGCCTCCAGCGGCAAGAAGACAGTCGATTATGAGAAGATTCTTCGTAAGATGGGACTCCTGTCCTTTGCCCAAGGTGTCATGTGGGTCATGCAAGAGGTATATGGCTTGAAAAAGGAGGCACTGGTGACAGTACCTTCTGAACGTCAGGGCGCATTTATCCTCAAGGAAGTAATGGCAGGAAAGCGCCATTTCTTCCACTTGTTGTTGAGATACCCGATAGAGCTATTGTTCTCGCTATTCTAAGACCTGCTGACAGCGTTTCGTGTAAAACTCCTTGAAGTCAGACCACTTGTAATAGGGATATTGGGTGGTAGGCACGGGGAGTGTTGCCTCATCTCCATTGAGCAGGCACTTCACGAGGATGTCATCCGTTCCTTTTTTACCACGATAGAAGACCAACTGGATATTGGATGCCTTGCAGGTCTCCCAGTTCTGGTAACAGTTCTTGACCTCATATGGGTCCTCTGGATCACGATCAGCCCCGTTGATACCCATGAGTACGGTCAACGGTCCCAGACAGGTGTCGTGTCCGAAACGTAGGTCGGCAATACGGTCGCTACTGCCGTTGATGACGGCATCGGCCTTCTTGATGATGTCTTCTACAATGGGAATCATTTCGTACTGGGGACCAAACGCCCAGGAATAGGAACCCAAATTGGAGGCTTCCCATTCCGTGGCGATTTCCTCGTCAGTGACTATCCCGTTCATCATCCCTTCATAGCCGATACTTGGCAGGGAGGTGTATAGGTTGATGAGGTTGCTGCCGATATGGTGCAAGTTGCCTGGCAGGCTATCGGTACTGAGGAACACGCGGGAAACAATCTTTTGTCTGAGGGAATGGTCGCTTTGGAACTGGTTGCGGTTCTTCTCATAACGGGGACGTTGACGTGGGAATTTGCGCAGGAAGGGATTCTGCTTGTCTGTGGGAACGACTCCGTCGAGGGTAAGGCGCGAGGACTGTTCGCGAATGTCGATGCTCGGATTACACTGTGTCAGTTCCAGACAGAATGCCGCCATACTCATCACACAGCGTCCTGCCAGCGAGGAGATGGCATATACGTTGCCGCCTTTTCCAAATATCTCTGGGAAGTTGTCGTACATGATTCGGGCTATACCCTGATGCTGTTCCCAGCCCAGTTGTGACAACTCTCCAACACTCGCCTGCAATTCTTGCTTGACAGCCATGAACTTCTCGCGGAAAGCCTCTCCCTCTGCGGTTAACAGCTTTCTCTCATGAGCCGTCGTCAACAGGGTGTCCAGTTCCTTATAGAGCTTGTCTGTCCAGTAGTAACGTGAACCATGACGGGCATAATGGCTGAGGTAGAACGGTGCATACCCTTGTGGTGCCTTCGTCAGTTCCGCTTTCTTCAGTAGATACGGATAGTCGTTGCCGTAGCTTTTCCTCGGGTCTTGCTTGAGTTGACTGAGGGCATCACCCTGTGCCCATATTACCAATGAAAAGAGTCCTGTCAAGAGGACCATACAGATTCTTTTATTCATGATACCCATCTTTCACATTATTATATATAACATTTGTCTTAACTCATTCTCCATAGCAGTTCCAACAATACCTGCCAAATGTCGTCAATGGTCTTCAGCTCCACGCGCTCACTGGTGGAGTGGGGTTCCACGATACGCGGACCGATGCTGGCCATTTCGATGCCAGGATACTTCTGGACGAAGAAACCTGCCTCCAACACAAAATGCATAGCGACAGGACGAGGTCGCCATCCCAAGATGTCGTTGAAGACATCGGAGGTGAGTCGCAGGAAGTCCGACTGTTGGTTCTCCTGCCAGGCAGGAGCCTCCATGATGGTCTTGGAGGTACCGCCACAGGCTGCGAACACGCTCTTGATGTCGTCAGCCAGTGCCTTCATGTCGGCATCGATAAAGCTGCGCGTATGGGTGGTCACCAGCAGCGTGTCGTCTTCCGTGAGGATACGTCCTACGTTATTCGAGGTCTCTACTGTTCCCTCCATCGTCTCACTCATCTTCACCACCCCCTGTGGAATCTGTTCCAGACTGGTCAGCAGCGCTTCTGTCGCCTCCTTATTGATAATGGTGGGAAGTGGCTCGCATTTCGTAATGGTACAATGCATTCCAGGGTCGTTCTCACCATATTCTTCCTTAATCCACTCGTTCATCATCTCCTGTTGTGCCTTGACAAATTCGGCAGCCTCGCCAGATGGTACGCAGACGATGATTTCTGCCGATGAGGCGATAGAGGCGTTGGCTTCTCCGACTTTCAATGAGGCCAGGTCGAAGTCATACTCATTATAGATGGCGGCAAGGGTTGCCCATACCAGTATGACGGCACTTGCCCGACCTTTGTTGATGTCAACACCAGAATGACCACCCAGACCTCCCTCGAAGGTGATGCGATACCAGCGCCGCTTGCCTCCTGGGGCAGGCTGTCGTGTGATGGGGATGCGGTGCTCTTGCAGATAGGCGCCTGCGGCTCCTGTGGTAATAGTGTCATAGTCTTCTGAGTCGAGGTTGATGACCTTACGCCCCTTGATGAAGTCTGCGGCGAGCTGTGAGGCTCCCGACATCCCGTCTTCCTCGTTGGTCGTCGTCATCACTTCCATCGGACCATGAACGATGCTGTCGTCTTCCAATACGGCGAGTGCCATCGACAGGCCGATGCCGTTGTCGGCACCCAATGATGTGCCTCGCGCTTTCATCCAGCCGTCCTCTGTATAGGCGACGATAGGGTCGTTCAAGGGGTCGTTCATTCCCACACAGACCATATCCATGTGATTGAGCAGTACAACAGGTTCTGCCCCTTCGTGTCCTGGTGTGGCTGCCTTGCGGATGACCACGCAGTTCTCTGCGTCCCGCTGATACTCCAGATGCAGACGTTCTGCAAACTGGCACAGATAGTCGGCTATGCGCTCCTCGTGGTGGGAGGGGCGAGGGATGTTGTTCAGTTCCTTGAAAATACTAAATACTCGTTCTGATGATGGTCGTGGTGTCATATTTAAGAGATGTTTTGTTGTTTACCGTAAAATAATGGTCTCGACTATTGACGTTTGGGATTCTTGGGGAACCAGCCTTTCTCAACGCGTTTCTTCTGTGCGAAGAGTTCACCAATGCCCCAGAGGGCAGAGGCGCCAAAGACGCCAAGGAACGACGAGAGATAGACGTTGGCAATGAAAAGGGCTGCCACACAACAACTGATGCCGATGAGCAGATAGAGAATCCAGGGACGTGTGCCCCAGTAATATTCTGTTTTGATGACGATAGGATGCCAGATGCCGATAGTAAGAAAGGTCATCGCAGCGATGGTAATGCCTGTAAAGTACATGTTCAGTTCTTATTTCTGTTTTTTTATACCACAAAGATACAGATATTAATGACGATTCTGTCTTTGTTTTGAAAAAATATCTATTTTTTTTGTTTTTTTAATTTATTTGTTTACCTTTGCAAATTACATGTTACATATAAAAAGTGCACGATAATCTAAATAACTATAAATATGAAAATGAAAAAATCTATGAAATGGGTACTTGCACTCACTACGATGGTTGGCGGACTGACCTCGTGTGGTGTCGATGTGCCACAGGTGGAACAAACATCGTTTGAGACAGTGACAATTGAGAAAAAGGACATCACAGTGCCTATCAAGTTCAGTGCCAAGTTGAAGGGACAGACCGACGTGACCATCACGCCACAGGTCAGCGGACAGCTGATGAAAATCTGCGTGAAAGAGGGTGACCAGGTGAAGAAAGGCCAGGTGCTGTTCATGATTGACTCGCGTAGTGCACGACTAGACCTCGAGTCTGCACAGGCCAACCTGCAGGCTGCCATCGCCCAGGAGAACAGTGCGAAACTGGAGTACGAGTCGAACAAGAACCTGTTTGACAAGAAGATTGTGAGCCAGTACACGCTGAGCAGTGCGGAGAACTCTTGGAAGCAGGCGCAAGCCTCTGTGGCTCAGGCACGTTCCTCAGTGAACAGTGCCAAGGTCAATTTGGGCTACTGCACCATCAGTGCTCCTGTGACAGGTGTCATCGGTGAGATTCCCGTACGCACGGGCGATCAGGTATCACCAGGCACGGAACTGACCGTCGTCAGTGGTAACACCAATATGGATGCCGAGTTCTCACTGCCGGAGAGTGTTATCGAAAATGCTGTTGCCGAGGGTGTCAGCATCAATTCGGAGGATGCATTGAAGCAATTCCCCGAGGTGACGTTCGTGATGAAGAACGGTACGGAGTATAAGCATAAAGGTCGCATCAGCAGTGCTACTGGCATTGTGAATGCTACAACGGGTACTATTTCCGTGAAAGCCACTTTCCCCAATCCTGACGGACAACTGTATTCCGGAACCCAGGGTTCGGTGGTCATCCCTATTTCAGAGAGTGGTGTGATGATTATTCCACAGGTGGCTGTGGTGAAACTGCAGGACAAGCAGCAGGTGTATAAGGTACAGCCAGACAGCACGGCAACGGCCATTGAGGTGAAGACACAGGATATCTATGATGGTGAGCACTATGCTGTGCTGACAGGTCTGAACGTTGGTGACAAGATTGTGACTGTCGGAGCCAATAACGTACACGAAGGTCAGAAAGTGCTTTTTCCGGCTGCGCCGAAAAAAAGCGAAAAGTGAATAGTGAAAAGTGAATAATTTCTTGCTTAAGCAAGCGTACTAAAGAAACGATTAGCTACCGCTTTATGAAGAACAATATATTTATAAATAGGTACGTGATGGCGTGTGCCGTCAGTATCGTGTTGGCGCTGGTGGGATTCATCTCGATGAACTCGCTGCCCATCGAGCAATATCCGAACATCGCGCCACCGCAGGTGAGTGTTTCGGCCACCTATTTGGGTGCTGACCCAAAAACCATTATTCAGTCGGTGATCTCACCCTTGGAGGAGAGTATCAACGGTGTGGACGGTATGGACTATATGGTGTCGAAAGCTACCTCAACGGGTTCCGCGACCATCGACGTGTATTTCAAGCAGGGCGTTGACCCTGACATCGCGACGGTAAACGTGCAGAACCGTGTGTCGAAGGCGCAGTCGCAACTGCCTTCTGCCGTAATCAATATGGGTATTGAGACGGAAAAGCGCCAGAGCAGTATTCTGCGCATTATCGGTATACAATGTACAAACGGCAAGTATAACGACGACTTCGTGTCAAACTATGTAGACATCAACATCAAGCCGCGTATGCAGCGTATCTTTGGTGTGGGTTCCGTGACGTCATTAGGTAACACCTATGCCCTGCGCGTCTGGATGAAACCCGACGTGCTGGCACAATACGGCCTGACTCCTGACGATATCAGCACAGCCATCAACAGCCAGAGTTTCGTGACCTCTTTAGGTAACTTCGGTGAGCAGTCGAATAACAAATACCAGTACTCCATGGAGTACAAGGGCACGCTGAAGGAGATTGATGAGTTCAATGACATCGTGATCAAGACCACCGATGGCGGCCACGTGCTGCACCTAGGAGACGTTGCTGAGATTGAGATTGGTGCCAAGACCTACAGCTTCAAGTCTAATATCAGCGGCCAGCCGGGTACCTTCATGCTGATTTTCCAGTCACCGGGTTCCAATGCTACGGAGGTAAACGCCCGCATCGACCAGATGTGTGAGGAAATGAAGGCAACGATGCCTGACGGACTGGAGTTCGTCACCTTGATGAACGCCGACGACTTCCTCTTTGCCGCCATGCATAATGTGGTGGAGACACTGATCATCGCCATCATCCTGGTGATTCTGGTGGTGTTCTTCTTCCTGCAGAACGTCAAGGCAACGATTATCCCCAGTATCTCGGTGATTGTGTCACTGATGGGTACCTTTATGATTGTCACTCTGGCAGGATTCTCGCTGAACCTGCTGACGCTGTTCGCGCTGGTGTTGGCCATCGGTACGGTGGTCGATGATGCCATTGTGGTCGTGGAGGCCGTGATGGCGAAGATGGAAGGTGGTGTGACCGATGCCAAAGAGGCTACGCGCCAGGCTGTCGGCGAAGTGTCGATGGCGGTATTCTCGTGTACGCTCGTATTCATGGCGGTATTCATTCCTGTGACCTTTATCTCAGGTACGTCGGGTACGTTCTTCACCCAGTTCGGTATCACCATCGCCTCGGCTGTGGGTCTGTCGTGTCTGCAGGCGCTGACCACCTGTCCTGCCCTTTGTGCCATCATGCTGAAGGTGACGGAAGACAAGAAAGATGGCGGAAAATCATTGCTCTACTACACCAAGAAAGCTTACGATGCCAGCTATAACGCTCTCTTCGACAAATACAGCAAGGGGGTAAAGAAGTTCATCAAGCGTCCAGGTGTGTCTTGGCTACTGGTGACCATTGCTGCCGCGTTACTTGTATTCTTTATGATGAAACTGCCGTCGGGTCTCGTGCCGCAGGAAGACCAGGGCTGCTTCCTGGTTGAGGTGGATGCTCCGGAAGGCTACACACTGCAGCAGACCTATGACCTGCTGAACCAGGTGGAAGAGAAGGTGAAGGCTATTCCCGAAATGGAGAGCTATGCCATGGTGAGCGGCTATGGTCTGATCTCAGGCCAGGGCTCCAGCTATGGCTTCATGGTTGTCCGTCTGAAGAACTGGGAAGAGCGTCCAGGTATAGAACACTGCGTCGATATGGTGATGTATCGTTTCTATATGGCGTGTGCGGACATCAAGAATGCCACGGTCATTCCGTTCCAGATGCCTCAGATTCCTGGCTATGGTACGAGCTCAAACGTGAACCTCGTGGTAGAGGATCCCACCGACGGCAACCTGTCGGAGTTCTCTAAGAAGACAGACAACTTCCTGGCCAAGCTCATGGAGCGCAAGGAAGTGAGTATGGCGATGTCCACCTACTCGGAAAAATTCCCGAAATACCGTGTTGAAGTGGATCCCACCCAGTGCAGCCGCGCCGGCTTGTCAGCCAAGGAAGTGCTGAGCACACTCGGCAACTACTGCAGTGGCTCGTATGTCGCCAACTACAACCAGTTCGGTAAGGTGTATCAGCTGTGGACTGCCGCCGCCCCCGAGTATCGTCTCGATCCGTCGTCGCTCAACAATATCTTCGTGAAGACGAGCAGCGGAAAGATGTCACCCCTCTCAGAGTTTGTTTCGCTGAAGGAGATTGTAGGTCCGTCAAACAACCAGCACTTCAACCTGTTCTCGAGTATTGAGTGTCAGGTGTCTCCTGCCAGCGGCTATAGTGAGGGTCAGGTTCAGGAGGTCATTAAAGAAGTGTTCCGCGAGACAATGCCCTCTACGGCAACGTATGAGTACAGCAGTATGTCGCGTGAGACCGCTGAGGCAGCAGGTTCGAATACCACCACGCTCATCTACTGCATCTGTATCGTCCTCATCTACCTGATTATGGGATCGTTGTATAACTCATGGTTCACGCCGTGGGCCGTGCTGCTCAGTATTCCATTCGGTCTGATGGGCGCCTTCTGCGTCATTTGGGCTTGCGCTAGCATTGGCTTGCCGGGTATGGAGAACAACGTCTATGTACAGACGGGTGTCGTCATGCTGATTGGACTGTTGGCAAAGACTGCCATCTTGATTACCGAGGTGGCCTCAGAGCATCGCAAACATGGCATGGGCATCGTTGAAGCAGCCTTCGCCGCCTGCCAGGAACGTCTGCGCCCCATTCTGATGACCGTTATCTGTATGGTTGTCGGTATGATACCGCTTGCCATCGAGGGTGGTGCTGGTGCCAATGGTAACCGTGCCCTTGCCATGTGCGTCATCGGAGGTATGGTTGTGGGTACCATCTCCCTGCTCTTCGTCGTACCGGCGTTCTATATCATCTTCCAGAAACTGCATGATAAGTTCCAGGGCAGCACCGTGGAAGTGAAAAGTGAAAGGCTACGGGTAGGCGAGCTTAGCTCGGGAATAGAGTTAAAAAGTGAAGAATAATTTGCTACCGCATAGAAATTTTGATTATGAGATATAAGAATATCATTGCAGCTGCAGCCGTGAGTATGATGCTCACGGGTTGCGGCCTGTATAATAAGTACGAGAAAACTGTAGAGGACCCTGCCGATCCCTTTGGTACAGCAGTGGGTGTGAGTACGACCGACGAGTCGATTGCCCAGATGTCATGGCGTGAGTTCTTCAGCGACCCCCTGTTGCAGAAGCTTATCGAACAGGCACTCGCCAACAATACCGACCTGAATACGGCACGTATCAACATCGAGAAGAGCGAGATATCGCTGAAGACCAAGAAGTTGGCTTATCTGCCATCGCTCTACTTCGCGCCGCAGGGTATACTCAGCAAGTTCGGTACTAGCGCTTGGTCGAAGAGCTACACCATACCCTTGGATGTCTCTTGGGATATCGATGTGTTCGGCTCCATCACCAACAAGAAGCGCGCCGCCAAGGCCGCCCTGTTGCAGGCACAGATGACAGAGGAATCTACCCGTTCCAACCTCATCAGCACGGTTGCCCAGGAGTATTTCTATCTCCAGTTGCTCGACCGCGAATTAGACATTCTCATCGAGACAGACAGCCTTTGGAAAGCCTCTTTGGATACCCAGCAGGCACTGTATGAGAATGGTCAGGCTTACAGCACCGCTGTCAACCAGCAGGAGTCGTCGTGGCTCGACGTGAAGACGCAGATTGTCGATATCCGTCGCGTCATCCGTTCTACCGAGAACGAGATCTGCAGTCTGCTCTGCATCACGCCACAGCACATCGAGCGCGCACACTGGTATGCAGACCATTATCATTCTGCAGCAGACAAACGTATGTTCGAGGACCGCTACTTGAGAATCGGTATTCCTGCCCAGATGCTGGAGCGTCGCCCTGACATCCGCCTGGCCAACTACTACATGGAGGAAGCCTTCTATAACGTGCAGGCCGCCCGTGCAGCCTTCTTCCCCAGCATCACGTTGAATGGAGAGGTAGGATGGAGCAATAACGGTGGACTCGTCAATCCTGGCAAGCTGCTGTGGCAGTTCGTCGGATCACTCACGCAGCCCATCTTCGCACGTGGTCAGATCAGGGCCAACTACAAGACGTCAAAACTCACGGAGGAAAACCTGAAGAAGAAGTATGTGCAGGCTGTTGTTGATGCCGGCAACGACGTCAACGAGGCATTAGCCGACTGCCGTGCGGCACGTGAGAAGCACGAATACTACCATCGTCAGGTGGAGGTGCTTCACGAGGCATTTGTCGGCACCCACGAGCTGATGGACAATGGCAAGGCTAAATACCTTGAGGTGCTCACGGCACAGGAGTCGTTGCTCTCTGCCCAGCTGAACGAGGCTACGAATATGTACAACGGCGCTCAGGCCCTCATTGCCCTCTATGTGGCATTAGGCGGAGGCACGAAGTAAGCATCAGCGGACTACAAATTCGTCAGCATCCTTTAATACAGGGAATTTTTTACGGAACCGCAGTAGCTCGTCCATATCTAGCGCAGCTGCTGCGGTTTCTGCCTTTCCTGGGGTACACGAGGCAATAGCCTGTCCGTAGGCGTTCAGAACGACGGAGTCGCCCAGGTATTCACCCGTCTTGTCGTTCCCCACGATATTCACCCCCATCACAAAACACTGATTCTCCAGGGCACGCGCCTTGAGCAGCGTCTGCCATACGTCACGGCGTTTGGCAGGCCAGTTAGCCACATAGATAATGGCATCATAGTCGCCCTGATTGCGTGAGAACACGGGGAAGCGCAGGTCATAGCATACCTGCAACAGGAAACGCACCCCTTGCCACGTTACGACGACGCGCCGTTCACCAGCCTCATACTCATCCGTCTCACCCGCATAGCTGAACAGGTGTCGCTTGTCGTAATAGTCGTAGCTGCCGTCCGGACGCACGAAGTAGAGGCGGTTGCGCAACGCCCCCTTCTCGTCCACTGTCGCCACGCTGCCGGCAATGGCTGCATTTAGGCGCGATGCCTGTTGCTGCATCCAGCCGAATATCCGTTGCGACTGTTCCTTGGCATGTTCCGCTGACCCCTCTGCCAGGAACCCCGTGGCAAAGGTCTCTGCCAGCACGTAAAGGTCGGCTCCTGGCTGTTGGTCCAGCAGTGAGGAAATATGTTGGAGATTCCCCTCCAAATCATTCCATTTGATGCGATGTTGGATGATTGCTGTCGTCATAGGTGCAAAGTTACTATTATTTCATAATATTTGCAAATGAAATGCCCAAAATCCGCCTTTTTGAACCCTGTCATCCTTCTTTACAGCTTTTACTTTCATTGTCATAATTTTAATCTCCTCTTAGTTTAGTTTTTAATTGGTTTGTAAATAATTTTCTTTACCATTCCCTTATCTCCCTCCCTTGGGAGGGTCGGGATGGGGTCGTCGGATTTTTACTCTCTGGGCAGGGAGA
>JAEEXI010000010.1 GCA_016291495.1 Prevotella sp.
GAAAGCATCTAAGCGCGAAGCCGGCCTCAAGATGAGGACTCCATTGAGGGTCGTCCTAGACGAGGACGTTGATAGGCTTCAGGTGTAAAGACGGTGACGTCAAAGCCGAGAAGTACTAATTGCCCGAATGCTTTCGCAGCGAAGTCATATTTTCAGGTGTTGGACACAGTAGGGTCCGATCGCAGCTTGCTTGTGGAGATTGTCACCTATACGGTGCATTTCATAATTATGCATTAAGCATTATGAATTATGCATTCGAAGATTTATCAGGTGGTTATTGCGGCGGGGTCCCACCTCTTCCCATTCCGAACAGAGAAGTTAAGCCCGCCTGCGCCGATGGTACTGCAATGCAATGCGGGAGAGTAGGAGACCGCCACTTTTCAAAGAGAGAAGCCCTGAGTCAGCAATGACCCGGGGCTTCTTCGTTTTTGTTATTATGCAAAGGTATCAACTTCTCATTGCGCAAAAAATCTTGTAAAATGTTTGTTATATTAAACATATTTGTTTATCTTTGCACCCGATAAGATACAATTATGAGTAAGAATACATTCGGAAAGACGATGCCAAGGGCTTTGACCCAGCTGTTGCAGCTCATGGGTGAACAGATTATGCTGGCACGCAAGCGCAGGCATCTCTCTATGCAGGACGTAGCAGAAAGGGCAACGGTGACACGACTGACTGTCTCGAAGGTGGAACATGGAGACCCTACGGTTTCCATGGGTATCTATGCGCGTGTGCTCTTTGCTTTAAATCTTGAGAAGGACATCGCGTTGCTCGCAGCCGACGATGCTCTGGGTCGTCAGCTTCAGGATGCAGAATTATTGCGCAAATGAAAAAGATTACGGTTTACGCAGATTTCGATTTCCTTGCATCACCGCAGGAAATTGGCACCTTGGGCTACGAACGAGTTCGAGGCAAGGATCACTTTGTCTTTGAATATGCGCGTGAATGGCTGAAGCAGCATGGTGGCATCGTGTTGAGTGGCGATCTGATGAATGTTCCCTTGTTGCAACACCCTCGTAGCACAGATAGTGTGTTTGGCTTTGTCAAGGATTCCTTCCCCGACCGCTGGGGACGGCTGTTGCTCGATCGCAGGGAACGCCTAAAGGCGCAAGCCGAGGGAAGACCCGTACGGATGCTCACCAACTACGACTACCTTACGGGTATTGAGGACTTTACCCGCATGGGCGGCATACGCTACAAAAGTGACGACTCCGAAGAATACATCAACGCGAGTGCAAAATATCTTGTTCCTCCCATCGAGAGCCTTCGCGCACTGTGTGATGCCTGTCATGAGATTGAGTTGGCAGAAGAACGTAACGAATTGCCCGAGCAGCGTTGGCTAGACCAGTTGATTGACCCAGGAACATCGCTTGGTGGTGCCCGTCCCAAAGCAAACGTCATCGATACCGACGGCAGACTCTATGTGGCTAAGTTCCCATCAAAGAAGGATTTGAATAATACGGAACTCATTGAGCATTTCGCTCATCGGTTGGCAGCTAAGGCTGGTATCAACGTGGCTCAGACGCACACCATCAAGATATCGAAAGACCGCGACCTGTTGCTTTCCGAGCGTTTCGACAGAACCGCCGATGGCCGTCGCATACATTTTGCGTCTGCTATGTCGCTACTTGGATTGGATGACGGTGCTGGCAGCAGCACAGGTAATGGCTATTTGGACATCGTAGATTTCATCCTTCAGGGGTGTGTGAATGTCCAGAAGAACCTCAGGGAACTCTACCGCCGAGTGGCATTCAACGTGATGTTCGGCAATACCGACGACCACTTCCGCAACCACGGTTTCCTGCTTACCCCGAAAGGCTGGACGCTCTCACCAGTCTACGACATCAACCCGGGAACCAAAACGCATCAATGCCTGCTTATTGACCAATATACCGAGCAGTCGGATGTTAACACTTTGTTACAAGCCTCGGGTAGCTATATGCTTGAGCGACAGGAGGCTACAGAAATCATAGAAGAGGTTCATGCTGCCATCAAAGACTGGCGCAAGACAGCCACAGAACTTCAGATTTCCCACAAAATACTTGAATCCTATTGTAACCGATGGGATAATCTGACATGATACCAGGGACTGGTACTGTTGACATGAGAAGCCCTGAGTCAGCAATGACCCGGGGCTTCTTCATTTTTACTACCTCTGACTTCGTCAGAACGGTCCATGACCCTTGATCTACTCGCAAAAAATCTCTTGCGCACTCACCTGAAAGTTTGTAACCAATGAAACCTGAGACTTTAGAGGCTTTTGAGACCGCTTAGGCTTGATACACACCTGTTTTCAGACTTATTAACAGATATTCTAATACTTACTAACAGATTTTTTAAGGCTTGAAAAGGTGTGGCATTGTCATTGGTAGATCAGGGTAGATTAGGGGCGCACAGACTTTGGAATCCCATTTAAGTAACCTGTAAATACAGAAAGTGTAAAAAGTGTACTCGTAAGATTTGGCAGATGGAGAATATGTTCGTATATTTGCAGAGAAAATAAACATAATATGATGAAGAAACTATTTTTATTGGCAGCATTCGTTAGCTGTATGGCAGGCGTGAACGCACAGAATCCGAAGGGAAAGTTTTCCATCAAACCGATGGCGGGTATCAACGTGACAGGGCTGAGCGGTGGTATCAGTGACATGTATCACTATAAGGTACGCTTCACGGCAGGTGTGGAGGCAGAGTATGGCGTGAATGACTGGCTGGGCGTGTCGTTGGGTGCCGTCTATTCGCAGCAGGGTGCCAAGGTGGATGGTGCCGTGAAAGTTCTATCTGCACTGGATGACGGGACAACCTATCTGAATCGTGTACAGATGAATGGTAAACTGCATTGTGAGTACATCAATATCCCTCTGTTGGCGAATTTCTACATCCCGGGCGTGAAGGGGCTTGCCGTCAAGGCTGGCGTGCAGTTGGGACTGCTCGTGGGTAGTAAGATGGAGGCGGTCTATTATACAGTCTCAGTTCCATACACCGAATCTTCAGAATTCACCATTGGTTCATCAGAAGAAACACATGATTCACCTGTATTTTCAAGAGTTGAAGGAAACGTTTCTGATGTCTGCAAGTCTGTCGATTTCGGCATTCCCGTTGGACTTTCGTATGAGTATAGGAATGTGGTGTTAGATGCCCGTTATTACTTTGGTCTGACCAAGATAGACAAGACTGCCAATCCAGATGACTGCCGCAACCGCTACTTCAGTTTCACGTTGGGCTACAGGTTCCATTTGTGAAAAGCGACGATCAAACCCTGTTCTCTCTATTGTTCATCAGCCGTCAGCGGTCCGAACTACAGCGGTGCGTTTCATTTTCGAGACGGGGCTAATGCAACTTTGGAGTACGAATATGACCAGAACGGCAATATGACGAAAGATTTGAATAAGAATATTTCGTCAATTCAATATAATTTGCTAAATTTGCCGTCGAATATCAGTTATTCGAATGGCAGGAGTGCCACGTATGTCTATGGGGCAGACGGGAAGAAACTTCACGTGGGTTATACTGTCCCTGGCTCTGCATCCACAACTGCGGACTATTGCGGAGGAAAGATATACGAGAACAATGTACTGAAACAGATTCTCATCGACTGTGGCTACATCACGTTCAGTGGCACTACACCGCAGTACCACTTCTACCTGCAGGACCACCTTGGCAACAACCGTGTGGTAGTCAGCGCAGGCGGCACGGTGGAACAGGTGAACCACTACTATCCTTACGGTGGTCTGATGGGCGAGAGCACCAGCGGTGACCTTCAGCGCTTCAAGTACAACGGCAAGGAGCTGGACCGCATGCACGGTCTGGACTGGTTGGACTATGGTGCAAGACACTTTGATGGGGCGAGGGGACAGTGGAACGGAGTGGACAGGTTGGCGGAGAAATATCCTTATCTGAGCCCTTATCATTTTGGTAAGGATAATCCTCTAAGATACAAAGACCTTGATGGCAATGATAATTTTGACGTTGTTGTCGGCTGGGGTATTGGTCTTGTTACAAACATCATCCCTGGGACAAGCGGACTGAGGGATGAGTACATTCCCAATGATGCAACAGACTACAACAATGCCTTGCAAGGAGCGGATAACGCCGCCATGGCAATCGGTGGAATGGCAAATGACGCAGGTAACGGGATGATGGCAGGAGGAGCAGCGATTGCCGCTACTGGCGCAGTCTCTGTTGTCGCATCTGGTGGAACGGCTGCTATGGGTGGAGTAACTGCTGTTGGAGTGGGAAAGGTGACTACAATAGGAGGTGTTTTGCTAAAGGGCCTTGGCGTTATGATGCAGATGAATGCTGCAAATAACAAAGGTGAAGGGTATGAGAAAGGAAAGAATGGAACACAAACGAATAGCAAAACTATTTGGAAAAGTAAGGGTAAAGATAATGCTAGAATTGATGTTGAAAATCCCAACCCTTCAAAGAGAAAAGGACAAATTCATTATCAAAAAGGGGCTAAAAAATATATATATGATTCTAAGAAAAAAGAATTCAAAGGAGCGCCGAATAGCGTAAATAAACTTCTGGAAGATGATGAAGTAAAGAGAGCCGTCAAAAAAGGTGAAAAATATTTAAATGAATTATGATAATAATAAACGATAAAATGTTTAACATTATACGAAAAGAGTCTAATAATTCTAGATATTTACCAAAAGGGCTTAATCGTATTTTAAGAGATGGTGTATCTCTACATAATGATTGTCTAGTTTTAGATTATTTTTGGAAAGCTAATCAGCATTTATTGGAACAGGAGTTTCAAGATAAAACCCATTATGAATGTTTTATAAACGGATTTCATCTGAATGACTTTTGCAAATTGAATGCGGCTAAATATTTATTTGTATTCATAAAAAAATTAGTAAATTTAATTAAAGATAGCAATTCTTCTTATAGATTTTCAATAATGATTACAATAAATCATCAAGATGTACATTTAACTTTTCATGTAAAGCATCAAAACGAACCAGAATGGTTTGAATTGGAGCAAATCGATAAAAGTAATGATGCTATGATGATAATAAAATTTGAGAAGGGAACGGTCTGCCGGGAAAACTGGGGACTCTAACTTTGCGCTCAGATAGAAGAAAAACGGGGGACTCAAAAGACGGTTTTTGCTTTGGCAAGCGACTTAGCCGATGACTGAAAGATCCACTTTCCTGCCCAATCATTTTGTAGATTGAATAAAAGACGTAAATAAACACTATTTAAACAAACAAGATGAAACATATATTATCCATTATTATACTAACTCTGACAGGTTTACAGAGCCATGCCCAAAACATTACGGGTAGTCATGCCTATCGCATTGGTGACAAAATTACCAAGCAGGTGGTGGAGTATGCTCCCGACGAGGTGTCCTTTGCCAATATGGTGTGGGACCTCCGCGAGTTGTCTGACCTTGACAAGAAGCATGAGGTCAGCTATTTAGATGTCTTTGGAAAGGACAACCTGTTGGCGGGGGTGGAGGACAACACCCTCCACTACTATGAGCACCGGAACGACTCATTGCTGCTATGGGGCTACGAGAACAACCTGGCGAAGTCGGTGTACGACCGTCCTATACTCCTGCTGAAGACCCCGCTGGTGTATGGCAGCCGGCATGTCGGGCTGTTCCACGGCCGGATGGCATATTGCGAACGGGTGTTCTCACGGGTGTTCGGTGAGTACATGGTCAAGGTTGACGGCACGGGTATGATGCTGCTGTCTGGCGGTGACACGCTGCGCCATGTGAGCCGTGTGCACCTCCGTGAGGTGACGGTGAGCCGTCCCTGTCCACAGATTTCCACGGACAAGGCACTCAAGGCATATACGGACAGCCTGCCTTTCACTAATGACAGCATCAGGGCAGGTCTTTTAGGTGACAGCCTGCGTACAGTGACGGACACCTACCGCTGGTATGCCCTAGGCTACCGCTATCCGATTCTGGAGACCATCAGGACGGAGACACAGGGCTGCAAGCCGGTAACCGCTGCCTATTACTGCCCTCCCGAGGAACAGCAGACCCTGTATGACGATGAGAACGAGCAGGTGCGCAAGCAACTTGCCGACCTCGACCGCCAGAATGCAGGCACTGGGAATAATGGTGACGGCAACGGACAGGGCGACACACAGCCCTCCGCGCTGTCACGCTGTGATGTGAGTGTCAGCGGCCAGACTATAACCATCGATTATGACCTGAGTGAGGGTGCCACGGTGAAGGGCCTTGTCTGCAACGTGTCGGGCATGGTGTTCCGCCAGCAGTCCCAGACCCACGCTCCCGGCGAGCACTACCGAATGCAACTCGACTGCACGGGTCTCCGCCGTGGCGAGTATGTTCTCTACCTGAATGTCAACGGCCAGGTGACTGGCATTACGGTTAGCCTGTAAATAAATCGTGTAAAATTTGTTTATACAAACAAAGATGTTTATATTTGCGGAGAAAATATACCAATACCAAAAGAAAAGATGAAGCAATTGGTTTTGTTGTTTCTTTTCCTGCTGTCATGCAGTAACAGTGGATTTGCCCAGAATGCCATTGTCGAAGAGGCGTTGACAGAGGTCAGATGTGAGAGTAACACACACATGACGACTCACTATAAAGAGACGATAACTATTCTCAACGAGCAGGGAGCGCATCATGCCTTTTTCGTCTGTTCCTGTAGTAAGAAAGATTACATGACCTCTTTCCGAGGACAAGTGACAGATCAGACAGGAAAGGTCATTCGCAAGATCAAGGAGAGCGAACTTGAGCGTACGGAGTATTCCCCGTATCTGGCAGTTGACGACTACAAGATGTATCTTGACTATACGCCGCCGGTCTATCCCGTTACCATCACTTATGAATGGACCATTGACAGTCGTGACAACCTGATTACATTCCCATGTTTCTGTCCGCAGACAGACTATGACGTAAGTGTCAGAAAGGCTACCTACAGCCTGAAAGCTCCTAAAAGTATGACCATCCTCCATGCCGAACAGAATATCGACAATGAGGTGAGCGTCAGTGAATACGCTAAGGGTATGCTGCTCATCACGCTTACTCTGAACGACCTGCCCATGTTGAAAAGGGAGCCGTATACCCGTCCGCTACGGGAAAGGATACCATTGGCAAGGTTTGCTCCGGCCGACTTTGCCTATTACGGTACTCAAGGCAGTCAGCGCAATTGGAAAGACTACGGACAGTGGAACTACAACCTTATCCGGGGACTTGACATCCTGCCCAAGACCGTATGTCAGGAACTGCACTTGCTGACGGATTCGCTAAAGACCGACAGGGAGAAGGTGGAGGCCCTCTACCGGCGGTTGGGGACGACCACTCGCTATGTTGCCATCCTTTTGGGCATTGGAGGACTGCAGCCAGCTTCTGCCACCACTGTCTGCAAAAATGGATTCGGTGATTGCAAAGGGCTGTCAAACTATATGCATGCCATGTTGAAAGAGGTGGGTATCCCTTCCAACTATACCATTATCAGCACTACTAACCGAAGGTTCATGAAAGACTTCACTGGTACAGACCAGATGAACCATGTTATTCTGCAAGTACCCCTCCAGAACGATACCCTTTGGTTGGAATGTACTAACCCGCAGTTGCCTATGGGTTATGTGCATAAGGATATTGCCGGGCACGATGCTGTTGAGATTAGTGAACAGGGAGGGCGCCTCGTGCAGTTACCTATTTATGCCGACAGCACAAATCTGATGCGCAGCAAAGTGGATATCAGTCTTACCCAGGACGGGACAGCCAATCTGAAGGTGTTACAAGAAACTTTCAACCAACAGTATGAAGACCGCATCCGCTTTTTAAGGATGGACGGGAAAGAACGTCAGAAGACACTCCCGCTGATAGTGGATGCGCCGCTGACAGAAATTCACAAAATAGACATTCAGGAGGATGGTGCTAAGATATCACTTGATACAGAGATCAGAAGCGAGAAATATGCCACCAAGACAGGACGGCGGCTCTTTGTCCCGATTTGTCCTCTTCATCATGGTTATTCCATACCTCATGCCACGACAGAACGGAAAGAAGACATCTGGCTGGAGACTGGGTTCCTAGACGAGGACAACATCACGCTGACCATTCCAGAAGGATACGGCATTGAGGCATACCCTAGGGAGGTAAGCATAGAGCAGCCTTTTGCATCATTCTCCTTCTCCCTGCAAGTGGACGGTAGGGTGATTCGTGTAAAAAACCGCCTGTTGATGAGGTCGGGAGTCTTTGACAAGTCACTTTTCCCCCCATTCACGGATTTCTTGCGTACAATTAACAATATATACAATCAGAAAATCGTACTTAAAAAAATATAACTATGAAAAAAGCACTCTTTCTAATGGTTTTTCTGGCACTTTGTTGCACAACGTTCAAGGCTCAGAACCTGAAGTTCGGTAAACCTACTGACGAAGAAATGACAATGACCGTCTATCAAGACGATCCGGACGCTGCTGCTGTCGTGCTCTGTCAGCTGACTAATGTCAGCTACACGATGGACTTCTACAACTTCTTGGTCGACTATGAGGTCAAGACACGTATCAAGATACTGAAAGACGAGGGCAAGGAATTTGCCAACATCAGCATTCCCTATATCGACAACGAGAGCAGGGAAAACGCCCAGGAGGAGTTTGAAAATTTCAAGGCGACGGCCTACAATCTGGAGAACGGCAAGGTGAAGAAGTCAAGAATAGGCAAGGAACAGCTGTTTACAGAACGTATTGACGAGGATTGGAAACTGGCCAAAGCGGCCGTGCCGCAAGTGAAAGCAGGTACCGTCATCGAATACGAATACAAGTTGCACAGCAACGTGTTCTACCACATCCACGATTGGACGGCCCAGAGCGAGATACCTGTGGCT
Source organism: Prevotella sp. (assembly GCA_016291495.1). GTDB lineage: Bacteria > Bacteroidota > Bacteroidia > Bacteroidales > Bacteroidaceae > Prevotella. The sequence goes on from JAEEXI010000010.1 coordinate 8,835, forward strand.
TTTGCCAACTATAAACTGGAGATTCCCGTCATCTTCATCTATAATGTGGAGAAAACGGGCTTGCAGCAATTGCAAAGCAATGTGGTCAGCGGTGCACTGCCATTCAAAGTCGACAATGACAATTTCGCCCAGCCGCACAGCTGCAGCACCAATATCTATAACTGTACTGCACGCAACTTGAAAGGCCTGAAGAAAGACAGATTCGTGTGGAACATGGGCGATTACGCTACCAAGGTCACCGCCGAATTGCAGCGCATCAACCTGCCGGACGGAAGTCACCGCGATATGAAGAAGAAATGGGAGCAGATTGACGATATCCTGTTCGACCATCCCGACTTCGGTGTCAATCTCTATAAAAACAGCAGATACCGTGAGGAATTGGCCGCCAGCGGTATCAACGACATCACCGACCTGAAAGAGAAGGTTGCTGCCGTCTACAAGTTCTTGCGCCAGCGACTGGCCTGGAACGGTGAGTATGAACTGCTGACGAAGACGGCGTCGGAGGTGGTTAAGAAGGGCAATGGGTCGAATGCCGACTTGAACATGATGCTTATCAATATGCTTAACGACGTCGGTGTAAAGGCCTATCCCGTAGTGATGAGTACTCGTAAACACGGAAGACTGCCCCAGACCTATCCGTCGCTGAACAAGCTGAACACCTTTATCGTCGCCGTTCCCAACGGCAGTTCGTGGATATATCTGGATGCCTCGTCGGTCGACGGCTACCTGAATGTACTGCCTGCCAATCTGTATGTAGAAAAGGCACGAATCATCCAGAAAGGCAAAGCTGGCCAGTGGGTCAATCTACAGACAATAGGAGAAGGCAAGACACAGATGACTGTTAAGGCAACGCTCTCACCTGACGGAGAGATGAAAGGTGAGTTGAGTACGTTCTATTCGGGCAATGCCGCAGCTGATGAGCGGAAAGCCTTCCGGGAAGCCGCTGACAGTGCCGCCTTCATTGCAAAGAAAGCCACTGATAATGGCATAAAGATTACACAATGCAAGATAGAGGGATATCGGGACTTTATTCCTCAGGTTACGGAAGTCATTGATTTCACGAAGCAGGGTGATACTACTGAAGACCATATCTACATCAATCCGTTTATTGGAATACCCATCACCAATAACCCCTTTACAGAAAAAGAACGTCTGCAGCCCGTGGAGTTCCCCTATAAAGAAACCTTCGGTATGACTCTCCAGCTTACACTGCCAGAAGGTTGGCAATTGGAGGAGAAACCGGAGAACATCAGGATTACTGCTGCGGACAAAAGTATGGCTGGACATATCCTATATGAGTCTGTCGGCGAAAATGTGGTCAACATTACCTACCAGTTCCGCCTCAACAAAGTATGCTATGAGAATAGTCAGTACGATATGCTGAAACAGCTCTTCGAACACTTCGCCAATCGTAGCAAGGATATGTTGGTTATCAAGAAGAAGTAAACACTGTCTTGCTCATACCTTGCTCATAGGCATCTCATAGGTTGCTCATAGGCATCTCATAGGTTGCTCATAGGCATCTCATAGGATACTCTATCCTTTCTCTGACCCCAGGGGTCTGATTTGACTATGATTAAAGCGTTTGTAGAATTGGGGTAGAGAACGTAGGGGGATTAATATAACGCAAAAAATCTCTTGCGCATTCGCCTGAAAGTTTGTAACCAATGAGACCTGAGACTTTAGGGGCTCTTGAGACCGCTTAGGCTTGAAAAGATGTGGCATTGTCATTGGTAGATCAGGGTAGATTAGGGGTGCCCAGGCTTTGGAATCCCATTTAAGTAACCTGTAATACGGAAAGTGTAAAAAGTGTACTTGTAAGATTTGGCTGATGGAGAATATGTTCGTATTTTTGCAAAGAAAATAAACATAATATGATGAAGAAACTATTTTTATTGGCAGCATTCGTTAGCTGTATGGCAGGCGTGAACGCACAGAATCCGAAGGGAAAGTTTTCCATCAAACCGATGGCGGGTATCAACGTGACAGGGCTGAGTGGTGGTATCAGTGACATGTATCACTATAAAGTACGCTTCACGGCAGGTGTGGAGGCAGAGTATGGCGTGAATGACTGGCTGGGCGTGTCGTTGGGTGCCGTCTATTCGCAGGAGGGTGCCAAGGTGGATGGTGCCGTGAAAGTTCTATCTGCACTGGATGACGGGACAACCTATCTGAATCGTGTACAGATGAATGGTAAACTGCATTGTGAATACATCAATATCCCTCTGTTGGCGAATGTATATATTCCTGGCGTGAAGGGGCTTGCTGTCAAGGCTGGCGTGCAGTTGGGACTGCTCGTGGGTAGTAAGATGGAGGCGGTCTATTATACAGTCTCAGTTCCTTACACCGAATCTTCAGAATTCACCATTGGGTCATCAGAAGAAACGCATGATTCTCCTGTATTTACAAGAGTTGAAGGAAACGTTTCTGATGTCTGCAAGTCTGTCGATTTCGGCATTCCCGTTGGACTTTCGTATGAGTACAAGAATGTGGTGTTGGATGCCCGTTACTACTTTGGTCTGACCAAGATTGACAAGACTGCCAATCCAGAGGACTGCCGCAACCGCTACTTCAGTTTCACGTTGGGCTACAGATTCCATTTGTGAAAAGCGCCGATCAAACCCTGTCCTCCCTATTGTTCATCAGCCGTCAAACGGTCCTCGTTATGGGGGGCGACTGGGAGTCGGGGTTCGTGTTACCCCCCCTTAAGACCCCTTGGTAGGGGGTCTATAGGGAGGGTAACACTTCCCCTGACTCCCAAGTGGGGGGCTGTCGATGGGGGCTCGACAACGTAGTTGCAAAGTTACGGAACGGAAAAAAGCCATTGACGAGTTTCTTCCTGTTTTTTGTACGTATTTTTCTGAAAATTATGAAAATATAACATTTTTAACCTCCTTATACATGAAAAACGGCTAAAATCGCCATTTCTGTATACCTTGTCACCTTTGCCTCATTCAGCCAATCATTGGGTCAGGTCCCCTGATCTATGGCCCTCCGAGATGGTGGTCCTATTGAACCTGTCCTCTCAGCGAATCACGAACCTTCGCAGCAGTATCAATCAGAAACTCTTTAACGTCGAGGGTGCACAGATTTTGGAATCCCATTTAAGTAACCTGTAAATACAAAAAGTGTAAAAAGTGTACTCGTAAAATTTGGCTGATGGAAGAAGCTATAAGTTAAAAAGTGATAATTGTTATATAAAATATTCCCGTATTTGGGAATTTGTCCTTATATTTGCATCCAAATTACGACATAAAGATGAAAATAGTCTTTGAAGACACGGACTTGGAAGAACTGATCACGACGGGACGTAATAGCAAATATAAGAAATACACCCGTAATGCGAAGTTCATGAAGGCGCTCGCCACAGCATATAACTATATGCGAATAGTTGACGTGGCAAGCGACCTGCGAGCCATTTCGTTCCTTCATTACGAGCAACTGGCAGGAACCAATGGCATGAGTTCTATCCGAGTGGTCAACGGAATGGTGGAGCGAATACTATTTAGAGAATTTGAAGGTGGAATAAATATAACGGTTTTAAGTTTAGACGATACGCATTATGGCAACAAGAAATGAGAACCCTGCACCATTCATGGCTGTGCATCCTGGTATGATGATTAAGCCGGAACTGGAGGAACGCGGAATCAGTCAGAAGGATTTCGCTAAGATGGTTGGCGTTCAAGCTTCGCATCTGAGCGAGGTGCTAAACGGCAAGCGTGCGCTTACTACAGACTTGGCCGTAAAGATAGAGTCGGCTATCGGTCTGCCTGCAAAGGTACTGTTGGCTGCACAGACGCAGTATGAGTTGGAGTCTGCTAATCCTGCAAGTGACCTCAAGGAGAAAGAGACTATCGCTATTACCATTCCCATTAGCGATCGCAATCTGCTTCGTGAATTAGTTCGCAGATTCGGCTGGGTTGGCGTGTTTTAGTTCATACGACTCACAGGGGGACAGACCGGTCCGCGCGATTGATTGTATACCCCTGTCACCTTTGCCTCATTCAGATAGTCTCCATGGCTCATTGAGACTATCCCTATGACTCATTCAGATTATCTCTATACCCCCTAAGGGATTATCTGAATGACTGAAAGAGACTATCTGGATGACCCATTAAGACCATCTCTCGCCTCAATAGCCTCAGGGAATACAACTTTTCCGTTCGTCTTCTTCATTTTTTCAAAAAAAAAGCATACCTTTGCAGTCAAATAAAAAAGAAGATGAGTCTACAACGTAAGACACTGCAATTAGAGAAGGCATATGCTACTATCAGTCTGTTCGATAACGGTACGGAAGTCAGGGAGTATCATGCAATGATTCATGTGGGTGACGCCACCCTGCCCTACCACGAACAACTGGAGGCTGTACTGAATGCCTACAACGCTTTGCTTGATGGAGAGCTGAAAGGGGCTCGTTGTGTTTTCAAGCGTTATTTCCTCAGCGATGCTGCCAATCAGACGGACGACATCGTACTGAATGATGTCACCGACTGTGCCAAGAGCATTATCCAGCAGGCTCCACTCGACGGCACGAAGATTGCCCTGTGGGTATATTTAATGACCAACGTACAGACAAGCGTCGCTGGGAGTGGTCTCTACGAGGTGAGCCATGGTGGTTTCCGCCATCTGTGGAACGGCAGCGCCCATAACATGGCTGCTAACTCAGAGTATCAGACCCGCCTACTCTTCAACGAATACAGCATGCAACTGATAGAGGAAGGGTGTACCTTGAAGGACAACTGCATCCGTACATGGCTCTTTGTCAATGATGTGGACTTGAACTACGGCGGTGTGGTTCGTGCCCGTAACCAGTTCTTCTTCACTCAGGGACTGACCAACAACACTCACTTCATCGCCTCAACGGGTATTGGAGGCAGACAGGCCGATCCTAACGTGCTAACACAGATGGACAACTATGCCATTGCTGGTATTAAAGAAGAACAGGTACATTATTTATATGCACCAACCCATCTGAATCGCACCAGCGACTATGGTGTAAGCTTCGAGCGTGGTACCTACATCGACTATGCAGACCGTCGCCAGGTGTTTATCTCCGGTACGGCAAGTATCAATAACAAGGGCGAGATTATGTATCCGAAAGACGTTCGTAAGCAGACACACCGGATGTGGGAGAACGTGGAGACCCTGTTGGCTGAGGCAGACTGCAGCTACGAGGATGTCGGCTACATGATTGTCTATCTGCGTGACACTGCCGACTACCAAGTGGTAAAGCAGCTCTACGAAGAGCGCTTCCATGACAAGCCCTACGTCATCGTTCATGCTCCAGTCTGCCGCTCCGGCTGGTTGGTAGAGATGGAGTGTATGGCTGTCAAGGAGATGGAGACTCCCCTGGTCGCAGCGTTCTAAGCTCTTGCACAAAATTCACCTTTTTTAGGTATTGTAGTCAACGTTTAAAGCATGTACCTTTGCATATAAAAGTAAAGGTAAATGCTAAGACAGTGTATTTGGTTAATATCGCTCCTATTCTTATTATCTCAAAACATTGACGCTCAGAGCGTTTTGAACGGTCTTATTCTTGATAGCGAGACACTAGAACCTATTATAGGAGCAACGATTTCGGATGCCACGAAAAACAAGCCCTTGGCGATATCAGATGCTGAGGGACGCTTTCGTGTACCCAATAATAGGTATAAGCAACTCAAGATTTCCTACATTGGCTACAAACAACTTATTACTTCCATCTCAAAAGATGGACGCTATCTTCTGCAATCGGAAATCAGCAAAATCGGTGAAGTGGTAGTCACGGCACAAGAAGGACGCGGATTAGCGACTTCCTCTAAAATAGAAAAGCATGCTATGGAGCATCTTCAACCATCGAGTTTTGCCGATCTCCTGGAATTATTACCTGGCGGTAGAGCCCTGAACCCTTCGCTAACAACACCAAACACAATCAATCTTCGTGAAGCTACCACACGTGGCGGCAATTATTCTACGTCGTCCTTAGGAACACGTTTTGTCATGGATGGAGCACCTATCTCGACAAATGCCAACATGCAATATCTTAGTGGTGCTTGGGAGACGCAAGCAACGAGTCGTGACTTTACCAATGCCGGAGTGGATATGCGAAGCATTTCCACTGACGAGATACAAAGTGTAGAGGTAGTACGCGGTATTCCCTCTGTCGAATATGGCGATCTGACTAGCGGACTGGTGAAGATAGAGCGAAAAAAGGGCGGGCACGACCTGAATTTCCGCTTGAAGTCTGACATGGGGTCAAAGCTGTTCTATGTGGCAAAAGGGTTGGAATGGAAAGAGCGCAAGTTGAGTCTGAACCTCAGTGCCGATTATCTGAATGCCAAGGAAGACCCGCGAAACCGCCTGGAGAATTATAAACGCGTAACATTTTCTGCCCGTTTGAATAAAACATGGGAGCGAAAGAACTTCATCACCACGCTGTCGACAAACATTGACTATACCGGTTCGTTTGATAATGACAAAGAAGATCCGGACTTGAACAACCATGGCGAAGATTCTTACAAGTCACAATACAACCGTATAGCCTTAATGGCCTCACTCAACCTGAAGATGAAGCGTCAGACATGGCTAAAGAATATTGACATCGCATTCTCTGGTTCTTATGAACACGATCTCATAGAACGCACACGCCTTGTTCAGTTACAACGTATGCAGATTGCTGCAACCACCAAAGAAGAGGGTGAGAGCGATGCTGTCATTTTGCCGTATACTTATGTTGCATCACATAGTGCTGACGGAAAACCCCTTAACCTCTTCCTTAAGGCGAATGCCCGTTTTCAAGTACCCAGCAGATTCCTTGTCAACAGCCTGCTCGTAGGTGTTGACTGGAACTTGGATAAGAACCTCGGCGACGGACAGGTGTTCGATCCACTGAGACCTCTTTACCCTGGGATGTCTGCACGTCAGCGAAAATTGTCTGACATTCCCGCCAACCGTACCTTCTCTTTCTATGCAGAAGAGAATCTGAAGATGCCATTGTTAGGTGGTTCCTTGGAACTTGTAGCTGGTGTTCGCGGACAACGTATGCTTAACCTCCCCTCCAATTATGAGATGCATGGAACAGTATATTTTGATCCACGATTTAATATCGGATGGACATTCCCAAAGTTCACTGTTTTCCATCAGCCCACATTCATACGTATCTCGACGGGATGGGGTATGCACACCAAAAACCCCACAATGGAACAGCTGTTTCCTGACAAGGTCTATATGGATCTCGTACAACTGAACTACTACCACGATAATCCGGACTATCGCCGCATCAACCTTCGTACTTATATCCGTGATACCAGTAATCCGAATTTAAAACCTGCAAGAAACAAGAAATGGGAGATTTCCACTGACATCAATATCGGTGGACACCGACTGTCTGTAACTTATTTCCGAGAGAACATGACATCCGGTTTCCGTTCCATGGCCAGTTATGCACCTTATACCTATAAGAAGTATGACACATCTGGCATTGATGCTGCAACGCTGACGTCACAGCCCGACATAGCTACCCTGCCCTATCAGGAGAAGCAGGAACTGCTAGGTCTCGGAATGTATAGCAACGGCAGTCAGACACTTAAACAGGGTGTTGAATACACCTTAGAAACGAAGCGCTTCCCCGTTATCCTCACCCGTCTAACCATTAATGGAGCATATTTCCGCACAACCTATCGTAACTCACAGCTAGAGACCTACCGTCCATCACAGGTCATCGACGGTGAACAAATACAGTATGTTGGCTACTATAAGGATGATGACGGATCTGTATACGAACGGATGAACACCAACTTCACACTCGACACCGACGTTCCTAAGTTAAAACTGGGCTTCTCCGTTTCTGCACAGTTCCTGTGGTTTACGACCCAACAACAGAATCTTGTCAGCAACTATCCCGACCAGTATATGTCACCCGACGGCACTATGCACGACTGGCAAGAAGGCGACGAAGAGGATACCTACCTGCGCTGGTTAGTACGCCATAACACAGAATCGATGTTTGAGAAGCAACGTGTCCCCATGTCGATGAACCTGAACTTCAAGGTAACCAAGAAGTTATTACGAGACCGTCTCAAGATAGCCATGTTCTGTAACAAGATATGGGACTATACACCAGACTACGAGAGTAATGGTGTCACCATCCATCGACATGTCAAGGCATATTTCGGACTGGAAATGAACGTAAAATTATGAAAAAGCTCTTATACATATTAATAGGTGTCATGGCACTGAGTTCCTGTCATAAAGACGAGGATGATATTCTTACCAATGCGGACATCGTTCTGTCTGCAGGAGAAGGGATGACCATCGAACAGATACAGGGTACGGCACGCATCACGAACCTCAATTCAAAACAGGTGACAACCACTTCCGACTTCGATGGGGCTACCATCCACCTTCAACTGATGCGCAGCAGCTATAGTGCTGACGTGGAAGGTTTGGTACGTTATCACGATCAAACGGGCCAGAGCTATATCAAGCACATGCGTGCACATAGCGACTATATAGACCTATCGGCCAGAGGCTATAACCAAGCAGTATTAGATATCATATTCCTAGAGTAATGAACAGACAATACTATATCACATCCATACTCTTGACGATAAGCGTGCAACTGTTTGCGACATCGGCAGATTCTACACTGATGGAGCATCTGAGTATATGGAATACCGTCAAGCAAGCCACATGGCAGAACCCAGCCCTTCACGGAACAGCATTCAAGTCATCACTGACAGAACTGTACGCAGAGGTTGACTGGCAGAAACAGAGTAAAGCCTTCATTCAAGAGAAAGGAAAGGGATTCCTGTTGCCTGCGGCACATGCAGATACGTATCTACGCCTGTCGGAACGTGCTGCCGTATGGGGACATGCCTCCTATACCAACGGTAAACACTATGATATCTGCTGGAACTCCACATCTGACTATGACATCCTACAACCACATATACTGGCTGACAGTGTTGGCGGTGACACAAACCGTGAACGCTATGTCTTTGAAGGCGGTTATGCTACTCGACTGAGACGCTGGCTGTTAGGAGCAGAGATGCTGTTTCGTGCCGACCATGAATACCGTGACGTAGACCCTAGGATGAGGGGTGTCGTAAACGAGCTTACATTACGTATCGGTGCCGGCTATGAGGCAATGGGCTACCGTTGGGGGGCAGCCTTCGAGGGAAATGTTTACAAACAAAGTAATGACGTAGAATTTTACCGTGAGTTAGGAGTCAGTCCAGAATATCAGATGACGGGCCTTGGAACAGAGTATGTCCGTTTTTCCGGAGACAAGCGCAGCATTCACTATGAAGGAGGAGGAGCCCGCCTATTACTTGATGCAGAACCAGTCAGCAATCAAGGATTATACGTTCATCTGGACCTCAATGAACATCGCTATCACCGCCAGATTGTAGAGAACTACACCCTTCCCATCACCGATCTCTATAGCCAAGGAGTCAATACCATCATTGGATGGAAACGTGTTGGTAAGCAACACCTAGCCATATATGCCACCCTTGACTATGAGAAACGTTCGGGAGACGAACATATCATTGGTTCCTCTGCTTCAACGGCTTTCCCCGAATTAGCGACACTTACGATGTATAAAGACAACCGATTAAACACCTCGCTGACAGCACTCTACGGAACAGGGAAGTGGCAGGTTTCTGCCTGCTTTGGTTATCAGAATGATGACCAGAAATACGTTTACCCTGAACGTAAGTTGAAGGTGGGGCACATCTACGGCGCTTTAGAAGGTCAGCTATTCTGGAAAGCTTCAGAGCGAATGTTGTTGACATGCGGTTTGAAGGCATCCTATCGAGGATGTGCCAATGATGAGATTGTGATGCCCTTTGCCAATATGACTACCGCTTTCGCAACCAAGATAAACCGGCAGTATGAGTATAGTAAAGCTAATTATACTGATGTATCGGCACGTATACGTGGTGACTATCAACTAAAGAGTATAGGTATTTTTGCAGAATTGGTCGGTGGATATACATCGTGTTCGGTAGGAGAACACCAAGCGGCCGCCCGTCTTGCCCTAGGAGTAACATTTTAAAAAACAATAGTATTAATAAACAAAACGAATTATGAAACAGAAAATTTTCCTTAGTATGATGATGCTCGCAGCCATGAGCTTATCTTTCATTTCATGCAGCAGCAGTGATGATGGTCCTGTTATTGTGAAGAATGGGACTATAACGCTTGAGATGCCCATCAATGTCAGTAACATTGTATTAGAGAGTTTTGAAGGAACTGCCACCAATGTACAGACGGGTAACACGATTACTCTTTCTACACCCGTAAAGGACGGAAACAACTACATCATCACTATCCCTCAAATAGAGGAAGGTAACTATAACCTCATTGCCAAGGGTGTAATTTCTTTCGTGAAGGATGGCATTGCCGGCACAACAGACTTTGAGATTAACAGTAGCAATGTCAGTCTGTCCGAGAAATCAAGTTCAGTAAAATTAGCAGTCAACTCCTTCCAAGCTGAAGGTGGCTTTGTTATCAGTGAAATTTTCTATACAGGTACGACAACACCTGAGAATAAATCATACAGTGATGACCAATATATGAAGATCACCAACAACTCTGACGTAACACTCTATGCTGACGGCATTGCCATTCTGGAGTCAGAGTTCTTAACCACCGACAAACAGGACTATACGCCTGATTTGATGAATACCGACTTCTCTGTTGATGCATGTTATGTTATTCCCGGAAGCGGTACGGATGTTCCTGTTGAACCCGGTGAGAGTCTGCTCATTGCTATCAATGCCATTAACCACAAAGAAGCTAATCCCAACTCCTTTGACTTGAGTAATGCAGACTTTGAGTTCTACGATGAGTCATCAAACGAAAAATATATTGACCCAGATGGGAAAGCAACCAACCTAGACAAATGGTATTGCTATACAGCCACCGTGTATATGTTCCACAGCCGCGGTTACCATAGCTATGCCATTGCTAAGATGAAGACCGACAAAGAGACGTGGTTGAAGGACTATGCGTACACTGCTGCCTACACGTGGACATTCATGGAGTGGACCTTCGACCAAGAGAAAGATACCTTCCGAGTACCCAACGAATGGATTCTCGATGCAGTCAATTTAAGCGTAGAGTCTGAGTTCCAGTGGATTGTTACTTCTTCTGCTCTTGATGCCGGATGGACCTATTGCGGAAAAGTCGACAAAGACCCAGAGCGTTTCAACAAAGCTGTTATCCGTAAGACTGACAGCAATGGAAAGTATGTCGACACCAACAACTCTGCCAACGACTTCAATGCTGAGGCAAAGCCCTCTATGATGAATTAACAAAAGTTAAATCTGAAAGCAATTACATGTAACGTATGAAACGTAACATATTATCCCTTCTAGCTATTGTGCTGCTACCCCTATCGGTGGCAGCACAGTTGCCTTCCGATCCAGCCTACCGCATCGGTAAACTGGATAACGGCATGACCTATTATCTGCGTCATAATGCAAAAGAGAAAGGACTGGCTGACTTTTATATCGCCCAGCGTGTGGGATCGATTTTGGAGGAGCCGCGTCAGCGTGGTCTGGCACATTTCCTAGAGCACATGGCCTTCAACGGCACCAAACATTTCTCTGGCAAAGACGGTCAGTTAGGAATCGTACCCTGGTGTGAGACCATCGGTGTGAAGTTCGGTGCCAATTTGAATGCTTACACATCTGTAGACCAAACGGTATATCACATCGGTTCTGCACCCTTGAAGCGTGAGGGAATCCTCGACTCTTGCCTGTTAGTACTCAACGACTGGAGTCATTACATTCTTTTGGAAGATAAGGAAATCGACAAGGAACGTGGTGTCATCCATGAAGAATGGCGCACCCGTCGTGCAGGTATGGCTATGCAACGACTGATGGAGGATGCTATGCCCGTCATCTACAAGGGGTCGAAGTATGAGGACTGTCTACCTATCGGTTCAATGGACATCGTCGACAACTTCCCTTATCAGGACCTGCGTGACTACTACCAGAAATGGTATCGTCCCGACCTGCAAGCCATCATCGTTGTAGGCGACATCGATGTTGACAAGGTGGAACAGAAAGTTAAGACCCTTTTCTCCCAGATTCCCAAAGCAGAGAATCCAGCTGAGCGAATCTACTATCCCGTTCCTGATAATGAGAAAATGATTGTCAATATCCAGAAGGACAAAGAACAACCCATCGTCCTCTGTCATCTGTATATGAAACGGGATGCTACACCCGACAGCGAGAAGAATACGGAGAAATACCTGCGTGATGGATACATTGACGACCTTATCAGTTATATGTTCAACAGTCGGATGGGGGAAATACGCGAACAAGCAAATCCTCCCTTCCTCAGTGGGTCCGGACACGCATCGACCTTCTTCGTCAGCCGCACCAAAGAGTCATTCTCCCTCTCAGTCAGTTGTAAGCAAGACAATATCTTAGGCGGGCTGGAAGCAGCAGTGGCTGCTGCTGAACGTGCCCGTCAGAATGGTTTTACGCAAGAAGAGATGAACCGTGCTAAGAAGATTCAGATGACAGCTGCAGAGCGTCGCTTTAAAGAGCGTAACGAACGCCGTAACAGTTATTTCGTCAATCAGTGTGTACAGAATTTCCTGAACTACGAGCCACTGACTTCAGAAGAATTTGACCTAAAGAACATTCAGAAATTGGATAAGGAAGTAACACTGGAGGAAGTAAATCGAGCCGTACGTGAACTGATTACTGACCAGAACCAAGTATGTGTACTCTATGGTCCCGAGAAGGATGGCATCAACCTGCCTAGCGAAGCAGAACTGGAACAGACTATCCTCGCTGCCCAACAGCAACAGTATGCTGCCTACACCGAGGAGACATTGCCAGAGACACTGATTCCCCAATTACCGACTCCTGGCAAGATAATCAGCGAGAAACCATATAAGCACGGTTTTACTGAGTTTACACTCTCCAATGGAATGAAGGTGTATGCACGACAGACCGATTTTACTGCCGACCAGGTACAGATGACAATGAAAGCTGAAGGCGGTACTTCACGCTATGGCGATGAGGACATTCCTAACTTCTCCCTCGTCACCAGCAGTATCACAGAGGCCGGTGTGGGTCAGTTTGATGCTGCTACGTTGCGGAAGATGTTGACAGGCAAGAGCATTCGCGTCAGTCCATCGGTTGGTTCTCGTAGTCAGAGTATCAGTGGTAGCGGTTCCGTTAAGGACATCAAGACGATGTTCGAACTGACTTACCTCTACTTCACCTCCCCACGTCGTGATACCACAGCATATCGTAGCCTCTATAACCGCACCTACTCATTCCTCAGCAATCGTAATGCATCACCGAAAGTCGATTACAACGACTCGCTGAAGGCTGTAGTCTATGGACATCATCCGCGTCTTGCACCTGTCACACAGGAGGTGATAGCCAAAGCAGACTACGATCGTATCTTCCAGATTTACCAGGAACGTTTCTCTGACGCAGCAAACTTCGAGACGGTAATCATCGGTAATGTGTCGTTTGACCAGTTGCGACCACTGCTCTGTCAGTATCTGGCTACACTACCTGCTACCAACAAACACGAACAGACCAATTGGCAGAATGTTCCTCAGGTGGTGGATGGCTCTCAGGTAGTACGCTTCTCCAAGAAACAAGCTACACCATTGGCCAATGTAACCATCTGCTATACAGCAGACGTCCCCTTTACTCCACAGAGTGATCTAGAGCTCGACTTCCTGAAGCGTTGTTTGTCGATTGCCTATACGGACTCAGTACGTGAAGAGAAAGGCGGAACCTATGGTGTAAGCGTCAATTTCGACCTTGATAAAGACGACCAACCCAACGCTTCCCTGACCATTAGCTATAATGCTGATCCGTCGCGCTACCTTGAGTTGAATCCGATTATCTACCAGCAACTGAAGAATATTGCTGATAATGGTCCGGAACCCACAAGCATGGATAAGGTTAAACAGTATCTTACCAAGCAGTACCAACAACTAGCTATTACTGATGACTATTGGGACTATGTCCTGTGGCATGAGTTGGAAGACTCCGCAGACTTCGACAAGGATTACTGTAAGATGGTTGAACAGATGACACCACAACAGGTACAGCAGATGGCACAACGAATGATTGAGGCTAACAACTGTATCGAAGTCACTATGCTTAGCGGAACGCCAAAGACCACAATGTTGCGCATTGATGACATGCATTGTCAGAAATGTGTCCGTCGCATTGAAGCTCGCTTACAGCGCATACAGGGTTTTGAACGTTTGGATGCAGACTTGGAGAACAATGCTGTAACCATCCGTTTCAACAGTGACCTGACCACTGCTGCCGACATCCGCACGGCTATTACCAAGGCTGGCTATACACCAGTAAACTACTGCAAATGCGGGAAGGGAGCATATGCCTATTATATCGTTCCTAAAGGCAATGTTACGGAAGATGACATTGATAAGATTTTACTCATCGATGGTGTTGAGGATGCCAATTACAATGTTTTACGCCATGCGCTAGCAGTAAAGTATCATCATAAGGAGATCAGTGCAGAGAAACTTATCAAGAAGATTCGTAAGGCAGGTGTCAAGGCTGAATTACCAAAACCACACGAGTGTGGTGAAGAGAAGGAAAAATCAAAATAATCCTTGAATGACATAAACAAAAGAAAAGTGATGAGGAAAGTCTCATCACTTTTCTTTTTATATCTTATGAATTCCTATTTACTTTGCATAAGCTACAGAACGAGTCTCACGGATGACGGTAATCTTCACCTGTCCGGGATAGGTCATTTCGTTCTGAATCTTCGTGGCTATCTCACCGCTGAGTGCCTCTGTCTCGGCATCGTCCATCTTGTCGGCACCGACAATGACACGCAACTCACGACCAGCCTGAATGGCATAGGTCTTGGTAACACCAGGATAACTCATGGCAATTGCCTCAAGGTCGTTCAAACGCTTGATATATGCCTCCACAATCTCACGACGGGCACCTGGACGGGCACCACTGATAGCATCACAAATCTGGACGATAGGAGCTAAGAGCGTCTGCATCTCCATCTCGTCATGGTGGGCACCGACGGCATTGCAGATATCGGGTTTCTCCTTATACTTCTCTGCTATCTTAGCGCCATAGAGTGCGTGTGGCAACTCGCTCTCCTCATCGGGCACCTTACCAATATCGTGCAACAAACCGGCACGCTTTGCTTTCTTGGGGTTCAGGCCCAACTCTGATGCCATCACTGCACAGAGATTAGCTGTCTCACGGGCATGCTGAAGGAGGTTCTGACCATAAGAAGAACGATACTTCATCTTACCGATAATACGGATCAATTCAGGATGTAAGCCATGGATACCTAAGTCTATCGCCGTACGCTTACCTGTCTCGATGACCTCGTTCTCCAACTGTTTCTTCACCTTGGCTACGACTTCCTCGATACGGGCAGGATGGATACGTCCGTCACTTACCAGTTGATGGAGAGCCAGACGACAGGTCTCACGGCGAATGGGGTCGAAGGCGGAGATGACAATGGCCTCTGGGGTGTCATCAACGACGATTTCCACACCACAGGCAGCCTCCAGGGCACGGATGTTACGTCCCTCACGACCGATGATACGGCCTTTCACGTCATCGTTGTCGATATGGAAGACACTGACCGAATTCTCAATGGCTGTTTCGGTTGCTACACGCTGGATGGTCTGGATGACAATCTTCTTAGCCTGGGCATTGGCATTGAGCTTCGCCTCGTCCATAATTTCATTGATGTAACTGGCGGCATCGGTCTTGGCTTCATCCTTCATCGCTTCCACCAGACGTGCTTTTGCCTCTTCCGCACTCAATCCTGAGAGTTCCTCCAGTTTGGTACGCTCCTGCATCTGCATCTTCTCCAGTTCCTCGTTCTTGATAACCAGCAGTTTCTTCTCGTTGTCGATACGTGTCTGCAAATTATCAAGCTCATTCTTACGACGACCCAGCTCTTCCTGACGCTGATTCAAAGAGATCTCACGCTGCTTCAGCTTATTCTCGCTCTGCTGGAGATGCTGGTTACGCTGTTGCACTTCCTTCTCGAGCTCACTCTTCTTGTTCAGGAACTTCTCCTTGACCTCAAGCAGTTTCTTCTCTTTGATTACCTCAGCCTCTTTTTGGGCCGCACTTACCATTTCATTATATTTTCCCTTAATGACAAAACGGAAAATCAAGAATCCGCACAACCCTCCTAATATAAGGGCTACGACGGCAGTTATTATTACAATCATAATATATATATATTGAGTTAATGTTCTCTTGTCATTTGTGCGACGTGCCCAAGGCTTCCTCAATCTCAGCGGTCAGACGGGCTAGAACATTATCATAGGGGGCAGTATCATTATGCGAACGTTCCTTCTGATACAATAACGCGATGTCGACGAGCGTCATCAGCGAGATTGTATGCTCACTCTTACGACCCTTATACGCCTGTGCATAGGCATTATAACGGTCGGTAATGAGTTTGGCTGCCAAACGATAGAACTCTTCGTCGTCTCTGTTGATTCCGACTTCGATTTCCTCATCGTAGACATGCAGTCGTATATGTAGTTTGTTCTGATCTGCCATTTTGCTTGTTTTCCCTATTGTTCTTCGTCACTGAGGATTGCAATGCACTTATTGACATCACGTATAAGTTTCGATAACCTTTCTTTGGCTCCGTCTAAGTCGCCATCGGTAATCTCTATCATCTTCGCCATTTTAAGTGAGTCGTAATCACGCTGTCCTTGTTCCAACTTAGCCTGCAGTTGTTTGATGTTCTGCTCGTTCTTCTCAATCATCGCATAGAGGTCTGCATTCTCCTTCTTCAATTCCTGAAAACGGAGAATCATCTGCCTGATACGGGTCTCAAAGGTAGCTATCGTTTTCTCATTAGGCGTCATAGAGCTCACTTTATTTGACAAAGGTAGCACATTTTTCGTGATTTTACGCTCCTTTATTCACAGATTTAACGTTTTTTATTTCGAATCTGCGTCAGAAGGACGTTTTTCTTTCTTGGCAAGCATCACTATCTTATAAACGAAATGAGTTACCCATTGTTGGGTGAAACCCAGTTTCTGGTCATATTGGCGGATGGCAACCACCGTCTTCATGACACCAGCGTCCGAGAAATCGTTTTTGTTGAAAATGTCATTTACCGTCTTCTCCGTCATCGAATAGATGGCGCTCTTGAAGAAGCCTGGCAGACGAAGTTTGAACTTCATCAGGTTACCTGTCAGCATCATCAGGTCCTGTGAGAAGGCAGAAAACTGAATCATGTAAGTCTGGATGTCCTGCGGCTTCTTGCAGCGCTTACGGATGCTTTGCTCGATCTCCTTGGTGAAATCCTCGTCCATCCCATAGATATTCATCAACATCTTCTTACAGCGCGACTTCTCCGCCAGCCCGAGCTTGTTGTTTTGAGTAGGCACATGTAAGGTAGCCTTGAAAATGCGCAGGTCTGGCAAAGCGGCAAGATTGGTAATGCCCAGGTCCGCTGCCATGACAGACTGAAAATATACACGTATCAGTGTCATGAAATCCTCCATGCCACCTGCTTTTTGTTGTTCCTCATCAGCCTTACGACCGAATATTTTTGAAAAAAATCCCATAATATTTATATTTAACGGTGCAAAGGTACGAAATAATTGATAATTAACAATTGATAATTGATATTTATTTTATAAATTTGCACCGTAAATACACATAAAGTCAATATTATGAAAGGTATCGTATTAGCTGGAGGCAGTGGCACTCGCCTCTACCCCATCACCAAAGGAATCAGTAAACAATTAATACCGATTTTTGACAAGCCGATGATTTACTACCCGATTTCCGCACTGATGCTTGCAGGAATTCGTGAAATCCTGATTATCTCCACCCCTCACGATTTGCCCGGATTCAAGCGACTGCTTGGCGACGGTTCGGAGATAGGCGTACGTTTTGAGTATGCCGAACAACCCTCACCCGACGGACTTGCTCAGGCATTCATCATTGGAGAGGAATTTATCGGTGACGATTGTGCCTGTCTTGTCCTTGGTGACAATATCTTCTACGGAAGCGGATTTACCGGGCTCCTAAAACAAAGTGTGGAGAACGCTGAAAAATATGGACAGGCAACGGTGTTCGGCTACTATGTGAACGATCCGGAGCGTTATGGTGTAGCGGAATTTGACGCAGACGGCAACTGTCTGAGTATTGAGGAGAAACCCGTTCATCCCAAGTCGAATTACGCTGTCGTCGGATTATACTTCTATCCCAACAGCGTAGTGGAGATTGCCAAGAACATCAAGCCCAGTGCACGTGGGGAACTGGAAATCACGACTGTCAATCAGGAGTATCTCAAACAAAAGAACCTGAAAGTACAGACCCTTCAGCGTGGGTTTGCATGGCTTGATACAGGTACACACGACTCCCTGTCCGAGGCATCGACCTTCATTGAGGTGATTGAAAAACGACAAGGATTAAAAGTGGCCTGTTTAGAGGAGATTGCCTTTAAGCGGGGGTGGATAACCAAAGAACAACTCCGGAAAGTTGCCGAGCCAATGGCAAAGAATGATTACGGAAAATACCTGCTTCAATTAGCAGAATAAAATACCAAGAGCAGCTGCCTGGCTGCTCTTTTTTATATCAAATTTCTGCCTATTTATCATTTTTCTTTGATTTTATTTGGCAGAATTACATTTTTTACTTATTTTTGCAAACGAAATAATAAATATTGTTAATAACTTAAACAAATTGCCTATCGAACAGACTTCTACTTCAATATAAAAACAATTGAGTATGAAGACATTTGCAAACCGCACTGACGAGGAGCTTGCTCTTCTCTATACCGCGGGAGACAACAAGGCTTTTGATGAGTTATTAGCCAGAACCCAACAAAAGTTATTCAATTATATCCTTTTCGTGGTCCGCGACCAGGAAACGGCGAATGATATCTTCCAAGATACCTTTATCAAGGCTATCATGAAGTTACAGGAAGGAAAATACTCCAACTCAGGAAAGTTCTCCTTCTGGCTTACCCGCATCGCCCATAACATCATCATCGATAAGTTCCGCCGGATCAAGAGCGAACATATCATTGAGCCCAATGCCGACAATGACCTGAGCCATCTTAGCAACGATACCATCACAGAAGGCTGTCGTGAAAGCGAATATGTCAACACACAGATTATGGATGACGTACGTCATTTGATGGATACACTGCCTGCTGTACAACGGGAAGTAGTGTATATGCGCTTCTACCAGGAATTGTCGTTCAAGGAGATTGCAGAACTCACGGGGGTCAGCATCAACACCTCTTTAGGCCGTATGCGCTACGCACTTATCAATATGCGGCGCTTGGCGAAACAGTACCGCATTCAACTGGATTTGGAAGTCTAGAGTGCTCTCAGTTGTCTTATCGTCTCTTCCGGATGGGTAGCCTTGAAAACATAGCTGCCACTCACCAGTACATCCACCCCAGCCTTGACAAGACGGGGAGCAGTCTCTCCTTGTACGCCACCATCCACCTCTATCAAGGTCTGCAACCCACGCTCGTCTATCATACGGCGTAGACGCTGTACCTTCTGAATGGTATTCTCAATGAATTTCTGTCCGCCAAAGCCGGGATTGACACTCATCAGCAACACCATTTCCACATCACCGATGATATCCTCCAGCATTGACACAGGGGTAGAAGGATTCAATGTCACACCAGCCTTCATTCCCGCATCATGGATTTCCTGAACAGTACGGTGAAGATGGTCGCAAACCTCATAATGGACGTTCATCATCATAGCACCCAACTTGGCAGTCTGCTTAATAAATTTCTCAGGATGTACAATCATGTAATGCACATCCAAGGGCTTCTTACATTGTGAAGCAACAGCTTCCAACACAGGAAAGCCAAAAGAGATGTTGGGAACAAACACACCATCCATCACATCCAGATGAAGCCAATCGGCATCACTGCGGTTAATCATTTCGATGTCGCGGTCGAGATGTAGGAAATCGGCAGCAAGCAATGAAGGAGATACTTTAGTCATTATTCTTTCTTTAATTCAGGCCTTGTACCACAAAGGTATTGTCCGGCTGTTTTACTGTTCTATACATACGGGCCATCTGCTTGATCAGAAGGATGGTCGACTCTTTGGGCTGAATTAAGTTCTCTTGAGTAAAAATTGGCATAGGCACTTTTCATTTAATTGTTTCTACTCTTCAAACGCATTGCCCTGATATTTTATTTTCTAATTAACATTATTTATTTTATACGATATGTCTCTATGTCTTTCATTCCATTCAGGAAATCACGTACGGGCATCCTTTTCTTACCTGCCAACTGCAACTCCTCTAACTGCAACCACTGGTCGGAAGCGGCTATTTGCAGTTGCTTACCATCCAGTCGTAGACTTCCCTTTTCCGACTGACACGCCTGCCCCGTCTTACTGGTCTTGAAGATTTTCAACACCGTTTCCCTGCCATCAGGAGCGACAAGAGTTGTCCAGGCGCCAGGATAAGGACTCAGACCACGTACGAAGTCATATACCTGCTTCGCCGTCTTTGTCCAGTTAATCTCACAGGTCTCCTTGAAAATTTTGGGAGCGGACTTAAGTGAAGAGTTAAAGGCTACGGGTAGGCGAGCTTCGCTCGGGAATGGAGTGAAGAGTGAAGAATCGTTCTGGGAAACAGTCATAGGGTGACCGTCGGCATCAACAATTGCCTGCAAAGTCTCCAGGCAAATCTCAGCACCCAGACGCATCAGTCCGTCATAGACATATTCCACATCAGCATCATCTGGAATAGCAAAGGGTTTCTTCATGATAATACGACCTGTATCAATATCATGTTCCAGGAAGAAGGTTGTCACACCCGTTTGCGTCTCTCCATTGATGACCGCCCAGTTAATCGGTGCTGCACCACGATACTGAGGCAATAATGCGGCATGCACATTAAAGGTACCATACTCAGGCATGGCCCATATTATCTCTGGCAACATACGGAAGGCAACCACTACCTGCAGATTGGCACAGTAGGAACGTAGTGTCTCCACAAACTCTGGATCTTTCATTTTCTCGGGTTGGAGAACGGGTAAAGCGTGCTCCAAGGCATATTGCTTCACAGCCGAAGGCTGTAACACGGAACCATGGCGCCCTACCGGCTTATCGGGCTGCGTCACTACGGCTACTACGTTATATTCATTCTCCACCAGTGCCTTCAGCGTCTCCACGGCAAACTCCGGCGTACCCATGAAAATAATCCTTAAATCATCTTTCGTCATATCGTTCTTGAATCCTTTATTCTGTTTACTCCTGGCTAAAGTCATGCACCGTCTTCCGATACATACTGTACATCCTCTTCCGGGATATATAGCCCTTCAGATGCCTTTCCTCATCCAATACAGGGAGCCAGTCGGCCTGGGTCTTCTCGAAAGTACGCATCACCTCTGTCATCGGTGTCCCGTCATCTAGTACAGCAGCAGGGGCTGTCATCAACTGACTCGCCTTGAAATGATGGTATAACTCGGTACGGAACACAACATGGCGTATCTTCACGATATTGATCTCGCCCAACAGATTACCCGCAGCATCTGTCACAGGCAACATATCATGATGCGAACGACTGATCTTATGCACCATCTGTCCCAGTTCCATGTCTGCATCCACCGCCTGATAGTCGCGGTCTATCACAGAGTCAAGACTCATCAGGGTCAATACCGCATGGTCGGTATGATGGGTAATCAACTGCCCCTTTTTGGCCAGTCGCATACCATAGATACTATGTGGCTCAAAGATGATAATAGTAAGGTATGCGAAAACGGAGACAATCATCAGCGGCATAAAAAGGTTATAGCCACTGGTAATCTCTGCTATCAGGAAAATACCCGTCAACGGAGCGTGCATCACACCCGACATCACACCCGCCATTCCCAACAGGGCAAAGTTCTTCTCCGGCACATACACCCCTATCTCATTCATATTCCACAGACGGGAGAACAGGAAACCTGTAAAACAACCTATAAACAAGGAGGGGGCAAACGTACCACCACAACCACCACCACCATTCGTAGCACTCGTGGCAAACACCTTAGTGAGAAGTACCAGGGCGAGATAACCGATCAGGAACTCATGATGTCCGTAGAACAACGAATTGTCGAGAATCTGGTTCCAGTCGGCCTCCGTCTTTCCGTTCAACAACAGGTTGATGCTATGATAGCCCTCCCCGTACAGCGACGGGAACAGGAAAATGAGTGTGCTTAGGATGGCTCCACCTATCAGCAGCCGCACATAGGGTTTGTCCTTGAAACGGGCAAACATATCCTCACAGGCATTCATCATACGGATGAAGTAAAGGCTCACCAGTCCACACGTCACGCCCAGCATGATACACGCGGGCACTCGCTGTACCGTCCAGTCAGAATCCAAATGGAATGTAAACAACACCGCATTACCACTGAAGATATAGGTAAAACACGTCGCCGTCACACATGAGATGAGGATAGGTAACAGCGAGGCCATCGTCAGGTCAATCATCAACACTTCCAGTGTGAACACCAGACCCGCTATCGGAGCCTTGAAGATTCCCGCTATCGCACCAGCGGCACCACAGCCCACCAGGGTCATCAGTGTCTTGCTGTCGAGTTTGAACAACTGTCCCAGATTCGAACCGATAGCTGAACCTGTCAGTACGATAGGCGCCTCAGCACCCACAGAACCACCAAAGCCAATGGTAATGGCAGAGGCGATGACACTCGACCAGGTATTATGCGCCTTCAATCGCGACTTCTTCGACGAGATGGCATAGAGGATACGGGTGATACCATGAGAGATATTGTCCTTCACGATATGACGGACAAACAGCGAAGTCAGGTAGATACCAATAACAGGATAAACCAGATACAGCCAGTTGTAACTGGTCGCCTTGAACTGCCCGGTCAACAGTGCGACAATCTGGTTGATCATACCATGCAGCACAAAGGCAGCAACAGCGGAAAACAGACCCACAAAGAATGCAAGCACGAGCAGGAACATCCTGTCGCTCACATGTTCTACCCGCCATTCATGCAGTCGCTGCACCCATGTCGGCCTTCCCGTTTTTGAAACTTTATCCATTCAAAGGTACAAAGGTACAAAAAATTTCGATTAAACGAGTAAAGAAAAAAATCTTTTCTTTTGTCGAGTGTGAGAAAATTACCCAATAAGAGAAAAAATCGTCTAGAACTCGCGGACGACAGGACGGTCGGATAGCCAAGCTATCATATTTAACACCAAGTAGTTCCAATTCTGGAAGCCCTTATTCATGATGGGAGCCCCTGTCTCAGGATTATAGTATTCATGGAGGGCACCCTCTTTGCGCAAATCTTCCCCGAAGAGGACGATAGTCTTCTCCGCCATCTGTCGAGCTTCCTCCTTAAAGCCATAGTCTGCCAGTCCCCGGAATACCATGTAATTAGAGATGCCCCAAATAGGTCCCTGCCAATTACTGGGGTTATGGGTAGCACGCAGATTATACATTTTCTCCAAACGAGAGAGGGTACGTACTCCATAAGGAGCCCAGAATGTACGTTCGTCCAGCAGATTCTCCTTCACCATCCGTTGTGCTTGTTCTGGTGTGGCGATACCTGCCCACAATGTCATAAAGCCTGACCAACAACCAATACGCTGGATAAGACAGGGATAATCACGCGGAGCACCTTCATGCAACACAAACGGTTTACCGAAGATGATTTGCGGTTCCCCTGTATAAGGCAACAGATTCAAGTCAACGGAATAATACATCCCATCCTTCTCGTCCCAGCAGTATTGACGAATAGCCTCACATAGTTCCTGAGCATCATGCGCATAATCCCCTGCCTCCTTGGAGAGATTCAGTTGACGCGCCAGATATGCCATCGCCAACAGTTCCTTGTACATCAGACAGTTCAGATAAATACTGGCCGAACTGCCTTTGGGACGAAAGAATGTCGAAGGGTCGTTATCCACACCAATGGCAAGGTCATCCTGCCAATAGAAGAGACCTGTTGCCGCATGGCGGTGATGTACCTTATAATTACGGATAAAGGCCTGCATACGGGGGAAGCCCTCTTGCAACCAAGCAGCATCGCCACCACCTTGTTCTGTGATGAAAGCGGCATGCTGGGCAATGACGGGCTTATGCATATTAGTCGAATAGATATCCTTGGGTTTCATCTTGGCGGGATCGCTCTCCGCATCGACCACCATCGGCATATACCCGTCATCCAAAGAGGTATATGCCAGATAGTTCAACACGCAACCCTGTTCATAAACCAAGACCTCCCGGCGGTCTTCCTCCGTCCCCGTATCGGCAAGAATCTGACGAAGCGCCACATCGGAGAGCCAGGAATCCCAGTCCCAAAGTACCTGTGCATACTGTTTGCTACCCGGTGTGATATAAGGATAGACAAGGGCACCTTTACCGCTAGGTTGTTTATACATCTGCTTATAGTCAGCATAACAATGCTGTCTGATCAGTTGGATATACTCCTTGGCGGTCTTCACCTGAGCCTCAGCCATCAGGCATACCAATGACAACAGAAGGATCAGACGTGCCTTCATCATATCTTCTTTTATCTTCCTCTATCTCCTTATTATCTCGACTTCCCCATTCCCTCTCAATCGGATAATACTACTGGGCGTATGGGGGTTATGCTCCTGACGACGACTCCAGCAGACGTAGTCAACCTGTTCGATGATACGCGGGTCGATGTCACAATAGTTCTGTGCAGCTGGCTCACCACTGATATTAGCCGAGGTAGACACCAGCGCCTTCTGGAAACGGTAACAGAGCTCCTTGGAGAAGGGTTCCTGCGTGATACGAATGCCGAGACTACCGTCTTCGGCTATCAGATTAGGCGCAAGATTGATAGCGCCGTCGAGAATCAATGTGGTTGGTTTGGCGCTGCCTTCTTTCAGGCTGTCTATCAATTGCCAGGCAACATCAGGAACATTGCGGAAATAGCGCTGCATACGGGCGTCACTATCTACAAGACATATCAATGCCTTCGAGTCGTCGCGCTGTTTGATGTCGTACACGCGCTTCACAGCCTCTGCATTCGTGGCATCGCAACCGATACCCCATACGGTGTCTGTCGGATAAAGTATCACCCCACCCTTTCGCAGCACTTCCACCGCCTTCTTGATATCTTCTTCTCGAGTCATTAGAATTAAAATTCGCTTGTAAAGTGGAACTTGATATGCTTAAAGTCTTCCTGCGCCATTGAGAGCACATAGCCGGAGTCAGCCAGGAAGACATCGCGCCCTTCCTTGTCCTTCGCCATATACTGATACTTACGCTTCTTGAAATTCTCCAGTTCTGCCGCATCGTCGCTCTCTATCCAGCAGGCCTTATACAAGTGAACAGGTTCCCAACGGCACTTGGCATTGTACTCGTTCTCCAAGCGATACTGGATGACCTCGAACTGCAGCTGGCCCACAGTACCGATAATCTTGCGACCATTGAACTGATTGACGAACAACTGGGCGACACCCTCGTCCATCAGCTGGTCGATGCCCTTTTGAAGTTGCTTCGACTTCATGGGGTCGTCGTTCTCGATGTACTTAAACAACTCGGGTGAGAAGGAAGGCAGTCCGCGGAAATGCAGCTGTTCGCCCTCCGTCAGCGTATCACCAATCTTGAAGATGCCGTTATCGGGCAGACCTACGATGTCACCGGGCCATGCCTCATCAATGGTACTCTTGCGCTGAGCCATAAACTGTGTGGGCGACGAGAATCGCAACGTCTTTCCCTGACGCACATGCAGATAGGGCTGGTTGCGCTGGAACTTACCGCTGCAAACCTTACAGAAGGCGATACATGAGCGGTGGTTGGGGTCGATATTGGCAGTAATCTTGAAGATGAAACCTGTAAACTTCGGCTCATCGGGTTGTACGTCACGCTCTTCAGCCTTCGTGGGCTTGGGACTCGGGGCAATCTCTACAAAGCAATTTAGCAGTTCCTGCACACCGAAATTGTTCAGGGCAGAACCAAAGAATACGGGAGCCACCTCGGCACTCCGATAGGTTTCCACCTCGAACTCAGGATATACACCATCCACCAGTTCCAGATCTTCGCGCAACTTGGCGGCATTATCCTCACCAACACGCTCGTCAAGTTCTGAAGAATCAAGTTCTACAGCAACTTTCTCCGTCACGCGCTGTTTGTCTGGCGTAAACAGGTCGAGTTTGTTTTCGTAGATATTATACACGCCTTTGAACTTGGCACCCTGATTGATGGGCCACGACAGCGGGCGCACCTTGATTTCCAGTTCCTGTTCCAACTCGTCAAGCAGGTCGAATGGGTCACGACCCTCACGGTCCATCTTATTGATAAAAATGATAACGGGTGTATTCCTCATACGGCACACGTTCATCAGCTTACGCGTCTGCGTCTCTACACCCTTGGCGCCGTCCACCACGATAATCGCGGAATCGACAGCCGTCAGTGTGCGATACGTATCCTCGGCAAAGTCCTGGTGCCCCGGGGTATCGAGGATATTTACTTTATACTCAATGTCCGAGCCATCGGGGGTGTAGTCGAACTCCATCACGGACGTCGACACGGAGATACCACGCTGCTTCTCAATATCCATCCAGTCGGAAGTAGCGGTCTTCTTAATCTTATTGTTCTTTACAGCACCAGCCACCTGGATCTGTCCGCCAAACAGCAGGAACTTCTCTGTCAGCGTGGTTTTACCAGCGTCTGGGTGCGAGATAATCGCAAATGTTCTTCTTCTTTCTATCTCTTGATTCATAACTTTTCAATACATTCTTTCAATGACTCTTCCCAATAAGGAATCTCAATACCGTAGGTCTGCTTGATTTTCGTCTTGTCGAGCACAGAATAGTGTGGACGGGCAGCAGGTGTCGGATATTCAGTTGTATGCAGGGGACGCACATGACACGACGTGATTCCAGCAATACGATGGATGGCCTTGGTGAAGTCGTACCACGAGATGACACCCTCGTTAGAGAAATGGTAGATGCCCGGCACGACACCTTTGTTGATGGCAGTCATGATGACACGGGCCAAATCACGAGCGTATGTCGGTGTACCTATTTGGTCGAAGATGACACCCAATTCAGGTTTCTCCTTACCCAGACGAATCATCGTCTTCACGAAGTTGTTGCCAAAGGTCGAGTACAGCCATGCCGTACGGATAATCATCGAACGTTCACACAGTTTCTGAACGTTCAGTTCACCCACCAGTTTCGTTTTGCCATAGACGCTGTTGGGACAAGTGTCCTCATCCTCCGTATAGGGTGTGTGATTGGTACCATCAAACACGTAGTCGGTAGAAATCTGAATCATCCAACCACCCCACTTCCCCATGGCATGAGCCAAATAGGCAGGTGCCTCGGCATTCAACAACTGACAAAGTGTCTCGTTGTCCTCCGCCTTATCAACAGCCGTATAGGCGGCACAATTGACGATGCCGTCAATGGCGTTTTCTGCAACAAAGGTCTCAATAGCTTGCTGATTGGTGATATCCAATTCTGCGACATCCGTATTAAAATAGGTGTGCTGGGGATTTTCCTTCTCCAGCAGTTGCATCTCGTTACCCAATTGACCGTTACAGCCAGTAATCAATATATTCATTATTCGAATTTCAATCCTTCTTCTTTATCCTTCTTGTAATAGTCTGAGAGCATTCCGATAAACGTGGAGATTTCCTTCACCGCATGCTGTGTCTCCAACGAGATGTCCTTCTTTTGCAAACGGAGCATCATCACACCATAAAGGGAATTGAGACAAGTCTCTATCTCATTCATTTCCTTGTTGGCGCCATGGTTACGAAGTTCTACGATATACGGAAGTACCTTGTAATATTCGGCATTATAGAAAGGAAACTTAGAACTACCCTGCAATTGGACATGCAACTCCTCCAACTGTTGGAGCACGACCTTATTAATCTGTATATGACCTTTCTCACGGCAGCCCTCTTCATTCATCATCCGAATCAGATTACCATACCAGTCAACCTCGTCTTCTTTTTGTTCCTCAGTATAGTCAAAACGGTCAATATACTCCCTGCGAATCCGACTCAGAGAACAATCGAAGGCACGGATGGTATCCTCCACCTGCCACATATATAGTAGATACTCCGCTATATTCTTCTTGCGTAACTCTTGTGCTATAAACATTATTTCCTATTTACTTTTTACCTTATCAAAAAAATCTGTAAAGGTTGGTTACCGTTCCAAATAAGAAGATGACAGAGAAAAGAATCACAATGACCCCAATCACCTGATTGATAATCCGAATACCCGAATCATCAAAGATGGCACGTATCTTGTCTACCAGCCATGTCAGCCCATACCACCATAGCAGGGCACCGCCCACAATACTGGCAAAGCCGACCAACATCTCAAAAGGGTGGTCTGGAATAACAAAGGCAAACTGGGCAAATAATGCCATGAAGAGAAATACAATCAAAGGATTGGAAAAGGTCACCAAAAATGCCGTCCATGTGTTATACCACAACGTTCCTTTCTGTTGTCCGGACTTGTGCATATTCTTCGTTGGATCACTGCGCCACGTAAAGATGCCGAAAGCGAGTAGCAATACACTGCCAATAATCTGTAAGTAGAACTTATTCTGGTCGTTGTTGACAAAATCCATCACAAACGCCATACCAAAACCGGTGATTCCCGCATAGATGATATCACTTACGGCGGCACCCACACCTGTAGCAAAGCCGAACAGGCGACCTTTGTTCAGCGTACGCTGTACACAAAGGACTCCCACTGGTCCCATCGGTGCTGAGGCGATCATCCCTATCAGCATACCCTTGAACACCAAATCTACTATATTAATATGTATAGGAAACGGCATATCAGGTGCAAAGGTACACTTTTTTGGGGAGTTAATGGAGTTTAAGAAGTTAAAGGGAGTTAAAGGACGATAGTTTTGCGAAGAAATGACTATCTTTGCATGGCTAAATAACCCAATTGACAATTAACATTAAACTATAAATTTATGAACGAACAATCAGGAATCAAACCGTACGTAATCGGTTTAGACTTAGGAGGAACAAACTCTGTATTCGGCATTGTTGATGCTCGTGGAGATATCAAGGCCACAACAGCCATCAAGACAGGAGGCTATGATAAAGTGGAAGACTATGTCAAGGCATCGGTAGATGCACTCCAGCCTATTATCGAGCAAGTTGGTGGTATCGAGAAAATCAAGGCCATGGGAATTGGTGCCCCTAACGCAAACTATTATAGCGGTACTATTGAATTTGCCCCAAACCTGCCATGGGCTCATGACGGTATCGTACCTTTAGGAAAAATGTTCAGTGATGCCCTTGGCATTCCCGTTGCCATGACGAACGATGCCAATGCTGCTGCCATCGGTGAGATGGTATATGGTGTGGCCCGTGGCATGAAGAATTTCATCGTCATCACACTGGGTACTGGTGTCGGTTCCGGTATTGTCGTCAACGGACAGTTGCTCTATGGTCACGACGGCTTTGCTGGCGAATTAGGTCATGTTACTATGGTTCGTGGCGCGGAAGGCCGTAGCTGCGGTTGTGGGCGTACCGGTTGTCTGGAGGCTTATTGCTCTGCTACTGGCGTTGCTCGTACGGCACGTGAACTGCTTAGCAAAACTGACCGTCCCTCTATCTTGCGCGAGATGAATCCCGAAGACATCACTTCTCTGGACGTATCTATCGCCGCCGGTAAGGGTGATGAACTTGCCAAGGAGATTTATGAATTTACGGGAAAGATGCTGGGCGAGGCCTGTGCTGACTTTGCAGCATTCTCCTCCCCTGAGGCCTTCATTTTCTTCGGGGGTATGGTCAAGGCTGGCGACCTCATCATGGAACCTATCAAGAAGGCATACAACGAGCATGTTCTTAAGATTTTCCAGAACAAAGCTCAGTTCCTGGTCAGTGGACTTGACGGTGCTTCTGCTGCCGTACTTGGTGCCTCTGCCATTGGATGGGAGGTATAAGTCAAAAACTCTTTATGAAGAAACGAAAAGAGGTTGGTGCAGGACGCTACCAACCTCACTTCATAAATTGATAAGACAGTCAACAATTGCCGACATAGCTTATCGGGGGCAAATATAGTACTTAATCAGCAGACTTGCAAATTTTTATTCATCTTTTTTACTTTCTGTCCACAAATTTGCCTCTAATATTTCAATTCGTCAAAAAAAACACGAAAAATATTTGCGAATTAACAAAATTGTATCTATATTTGCAGCCGGAATATAAAAATACTGGTAAAAATATGACAAAAATGATGAATGCATGGTGGTGGCGTAACTCGAGATTAAGATAGTCGCGAGGTACGAAGCCGTATATGTATTCACATCAAATATCAAAGGCTCGTCGTTAACGCGACGGGCCTTTTTTCAGTCATAAGCAAAACTTAACAACAAAGATATGGAAAAAACATTTTTAGTCGACAAGAACGGATTCTACGGAGAGTTTGGCGGAGCCTATGTTCCCGAGATCCTTTATGCCACGGTCAAAAAACTGCAAGAGGAATACCTGCCGATTATTGAGTCGGAGGCTTTCAAGAAAGAGTATATGGAACTCCTGCGTGACTATGTGGGACGCCCTTCTCCACTCTATTACGCCAAGCGGATGAGTGAGAAATACGGCTGTCAGTTGTACCTGAAGCGTGAAGACCTGAACCACACCGGTGCGCACAAGATTAACAACACCATCGGACAAATCCTATTGGCCAAGAAGATGGGCAAGAAGCGTATTATCGCTGAGACAGGAGCAGGTCAGCATGGTGTGGCAACCGCTACCGTCTGTGCACTGATGGACATGCCGTGTGTGGTCTATCAGGGAGCCTTGGATGTAGAGCGCCAACACGTGAACGTAGAACGTATGAAAATGCTCGGTGCAGAGGTTCGCCCTGTGAAGACAGGTAACTGGACCCTGAAAGACGCCACGAATGAAGCTATCCGCGACTGGTGTTGTCATCCTTCCGATACTTTCTATATTATTGGCAGTACCGTCGGACCTCATCCCTACCCCGACATGGTAGCCCGTTTACAGAGTATCATCTCTGCTGAAATCAAGGAACAGCTGCAGGAGAAGATTGGGCGCGACTATCCAGACTATCTGATGGCCTGTGTCGGTGGCGGTTCGAACGCTGCCGGAACCATCTACCACTATATCGATGACGAGCGTGTCAAGATTGTCCTTGCTGAGGCTGGCGGACAAGGTGCAGACACCGGACATACGGCAGCTACTATCCATGCAGGCCGACTGGGTATCCTGCATGGTGCCAAGACCTTAGTCATGCAGACGCCAGACGGACAGATTATCGAAGCAGAGAGTATCTCTGCAGGACTCGACTATCCCGGTATCGGTCCGATGCATGCCAACCTCGCCTCACAACACCGTGCCACAGTCTATTCCATCAACGATGACGAGGCAGTGAAAGCTGCCTATGAATTAACGCGCATGGAGGGTATCATCCCTGCTCTGGAGAGTGCCCACGCCATTGCAACCCTCCAGAAAATGACATTCAAGAGAAACGATGTCGTGGTGCTGACTGTCAGTGGTCGTGGCGACAAAGATGTAGAAACCTATCTGAACAACAAACAAATGGCAGGAGAATATGGAAACTTTTAAATATACAACAACAAGCAAGACGATTCTTGCCGACCTCTATACACCGGTAGGCGTCTATATGAGACTGCGGGACATCTATCCACAAAGTGCATTGATGGAGAGTTCCGACTATCACGACAAGGACAATTCCCGTTCCTTTATTGGCATCAACCCTATTGCCAGTGTAGCCATCGGACACGGTCTGGTATCCATCAGTTTCCCCAATGGAAGTACCATAGAACATCCTTTATCTGCAGATTTCAGTTCTGCTGAAGCCATCCATGCCCTCATCGACCACATCAAGGTAGAGGGAGAATATACAGAATACTGTGGTCTATACGGTTACACCTCTTTCAATGCCGTCCGCTATTTCGAGAACATCGCTGTCAAGGATGAGACTCAAGAGAAAAATGACGCACCGGATATGCTCTATATATTATATAAGGACATCATTGTATTCGACCACTTCAACAACCAACTGACGGTGGTCTGCCTCTCTGAATCCTCAGAGAGCTCAGAACTCTCTGAGATTCTAAAGAATATCAATAAGGCGAATGTACATGCCTATGACTTTCATCCTGTCGGAGAAGTCACCAGTCCATTGACCGATGAGGAGCACAAGGCTAATATCCGTCGTGGTATCCAGCACTGTCTGCGCGGTGATGTCTTCCAGATTGTCCTCTCCAGACGCTTCATCCAAAAGTATGAGGGTGATGACTTCAAGCTCTATCGTGCATTGAGAAGTATCAACCCGTCTCCTTATCTTTTCTATTTCGACTTCGGTGGTTTCCGTATCTTCGGATCTTCACCCGAGACACATTGTCGCATAGAAGGGAAAAAGGCTTACATCGACCCCATCGCAGGAACAACCAAGCGTACTGGTGACCCTGAGAAGGACCGAGAGGGAGCGGAATACCTGCGTAAAGACCCGAAGGAGAATGCCGAACATGTCATGCTCGTCGACCTTGCCCGTAATGACCTGTCGCGCAACTGTCACGGAGTGAAGGTAGACTTCTATAAAGACCTGCAATACTACTCCCATGTGATACATCTCGTATCACGAGTCAGTGGCGAACTCGACGAGGGAGCCGACCCCATCAAGGCATTCATCGACACCTTCCCAGCAGGAACCCTCAGCGGAGCACCCAAGGTACGTGCCATGCAACTCATCAGTGAATACGAACCACACAACCGTGGAGCCTATGGTGGTTGCATCGGTTATATCGGTCTCAACGGCAGTCTTAATCAGGCTATTACCATCCGTACCTTCGTATCTCGCAACGGCGAACTTTGGTTCCAAGCCGGTGGCGGTATCGTTGCCAAGAGTGACGAGGAGTATGAACTGCAGGAAGTAAACAACAAACTTGGTGCCTTACGCCGTGCCATCCTCATGGCCGAAAAACTATAACGTCCATTAACCCATCAAATCCATTATCCCCATTATGAAAATAGTCATCATAGACAACTACGACTCGTTTACCTACAATCTTGCCCATCTAGTCAAGGAACTGGGGGCAGATGTAACCGTATACAGAAACGACCAGTTTGAACTGTCACAACTGGAACCTTTCAGCAAGATCATCTTGTCGCCAGGTCCCGGTATTCCCTCTGAGGCAGGACTACTATTGGAAGTCATCCGCACTTACGCTGGTAAGAAACCCATCCTTGGTGTTTGTTTAGGGCACCAGGCTATCGGAGAGGTGTTCGGTGGCAAGTTAGAGAACCTCAGCGATGTCTATCACGGAGTAGCTACGGAAGGGACTCAGTTCGGTAATGACGAACTCTTCTCCGGACTGCCCAAACGCATCACCATGGGCCGCTACCACTCATGGGTGGTCAGCAAAGAAGGATTCCCCGACTGTCTCGAAGTGACCGCAGAGAGTGACGACGGTCTCATCATGGCCCTCAAACACAAAACACTCAACATCAGAGGAATCCAGTTCCACCCGGAAAGTGTCCTCACTCCCGACGGACGTAAGATGCTGCAGAACTGGCTCTTCCTCTAATCACCTTCGTAATAACGTAATAACGAAAACAGTAACATTCAAACGACACAATATGGAACAGACAATGAAAAGCTACCTCTTCCGTTTGCTCAACCACGAAGAGCTCTCCCGCGAAGAGATGAAGACTATCCTGATTGGTATCACACAAAGTGAATACCCTAACGAACAAATTACCGCCCTGCTCACCTGTCTGCAGATGCGTGGCGTAACCGTAGAGGAACTGCTTGGTTTCCGTGACGGTATCTTAGAGACAGGAGTCCCTGCCATCTTGGATGCCGACCGTTATATCGACGTGGTAGGAACAGGTGGTGACCGTAAGAACACCTTTAATATCTCCACCACCGCATGCTTCGTCATTGCTGGTGCCGGATACAAAGTGGCAAAACACGGCAACTACGCCGCCACATCAGTATCAGGTGCCTCAAATGTCATCCAGCATCACGGCATCAAGTTCACTGACGATGTAGACAAACTGAACCGCTCACTCAACGAGGCTGGCATCGTCTACCTCCATGCCCAGCTCTTCGCCAAGGCCATGAAGTTCGTCGGTCCTATCCGTAAAGCACTGCCCTTCCCAACTATTTTCAATCTGCTTGGCCCCATCGTCAATCCGTCACGTCCCAAGTGCCAGTTGCTCGGTGTCGCCAATCTTGATCAGATGCGACTGTATAATAATGTATATCAGAAACTGGGTATTGACTACGGTATTGTCAACTCGATTGACGGCTATGATGAGATATCCTTAACAGGCGACTTCAAGGTAACCACCAACCAGTATGAGCGTATCTTCAAACCGCAGGACCTTGGCTTCGAGATAGCCAAACCGGAGGAACTCGTAGGTGGTGCTACGGAGGAAGAGGCTGCCCAGATCTTTGACAGTGTCTTGGAAAACCGTGCTCTTCCTGCCCAGAAGAACATTGTCCTCGCCAATGCCGCCTTCGGCATCCAGGTCTTGGAAAAAGGACAGAAGCCCATCGAGGAGTGTGTAGCCATCGCCCGCGAGTCTATCGATAGCGGCAAGGCACTTGCTACCTTCAAGAAGTTTGTAGAACTCAATTCATAACGCCCATTAACCCCATGGATATCCTACAAGAAATCGTTGCCCACAAACGGGAGGAACTGGAACTGCTTTGCGCTAAGAAGCCCTCTTTACGTGAAGCTCTGCTCCAAAGTAACACCGGTATCATCGCAGAGTTCAAGCGTCGCTCTCCCTCCAAAGGGTGGATTAAGGAAGAAGGTCGTGCCGACATCATCCCGCTGTCATACCAGAAAAATGGTGCCGCGGCTCTTTCTATCCTGACTGATGAGAAGTATTTCGGTGGCAAGGATGAGTTTATCCGAATGGCCCGCCAGAGCGGTGTCACGCTGCCTGTACTTTACAAGAACTTTGTCATCAACGAGGCACAGCTCTATGCCGCTGCTCTCTGTGGAGCCTCTGCCGTCCTGCTCATCGCTGCATGTTTGAGCAAGCAAGAGTGCAAAACACTCCTACACAAGGCGCATGACTTAGGACTGGAAGTCCTGTTGGAGATGCATGGGGAGAAGGAACTGGAGTATGCGGAACTGGAACCAGACCTGTGCGGAATCAACAACCGCAACCTGGGCTCTTTCGTGACAGATGTGCAGAACAGTTTCCGACTGGCCGAACTGCTTCCAAAGGAGGCAGTCAAAGTCAGCGAGAGTGGCATCAGTAATCCACAGACCATCCGTGACTTACGGTCGGTTGGGTTCCAAGGCTTCCTCATCGGTGAGACGTTCATGAAAACTCCTGACCCAGGCCAGGCATTAAACGATTTCATCTCCCACTTAACCCGTTAACCCCATGAACCTCATTCACCCTATCATCAAAGTCTGCGGCATGCGCGACCCAAATAACATCCGCGAGGTCGAGGGGGCGATAGCCAATTCTTCTCTCTTCAGGCTTCACGCTTCACGCTTTCTGATGGGTTTCATCTTCTGGCCGAAGTCGAGTCGCTTCGTGAATCAGCGTCCTACATATCTTCCAAAGAAGGTCAAGCGTGTTGGTGTCTTCGTCAATGCAGACATGGAAGAAGTGAGACAGAAGGTGGAGGAATACGGACTGGACATCATCCAGCTACATGGACAGGAGTCTCCCTCCTACATCACCCAGCTCCGTTCCCTGTGCGGCGACCGTGTCGCCGCCATCATCAAGGCCTTCAACATCGCCACCCCAGAGGACTTCATTCAAACAACGGCTTACAAAGGCGTTGCCGATTATTTCCTCTTCGATGCTAAAGCGCAACTGATTGGCGGTAATGGGACGAAGTTCGACTGGTCAATTCTTTCAGAATACAAAGGCGATACTCCCTTCCTACTCAGTGGTGGCATCGGTCCCGATGATGCAGAACGTATCAAGTCCTTCCGTCACCCAAAATGCATTGGTATCGACCTCAACTCCCGTTTCGAGACAGAACCCGGACTGAAAGATGTAGATTCTCTCCGCCGTTTCCTTGCCCATCTCACCTATTAACCCCATTAACTCCCATCAAATTATGAACAAGATCAATCAATTATTCTCCGAGAACAAGAATCAGAAGTTACTGTCACTCTATTTCTGTGCCGGATGTCCCACCCTTGACGGCACTGCCGATGTCATCAAGACCTTAGAGCGAAGAGGCATCTCTATGATAGAGGTCGGTATTCCATTCAGCGACCCCATGGCCGACGGTCCCGTCATCCAGGATGCTGCAACAACGGCATTGAAGAACGGAATGACGCTACGCAAACTCTTCTCCCAGCTCAAGGACATCAAGGAGGAGGTATCCATCCCCCTTGTCCTCATGGGTTATCTCAATCCCATCATGCAGTATGGTATCGAAGCCTTTTGCCAGAGTTGTGTAGACAGTGGCGTGAGCGGTGTCATCATCCCCGACCTGCCCTTCAAAGACTATCAGGACATCGTCAAGCCGGTGGCCGACCGATACGACATCCGTGTCATCATGCTCATCACCCCGGAGACTTCCGAGGAGCGTATCCGCTTTATCGACGAGCATACCGACGGCTTTATTTATATGGTATCGTCGGCTGCCATCACGGGAGCACAGAAGAGTTTCGACGATGCCAAACAGGAATATTTCCGCCGCATCAATGCCATGAACCTGCGCAATCCCCGTATGATTGGTTTCGGAATCTCCAATGCCCAAACGCTCAAAGCCGCTCAAGACAATGCTGCCGGTGCTATCATTGGTTCTAAGTTTGTCACCCTGCTCAGTGAGAGCAAGGATGCTGACGAGGCGTTGGACAGGCTGTTTGAGGCATTAGCACATTAATGCAAAATATAAATAATGTAAAAGAGGGCGATTTCTCGCCCTTTTTTCGTACCTTTGCACGCAACTACTAAAACAAATAGACATGAAAAGAATCTTACAGACTCTATTGCTCTGTGTTATTGTTGTGCTTTCAGCCCAGGCAAAAGGCTGGGACCAACAGGCATACAAGCAGATAGAGAAAAGCATCCGCGTTCCTCAATTTGCCGACAAGGATTATGTAATAACGAAGTTTGGTGCCAAGACCGACGGTACGGCAGCCAAAAACCAGAAAGCCATCCAGAAAGCCATTGACAAATGTTCGGCAAAGGGTGGCGGACGTGTCATCATACCTACTGGACAGAAGTTCCTGACAGCAGCCATTCAGTTGAAGAATGGGGTCAACCTCGTCATAGAGGAAGGTGCCGTCTTGGAGTTCGCCTTCGAACCGGAACTGTACCCCATCGTACCTACCCGTTGGGAAGGTCTTGACTGCTGGAACCTCTCTCCCCTGATCTATGCCTATCAGGCAAAGGACATCGCTATCACCGGTAAGGGGACCATCGATGGAGGTGGCTCCAACGAGACATGGTGGCCGTGGTGCGGCAACAAGCGCTTTGGGATGAAGGAGGGCGGTATTGCCCAAAACCAAGGAGCACGTGCCCGTCTGCTGAAATACGCGGAGGATGGTGTCGATATGGACGAGCGTCGCTTTGGTCCTACAGACGGTCTGCGCCCGCAGATGATCAACTTCAACCAGTGTGATGGTATCCTCATCGAGGATGTCACCCTGTTACGCTCTCCTTTCTGGGTCATCCATCCCCTGTTGTCTACCGACATCACGGTACGTGGGGTGCATATCAACAACGACGGTCCGAATGGTGACGGTTGCGACCCGGAGTCGTGTGACCGTGTACTGATTGAGAACTGCTATTTCAATACCGGCGACGACTGTATCGCCATCAAGAGCGCCCGTAACAACGACGGTCGTCAGGGTGGACAGGGACGCTTTGCCGGAAAGCCCTCCAAGAACATCATCATCCGTCACTGTAAGATGCAGAACGGTCATGGTGGCGTGGTCATCGGCTCGGAAATCTCTGGTGGTTGCCAGAATGTCTATGCCGAGGACTGTGAGATGGACTCTCCCAACCTCGACCGTGTCCTGCGAATCAAGACCAACTCCTGCCGAGGTGGTATCATCGAGAACATCAATATGCGGAACATCACCGTCGGCCAGTGTGGCGAGGCGGTACTGAAGATCAATACCGACTATGAGCCCCGTGAGATTTGCTGCAGGGGTTTCAATCCGACGGTACGTAATGTCACCATGGAGAATGTGACGTGCCAGAAGTCAAAATATGGCGTGATGGTCGTCGGCATGCCCGATGCCTGCCAGGTCTATGACGTGGATGTCATCAACTGTAAGTTCAACGGTGTACAGGACGGTAACAACATGAAGGGCCAATTCCGCGACATCCGTTTCGACAACCTATATATCAACGGCTCACTGGTCCTTAACGAGATGCCCTACAAACACTATTCCGAATGGCTTACCTACTCCGAGATGAAACGTGTACCGAAGTCATACCTCCTCGATTTCTCTGACAAGCCCAAATGGAGCTATGTGATGGGCATCGAACTGGAGGGTATGCTCGACACCTATCTGCGCTATGGTGGGGAGGACATCCTGAAATATTGCAAAGAGTATACCGACACCATGATCTATGCCGACGGCAACATCCGTGGCTTCAACATCCTCGACTATAACCTCGACAAC
Organism: Prevotella sp.; assembly: GCA_016291495.1. GTDB lineage: Bacteria > Bacteroidota > Bacteroidia > Bacteroidales > Bacteroidaceae > Prevotella. Next base: position 47,432 of record JAEEXI010000010.1, read on the forward strand.
ATCCGCACGGGACACTTCGTGACCCGGATGTACCAGAAATACCCGGAGCAGAAAAACCTTCTTGCCATGCAGCTGATGATGAAACAGTTGCAGGACCAGCCCCGTACCATTGCCGACAAGGTATTTTGGCACAAAGCCATCTATGCCTACCAGGTATGGCTCGACGGCATCTTCATGGGACTGCCGTTCCGCACGCTCACCGCCCCGATTACCGAAAAGGCACCAAAAGGGAAACGCGCTAAGGAGAACCCCGTCACAAGTATCTACGACGATGCCGTGAATCAGCTGAAAATCACTTACCAGCGGACACTCGACCCGAAGACCGGTCTCAACCGTCATGCCTATGACGAGACACGCAAGACGTTCTGGGCAGACAAGGAAACGGGACTCTCCCAGCATTGTTGGGGACGCGCCCAGGGCTGGTACACCATGGCACTGATTGAAGTACTGGATGCAATGCCCGACGACTACGCCCGCAAACAGGAGGTAGTCGAACTGCTCGTCAAGGACTTCGATGCCATCCTGAAATGGCAGGATAAGAAGACGGGAGTATGGTATCAGGTAATGGATAGTCCTGACCGGGAGGGCAATTATCTGGAGAGCACGTGCTCTGCCATGTTCACTTATGCCCTGTTGAAGGCATACCGCAAAGGCTATGTCGGAGAGAAATACCGGGATGCCGGTATCAAGGCCTATAAGGGAATCATCAAGAACTTCATCAAGGTCAATCCCGACAAGACCATCTCCCTTACCAACTGCTGCTCCGTAGCAGGACTTGGTCCGGCTGCGACTCCAGAAGTGGAGGCTGCCTTGAAGCGCATCAATCCGAAAGGCAGTGTCAAGGAGAACAGGAAACGTGACGGTAGCTATGACTACTATCTCAGTGAACCCATCCGCGACAATGACGCCAAAGGTGTTGGTCCATTTATCTGGGCCTCCCTCGAGATGGAGATGCTAGGATATACCACAGAAAACTTAACAGCCTCGATCAATCGCGAGGCTGTTCTTTTTCGTAACAGCCCCGTCATCCAGGAAGTTGACCCGCTTGCATCCCTGACGGTCGGCAACGGACATTTCGCCACTACGGTCGATGTGACAGGACTGCAGAGTTACCCCGACGACTACCGGAACGGTATTCCCCTCTGTGCCATGTCCGACTGGGGGTGGCACTCCTTTCCCAATACGGAGAAACTGACTCCTGCGGAATCGGAGAAGACCTTTGACTTCGGCCACGGCCATCCAGAGACCTATGCCGTGGAGTATAAGAAAACGGAGGACGGACGACACAAACTGGCAACGGAGTATTTCCGCGTCAATCCGCACCGGCTGAACCTCGGTGCCATCGGACTGGAACTGACAGATGCACAAGGACAGGGAATTGGAATCGGACAACTGACCGACCTGCATCAGCAACTACAACTGTGGGACGGACAGATTGTCTCTTCCTTCAAGGCCGACGGACAACCTGTCCATGTCACCACCTTCTGTATGCCTCATGCAGACCAGCTCGTATCATGCATCCAATCAAACCTGCTGAAAAACGGACAGGCCAAAATCAATGTGCGTTTCCCCTATCCTACCGGCAAACATGCCGACGACGCCAGTGACTGGAACCAGCCGGAGCGCCACCAGTCCCGCATCGTATGGCAAGACAGTCACGCTGCCTGCATGGAGCACCAGATAGACACCACCACCTACTACCTCCTGCTCAGTTGGGAGGGCGAGGCCCGGTTATCACAAACCGCCCCCCATCATTACACCCTCACCTCCAGTTCTGACGTCCTCTCCCTCTCCGCAACCTACAGTCCCCTATGCTGCGACCAAGTCGCAGCCTCAACCGTAGCCTATCCCTCCTTCTCCGCCCTCCAAAAGGCCAACCAGAAATTCTGGCACCGCCACTGGTACGAGACCGCCTTCGTTGATTTCAGCGACTGCACCGACCCACGAGCCAAAGAACTGGAGCGGAGGGTAGTGCTCTCGCAGTATCTCACCTATATCAACTGTGCCAACAATATGCCACCACAGGAAACGGGCCTCACCTACAACTCTTGGTTCGGCAGACCGCACCTGGAGATGACCTGGTGGCATGCCGTAGACTTCGCCCTATGGAACCAACCTAAGGTCGTGGCACAGATGCTCGACTGGTATAACGACACCGCTGCCCCTGTGGCAAGACAGATAGCTCAGCGACAAGGGTTCAAGGGTATCCGCTGGATGAAGATGACCGACCCATGGGCAGGTGAGGCGCCCTCCAATACGGGCAGTTTCCTCACCTGGCAACAGCCGCATTACATCTACCTCGCCGAGGAGATGTACCGTGCCAATCCAACCACAGAGACCCTCGCCAAATACGCTGATAACGTAGAGGAGACCGCCGCCTTCATGGCAGACTTCGGAAAAACAGGCAAACTCTTCGGGGAGACCGCCATGCAGGAATGCATGACCAAGGACATCAGCTACAACCACCCCTTTGAACTCGCCTACTGGCGATACGGACTCACCGTAGCCCAACAATGGCGCAAGCGACAGGGCAAGCCGCGACATAAGGAGTGGGACGACATCATCGCCAAGCTGGCTCCTCTCCCCCAGACGAAAGAAGGTATCTATACAGCCGGTCTTCCGAAAGGAAACACCACCGTCCTCCCTTCCTTCGACCCCTTCGATGCCCCTGCCAAGACCACCCACGAGTCCTTCACCGAAAAGACCCGCAATGACCACCCCGCCTGCATCGCCCCCTTCGCTATGCTCCCCTCTGCCCTCCTCTGCTGCGACCCCGTCGCAGCCCAATCCACCCTCACCTGGGTCATGCAGAACTGGAACTGGCAGACCACCTGGGGCTGGGACTACGGCATGATAGCCATGGCTGCCGCCCGTCTCGGACGACCAGAGACCGCCCTCGACGCCCTGCTCATCGACATGCAGAAGAACACCTATCTCAAGAACGGACATAACTTCCAGACCACAGACCGCCTGCGCCTCTACCTGCCGGGCAATGGTGCCCTGCTCACCGCCATCGCCATGATGTGCGCCGGCTGGGACGGTTGTCAGGAGCCCCTCAACCCCGGTTTCCCCAAGGACGACACCTGGAACGTACGCTGGGAAGGCTTCCACCGCATGCAGTAGCGTAAACGTTTAAGTATTAATAATAGATAAGGAACATACGTACATTATAAAACTTTTCGTACTTTTGCACGCAAACTACTAAGCAACAAATGAAAAAGATTCTATTTACATTATTGATAGCAACCTGCTCGTTGCTAACAATGGCACAGACTCCTGCATTCCCAGGAGCCGAGGGTCACGGTCGCTACGTCTCTGGTGGACGCGGCGGAACAGTTGTCCATGTAAAAAACCTGAACGATAATGGCGATGGCTCATTCCGCAAAGCCGTCAGCGGCAGTGGCAAGAAGATTGTCGTCTTCGACGTGGCCGGCGTCATCCCCTTGGAAAGCGACGTAAACATCGGTGCCAATACCACTATCCTCGGGCAGACGGCTCCGGCACCAGGTATCACCCTGCGCTACCACACCGTCAACCCCAACGGCAATAACATCATCATGCGCTATATCCGTATCCGCCGTGGTCAGGAGAAGAATGTCAACGACGGTGCCGATGCTTCTACCGCCCGTCATTACACAGGCATGATCCTTGACCACTGCTCCTTCTCATGGAGCATCGACGAGGTGGCCTCGTTCTACGACAACAATAACTTCACCATGCAGTGGTGTACCCTCGGCGAGAGCCTCAACGATGCCGGACACGGCAAGGGCGCTCACGGCTATGGCGGTATCTGGGGCGGCAAGCTGGCATCCTTCCACCACAACCTCATCCTGCATGTCAACAACCGCTCACCACGTTTCAACGGTGCCCGTTACGAATGGAACGGCTATACCAGCAACCAGCTTTATAGTCAATACCAATGGGGCAACTACGTACAGGCAGAGAATGTCGACTTCCGCAACTGCGTCACCTATAACACCAACGGCTGCTACGGTGGTCCCGGCGGTGGACAGATCAACATGGTCAACAACTACATGAAGAGCGGTCCTGCGGCTACGGTCACGAAACTGACAACAGTCACTGTCGGTTCCTCCGGCAACTCCGAAGGACATCCGAACGCCTATGACATGACCAGCCGCTACTATGTAGACGGCAACCTGATTGACGGTAACGATGCCGGATGGAACAAGTTCCAATACGACGACGGAACGATTGAGCAGAATGGCAAGCGTTACTCCAAGGACCCCAACCACCTACATGGTGACAAGGCCGAGTACATCACTTATGGCGGAGCCGAGTATGTCTGCATGAAACTCGACACCCCCGCTCCTACCGGCGAGGTGACTACGCACTCTGCCGTCAATGCTTACGACAAGGTACTGACCTATAGCGGTGCCTCCCTCCATCAGGATGATGTAGATGCCCGCTATTTCTCCGAGACACGCAACGGTACTGCCCCTTATAAGAACGGACGCATCGACCTCGTCAGCGACTGTAACGGCTACACCGAGGCCAACTTCCCGACAGGCAGTCGTGCGACAGACTTCGACACCGACAAGGACGGTATTCCCGATGCCTGGGAGACAGCCAACGGCTTGAAGCCCAACGATCCCACGGATGCAGTCACCTATACCCTCGACCCTGCTAAATACTATACGAACCTCGAGGTCTATGCCAACTCACTGGTACAGGACATCATGCTCAATGGGAATGCAGACGCCGAGGAGGCCGCCAAGGAGTACTACCCTGCCTACAAGAAGGAAGACGGCACGCAGGTAGAGGCCATCAACACCCTCGGCCTGGACCTGAATTCTGGAGATACCCCCACTGGCGAGACAAAGACATACACCGTCAAGTTCAACGGTGCGGACGTCCAGTCTCCGAATGGCTTCTTCTCCTTTGGCGACAGCAGTAACAAGCACAGCTTCAACGGCAAGTTCACGGGTACTTACGACGGTACAGAGTACACACAGGGACTGAAGATGGAAAGTTCCACCCTCATCCAGTTCACGACCACCGGTACTTCCACCGTGATTATCGTGCAATCTGACTGGCAAAGCAATGACGTACCTCACGGAACGCCAAAGTCCATCAAGTTCGACGGTGTAGAGCAAGATGTATCGTTAGCCACCACCCCTGCAGGCAGCACCGGCTGCCGTGTCTACACCATCACCGGCGTCGGAGCAGGTACACACTCCATTACCCGCGGCAGCGGCGAGAGCGGCATCTTCTATGTAGAGGTGCGTGAGACCAGCACCACAGGTATCAGTACCGTCAAGACCAAAGCTGACGAAGCAGACAGTCCCATCTACAACCTCCGCGGACAGCGTGTCAGCAGCAGCTACAAAGGCATCGTCATCAAGAACGGTAAAAAGTATATCCAGAAGTAACCCCAAAAACAATGATAATCGAAGGAAGCGCAACCTATGGCTGTGCTTCCTTTTTATACGAACTCACAAAGAGCCTTAGTCATCCCATTCAAATCAAGACACATCTGGCGAGTAAGGGAGATACGCTCATTCTGGTGAGGCCATGGTGCAAGCAACAGCAACTTGCCCTCTGCACAAGCCTCATAATACCGATGGCCTGGCTTCGAAAAGGCATTGAAGCCCCATGGGGTGAGGAAGATAAGAGGCAAGTGAGCATCCAGCACTGCTCGCATCACAGCCTGTTCCCCCTTTGAAATGGCAGGCGACACCAAGATGGCACCACCATGTGCCAAAGCCAAATAACGCTCCGTTTCCTCCTTAATTTGATTCTCATTCAGACTCCGGCTCAGTTGTACCTGTACCTTATACGGATGCTGTAACAGAAAGCGGTTGCCGATGGCCGCATAAGTCTGCTGAGCCACATGGATATCAAAACGAACACGAAAATAACCAGGATAGGCCCTCTTAATAGCAAGGCGGCGTGGGTTCTCCTGCAGATACCTGTTCCAGTTTGCCAGTTCCCCACGTCCTGAAAGGATGTGGTCATTAAAACCTAAAGCCCATAGTTGCCCATGTTCCCGGTCGTCGAGGCTCCTGTCGCGCTTCCCCCCTTGTTCTCTTTGCTGCGACCAGGTCGCAGCAGAGGATACACCCAACACCAGTTCCCTATAGGCCTTGTTACAGCCTGCCTTAAAGCCCTTTATGACTTGCCCTAAGTGGCACCCCAGTTGTTCCTTGACAAAAAGGATGCCATGCAAATGGTCTGGCATGATTTGGAGCTTGACTGCCTGTATTTGTGGGTACAGCCTTTCCGTCGCCATCCATCTTTCCCAGACCCGCTCTCCCAAAGGGGTCAGTTCAACCCTTGGTGCATCGGCACTATCGTTAGGTGCATCGGCATTACCGACCAGCTTTCCTAATAACGGGCGGCGCCCTTCAACCGTCAAGGTAATCAGGTAGATACACCTTGACGCATAGTCGTGCCCTATGCGCCGCCTCAGCATCGATGGCTTCTTCTCTCCAGCGAAAGGCTTGTGCTTTTGATATTGCTCCCAATCCATTCCAAGCACAAAAGTAAGGAAAAACACTGAAACCACCAAACAAATCTAAACCAAAAAAGGTGGAACCATTAAGGCTCCACCTTTTTTATTTGTTTGATAAACCAGAGAGATTACTTCTGAATCATCTTTTTACCATCCTTGATCACTACACCCTTGTAATTCTCATTCACCTTCTGACCAGCGAGGTTATAGATGACACCGTCTGAAACCTCAAACTTCTTCACTTCCAGAATACCGGTTGCTGTAGTGGTATATACCTCGAACATCACGCGAGCCTGACCAGAGAAATATACCTCAAATTTCTTGGCTGGTGTCTCTGCTACGAGATCAACAACACCAGGCTCCGTAACAGCATCACGAGCAGGAAGAACGTTGCTGTCGGTAGTAAACTTCATTCCTGTAGCGGTAACAGCCTGTCCATTACCATCAGAGTTAGAGATTCCCTTTACACGGATTGCAGCAATATTCTTCTCACCAGTGGTGGTGATAATGATAGTCTTCTTTACCTTTACCAAACCCTTGAAAGCATCAAGGTTATTATAAGGAGCAGAATTGGACAGTACAGCATCAGATTCTTTCTTTGTGGCAGTAAAAGTACCGTCGGTAAGACTTTCAAGTTCTACATCAGATCCGCCAGGAGCAATATCTGAAGGAGCCTTCAGCGTAGCTTCGAGCGTGGCATCTGTAGGTATTGTAACATATTCAACGGCCTTGCTTACTTCCTTAGAGTTTTCCATTCCTTCCTTAACTCCAATTGCATAATAGGTCACAGTACTTGTAATGGCAATAGGAGCAGTATACTTCGTGCCTGTAGAAGTTGTAACGCCTGCAGCAGTTGCATAGTAAATTTCTGCACCCTCTGTGGCGCAAGTCATAACAACCTTACCATCAGCAACGCTAATAACAGGAGAAATTACCTGATTCTCATTGCGTTCAACAAGGATACCAGTGAACTTAGGCTTGGTAGCACCACGCCAGATAAAGAACCTTGGCATAGCATCACCTCCTGCAGGAACAGTGAATTCATTGTTGGCATCCATGTTGTCAGTAGATATCTTCTGATCATCAGCAAATGAGATACCACCACCTTTATCAGTACCACCCAACAACTTGATAACATCACCTGCTTTCAAAGTAACACCTGAAGGCAAGTTCACCTCAACATAATTACCACCAGAACCGCCTAAATTAATCTTTCCACCACTAATCATCTTAGAAGCATTTTTGGAATGACCATTATTAATCGTGATTGAACCACCAAGGGTAATCGTACCATAGGCATAGGTCCCATCAATAGTATAACTTTCCCCAGCGCTGACGGTAACTTCAGGCGCATCAGAATTCAACTGGAACTTAAAAATTTCTGTCGCATTCAACGACAGTGTTGCAAAAGCAACAGCAATAAGCGTAAAAAATTTCTTCATAAGCATTTAATTTTTAAATTGTTTGTTATTAAGTGAATTTTATCTCGTTTTAGTTATACTTGTACACCTGCACCAACGCAGGTACATATTACGTTGCAAAGTTAAGGCTTTTTCCTGAAACCGCCAAATTTTTCCTTAGAAAAACATTAGACAGGGCCAAAAACGTCGCTGCCAAGCCACTACTTATGTTCATCACTACCCATCATCAAGTTCCTCCAAGGCTTATGTCAAAGTTATCTCCCACTTACCCAAGGAGTAGCACCTGGTTTCCTCCCACATATGTTCGGTACATGTCCGGTAGATGTCCGGTAGATGTTCGGTAAAACACCGAACAAGTACCGAACAAGTACTGAACAAGTACTGGACATCTACTGGACAACAATGGGAGGTAAGGCGGAGGGAAAGCGAAGGAAAGGCGAAGATAAAATGGAGGGGAGGTTGAGAAGAGGCAGAGAAGAGGCGAAGAAGAGATAGAGGGAAGGCAGAGGGAAACTTATCCGTAAACGTTTACGGAAGTTTTGTTATTTTTTAACCACCCCTCCCCCAACCTATTTCATAAATAATTAGTAAATTTGCAGACCAATTTCGCTTGATAAGCTAACCAAAACAGGAATCGAACAAATATCTATTAATAACTAAATTTAATAACTTTATGAAACAAAGATTTACACTGACTTTGGCTTTCCTGGCTATTTTGCTGGGAATGACAACGAATGCTGTTGCATTCACTGACATCAAGGCCGACTTCACTAATCAGAGTTTCTTCACAGAGGCTGATAAAAACGGGGCTACTGCCGGTCTGAAGATGAACAACGACGGCACCTTCACCCGTGTGGCTGCCGACGATGCTACGGCTAATGCCGTCATCAGTGGCAAGTACCACTCCGATGATCATGGTATCAGCAACTTCTCTGCTACTGTAGCAGTAGAGGGTCCTGTGAAGATTACCTTCGGAACTTGTGCTTGGGGCGGCAACGTCACGGTGAAGAATGCCGCAGGTGCTGAGGTTGTGAATGCCTTTAGTACTAACACCGGTGCCTGTTACCACCAGAACAAAGAGGCCAATGTGGTCGTTGCTTATTATTCTGGCGACGCTACCACGCTGACCATCGCTGGTGGTAGTTACGTTCCCTACTTTGCCGTAGAGAAGGTCAACCAAGAGGACATTCCTCATACCGCTAAGCTTACATTCGCACTAGGCGATAGCGGTGCCGAGGGTGTCGTTCCTGCAGCTATTGAAAAGAACATCGGTGAGAAAGTGACAATTCCCGCCAACCGCACCTTGTGGGTTGCCGACAAGACGCTGACTGCTTGGACAGACGGTACTAACCAGTATAAGGCAGGTGATGAGATCACATTGGCCGAAAATGTCAACCTGACTCCTATCTTCACTGCCAATGAGGCTGCATTTGCCGACCGTACCGCTGAGGTAACAGCTATCTGGGACTTCCAGCAGAAGAATGGTGCTCCTGTGCTGAACTATCAGAACAAGACAGGATTCTATGTGACACAGATTGTTGTCAACGAGAAGACTATTGATTTCCGTTTGGACTTCGACACCAACAACGGAGGCAAGATTGCCAACGGCTCATGGCAAGACTGGTGCCAGATTAATAGCGGAACTAAGTTTGTGCTTCCTGCATACAAAGGGACTACTTACAGCACATTCTCAATGAACGAAAATAGCAACACAACATTTAACGGAGAGATTGGAACCTATGCTAACTATGAGAACACTTACACCTTTAACGGTAGCAGTGATGAGATGACCATCGACATTCAGGGTGGCTCTTACTACCGTTGGGTAAAGGCTGTTTATCCTGTTCCTACACAAGATGCAGGTGGTTTTGTAGACATCAAGGCTGACTTCATGAATCAGAGCTTCTTCACAGCGGCTGATAAAAACGGGACTACCGCAGGTCTGAAGATGAACGCCGACGGCACTTTCACCCGTGTGGCTGCCGACGATGCTACGGCAAATGCCGTCATCAGTGGCAAGTACCACTCCGATGATCATGGTATCAGCAACTTCTCTGCTACCGTCAAGGTAGAGGGAACTGTGAAGATTACTTTCGGAACTTGTGCTTGGGGCGGTGATGTCACCGTAAAGAATGCAGAAGGTGCTACGGTAGCTTCCATGAACACCAATACCGGTGCTTGCTATCACCAGAACAAAGAGGCTAACGTTGTCTCTTGCTACTACAAGCAGGATGTAGCTACCACATTGACTATCAGCGGTGGCTCATACGTACCTTATTTTGCCGTTGAGAAAGTTGACCCGAAGGATGTACCCAGCAGCGTGAAGTTCATCTTCGACGCATCCAACAGCGGTGCAGAGGGTGAGGCTCCTGCTGAGGAGACCGTCTCCATCGGCAAGCAGTATACCCTGCCGAAGAACTTTACACTTTACAAGAAAGACAATACCCTGACGGGCTGGACTGACGGTACCAACACCTATGCTCCAGGCGAGACTATTACAGCTCCCGATGCAGAGAGTGTAACGCTGACTCCAGTATTCACCGCAAACGAGGTATCGCTGGCTGACCGTACTGCTGAGGTAACGCTCAACTACATCTTCCGTCGTGACGCCGGTGCGCCCACCGTTTCTTATCAGAACGTAACAGGTATCTGGGTAGCTCAGGCTACCATTGGCGACAAGGTCATCGACGTGAAGGCTGACTTCGACACCAACAACGGTGGTAAGTTCGCTAACGGCAACTGGACCGACTGGGCACAGCTCAACAACGGTACCAAGTGGACCATTCCTTCTTGCAAGGATGCTACCGTCAGCATCGAGGCTTATAACGAGTTGAAGACAACCTCTATTGACGGACAGACCGACTATACCAGCGGTAAGACCATCAACTACACCGTTGCCAGCGCAGCTGAGACAGTTGACGTAGTAATCGGCAACGACGGTAGCTACTATCGTTATATTAAGGTGGTACTTCCTGTGGTACAGAGCGCAGGTGGCGAGAAGTTCGAGAATGTAGCTGGCACTATCACATGGGCTGTCGGTAACGAGGAAAGTGCAGCTGCCTCCGAGGAAATTGCAGGTGCTATATCTGGTACATCAGTAAGTGTTGGTACTGACCTTACAGCTACATCAGCTACTTATCTTAGTACCCAAATGATTGCCTACAAGCCCGCAACGAGCAATGCTGGTACCGTGGAGGGCGTGATGGTTGAATATCGCGTGAAGCCAAAAGCTGGCGTGACCTTCAAGCCCACAAGCGTTTCTTACAATGCCGTCAAAGATGGAACGGACAATGCCACCTACTCTTGGAGTTACACACTGAATGGTGTGGAAAGTTCCATTACTGAAGTTTCGAAGGACAACATTGTCCGAAACAACAACACTACCGGCACTCCAGCAATGAATCATACAGAAAATCTTTCCGTTGATGCATGCTCTGAGTTCACCTTCCGCATCTATGTTTCAGGATTTGGTAACTCTAAAAAACTTGGTCTCGGTTCTATTGTCATCAACGGTGTATTCGACGGCACCGTACAGACAGTGAATCAATACACACTCACCGCTGTTGCTAATCCTGCAGAGGGCGGTAGCATAAACATCTATCCTGCCGGAGGTACCTACGACGAGGGCACTACCCTGAAGTTGACTGCTACAGAGAACTTCGGCTATGACTTCGTGAACTGGACCGACGCAACTGGAACAGAAGTCTCTAAGGAGACTGTTTACAGTTTCGACATTGCCAAGGACGAGACACTGACTGCCAACTTCAAGAAGGTGAACACCTATGAGCTGGCGCTCACTGTTGACGGCACTAACGACTACATGGTAACCGTTAGTCCCGAACCTACTGTTGTTGACGGTAAGAATATGTATGAGGAAGGCGCAAAAGTAGTGCTGACTGCCAACCAGTATGAGGGTCTGGTTACCTTCACCAACTGGAGCGACAACTCTACCAATAGCGAACTGAATGTCACCATGGATGAGAACAAGCAGATTACTGCCTACTATTCTGAGGCTGACATCATTGCTGGTTGGGACTTCTACAAGGCTGGTGCCAACGGTCGTAAGGCAGACTTTGCTGCTGCTGACAACGATGCCGATGCCCTGAACCTGGTTGAGACAGCAACAGGCAATACCAGTGGCTGGCTCGACAAGTCGACACTCGGTGGCGGTGGCTATGAGAGCTTCAAGGGTGCTGCCGTGAACTGGCGCACTGGCGAAAAGGAAGGTGACGTAGGTAACTGGCACTGGCAGACGAAGGTCAATGCCGAGGCATTCACCGATGTCAACGTACAGTTCCAGATGCTCTATAACTACAATGCTTATCAGACCTACGATGCCGAGTACTCGCTCGACGGTGAGAACTGGACCAAGTTCGGTTCTGTTACCATGGAGGGTGCTAAAGCGGTTGCTTCCTTCGACCAGAAGTTGCCTGAGGCTGCCAATAACCAGAAAGACCTTTACATCCGCATGATTGCTGACAAGACCTCTGAGGTCAAGGGTTCATCCTCGAAGAACGACGGCAACACACTGGCTATGTTCTTCATCACCGGTACTCCGAAGCTGGTTGACGATCCCGTTCCACCTACGTTGGTATCTTCTGTTCCTGAGAACAATGCTACTGGTGCATCTGCTTCTGGTAAGATTGTGCTCAACTTCGACAAGAAGGTACAGGTTGCTGAGGACACCAAGGGCACGTTGGTTATTACTGGCGGTGTCGGAGGTCAGCAGTTGACTCCTGCCGTCAGTGGCAAGGTCATCACCTTCCAGTATAAGGATCTGGACTATGCTAAGAGCTACACCTTCACCCTGCCCGCCAACAGTGTGAAGAACCTGACGGGCGCTACGCTCGCTGACGCTATCACTATCAAGTTCACCACGATGGAGCGTCCGACCGTGACCAAGGCACCGTATGATGCCATGGTTGCTACGGTTGAGGAACTGGCTGCAGCCATCAAGGCTGCCAACGACCGTGCAGACAAGAGTACACGCTATCGCATCTTTATCAAGAAGGGTACTTACAAACTGCCTACTGGTGCCAACAAGCACTATGTACACAAAGATGGCGGCGTGATATACTGGGAAGGTGACCTGCCCGATCCTATCACTTACATCACCGCCTCTAACATCTCATTCATCGGTGAGGACCGTGATGCCACTATCATCACTCAGGACATCACCAACGATGACGATATGTTGTTCGTAGGAAAATATGGCAAAGCTCATAAGTACGAGGAAATTGGTAACAGTGATGTATTCCAGATTGCCAAAACTGCATCGGGAACCTATTTCCAGGATCTGACGATTAAGAGCGGTATCAATGATGCCCTCGGACGTAACCTCGCTATTCAGGACATGAGTACGAAGACTATTTATAAGAATGTGAAACTGTTCGGTTATCAAGATACCTGGACAAGTAACAACGACAACGGTCTCTACTTCTTCGATGGCGGTATCGTACGTGGACGTACAGACTATCTCTGTGGCAAGGGCGATGCTTTCTTCCAGGAAGTTGAGCTGATAATGACAGGCACTGGCGGTTATCTCGCAGTTCCTTCTAAGCCTGCCAATATCGGTTGGGTATTCAAGGATTGTGTCATCAACGGCGAGTCTGATGAGTGTGACGGCAACTACACGCTCGGTCGTCCTTGGGGTAACGGCACACCTATTGCCGTATTCATCGACACCAAGATGAACGTGGTTCCTTCTGCTATTGGTTGGAGCGAGATGGGTACCGGTTGGCCTAAGCGCTTCGCAGAGTACAACTCTACGACTTCTACTGGTAGTGTCATCGACCTGAGCGGTCGTAAGACCACCTTCGGTGAGGGTCATGCCAATAACCCGATACTGACTGCCGAGGAAGCTGCAGAATTTAGCGATATGTCTAAGATGTTCGGTGACTGGCAGCCTACGCTGCTCACTGAGCCGGCTCCTGAGGTGACCAACGTGAAGCTGGATGGTACCGTCCTCACATGGGATGGCAACAATTACTCACTGTTGTATGTTATCTGCAAGGACGGTGATGCCATCGCATTCACCGATGATACGACCTTCGACCTGAGCACCTTGCCTGCTAGTGCAGCAGGAAGTCGCGCAGCAACTGCCTCTGTCTACTCCGTACGTGCCGCCAATGAGATGGGTGGTCTGAGCAAGGCTGTTGTCGCAAGCGATGCTACCGGCATCCAGAAGGTCGATACTACCGAGGAGGCTGTGAAGACAGAATACTTCAACCTGCAGGGTCAGCGCGTCACCATGCTGCACCGCGGTATCATCATCGAGGTGAAGACCATGGCTGACGGCAGCAAGCAAGTGACTAAGCGTATCGTGAAGTAATTCACTATAAGTACTATCACTCAACGGGCAAGCATTCGAGGCTTGCCCGTTGTTTTTTATCCCAATTTTTGGAAGTTTCAAATATTGTTCGTACCTTTGCAGAACAAACAGAAATTACTAAAACATAATCAGTATGAAGAAACTATTACTAACATTATTAAGTATCATGCCCCTTCTGCCAGCTATGGCAGCTGAGACGACAAACAATGTGGCTCCTTGGGGCTGGGCAGTGTGCTCCGACGAGGCAGGAACGGCATACACCCTTAGCGGTGGCTGCTTTACGGATGCTACAAAAAAAACGCTGACGGCTTTGGGCAGCGGGCAGGATGACGATGCACAGATCAAGCAGGCCATTGCCCAGAACGACATCATCATTCTTGACGGTTCCAACGGTGAATTTATCCTGAATGAATACATCAAGGTTTCGGCAAAGAACAAGACGATTATCGGTATCAACAATGCTCGTCTGCGCACGAAGTTCTATCTGACCCCTGACGACATTGCCTACCTGAAAAGCAAGAATCTGGATCAATATAGCAGTACAGAGCAACTTCATAATGTTACCTTGCACGATGGTAAGACTTTCGAGTCAGTAGACGAACGTGCCTACTATACCATGCAAGCCGTGGAGGAACTGCAATATCAGAAGACAGGTGCCTATTCCCTTCCCAACAAGTCTGGTATCTTCAGTATCGAGAGTGGCAGTGAGAACATCATCATCCGCAACCTCTCGCTGATTGGTCCGGGTGCTGTGGATATCGACGGTTCCGACCTCATCACCAATATGGGTACCCACGTATGGATTGACCACTGCACATTCCAGGACTCTCAGGACGGTGCACTCGACAGCAAGCGCTGCGACTGGGCTACCTATACCTACAACTACTTCTACTATACAGACCGAAGCTATTCTCACGCCTACACTTGCGGTTGCGGATGGGCCAACGGCGAGATGACGCTCCACCTCACCTTTGCCAGCAACATTTGGGGCGAGGGTTGTATGCGTCGTCTTCCACAATGCGGCGACTGCTATGTGCACCTCGTGAATAACTACCATAACTGTCCGGGCAACAGTGAGTGCATGGCCATCAACGATAACTGCAAGGCGCTGGTGGAGAACAACTATGCTGCAGCAGGTGTAAACAAGCCGCTAACAGGCAGTGGAAGCGGTCGTAACATCACGGTACGTGACAATAGTTTCTCCGCAACATCTATCGGATCTGAAGTAACTGTACCCTACTCGTATGCGAAGATTGCCAATGCCGATGTTCCTACCACACTGACTGGTACGGAAGGTGCCGGTGCCAAGTTGGGCAACGATGCAGACTATATCCTTTCTACCATCCCAACAGGGACAAGAGCAGAAACTGTATATGTTATCGTGAAGAATGATGCCCATATTGGAGGCAGCATTACCGAGGTAGGTGGTATCACCGTTTCCTTCGACCCCAGCGTTACAGACTGGAAGTCTGGCGGTAGCGGTTCTAGTGCTACGACCACAGATGGCGTAGACCTTTCAGGATACTATACATATAGTGAGAACAACAATGGAGCTCCCATTAATATCCAAACTACACAGGCAGGAACATTGACCATTTTCCTTGGTGGCGATATTAATAATACTAAAACTGTCTATATGACGGAAGGGGAGAACGGTTTGACAGGCAAAGTGCTTACTACCAATGCAGAGATTGCCAGTGGAAGCAAACCTGCAACAACTATCAAAGTTTGGGATGGTTTAGTTTATACGTTAGAAGCCAACAAGACATACCAGTTTAAGATTACTAGCACCAAGTGGCGCTTGGCCGCCATCCGTTATATCCAAGGTACAACAGGTATCCAGAACGTGAAGAAAGGTGTCATTAACGACAATACCATCTATGACCTGCAGGGCCGTCGGGTGACGAACGCTACCAAGGGCGTCTATATCATCAACGGCAAAAAGGTTGTCATTAAGTAATATTTACCATCAAATATTAACATAAGGGGCGGGGTTGCCAACAAGCAATTCCGCCCCTTAACTGTTAAAATGCTAAAGAACGTAAACGTTTGCGAGAAAAAAGGCATAGAATGTTTGCGTATTTTAAATTTTATTTATACTTTTGCAGCTAGAATCATAAAAATATTTTTATTAATTTCTAAAACTACTAATTTTATGTCTGTTAAATTTAAGAGTATTTTTCGAACGGTGCTCCTGATGTGCCTACTCTTTACTGCTGGAAATCTGCAAGCGCAGACCACGGCCAAGGGTACGGTACTGGACTCTAACGGAGAGCCTGTCATCGGCGCTACCGTAGTGGAAAAGGGCAATCCCAAGAATGCCGCAGTAACCGACTTTGACGGTAACTTCACCTTGAAGACACAGAAGTCAAAGACCATCGTCATCTCATACATCGGTATGGTGACACAGGAAGTAGCTGCAGGCGAGGGACTGAACATCACTTTGCAGGACGACAACGCCTCTCTGGAGGAGGTCGTCGTAGTTGGTTACACCAGCAAGGCTCGTAAGGACCTGACCGGATCTGTAGGATCTGTCAGCGGTGCCAAACTTGCTGTAGTACCTGTATCATCAGCTGCCGAAGCCCTGACGGGTAAGATTGCCGGTGTGCAGGTAACGACCACTGACGGTCAGCCGGGTGCTGACATCAACATCCGCGTTCGTGGTGCAACGTCAGTAACACAGAGCAGTGAGCCGTTGTATATCGTCGACGGTTTCCAGGTTCCGAATATCAATGATATTCCTCCCTCGGACATTGCCTCTATCGACGTATTGAAGGATGCCTCTCTGACCGCCATCTACGGTGCGAAGGGTGGTAACGGTGTTGTCATCGTAACAACCAAGAGTGCTAAGGAAGGTAAGATTCAGGTGACTTTCAACGGTCGTCTCAGCGTATCTTCACTGACTCGCTCGATGGACTTGATGAACACTGGTCAGTTTGTTGACTTGATGTACGACCGTGCATCCAGTAACGGTGGTGGTGCCCGTGACGGTTGGCAGAAAGCTTTCCGTAACGACTTCGGTAACCCGAAGGACAACAACATCTACTACAGCCGTGAGACCAACGACTGGCAGGATGAAATCCTGGGTAACCATCCTTGGAGCTACATGGCCAACGTCACCGTCGGTGGTGGTAACGAGTCTACCCGTTTCAACCTCTCTCTGACTCAGTCAGAGGATAAGGGTATCATTATGGGGTCAGGCGTACGCCGTACCAACGTCAACCTCAAGTTAAACACCAAGATTACCAAGAACCTGGAATTTACCTACAACCCCAAACTGACCTACCGTCGTGACGAGGGTGCAGGTGGTGCTAACGTGGGTTCAGGCGGTCTGGTCGATCGCGTACTGCGCTACCAGCCTACAGCCGGTCTGCGTTCATGGGGTAGCTACGGTATCATGGATACCGCTGCTGATGCCGAGCGTTTCAACCTGACCAACCCGGTCAGCGACATCGCTACCAACACCCAGAAGAGACACGGTTACACCTTCGCCAACCAGTTCGCCCTGCAGTGGACTCCCATCAAGGGACTGCGCCTGCGTTCGGAAGGTAACTACACCATCTCTTTCCGTGATACTGAGCGTTACTATGGTTGGCTGACCTCTACAGGCCAGAGTGCTGTTCACCAGCAGAGACCAGTAGCAGAGCTGACCAAGCGTACTGTGGAGTCCTACACCTGGACCAACACCGCCAGCTACGATATGACGCTGAAGGAGAAGCACAACTTCTCTTTCCTACTCGGTCAGGAAATCTACCACACCCAGTACAAAGAGAACAAGCAGACCGCTCACCTCTTTGACAAGGGTATCGACGCTGAGACCGCCATCAACAACATGGCACTCGGTCAGCCTTATGCTCAGGGTACCTACACCCTGAAGTCTACACCTAACCGTACCGCCTCTTTCTTCGGCCAGGTTTCTTATAACTGGGATCACCGCTACCTGCTGTCTGCTACGTTCCGTGCTGATGGTAGCTCGAAGTTCGCTTCCGGTAACCAGTGGGGTTACTTCCCCTCTGTTTCTGGTGCATGGGTCATCAGTCAGGAGAAGTTCTTGAGGGACGTGAAATGGATTGACCAGTTGAAGCTCCGCGCAGCCTTCGGTCTTGCCGGTAACAACAATATCGCCGACGACCTTTGGCGTTTCCTCTATACCACCAACAATTCCGGTGGTCCTGAGTTCGCTTCTACCACCACTTCCAACGGTGAGCTTTATTATGGTCTTCCCAGCAGCTATCCTAACAAGGACATCAAGTGGGAGACCACCATCACCCGTAACTTGGCACTGGACATCTCCCTCTTCGGCGGTCGTCTGACCATCACGCCGGAGTTCTACTGGAACACCACACGTGACTTGCTCTATCAGTCGCCCATCCCCGGTGTTGCCGGTTATACCCGTCAGATGCAGAACATCGGTAGGGTGCAGAACAACGGTTGGGAGTTGACCATCAACGGTGATATCCTCCGTGGTAAGGACTATGTATTGAGCGGCAACTTCACCCTCGGTCACAACAAGATGACCGTCAAAGAGTTGAATGCTACCGACACCCGCATCTACAACTACGCCGGTGCATGGAAGTCTTCTGACCAGAACGACTACCTGCTGGAGGTCGGTGGAGAACTCGGTCTGATGTACGGTTACGTCTATGACGGACTCTACACTTGGGATGAGTTCACCTACCCATCTACACAAAGCTATACTGCAACCCCAAGGGGTAAGGGAACCATCAATGGCATTCTCATTGGCGGTACCATCACCGACGGCTATGAGGGCAACTCTGGTGCTGGCGTACTCGCCAACTCACACTCGGGTTACTCTACCATGCCTGGTAAGCTGAAAATTAAGGACCTGAACGGTGACGGACAGATTGACATCAACGATAAGACCGTTATCGGTCGTACCACTCCGAAGTGGCAAGGCGGTTTCGGCATCAGCGGCCAGTGGAAGGACTTCGACTTCGTAGCTAACTTCACCTATATGCTCGACTTCGATGTTTACAATGCTACTGCCTATGCTTTGTCAAGCCAGTCCAGCAACCAGTATACCTGGTGGAATGCCTATGCCAAATATGGCGAGGGACGCTGGCGCTATGCCGCTCCTGACGGTTTCGTAGACCTGAGCGGTCATAACATCACCGGTGAGTCTCTCTATAAGAACACCAACTTGGACGGTATGCCTGAGCTGTATAAGACCATGAATGCCAATGCACGTATGTGGAACCCCGCCGACGTGGTGACCAACATCATGCTCGATGCTTTCGTGGAGGACGGTTCATTCATCCGCTGCTCTGACGTAACCATCGGCTATACCCTGCCGAAGAGCATTACTAGCAAGATTTACTTAAATAAGGTACGCGCATACGTTTCTGTATCCAACCTCTTCATCCTGACCAAGTATTCCGGTTACGATCCTGAGGTAGACGTACAGTCCGGTCTGACTCCTTCTATGGACTACAACCGCTATCCGCGTGCCCGCACCTTCTCTTTCGGTGTCAACGTAACATTCTAATTGATAACTAAAAGAATAAAAGAATATGAAACTTAACAAGATATTTATCAGTGGACTGGCTATGCTGGCGTTGACATCGTGCAACGACTATCTGAATGTTGACCCAGCCACCAACGCAGCAACCACCGACCTGGTGTACGGCTCCGAGGGTGAGACACGCACAGCACTGTATGGCGTCTATGCCAAGGTTTGCTCCGACGGTCTGTTTGGTAACAACCTTTACAGTACTTTCCAATTGAACAGCGACGTTGACTTCTATGCCAACGGTAACGAAGCAGCAAGTGGCAACCAGCCCCGCCGTTTCGATGTCCGCTCGGATGCCAATAACGTGGAGTCACTTTGGAACAACCTCTACTCCGCAGTCGAGACTGCCAACGAGTTCATCTACAATCTGAAGAACAGTAGCATTTACGCAGAGGAAACCGAGGATGGAGCCGTGGAGTCTGCCGATGGCAGCATCCAGACGGTTCAGGTTCCCAAGGTGACAGACTTAACCCAGATGATGGGTGAGGCCAAGGTGATGCGTGCCATGTTCTACCATGAGTTGCTCAGCTACTGGGGTGATGTTCCCTTCACCTTGGAGGCTACCTATGAAACAGATAACTTGAACCCTGCTATCACTGCCCGCCAGGATATCAGCGATGCACTGATTGCTGACCTGGTTTATGCTGCTGAGTATATGTACTCCGATCAGGATAATAAGGTTGCTGCCCCCGAGCGTATCACCAAGGAGGCTGCCTATGCGATGATTGCCCGTCTGGCACTCCAGGCCGGCGGTTACTCGCTGAACCATCCCGAGGGTAATACCACGGACTATAGCATGACTCGTCCTTCCAACTACAAGGCGTACTATCAGATTGCACGTGAGTACACCAAGAAGATTATCGATGCCGGTGGTCACTCTCTGAACAAGAGTTTCCGTGACGTCTTCGTAGACGAGTGTAACTTCATAGTCACTTCAGGTGACGATCCCATCTTCGAGATTCCGTTTGCCAAGGAGACAAACGGCAACTGGGGCTATGCACAGGGACCCACCAACGGTGTGGATGTCGGTGATGCTACCGACTACAGCAATTCCGCTTGGGGTAAAGCCGACGGTGGTGTACGTACATCAGCCTTCTATCGTTACCAATTTAATGAGAAAGACCAGCGCCGTGACTTCGTCAACGGTCTTTGGTACTACTCCAATCAGGGTCTGCCCACTGTACGTGCAACCGACTATACCATCAATAACAACAAGTGGTCGAAGCTGTGGAACACCAACGGTCTGGGTAAGACGACCACGGGTGCTACCGGTATCAACTTCGCTTACATCCGCTATGCTGACGTACTGCTGATGTTTGCCGAGGCAGACAACGAGATCAACAACGGTCCTACAGATGAGGCAAGAGAGGCTGTGAAGACTGTCCGTCGCCGTGCATTTGCTGAAGATGTTGCCACAAACGTGGAAGCATATGTAGATGCTGCCGCTTCCAAGGAAGACTTCCTCAACCTCGTACTCGACGAGCGTAAGTGGGAGTTTGCCGGTGAGAATATGCGTTGGAAGGATTTGGTCCGTAACAACAAGTACGGTGAGAAGGTGCTCATGACCTTCCTCTCCTATTGGGCAATTGCAGAAAGCCAGAGCGGTTCTTCCAGCTATATGGATATGATCAGCGAGTATGACGGTGTAGATTACAACGAGAACTTCGTTACTGATGTGTATTCCATCTACGTCAAGAACTATGTCGATCCTAACTTCCCGAACAGAGGTGTGTATATGTTCTATGTGGCCAACCCTTATAAGAACATTGCAAGTCCGACATCTACGGCACCTGCCAAGTATCTCTCTGACTTAGGACTTGATTATGAGCCTGTTGCTGCTCGTACCATCACGGGTCTGTCAAGCCAAAGCGATAAAGTCGCCTGGACAGAGAATTCTCTCGCTTGGGGTACTGATGGCAATATCAGGAACCAAATCCGTTTCTCTCTCTACGGTTACATCCGTACCAATGAAATGGACGACTTCGTGATTGTCAGGAACGGTAGCACACAGAAGATAATTATCAATACCGATAATATTGAGAGCAACTTTGTAAACCTGCCTGCCGTACGCTACATCTTACCTATTCCAGAAGAGGCTATTGCCCGTTCAAACGGTGCATATAAGAACTACTATGGATACTAAGACGAGTTTAAGAGTTAAGAGTTAAAAGTTAAGAAAGAAGAATATGAAAAAGATATTATTATTGTCAATGGCCCTGCTTTCAGCAATGTCCTTCTATTCTTGTAAGGATGAGGTTGATAAGGGGTATCATGGAGACGAGGTGATAGACCGTCTGTCACGTCCGATGTTCCGTAAAGATGACAATACCGGCAAGGGTTCTAATGACCCGTACAACAGTGTCATTATAAACCATAATACTGCCACCCTGTATTGGTATACCATCAACGATGCCGTAGGCTACGAGATCATGTGGACCTATCCTCATGCCTATGTTGCCGACGGTGAGGGCGCTTGGGAAGAGACGACGAACAATGAGAACGGAAAACACCTCGAAGGTCATATCGTCATTGCTGATCCTTCCAGATATAATGTTATTATTGAGAATCTGCAATACCAGAGCAGCTACCGTTTCTGTATCCGTGCTCTGCACTCATTTGACAAGGCCGGCTATCAGCTCTGGCGCGGAGAGGCCAATGTCTATGACGTGCTGAACAGCTCCGATGCCGACTGGAAGAACGACCCGAAAAACTCTCAGTGGTATGGTCGCGGTACACTGCGTGAGTGGGCTGACTACTTCCAGTTGGAGACCGACGGTCGTACATGGGTACCTTTCGTGATTCAGGTTTCTGACATCACCAAGACTTCTATGAAGATTACCTTGAATCGTAACATCTCCAAGTATAGTGACACGGAAAAAGAAACCTTCCGTGAGCACTGGAACTTCCTGGATGCAGACCAGAACATTCTGAAAGTGGACTACCTGACCATCGTTCCCAATGCCGGTACGCCCAATGCAACAGTACCTGCTGCTTTCCAGCACTACGATATTCCTGAGTCTGCATGGGATGAGAACGGCATTGCCGTCATTGAGGTAGAGGGTCTCTCTGAGAACTCTTGCTTCAACATCGATGTTTGGGATAACTCAATTCCTCTCGCTATCGACGCTGTGTATAACACCACGATGAAGCGTACCAAGGGAGATCCCGCACCTCCTATGCTCATCAAGCATGTGGTATGGCAGAACGATACCTTGGGTACCGATCCCGCTACCTGGAACATCTACGACATCTCACAGTATCAGGCATGTAAGATTGACAAGGTACTGGACGATTACTGCGCAAGTAGCACATCCGCTGAGAACCAGGTATTCTATCTGGAAGGCGGCAAGACCTATTTCATCAGCTCGAATGTTCAAGTATATAAGGGCTTCACCATCCAGACCAATCCTGAGGACATCGCTGCCGGTAAGGGACGCGCTAAGTTCTACCTGAGCGGTATGACACAGACTGGTAACTCCGTCAACAGCTGTAACTTCATGCTGGGTCGTCAGCCAGTTGCCGGTGAGAACGGTTCTATCACACTCGATATAGACTCTGTCCGCTTCATGGACCTCGACATTGACGTGCCTCGCGCAGGTAACTACGGTACCGCCCAAGAGGGTAAGGCTGGTGCTTGCGGTAACTACTTCATGAATATGTACTCTAACGGTATGGGTATCAACGTGACCACACTGGAGTGGCGCCGTTGCTCGTTCCAGGGTCTGATCCGCGGATTCTTCCGTATCCAGGGCTCTAACGACTTCTATATCCAACACATCCGTATGATTGACTGTGAGACCTACAACTGCGGCTACTATGCTCAGAACGGTAGCGGTTATCAGTACATCTTTGCTGACCATAACGGTAAGAAGAAGTCGAACATCCTGCAGGACGTTGAAGTCAGCGGTTGTGTCTTCTACGACAGCCCGAAGGGCGCCCTGATTACTGACCAGAACCGTAACCTCATGTGGGAAGAGACCGTACGTTGGAACATCAACGTTCACCACAACACCTTCGTGAACTTCGGCACACGTAGCAACCAGGTGATTCTGAACACCCGTTACAATCCTGGCGGCTCTTATCTTGCCTTCCATGATAACGTGATTATCAATACCAAGGACGAGGCCGACAAGAACCGTAACATGGGTTCTGGCGGTTGGGATACCCGTTACGTACAGGGTGGTGACGGTTCCGGCAAGGTAACCTTCGATATCTACAACAACTGGACCACCGACGATCATGAGGTCATGAATGATACTAAGAAAGATTCACCATTCCAGAGTAATGCATTCGAGGCTACGTCAAATGCACCTGGTAAGTGGGTGAAGACATGGGAGGCTGAATACTATCCTGCTGGTGCCGCAGAGCTCAAAGTACATGTAGAAAAGAACTTAAAGGCTACCGACCTGATGGAGTTCCCGAACCCACAGCACTTCGTCGGTGAAACGCCTAAGGGTACTGACCACCATACCGATCATGGTATCGATGGACTATACTACAAGCAGACATCAGACGTACTGAACTCTGACATCTACAAGAGTGGTGCCGGTGCTCCAATGCTCCGTAACGGCAAGTAGTAATTAATAACGGATAATTAATAATTGAAAGATTATGAAGATATTTAAGTTTTTAACCGTGTTGCTGACTCTTGCAGCCATGAGCACTGTGTTTGTTAGCTGCAACAGAGACAACGACATCACTGGCGATCCCTTTGCTGATCACACACAGGGTGAAAAGCAGGACTACTGGATTTCCTTTGAGCTGAATCCTGGAAGTCTGACTGAAGAGGAAATTGCCTTCTACAATTCAACCTTTGCCGAGCAAATCTTCCCCGATGACTATGCTGCTGGTGCACGTGAGATCAACTTCATCGAGCATCCCATGTATGTCACTGAGGAATATGCCCGCAACAACTTCAACAAAGTAAAGGCTATTCCCGCTGCTGATAATGACATCGTACAGAAAGTCATGGTACCTGTTGCCATGAAAGCTAGGGCAAAGAACTTTGACGTAACCATGACGCTTTCTAAGAACAACATGGAGACCGTACTGGATACCTATGTCTTCCGTGGTGAAGTTGTTTTGGCAGATGTCGTCTTCCCTGTTAATGACGAGGACTAATCCTTTCATCTCTTGATAACGCCAAGGGCGGACCGTAATGGTTCGCCCTTGCTTTTCCAATAAAAACACAATGAAGAAACTGATTTTAACTACCCTACTCCTTATCGGCACAGGAATTGCCTATGCTCAGGAGTCGCACTACCATAAAGGACTGCGTTCACAAGAAGAAAACGCCAAATACGGCGGTGTCGCTTCAGAACCGCATTTCGATGGTGGGGGCTACTATTGGTCAAGGGCTCGCAATGTGGATGATGTGGCTATCAGCAAAGAGACACCGGAAGATTCATTAGCCCGTGTCAACGAATTTAAGCGGCTATGCCGACTGGCATATGATGCCTACGAGGAAGGTAATGCGCTGAACACCGTCACTTATGGCGACAGCGCCCTGCAGAAGCGCTATCACACCCCAGACCTCTACTTCTTCATGGCGGTATCATTTGAGAAGTTAGGTAGCTACGATGATGCCAACTGGGCATACCACAAGGCAATAGATACGGGATACCCTGGTGCACAGAAGTTCTACAACGACTTCAAAGTACGCCAAAAAGAGCGTAAGGCAGAAAAAAGGAAAACAAAAAGAAATAAAACGGAAGAATAACCCTGCCTTATTCTTCAATAACCCACCCTTATTTCGCAATAACCCTGCCTTATTCGACGATAAGGCAGGGTTATTGGTTTTTATCCATTGCTTTTTAGGTGAATATTTGGTTATTTGCTTACTTATTCGTATCTTTGCAAAGATATTAAAAACAAACTACTTAATTAAAAAATATGAAGCGATTTTTACGCAATTTCCTCTTTGCGATAACGATGCTGTGCAGTGTTACGACAATGGCACAAGAGAAGTTGATTGCCTTCCCTGGTGCCGAGGGTTTCGGACGTTATGCCACTGGTGGAAGAGGCGGTGCTGTTTATCATGTCACCACCCTGGAGGATGGTATGCAGGAAGGGACGTTACGCTGGGCTAACGAGCAACCAGGACCTAAAACCATCGTTTTCGACGTATCAGGAACCATTTTCCTGAAATCACCCCTACGATTTACTGAGAACACCACCATTGCAGGACAGACAGCTCCTGGCGACGGTATCTGTATTGCCGACTATCCTGTGATGGTGGGGCCGAACAATATCATCCGTTACCTGCGTTTCCGTTTAGGCAACCGTGAGGTGGCGAACCACGAAGGTGACGGCTTGGGCGGTAGTAATATGGACAACATCATCGTAGACCATTGCTCCATCAGCTGGTCGATTGATGAATGCCTGTCGGTATATGGTAACCGCAACTTCACCGTACAATGGTGCATCGTAGCACAAAGTCTCAACAACGCTGGACACAAGAAAGGCGCACACGGCTATGGGGGCAACTGGGGAGGAAGCGGTGCCTCCTATCATCACAATTTGATAGCTCATCATACTTCCCGAACACCCAGACTTGGCCCCAGCCCATTCACACAAACCGATGAACGAATGGACTTCCGTAACAACGTCATCTATAACTGGACAGCTAACGGCTGCTATGGCGGTGAGGCGATGACGGTGAATATCATCAATAACTATTACAAGCCAGGACCCGGTACGCCCACCGACCTGAGAGGTATGCGTATTACAGCCCCCAATATCCGGACCTCCCAATATACCCATCATGATAGTAAGCGTCCGAATGTGTGGGATAAGATGTGGCACGTCTGGGGGAAATACTACGTCAGCGGCAATGTGAACACGAAATATCCTGAAGTTACCAAGGACAACTGGACCTATGGCATCTACAACCAGATAGACCCTGCTGCCAATGACGGGACCTATACGGAAATGACCAAAGACACCATCCGTCTGAGCGAGCCCATGCCTGTAGAGCCTGTGACGACCCAGACTGCTGAAGAAGCCTACAGACTGGTACTGAGATACGCTGGTGCATCCCTTCACCGAGATGCATTGGACCGTGTCATCATCCGGGATGTGATGGAGGGGAAGGCCACCTATACTGGAAAGGACTGCCAGCCAGGTATCATCAACAACCAATATGACGTGGATGCCCATAATCCCTGGCCCACTCTGAGAAGCACAAAAGCTCCCCTGGATTCTGACGGAGACGGTATGCCCGACGAATGGGAACAGCAACACGGACTGAACCCCAAGGATGCACAAGACAGGAATAAGATTGCCCCTAACGGATATACGTTCCTGGAAGTCTATCTGAATGACATCATTATCAGCAACAGTCTTTCCCAGCGTCGTCAAGGACTGAGAGAGACGAGACCGGAGTTCTTCCAGACCGATGAGGCACGAAGAATCGGAGATCAGGTACTACTCTATCAACGTGTTACCGGCGGATGGCCTAAGAACATCGACATGAGTAGTCCAATGAGCGAGGATGAGAAAGCCGCTGTCCTCAAGGACAAACAGCGCAAAGATGATTCCACCACCGACAACGGAGCTACCAATCTTCAGTTGACATACCTTGCCCGACTCTATCAAGCCACAAAAGACAACCGTTACCGAGATGCCTTCCGAAAAGGCATTGACTATCTGCTCAGCGGACAATATGAAAACGGTGGATGGCCCCAGTTCTGGCCTGACCCACAAGGGTATCAGATTCACATTACCTATAATGACGATGCGATGGTCAATACCCTGAATATGCTGAAAGATGTGGCTGAGCAACGAAAACCCTATGACGGAGAACTGACAGACAAACAGCAACGGAAACGGATGCAGCGTGCTTTCGACAAAGGTATAGAATGTATCCTTGCCACCCAGATCGTCACAGACGGAGAACTGACCGTCTGGTGTCAGCAACATGACAAGGATACCTATCTACCTGCCCCGGCAAGAGCTTTCGAACTGCCATCCTACTGTTCATCAGAAAGTGCCAGTATTCTCCAACTACTGATGAGACTGCCGAATCCCGACCAGCGTGTCAAGAATGCCATACATGCCGGTATGCGGTGGTTTGACAAGTATAAGCTGACAGGACTACGCATCCGTCGGAGAGGAGAATGGAGAGGTGCGGACAGTGACACCTGGCTGGAACAAGATGCTACGGCAGCCCCCATCTGGGCACGTTATTATGACCTGGAATACAACGAGCCATTTGTATGTGACCGTGACGGAATCCCCCGTCGCCGACTGGAGCAGATTGGTCATGAACGGCGCAATGGCTATGCCTGGTTCATTGACCGTATTGGTTCCCTGTATCCTACCTATGAGAAATGGGCTGCCAAATATGACCCACAACATCAGGTTCCTATCAGTCTGATGACCAAGGGAGCCAATGAGAACGGCACCATAGATATGTATCGTCGTCCACGTATCAACCTCGCTGACTTTGATGCGGTGGTAGAGCCAGGACAACAGATTCAAGCAGCTATCGAAAAAGCACCAGAACATTCAGATAAACCCTTTAAGATATTCATCAAGAAAGGTATCTATAACCAGAAAGTGGTGATTGACCGTCCGAATATCGTACTGGTTGGTGAACAACGTGACAGTACCATCATCCAAATGGCAGAACTAAGTAAGAAACCCGTCATGACTGAATATCAGGGCAAGCCTGTGAAACACGGAGTTGTTGAACTATTGGAAGGAGCTGACAATTGTATCATCAGCGGACTGACGATCTATAACAATTATGGTACGACGGTAGAGCCAACCACCGCACACCAGTTTGCGGTCTATGGACGCGCCACAAATACCATTGTCATCAACAGTAACATCCAATCCGACGGGAACGATGCTTTGTCACTATGGGCTCCAGATGGAAATGGCATGTATTACCATGCGGATTTAGACATCACCTGCAGTGGAGTGGATTTCCTCTGTCCCCGTGGATGGTGCTATGCCACCCGTTGCCATTTTATGGGAGACGGCCATGCCATCATTTGGCACGACGGACGGGGTGACAAGTCAAAAAAACTCGTCATCCTCGACTCTAAGTTTGATGCCAAGTCACCGACAACTTTAGGACGCTGGCACCACGACTCACAGTTCTATCTCATCCACTGCCAGTTGACCAAGAACATCCTCGATGAGGATATCCACTATGCGTATACTGACAAGGTGCTTGACCCCTGTCCTTGGGGAAAACGGGTCTATTATTATGCCTGTACCCGGGAAGGCGGTGACAGTGGTTGGTTGAAGAACAACCTTGACGAGGCAGAGGGTCAACCTGCCTTTCATGGAATCACCGCTCTATGGACCTTCCATCAGAAATGGAACCCCGAGGCTCATATCCGTGAGCTTTGGAATGTACTTGCCTATTAATAAAAAGAACAAATATGAAAAAAATTATCCTATTCCTATTAACTGCCTTCACACTGAATGTCAGTGCGCAGATGCTACCCTATCAGAATCCACAACTGAGTGCGGAAAAGCGGGCAGAGGACCTCATCGGTCGGCTGACTCTTGAGGAGAAAGCAAAACTGATGATGGATGTATCGCCTGCCATTGAACGACTGGGCATACCTGCATTCCAATGGTGGAACGAGGCCCTGCACGGTATTGGCAGGAATGGCTTCGTAACAGTATTCCCCATCACTACCATGATGGCTGCCTCATGGGATGATGCCCTACTCTACCAGGTTTTCACCGCCGTCAGCGACGAGGCCCGTGCCAAGAACCAAGAGGCCAAGAAAAGCGGAAAAGTATTGCGCTATCAGGGCTTATCGTTCTGGACTCCCAATATCAACATCTTCCGCGATCCCCGCTGGGGACGTGGACAGGAGACCT
The DNA here is from genome assembly GCA_016291495.1 of Prevotella sp. Lineage (GTDB taxonomy): Bacteria > Bacteroidota > Bacteroidia > Bacteroidales > Bacteroidaceae > Prevotella. Next base: position 77,032 of record JAEEXI010000010.1, read on the forward strand.
ATGGTGAAGACCCCTATCTGACAGAACGCATGGGACTCGCTGTGGTGAACGGTCTGCAAGGACAGGGATATAATGGGATTAATGGGCAGAATGGAAAATACAAGAAACTCCTTGCCTGCGCCAAGCACTTTGCCGTACATAGCGGACCGGAATGGAACCGCCACGTATTTGACATCCAACAACTGCCAGAGCGTGACTTATGGGAAACCTATCTGCCTGCCTTCAAGGCTTTGGTACAGAAAGGTAATGTCGCCGAGGTGATGTGTGCCTATCAGCGTATCGACGGTGATCCCTGTTGCGGTAATGCCCGTTATGAACGGCATATCCTTCGCGATGAATGGGGATTCAAAGGACTGATTACCAGCGACTGCGGTGCCATTCGCGACTTCCTGCCCCAGTGGCATCATGTATCGAAGGATAACGAGGCTGCAGCCTCCAAGGCTGTTCTGAGCGGCACCGACTTGGAGTGTGGTTCAGTCTATAAGAACCTGCCTGCTGCAGTCAAACGCGGTGACATTTCGGAGCAACAAATGGATATCAGTCTGAAACGCCTGCTCATGGCCCGTTTTGAACTAGGAGACTTCGATGCCGATGAGCTGGTGGAATGGACCAAGATACCAAGCAGTGTCATTGCCAGCAAGAAACATAAACAGCTTGCCTTGCAGATAGCACGGGAGGGTACGGTGTTGCTGAAGAACAATGGGGTGCTGCCTTTAGCTGCGACGGGGTCGCAGCATAGTAAAACGGTGGTGATGGGACCGAATGCCAATGACAGCATCATGATGTGGGGAAACTACAGTGGATTCGCGACCCAGACCATTACGATTCTACAGGGACTGCGCCAACAATTGGGCGACATTCGATACATCCAAGGGTGCGGACTGACCCGCAATGAGGTCTTTGAAAGTCGTTTTGACAAGATTCGTGCTCCCTTAGGCAACCAAGGTATGCAGGCTATCTACTGGAACAATAAGGAGATGAAGGGAGAACCTGTGACTACAGTCACTATCACCAATCCCATCAACCTGAGCAATGGTGGAAATACCGTATTTGCCCCAGGTGTGAACCTAGAGGATTTCTCTGCCCGCTATGACGGTACGCTGATTCCTACTGAAGACGAACGGCTGACATTCCGTGTCGGTGCTGACGACATGGTGCGTGTTCTGGTCAACGGAGACACCATTATCGATATCTGGAAAGCCCGTAACCGTATTCAAGAGGCGAATTATGACATGGAAGTCAAAGCTGGTAAGCATTATCGCATACAGATTGACTATGTGCAAAGCAACGGCATGGCGGCCATGCAGTTTGATGTCTGTAAGAAGAACGCACCAACGCCTCAGCAGATTCTTGTGGAAATCGGAGATGCAGAAACAGTCATTTTCGTCGGTGGCATCTCTCCACGAGTAGAAGGTGAGGAAATGAAAGTCAGCGACCCAGGCTTTAAGGGTGGTGACCGCACAGATATAGAGTTGCCTGCCGTACAACGTCAACTGATGAAGGCACTTCATGAGGCAGGCAAAAAAATCGTGTTCATCAACTGCTCCGGGGGTGCCGTCGCCATGGTCCCCGAACAAGACATCTGCGATGCCATCATCCAAGGTTGGTACGGTGGTGAGCGCGGCGGTGAGGCGATGGCAGAGATTCTGACAGGCCAATACAACCCCAGCGGGAAACTTCCCCTGACTTTCTATAAGAGTGTCAACGACCTGCCAGATTTCCTTGACTACCGTATGACCAACCGCACATATCGTTATTTCAAAGGAGAACCGCTATACCCCTTCGGCTACGGACTGAGCTATACGACCTTTGAAATCGGAAAACCTCAGTATATTAATAATAAGATACGTATAAAGGTCGCCAATACAGGTAAGATGGATGGAACGGAAGTGGTACAGGTTTATATCCGCAACCAAGCCGACAAGGAAGGTCCCCTGAAGACACTCCGTGCCTATCAGCGTGTCAGTCTGAAAGCCGGTGAAAGCAGAACCATAGCTATCGACTTCCCCCGTGACCGTTTCGAAGGCTGGGATGTGAAGACCAATACCATTCGCGTCGTTCCTGGCAAATACTCGTTGATGGTCGGCCCATCAAGTGCCGACAAAGACTTGAAGACTATTGATGTGAATATCAAATAAAAAAGAAATCCTCTCCTTTGATTATGGAGAGGATTTCTTTTTATCAGACTTTATTTATTTCTTCTCTTCTGCCTGCTTTGCAGGAGCCTTTTTGGCGGCTGGCTTCTTGGCTGCCGGTTTCTTGGCAGGTGCCTTTGCCTTCTCCTCTGCATCCTCATACTTGGCAAGACGAGCCTTCAGACGAGTAATCTCCTCATCCTTAAACTCAATCTCATCACCCTGATTGCGGATAGTGGTAAGCAACGCATTCAACTCATCGTTCTCAATCTCCTGAGGATAGAGGGCATTGACTCTGTTAATGAAGTCACCCAGAATATTCATGTAATTAGTGAAAGCATCGAACGGTCCACTATAGATACCACGATCCAGACCAACATTAGAAGCCTTGGTGGTCATGAAGCGGAAGTTATTGGATGCCTGCAGATAATCCCAGTCCTGATTGATACGCGGGTCATTAGCAATACGCAGACGGTCGGCCACACTATAAAGCTTGTTGAAAGCCTCACGCTGCATGGCATTACCTAACCAGCAGGAAACATCACGCTCCTCGTCAACCCATGACAAGGTATCGGGGACATCCAGATTGCTAACACTCTTTACCTTCATACAAATCTCCGTCGGTGTAGAGAAGGTAATACCCTTTTCCTTCGCACATGCAGGCAGTGCCTTCAGGAAGTCGAGAATATTGCTGGACAACGGCTGGGCAATACCCAGTGCTGACAATTCCATAAAGATATTGATTATCTGCTCCTCTTCCGGCAGACGAGCGATGCGGTCGATATAGGCATCGGCAAACAAGGGATAACCTTCCCAGTCGGCATTGTTGAAGCGCAAGGAGATATCATCTGACAATTCCACATCGCGCAACAAGAGTTTCAGATTAGGAGCGATGTTACAGTTATAAACATAGTGAGGTGACTTCCAACCCAGTACATGCTTAGCACCTTCAGTCAACATTCCCTTGAAGCCCATAGCAGCCACCTGACCACCAATATCATCACTATAAATCAAAGAAGAGTTACGGAGTACAGTAGGTTTCTTACCAAAGTACTCTTCCATCTTCTGGCACTGTTTCTTTACATCCAATGCAAAAGTTTCCTCGTTAGCAAGGGATGACAAACCATGAGAATAGGGTTCAGCGAGGAACTCCACACATCCGGTATTGTTCAGTTCCTGTAATTTCTCCAACACCTGAGGAGCATGCATCTCCAACTGCTCGATACCTACACCCGACAGGGAGAAAGCAACCTTGAAGTCCTTACCGTTTTCACGGATCATATCGCCAATGGCATTCAGGGCTGGCATATAGCTACGCTCGGCGATATCACTGATGCTACGCTCATTCTCGTAGTCATCATAGTAATAATGATCAGTACCGATATCGAAGAAACGATAACGCTTCAGATGAATAATCTGATGTATTTCAAAATATAAACAAATTGTTTTCATAATTCTTTTCGTTATTTCGTTATTACGTTATTACGTTATTTCGCCTAGGCGGTTTCCCAGCCTAAAGTGCGTTTGTAGAGCGTTGCAATCCATGCACCCACCTTCTCCCAAGTAATCTGGTCAACCTCCTTCTTACCTTCTTCCTTCAGATATTGGAAGAGAGAGTCGTTGGCACAGATACTATAGATAGCATCGGCAAGAGCGTGGATGTCCCAATAGTCAACCTTGATACAATTATTGAGAATCTCGGCACAGCCAGACTGCTTAGAGATAATCGACGGTGTACCGCACTGCATCGCTTCCAGCGGAGAGATGCCAAACGGCTCTGAGACGGAAGGCATCACATAGACATCTGAGTCTTTCAAGCACTCATATACCTGTTTGCCACGCATGAATCCCGGGAAGTGGAAACGGTCGGCAATACCACGTTCTGCAGCAAGATGAATCATCGCATCCATCATATCACCGGAACCTGCCATACAGAAACGAACATTACGGGTACGGCGAATAACCATATTAGCAGCCTCTACGAAATACTCCGGTCCTTTCTGCATGGTGATACGTCCCAGGAAGGTCACCACCTTATCCTTACCAGTATGGTCAGGACGTGGAATAGCCTGATATTCCTCTGGAAGCGGATAAACTGCATTATGTACTGTATAACATTTACGAGGATCCTGGTGATACTGATGAATCACGGTCTGACGAGTCAATTCCGACACACACATAATACAGTCAGCCCAGTCCATACCATTCTTCTCTATCGAGTAAACAGTCGGATTCACCTTACCACGACTACGGTCAAAATCGGTAGCATGCACGTGGATGCAAAGCGGCTTTCCACTTACCTGCTTGGCATGGATACCGGCAGGATAAGTCAACCAATCGTGTGCATGAATGATATCAAAGTCAAAGGTACGTGCCACAACACCTGCGATAATGGAGTAGTTGTTAATCTCCTCATGCAGGTTTCCTGGATAACCTCCAGCAAACTCCATGGCACCGAGATCATTCACATGCATGTAGTTGAAGTCCGCATAGATATGGTCACGCAACTTGAAATAGAGATCAGGATCCATGATGTTACCTACACGGTCACGGACATAGTCATAACTGACATCACGCCATGCTATAGGCACGGCATTCATGGCAACGATGTTACAAGCGTTACGCTCTTCATCACCAAAAGGTTTCGGCAGGCAGAGCGTGATATCCATATCACCCTGGGCATGAAGTCCCTGAGAGATACCATAGTTAGCGGTGGCGAGTCCACCGAACACGTGAGGAGGATACTCCCATCCAAACATTAATACTTTCATAGTCTTCTCCTCCTATTTTACTTTTGATAAGTGTATTTCTCCAACAACTTCAACGTACGCAGGATTTCAGCAACATTCATAGCAAACGCCATGGCACCACGTCCGTGGAAAGGTGGGTTGCCGTCAAACAGTTCACTGATGGTTCCCAGTGCGTGATACATCATCTCATCTTCATAGCCCACCATCTGACGCTCTACAAAACTCAGACGAGTACGTTTATAAAGTTTCAAACAGGCTTCCATATAGAATCCACCGAGCCAAGGCCATGCGGTTCCCTGATGGTATGCATAGTCACGTTGCGTCTGCGGTCCTACATACATCGGATTATAACCACCACTCTTCGGAGAAAGAGAACGCAGTCCTTTCGGAGTCAGCAATTCACGGGTACAGATATCCAACACGCTTTTCTTCTGCTCCTGTGACAGGGGGGAATAGTCGAAGGCGACCGGGAAAATCATGTTCGGACGAACACTCCAGTCCATCATTTTGCCATCCACATAGTCCAATAAGTAACCATACTCATTGAGGAATGTTTCCACAAACGACTGCTTACAAAGTTCTGCACGCTTCTCCAACTTTTCGGCAAGTCTCTTATTGCCAAACTCTTGCTCAAAAGCTGCACAGAATTTCAAGGCATTGTACCACAAAGCATTGAACTCCACGATATAACCAGAACGGGGTACGACAGGTCGGCCATTCGCCGTAGAGTTCATCCACGTAATAGCCTTATCACGACCATTGGCATAGAGCAGTCCGTTATCATCCAGACGCATGATGGAGTTTCCGCCTTCAATGATATACTCAACGATATCACGAACCAGTTTTCCATACATCTTGTATCCCTCTTCCTTACCTGCATCCTTGGTATACTGCTGAATAGCCCAGACAGCCCAAAGGGGTACATCAGGCTGTTCTATCTCGTAGATCTTTACAGAAAGAGGTTTTTCCTCCATAAACTCACGGAGTCCCTTCTCTGCCGTTCTCATCACCAATTCAAAATAATCGCGCTCACCAATGGCAAGTGTCAAACCAGGAAGAGCAATGAATGTATCACGGGCACGAGACTTGAACCATGGATAACCAGCCAACAGATAACGGTCGTCCTTCTTGTCAATTTTCTCCATAGTGCCACTGCGGCGATCACGGAAGTGGAACTGGTGGGCAGCCGTTACCAAACAATGATAGAAATTGTCACGAGGAACACGATCGGCCACCTCGTCGTCGAACATCTTCTTCAACGTACCTGGCTTGGCAGCTGATGTGGAAGCAGCGAAGACGATGCTTTCACCTTTCTTGATATTCATCTCAAAGTAACCGGGTACATACAAATCCTCATTGGAAGCATATCCACGCTCCTGTTCCTTCGGATACTCCACTCCACGATACCAGTCAGGCTGATAGATAAACTCGTTCTTCTTGTTAAACTGCATGTAGAGATCAGGATAGCCTGCATACATGCATGTCTTGATACCGTTGTCCACAGGATGATACTCACGTGATGCTGTTGAGTTCTCATGTGTAAACTGACGAACCGAGCGGAAAGCGAGGAAAGGACGGAATCGGAGGGTAGTTGCCGAATGGGCATCCTCCAAGGTGTAGCGGATGAGGATACGGTCCTCATAATGCTGGAACACCACTTCCTTCTTCAACACAACACCACCGACACGATAAACGGTGGTAGGCACAACATCACAAGTAAATTCACGGATATACTTGTGACCTTTGGGGCTGAAATTGTTTCCCTGATACTTATGGAGTCCAAGATTGAACTCAGCACCGTGTTGAATAACCGTACAATCTAACGACGACAACAAAACATGATTGTCATCATCCAGTTCTGGCACGGGAACAACGAGCAGACCATGATACTTACGCGTATTACAGTCAACCAACGTCGAACTGCTATAGGCGCCAGAACGGTTTGTCCGAAGAAATTCACGACGGAGCGACTCCTCCAGGTTAGTCATTACAGCTTTTTCTAATCGCAAATAACTCATAGTTCCTATTTTAGGGTTTTAGTTTTAGATTTAATTCATTTTCCAAAAGTACGCAATTTCGTCGTGATTACAAAATAAAATACGATATTTTTTATGAAATTGACTGTTTTTTATTTGATGTAGAATATTATTTACTGAAAAACGCATGAATATTATGTTCTTTTTATTACTTTTGCACCACGAATGACAGAAGGCATCTATCATGGTCGTATTAGGAAAAGAAACTGAAAAAGAACAAATCATTCAAGCTATCAAGGAACTGTGGGAATTGCTCACTCAGGAGCAGCGTCTTTTCCTAATCAATCAGACTTCGTTGAAGAAATTCAAGAAAAATGAGTTTATCTACCACGAAAACGACATTCCCAAGTATTTGTTTTGTCTTGCCAAAGGAAAAGTCAAAATATTCAAGGAAGGTATTGGCGGACGCTCGCAAATTGTGCGCATGGCAAGACCAGAGGGATTCTTCGGATACCGTGCTGGGTTTGCCAATGACCGATACAGTACTTCTGCCTCTGCCTTTGAGACTGTTACCGTTTGTCAGATTCCACTATCTATTATCATGAAGATCATTCATGAGAACAATGATGTCGCCATTTACTTCATCCGACAGCTTGCCAATCTGCTAAGACACGCCGACGAGCAGACCGTGAACCTGACACAGAAACATATCCGCGGACGACTTGCCGAAGCATTATTGCGACTGAAGGACAAATATGGTACAGAAGATGATGGAAAAACTTTATCCATCAATTTAAGCCGTGAAGACCTAGCCAACCTGTCAAACATGACAACCAGTAATGCGATCCGCACTTTGTCTGCTTTTGCCACAGAATCCCTACTAGCCATTAACGGACGGCATATCACACTCCTTGAGGAGGGCAAACTTCACAAGATTTCCAAGAACGGCTAATCTGGTATCAGGAAATTAATCACCTCTTGTTCCACATCGATGCGATAGTCACCAACAGGTGTTCCTATCAGCCTTCCGTCAATACCAACCAGAGCATGCTTTGCATCCTCCACCCTCACTTCACGAGTCCTATAAGGGTGTACACTACGATGATTCAGAAAGCGTCCTGTAATCAACAGCCATAGTCCAGCAAAAATCTGGAGAAGACCTGTATGGTAAACCACAGACACGTCCAGTAACCCATTATAGGGAACAGCATTAGGTGTCTGCCCATAACCAGGTCCACTACCCACACACATCGTCATGATTTTACGGTTAACGGTATCGGAGTTAATCTTCACATGCATCTTATAATCCATGCGATGGAAGATCATCAAGAAGATTGACACTATAAAGGACAAAGTACGGGAACCTAAAAGGGAACGGGTCTGGCGACGCATATTCATGACATCTGCTATCAGACCAATATTTACACAGTTCAGGAAATAACGGTGGCACTGTTCTCCTTTCTTATTAGTATAACGGATACATCCTAGATCCACAGGACGAATACGGTGTTTGACAAGCCAATCTACCGTCTGTTCCACATTCCCCTCCTTGAAATCCCAATAACGGGCAAAGTCGTTCATCACGCCATTGGGGATGACTCCCAGCGCTATGCTTTCACGCACTTGTTTTTCTTCCTTCATCAGACAGTTGACAGCATCATTCAACGCAGAGTCGCCACCAACCACAATGATGATCTTATACCCATTGTGTATCAGCATCGACACCAATCGTTCCACGCTGTCTGTCGTCTCACTCTGTACAAAATCATACTGTACCTGACGCTCATCCAACACACGCTGTATCTTCTCGCGTTGTTTACTGCCGCGTCCTTTGGGACAATATAAGATGCCCCATCTTGTCTCTTCTACTGCCATATCCTTAATATCTCCTTTACTTTTTCTTCCATAGGCTGCATCGCATCTATCCAATGAATAGTGAAACCACGACGTTCCATTCCCCTGAACCAGGTCATCTGTCGTTTAGCAAACTGATGAATGGCAATCTCTAACCGTTGAAACATCTCCTCATAAGTCAACTTACCTATCAGATATTCTGTCACGAATTTATATTCCAGTCCGTAGTATATCAAATCCTCATGCGGAATACCTTCTGCCATCAGTCCTCTGACCTCATCAATCATACCTTCTTCCAATCTCGCCTTCAGCCTCCTTGTGATTTTTTCACGACGCTGTTCACGGTCAATATTCACTCCGATAATCAGTGAATCGACGGGAGGCAGTTCCCTCTTCGGCATGGGATGCTGTAGGTTATAGTATTCTATCTCGATGGCTCGGATAGCACGTTGACACGAATCCACATCCGTCTTATTGTGCATGTTAGAGCCATTCCTCTCCTTCAACTCCATAAGCATACGGGTCAGTTCTTCCAGCGACTTCCCTTCCAATGAAGTCCGTAATTCCGGATTTTGGGGAACTGGCGAAAGTTGATAACCTTTCAGCACCGCCTCAATATAGAGGCCTGTTCCACCACAGAGTATCGGCAATACACCACGGTCACGGATATCCTGATATACGTCATAGAAATCTTGCTGATACTGAAAGAGATTGTATTTGGTACCTGGCTCACAAATGTCAATAAGATGACAAGGAATCGCCATTGGTCTTTGCCCATTAGATGTTGGCAACAAATAGTCCCCTAAGTCCTTGCCCGTTCCGATGTCCATCCGACGATATACCTGACGCGAATCAGCTGAGATAATCTCTCCGCCAACCTCTTTTGCCAAAGCTACTGCAAGCGGTGTCTTTCCGCTTGCAGTAGGTCCGAGTATGGTAATCATCTGCTGAGACATCCGTATCTCACCGTTTATGCATCTGCGAAGACCTTACCGTCTTCAAGGTTCACCTGTAGTGTATTATACTCACAATGAAAATCATTTTGCAGACGTTCCAAATAGCGACTGCATTCCCACTTACACATAGGAAGATCATGGAGTAGGTAATTACCACAGGTCTCCGGAGTGGTGGCAGGAACCTTGTCCTGTGTCAGTATCCACTGAAGACACTCGATGGTCAGTTTTCTCATGGCATGGACATCATAGTTGCCTGTCATGACGATATACATACCTGTCAGACAACCCATCGGACCTACATAGACCACATCATCCTTTACGGATGAGTTACGAAACCACGTAGCCATAAGATGCTCTATACTATGCATAGCAGCCGGCGCCACAGCAGGCTCCCGATTAGGCTCTGTAATACGGAGATCAAACGTCCTAAAGTTTTTGTCATCACGTGACACATAGATACCAGGCTTCAAACGGGTATGGTCAATAGTAAAACTTTGAATAACTTCCATCGCTAACTTTTTAGTTCTGTGCGCAAAGATACAAATAAAAAGCCGTCCGACAAAATCGGACGGCTAATTTCTTATATTCATGGACTAAAACTTCCGTATCAGTCCGTGTTTGTCTGATGCTTATTTGAGCTCAGCAAGGTACTTAATGGTGCGAACCATCTGAGAAGTGTAAGAGTTCTCATTGTCGTACCAAGCAACAACCTGTACGAGAGAGTTGCCGTCACCGATCTTAGAAACCATGGTCTGGTTAGCATCGAACAGTGAACCGAACTTCATACCGATGATGTCGCTAGAAACCAACTTCTCCTCAGTGTAACCGAAGCTCTCGTTGGTAGCAGCCTTCATAGCAGCGTTGATACCCTCAACAGTTACCTCACCCTTAACAACAGCGTGCAGGATAGTGGTAGAACCTGTAGGAGTCGGAACGCGCTGAGCAGCACCGATCAGCTTACCGTTCAGCTCAGGAATAACGAGACCGATAGCCTTAGCAGCACCAGTAGAGTTAGGAACGATGTTCTGAGCACCAGCACGAGCACGCTGAACATCACCCTTGCGCTGAGGACCGTCGAGAATCATCTGGTCGCCAGTGTAAGCGTGTACAGTTGTCATGATACCGCTCTGGATAG
>JAEEXI010000011.1 GCA_016291495.1 Prevotella sp.
AAAAATCCGAAATATGCAAGAATCAAAACAAAATTTAACAATAAGAAAAAGTGGCGTAACCGCTTGGATTACACCACTTTCTTATGATTTTCTTATCGTTGCTTATCGTGGATTATTTCACCTCCTCAAAGTCAGCATCCTGGATGTTGTCATCCTTTGGAGCACCCTGCTGGGGCTGTTCCTGCTGGTTGTAGAAGGGCCCCTGCTGCTGGTCAGCACCTGGCTGAGGACCTGCCTGCGCACCTGCAGCCTGATACATCTGCTGTGAGGCTGTCTGCCAAGCAGCGTTGAGGGCAGCAATTGCGGTATCGATGGCAGCAACGTCGCCAGCCTTGTGGGCATCCTTCAGCTGCTGGAGGGCATTCTCGATAGCGGGCTTGTGCTCTGCAGGAATCTTATCGCCAATCTCCTTCAACTGGTTCTCCGTCTGGAAGATCATGGAGTCAGCCTGGTTCAGCTTATCCACGCGCTCGCGCTCCTTCTTATCGTTCTCAGCGTTCTGCTCAGCCTCAGCCTTCATGCGATTAATCTCGTCCTGAGAGAGACCAGAGGAAGCCTCGATGCGGATAGCCTGCTCCTTACCTGTGGCCTTATCCTTGGCAGAAACCTTCAGAATACCGTTGGCATCGATGTCGAAGGTTACCTCAATCTGAGGAATACCACGACGAGCAGGAGCGATACCAGTCAGGTTGAACTGGCCGATAGACTTATTCTGTGCAGCCATTGGGCGCTCACCCTGCAGCACGTGGATAGTTACCTCTGTCTGGTTGTCGGCAGCGGTAGAGAAGGTCTCGCTCTTCTTGCAAGGAATGGTTGTGTTAGCCTCAATCAGTTTGGTCATCACACCACCCATGGTCTCGATACCCAATGTCAAAGGAGTAACGTCGAGCAATACGATGTCGCCTACGCCGCCTTCCTTGTTCAGGATAGCACCCTGGATAGAAGCACCTACGGCTACCACCTCGTCAGGGTTCACACCCTTCGAAGGCTCCTTGCCGAAGTAGTTCTTCACGAGTTCCTGTACTGCAGGAATACGGCTTGAACCACCTACGAGGATGACCTCGTCAATATCAGATGTGTTCAGTTTGGCATCAGCGATGGCCTTCTGACAAGGAGCCAGACAAGCCTGAATCAGACCATGTGCCAACTGCTCGAACTTGGCACGTGTCAAGGTCTTTACCAAGTGCTTGGGTACACCTGCTACAGGCATGATGTATGGCAGGTTAATCTCTGTAGAGGTGCTTGAAGACAACTCAATCTTAGCCTTCTCTGCAGCCTCTTTCAGACGCTGCATAGCCATCGGATCAGCCTTCAGGTCGGCACCCTCGTCGTTCTTGAACTCCTGAACGAGCCAGTCGATGATGACCTGGTCGAAGTCGTCACCACCCAGGTGCGTGTCACCATTGGTAGAGAGCACCTCGAATACGCCACCACCAAACTCCAGGATAGAGATATCGAACGTACCACCACCGAGGTCGAAAACAGCAATCTTCATATCCTTGTTGGCCTTGTCAACACCGTATGCCAAAGCGGCAGCTGTAGGCTCGTTGACGATACGCTTTACGTTCAGACCAGCAATCTGACCAGCCTCCTTGGTAGCCTGACGCTGTGAGTCGGAGAAGTAGGCGGGAACGGTGATGACAGCATCCGTCACTTCCTGTCCGAGGTAGTCCTCTGCAGTCTTCTTCATCTTCTGCAGCACCATAGCGCTAATCTCCTGCGGCGTGTACTTACGTCCATCGATGTCCACACGGGGATAACCACCCTCGTTAACCACATTATAAGGTACGCGAGAGATTTCTTTCTCTGTCTGCTGCCAGTTCTCACCCATGAAACGCTTGATAGAATAAACGGTTTTCTTGGGATTGGTGATGGCCTGACGCTTGGCAGGGTCACCGATCTTACGCTCACCGTTCTCCACAAAGCCTACTACAGAAGGTGTAGTACGCTTACCTTCACTGTTAGCAATAACCACAGGCTCGTTACCCTCAAATACAGCAACGCAGCTGTTGGTTGTTCCTAAGTCAATTCCAATAATTTTTCCCATAATTGTATTTATTTTAATTGTTAATATGCATAATTTGTCAACGATTTTATAGCAAAGCATGTGCCAAAAACAAAAAAAATGAAGAAAAATGACGGTTTGTCACGTCATTTTGGCACAAGTATCAAAAATAATTTATATCTTTGCACCATATTACGTAATAACAATCTATAGATATATCTATGAAGAAGTTAATTGTATTGGCTGGTCTGGCTCTTGCTGCAAGTTCCGCAATGGCCCAGAGTGCCGAATCCTACATCGTCAAAACGAAAGGAGTGAAGAAGACGGAAGCTAAAGCCGTGAAAGAGAAGGCAGACCAAGAAGAGGAAGCCACAGGCACCGACTTTGTCAGTCAGAATTTCCGTTATTACAGTCTGTGTGACTGGAAAGACGGAATGAAGTTCATGGTTCTTCCAGAAAAGTATGACCTGATTGTCAATACTTTCCATGATGCCGGTACTGGCAAGGAAGTGGCAAGTGGCAAGCTGCGTCGTAAGATTATGATTTACAACAATCACTCCGTAGGTGCCAATGGACGTGAAAGGATGAATTTCACCTGTCAGGAGGACAATAAGAAATACTATTTTGAGTTGCCGAACGGTAGTTTCGACGACTATTGCTACAGCAGACAGGGTGTTCCAACGCTGGCCTATCTGGGAGATGTAGACATTGCCCGTGAGAAACTGATAGGACAGTCACTGATTACTCGTTCCACAGACTATCGCATTGACGTCGACTACGATAGTGACAGCTATGAAGATGTCAAGGTGGAAAAGAACATGGAGGTGAAGGTAGTTGCCATTGGTGTAGGTACCCGCTCGTTCCCCGTCAAGATTATCGTTGCCGACAAGAAGGGCAACGAGTTCTACCAAAACGTAGCCTTGAGCAAGACCAACTGTGGCATGCGTGACGATGAGTTCATTGTCGACAATGCCAAGTTCCTTTTCTACGGCTCTTTTGACTTGCTGACAGGAGAGACCAAGGTTTCTACCGACTATGCACAGTATATGGGTAAGACCGTTTATACCAAGTACGCCACCAGCATGACGACCAAGGGTGGTGGCAAGGATAACCGTGTTGTGAAAGTTCCAAAGCTGATGGCTTTCCGTATTGACGGAATGGCACCTGTCCGCAATAGTAACTATGTCACTTTGACACTGACAGAGACAGAGACTGGACGTACATACGCCAAAGATGTCACCTTCATCAACGAGAGTGTCACAGGTGATATCGATGGACAGAAGGAAGACTACTTCGGCTATCTGTTCGGCTTTGGCGAAGGCAGACTGAGGAACACCAATGCTGCTACACGTACCATGATTCGCGAGGGACGTGTCGGAATGGGTATGACAGAGGAAGAAGTGGAGATGGCTGTCGGTGAGCCTGACAACAAGGCAGACCTGCCTAACGGACGCTACCAATGGATTTACAAACGTACCAAGGCATGGTTGATTGTCGAGTTTAGCAAGAGCGGTCAGGTGGTTGGCATCAAGACTCCTCGCAGAACCGAAAAGTCTTCCGGCGACTCTATTGAAAAGCAGAAGACAGAAGAAGGTCGTGCTTTTGGTGCGGCTACAGAAACACGTGCTTCGAAAATGCGTGCTGCTGAGACCCGTCCATCAGCTGCCCGTGCAGCAGGTTCCCATTCAACTATGCCTTCATCAGCTGGAGGTGGCCGTTAAGAAGAAACGTCAAATTAGCTATTATACAAAGAGAGGCTGCACACGCAGCCTCTCTTACTTTTTTATGATTTACTATTTTACTTATCAGCTATTGCCTGCATAATTTTGGCTTCAAGTTCTTCACACAGTTCAGGATTATCCTTGAGCAGCGTTTTCACACCGTCGCGCCCCTGAGCTAGTTTCGATTCTCCGTAAGAGAACCACGAGCCGCTCTTCTTGATAACACCATGCTCTACGCCGAGGTCAACAATCTCACCAATCTTCGAGATACCTTCGCCAAAGGTAATCTCAAACTCTGCCTTGCGGAAGGGAGGAGCTACCTTGTTCTTCACCACCTTGACACGCACCTGGTTGCCAATTACGTTGTCACCATCCTTAATGGCTGTCACCTTACGGATATCCAGACGCACGGAAGCATAGAACTTCAGCGCATTACCACCCGTGGTGGTCTCTGGGTTGCCAAACATCACACCAATCTTCTCACGCAACTGGTTGATGAAGATGCAGGTAGTATTTGTCTTGGCGATGGTACCTGTCAGTTTGCGCAAAGCCTGACTCATCAGACGGGCATGCAGACCAACAGCCGAATCGCCCATGTCACCCTCTATCTCCTTCTTAGGAGTCAGGGCTGCCACAGAGTCTACCACCAGGATATCGATAGCACTGGAGCGAATCAACTGATCGGCAATCTCCAAGGCCTGTTCACCATTGTCTGGCTGTGAGATGTACAGATTGTCGATGTCCACACCCAGATTGGCTGCATAAAAACGGTCGAAAGCATGCTCCGCATCTATGAAGGCAGCAAGACCACCAGCTTTCTGGCATTCTGCAATAGCATGGATGGCAAGGGTTGTCTTACCTGACGACTCTGGACCATAAATTTCAATGATACGTCCTTTAGGATAACCTCCCACGCCAAGCGCGGCATTCAATGCAATAGAACCAGTAGGTATCACCTCTACATTCTCTACTTTCTCGTCGCCCATCTTCATAATGCTGCCCTTGCCGAAGTCCTTTTCAATCTTCGACATAGCTGCCTGCAGGGCTTTCATTTTTTCCTGTTGTGGGGTGAGAGCTTCGCCCCCTGTTTCTTTCTTTGCCATAATTATCAATTTTCTAATCGTTTCTTTAGTACGCTTGCCTTAGCAAGAATTATCAATTTTCAATTCTTAAAGTTCCAAGTCTCCATCGTGAATTTCATGCCAAGGCAGCCCCTGCTTGTTCAGCTGCTCCATGAAGGGATCTGGGTCAAATTCCTCGACATTGAAGACACCTGGCTTGCGCCATAATCCCTTACAGAACATCATGGCACCAATCATGGCTGGTACGCCTGTGGTATAAGAGACGCCTTGCATACCTGTTTCTTCGTAAGCAGCACGATGGCTACAGTTATTATATACATAATAGGTGTGTTCCTTGCCGTCTTTGCCAATACCACGAATGCGACAGCCAATAGAAGTCTGGCCTTCGTAGTTCTCGCCCAAATCCTGCGGGTTAGGCAATACAGCCTTCAGGAACTGCAAAGGAACTATCTTTACTTTTGCAACACCGCTACCGTCAGCCAACGGAGCCTCGTACTCTACCTCGTCGATGCGGCTCATGCCAATGTTCTGAATTACCTCGAGGTGCTTCAGATACTGCTGACCAAAGGTCATCCAGAAACGGGCACGACGGATGGTGGGATAGTTAATAACCAGCGATTCTATCTCTTCATGATGTAACAGATAACTGTCGCGAGGACCAATCTCAGGATAGGTCAGATCCTTGTGAATCTCCAACGGTTCTGTCTCTACCCATTTGCCATCTTCCCAGTAGAGTCCTTTCTGGGTAATCTCGCGGATATTGATCTCCGGATTGAAGTTGGTGGCAAAGGCCTTATGATGGTCACCAGCATTACAGTCGACAATGTCCAAATACTGAATCTCATCGAAATGATGCTTAGCAGCATATGCCGTATAGATACTGGTCACACCTGGATCAAAACCGCAGCCAAGTATAGCCGTCAGACCAGCCTCACGGAAACGCTCGCGATAGGCCCACTGCCAAGAATACTCAAAGTGAGCCTCATCCTTTGGCTCGTAATTGGCAGTATCCAGATAACTACAACCACAGGCGAGACAAGCCTCCATGATAGTTAGGTCTTGATACGGCAAGGCAAGATTGATGACCAATTCGGGCTGATAGTCACTAAAAAGCGCTTTTAACTGGTCTACGTCATCCGCATCCACCTGTGCCGTCTTAATGGGCATGGTGTATCCCTTTTGATGAATCGCCTCTACGATAGCATCACACTTCGCCTTACGACGTGAGGCAATCATGAAATCAGTAAACACATCTGCATTCTGAGCAATCTTGAATGCAGCAACAGTGGCAACACCACCTGCACCAACCATCAATACTTTTCCCATTGTTCTTTTCTCTTCTTTGATATTTTGTTGTTTCGAATTCTTTTGCCGTACGATCCAGAAATCGCGGAAGGCATCAGACTGCTCCGATGTTTTCCTGGAAGCGATTCCATCGTCAAAATCCCTGTCAAGCCTGAACTCTTTTCCCATAACACTTTATTTGATTTCGTCGGCACGGATTCCCAATGCCGCCATTAATGAATAACCCAATATCTCCTGACGGAAATTACCTCCCTCCATCGGTTGCATCGCAAAGACTGTGATATGCTTATCGTCATCTACATGCCGGAGTCCTGCGCGTACATTATTATATATATGATCTGCATCGGGAATAACCATCACTCGCTTCACATCACCACTGTTACAGATAATCTGCATGGAGTCGACAAACAAGTCTGCTGCAGTCACCATCTTCTCCACTGGAACACAACTGATTTGGAACTCACCCAAAGGACCTTTGAATGCCTGACCATCTAAGTCGGTGAAGGCAAAGGGTTGGAAATTCTCCATCTGTTGCTTCTGGTGGATGAGGACGACTTGGATAGAGGTGAGAGAACTATCATCGAGAGGTTTCAAACCACCATCCAAGGCTACACACTCCAACCATTTCGCCATATCCGCTTGTGGAATACGACGACCTATCATACGTTCGAAGTTCACAATCAGATTAAACGCCACCTTGTCGACGTAATCAGCGTCAACAAGTATGACATTATCTTTCCATTGAGCCCTATTCAGTGTCTCTTCGTTCATAGCGTACAAAATTACAAAAAGTCACGCTCAAAACAAAGAAACTTACAACAAAAAGTGTTAAACGGTAATTTCTCCAGAACCATAACAACGATGATGCGCCTCATCGTACAGCACACAGAACTGTCCTGGTGCCACTCCATGAATAGGTTTATCCGAATGAACAGTATAGACTCCGCCCGCCTCTGCTTCCAATGTCGCATGATGAAACTCTGGAGTGTGACGAATCTTAAAACAGATATTCTTAGTATCAACAGGGGCTGTCAGCAGATGCAGGTCACGGATCCTGAACTTCTGTTTGTAAGCAGTCTGTGGGTCATATCCTTTACTGACATATAGGATATTCTGCTGCATATCTTTCTTGACCACAAACCAAGGACCACCACCAAAGCCCAGGCCATGACGCTGACCTATGGTATGGAACCACAAACCCTTGTGCTGTCCGATCTTCTTGCCCGTCTCCAATTCCAACACATCACCAGGCTGTTCGCCTAAATAACGGCGGATATAGTCGTTATAATTGATTTTCCCCAGGAAACAAATGCCCTGGGAGTCCTTGCGCTTGGCATTCACCAAATGTTCACGCACGGCTATCTCACGCACCTCCTCCTTCATCATGTGTCCGATAGGAAACAAGGCCTTCTTCAACTGCCAGTCGTATATCTGTGCCAAAAAGTCTGTTTGATCCTTCACAGGATCAGGACTGGTCGTCAACCATTTCCTGCCTTGATCATCTATCTCCGTCTGAGCATAATGACCTGTCGCTATCAAATCATACTCATGCCCACGTTTCTCATGGAAAGCACCAAACTTTATCAGACGATTACACATGACATCAGGATTAGGAGTCAGACCCGCACGAACCTTCTCCATCGTATAAGTCGTCACCTGATTCCAATACTCCTGATGACAGTCAATGACCTCCAGTCGACAACCATATTGATGACTGACAGCTGTCGCCATCTCCAAATCCTCCTCCGAGGAGCAATCCCACTCTTCATCATGGTCAGGACCTATCTTGATATAGAAACAATCAGGATGCAATCCCTGCCGTACCAACTCATAAAGTACCACAGAGCTATCGACACCTCCAGAAAGGAGTACAGCGATTTTCTGGTCATTCAAATTCATGCTGCAAAGATACGACAAAGTAGTAAAAAAACCAAATCATATCATACTCTTTCCGTCATAATTTTGTATCTTTGCAACCAAATCACAATATCTATAAGCAATATGAAAAGATTTTTATTAATCGTCTGTGCCATGATGCTGACTCTCGGCATACAGGCTCAAGACATGAAGGGACGTATTTATTACAACGGTTACATGAGTGTCAATCACCTACTCGGCGAGAAAGAGAATGAAACAGCTGAGCAAAGGAAGGAACGCGAATATGTGATGAACGAGATATTTACCATGAGTGTCACCATCGAGTTTGTCAACAGTCATGACATGAAAATGCGAATGAAGATCATGATGGACAAGGAACGGGCCAAAGAACTGGGAGTCAGTTGGGCAAACCGTAAGCTATGGCAGGCAGACATGGTCATGAAGACGAAATTCAATAACTACAAGTCAAGATACACAGCCCGCAACAACATCATCACCATTGAGGATAACGGGTCGAAGATGCAACTCAGCGAAGACGGCCAGGAGCTGTATGTTGACGATGTTGACATGAAAGCAACCCTAAAACGAATCAAATAACATGACAGAACTAAGTAACGGTCTACTGACCATCAAAGTCGCAGAGCTAGGAGCCGAACTCCTGAGCATCCAAGACAACAACGGAAGAGAATACTTGTGGCAGGCAGACCCCAAATATTGGGGACGCCACTCTCCTATCCTCTTTCCCCTTGTATGTAGCGTAAATAATGAAACGTATACTGTGGATGGCAAGGAATACCACCTTCCCCGTCATGGTTTTGCCCGTGACATGAAATTTACCCTCATTAACAAGACAGAAAAGAAAGTGACTTTTGCCCTTCACGACGACAAGGATACACTAAAAGTTTACCCATACCACTTCAATCTCGCCATCACCTATCGATTGGAGGGCAATCAAATACATGTCATCTGGCATGTGGAGAACACGGACACACAGGAAATCCACTTCCAAATAGGCGGACATCCCGCTTTCAATATTCCTGGTGGTAAGACAGAAGGAATCATCAAACTCGACAACGAAAAACCTCTGGATGGGCTCAAGAGTTATGCAGACGGATCACACGACATGGTGGAAGTTCCTGTCGAAGCCGATATGGGTATCATTGAATTTAACAACAACTTCTGGCGAAATGACAGTGTAAAGATTCATAAGAGCCAGACACATCGTGCCATGTTGATGGACACCAATGGGGAACCTGCTGTAACAGTAGATTACAAGACCCCTGTTTGTGCTTTCTGGAGTCCATTTGACAAACATGCTCCCTTCGTTTGCATAGAACCTTGGTATGGTATCGGTGATCCACGTGGATGGAAAGGAGAGTTCAAAGACAAGCCCCTGATGAATCACCTCCTTCCAGGAGCATCGTTTATGAGTAAATACACAATAACAATTGGATAAAGCAAATATCGCGAAGCTTATTGAGCCTCGCGATATTTGTTTTCGTCTTTATCGTCCAACATAGAAAGGTAAGACTGGTATCTGCTTAGTGCAATATAATGATCATCCACTGCTTTCAATACGGCACAACCAGGCTCATGGGTATGTGTACAATTAGAGAAGCGACATTGCTTGGAGTACTCAAAGATTTCCTTGAAATAACTCGTCAACTCCTCCCGTTCCATATCAAATGTGCCAAAGCCCTTGATTCCTGGGGTATCAATAAGCCAACTGGCTGTTGGCTGTTGGCTATTAGCCGTTAGCGGTATCATTTCCGAGAATGTAGTGGTATGCATACCCGTATTGTGAGCATCACTGATATCTGCCGTACGCTGATTGGCATGGGGAATGAGTCGATTGATAAGTGTCGACTTACCTACGCCAGAGTTACCACTCAACAACGTGATCTTACCTTCTAATAAAGGACGCAACTCCTCAACCCCATCACCCGTCTCGGCAGAGATTGCTCTGCATTCATAGCCAATGGTCTCGTAGAGGTTGATCATCATCTCCTGATAATGACGCTCCTCTTTATTCAGCAAGTCGGTCTTGTTAAACACCAAGATAACGGGAACCCGATAAGCCTCCGCAGAAGCAAGGAAACGGTCGATGAACGTCGTACTGGTCTCTGGCTTCACGATGGTAACCACCAACAGCGCCTGATCGACATTCGCTGCAAGGATATGACTCTGTTTCGACAGATTAATACTCTTGCGGATGATGTAGTTACGACGATCTTCTATCTCGGTAATGAATGCCGTTGGCTGTTGGCTATTAGCCGTTGCTTGTAAGACCATCTCAACCCTGTCGCCTACAGCCACAGGATTCGTGCTCCGTATGCCACGCAATCGGAAATTACCCTTTATCTTACAATCGACAGTTGACCCATCGTCCGCTAGGACGGTGTACCAACTGCCAGTATTCTTAATGACTAGTCCTTTCACTAGACTGTCATGATTTCCTTGTTCTTGGCCTCCATCAGCTCGTCAAGTTTCTTGATAAACTTGTCGTGCAACTTCTGCAGATCCAACTCGGCATCCTTCTCGTTATCCTCGGAAAGACCGTCCTTGATGGCTTTCTTCAACTTGTCCTTGATATCTGCACGTACATTACGCACCTCCACCTTGGCCTTCTCAGCAATCTTATTACACTGCTTCACCAAGTCGCGGCGACGCTCCTCCGTAGGCTGTGGGATACCCAGACGGATAATCTCACCATTGTTCTCTGGAGTAATACCCACGTCACTATCCATAATGGCTTTCTCAATATCACGAATCTGCTTTCTGTCCCAAGGCTTGATTGCAATGGTACGCGCATCTGGTGTTGAGATATTAGCAACTTGGTTCAAAGGAACTTTCGAACCATAGGACTCTACACGAACGCCATCGAGAATGGCCACATTGGCACGACCAGCACGTACACGGGCAAGTTCTTCCTCCAAAAACATAGCCGCCATCTCCATACGTTCCTCTGCCGAGGCTAATGTCTGTTTTACGTCTAACATATAAATATTTGTTTTTTGATTACTTTCCGACAAAGATACGGTAAATCCATCGAAAAACCAAATAAAAGTGCTATTTTTTATGTTTTACCTTATTATATTTAGGAATAAAATGCAGAATACCACGATTGTGGTATGCAGAATGCCCCATTTGTGCTATTTCGGGTATGCGGATTTCGCCGTACCTTTGCATCGTGGTTCAGATATCACAGCAAAATGAAAATGAATTAATAACAAAAATAAAAGAAAGGAAAAAAGTTATGAGCAAGAAAAAATTACATTTCGAGACTTTACAACTGCACGTTGGACAAGAGCAGCCAGACCCTGCAACAGATGCACGTGCCGTGCCCATCTACCAAACAACCAGTTACGTGTTCCGCAACTCACAGCATGCAGCAGACCGCTTCGGACTGCGTGATGCAGGTAATATCTACGGCCGACTGACCAACTCCACACAAGGCGTATTCGAAGATCGTGTGGCTGCCCTTGAAGGCGGTGTCGCAGGCCTTGCAGTGGCTAGTGGAGCCGCAGCCGTCACCTACGCTCTGCAGAATATCGCACAGGCTGGCGACCATATTGTAGCTGCTGACAATCTCTATGGCGGTTCATTCAACCTCATCACCCACACCTTGGCTACCCAGGGTATCAGCAATACCATCGTAAAGGTGAATGACCTCGCAGCCTTAGAAGCAGCTATCCAGCCTAACACAAAAGCTGTATATGCAGAAACCTTTGGCAATCCCAACTCAGACGTTACAGATATCGAGGCTGTCGCAGCAGTAGCCCATAAGCACAACATTCCATTGATTATCGACAACACCTTTGGTACTCCTTATTTGATTCGTCCTATTGAACATGGTGCAGACATCGTAGTACACTCCGCCACCAAATTTATCGGTGGACACGGTTCTTCATTAGGTGGCGTAATTGTTGACGGAGGTTCTTTCGACTGGAAGGCGAATGCCGACAAGTTCCCCTCACTGGCAAAGCCTGACCCCTCCTATCATGGAGCCGTCTTTGCAGACGTGGCTGGTGCCGCAGCCTTTGTGACTCGTATCCGTGCCGTCATCCTTCGTGACACAGGTGCCACACTCTCACCCTTCAATGCTTTTATCTTGTTACAAGGACTGGAGACACTGAGTCTGCGAGTGGAACGTCATGTGGAAAATGCCCTGAAAGTAGTAGATTTCCTCAAGAACCATCCGAAGGTGGCAAAGGTCAACCATCCCTCTCTACCTGATCACCCAGACCACGTCCTCTATCAGAAATACTTCCCTAAAGGCGCTGGCAGCATCTTTACATTCGAAATCAAGGGTGGCGAGAAAGAAGCTTGGAAATTTATTGACTCTTTGGAAATCTTCTCACTCTTGGCCAATGTAGCCGATGTAAAGAGTTTGGTCATCCATCCTTATACTACCACCCACTCACAGATGACTCCGGAAGAACTTGAACAGCAGCACATTACCCCTGCTACTGTCCGCCTAAGTATTGGAACGGAGCATATCAACGACATCATCGACGACCTTTCTCAAGCACTAGAAAAGATTTAACATTTTGAATATTAACATTAAAAAGAATAGAATTATGGCAAACATTGCAAAACAACTGACAGAACTGATTGGCAACACCCCGTTGCTCGAACTCAGCAAATTCTCCGCCTCAAAAGGTCTCAAGACCCCTATCATCGCAAAAGTAGAGTTCTTCAACCCCGGCGGTAGTGTAAAAGACCGTATTGCTTTGGCAATGATAGAGGATGCCGAGCAGAAAGGACTTCTGAAACCAGGAGCTACCATCATCGAACCTACCAGTGGTAATACTGGTGTCGGACTCGCCCTTGTATCAGCCGTTAAAGGTTACAAGCTCATCCTGACGATGCCAGAGACGATGAGTGTGGAGCGCCGCAATCTAGTAAAGGCATACGGTGCAGAAGTACGACTCACCAGCGGAAAAGACGGAATGGCAGGAGCTATACGTGCTGCAGAGGAGCTGCGTGACAGTATTCCCGGATCCATTATCCTCCAACAGTTCGAGAATACAGCCAATCCTGCCAAGCACTATGCCACTACAGGCCCTGAGATTTGGAAAGATACTGACGGTAAAATTGACATCTTCGTAGCCGGTGTAGGTACTGGCGGCACAGTCTCAGGCATTGGAAAATACCTGAAAGAGAAGAATCCCAATATAAAGATCATCGCAGTAGAACCATCTTCCTCACCCGTCTTGAATGGTGGACAAAGTGGTCCCCACAAAATTCAAGGCATCGGAGCTGGCTTCGTTCCTAAGACTTACGACGCAAGTGTCATTGACGAAGTACTTGACATAGACAACGATGATGCCATCCGCACGGGTCGTGAACTTGCCCAGCAAGACGGCTTATTAGTAGGTATCTCATCCGGTGCCGCTGCTTATGGAGCCACTCTCATCGCCCAGCGTCCTGAAAACGCAGGAAAGACCATCGTCGCACTTCTTCCCGACACAGGGGAGCGCTACCTCTCAACAGTACTCTACGCATTTGACGAGTATCCTCTTTAACCATTTGTATTTTTGTATTGAACAGCCACGAAAAGTCCTTTCGTGGCTGTTTTGTAAAAAAACAACCAAAAAAATTTGGGGGAATGGCTAAAAAAAACTATCTTTGTAGGCTAATAACATATCTTATCCAAGCCAATAACAATGAACCTAAAGAAACGACATACTCTTTTTTGTCGAACGGTCACACTAGCCACCCTGCTATTGACACCCTGTGTCATTCAAGCCCAAAAATTTCATTTCGACAACATTTTCGATTTTGAACACGTCCTTGCTTACCTTGTTGCAGGATTACTGATTGGCATTTTCCTGTTGTTGTTCTACAACCGCCTGTATGTCTATCGTGAACAAGACATCAACAAATTGCAGCACAGCCAGAACAACCGTCTCGCCATCATCATACAGACAGGAAGAATGCGTATGTGGATTTACGATACCATAACACGCCACTATAGATTTATATCAGAGACCGGAGAGATCGTTCAGGAATACAACCCTATCGATTTCTCCCAATTCTTCAACCGCGACGACTTTGAAGTAATGCGCTCTTCCATCTTCGACATTTGCGAGAACAGACGAATTACCTCCACCGTTAACATCCGCAGTAACGAGGTTGACAAAGAGAATATTAGGTATTATGAAATACACCTCTCGATTGCAGAGAAAAATTTCAGAGGAGAAGCCACAAAATTGCTAGGTGTACAGCGGGACGTCACTGCCGAACAAGAAAAGAAGGACAATACCAACAAACTGATGATGCGATACCATACTGTCTTCAACTCATCACTGGTAGATATGCTGTATTACGACAAGGACGGGTTATTGACAAACCTCAACGATACTGCCTGTAAATCATTTGACATACCCAACAAGGAAGCACTCATCAAAGAAAAACACTATTTCAAGGAGAATGCTTTCTTTAACAACATTGACTTCACAAAAATAGACCATACCTACATGTCGTCCATCATCGACATAGAAGAGTATGACACAACACGCCATTGGACCACAAAATCAGGAAAGACAGGTAAGATTTACTATGAAGCTTCCGTCAATACCGTCCATAATGAGCAAGGAGAATTGGAAGGTGTCTATATTGCAGGACGTAACATCAGTGAGATGGTCGACTCGTTCCATAAACAACAAGAAGGTGCCATCGCATTGAAAAAGGCCATCCAGCATATTCAGGAGTATATCGACAATATCAACTATGCCCTGCGCATTAGTAATGTACGAATGGTGGACTATAATCCCCAAACCTATACCTTCACGCTATCTAATACCATTGACAAGTCGAATCTGCGGCTCTCCCAATTGCGCTGCATCCGTCTGGCTATGCCCCGATACAGGCGTGCCGTATCCAGTGCCCTAAACCGTATGGACCATCTTACCCCACATGCGATAGAGCAAACGATTGAAACAGAAATCAGGGACGAAAAGAGACGGCAGATAGCACTCTTGTTCAATATGGTACCTATACTTGACAAGGACGACAAGATAGAGCATTATTTCGGTTTGTGCCGAGAGATGACAGATATGCTGGAAACAGAGCGATTGCTTGCTATCGAAACTAAGAAGGCACAAGAGGCTGAATTACTGAAAGAGTCGTTCCTAACCAATATGAGCTATGAGATTCGTACACCACTGAACTCCGTACTGGGTTTTGCCGAACTATTCGAAATAGAACACGACGAGGCTGATGAGCCCATATTTGTAGAGGAAATCAAACGCAACACGAATACCCTGTTACTACTCATCAACGACATACTCTATCTGTCGCGTATTGACGCAGACATGGTGGAATTCAAGCATGAGGACTATGACTTCGCCGAACTCTTCCACTCCTATTGCCAAATGGGATGGGTCAGTGTAAGACCAGAAGTAAGAACCTCCGTGGAAGGTCCCTACGAACACCTAATCATCAATGGCGATGGAGAACACTTGGGCAAAGCCATCCAAATGCTCTGCGCAAATGCCGCCCGTTTTACCCAGAAAGGAACTATTCGTGCCAAATATGAATACCGTCGCGAGGAATTGGTTGTCATTATTGAGGACACGGGCGACGGCATTGACCCTGAGACTTTACCCAAAGTCTTCGAACGCTTTGTACGTGACAAGGACGAACGGCTCTTCGGAACTGGTCTTGACCTGCCTATCATTGAAGCACTTATCAAGAAAATGGGCGGCTCTATAGAACTGAATTCAGAATTAGGAAAAGGCACTACCGTATGGCTATTCCTGCCATGCCATGCAAAAATGATAGAGAAAAAGAGCAATATCGACTATAATACAGACCCCGTTATCGTATGAACACATTATTATACAGCATCCACCTTTTTCTACAAGGTCCCCCACCCCCTCCCCATCAGTCACCTCAATTGATTCCACTGATGTTGGTAATAGGCGTTATCGTCGTCTTTATCATTGTTACCATCTATAATCGTATTATCCTACAACGCATCCGCCAAGCCTCCCGTCAGTCAAAGCAGACACACAACCTCATGCAACAAGCATTGAACAGTTGTGAGACGAATGTAATCATGTACGATGTTGCCAAAGACTATACAAGTAAGCTTTATGGACACATGATACCTGACAAAGGAGTCACATCTGATGAATGGAAAGCACATGTTCATCCCGACGACCTGCCAGAAGCACTCCACTGTATCCGTCAGGTTATCAGCGGAGAAGTGGAAGAAAAGGAGTTCAACTATCGATGGAACTTTAACTTCGGAGAAGGAGAACCTCGATGGGGATATCTCCATAATTACAGTGTAGGAGAAAAGGTACCCGGCATCACGCGTCCCGTATCGGTTATCAGTACACTGATTGACGAGACGGAACTGATGTCGCGACAAGAAGAAGAGGAGGAAATTGCAGAAAAATACAAGCTCGTCTTCGAGCACTCTGTTATCGGCTTGTCTTTCTACAGTGCCGACGGATGGCTAATAGATGCCAATAAGAAGATGCGTGAGCTCTGTCATTTCGACAATGACGACTACGACTCTTATTTTTCCAACACAAACCTCTTCGACGCTTCTCCTTTCCATGAGAATGTAGACAAGAATCATGTAGAGGAATTCTGGGTTTGTTCGAAGAGTGAATATAACGACTTGCATATCTATTTGGAAATCCGCCTGCATCCCATCCACGACGAGAATGGGAAGCTCACGTATATCGCCATTGCCATTCGTGACATTACGGAAGAGCGCGAGATGTATATGCAGGAAAAACTTAATGACCTGCAGATTCAGAAGGCCAACGAGGAGATACAACTCTACGAGAAAGAACTGCACTATCTGATGGAGACGTGTAGTATCCAAGCTTGGCGTATCTCGTTGGACCGTAACGTCATTGAGTTCTATAAAGGATTGAGTACTGTCGACAATCAGTTTACACTCCAGCAGTTACAGAGTATCTTCTATAACCAAGACGATGATTTCGTACGCGATTTGAGCAATCCGGCAGAAGCTATATCCAAGCCGCTGAGCTATATGGGACGCATGCATCCCATGGTGTCACGACGTTCTGTCGAACCCCAATGGGTACAAATCAACAGCATCCCAGAATACGACAAAGACGGTAAACTGAAGGGAGCTTTCGGCGTGTGGCGTAATATACACCAGCTGATGCAGAAACAGGAACAGTTGAAACGCGAGACCGAGCGAGCTATCGAGTCTGGACGTCTGAAGAGCGTGTTCCTTGCCAATATGACACATGAAATCCGTACTCCTCTCAACGCCATCGTAGGATTCTCCGACCTGTTACAGATGATGACGACATCAGAGGAAAAGCAGGAAATCATCCATGTCATCCACAACAATTGTGATATGCTGCTCCGACTGATTAACGACATCATGGCCATCTCATCTATGGACTCTAATGGACTTGTCATGAAACCAGAGGATGCCGATTTCGCACCTGCTTTCGATGAGATATGCCAGTCACTTGCACAACGTGTGGAGAATCCGAACGTACAGTTTATCAAGGACAACCCATACAAGACCCTGCAGACCCGTCTTGATGTAGGAAGAACCATGCAGGTCATTACAAATTTTGTCACCAATTCTGTGAAATACACACAAGAGGGACATATCCGCGTAGGCTACCGCATACAGGACAACGGCCTGTATTTCTATTGCGAAGACACAGGTACGGGCATACCGAAAGACCAGTGTTCGAAAGTCTTTGACCGCTTTGTAAAACTGAACGACTACGTACAGGGAACAGGTCTCGGACTATCAATCTGTAAGGCGATTGCAGAGCGTTGCAACGGCAAGATTGGTGTTGACAGCGAACTTGGAAAAGGCTCTACGTTCTGGATGTGGATTCCCTGCAAAATCAAAAACGTGGAAGAAATCAATAACTAAACATCTTATGAGAAAAACAATCATTACTAGCATGATGCTCTGCCTGTCAACAACCATAACATGGGCAGAGCAAGTCGTTATGGAAACCAAGAGCATTTCTATGGTGCTCGATGTGGTGAAAGGCTCACAGCCCAAGTATGTGTACTTCGGCGCCAAACTAAGTGCAAAAGAACTCCAGAATATACAAGCACCTGTAGAGGGACGCATGGATGCCTATCCTGCTTATGGTCTGAATACGCCTGCAGAAGCAGCCATCGCCATGCGCCATAGCGACGGCAACCTGTCTACCGCGCTCGTGGTGGAAGACATCCAACGGTCGGGCAATACCACAACCATCCTGCTGAAGGACCCCGTCTACCCCATTGCCGTCAACCTAAAATACAAGGTATATCAGGAAGAGGATATGATAGAGGCATGGACGGAGATTACCAATAATGAGAAACAGACTGTCACTCTGACAACCTTCGCTTCCGCTATGCTGCCCATCCGGCGAGGCGATGTATGGCTCAGTCATTTCTACGGTTCATGGGCGAATGAGGCACGACTAGTGGAAGAGCCTCTGACACCAGGCCAAAAGGTTATCGTCAATAAGGACGGCACCCGCAATTCCCATACCGACCATGGCGAAGTGATGTTCTCACTGGATGGTAAGGGACTGGAAAACGCCGGTCAGGTGATTGGTGCCGCGCTCTGCTATTCGGGCAACTACCGACTGAAAGTGACGACCGACGATACGGAATACCACTATTTCTTTGCAGGCATCAACGAAGACAACTCTGAATACCACTTGAAGAAAGGCGAGACATTCATCACGCCGAAGCTCGCCCTGACTTTCTCACAGCAAGGACTCTCCGGTGTCTCACGCAATTTCCACAAATGGGGACGTAAGTACATGCTGGCCCACGGCGACAAGGAACGCAAAATCCTGTTGAACTCCTGGGAAGGCGTCTATTTCGATATCAACCAAAAGGGTATGGATCAGATGATGGCAGACATCGCCTCGATGGGTGGAGAACTCTTCGTTATGGACGACGGCTGGTTTGGCGACAAATATCCCCGTAAGACCGACAACTCGTCCCTAGGCGACTGGGTGGTCGATAAGAACAAACTGCCCGAGGGTATTGAGGGTCTGCTCCGCGATGCCAAGAAGCATGGTATCAAGTTTGGTATCTGGATAGAACCAGAAATGGCAAATACAACTAGCGAACTCTACGAGGCACACCCCGACTGGATTGTCAAGGCGCCCAAGCGTGATGCTGTCCTGGGACGCGGCGGCACACAGGTTGTCCTCGACTTGGCAAATCCGAAAGTACAGGACTTCGTATTCAGCATCGTCGACAATCTGATGACGAAATACCCGGAAATTGACTATATTAAATGGGATGCCAACATGCCGATTTTGAACCACGGCTCACAGTACCTTACCATGAACGATCAAAGTCACCTATATATTGAGTACCACCGTGGCTTCGAGAAAGTATGCCAGCGTATACGTGCCAAATTCCCTGATGTCACCATCCAGGCCTGTGCCAGCGGTGGTGGGCGGGCCAACTGGGGCGTCCTCCCCTATTTCGACGAGTTCTGGGTCTCCGACAATACGGATGCCCTACAGCGTATCTATATGCAATGGGGCACCAGCTATTTCTTCCCCGCTATCGCCATGGCAAGTCATATCTCCGCCACGCCCAACCACACCGTCTTCCGTACCACGGCATTGAAATATCGTATCGATGTCGCCATGAGCGGACGCCTCGGCATGGAGATACAGCCCAAGAACATGACAGACGACGAGAAGGAACTCTGTCGCAAGGCTATAGCAGAATACAAGCAGATTCGTCCCATCGTTCAGTTTGGTAACATCTACCGTCTCGTCTCGCCTTACGACAAGAAGGGATTAGCCTCCATGATGTATGTCACGGATGCAAAGGACAAGGCTGTATGGTATTGGTGGAAGACAGAGTCGTTCCAGAACGAGCACCTGCCGCGTGTCAAAATGGCCGGACTGGACCCCAGCCGCATGTATAAAGTGCATGAGCTGAACCGTATCGACCTCAAGCCATTGGCCGTTGAGGGCAAGTCGTTCAGCGGCGCCTACCTGATGAACCACGGACTGGACATTCCCTACCGCAACGAGCCGGAATGGTCGAAGAAGAACGACTGGTCAAGCCGTGTCTTGCTGTTAGAGGCAGAATAATGTAATAACGACATCACGTTATAACGACATTACGAAAAAAGAAAACAAAGATCTTCTTGCCTACATCCGCGAAGGTCGTGCGATGACACAGGCGGAAAAGCTTAACTTGATTGTCGAGTTGAGTATTCCCTCTATCTTGGCACAGTTGTCGAGCATCATCATGTTCTTTATCGACATGGCGATGGTAGGACACCTGGGTGCGCAGCAGTCTGCCTCCATCGGTCTTGTAGAGTCTTCCACATGGGTATTCTTCGGTTTGACCAGCGCTTGCTCTATGGGATTCTCCGTACAGGTAGCCCATGCCATCGGAGCCAACGACTTCAAGCGGGCACGGCGCATCCTCCGTCAGGCCTTCACCTGCTGCATCATCTTCAGCTGCATCCTGACGTTAGGTGCAATCTGCATTCACCAGCAACTCCCCTATTGGCTGGGAGGCAGTGATGAGATTGCCCACGATGCATCGCTCTACTTCCTCATCTTCTCGCTGGCCGTCCCCTTCTACCAGTTGGAAGGACTGGCAGGCTCCATGCTGAAATGTTCGGGAAACATGAAGATACCCAGCATGCTGAATATCTTGATGTGTTGTCTGGACGTGTTGTTCAACTATCTGTTCATCTACACCATCGGACTGGGCGTGATGGGTGCAGCTATCGGCTCACTGCTCGCCATCTTTATCAGCATGCTACTGATGGTCTATTTCCTGTGGTTCCGCTCACCCATCCTGTCGCTGAAAGGCAACAAGGGTTCCTTCCGTCCTACGGAAGATACCATCCGCACAGCCTTCAACATTGGCTTGCCGATGGGTTTCCAGCAACTACTGATGGGAGGAGCACAGATTGTGAGCACGATGATTGTGGCACCCTTAGGCACCATTGCCATTGCAGCCAACTCGTTTGCCATCACCGCCGAGAGTATCTGCTATATGCCAGGCTACGGTATTGCCGATGCAGCCACCACGCTCGTCGGACAAGGTATCGGTGCCGGACAGCGTCAGTTGACACGTTCCTTTGCACGACTGTCAGTGCTCTTCGGTATGATCGTGATGGCCTTCATGGGGGTTCTCCTGTATGTTTTCGCCCCTGAACTGATGGGACTGATGACGCCCGTCGAGGCTATCTGCGACATCGGCGCCCAGTCGTTACGCATTGGAGCATTCGCTGAACCCATGTTCGCAGCCTCCATCGTATGCTATGGCATCTTCGTAGGAGCTGGCGACACGCTGAAGCCCGCCATCATGAACCTGACAAGTATGTGGGCTGTACGACTGACTCTCGCTGCATGGCTGGCACCTATTTATGGTCTCCCAGGCGTCTGGACGGCCATGGCAATAGAACTGACCTTCCGAGGTGTCATCTTCCTCATACGCCTCTTCTTCGGAAATTGGATGGACAAGATGAGCAAAGCATCATAAAAACAGCCCCTAGGATCACTCCTCGGGGCTGCATTACTTTTCTTTTCCTATTAATAACTAAAAACTTGCTTTCTCTAAAAACTAATACCTAACTACTAACCTAAAACTACTAACTTAACCGATAATCGTTATCCTTCAATCTTTATTTACCTGTGATATTCCTCTGAATCACGATGCAAAGATAAGCACATTCCGTGATGCGACAATGAAAAGAATGGATTTTCAATAAAAAAATGGCTTATTCTTGACCCAAATCAATATTTTGTGTGCGAGCACAGAGCGCATTCCCCACCATATTTGTCAAGTCGAAAAACTGCATAACTGTCAGTTGCTCAGGGCGTTTTGTCATGATTTCATGCTCAAAGAAGCCTTCCGGGGCAGAATTCGTAGAATTGAACAAAGGACGAAGGCTTACCCGCAGCATCTTGCGGCGCTGGTTAAAGGCTGTTTTCACCACCTTTTTAAACAGGTCTTCGTCACAATTCAAGTGCTGTACCTTATTCCGGGTCATACGGATGACGGCACTCTGAACCTTGGGGGGCGGATTGAAGACAGAAGGTTCGACAGTAAAAAGATACTCCACGTCGTACCATGCCTGAATCAGCACAGAGAGAATGCCGTACGCCTTGTTCCCCGGCTCTGAAGCAATACGCAGGGCCACCTCACGCTGAATCATGCCCGTACAACAAGGTATCAAGTCGCGATTTTCCAACATCTTGAAGAATATCTGCGAGGATATGTCATACGGATAATTACCTGTCAGCACGAACTGCTGCCCAGCAAACAGCTGCCGCAAATCCATCCGCAGGAAATCACCCTCGATAATGGATGTTGACTGTTGACCATTAGCACTCAGTTCTTCCTTAAACAGTGTCTGCTTCAGATACTCCACACTCTCACGGTCAATCTCCACCACCTTGAAAGGACGGGGCTTCTCCACGAGATACTGCGTCATCACACCCATACCGGGTCCCACCTCCAGTACAGGAATGTCAGGACATGCATCCACCGTGTCAGCAATCCTCTTGGCGATGGAAAGGTCAGTCAGGAAATGCTGACCCAGGTTCTTCTTAGGGCGTACTTGCTTCATTTCGCAGACAAAGGTAATGTAAATCTGCCGAAATACAAAATATATGTATTCATATTTCTATTTCCCAATGATTTATTTTGCCGTTTCAGAATAATTCCGTAATTTTGTCAGACGTTATGAAAACCGGCAATGTCATCCTGAAGATACTTATGCCACTGGTCCTTGGCGGTGCCATCCTCTATTGGATGTATCGCGGTGAGAACTGGCAGCAAATCCGTCATGTCATGACTGACGAGATGGACTGGACATGGATGCTGCTTTCGTTCCCTTTCGGCATACTGGCACAGATGTTCCGTGGCTGGCGATGGGGGCAGTCATTAGAACCCATCGGCGAACACCCTCGAACCTCTGTCAGCATTCACAGCATCTTCCTCTCGTATGCGGCATCACTGCTGATACCGCGCGTGGGAGAGTTCACGCGTTGCGGCGTACTGAAGCGCTATGATGGCATATCATTCCCGAAGGCACTGGGAACCGTTGTGACAGAACGAGCCATCGACTCCCTCCTGGTACTGGGCATCACCGCCGTCGTGCTGCTCTTGGAGATGAGCACCTTCGGTATGTTCTTCCGCAAGACAGGTACCAACCTGCATACCATCCTTCATAACTTCTCGTGGGCAGGCTATCTGGTAGTCGCCATCTGCGCCATAGCCATCCTCATCCTGCTGCATTTCCTCCTGAGGAAACTCTCCATATATAATAAGGTGAAAGCCACGTTCTCCAACATCTGGCAAGGAGTCGTTTCCTTGCGGAACGTCCGCAACATCCCCCTCTTCATATTTTTTACCGTAGCCATCTGGATGAGTTATTTCCTGCACTACTACCTCACCTTCTTCTGCTTCGACTTTACAGCAGATTTGGGTATCGGCTGTGCACTGGTAACATTTATCGTAGGCAGCATCGCTGTCATCGTGCCGACGCCCAACGGCGCCGGTCCATGGCACTTTGCCGTGAAGACCATGCTCATCCTCTACGGTGTCGCTGATGAGCACGCTCTCTACTTCGTACTCATCGTACATACCGTCCAGACCATGCTCGTCATTGCCCTCGGCATCTACGCCTGGCTGGCACTCAACTTTACAAAAGTCAAGACTAACCCTTAAACTATTATACAATGAACGAGATTCAAAATCTGAACCCGCAGTGCATCTGGAAGAACTTCTATGCACTGACACAGGTGCCGCGTCCGAGCGGACATTTAGAGAAAGTACAGCAGTTCCTGCTAGACTTCGGTAAACAGGCTGGCGTAGAGGCCTTCAAGGACCCCGCAGGAAACATCGTGTTCCGCAAGACGGCCACACCAGGCTATGAGAACAGGAAGGGCGTGATCCTGCAGGCCCACATGGATATGGTGCCACAGAAAACGCCTGAGTCGAAGCATAACTTCGAGACCGACCCCATTGAACCGTGGATTGACGGCGAGTGGGTGAAGGCGAAGGGTACCACGCTGGGTGCTGACAACGGTCTGGGCGTAGCAGCCATCATGGCCATTATGGAGGCGAAGGACCTGAAGCACGGACCCATCGACGCGCTGATTACGCGTGATGAGGAGACGGGTATGTTTGGTGCCAACGAACTGCCCGAGAACGAACTGCAGGGTGACATCCTGCTGAACCTCGACTCCGAGCATTGGGGGAAGTTCGTCATCGGTTCGGCCGGTGGTATTGACGTCACCGCCACAATGGACTATCAGGAGGCTGACACCGATCCCGAAGATGCTGCCGTGAAGGTGACCATCAAGAATCTGAGAGGCGGACATAGCGGTCTGGAGATAAACGAAGGACGTGCCAATGCCAATAAACTAATGGTGCAACTGGTGCGTGAGGCCATCGAAGAGACAGAGGCTCGTCTGGCTTCGTGGAATGGCGGTAATATGCGTAATGCTATCCCCTTCAAGGCTGAGGTGGTGCTGACACTGCCCAAGGAGAATGTTGCTGCCCTGAAAGAGATTGCCGACGACTGGAAGGAGACCTTCAACGACGAGTTTAAGCTCATCGAGCCACAGGGCGTCGAGGTGATTGTCGAAGAGGTGGCTACCCCTGCCAAAGAGGTTCCCGTGGAGATTCAGGACAATCTGGTGAATGCCATCTACGGCTGTCACGACGGTGTTATCCGCTTTATTCCTGCCTACCCCAGCGTCGTAGAAACCTCGTCGAACCTCGCCATCATCAATATCGGTGAGGGCAAGGCTGCCATCAAGATTCTGGCTCGTTCGAGTCGTGAGGATATGAAGGACTACGTGGCTACCATGCTGGAGAGCTGCTTCAACATGGCAGGCATGAAGGTAGAGACGAGCGGCTCGTATGGCGGATGGGACCCCAATCCCGACAGCGAAATCCTACACCTATTATTAAAAGAATATAAGGAACTGTTCGGTAAGGACGGTATCATTCAGGTAGACCACGCTGGTCTGGAGTGCTCGGTCATCCTGGGCAAGTATCCTTGGTTGGACGTCGTGAGCCTCGGTCCGACGATGAAGTCGCCACATACCACACAGGAGCGTGCACTCATCGAGACAGTAGCACCCTTCTGGGAGCTGCTGAAGAAGACATTGGCAGACGTGCCAGTTAAAGGTTAATGGTTAAAGGTTAACGGTTAATGTTAAAAAATCGCGGATTTGTTTGGCAAATCTGCGATTTTTGTTTACCTTTGCAGGCATATAAATCAAATTAGTAACAAAATGGACGATTACCCGGCGAATCATTACAATTCGTAAGGCGTGAGGAAAGCAGGCAAGACCGCTAATCCTCTTGCCGCTAAGACCGTTTTTTAAAGGATTAGCATCATGAAGACTTACTGGAACATTACTGGTGGGCTCAGCCAACTTGAAACGTGGCAGCCTAATTGTTGGATACAGGTGACGTGTCCGACAGAAGAGGACATCCAGATGCTGGAAGAACAGTATCAGATTCCCGACTATTTTCTCTCTGACATCAGCGATACCGACGAGCGTGCCCGTTACGAGTACGACGACGGATGGATGCTGATCATCCTGCGTATCCCCTATGTCAAGGAGGTAAGGTCGCGCACGCCCTATACCACCGTCCCCCTGGGTATCATCCACAAACGCGATGTCACCATCACCGTGTGCTATTACGAAACGAACATGATGATCGACTTCGTCTCATTCCAGCAGAAACGCGGCGAAGGCTTCACCGACTATGTCGATATGATTTTCCGCCTCTTCCTCAGCAGTGCCGTCTGGTACCTGAAGCGTCTGAAACAGATCTCTATGCTGATAGACAAGTCGAAGCGCAACCTCGACAAGGAAGTGAACAACGAAAGCCTAATCGGCCTCTCCCGCCTGCAAGACTCGCTCACCTACTTCAACACGTCCATTCGTGGCAACGAGACCTTGCTGTCGAAGCTGAAGTTCAAACTGCAGATCGACGAGTTGGATGCCGACCTGATTGAGGACGTCACCATCGAGATGACACAGGCCCGTGAGACGACAAACATCTATTCGAACATCTTGGAGTCGACGATGGATACCTACCAGAGCATCATCAACAACAACATGAATACCATCATGCGTACACTGACCTCTGTGACCATCATCCTCATGTTGCCCACACTGGTAGCCAGTTTCTTCGGAATGAACCTCGTCAACGGCATGGAGAACAACCCCGTCGGTTTCATTGTCGCCATCCTATTATCACTCGCCATTTCGGTACTTTCGTGGTTCTTCTTCCGTCACAAACGACTGATTTAGCCCCTTTTTCGCAAAAATTTCACAAAAAATTAGGTACATTCAGAACTTTTTAGTATGTTTGTACCTCAATTTGTGTGTACTAACCCATTTCATGAACTAAAAACAAGTAGACAATGGACTCTCAAGAAAAAGCTCTCGAACAGGAGCAGAACGTAGAACAGAACGTGGTGGAAACAGAAGCAGCAACCCCCGCAGTAGAAACAGAGATACCTGTGGTGGAAGAAGCACCAGTGGTGGAAGAAGAACCGGAACCTGAGCGTAAGCAGTACCAGAACAAGAAAGAGGTACTGGCACGGGCACGTGAAATCGCCCAAGGGGAGGAGGCACCACAGAAGGAAGAGGTAGACTATTTGAAAACTGCCTTCTACAAACTCCATATCGCAGAGCGAGAGGCTCGTCTGAAAGAATATATCGATGGTGGCGGCGACCCCGAAACCTACCAGATTCTCCCTGATGTAGACGAAGAAGCCTTCAAGGCCGAAATGGGCATCATCAAGGAGAAACGTCAGAAACTCTTCAAGGAGCAAGAGCAGGAAAAGCAGGAAAACCTGCAGAAGAAGCTCAATATCATCGAGAAAATCAAGGGAATGGCGACCTCTCCCGAAGAGGCCAACAAGTCATATAAGGAGTTCAAGGCCCTGCAAGAGGAATGGAAGGAAATCAAGAACGTTCCTGCCGAGAAGGCCAATGAGCTCTGGCGCAACTACCAACTGTATGTGGAACAGTTCTATGACCTGCTGAAACTCAACAGCGAGGCCCGCGAATACGACTTCAAGAAGAATCTGGAACTTAAGACCAAACTCTGTGAGGCAGCCGAGAAACTGGCCGACGAGACAGATGTCATCAGCGCCTTCCACCAGTTGCAGAAACTGCATCAGGAATACCGTGAGACGGGTCCCGTAGCCAAGGAACTGCGTGAGGATATCTGGAACCGCTTCAAGGCAGCATCCACCGTCATCAACAAGCGCCATCAACAGCATTTTGAGGAACTGCGCGCCAAAGAGGAAGACAACCTTGCCCGCAAGACAGCCCTCTGTGAGAAAGTGGAGGCTATTGCCGCTGAGGAGAACAAAGGCAGCGGCGACTGGGAGCGTCACACCAAGGAAATCATCGACATTCAGGCAGAGTGGAAGAAGATCGGCTTTGCTCCACAGAAGATGAACGTCAAGATCTTCGAGCGTTTCCGTGCCGCCTGCGACAATTTCTTCGGACGCAAGGCAGAGTATTTCAAGGGACTCAAGGACACCTTCAAGGAGAATGCCGAGAAGAAGCGCGCCCTCATCGAGAAGGCAAAGGCACTGCAAAACTCCACCGATTGGAAGTCGACCAGCGACAAACTCATCAACCTGCAGAAGGAGTGGAAGACCATCGGCATGGTACCCAAGAAGTTGGGCGACCAGTTATGGGAGGAATTCCTAGGTACATGCAACAAGTTCTTCGAGGCCCGCAATGCCGCTGGAGGCGGTCGTGGCGAGGAGCGTCAGAACCTGGAGAAGAAGCGCGACGTCATCGAGCGACTGAAAGCCGTTGCCGAGGAGAAGGGTGAAAACCTGCAGGAGAAAGTACAGCAACTCGTAGAGGAATACCAGAGCATCGGACATGTGCCCTTCAAGGAAAAGGATAAGGTTTATGAAGAGTATCATGCCGTCCTCGATAAACTATACAAAGACCTCAACATTACCGTTGCCAAGCGTCGCCTCTCGAAGTTCAAGGACAACCTGAAACAGGTGGCTGAGCGCGGAGAGAATGCACTCGACAACGAGCGCGCCCGTCTGATGCGCCAGTATGAGCAACTGAAGGCAGAGGTACAGACCTACGAGAACAACCTCGGCTTCCTCAATGCCTCCTCGAAGAAAGGAAACTCGCTCATCGACGAGATGAACCGCAAGGTACAGAAACTGAAAGACGAAGTGCAGCTCGTCCACGACAAGATCAAGGCTATCGACGCTGAGAACAAGGAATAAAAAGAAAGGCTTCCACCGTTGGAAGCCTTTTTCTTTGCTGTTGGGGTACTCGGACTCGAACCAAGAATGACAGGACCAGAATCTGTAGTGTTACCATTACACCATACCCCAATTCTGTTTTGCGGATGCAAAGGTACGGCTTTTTTTGGAACCAGCAAAACTTTTCCGGTATTTTTTTGCAAAAACTTAATACTTTGATTGCAAGGTACTGATATTTTACCTATCTTTGCAACGAGAATCACAGAAGAGAAACGTATGAAGAAACTATTAACAACTATTCTATTTGCCATTGTTGTCTTACCAACGCAAGCACAATCCAAAACATGGAACGAGACCGTAACAGGAATGAATGGACATGACGCAAACGCGTTACCTGTCGGCATTACCGATACCTACTGGCGCGACAACCAGACGGGTGACTGGCTGATTGGCTTTACACCGAAAAGCGTTATCTATAACAACAAGGTGTGGAGCATCGTCAGTCAAATGGAGAAGAAAGACGATTATACATTCACACTTAACGACGGGACGACCATCAAGGTCGGCAAGATGAAGAAAGGCTGTCGCAATATTGCCATCGGTAGCAGGAAACCCGTTACGTGCAGTCCTATCACAGGCGCCACCCTACCCGACTATCCCACAAAGGACATCCGCAAAGGCTTCGTCGACAATGGCTACCGTGCAACGGACAGCGTGACCATTGTCGGTTGGCTGAAGGACATGCCCGAGCAGGCATGGAAAAAGGGAAAGGAGTTTGAAGTCAGTTTCGAAGGCATCATTACAGACAAACAAGAGAATGCCTTTGCGAAGATGGACCCCATCGGACGGTTCACCATCAAAATGCCACTGCTCAACTCGACACAGGTATTCCTTGACTGGGGGCGTACTACCAAGAGCACCATCCTCGAACCTGGCAAGACCTACTTCTTCCTCAACGACTTCAAGACCGGGCAGATGTTGTGGATGGGCGACGACGTACGCATACAGAACGAACTGCTGGCCTATCCCCACGACTGGAACAACGACCGGATAGAACATGCAGACGAGGGCAAGATTACAGCCATGCAGTTCAAGGCTATAACCGATAGCAGCCGTGCCGCCAGTCTGGCAAAACTCGAAGAGACCATCCTGAAGCACCCCAACCTCTCACAGCGATACATTGATTACCTGAAAGGGTATTATCAGACGTCACAGGGAGAGTCGATGATGCAGGCCCGCTTCTCCATGCCTTCCCGCGAACTGCCTCAGGAGTATATGGACTACGTAGGCAAGGAACTCTGGCGCAAGGCCGTCAAGCCCTATACGCTCTATCGCGACTTTGGCACGTTCTTACGCGACTATATGGACCAATTGCACGATACCCACCGAACGAATAAAGGCGAAGAAACCGTAGAGGCCATCCGACGACTAGAGCAACAAGGACTTGCCGAACCGACTGCTGAGGAGTCGGAAGCATTGAATGTCTATGTACCGATGATGAATGAACTGGAAGCCAACCTGCGCAATGCCAAGGGCGGCGAGATGATTGACTCGCTGGTCAACGCCTTCAACACCCATCCCACCGTCGAGAAAGTCTATAACCTATTCAACCGTATCGGCGACCCTCTCAGAAACGAGCTAGCCACCATGGTACTCCGCGACAACCTCATCCTCATCGATTCCGTAGGCTGTGACCAGAACCTGCGCGACATTTACCTGGCCCGCTACCTCTACAAACAGATAGACATTACCCGCCAGCCCCTCGAGCCTGCCTTGATGACATTTGCCGAGCAGAACATCCAACTGCCCGCCGCCCTCGCCATTCTCAAGACACAGGACGACAAATACCTCGCCATTAAGAACATGGACGTGTCGCAATTGGCAAAGCTCAACACCGGAGACGACGTGGCTGGCATGAGCGATGGCGAGAAGATGCTACGCAAGATTTGCGAACCATACAAGGGCAAAATCATCCTACTCGATGTCTGGGGAACGTGGTGCGGACCCTGTAAGGAACTGCTGTCACACTCCCAGCAGGAGTACGAGCGACTGAAGGACTACGACCTCGT
Source organism: Prevotella sp. (assembly GCA_016291495.1). Lineage (GTDB taxonomy): Bacteria > Bacteroidota > Bacteroidia > Bacteroidales > Bacteroidaceae > Prevotella. Next base: position 30,306 of record JAEEXI010000011.1, read on the forward strand.
CTACCTCTATCTTGCCAACCGCTCCAGCAACGAGTCGTGGAAAAGCGTCATCAAGGAATACAACATCGTGGGCGACAACGTTGTTCACTACAACCTGCCCGAAGACCAGCAGACCGCCATCGAGCACTACTTGAGCGTTCACGCCTTCCCCACCTACAAGCTCATTGACCGCAACGGCAACGTCCTGGATATCGACGTAAATGTTCGCGACCTTGAAAGCCTCGCCCGTTTATTGGAAAAGATAAAATAGCCGACAATCCAAAAAATGTTAGCCGGACAAAAGAAATCTCACCCAGAAATAAATTGAAAATTATCCCGAAATCATTTGGAAATTGACGGGAAAAAGTGTATCTTTGCATCATCAAACAGAGGGTTATAACAATCCCTGCAAAACAAAGATTCTATAACCCGAAAAACCAAAAATGACTCCAGACCAACTCTATACCAAGTCTATACCAACTCTATACCAACGCTATAGTACCTCAAGGTTTCCTCCCGGTTTCCTCTAGGGTTCCTCCAAGGATGCTCTAGGGATGCTCTAGGGATACTCTAGGAATGCTCTATGTTCTCTCTATGTACAGAGGTATGAGTAAGGTATGAGATAAGCCGGAGGAAGATAGGAGGCAACTCGGAAGAAGGTCTTGGGTAAGTACGACTAAAAACAGAAAAGAATATGGCAAATTATCGAGGTGAAAAGAAAAGCGGAAAGATGGGCGACGTGATTTACAGTTCATGGAACGGTCGGCCCTATGTACGTCGGCGCCCTGAGTCAGTGGCTAACCCACAGACCAAGGCCCAGCAGGCTCATCGCCATGCCTTTGCAGAGGTATCGCGCCTGTCGTCAGCCATGAAGGAGGGTCACAAGATAGGGCTTCACTATCTGGCTGTGCGTGAGAAACTCAACACCCACAGTGTTTTCAAGCGGCTCAACAAGAACTGCTTTGGTGCCGACGGCATCGACTATTCCCGCATACTGATCAGCAAGGGCTCCGTGTCCGGTTTCAGCATCACCTCTGCCGAGGTCGATGCGCAAGGTATCGTCCGCGTAACGTTCGAGGGTAACGGCACGCCGGAAAACAGTCGCGACGAGTTCTATCTTTTCGTCTTCTGTCCCGACCTGCACAACGGTCTTCCCATTGCCCCCGTAAGTCGCACCGTCGGTTTCGTCAGCGCTCCCATCCTTGAGGAGTGGAAAGGTCACACCCTTCACCTCTATGCCTTTATGCGGAACAGCAAGGGCCATACCTCCAACACCGTCTATGTCGGTCAGTTTTAATTACACTACAAATTAAATAGCTAAATATATTTGCATTTTCACTCACTATTTTGAACCTATGACTGCGTCTAAGGTACTTCCGTTTGAAAATAAAAACAAGTTTTTCTTTTGTATTTTACTCACTTATTCGTACCTTTGCACCTAATATTATTATTTATTTAAATGGAAGTAGCATCTCAATTAGTAGATACCATCGTTAAAGGAATACAAGAGAAGAAAGGAACGAACATTGTCGTTGCCAACCTGAACAGCATAGAAGGGGCTATCTGCCACTATTTCGTCATCTGTCAAGGCAACTCCCCCTCGCAGGTGGAGGCTATTGTCGAGTCGGTAGGCGAGTTCGCACGAAAAGAGCAGGAGGAGAAGCCCACGGCCGTCGCCGGACTGGAGAATGCACAGTGGGTGGCTATGGACTATACGGACGTCATGGTGCACGTCTTTCTGCCGGACGTCCGTGAATACTACGACTTGGAGCATCTGTGGGAGGATGCCGGCCTGACCCATATTCCTGACCTTGATTAGAAAAAGCAGTATGAACAAGAAACCTATTAATAACGACCCTAAGATGAATATGCCTAAGTTCAATATGAGCTGGATATACATCTTGGCCATTGTCCTCCTCGGGGTACTTTATTTTACCCAGGGCAACGAGAACTCCAGTGTAACGACCACCACGTCGTACAGCAATTTCAAGACGTGGGTGATGAAGGGCTATGCCTCGAAGATTGTGGTCAACAAGAATACGAACACCCTGCAGATGTACGTCAAGCCGGAACATATCCGTGACGTGTTCCACCAAGGGGTGAAAGCCACGGGTAAAGAGCCCAGTGTGGAAGTTGACTTCGGTTCCGTAGACCAGGTGGAGCTGTTTATCAATCAGGCCCGCGAACAGAAGAAGTTCAGCGGTGAACTGGCCTATGACAACCGTCATGAGAGTGAGTTCATGAACTCGTTGGTTATGAACGTGCTGTTCTTCGGTGGCATTATCCTCGTATGGATTTTCATCATGCGCCGCATGGGTGGCGGCGGCATGGCAGGCGGTGGAGGCATCTTCAGCGTCGGCAAGTCGAAGGCACAGATGTATGAGAAGGGCGGTGAACTGGGCATCACGTTCAAGGACGTGGCCGGTCAGGCTGGTGCCAAGCAGGAGATGCAGGAGATTGTAGACTTCCTGAAGAATCCGCAGAAATATACGGACCTGGGCGGTAAGATTCCCAAGGGAGCCTTGCTGGTAGGTCCTCCGGGAACGGGTAAGACGCTGTTGGCCAAGGCTGTTGCCGGTGAGGCTGGCGTACCATTCTTCTCAATGAGCGGTTCCGACTTCGTGGAGATGTTTGTAGGTGTAGGTGCCAGTCGTGTGCGTGACTTGTTCCAGCAGGCAAAGTCGAAGGCGCCCTGTATCATCTTCATCGACGAGATAGACGCTGTGGGACGTGCCCGTTCGAAGAATCCCGCTATGGGCGGCAACGACGAGCGTGAGAATACGCTGAATGCACTGTTGACGGAGATGGACGGTTTCGGTACGAACAGCGGTATCATCACCCTGGCTGCCACGAACCGCGCCGATATGTTGGACTCTGCCTTGCTCCGTGCCGGTCGTTTCGATCGTCAGATACACGTTGACCTGCCCGACCTGAACGAGCGTAAGGAGGTATTTATGGTACACCTGAAGCCTTTGAAGCTGGACGACAGTGTGGATGTGGACTTCCTGGCCCGTCAGACGCCAGGTTTCTCCGGTGCCGATATCGCCAATGTATGTAACGAGGCAGCCCTGATAGCCGCCCGCCATAACCGTCAGAACGTAGGGAAGCAGGACTTTCTGGATGCCGTCGACCGTATCATCGGTGGTCTGGAGAAGAAGACGAAGGTGATGACGGAGTCGGAGAAGCGCAGTATTGCCATCCATGAGGCAGGGCACGCCACCATCTCGTGGTTTACGGAGTTTGCCAATCCGTTGGTGAAGGTGTCTATTGTTCCCCGCGGACAGGCATTGGGTGCCGCCTGGTATCTGCCAGAGGAGCGTGTGCTGCAGACCAAGGAGGCGATGCTCGACGAAATGTGTTCGCTCTTGGGCGGTCGTGCTGCCGAGGAGCTCTTCATCGGGCATATCTCCACGGGTGCGATGAACGACCTGGAGCGTACTACCAAGCAGGCGTACGGCATGATTGCCTATGCCGGTATGAGTGACAAGCTGCCTAACATCTGCTATTATAACAATAACGAGTATTCCTTCCAGCGTCCTTACTCTGAGACTACTGCAAAGCTCATGGATGAAGAGGTGCTGAAGATGATCAACGAACAGTATGAGCGTGCCAAGCAGATTCTGACAGAGCACAAAGAGGGTCATGCCCGTCTGGCTCAGTTGTTGATTGACCGTGAGGTGATCTTCGCCGACGACGTGGAGGAAATCTTCGGCAAGCGTCCTTGGACCAGTCGTGCAGAGGAGTTGCTGGAAGCCCAGCAGCGTGCCGAGGCAGAGCGTATGGCAGAGGAGAGAGCCAAGGAGCTGGGACTCATCCCAGAGAAGCCTGAGAACTCGGAGCCCTCAGAAGAGTCGGAAACCCCATCTAACGATACAAACCTATGAATAACTTCATTGTCAGAACCATTACGGGCATCATCTTTGTCGCAGCCATCGTATCGTGTTTCCTGCGACCTGAGGCGATGGTCCTGTTGTTTTCCATCGTCACTGGACTGACCGTCTGGGAGTTTACGGGACTGGTCAACGAACGGCCTGGAGTAACCATCAACCGCTTTATCTGTACGGTGGCAGGCGTGTATTTCTTCTTCGCCATGACCTACTATTGCAGCGACATCTATGGCGGAGCCGCCAAATCGGTGGTGTTCATCCCTTACCTGATTACCATTGTCTATCTGTTGGTGGCAGAGCTCTATCTGAAACAGGCCGACCCTATCAACAACTGGGCATACACGATGCTCTCACAGATGTATGTCGCCCTGCCCTTCTCGCTGCTCAACGTGCTTGCCTTCACGGCATCGCCTGAGGGGCTGGTAGTCTTCAACCCCATGCTGCCGCTGTCGGTATTCATCTTCCTATGGATGAACGACACGGGAGCCTATTGCGTGGGCTCGCTGATAGGCCGGCACAAGCTCTTCCCCCGAATTTCTCCGGGTAAGTCATGGGAAGGAAGCGTCGGTGGAGCCATCGTCGTACTGTTGGTAGCCTACGGCATCAGCATCCTTGACAATGGCGGACTCTATCTACAGGACATCGGTATCAAGCCCTGCGGTATGCTGTCGATGCCACAATGGTTAGGACTGGGACTGGTCGTCGTGGTCTTCGGCACCTGGGGCGACTTGGTGGAGAGTCTTTTCAAGCGCACCTTGGGTATCAAGGACAGTGGCAGCATCCTGCCTGGTCATGGCGGTATGCTCGACCGTTTTGACTCTTCGCTGCTTGCCATTCCGGCAGCCGTCGTATATCTGTACACTATATCATTATTCTAATATGAAAAAACTATTATCTGTTATCCTTTTAGCCATTGGCATCGCCAATACTGCCAATGCCGCCGACCCTGTGAAACAATGGGGGCAGTTACAAGTGAAGGGTGCTCAGCTGTGTGACCAGAACGGCAAGCCCGTCATTCTTAGAGGTGTTAGTTTCGGCTGGCATAACATCTGGCCCCGTTTCTATAACAAGAAGGCCGTCAAGACCTTGAAAGAAGACTGGAACGCCAGTGTTGTCCGTGCCGCTATGGGCATCATGATTGAGGACAACTATCTGGAGAACCCTTCTTTTGCCCTGGAGTGCATGACCAACGTCATCGAGGCAGCCATCAAGAACAACGTCTATGTCATTATCGACTGGCACTCCCACCAGATGAAGACGGCCGAGGCGAAGAAGTTCTTTGGCCAGATGGCACAGAAATACGGCAAGTATCCCCACGTCATCTATGAGATTTACAACGAGCCTATAGAAGACACTTGGGCAGACTTGAAGAAATATGCCACAGAGGTGATTGGTGAGATTCGCAAGTACGACCCCGACAACATCGTGCTGGTGGGCTGTCCCCACTGGGATCAAGACATCCACCTTGTGGCTGAGAGTCCACTGACAGGCTTCAAGAATATCATGTACACCGTCCATTTCTATGCTGCTACCCATGGTGACGACCTGCGCAACCGCATGGAGGCTGCCGTGCAGAAGGGTATTCCCGTATTCATCTCAGAGAGTGGAGCCACAGAGGCATCGGGTGACGGCAAGATAGACCCCGAGAGCGAAGAGCAGTGGATTCAGTTGTGCGAACGTTTGGGAGTCAGTTGGATTTGCTGGTCTATCAGCGACAAGAACGAGAGCTGTTCGATGCTCCTACCCCGTGCTACCGCTACAGGTCCCTGGCCAGACGATGTCATCAAGGTATATGGCAAACTCGTCAAGAACCTGCTTCGGAAGTATAACAAGTAAGAGGAGACAAAGAGAGGTGGCACGGAAATGCCACCTCTTTCTTTTGTCATTCAGTTCCACTGATGATTATATCTCTCCCTTTTTAGTTTTGGGCAGCAGCAGGTTCAGCAGGACGCCCACTACAGCGGAGAGTCCGATGCCGCTCATGGAGAAGGTGCCGAAGTTTAGTATGGCACCGCCAATGCCCATCGTCAGCGTGACACTGATGATGATAATGTTGCGGGTGGGCTTAAAGTCGACCTTGTTGTTGATAAGGTTCTGGATACCCACACTGGCAATGGTGCCAAACAGCAGGAGCATAATGCCGCCCAGCACGGCAGAGGGGATACTTTGCAGGAGGGCACTGAGCTTACCGATGACGGAGAAGACGATGGCCGTTCCTGCGGCTATGCGGATTACCTGCGGATGAGTGACGCGTGTAATCTGCATGGCACCTGTCACCTCACTATAAGTGGTCACAGGAGGTCCTCCGAAAAATGAGGCTGCAAGGCAGGCCAGTCCGTCACCCAGCATGGTACGATGCAGTCCTGGGTCTTTCACAAAATCCTTTTCAGCTACCTCGCCGACGACATACACATCACCGATATGCTCAATCACCGGAGCGATAGCCACAGGAATCATGAAGACGAAGGGTTCCCATGCAAACTGAGGTAACTGGAAATGGGCAATGGAGTTAGGCAAGGCAAACCAAGGAGCAGCTATAACGGCAGAGAAGTCGACCTGTCCCATGCAGACTGCCACAATATAGCCCACAATAATACCACATACCACAGGCAACAGTTTCAGGAGTCCCTTACCAAAAGTCAACACGATAATGGACGTTATCAGCGAGATGAATGCCAATAGCCAGTTCTCCTTGGCCATGTTGACAGCGGCAGGAGAAAGCGATAGTCCGATGAGGATAATCACGGGACCGATTACGATTGGCGGGAACAGGCGGTCTAGCAGTTTCTTTCCCTGCCATTTGATGAGTGCCGACATGATGAAGTACACCAAGGCGACACCAGCAATACCCGCTATCGTACCAGGCATTCCCCATTGCTGGGAAGCGGAGATGATAGGGGCGATAAAGGCAAAACTAGAACCTAAGTAGATGGGCACTTTCCCTTTCGTCACTAAATGGAAGATGAAGGTAGCAATACCGGCAGTAAACAATGCCGTAGCAGGATCGAGTCCTACCAGCAGAGGCACCAATACAGTAGAACCAAAGGCGACAAACAGGAACTGTATGCCTACGATGGTCTTACGAGTTGGAGTTAATTCTGTAGCCATATTTTTTTAACTTTAGAAGTTCCACTTCACGGCAAGCGTCGGATTCCAGAAGAAGGTCTTCGTGCTCTCCGGATCGGAGTTATAGACGAAGTTGTTACTGAACTCCCATTCCGTACCTACGCTGAAATGCTCGGTGAAGTTGTACCACAACTGAGGCTCAGAGAGGATAACCAGACAGCCATGGCCATTGCCTTTCTCACCTCGCCAGAAATCAATGAAGCCAGAGAAGCGCAGTTTGTTATTGAAGAAGTTCAAGCCCCAGACACCAGTTAACTGGGCGCTAGCATAGGAGTGTGTATTCTCGTAACTCTTGAAAAACTGTTTGTACATCAACTGTACGGACCATGTCTTCGAGAAGTCGGCTGTATGGCCGTTATACGCAGCACCCAACAAAGCAGCCTGCTGGAAGCTACCATTACGACTCAGACCTCCATTATACTCGATATGAGCAGCGAAGGGCGACTGTTTGCCCAAATTAAACTCACGGGCAACCTCTGTGTAGGCGCTCTCTACAAAGTGACTGCTAAAATCGACATCCACGAAATAGAACCATGAGCCCCACTTGTCAGCCTTGAATTGTTCAAGGGTCATGGTCACTTTCTGACGACCGGCCTCTTCACCGGTATAAATGTTACGACCGAAATCATAGTGTAACTGGATGTTCTGTGCTCCTACGGTCATGCATGATGCCAGGAACAAAAAGGATAGAATCTGTTTTTTCATCATAATTATGTTTTTAAATGTTCAATTAAAACAACGGAGCTACGTACTTCAATACGAAGAAGGCAGCAAGGATATACATCATTGCAGTCAATTCACGATGACGACCTGTACATACCTTCACAATGACATACGAGAACAAACCTAAGATAATACCCTCTGAGATACTTGCTGTAAAAGGTATCATCAGTATGGTAGCAAAACAGGGCATCGATTCCGAGAAGTCGATAAAGTCGATATGTACAATCTGACGGAGCATCATCACACCTACCAAGAACAATGCACTGGTAGTGGCGGCAGACGGAATCATCAGGAAGATGGGAGAGAAGAACAAGGACAGGAAGAACAAGGCTGCCACAGTGAATGCTGTCAGCCCCGTACGTCCACCTGCCGCAATTCCTGTCGTACTCTCCAAATAAGTCGTCACTATAGAGGTTCCGCAAAGGGCACCTACAGTAGTACCCACAGCATCAGCCATCAATGCCTTGTTCAGATTCTGTACCTTTCCCGTTTTCTTATCCACCATACCAGCAGCCGTAGAAGTTCCTATCAGGGTACCAATAGTGTCAAACAAATCCATAAACAACAGGGTTGCTATTACAATATAATAGTCGATATCCAACGTGAAGAAACGAGAGAAATCCATCTTAAAGGCAACAGGATCCAAAGAAGCAGGAAGACTCAATATCGTAAAATTCTCAGGAATCACTGTAACACCAAAGGGAATACCTATGATTGTCATGATAAGGATTGTATAGAACAAAGCTCCACGAACCTTCATCACCAACAAGATAGCACCTAGCAAAATACCGCAAGCAGCAAGTATCGAAGTTGCTGTCCAAGGACCCAAGCCTGTAATGGTTGAGTCATTGACAACAACAATACCGCCATTCTTCAGTCCGATAAAAGCAACAAACAAGCCGATACCCACGGAGATTGAGTAGCGAAGGTTCAGGGGGATGGAGTTGACGATAGCCTCACGGACTTTAAATATCGTGAAGAAAATAAAGAAAACACCCTCTATAAATACGGCAGCCAAAGCTTCTTGCCATGTAAAGCCCATCACCAAAACCAGCGTATAGGCAAAGAAGGCGTTCAGTCCCATACCAGAAGCGAGTGCAAACGGCATCTTGGCATAGAAAGCCATTACGAGTGTCGCCACTGCAGCAGCAATCACTGTTGCAGAGAAAACAGCACCCTTGTCCATACCCGCCTCACTGAGGATAATCGGGTTGACGGCAAGGATGTAAGACATGGTAAGGAAGGTTGTCAATCCCGCCATCATCTCAACTTTGACGGAATGTTTCTGGGAGTCAAAACCCAGCCATGATAATAATGTTTTCATAAATGTATTAATTATTATTGTGATTTAGAATCTCTATGATTTGCTGTGCTGCCACATCCGGGGCATGACTGTTTCCCAGGCGACGGTGTACCTCCTCATAACCGTCCAGCATCTGTTGGCGGGCTGCTCCTCCAGGAAGGATACGCTCCAGATGTGTACGGATATTCTCCACGCTGAAAGTGTCAGCCACCAGTTCAGGCACAATCTCCTTGTCTGCGATCAGATTGACCAAAGAGATAAACCTCACCTTCACCAGATGCTTCCGCAAAAAGGCGATGACTATGGGGATAGGCGTCTCGTAACATACCACTTGCGGAACACGAAACATACACGTCTCCAAAGTTGCCGTTCCACTGGTCACCAAAGCTGCTGTCGCTTTTGACAACAGGGCATATGTCTGATTCTCGACCAGTTTGACAGGAGTTCCCTGCAAGAACTTGTCATAATACGACCGCTCTATGCCAGGAGCACCCGCTAATACAATGTCATACTGAGATGTCAGATGACTCGTAGCTTTTATCATTGCAGGGAGGTTGTCTTTGATTTCCTGTCGTCTGGAACCAGCCAACAGGGCGATGACGGGTTTGTCCGTCTCCTCTATTCTGTCTTTTGTATCCGCTAAGAAAACCCTCACTTCCTGAGCTGTTGGATTCCCTACATAATGGATTGGATACTGGTGCTTCTTCTCAAAGAAATCCACCTCAAAAGGAAGTATGGAGAAGAGCTCGTCAACATCCCGTTTGATATTCTTGATACGATGTTCCTTCCATGCCCATATCTTCGGAGCAATATAGTAAAAGACTTTGGGCTGTTGACTGTTGGCTTTCAGCTTCTGACTATGAATATATTTTGCAATTTTCAGGTTAAAGCCAGGATAGTCGACCAAGATAACAACATCCGGTTTCCACTCGAGAATATCCTGCTGACATCTTTTCATGTTCTGAAGAATCGTGGGAAGATGAAGCAATACAGGAATAAAACCCATATAGGCAAGTTCCTTGTAGTGTTTGACTCTGGTACCTCCTACTGCCGTCATTAGGTCACCGCCGAAGAAACGGAACTCCGCATCCGGATCCTGTTGCTTCAATGACTGCATCAGATGAGACGCATGCAGGTCACCACTGGCCTCTCCCACTATCAGATAGTATTTCATAAATCCCAGTCTTTCATCTGTTCCATCATCTCATAGGAGGTGACATCTATCCGGGTTGGCGTAATCGCCACATAACCATGCGTCAGTGCCCAATTGTCAGTATCATCTGCCTCTGGCTCATCATTGGTGTATTTTCCCACCATCCACCAATAATCATAACCCCGAGGGTGATGGCATTTCACCACCTCATTTCCCCAAGTTCCTGGTGCCATACGACATATCTTTACTCCCTGATACTGTTCCACCAAAGGGAAATTCACGTTCAGACAGACACCCTTAGGTAATCCTTCGTCAAGAACCCTTCGTACGATTTTACGCACATAAGGTTCCAAAGGACGGAAATCAGCATCTTCAGAATGGTCGCACAGAGAGAAAGCCACCGAGGGGATATACTTCATACATCCTTCCAATGTCACCCCCATCGTACCACTATAATGTGTATTAACAGAAGCGTTGTCTCCATGATTAATACCTCCTATCACCATCTGAGGATAACGGTCGCCTATCAATTCTTCCAAGGCGATTTTCACACAATCGACAGGTGTGCCGCTACATGACCACACTTCCAGTCCCTCCTCTTTCCGGCGCATCGTCAGTGTCAACGGTGTTCCTGCTGAGAAAGCACAGGCATAACCGCTTCGGGCACTGTCTGGAGCACAGACCAGGATATCCGCCATGTCACGAATCATCGCCACCAGACAGTTAATACCTTTTGCCCCATAGCCGTCATCGTTGGAAATCAGTATTAAAGGTTTCTCGTTTTCCATTAAAAATTGTAATTTGCCTGCAAATTTACAAAAAAACGAGAGAAAAGCAAAATCTAATTTGGCTTTTTGCTTTCTTATTCGTAACTTTGCAGCCTATTATATGGTGTTAAGAAAGAATATGGGAAAGATTATTGCTTTAGCAAACCAAAAGGGCGGGGTCGGTAAGACGACGACAACCATTAATTTGGCCGCCTCATTGGCTACACTGGAGAAAACAGTCCTTGTTGTCGACGCTGACCCACAGGCAAACGCCTCCAGCGGTCTGGGTGTTGATATCAAAGAGGTAGAATGCTCCCTCTATGAATGCATTATCGACAAGGCAGATGTACGTGACGCTATTTACACAACAGATATTGACGGACTTGATATCATTCCAAGTCATATTGACCTCGTTGGAGCCGAGATAGAGATGCTGAACCTGAAAAACAGGGAAAATGTCATTGGGCAGTTATTGGCTCCTATCCGTGATGACTACGACTACATTTTGATTGACTGTTCTCCTTCATTAGGACTGATTACTGTCAATGCGCTGACGGCAGCTAATTCCGTCATCATCCCTGTACAGTGTGAATACTTTGCACTGGAGGGTATCAGCAAGTTGTTGAATACCATCCGTATCATCAAGAGTAAATTGAATCCGAAACTGGAGATTGAGGGTTTCCTGCTGACAATGTATGACTCTCGTCTGCGTCTTGCTAACCAGATTTATGATGAAGTAAAACGCCATTTCCAGGAATTGGTATTCAAGACTGTCATCCAGCGTAACGTCAAATTATCAGAGAGTCCCAGTCATGGTCTTCCCGTCATCTTGTATGACGCAGACTCCACGGGCTCCAAGAATCACTTGGCATTGGCCAAGGAAATTATTAACAAAAATAGCTAATAGCCAACCGCTAAAAGCTAAAAGCGAAGATTATGGCTGTAAGAAAGAAATACGACAGAAGTGTCTTGGGTCGCGGCTTAGATGATATAGGCAATGGTCGTGGACTCGATGCACTGATAGATACAGGAGATGTGCGTACCCAAGGTAGCTCTAATCTCAACGAGATTGAGATTTCCTTGATAGAGCCAAATCCCAACCAGCCTCGTAGGGAATTCGACCAAGAGGCACTACAGGAACTGGCCAACAGTATTCGTGAGGTCGGTATTATCCAACCCATCACCCTGCGCCAGATGGACAACGGGAAATATCAGATTATTGCCGGAGAGCGTCGTTGGCGTGCCTCCCAACTGGCTAATCTGACAACCATTCCCGCCTATATCCGCACTGTGGAAGATGAGGGAGTCATGGAAATGGCACTCGTTGAGAACATCCAGCGTGAGGACTTGAATGCCATTGAGGTTGCCCTTGCCTATCAGCATCTGGCAGAGACGACAGGAATGACCCAAGACAAAATCTCAAAACGCGTGGGAAAAAGTCGTGCTGCTGTCACCAACTATCTGCGACTATTGAAACTTCCTGCACAAGTACAGATGGCGTTAAAGAATCATGAGATAGACATGGGACATGCCCGAGCTTTGCTGGCCATTGACAGTCCATCTGCACAAATCAAGCTCTTCAAGGAAATCCAAAAGCAGCAATATTCTGTCCGTAAGGTTGAAGAGATGGTGCAAGCCTTGAAGAACGGGGAGGACGTCAAGACAGTAAAAGGCAAGATGACTGCCAAGTCGCAACTGCCTGAGGAATTCACAATCCTCAAGGAACGTCTCTCTCAGTTTTTCCAGACGAAAGTACAGATGACCTATTCTCCAAAGGGAAAAGGTAAGATCAGTATTCCTTTCAGCAATGAGGAAGAGTTAGAGCGCATCATGAACGCCCTTGACAATGTTAACAACAAATAAAGAGTAAAGCCTTGAAATATCTGAAGGTCATATTCCCGCTTCGTTCCCTGATGGTCACCCTGCTGATGGTCATGGGGCTGCAAGTAATGGCACAGAAAGAACATCAGAGCGAACCTGTTGACAGCATTGCAATCATGATGGCACGTATTGACTCACTTACTCGTGCCGACTCTGTGATAACTATCCAAGAGGAACCTGTCCAGTCTGTCCTGATTGACTCCACTCGTTTACCTAAGCCCAAACGCGATTGGAACACTTGGCGTCCAGACCCCAAACGAGCCTTATGGCTGGCTTTGGTGCTTCCTGGTGCTGGTCAGATATACAATCGCAAATATTGGAAACTGCCTATTATCTACGGAGGATTCATCGGATGTATCTATGCCCTCACTTGGAATAACATGATGTATAAGGACTATTCACAGGCATACATAGACTTAATGGATAATGATCCTAATACGGCAAGCTATAATAAGTTCCTGCATCTGGGGGTAGAGATCAACAGTACTAATGAGGAACGCTACAAGGAAATCTTCAAGAGCAGGAAAGACAAATACCGTCGCTGGCGCGATATGAGTTTCTTTGTCATGTTAGGCGTCTATGCCCTGTCTGTGATCGATGCCTATGTCGATGCAGAACTCTCTGCCTTCGACATTTCCAAAGACCTGAGTCTGAAGGTCGAACCAACGGTTATTCCCAACCATTCTGGAGGCAATGCCCTTCAGGCCCAGTCGTTGGGAGTTAACTGCAAGTTAAAATTTTAAACCAAATCCAAATGATAAGTAAGAAAATACTGATGTTGCTCGCCATATTGTTTGGCATGTCTGTCAATATACAGGCACAGATTGTGACGGAAAATGAAGAAGATGATGTCGATGAGGAAGACGAGATTGTAGTCATTGACCAAAGTGGTAACGAGGAAGTCATTGATTTCCCGGAAGCAATGACTTACGACCTCGACAGTCTGCTGAATGAGTATATGTCGAAGACCTATCTCACCTCAGACAACTGTAATATGCGGAATGAGAATCCCTCCTATCCTGTAGAAGTCTTCATCGAGCGTCTGTCACGTATGCCGACCGTTATGGAAATGGCCCATAACAATATCGTACAGAACTTCATTGACAGATATTGTAACAGGCTGCGCGGTACAGTCGCTTACATATTGGGAGCCAGTAATTTCTATATGCCTATCTTCGAGGAGGCTTTGGAGGCTTATCAGATTCCCCTTGAGCTGAAATACCTGCCAGTCATTGAGTCTGCCCTGAACCCCCGTGCCGTCTCCCGTGTGGGTGCCACTGGTCTCTGGCAGTTCATGCTTGCCACAGGTAAGCAATACAATCTGAAGATCAACTCTCTGGTGGATGAACGTCGTGATCCTATCAAAGCATCCTATGCAGCCGCCCATCTGTTGAGCGACCTGTATAAGGTCTTTGGCGACTGGAACTTGGTGATAGCAGCCTATAACTGCGGACCTGGTAATGTCAGCAAAGCCATCCAGCGTTCCGGCGGTTCCAAGGACTATTGGCAAATCTACCCCTATCTGCCTAGGGAGACCCGTGGTTATGTGCCTGCCTTCATTGCAGCCAACTACATGATGACCTATTACTCCCTGCACAACATCTGTCCAATGAGTAGTAAGCTGCCTGCACAGACAGATACGATTATAGTTCATAAGAAGCTGCATCTGGAACAGGTGGCAAAGGTGTTAGGCATTGACATTGAGATGCTACGTGCCCTCAATCCCATGTATCGTCACGACATCATTCCTGGTGACAGTGAGCCTTATGCACTCCGCCTGCCACAGTCAGACATCAACAGGTTCATCGAGATGGAGGATGCCATCTATAACTACAGAGCCAGTGAACTACTGACGAATCGTGCCATCGTGGAAGTTAACGACTACACGCCGACCTACTATCATAAGAGCAAGCGTTCTTACAAGAAAGGGCGCAAAGGTCGTGTTGCACGCAGCAAGGCACATCGTGGCAGTAAGAAAGCAAAGGCCAAGAAGGGACGTGCCGCAAAGAGTAAGAGCAAGGCCAAAGGTCGTAAATCATCCAAGAAAAGACGCAGATAATTCACTATAATCCCTATAGTTTCTATAGTCACTATATTATATAATAAAGGTATATGGACGAAGAGCAGAAAATTCGCGAAGATGCTGATGAAAAACTGATTACTGATGCCTTTCAGCATCTGCTGGACAGCTATCTGGCCTCACGTCATCGCAAAAAAGTGGATATCATCACCAAGGCATTCAATTTTGCCCGTCAGGCACACAAAGGAGTGCGTCGTCTCTCTGGTGAGCCATATATCATGCATCCTATTGCTGTTGCACAGATAGCCTGCGAAGAGGTTGGACTCGGTTCTACAAGTATCTGTGCCGCCCTGCTCCATGATGTCGTGGAGGATACCGACTATACCACTGAGGACATCGAGAACATCTTTGGTCCCAAGATAGCACAGATTGTCGACGGACTGACCAAGATCAGTGGCGGCATCTTTGGCGAACAGGCCTCGGCACAGGCAGAGAATTTCAAGAAACTGCTGCTGACGATGAGTGACGACATCCGCGTAATCCTCATCAAAATCTGTGACCGTCTGCATAATATGCGAACGCTGGAGTCACAACCTGCCAACAAACAATACAAGATTGCAGGTGAGACCCTTTATATCTACGCTCCCCTCTCCAATCGTCTGGGACTTTACAAAATCAAGTCAGAACTGGAGAACCTCAGTTTCCAATACGAGCATCCTGACGAGTACAAGAGCATCAAATCGAAACTCGCCTCTACAGAGGCTTCTCGTCATGAGCTCTTCGACCAGTTTACTGCTCCCATAGAAGAGTCGCTTCGTCAGATGGGTATCAAGTACCAGATTAAGGAACGGGTAAAGACCCCCTACTCCATCTGGAGCAAGATGCAGAACAAGCATGTTACTTTTGATGAAGTCTATGATATTCTGGCCGTTCGTATCATTTTCACCCCTGACAAACGGGAAGAGGAAGTCAACGAATGCTTCAATATCTATGTGGCTATCTCAAAGATTTACAAGTCACATCCCGATCGTCTGCGCGACTGGCTGAACCACCCGAAGGCAAACGGCTATCAGGCACTGCATGTCACCCTGATGTCAAAACAAGGACGCTGGATAGAGGTGCAGATTCGCTCCGACCGTATGGACGAGATTGCCGAGCAGGGCTTTGCCGCCCACTGGAAATACAAGGATGGAATGGAGAAAGAGTTTACGGAGGACGAGACGGAGTTGAACGAATGGCTGCGTACCATCAAGGAGATTCTTGATGACCCACAGCCTGATGCAATGGACTTCCTCGACGCCATCAAACTCAACCTGTTTGCCTCGGAAATCTTTGTCTTCACCCCTAAGGGAGAGATTAAGACAATGCCTACCGGTTGTACGGCCCTCGACTTTGCTTTCAGCATCCATACCTTCCTGGGCTCCCACTGTATTGGTGCCAAGGTGAATCACAAACTTGTTCCCCTGAGTCATAAGCTCAATAGCGGTGACCAGGTGGAAATCCTGACCTCCAAAGCACAGCATGTACAGGCATCGTGGATCAATTTCGTATCTACGGCAAAGGCAAAGGCCAAGATTCAGGCTATTCTACGCCGCAACAGTCGTGAGATACAGAAACAAGGTGAAGACATCCTGAATGCCTTCCTCCAGAAGAATGATATCGAGAATACGACAGCCGTAGCCGATAAGCTGGCAGCCTTTCACGAGGAACGCAGTCGTGAGTCATTCTTCCAGTCTCTGGGTGAGAAGACCATCCTGTTGGGAGAAAAAGACCTGGACGAGTTACAGGGGAAGAATTCCGATGATAACAAGAAGGGATGGCGCCGTCTGGTACCCTTCTTGGGCAAGAGCAAGACCAAGAAAGAAGATACCAATCCACAGGAGCTCTTCGTGGTACCAGAGAAATTCAACCGCAAGAAGCCCATCTTCATCAACGACGATAATATCGGACAGTATAAGTTCCGTCATTGCTGTCACCCCATTCCTGGTGACGACATCCTTGGATTTATCGACAACAAGAAACGCATCGAAATCCATAAGCGCGATTGTCCTGTGGCAGCCAAGCTCAAGACGAGTTACGGCAACCGCATCCTGGATGCTAAATGGGATATGCACAAGCGGCTCTTCTTCGATGCCACCATCCATATCGAGGGTATCGACCGCATGGGTATGGTAATGGATATCTCCAGCATCATCTCCTCACAGATGAGTGTCAATATGCATAAGTTTACGATTACCAGTGAGGAAGGAGTCTTCGACGGAGACATCGAGCTGCGCGTACACGACCGAGAGGATGTGAAAGCCATCATCGACCAGCTCAAGACCATAGAAGGACTACAAGAAGTCACACAAATTATGTAACCATATGAAAAAACTACTAACACTAATCTTAGCTCTCCTGACACTCACCAATGCTCAGGCAAAAGACCAGTATGACAACCCCGATACCCTCGTTGTAGCACGTGATGGTACAGGCCAGTTCCGTAACGTCGCTGAGGCAATTGAGGTATGCCGTGCCTTTATGGAATACCATAAGGTCATCTATGTCAAGAAAGGTATCTACAAGGAGAAACTCGTCATCCCGCAATGGCTGACCAACATCGAGATTTGTGGAGAAGATCGCGACGAGACCATCATCACATGGGACGATCACGCCAACATTTTCCTGCCTGCCATCGGAAAGGGAATGGGCACCTTCCGCACTTACACGCTGAAGATTCAGGGCAGCAAAATCACCCTGAAAGACATCACCATTGAAAATAATTCCGCCCGTCTGGGACAGGCTGTAGCCCTGCATACGGAAGGTGATCAGCTGACCTTCATCAACTGTCGCTTCCTGGGACATCAGGACACGATTTATACGGGCAATGCGAACTCCCGCCTGTATTTCAAGGACTGTTATATCGAGGGTACCACCGACTTTATCTTCGGACCTTCTACAGCCTGGTTTGAGCAATGTGATATTTTCTGCAAGGCAGACTCCTATATCACAGCAGCCTCAACGCCACAGGATGTTCCCTACGGCTATATCTTCAACAACTGCTGCATCACCTGCGCCGCTAATGTCACGAAGCTGTACCTGGGTCGCCCCTGGCGCGACTACGGCTATACACTCTTCATGAACTGCGAACTGCCCCGTCAGATTCGTCCTGAGGGTTGGCACAACTGGCAGAAAGAACGTGAGAAGACCGCACGTTATCTGGAATATAACAATCGCGGAGAAGGTGCCGCTACTGATAAGCGCGCCAGCTGGAGCCGCCAGTTGACGAAAAAGGAAGCCCAGCAGATTACGTTGGAAAACGTATTCCGCATCAACAATACTTGGAATCCGGAGAAATAGAAGTTACTGCAGATAGTCCATCTGCTTCTTCAACGCATAGAGTTGCTCACGAACATCAATCAGTTTCGTGAGCACTTCTGCTTTTTTATCAGCACCATCACGATTGGCATTGATAATCTTCTTGGCGGCAGCGAGTTTGAAACCACGCACCTTCACGAGGTTATGAATCAGGCGAATCTGGTCAATATCCTTCTGCTGATACTGACGAATCTTGGCAGGACCGCTGGTCTTGGGCTTCAGATAGGGGAACTCCGTCTCCCAATAGCGAAGGGTACTCTCATTCACGCCAAACATCTCTGCCACCTCCTTGATGGAGTAGTACAACTTCAGGTTCTTGTTCAGATTCAGTGCCATAATTCTCAATATTTACTGATGCAAAGATACGAATCTTTTTTGAAAAGAACAAAAATATTTGGTTTTTCTCTCATTTTGGATTATCTTTGTACACAAAAATAAACTTTACCTAAAATTTGCAACAATGAAAAAGAACCTATTTCTTCTGACAACGCTCGCCCTTGCTCTCGTGGTGAGTTCCTGCAAACAAAACGGCAAGACAAACGGTGCCGAAGGTACCAACGACAGTACGGCAGTAGCCGATACGCTGGCAGCAGAGGAAGAAAACCTTAACAAAGACTACAACACCACCGATGCCAAGACATTTGGCTTTAATGGTTGCGTAGCAAAAGTGGTGACAACTACCTATATGGCGACACTTGAAGGCGACAAGCTGGTTAAGGGAGAAAAGTCCAACAGAACGGACAGCCTCACCACCTTCGACGAGAAGGGACGTGTGACGTTGGACTCCTACGCCAATCCCTATGTCTATGATGCCGACGGTAAGTTCATCAAGGGACGCTCCAAGGAATCAAAGATGACCCGCGACAAAGAGGGACGCATCATCTCATATAGCAATCGCGAGAATGCGAACCACTGGGAAGGTTACGACTATACGTTCGAATACGACAAGCAGGGACGTATCAAATCCATTGAATGGGGTGGCTGGGAAGAAGGCGAAAGTTACGCCCTCACCTATAAGGACGACCAACTCTATCCAAGCAGCATGCATATCGACGGACAAGCCTGTGCCGATATCTATAAGACGGATATCCGCTATAAATACACGAAGTTCGACGAGAAAGGCAACTGGACAGCACGTGAGATGTATTTCGACATCATGCAGACCACCGAAGAATACGAAGGCAACGAGAATCCTTCCAAGGATTACAGCAAAGAATACTATATCCAAGAAAGGGCCATCACCTATTATTAGAATATTTCAAGACTAAAACCATTACAATTTCAATATGAACCTAAGAAAACTGATGATGCTGGCGGCTGTATGGATGACAGCCCTAACCTTGAGTGCACAAAACGTTCGTGAGACCATCCGACTGGACGAGGGATGGAAATTTGCCTTTGGAAATGCCTCCGACCCCGCCAAGGACTTCGGATGCGGAACGGAGTATTTTAACTACCTGACCAAAGCCAATTCCATCCATAACGAAGGCCCCTACGCCATGAAGTTTGACGACTCGAAATGGGAAGAAGTGCGAGTTCCCCACGACTGGGCGACTACCCTGCCCTATGCCTCTGAGGCCAGTCATTCTCACGGCTATAAGACAGTGGGATATAAATATCCAGAGACCAGTGTAGGCTGGTATCGCAAGATACTCCCCATCGCCAAGGACGACCTCGGTAAGCGCATTCTCATCCAGTTCGACGGCATTTTCCGCAATGCTCGTGTCTGGTTCAACGGCTTCTATATGGGTACAGAACCCAGCGGTTATGCTACTCAGGTCTATGACGTCACAGAATATGTCAACTACGGAGGCGATAACCTCATCTGTGTCCGTGCCGATGCCACCTTGGAAGAAGGCTGGTTCTATGAGGGAGCAGGTATCTATCGTGATGCCTGGCTCATCAAGACGGGAACTGTCAGCGTGGCACCCTTTGGCACCTTCGTCTATGCCGACGTCGAGGAACCTTATCTCAAGATTCCAGTCACTGTAGAGACAGAAGTGCACAACAGCAGCCTTGAGCCACAGACCTGTATCGTCGCCACGAAACTGGTAGATGCCGAAGGAAAGGATGTTGACTATGCTGCCCGTGAGATTTTAGAACTCAAAGGCAAGCAGACCCTCAAGTGCAAACAACTGATGACGGTTTTCGAGCCTCGCCTGTGGTGTCCTGACGATCCTTATCTCTATCAGGTTGTCACTAAGGTATTGGTCAACAACAAGGTGGTTGATGAGTATATCACCCCAACAGGAATCCGTAAGGTGGAGTTTGATGCCGACAAAGGATTCATCCTCAATGGTAAGCCCCTCGAACTGAAGGGCGTCAATATGCACCAGGATCATGCAGGCGTTGGTGCGGCTATTCCTGAAGCGTTGATGGAATGGCGCGTCCAACAGCTGAAAGCTTTCGGCTGTAATGCCTATCGTGCCTCCCACAATCCGATGACGCCTGCCCAGTTGGACGTCTGCGATCGTGAGGGTATCCTGGTTATCGACGAGAACCGTCTGACTGGTGTCAATACGGAACATCTGCGCCTGTTGGAGAATATGATTAAACGCGACCGCAACCACCCCTCCGTCATTCTCTGGAGCGACGGCAATGAGGAATGGGGCATCGAGAATACCGTTCAAGGTACCCGTATTGCTGCCGCCATGCGTGAATATACCCGTCTGCTGGACCCCACCCGTCATTCCACCATCGCCAATGCAGGAGGCAAGGAAATGATCAAGGGACTCGATGTGGTTGGTTTCAACTATATCGTGCAGAATGATGTCGACAACCGCAAGAAGGCCAATCCCACGTGGAAAATCGTTGGTACAGAGGAGACGACAGGCTGTGGCACCCGTGGTGTCTATTTCAACAGTCCTGACCAACCAGGCAGAATGGTCTCCATGAATCGCGATACCACCCCTCATCATGTCGAGAATGTCATCGAACGCGGCTGGCAGTTCTATGCCGACCGCCCTTGGGCAGCAGGACTCTTCTACTGGACAGGCTTCGACTATCGTGGTGAGCCGAACCCCTTGAAATATCCTGCTACCGACTCTGAGTTTGGCATCCTCGACTACTGCGGATTCTGGAAGGACGAGGCGTGGTATCTGAAGTCGTGGTGGACGAATGAGCCCACCCTGCATATCTTCCCCCACTGGAACCTGCAGGGTCACGAGGGCGAGGAGATTGAGCTGTGGGCATACAGCAACTGCGACGAGGTGGAACTGACTGTCAACGGCAAGAATCTGGGTCGTCAGACAATGCCTCGTAACGGACACCTGAAGTGGAAGGCCACCTACCAGCCTGGAAAGGTGGTGGCTGTGGGCTATAAGAACGGTAAGCGCATCCTCACAGAAACCATCGAGACCACCAAGCCTGCTGATAAAATCATCGTCAAGAGCAACCGCCCTGCCATCACTGCCGACGGACGCGATGTGGCTGTCGTCACGATAGAGATTCTGGATGCCAAAGGCCGTCTCGTTCCTGATGCCTGTCCCATGCTGACCTTCCGTCTGGAGGGCAACGGACGCATCATCGGAGCTGGCAATGGCGACCCCTCCTATCTGGGTGCCGACCATCCCAAGGATAAAGACTGCAAGGAGTTCCGTATTCCTGCCTTCAACGGACTTGCCCAAGTGCTGGTTCAGAGCAATCGGAACGCAGGAGACCTCTCATTACAATGCTCTTCCGATGGACTGAAAAGTGGTCATATCCATATCGAAATACTTAAATAAATTTGGTAGTTCATCTGAATTATACTACCTTTGCACCTAAATTAAAAAAAAGGAAGAAAAAGATGATGACAGCTAACGAGATTCGTGAATCGTTCAAGAAGTTTTTCGAGCAGAAGCAGCATGCTATCGTGCCCTCTGCCCCTATGGTAATCAAAGACGACCCCACCCTGATGTTCACCAATGCAGGTATGAACCAGTGGAAAGATATTATTTTGGGTACTCGCGACCCAGAGCCGCGCCGCCGTGCCGATACCCAGAAGTGTCTGCGCGTCAGTGGTAAGCACAACGACCTGGAAGAGGTAGGTCACGACACCTACCACCACACCATGTTCGAGATGTTGGGCAACTGGTCGTTTGGCGACTACTTCAAGGAGGGCGCCATCGATATGGCCTGGGAGTACCTGGTGGATGTGCTGAAGTTGAATCCTGAGGACCTTTATGTTACCGTTTTTGAGGGTTCACCCGAAGAAAACATCCCTCGCGACGACGAGGCTGCCAAATACTGGGCGAAGCACGTGCCCGAGGACCATATCATCAATGGTAACAAGCACGACAACTTCTGGGAGATGGGCGATACGGGTCCCTGCGGTCCTTGCTCCGAGATTCACGTCGACTCTCGTACTCCTGAGCAGAAAGCCGCCTCAGGCAAAACGGGTCGTGAACTCGTCAATCAGGACGACCCACAGGTCATCGAAATCTGGAACCTCGTATTCATGCAGTTCAACCGCAAGGCTGACGGCAGCCTCGAGAAGCTGTCGATGAACGTCATCGATACCGGTATGGGCTTCGAGCGTCTGGTCCGCATGATGCAGGGCAAGCACTCCAACTACGATACTGATGTCTTCCAGCCCATCATCAAGGCCGAGCAGGACATCACGGGTCTGAAGTACTATACCTTCGAAGAGGAAGCTAGTGCTACTAGTCAGACTAGTGCAACTAGTTCAAACCAAGAACAAATCAACGTCGCCATGCGCGTCTGTGCCGACCACCTGCGTGCCGTTGCCTTCTCGATTGCTGATGGTCAGCTGCCCTCGAATGCGAAGGCTGGCTACGTCATTCGTCGTATTCTGCGTCGTGCCGTGCGCTATGCCTACACCTTCCTCAATCAGAAGGATGGTTTCCTCTATAAACTCGTCCCCACCCTCGTTTATGAGATGGGCGATGCCTTCCCTGAGTTGAAGGCCCAGCAGCAGTTGATTACCAAAGTCATCAAGGAAGAGGAAGACAGCTTCCTGCGCACCCTGGATAAGGGTATCGCCCTGCTTGATAAGGCTATGACCGAAATAAAAGAGAAGGCGGCAGCTAACTCACCTCTCACCTCTAACCCCTCACCTCTCGTATTGGATGGTGTCCAGGCCTTCCGTCTGTTCGATACCTACGGTTTCCCCCTCGACCTCACCGAGCTCATTTGTCGTGAGAACGGCTTTACCGTTGATGAGGAACAGTTCAACGTCGAGATGCAGAAACAGAAGGAGCGTGCCCGCAATGCCGCAGCTGTGGAGAACAGCGACTGGACGGAACTGCAGGCTGGTGAACAACAGTTCGTCGGCTACGACTATACAGAATACAACTGTCACATCCTGCGCTACCGCAAGGTGACGCAGAAGAAGAACGAGTTCTACGAGCTCGTCCTCGACGCCACACCATTCTATGGTGAGATGGGTGGACAGGTAGGTGATTGCGGCGTGCTCTGCAACGAAAACGAGACCATCGACATCATCGATACCAAGCGCGAGAACAACCAGAGCGTACACATCGTGAAGCAGTTGCCGAAGGATCCCGCTGCCGAGTTTATGGCTTGCGTGGATACTGATAAGCGCAACGCCTCTGCAGCCAACCATACCGCTACCCACTTGCTCGACTACGCCTTGAAGCAGATTCTGGGCGACCACGTAGAGCAGAAGGGTTCATTCGTATCACCTGACACCCTGCGCTTCGACTTCTCCCACTTCGAGAAGGTCAGCGACGAGCAGTTGCGCGAGGTAGAGCGCATGGTGAACGATATGATCCGTCAGGACATCCACATCGACGAGCATCGCGACGTTCCCTTCGAGGAAGCCAAGCAGCTCGGTGCCATCGCCCTCTTCGGCGAGAAGTACGGCGACAAGGTCCGTGTGGTTCGCTTCGGTCCTTCTTGTGAGTTCTGCGGTGGTATTCACGCCACCTCAACAGGTCGCATCGGTTTCTTCAAGATTCTCTCTGAGAGCTCTGTGGCTGCCGGCATCCGCCGTATCGAGGCCACTACGGGTAAGGATTGCGAAGAGCGTCTCTACCAGATGGAGGACATCCTCAAGAACATCAAGTCGTTCTTCAACAATGCGAAGGACCTGCAGGGCGTTATCCAGAAGTATATCGACGAGCACGACGCCATGAAGAAGGAGATTGAAGGTTTCCAGGCACAGGCCGTCGAGCGCGCTGCCCAGCGCCTCGTCGAGAAGGCTCGCGAGGTGAATGGTGTCAAGGTCATCACCGCTGTAGCACCTATGGCTCCTGCCGCTGCCAAGGACCTCGCCTTCAAGCTACGTGCTGCTGTCGAGGGCTCCCTGCTCTGCGTCATCGGCTCGCACGACAACCAGAAGCCCCAGCTCACCATCATGATGAGCGACGATATGGTCAGCGACCACAACCTGAACGCAGGTCAGATGGTTCGCGAGGCGGCCAAACTCATCCAGGGTGGTGGCGGTGGTCAGCCTCACTTCGCCCAGGCTGGCGGTAAGAGTGTCGATGGACTCAGCGCTGCTGTCGATAAAGTGATGGAGCTTGCAAACCTCTAAACTCTAAACTATAAACACTAAACTATAAATTATGTTAGACAAAGAACGCGGGCTGTATATCGCCCATTGCGCCAACGGAGCGCTTTCGATTACTGGTAAGATGGCCAACCGCCACGGACTCATTGCCGGAGCCACAGGAACGGGTAAGACCGTTACCCTGCAGGTGATGGCAGAAACCTTCTGTCAGGCTGGTGTACCCTGTTTCATGGCCGACATGAAAGGTGACCTCTCTGGTATCTCTCAGGTGGGCAAGATGAGTGGTTTCATCGAGAAGCGACTCCCTGAGTTCGGCATTGAGAATCCTGAGTTCCAGTCGTGCCCAGTGCGTTTCTTTGATGTTTTTGGCGAACAGGGACACCCCATGCGTGCCACCATCTCGCAGATGGGTCCGCAGCTGCTCAGTCGCCTGATGGGTCTCAACGAGACGCAGGACGGCGTGCTGAACATCGTGTTCCGCATTGCCGACGAGCGCGGACTGCTGCTCATCGACGTGAAAGACCTGCGTTCGATGCTCGACTGGGTGTCGCAGCATGCCAAGGAATATACCACGAAATACGGCAACATCTCGTCTGCCACCATCGGAGCCATCCAGCGCGCCTTGCTGCAGCTGGAGAGCCAGGGTGCCGACAAGTTCTTCGGCGAGCCCTCGTTCGACATCTACGACCTCATGCAGACGGAGGGCGGCAAGGGTGTGATGAATGTGCTGGCTGCCGACAAGCTGATGCTGCAGCCCAAGCTATACTCCACCTTCCTGTTGTGGCTGCTCAGCGAGCTCTACACCACCCTGCCTGAGGTTGGCGATATGGAACTGCCGAAGCTCGTGTTCTTCTTCGACGAGGCTCACATGCTGTTTACCGATACCTCGAAAGCACTGCTCGACAAGATTGAGCAGGTCATCCGACTCATCCGTTCGAAGGGTGTGGGCATCTATTTCATCACCCAGAGTCCGTCAGACATTCCTGAGATTATTCTCGGCCAGTTGGGCAACCGCGTGCAGCATGCCCTGCGTGCCTATACACCGAAGGACCAGAAGGCCGTCAAGACCGCTGCCGATACCTTCCGCGCCAATCCTGCCTTCAAAACCGACGAGGCCATCATGAACCTCGAGACGGGTGAGGCACTGGTCAGCTTCCTCGACGAGAAAGGTGCTCCTTCCGTCGTTGAGCGTGCCAAGGTGCTCTTCCCCCTCTCCCAGATTGGAGCCATCACGGAGGGACAGCGCCTCGACATCATCAAGCAGAGCCGCATCTATGGCAAATATGACACCCCCGTCGATCGTGAGAGTGCCTTCGAAGTGTTGTTGAAAGAAGCCGAGGAGAGAGCCCTCGCAGAAGCCGAGGCCGCAGAGGTTGCCGTCAGCGAGAAGGAAGAACAGAAAGAAGAGAAGAAAAAGCCCGGCATCATGTCGAAGGTGTTCAAGGCCATCATCACCGCCATCACCTCTACACTGGCTGCCATTCTCGGCACCTACGTCAGCGACAAGGTAACAGGCAAGAAGACCAAGTCACGCACCTCCGCTACAGGTCGTGTGGTAAAGAATGCCACCAGCGCAGCCACCCGTTCCGTTACGAAGGAGCTGACCCGCGATATTCTGGGCAATCTGATTAAGTAGTCAAACAACTTCAGCACCGACGGAAGAAATAGGGATGTGGGTCCAAATTTGGACCCACATACTTTTTCCTATGCAGAATCCATATTTCTGATGGCCTGCATCACGTTTTGTGAGTGTTTTTAGCAAGAAAAAGGGTGGAATCTTGGCGCATTTAAATGGGGGACAGACCCCGAAATCCCGATGAAATCGATGATTTCAGAAAACGAAGCAAAAACTGTAGTCATTTTGGTCAAAGTCAAAATGGTCAAAATCAATTTCGGAACTCTGTTTTTGTTTACTTTAATATAAATATATATATTTATATTAAAGTAATTGAATATTAGCAATCTGTTTTCGATTTTGACAAATGACCATCGTGACCATCTTGACCGCAAATGTCAAAACGAAAAAAATAAAAATATTAGCAGGGAATGAAAAAATTCTGGGGAAAACATTCGTAGACCGCAATGAAATTTTATTACCTTTGCCATGCATACAAGAAGATGGATTTGAGCGCACAAGGCAGGAAAAAAATGTTTTCAGGTGCACTAAAAATTTCAGCCTGCCCAGCGCGCAAAAATGAAGTCGGAATCAATATATAAAAGCGATCTTTGAAATTTTGTAAAAAACACGACAAATTGTGGCACTTATTCCATCCGCCTGGCTCCGCTAGCCATGATGATGCTGACCATCTTGACGATAAGTACCAGTCCCTTGACGCCATACAAAACCAAAAAACCCCGTCATCTCGACGGGGAATTATTGGAAACCACAAATAATGTGCTACTTATGAAAAAAAACTAACTAACCTAAAGCTATAATCATTATATTACTACTAACCTTATATCAAACTTAGTGGTTATCCTGAAACAATCTCTTTTGTTCGCTGCAAAGGTAGGAAGATTGCCCGACTCTGGCAAAATCATTCAACGAAACACCCATTCTTTTAAGCGAAACCGCCTTTTATTGCATCAGAATTTTGTGGAAAATAGGCGTGGCGAAATGACGAGCGAGAACCATCCCCAACGGGCTGCCTTGTTGTCATTACCCTGTTTCAAGCGGTCCATCGTCTCCGTTCCGAACATCATCGTATAACCTGCCACGAGCGAGATGTCCTTTGTAAAATGGTACTCGGCCTGCAGATCGACACAATGTCCCAGCGTGCGATTCAGGTTGTGCAACTCCGTTGCCACAGCCATATAGTGATAGGTCGCACTGCAGTCGAGCTTTTTAACAGGACATCCGAAGACTCCTACGAAGGCATTCTGCAGACCTGGCGTAAAGCCGTTGGTATAGGCACTTTCATAGAAATAGTCCATGATGCCATAGAACTTGGTACGTGAGCCGTATAAGGGAGTGAAGCCCTTTACCACCTCATGCCAGGGCAATCCTATCTCACCGCCATAAGTCACAGGCACATAATCGTCACCGCTCAGATAGTCGTAGCCCAACGTAAAGCCGTAGTTGTCGGTGGGTTGGATGGTGGCTTTCACACTGGCCATCCAGGCATCAATCTTACCAGCCTGCTTCACCACGGGGTCGACAAACTTACCGCCCTGCCGATAATAGGCACCTTCCAACGTCAGATGCTTGGGATGATAGTTCACGTATCCGCCATACATCTGCTGGTACTCCGTCGAAGGCGGATTGCTCACGTTTTCTTTCTCGCCTGACTGCATTCCTATGTTCATGAAGAGCAACGATACGCCTAACGGGAACTTGGGTACATCGTAGTGATACCACACGGTCTGCATCGTCTTGTACAACTGCGAGCCATTGTCATAATAGGTACTCGTATAGACATTGTCGGCACTCTGGTTGTATGCCAATATAGCATGCGCCTTATGACCATGCCCTTCGTATCCCACTCGGAGGACGTCGTGCGACAGCGCAGCCATCGCAAAGTCGTTGGTACCGATGATACGCTCATCGTCATAAGACAGGGCGATACGACCAATCTGTGCGAAAAGACCGTTATTAGCCGTCGCCTTCACCCAGCCCTCATAGAGCTTGAGCGTCTGATTTCCACTCATGCCCCAGATAGCCTGATTCTGAATGACCATATGAGCCTGCAGATAGGGCCTTGAATAGTCCAGGATCAGACGGGTACGTCCAAGAATGAAATTCGACTTGTCTTCCACTACATTATCCCCGTCCTTAGGCAGACCGCCTCTTGCGATTTCTCCATGTGCCATAAAGTTCAGGCCCAAGGTCAGCGTGTTGACCTTGTCAACTGTGGCGGAATCGGTCTGTGCCCACACGCTGACAGATGGTATGAGCAGGGTCAGACAAAACATTCTTTTCAGGTTCATATTCATTTCTATTTATGATGTTTGCAAGATACGGTTGATTGTCGTGAGGAGTACCTGCGGCGGATGAATACCAGAAGCAGGAAGAGCGCCACGATACCGAACAGGAGGGATAGCAATGCATTCTTGATGAAGCCTGCCAAGAGGAATGTAAAGAACGACACGGAGGCAACCGTCAATGCGTAGGGCAACTGGGTGGTGACGTGGTTTATATGATCACACTGTGCACCTGCCGACGACATGATGGTGGTGTCGGAGATGGGCGAGCAATGGTCGCCACATACCGCTCCAGCCATACAGGCAGAGATGGAGATAATCATGAGTTGTGGGTCGACTTCCTGGAGGCAGGACACCACGATAGGTATGAGAATGCCGAACGTGCCCCACGACGTGCCAGAAGCAAAGGCCAAGCCAACAGCTACGACAAAGATGATGGCAGGCAGGAAGCCCATGAGTCCTGCGGCAGAGTGCTCCACCAGACTGGCAACATAGGTAGCCGCTCCCAGACTGTCTGTCATGCTCTTCAGCGTCCATGCAAACGTCAGGATGAGCATGGCTGGAACCATCTGTTTGAAACCCTCCGGCAGGCATTCCATGCAGTCGGCGAACGACAGCGACTGGCGCAGCAGGTAGTAGGCAATGGTGGTGACGAGAGCTACGGAAGAGCCCATGACCAGCCCCACAGAGGCATCGCTGGCAGCAAAGGCTTCAGCAAAGCTCTTGCCTTGGAAGAAGCCGCCTGTGTAGATCATGCCGATGACACAGCCGGTAACGAGCAGCACGACGGGGACGACCAAGTCTGACACGCGTCCTACGTGCTCCTCCTTCGGGCTCTCTGCAGGGGGCTGCTTGCCCTTGCCGCTAGTGAGGAGGTCGCCCTGACGGGCATTGTTCTCATGGAGCAGCATGGGACCATAGTCCATCTTCATGAAGATGATGAAAGCCATCATCACCAAGGTCAGCATGGCATAGAAGTAAAAGGGAATGGACTGGATGAAGATGTGGATGCCGTTTTCGCCTTTGACGAATCCCGCTACCGCTGCAGCCCACGACGAGATGGGGGCAATGATGCAGATGGGGGCTGCCGTGGAGTCGATGAGGTAGGCCAGCTTGGCACGACTGATGCGGTGTTTGTCGGTGACACCCACTGGTTCGAAGTCTGCGATGAGCACGGCACCCGTCAGTGCGCCAATGAACAGCGAGCTGTACACATCCTTCGTAATCAGAGCCAGCGAGATGGCCATGAGGGCAGGAGTCAGTGCCCATACGGTATTCTTCACGGGCATATTATTGACGCATACGGCATAATGCAGAAGCCCCATGAACAGCAGCACGGCTATCAGCGACAGGTATGTCGCCCATTTAGGCTTCCCCTTTCTTACAGATTCTAATTTTGATTCAATTTTCATCATTCGTTTTTTTACATTATTACTTTTTTACCTAAACAGATAAAACGTCGCCCCTATGCCCAGAGCACGGTTCTGATAAAGACTGGCGAGCTGCGACCAGGAACCTGTAACGTAGCCAGCCATATCGTGGAATTCGGCAAAGACATTGCACTTCTTACCCAACTGCTTGTTGGCCTTGATGGTGGCAAAGAAGTGGGCATGCTGGTCGTCCATATTGCGGCGGCTGCTGTACAGTAGCGTCGAGGACAGGCGGAAGCCATTGGGCAGATTCAGTACGGGGACAAACTTCAGCGTAACGAAGTTGTCGTGGTCTGAAGCGGTGTCCGCACCTGCACTTTTGTGCTGGTAATAGTAGTTAGCGCCCAGCGTCAGTTCCCAAGGACCAGTCTTCCAATAGACAGAGTTCCTGAAGCCCAGCAGCATGTTGTTAGGACCAGGCAGATGACTATACCAGGTACTTTCCACGCTGGTGTGATAGAAGAAGTGTTTCTGCTGGTACGAATAGCGCAACACTGCCTGATGAGCCAGGTTGGTACTGTAGCTGTCAGCGTCGTAACGCAGGGCTGTCGTAGGGGCTGTCTCGTCCACCAGGAAGTCGCTCATCTCCGGCACGAAGTTGCGGCGGGCAAACAGCGCCTGAACGAAATGGCGCCCTGCCTTGTAGCCCACACTGGCCAGATAAGAGTGGTTGCTGCGTCCATGCGTCCATAGACTCTGGTCATCCGAGTCGTACTGCCGATTCCAATAGTTCATCATGCGGAAGCGGTCGCCCAGCGTCAGCACCCACGGCCCGTGGGTATAATCGAGCTGTGCGTAGAAGTCGGTTTTCAGGTACTGTTCGCGATTCTCGCCGATATGCCAGGTATTCTCATGGTCCATCTCGGCTCCAATCATCAGCCAGAGATCGGGAGTGAAGAGAGGGGTGTTGAATTCGATAAATCCGTAGGGATAGCTGTCGCCCATCTTGGAGCCGTCGTCGGTTTCTCTGGTGTAGTCGGCACCTATCTCGGCAAAGAGAATGGCATCGTTCCTGAAGGTGTGGGAGTAGGACAGCACGAGACCAACGTAACGATTATAGTATGGGTGAGTCTCGACCAAGTCAGGGGCGAAGATTTTCTGTTTGTTGTTGTCAAACTCCTGATAGGCCTTGATGAAGAGTCTGTCGTTCTTGCTAATCTTCCAGTCTAAGCTGAGGTGCACATTCTCTGCCAATCCGCGGTCAGTCATTTTATACACATCGGTGGGATAGGCTTTGCCATAGGAACTGCGGGCCAAGGCATAGGCCTGCACAGTGAGTTTCTCGCTCCTATTAGCCACATCGGCGTAGAGCATACCATTGCCATAGGTGCTGCCCGAAAGCGCCACCTTGCCATCGTTCTTGCTGTCATTGCGATAATAGATGTCTATCACACCTTTCGTACCATTCACAGCTTTTGCTACAGAGGTGTTGCTACAAATCTGGATGTGGTCTATCTCGCACGCCTTCACATGGGCCAAGAATGATTCGGCATCCACAACGAGGTCGATGTTGTCAGTACGCAACTTATAATTCTGGTCTATCTTCTTGCCGTTGATTGACAGGAACTCAGGGCAGGTGTTCAACACGTCGAGCAAGGTCATCTCACTGTCAGGATGCATCCTGTCCACATGAATGACATAGCGGTCGCCCTGAAACTCGATGATGTCATCGTCATCGGCAGCATAGGCCGCCACGCTACTCATGCTCAGCGCAAACAACAAAATACAGCCTTTGATGTAATTTTTATAGTTCATTGTTAGTTTCCTTTTTAGTTTTGGTACACTCACGCTTTACGCATTGCAAAGATAAGCATTTTTTTCAAACAGCCATACACCATACGTTTTTTTGTTTGTCGCCCACCCAAAAGATTTTATTTTTGTCTTCTGTTTTTTGGGGGATTTTTTGACAATGTCGGATTTTATTTATAAATTTGCAACCTAAATGATAACCATAAAACAATTTGAACGATGAAGAAATTCTTAATGATTGCAGCAGTAGTGCTGACAGCAATGGTGGCTCAGGCCCAAGTAAAGGTAGCTCCGAAACTGGTAAACGGTTTCAAGGCGGTGTATTCGGACGTCAGTAAGATAGACGCTTCCGGCAAGCCTGTGAATATCACTTCGACCACGGAATATACAGTGAGCGATGTGACGAAGGACGGAGCCATCATCACCATACTTGTGAAAGACGTCACGACGGATGCGGATGCCAACGACATCACTGGTAAGCTGCTGGCTATCGCACAGAACATGATGAAGGGTGTTGAGATGAAGCTGAAGACTGACGCCAACGGCACACCGACAAATATCATCAACTTTGAAGAAGTGAAGCAAAGGACCACCCAGGCTGCCGAGGGACTGGTGGACGAGCTCCTTCAGGCCATCCCCCAGCTGGGTAGCATGATGCCCAAGGACAAGCTGATAGCACAGGTGACGGAAAGCGTTACTGAGAAAGCGCTCATCGATGCCTACAAAACAGAAGACAGTCCGCTGACCCTGAACGGCAAGACCATCACCAGCGGGCTGACGGAGAGTTTCATCGACAACCAGGGCTTGAAGATGAAGGCCAGCTACTTCATGCTGGGCAAGGCCATCGTATGCTCGAAGACACTCGACATGACGAAGGAGGAACTGAAGGAGAAGATTATCAAGATGGTAGAGAAAACGGCTCCTGAACAGGCTGAGATGGTCAAAAAGAACATCGACTTGGTGATGTCGACCATGAAGTTTGAAAGCACCTCGAAAACCACCTACGAGCTGGATGCCGACGGATGGATGAAGAGCATCCAGACAGAGAAGAACCAGAACATGATGGGGCAGAAAATACAGTCGACATCAACCACTAAAAAGCTATGATCGACAGGGCGACCATTGACAAGATCCTGGATGCCACGAACATCGTGGATGTGGTGGGCGAGTTCGTTAACCTGCGCAAGGCGGGGGTTAACTACAAAGGATTGTGCCCCTTCCACGACGACAAGACGCCCTCGTTCATGGTATCGCCCTCGAAACAGATCTGCCATTGCTTTGCCTGCGGCGAAGGCGGCAATGCCGTCAACTTCCTGATGAAGCACGAGCAGATTACCTACCCTGAGGCGCTGCGCTGGTTGGCCAAGAAATACAACATCGAGATACAGGAGCGCGAGCTCACCGACGAAGAGAAAAGGGAACAGAGCGACCGCGAGTCGATGTTCATCGTCAACGAGTGGGCCTGCCAGTATTTCCACGAGATACTGCAGAACGACGTGGACGGACAGGCCATCGGCAAACAGTATTTCCGTAGTCGTGGCATCCGCGACGACATCATCAAGAAGTTCCAGCTGGGCTTCGCCCTCAACAAGCGCGACGCACTGGCCAACGAGGCCAAGCGCAAAGGCTACAAGGATGAATATCTTATCAAAACGGGGTTATGCTACCAACGTGAAGCCAACAGCCAACAGCCAAATGCCAACAGCCAACTCATAGACCGCTTTGCAGGTCGTGCCATCTTCCCCTGGCTGAACGTGAGCGGCAAGGTGGTGGCCTTCGGCGGACGTAAGCTGGACTCCGCCACCAAGGGCGTACAACAGAAATACGTCAACTCGCCCGACTCAGAGATCTATCACAAGGAACGTGAGCTCTACGGCATCTATCAGGCAAAGAAAGCCATCGTCAAGGAAGATGCGGTTTATATGGTAGAAGGCTATACCGACGTGATCGCGATGCACCAGTGCGGACTGGAAAATGTGGTGGCCAACTCAGGAACGGCACTCTCCGTCTACCAGATCCGACTGCTGCGACGGTTCACCCAGAACATCACCCTACTCTACGACGGCGACGAAGCCGGCATCCATGCGGCGATGCGTGGTACGGATATGCTACTGCAGGAAGGTATGAACGTGAAGGTGCTGCTACTGCCTGACGGCGACGACCCTGACTCGTTTGCCCGCAAGCATACCGCCACCGAGTTCAAGCAGTATATCGAAGACCACCAGACCGACTTTATCCAGTTTAAGACCGACCTGCTGCTGAAGGGCGTGAAAGACCCCATCAAGCGTGCCGAAGCCATCAACTCCATCGTACGCAGCGTGAGTGTCATACCCGACTCCATCGTACGCTCCGCCTATATCACAGACTGTGCACGACGCCTGGAGGTGGACGAGCGCACCCTCATCACGCAGACCAACAAATACATTGCCGGCGACAAGGAGGAACAACGGAAAGAGGCTGAGCGCGACGCACGCCAGCAGGAAACGCAAAAGCCGGCAGAGCCCATCGGCCTGCATACGCCTCAGGAACAGACTGCCACCGTGGAGCGCATCCTCATCCAGCAGATTATCCGTCACGGCGACGAGGTGATCGTGAAGGGAGTGGAGACACAGGACGGTGACTTCATCGACCTGAACGTGGCACAGTATGTGGACTATTCCTTCAACTGCGATAATCTGGCGTTCGGACAGGACATCTACAACCGTATCCTGCAGGAGGCCGTAGAACACTCGGCAGAGGAGGGATTCAAGGCAGAGGCCTACTTCACCCAGCACCCTGACGTGGATATCAGTCAACTCGCCACCCGCCTCGTCGTAGACGACTACCAGCTGGGCAAGGGCTTCGAGATGAAACATACGGAACAGGGACTTCGGCAGAACGTCGAGCACCTGCTGCTTGACTTCCGCTACATCATCGTACAGCAGCGACTGAAGGACATCAACCGCGAGCTGAAAGAACATCCTGACGCAAATAGGATGAAGGAGCTGGTAAACGAATACATGGAAGCCAACAAGATATTCCAGCAGTTAGGAAAGGAGCTGGGACGTTAAGAAAAAGGATGCAGTCACTACTATATATCATAGGTGTCACCCTCATGTGGGCTGTCGTCGCTACGGCAGTCATCCACGTGGTGATGGACAACCGGCAGCCTGCCAAGACGATGGCGTGGGCGCTGGTGATCATCTTCGTACCTGTGATTGGACTGGTGTTCTACCTCTTCTTCGGCATCAGCCATCGTAAGGAACGACTGGTCAGTCAGGGATCGCTCGACCAGTTAACGAAACGCTCCATGCTGAGTTTCGTGGAACAAGAGAACCTGCGCGTGCCAGAACGTCAGAAACAACTGGTCGACCTCTTTGTCAACCAGTCGTTCTCGCTGCCTTTCAAAGACAACCAGATAGACATCATGACAGACGGTTATGCCTTCTTCCCAGAACTCCTGAAGGACATTGCCCGCGCCAGGCACCATATCCATATCGACATGTATATCTTCGAGGACGACGCACTGGGCAACCTTATTGCCGACGCCCTTATCGACAAGGCGAGAGCAGGTGTGATGGTGCGTATCATCTACGACGATGTGGGCTGCTGGAAGGTGAAACACCGCTTCTTCGAACGGATGCGTGAGGGAGGTATCGAGGTGGCTGCCTACCTGCCCGTGCGCTTCCCATCGTTTACGAGCAAGGTGAACTACCGTAACCACCGCAAACTCATCGTCATCGACGGTGTGACAGGCTATATCGGAGGCATGAACATCGCCCTGCGCTATGTGAAGGGCGTCGGACAACCCTGGCGCGACACGATGCTCCGTATCACAGGCGGTGCCGTATATGGCATTCAACGTGCCTTCCTCATCGATTGGTATTTCGTAGACCGCACCCTCATCACCAACCGTGACTACTATCCCCAACAGCCAATAGTTAACAGCCAACAGCCAATAGCCAACAACTGCCTCGCCCAGATTGTCACCAGCGGACCTACCAACCCCTACCCTGAAATCATGCAGGGCTTCGTGCGCATCATCCTGGCTGCGCGACGCTACATCTACATCGAGACACCTTATTTCCTGCCCAACGAACCCGTGCTCTTCGCCCTAAAGACAGCAGCGATGGCTGGCGTCGACATACGCATTCTCTGTCCTCGCCGCTCGGATGCGCGATTCACGGAATGGGCCTCGCGCTCCTATCTCCGTGAGGTTTATGAGGCTGGCGTGAAAGTCTATCTCTACGACGCAGGCTTCCTACACGCCAAGATGATGGTATGTGACGACTCGCTGACCACCTGCGGTTCGACCAATGTCGATTTCCGCTCCTTCGAGAATAATTTCGAGGCGAATGCATTCATCTACGACGAGGGTACTGCCATACGCATGAAGAACACGTTCCTGCGCGACCAGGAGCATGCCATCCTGTTGAGCGACCTGCCCCACAGGATTCATCCAAGCTTCAAGAAACGGTTGTGGGAGAGTCTTACCCGACTGATGTCGCCACTGCTTTAAACAAAGAGAAATTCACGCTGCCATACGAGCGGTGCTCCACAAAATGCGGATGCGCCGAGAATTCATAGTCTTTGCCGTGCTCAAGGACAAAGACGCCATCGTCCTTCAACAGGTTCTTCTCAAAGACAAGATCAGGAATCGTAGACAGTTCTTTCAGCGCATAAGGAGGGTCGGCAAAGATGAAGTCGAACTGCTGATGACAGGATTTGATGAAGCGGAAGGCGTCACCGCGAATGGGGATAACGGTGTTGGAAGTTGAGAGTTTTTTCAGGCACTCTTGAATGAAGCGGTGGTGGTCGCGGTCCAGCTCTACGCTGACGACCTGACTACAGCCACGGGAAAGCAACTCGAGGGTGATGCTGCCAGTACCAGAGAAGAGGTCAAGTGCCACAGCTTCTTCAAAATCGATATAGCCGTTGAGCACATTGAAGATGTTCTCCTTCGCAAAATCTGTCGTCGGACGAGCCTTGAACGAACGCGGTATCTCGAAATGACGACCTTTGTATTTCCCTGTAATAATTCTCATCTTCCTTTCACGAATAGCGTCATCAGGTCGTAAGGCATTCCCTCTATCTGTGTGACGGCAGAACGGTTGAAATCGCCAGCAGGATTGATGACATAGACGCGCTTGAGATATTTCTGCAACTCTTCCGTCAACCAGTTACGCTCAGGTATGTCGCCCACCATATGCAGTTCGTCATGCTCGGCCTGAAGACCAATTTGCTTCCATACATACAACAGGAAATAAAGGCCGTCGTGGGCATCCTTCACATCGAAAACGTTACAGAACTTGAAACGGTTCTGACCGTATCCGAACACCTCCATGCGACCATCGTGGAAATAGGCATAGAGTTTCCCCCTGACACCCATATAGCTACGCTGGTGAAGATAACGCCAAACAGGTGCTATAGCAGCGATAAAGGCAGGTTGCTGGAAATGGTCGTCAATCACCAGCTTCAGGTCACGATTGACACAGAACACAGCGACACAGTTCAAGTCGGGCAATACCGTATGGACAATCTCGTCCTGCTCGTGTCCCTGAAAGGTATGCAGGTAAAGAGCACGCTGCTCGTCTTCCCTGAACGCTTCAATAGGAACCATCAATACAGGAGAATCGACCATCACCAGGACACGTGCATACGACGCTTTCAAGACTGCCTCTGCACGGAAAGCCTCACGCATATTGGCAGCCATAGAGATGCCACTATTGAGGAAATAAGGTTCATAGGTAATGTGGCCTTCGTCTTCACTATTGACTGTGGCAAAGGAAAGACTGTTACGACCGATTCGGATAATCAGCCTCATCGGCTGTTTGATATGGGTATTCTCCTGCATCTTCTATTCAGTGTTGTAGGATACTCATGACACAGAGGACAGCAAGGATGCCAGCCACTACAAGAAGTATCACATTGACAATACGGTTGTTCATCTTCATTTCGCCTGCAAAGATAATAAAAAGTTTAGAGTTTAGGGGTTAGAGTTTAGAGTTTTTTGTATCTTTGCATGAAAATATGATTACTGACGAACTGAAATACCGTATCCGCTCCGTATTCGGGTATATTCCTACTGATGAACAGGAGCACGCCATAGACGTTTTCACGATGTTCATGACTGACCGCCATGAGCATGCGGTAATGGTGATGCGAGGCTCGGCAGGTACAGGAAAGACCACCCTTGCTGCTGCTATCGTCAAGGCTCTGCTGTCGCTCCAACAGAAAATCATATTACTGGCACCTACGGGACGGGCAGCGAAAGTTTTCTCCCTGTATGCCAACCATCCGGCCTATACCATCCACCGACGCATCTATCGGCAGAAATCGCTGGAGGGCGCTTTCGACCTGAACTACAACTCCGCCCATGACACGCTGTTCATCGTCGACGAAGCCTCGATGATAGCCAATGCTTCCAAGTATGGAGACACGCCCTTTGCCAACGGACAGCTGCTCGACGACCTGATCCAGTTTGTCTATAACGGGCGTAATTGCAGGATGATGCTCATTGGCGATTGTGCCCAGTTGCCCCCTGTCGGCGAGGAAGGGAGTCCTGCCCTGATGTCGGAAGTGCTGCAAGGCTATGGGTTGCACGTCCATGAGTGCGACCTCAACGAGGTACTGCGTCAGAGTCAGGAGTCGGGGATACTGTTTAATGCGACGCGGATTAGAGGTGAGGGGATTGTCCTGCCACAGATTCGTTTTGCAGGTTTTTCTGATATCAACATGGTGCCTGGCGATGAACTGATAGAGTCGTTGGCAAGCAGCTATTCAAAGGTGGGGCTCGACGAGACGATTGTCGTCACACGCAGCAACAAACGGGCGAATATCTATAATCAAGGCATCCGCAATATGGTGCTGGGACGGGAAGATGAACTCACTACTGGCGACCAGCTAATGATTGTGAAGAACAATTATTACTGGACGGAGTCAGGTAGTCAAGCCAACAGCCAATTAGAATTCATAGCCAACGGCGACCATGCGGTAGTACGGCGGGTCAGGAACGTCCACGAGCAATATGGTTTCCACTTTGCGGAGGTGACGATGATCTTCCCAGACTATGACGACTATGAGCTGACGGCGATGGTCATCCTCGACACATTGACCTCAGAAGCGCCAGCACTCACCCGTGAGCAACAGGAACAATTATACAACAACGTGATGGAGGACTATTCGGACATTCCCCTGAAACAAGACCGTCTGAAGAAGCTCCGCGAGGATAAATACTATAACGCCCTGCAAATCAAGTTCGCCTATGCCGCCACTTGTCACAAGGCACAGGGAGGCCAGTGGGCTCATGTCTATCTTGACCAGGGCTATATGACGGACGACATGCTCACCAACGACTATATCCACTGGCTCTATACCGCCTTCACACGAGCCACAGAACACCTCTATCTCGTCAACTGGCCGAAGACGCAGACAGAAAATCGAGATGAAACATTGAAAATTGAAAATTAATCACTAATTTTGCACTCATGATGATTGTACTATATATTCTAATCGGTATCGCTATCGGAGCTGTTGTCCTCTATGTAGTGATGGACAAACGGCTTGATGCCGTAAACGTGGCATCGGGCAAGAAGGATATTGAACTGTCGATGCGTTCGGAACTGCTGAATGCCGCTAATAGCCGGGTACAGCATTTAGAAGCGGAAAACAAGTCGTTGAATGCCAAAGCAGAGAGTCAGGGCAGGGAACTGGAACTGGTTCGCCAGCAGATGGGCGAGGAACTGAAACGACATGAAGAACGTTTCAAGAACATGGCACAGCAGCTACTGGATGCCAGTGCTTCGAAACTGAAGGAGCAGAACACAGAGGCGATGACGGGTATTACCCAGCCGCTGAAAGATGCCATCACGAATATGCAGAAGGCGATTCATGAGAACCAGAAGGAGAGTGCCGCCCATTCCGCCTCCTTCCGTGAACAGATGATACAGATGATGCAGCAGACGCAACAGCTCGGTGAGAAGGCAGAGAGTCTGACCAATGTGCTGCGTCGTGACAATAAGGTGAGCGGTAATATGGGGGAAATCATCCTGGGCGACCTCTTGGCATCGCAAGGACTGACGGAGGGCATCCACTATGAGGTGCAGGCACGATTGCGCGACGAGTTAGGAAGACCGCTGAAGAACGAGGATACTGGCAAGGAAATGCAACCTGATGTCATCCTGCACTATCCGCAGGGTCAGGATGCCGTCATCGACTCTAAAGTGTCGCTGGTAGCTTATCAGCGGTATGTCAATTCAGAAGACCCTGAAGAGAAAGAGCGAGCCCTGCAGGAGCATATCAAATCCATCCGTTCACATGTGACGGAACTGACGCGGAAGGACTATTCCAAATATATCAAAGCACCCCGTGAGGCCATCGACTTCGTCATCATGTTCGTACCCTTCGAGAGTTCACTACAACTCGCCCTTGCCAACGACCCTACCCTATGGCGTGAGGCTTTCGAGCGGAAAGTGTTCATCACAGGTGAACAGAATCTTTTGGGCATCCTCCACATGATTCATATCGCTTGGGTACAGAACCAGCAGGCAGAGAATCAGGAGAAAGTGTTCGGAATTGCCGAACAGTTGTTAGACCGTCTGGGCGATTTCATCCAGCGATACCAGAAAGTGGGAGAGCAACTGGATCAGGCACAGCGGGCTTACGAGGCTGCAGGCAACAAATTGTTTACGGGCAGGCAGAGTGTGGTACAGAAAGGACGGGAACTCATTGACCTCGGAGGCAAGGAGAATCCCAATCGCCGTATTCCCAAAGCTGAAGAGGAGTTGAAAATTGAGAGTTGAAAGTTGAATATATATATTAACGATAATATAGCAGGTTTCGACGTAGAGGCAGCACTTCCGTTGTTGTCTGAGCAACGTAGGGAACAATGCCTGAAGTTCAAGCACGAACAAGGGCGTAAGACCTGTGCGGCAGCCTATCTGCTGCTCTGTGAGGGTCTGAAGAAGGAATACGGCATCACGGAGAAACCTGTCTTTGAATATGGTGAACACGGGAAACCCGTGATTGTCGGTTTTCCCCATATTCATTTCAACATCAGCCATTGTCGTGAGGCTGCAATCTGTGTCCTCAGCAACCAACCTATCGGTGTGGATATCGAGAGTATTCGTGAATACAAGGAATCACTGGTCCGTTATACGATGAATGATGCTGAAATCGACGAGATCACCCATTCCCAGAATCCTGCACTCGCCTTCATCCGCTTCTGGACGATGAAGGAGGCTGTACTGAAACTGTCCGGCGAAGGCATCCGCAATAATATGAAAACGGTATTGACAGGTCATGAACCCATCAATACAGTCGTCAATGAGGAAAAGGGATACGTCTATTCCGTCGTTTACTGAATATCGAAGATGTGGTGAAAGCCACTCAGTCGGAAAATTTCCTGCACATCCTCGTTAAGATGACGCAGCTGGATACTGCCACCACGCTGCTCACTGCTCCGCTTCAGTTGCATGAAGAAACGGAGTCCTGAAGAACTGATATACTCCAGGTCCTTACAGTCAATCACCAAACGCTGATCTGTCAAGTCTGTCACACGGTTCAGCTCTTCAGTCATCTGGGTCGTGGCAACTGTGTCAAGTTCACCACTCAAGGTAACCACCACCTCTTTTTCATTTTTTTGGATATTAATTTTCATAGTTCAGGAATTGATTTCTTTGGTCATGATAAGTATGTTGCGCCCATCATCTGTACGCTCGTAAACGACACTGTCCATCAGTTGCTGGTAAAGATAGATGCCCAGTCCACCCACCTGCCGTTCTCCGATGGTCTGCTCCACATCCACTTGCTGACGGGCTGTCGGATCGAAGGAATCTCCACTATCTGTAATACTGATTGTCAGGTCGCCCTTCTGGTCACCGCCAGAAGCAGGAGTCCCCTGAATATCGATAGATATCTGTCCCAAGACTCCCCTCGGATACGCATAGTTGATGATATTAGCTACAGCCTCCTCCACTGCCAACAGGATCTTACGGGTCAGTTTGCGCCCGCACCCCAGACAGTCGCAATATTCCCGCAACAGGGATTTCACACGCTGCAGTTCCTCTATCTCGTTGGTAATAGAAAGAGCAGGCACCTGTTGTGGAGAATCATTGGCAATACACATCAGGGTCATGTCGTCAACCTGCTCAGAACGACCTGCATAACGACGGGTATCATTCACGATATGTGCCGTCATCTCTCCAACAGGTTCGGTATAGTGGGAATTGACGATAGACAACAGGCGTTGCGTGCCCATCAGTTGATGATCCTCATTTCTGGATTCGGAGATACCATCGGTATAAAGCACGATACGGGAACCTTCTGGGAACATGGCTCCATATTGATGGTAGTCATAGTCTGCCTGATAACCCAATGGGATATCAGGATCGGTAGCCAACAGGTTCATATTCAAGATGGGTGGATTATGACCTGCATTACAATAGGTCAACAGTCCGTGCTGAGTATCCATCTTACCCACGAAGGCTGTCACGAACATCATACTGGGATTTCGTGCTGACAAAATACGGTTTATCTCACCCATAATCTCCGCCGGCGTACTGAAATGACTGGCAGCCATACGGAAGAGATTGACTGTCGCAGCCATCATCATCGTGGCAGGGACACCCTTACCGCTGACATCACCGATGATAAAGTAAAGAATATGGTCTTGCTGGTAGAAATCATAGAGGTCACCGCCCACCTCCTTCATAGGCAACAAGGTGGCACAGAGTTCTTGAGGGAAGTCGCTGCGGAGTATATCCATCTGGATATCATGGGCAATACGCATCTCCTGATCCATGATTTGCTGCTGTTGGCGGGCTTCATGAAGATGAAGGATAGTACGCACGGTGTGCTGCACAATATAGCCGAGAAGCAACATACCCAGAAACAACAGTCCGAAGATGACGAGATTCAGCTTGGTCGAATCCCCATAGACGGCTTTCTTAGGACAAGCGAGCAATACCGTCATATCGCTGATACTGATGTATTTGCTGTCTACGAAGAAGTCTCCATTACTGATATCAATACTGTCTGAAGAAACCAACACAGTCCCGTCCTTGTCTAATAGCCGGCACTCAGATCCCGGATAGGGCTCTATCTTCCTCAATAGCTTTTTCAATCCTGCCAGTTCCACATCAAGGCAGAGGACACCCACTTTCTTCTTTTGGTGGTAGAGGGGCAGACTCAGTGACATGATATACGCATTTTCCTGAGAACGGTCAACATAAGGACTACTCCATACCCCATTTTTCTCTTCGGTTTCCATTCCTGCCAGATACCATTTCATCTGGGTATAGTCATGATACCTTCCACCGATAACCCCACTGATGATATCGTTTCCCCGACGGGTACTGCGCGGCTCAAACCAATATCCTTTTTCAGGATAGAAATAAGGTACGAAGGCAATTGCGGCAGCCTTGAGGAAAGAGTTTTCCCTCAGGATACGCTCTGTAATTTGGGGAAATTCATCTGGTTGGGAAAGACGCTCAAGGACATCATCCTGCATATCGTCCATGGAGAACTCTGCATCCCTGAGTTTGGTCTTGATATACTGTTCAACGATCTTCACCTCCCTATTGACCAGTTTTTGGGCATCTTTCTCATCATGTCGGACACTCATATAAAACTGCACCCCCAGTATGAGGATGATAAGCATGGTGGCAAACAATAATGCAGGAATGCCTCCAGAACGTGCTTTATCAATCAGTCGTTTCATATTATGAGGGCAAATTTACAAAAATATTTCAATCTAAAAACACAATTACGAACTTTTTTGTAACTTTGCCATCAGAGATGGCGAACTTACTCCGTCTCGGAAGAAAAAACAAATCAATTTGTTTTGTTCTTCTCTCGACTTTTCGTAACTTTGCAGCAGACAATTCTAAAAACTATAAGAAATATGAGATTAGACGGAAGACGCGAAAGCTCTAATGTAGAAGATCGCCGCGGTATGGGCGGTGGTGCAAAGGCCGGTCTGGGAATCGGTGGTATTATTATGGTAGCCCTGATAGCATGGATCTCTGGCGGTGATCCGCTGAGTGCCGTGATGCAGGAAGTACAGAATGGCGGACTGGGATCATTGTCTGGCACGAATACAGAGGTGACGGATGGTCAGCGTGAGTTTACCCAAGAGGAACAGGAACTGGCAAAGTTCTCTACACAGATTCTGGCTGGTACAGAAGATGTATGGACGGAGATTTTTAAACAGAATGGTGCACAATATGAAGTGCCTAAGATGGTGCTTTACACAGGTGGTGTTCAGACGGCTTGTGGACAGGGTTCTTCACAGATGGGCCCGTTCTACTGCTCTGGCGACCAGAAACTGTATATTGACCTCTCGTTCTTCACCACGATGAAGAAATCCTTGGGCGCTGACGGCGATTTTGCTTACGCCTACGTGATTGCCCATGAGGTAGGTCACCATGTGGAGTATCTGACAGGCACGCTACAGAAAGTACATGCTCAGATGTCGAAACTCCCTGAGGCAGAAGCCAACAAACTCAGTGTACGTCTCGAACTGCTTGCCGACTTCTATGCTGGCGTATGGGCACACCACGACAACAAGCGCTTCGGTTCTTTGGAGGATGGTGATATCGAGGAAGCCATCAACTGTGCCCAAAAGATTGGCGATGACTATCTGCAGACCAAGGCTCGCGGCTATGCCGTTCCGGAGTCGTTCAACCACGGTACCAGTAAACAACGTATGAAGTGGTTCAAACTCGGACTGGAAACGGGCGACATCACCAAGGGAAACACCTTCCAGTGCTCTGACGCAGAACTATAAGATTTATCCGCACGGTCTTCACAGATTGTGCGGTTTTTTTTGACCATCTCTTTGCACAAAAAGGGGCAAATGTGCACGTTTCTTCCCTTTTTGTGCAATTTATTTGGCTGTGTGCGCAAAAAGTCGTACCTTTGCAGCCGATTTTGAAATTTCATTCACATTATTAATAATTATGGCTTTAAAGATTGTTGTGCTGGCCAAGCAAGTGCCAGACACTAGAAATGTGGGTAAGGATGCAATGACCGCAGAAGGTACTGTGAATCGTGCTGCCCTACCCGCCATCTTCAATCCAGAAGATTTGAACGCCTTGGAGCAAGCCCTTCGTTTGAAGGAGCAGAACCCAGGCTCAACAGTAGGAATCCTCACGATGG
Organism: Prevotella sp.; assembly: GCA_016291495.1. GTDB lineage: Bacteria > Bacteroidota > Bacteroidia > Bacteroidales > Bacteroidaceae > Prevotella. The sequence goes on from JAEEXI010000011.1 coordinate 75,214, forward strand.
GTCCTCCACGTGCAGGTGAGATTATCCGTCAGGGACTTTATCGTGGCGCTGATACAGGTTGGTTGTTGACTGACCGTCTCTTCGCCGGTGCCGACACCCTCGCTACTTCTTACGCATTGGCTACTGCCATCAAGAAGATTGGCGATGTGGACATCGTGATCGGTGGTCGTCAGGCTATCGACGGTGATACCGCTCAGGTAGGTCCTCAGGTGGCTCAAAAGCTGGGCCTGAACCAGGTAACTTACGCTGAGGAGGTACTCAGTGTTAAGGACGGCAAGGCTACCATTAAGCGTGTGATCGACGGTGGTGTTGAGACTGTTGAGGCTCCTCTGCCTGTTGTTATCACCGTTAACGGAAGCGCTGCTCCCTGTCGCCCACAGAATGCTAAGCTGGTGATGAAGTACAAGCGTGCTACCTGTCCGATGGAGCGTCCTGCCGAGGGTACTGCCTACGACTATCTGTACGATGAGCGCCCTGAGCTCACACTCAACCAGTGGAGCGTGGCCGACGTGGATGGCGATGTAAACCAGTGCGGTCTGAGTGGCTCACCCACCAAGGTGAAGGCCATCAAGAACATCGTGTTCCAGGCTAAGGAGTCGAAGACTTTGACGGCTTCTGATGCTGATATCGAGGGAATGATCAAAGAATTGTTGGAAGAAAAGATTATTGGCTAAGCTTTCGACGAAGTCAAAAGTAAAAACGTAAGTTTTATATGAACAACGTATTTGTATATTGCGAAATTGAAGGTACTCAGGTACAGGAAGTATCTCAGGAGCTGCTGACCAAAGGTCGCAAGCTCGCCAATGAACTCAAGGTTGAGCTCCACGCCATTGTTGCTGGTACTGGCATCAAGGGTAAGGTTGAGGACCAGATTCTGCCTTACGGTGTTGACAAGCTGTTTGTTTTCGACGCCAAGGACCTGTTCCCCTACACCTCAGCCCCCCACACTGATATTCTGGTTAACCTCTTCAAGGAGGAGCAGCCTCAAATCTGCCTGATGGGTGCTACCGTTATCGGTCGTGACCTCGGTCCACGTGTATCGTCATCACTGACCTCTGGTCTGACTGCCGACTGCACAGAGCTCGAGATTGGTCCTTTCGAGGATAAGAAGAACAACAAAGTGTATGAGAACCTGCTCTATCAGATTCGTCCTGCTTTCGGTGGTAACATCGTAGCTACCATCGTGAACCCCGACCACCGTCCACAGATGGCTACTGTACGCTCTGGCGTGATGCAGAAGGCCCTCTACGATGGCGAGTGCCGCAAGGAGGTTGTATATCCTGAGGTAAGCAAGTATGTTAGTCCTGAGGCTTTTGTAGTAAAGGTTCTCGACCACCACGTAGAGGCTGCCAAACACAACCTGAAGGGTGCACCTATCGTGGTAGCCGGTGGTTACGGTATGGGTTCAAAGGAGAACTTCGACATGCTGTTCCAGTTGGCAAAGGTGCTCCATGGTGAGGTCGGTGGTTCTCGTGCCGCTGTCGATGCTGGCTGGTTGGATCACGACCGTCAGATTGGTCAGACAGGTGTGACTGTTCACCCCAAGGTGTACATCGCCTGTGGTATCTCTGGACAGATTCAGCACATCGCTGGTATGCAGGATTCTGGTATCATCATCTCTGTCAACAGCGATCCCGATGCTCCTATCAACCGCATCGCCGACTACGTGATTGTTGGTACCGTTGAGGAGGTTGTTCCAAAGTTAATTAAGTACTATAAGCAGAATAGCAAATAATTATGGCAAACTATTATAGCGATCATCCTGAGATCGGGTTCTACTTGAACCACCCCCTGATGGCTCGTATCGTTGAGCTGAAGGAAAAAGGCTTTGCTGATGCAAAGGAATACGACTACGCTCCCGTTGACCTAGGCGATGCCATCGAGAACTACAAGCAGATTCTCGACATCACTGGCGACGTGGCTGCCAATATCATCGAACCAAACTCTGAGAGCGTCGACCTCGAAGGTCCTCACCTCGAGAACGGCCGTATGATCTACGCCTCTAAGACCTACGAGAACCTCGACGCCACCCGTAAGGCTGGCCTGTGGGGTGTCAGTATGCCTCGCCGTTACGGCGGCTTGAACCTGCCTAACGCAGTGTTCTCTATGCTGTCTGAGATGATTTCGGCCGCTGATGCTGGTTTCCAGAACATCTGGAGCCTGCAGAGCTGTATCGATACGCTTTATGAGTTCGGTTCAGAGGAGCAGCGCCAGAAGTACATCCCACGCGTTTGCGCTGGTGAGGGTATGAGTATGGACCTGACCGAGCCTGATGCTGGTTCCGATCTGCAGCGCGTGATGCTGAAGGCCACCTTCGACGAGAAGGAGAACTGCTGGCGCCTGAACGGTGTGAAGCGCTTCATCACCAACGGTGACTCTGACATCCACCTCGTGCTGGCTCGTTCTGAGGAGGGCACCAAGGACGGACGTGGTCTGTCCATGTTCATCTACGACAAGCGCCAGGGCGGTGTTGACGTTCGTCACATCGAGCACAAACTGGGTATCCACGGCTCACCCACCTGTGAGCTCACCTATAAGAACGCTAAGGCCGAGCTCTGCGGCAGCACCCGTCTGGGTCTGATCAAGTACGTGATGGCTCTGATGAACGGTGCCCGTCTGGGTATCGCTGCACAGAGTGTAGGTGTTGAGCAGGAGGCTTACAACGAGGGGCTGGCTTACGCTAAGGAGCGTCAGCAGTTTGGTGACAAGATCATCAACTTCCCCGCTGTTTATGATATGCTCTCTCGCATGAAGGCCAAGCTCGATGCTGGTCGTTCACTGCTGTACGAAACAGCCGCTTATGTGGATATCTACAAGTGCCTCGAGGATATCGAGCGCGATCGTAAGTTGGAGCCCGAGGAGAAGCAGGAGCTCAAGAAGTATCAGCGCCTGGCCGATGCATTCACGCCACTGGCTAAGGGTATGAACTCAGAGTATGCCAACCAGAACGCCTACGATGCTATCAGCATCCATGGTGGTTCAGGCTTCATCATGGAGTACAAGAGCCAGCGCCTATTCCGCGACGCCCGTATCTTCTCTATCTACGAGGGTACCACCCAGTTGCAGGTTGTAGCTGCTATCCGCTACATCACCAACGGCACCATGCTTAACAACATCAAGGAGATGCTCGCTGGTCTCGAGGTAAGCGACAGCCTGAAGAACCTGAAGGCCCGCGTAGAAAAGCTCGTTCCTGTTTACGAGGAGGCTCTCGCCAACGTGAAGGCTCTCGACAATCAGGACGCTCAGGACTTCCTCGCTCGCCGTCTCTACGATATGACTGCCGAGCTCGTGATGTCACTCCTCATCCTGCGCGACGCCACCAAGGCTCCCGAGCTCTTCGAGAAGAGTGCCAACGTCTATGTCCGCATGGCCGAGGAAGACGTACTTGGTAAGTCAGCTTACATCAAGGCCTTCCAGGTAGAGGACCTTGCAAGCTTTAAGGCTGCAGAAGAAGAGGCTGAAGCATAGATGTCAAGGGACTGGTACCTGTCATAAAGGGACGTGGTACCTGTCATAACCAAGTTCCTCATAGAATTTAATAACCCTGCCTTATTGTGTGATAAGGCAGGGTTATTGATTTCACGACAAACGGATTTGAGACCCGTGAGACCGTGAGACCGTGAATCAGAAGTCCACTACAAAATTACAACCCAACCCCTCAATAACCATTAACCGTTAACCATTAACCACTATTTCCACCTCATTTCCTAGAATAGTTATTCCACGCAGAAAAAAATTCCATGTTCAATAGTCAACGGTCACTGGTCAATGGAAAATTTTTTTGTAAGCCTAAGAAATTTTTATGTAAGTCTGAAAACAGGTGTGTTTCAAGTCTAAGCGGTTTCAAAAGTATCAAAAGTCTCACGGGTCTCAAATCCGTTTGTCGTGACATCAATCATTAAATAAAGGGGGCTGACACTTTGATGTACCAGTCCCCTTTCCTTTTTAAAATTCTTTTTATCTTATGAATAGCAGCTCACGGTATTTGGGCAGAGGCCAGAGCGAGTCATCAACGATGAGTTCCAACTTGTCGATTTCATAACGGATGGTGTCGAGCTTTGGCTCTACCTTGTCATGATAAGCGATGGCCTTCTCGTGCTCGTCCTCAATCTTGTTGGCCAGCTTACGGGCGTTGACGAGTTCTTCGACTCCCTTCTCGATAGCGCTGGTGCGCTCGGCAATCTCCTCAATGAGTTTGAGGTTACGGGCACTGAGTTTCTCTGCCTTGTCAACGGGGAAGATGGTGGCCATATTCTCGACGTTCTTCAGCAACTGACTCTGGTAGCGGGTAGCAACGGGAATGATATGGTTCATTGAGAGGTCGCCAAGGACACGGGCCTCAATCTGAATCTTCTTGGTGTAGGTCTCCCATTTCACCTCATTGCGGGCCTCCAACTCCTTCTTCGTCATCACACCCAGGCTCTCGAACATGTCGATGCTCTCCTGGTCGAGGTAGCGCTCGAAGATCTTCGGACAGGACTTCTCAACATCGAGTCCACGCTTTTCAGCCTCAACAACCCACTCGTCGGAGTAGCCATTGCCATCGAAGCGGATGGGCTTACAGGTCTTGATGTCGTCGCGCAGCACGTCGATGATGGCGTGGAAGGTGGCGCTGTGGCCTGTACCAGCGAGCTTCTTCTCGTACTCGGGAATCTTGGCATCAACACGCTTCTTGAACGAGACGAGTGCCTCAGCAACAGCAGAGTTCAGGGCTATCATCGCACTGGCGCAGTTGGCCTCAGAACCTACGGCACGGAACTCGAAACGGTTACCTGTAAAGGCGAAGGGAGAGGTACGGTTACGGTCAGTGTTGTCGATGAACAACTCAGGAATCTCAGGGATATCCATCTTCAGACCTTGTTTGCCAGCCATAGCCAGAATATCATCCTTGTCAGCTTTTTCAATGTGGTCGAGCAGTTCGCTAACCTGCTTGCCGAGGAACGAAGATACGATGGCGGGAGGTGCCTCGTTGGCGCCCAGACGATGGGCGTTAGTGGCACTCATAATAGAGGCCTTCAGCAGTCCGTTGTGCTTATACACACCCATCAGTGTCTCAACGATGAACGTGGCGAAGCGGAGGTTCTGCTCAGCGGTCTTACCAGGTGCGTGCAGCAAGATGCCGTTGTCTGTGGAGAGCGACCAGTTGTTGTGCTTACCACTACCGTTGATGCCTGCGAACGGCTTTTCGTGGAGCAGTACACGGAAGCCGTGCTTACGGGCTACCTTCTTCATGACTGACATCAGCAACATGTTATGGTCAACAGCCAAATTGGTCTCCTCGAAGATAGGTGCCAACTCAAACTGGTTGGGAGCTACCTCGTTATGGCGGGTCTTACAGGGGATGCCCAGTTCAAGGGCTTCAATCTCCAAATCCTTCATGAAGGCCTGCACACGCTCGGGGATAGCACCGAAGTAATGGTCGTCCATCTGCTGGTTCTTGGCCGAGTCGTGACCCATGAGCGTACGACCCGTCAGCAGCAGGTCAGGACGGGCTGCATAGAGGCCCTCGTCCACCAGGAAATACTCCTGCTCCCAACCGAGGTTGGAGGTAACCTTCTTCACTGCGGGGTCGAAATAATGGCAGACGTCCACGGCAGCGACATTCACGGCATGCAGGGCACGTAGCAGCGGTGCCTTATAGTCGAGTGCTTCACCGCTGTAAGAGATAAATACGGTGGGGATACACAAGGTGTCATCAATAATAAATACAGGTGATGTGGGGTCCCAGGCAGAATAGCCGCGAGCCTCGAAGGTTGAGCGGATACCGCCAGAAGGGAACGACGAGGCATCCGGTTCCTGCTGAACGAGCAACTTGCCGGTGAACTCCTCTACCATACCACCCTTGCCGTCGTGCTCAATGAATGAGTCGTGTTTCTCGGCAGTGCCTTCTGTCAACGGCTGGAACCAGTGGGTATAGTGTGTCACTCCGTTTTCTACGGCCCACTGCTTCATACCTGCTGCCACAGCATCGGCAATGTCACGATCTAGACGGGCACCATTGTCCATCACGTCAATCATCTTTTCGTATACCTGTTTCGGCAGGTACTTATACATTTTCTCACGATTGAAGACCTTCTTACCAAAATACTCGTAAGGTCTGTCACTGGGTGCTTTTACGTCGAGGGCCTTCTTCTTGAAGGCCTCACCGACAACCTGAAATCTTAATGCTTCCATCTTTTTACTTTTTAGGGTTACACTTTATTCACTTTCTCGCCGCAAAGGTACGACGTTTTGCAAGAAACGAGCAAAATTATGTGCCAATTTGTTTGTTAAATCATTTTTGAAATGACAATATGTAAACTAATTACACAATTTTCATGTCCTTTTGTTATCATTCTGCCTAAAACACTTCTCTTTTTGTTACAAATTGTCAAAAGTACAATTATTTTTAATCAAAATACAAATAAGTAACACGCCTACGACATCTTTTTGCATTACCTTTGCAGCCGAAATCAGACATTATATATTAAATAATCAATATATGGCAAAAAGAAAGTTGGATAACATGGGACTCTACCAGAGCGACTATGAGCACGACGCTTGCGGCGTGGGTATGGTGGTAAATATCCACGGCGGAAAAAGTCACGACCTGGTGGACAATGCACTGAAGGTGCTTGAGAACATGGAACACCGTGGCGCCGAGACACGCGACAAGACCGGTGATGGTGCGGGTATCATGGTACAGATACCCCACGAGTTTATTTTGTTACAGGGTATCCCCG
>JAEEXI010000012.1 GCA_016291495.1 Prevotella sp.
TTCTTATTCGTTTAAAATGTTATTTGTTCGTTTTGACGCTGCAAAGGTACAGCGAAAAAATCATTCCCACAAGAAGGCACTTTTTGGTGAGATAGTTACCAAAAAGTAGGAATTGTGATGTTATCGGACTTCTGCGAAAGTGGCGTTAACTTAGATTAACTAAGTATAATGCCGTTACTTGGTAACTATTTGTTACCTTTGCCGTGTAAACACGGTCAATAGTTATGGCAGATATCAAAGCTTCGTATTTAGCCTGTCCTATCAGGCAAGTAGTGAGTCGTTTCGGTGACAAGTGGTCTATGCTGGTGCTCTATATGCTTCACACCAGCGAGACAGGTGTATTGCGCTTCAATGAGATCCGCCGTCTGATGACGGACTGCTCTCAGAAGATGCTCTCGCAAACGTTGAAGAATCTGGAGCAGAGTCACCTTGTTCATCGTGAGGTCTATCCGGAGGTTCCTCCCCGAGTGGAGTATTCCCTGACAGAGACAGGCAAATCGCTGATGCCTGCACTTACGGCTCTGATAGCCTGGGGCAAAGAGCATTTCAGCGATGTGGTGACAGACTAAGATAAAGTGAGTTTCGCAACTACGGCGGCTCAAGAGAATTGGTAGTAACTATTATTGGAGAGTAATATGGCAAAACGAGAATACATACAGGCCAACAAGGATTGGCTGGAGGCGAAAGCCAAAGAGGAAGGCGTAAAGGCTCTGCCCAAAGGCATCTATTACAAGGTGCTGAGCGAGGGCAATCAAGAGAGTGCGAAGCCAACGGTTCGCAGCATCATCACAGCCCACTATACAGGCAGAACCATCGACGGCAAGCAGTTTGATAGCAGTCGTGGTGTCCCTTTGGCTTGCCGCTTGTGTGATCTCATCGAGGGCTGGATCATCGCCATCCAGCAGATGCATATCAGTGACAATTGGGAACTTTACATCCCAGCAGAGATGGGCTACGGCAAGTTCTCTCAGCCAGGCATCCCTGGTGGCTCGACTCTTATTTTTGAAATTGAACTCTTAGGCATCGCATGACACTCTGTGAACTTTCCACAGATGGCTTCAGCGATCATGCACGCTACATACGCGTCACACCGAAACTCAGTAATACGCACACCGAAACTCAACCGAAACTTAGTGGGAGCTACATAGGAGCTACATACTACCTATAACGGACCCCATGCTACCCACGACAGACCACCATACTACCCACGACGGTACAACGATAAAGGTCAAAAGAAACAACATAGAACGACAAAACAACGATTATGGCAGAAGTAACAGGAGGTATATTAAAGAACGTGGAAGGTCACTTGGACGACATGACCATCTACAAGCGAGGCGGGAAGACATTCATGCGCCCAACACATATCCGTCAGCCACGGAGACTCTCGCGCAAGCAACTGGCTTTGCGCGAGCAGATTGCTCACAACAATGTTCTGTGGCGCAAGCTCAAGGCCACACGCCACACCTACTTTGAGGGTGGCGTGGACGCCTACCGCCGCTTCATGTCGGTCAATACACTCTCGCCTACGGTCTATCTCACCAAAAATCAGCTAAGTAACAATATCTCGCTACTCCTGCCCAGAATGGCCGTAAGTAGCGGACCAGCGCACCCCATCGAGTATCAACTTGGTGAGGTGGACAATCAACCTGCATTGCTGACCGACCTTACGCCCAAGGACATCTGTAAGGGCGAGTATCTGCTATACGTTCTACGACAGGAGGTCATGCACTGGCAAAACGGAGAAGAGTACGCACAAGTACATATTTCCGTCATCCCCATCATGCCCGACCAAGACATCGAGATTCTCCACTTCGGCATTGTCCGTCTCATCAATGTCCCCTCTACCCTCCTTTCGCCTTATATCAGCAAGTACGGCAGCCTCGCCCTCGTAGGCGACCAATTTGCCGACCCCATGTTCGGCTTTGCCCTCGTCCGCATTCAGGACAATCATGTATCGTCCCAGCGCATTGTCACCCGCTGCACCTACTACGAGCGCTACACTACCGAGGAAGCACTCCAAGCCGCTGCTAAGAGCTACAAAGGGTTGACAGGGGAATAGTCACAATAGCGACAAATGACATATTGATAAAAATATTGAGCGCAGCTCCGAAAGGGAACTGCGCTCGCTTTATATTCAGAGTATTTCTGTTTACTCCTCAACAGCAGCCTGCGCGGCAGCGAGACGTGCAATGGGCACACGGAAGGGAGAGCAAGATGCGTAGTTCATGCCAATCTTAGCGCAGAACTTCACAGAGCTGGGCTCACCACCGTGCTCACCACAGATACCGCAACGGAGGTCGGGACGAACCTCGCGGCCTTCCTTCACAGCGAACTTGATGAGACGGCCAACACCCTTCTGGTCGAGTACCTGGAACGGGTCAACCTTCAGAATCTTCTTGTCGAGGTATACAGGCAGGAACGAAGCGATATCGTCGCGGCTGTAACCGAAGGTCATCTGAGTCAGGTCGTTGGTACCGAATGAGAAGTACTGAGCCTCCTCAGCGATACGGTCGGCGGTCAGGGCAGCACGAGGAATCTCAATCATCGTACCAATCTCGAACTCTACCTCCATGCCATACTCCTGGAACACTTCCTTAGCGGCGTACTGGATAACTTCCTTCTGCTGCTTCAGCTCGTAGAGTGTACCAATCAGCGGAACCATAATCTCTGGCATTGGGTTCTTACCTTCCTTCTTCAGCTCGCAAGCAGCAGAGAGGATAGCCTTGGTCTGCATAGCGGTGATTTCAGGGAAGGTGATGCCCAGACGGCAACCACGGTGACCCAGCATTGGGTTGTTCTCAGCGAGAGAAGCTACGCGGCGCTGGATAGCCTCCAGAGAAACGCCCATCTCCTTAGCCATTGTTTCCTGACCAGGAATATCGTGGGGAACAAACTCGTGCAAGGGAGGATCGAGCAGACGGATGTTCACGGGCAGACCGTCCATAGCCTCGAGGATGCCCTTGAAGTCTGCCTTCTGGTAAGGCAGCAGCTTAGCGAGAGCCTTCTCACGTCCAGCAACGCTGTCAGAGAGAATCATCTCACGCATAGCGATGATCTTCTTGTCCTCGAAGAACATGTGCTCAGTACGGGTCAGACCGATACCCTTGGCGCCGAACTGGCGAGCCACCTGTGCATCGTGTGGTGTATCAGCATTGGTACGAACCTGCAGCTTGGTGTACTTGTCGCAGAGGTCCATCAGCTCCTTGAAATCACCAGAGAGCTCAGCAGCCTTGGTGGGCACCTCGCCAGCGTAAACCTGACCAGTTGTACCGTTCAGAGAGATGTAGTCACCCTCCTTATATGTAACGCCGTCAATCTCGACAGTCTTGTCCTTATAGCTTACGTTCAGGGCACCAACACCCGATACGCAGCACTTACCCATACCACGGGCAACCACAGCAGCGTGAGAGGTCATACCACCACGAGCGGTCAGGATACCCTCGGCAGCAGCCATACCAGCGAGGTCCTCAGGAGAGGTCTCGATACGTACGAGCACTACCTTGTGGCCGTCCTCGTGCCAAGCCTTAGCATCGTCAGCGTGGAACACAATCTGACCACAGGCAGCACCAGGAGATGCGGGCAGACCCTGAGCAATGACCTTAGCAGCAGAGAGAGCCTTCTTGTCGAATACGGGGTGCAATAGCTCGTCGAGCTTGTTGGGCTCGCAGCGCATGATGGCGGTCTTCTCGTCGATCATACCCTCGTGGAGCAGGTCGATGGCGATCTTCACCATAGCAGCACCTGTGCGCTTACCGTTACGGGTCTGCAGGAACCACAGCTTGCCCTCCTGAACGGTGAACTCCATATCCTGCATATCGTGGTAGTGGTTCTCAAGGTTCTCCTGAATCTGATTCAGCTGTGCATAAGTCTCGGGCATTGCCTCCTCCATAGAAGGATACTTGGCTACGCGCTCAGCCTCAGAGATGCCAGCACGCTCAGCCCATCGCTGAGAGCCAATCTTCGTGATCTGCTGTGGGGTACGGATACCAGCCACAACGTCCTCACCCTGTGCGTTCACAAGATACTCACCGTTGAAGAGGTTCTCACCATTAGCAGCATCACGGCTGAAGCATACACCAGTAGCAGAGGTGTCGCCCATGTTACCGAATACCATTGCCATCACGCTAACAGCTGTACCCCACTCGTCGGGGATACCTTCCATCTTACGATAGAGAATAGCGCGCTCGTTCATCCAAGAACGGAACACAGCGCAGATAGCGCCCCAGAGCTGCTCGATAGGATCGTTGGGGAAGTCCTTGCCAGTGCGCTCCTTGATGGCCTTCTTGAACAACTTCACCAGCTTCTTCAGCTCGTCGACGTTCAGGTCCTTGTCCAACTTCACGCCACGCTCAGCCTTCACCTTCTCAATGATTTCCTCGAACGGATCGATGTCAGTCTTGTTGACGGGCTTCATCTCCAGCACGACATCACCGTACATCTGTACGAAACGACGGTAAGAGTCGTATACGAAATGAGGATTGTTGGTCTTCTTCACCATTCCCTCAGCCACCTCGTCGTTCAGACCGAGGTTCAGGATGGTGTCCATCATACCAGGCATAGAAGCGCGGGCACCAGAACGAACGGATACAAGCAGAGGATTCTCCTTGTCGCCGAACTTTGAGTTCATCAGTACCTCGATGTGCTTCACGGCTGCCATCACGTCGTCGTTCAGCAGCTCCATAATCTTCTGCTGACCAACCTGATAGTACTCGTTACAGCAATCAGTGGTGATTGTGAAACCAGGAGGAACAGGTACACCCAACAGGTTCATCTCAGCAAGGTTAGCACCCTTACCACCCAGTTCCTCACGCATTTTTGCATTACCTTCGGCCTTACCATTTCCGAAGAGGTAAACTCTTTTTTGGCTCATAAGTTACAATGTATTATTACGTAAATATTAAATTTATTTTTTGAATAGTCCTGCAAAGTTAATATAAAAATCTGATGTTTGCAAATTTTCGCGACAATATTTGGAAATAAAGAAAAAAGTCACTACCTTTGCACAACTTAAACAAATCAATTAAATTGTTATCTATTTATGAAACCGTTAAACAAACACTTTGCGCCTAAGAGCGTCATGCCTGAAAAGGTGATTCAGTTTGGTGAGGGTAACTTCCTCCGTGCATTCGTTGATTGGATTATCTGGAACATGGACCAGAAAACCAACTTCAATGGTAGTGTTGTCGTCGTACAGCCCATCGACAAGGGTATGGTAGAATGGCTGAATGGTCAGGACTGCCTGTATCATGTAAACCTGCAAGGCCGCGAGAACGGAAAACCCGTGAACACACTGGAGCGTATTGACGTCATCAGCCGTGCGCTGAACCCCTACTCTCAGAACGATGCCTTCATGGCACTGGCCGACCAGCCCGAGATTCGTTTCGTGATTTCTAACACCACTGAGGCTGGTATCGCTTTCGATCCCGCTTGTAAGTTGGAGGACAAGCCTGCTTCAAGCTATCCTGGCAAGCTGGTTCAGCTGCTGTATCGCCGCTATCAGACTTTCAACGGAGATCCCACGAAGGGTCTGATTATCTTCCCCTGTGAGCTGATTTTCCTGAATGGCCACGTGCTGAAGGATTGCATCAATAAGTACATTGAGCTGTGGCAGTTGCCCGCAGACTTCAAGAAGTGGTTTGACGAGTGCTGCGGCGTTTATGCTACCCTCGTAGACCGTATCGTTCCCGGATTCCCCCGCAAGGAGATTGCCGAGATTCAGGAAAAGGTCGGCTATCGCGACAACCTCGTCGTACAGGCCGAGAACTTCCACCTCTGGGTCATCGAGGCTCCGAAGGAGGTTGCCAACGAGTTCCCCGCCGACAAGGCTGGACTGCATGTACTGTTCGTTCCATCAGAGGAGCCCTACCACAAGCGTAAGGTGACTTTGCTGAATGGCCCGCACACCGTACTGAGCCCCGTTGCCTTCCTGAGTGGTGTCAACATCGTTCGCGATGCTTGCAACCACGAGGTGATTTCCAAGTACATCCACAAGGTACAGTTCGAGGAGCTGATGCAGACCCTTGACCTGCCGATGGAGGAGCTGGAGAAGTTTGCCGGCGACGTGCTGGAGCGCTTCGACAACCCATTCGTAGACCATCAGGTAACCAGCATCATGCTGAACTCATTCCCCAAGTTCCAGGCTCGCGACCTGCCCGGCGTGAAGACCTATCTGGAGCGCAAGGGCGAGCTGCCTAAGGGTCTGGTATTCGGTCTGGCTGCCATCATCACCTACTACAAGGGTGGCAAGCGTGCCGACGGTGTGGAGATTGTTCCCAACGACGACCAGAAGATCATGGATCTGCTGAAGGAGCTGTGGGCAACTGGCGACACCCAGAAGGTGGCTGACGGTGTACTCGGTGCTGAGTTCATCTGGGCAGAGGACTTGAACAAGGTTCAGGGACTCAACACCATGGTGAAGCAGTTCCTCGACCTGATTCAGGAGAAGGGTATGCTAGAGGCAGTCAAGACTATCCTGTAAATGACACCTTATTATATATAAATAGTGGGTTACCGAAAAGGTAACTCACTTTTTTCTTGCTTTTCTCAATAATTTTACCGAACTTTGTAGCCTGTTTCAGAAAAAGATGAGTGACTGCATAGAGATTAAAGGGGCACGGGTCAACAACCTGAAGAACGTGGATGTGAAGATTCCACGTAATAAGTTGGTGGTGGTTGCTGGAGTCAGCGGCAGCGGCAAGTCATCACTGGCCTTCGACACGCTCTATGCGGAGGGGCAACGCCGGTATGTGGAGAGTCTCTCCAGTTATGCGCGCCAGTTCTTAGGCCGCATGAACAAGCCGGAATGTGACTTCATCAAAGGCATTCCCCCTGCCATTGCAATCGAGCAACGGGTCATCTCACGTAATCCACGTTCTACGGTAGGCACGACGACAGAAATTTATGAATACCTGCGCCTGCTCTATGCCCGTATCGGACGCACCTACTCGCCCATCAGCGGGCAGGAGGTGAAGAAGCACTCTACAGAGGATATCATCCAGTGTGCACTACAATATACGAAAGGTACCAAGTTTGCGGTAATGGCACCCGTCATTATTCCCGAGGGACGCACGCTGGAACAGCAACTGAAGATGTATGTGCAGAATGGTTATGCGAGAATCTTTGGTCCCATGCCCCCTGAGTCAGGGGGCGACAGGGTTCTGAACGATGGAAATTTCATGCGCATCGAAGATTTTCTGGAAAAACTAGCTTCTTCAGACCCCCAGCCCCCTCACTTAGTGGACTTGTACCTGGTCATCGACCGTCTGACCGTTGACGATGCGAAAGATGTCATTTCCCGACTCGTTGACTCTGCGGAAACGGCGTTTTACGAAGGGAATGGCGAATGCCGCCTGATGTTTCTGCCCTCGATGATCAGCTATGATTTCTCCATGCGTTTCGAGGCTGACGGTATGACTTTTGAGGAGCCGTCCGACAATCTCTTCTCGTTCAACTCTCCCATGGGAGCCTGTCCGGAATGTCAGGGATTTGGAAAGATTATCGGCATTGACGAGCATCTGGTAATACCGAATTCGACGTTGTCTGTCTATGACGGTTGTGTGGTTTGCTGGCACGGTGAGAAGATGGGCATGTGGAAGGATGAGTTCTGCCGACGGGCCGCCAAAGACGACTTCCCGATTTTCGAACCATATTATAATCTGACTCAGCAACAGAAAGATATGCTGTGGCACGGACTTCCCTCCGACAAGCATAGGGACAAATACGACCGGGTGAGTATTGACGACTTCTTCCAGATGGTCAGGGAAAACCAATACAAAATCCAATATCGTGTGATGCTGGCTCGCTACCGGGGTAAGACGACGTGTCCGAAATGTCATGGTACACGACTGAAACCCGAGGCTGAGTATGTGAAAATTGGCGGACGGAGCATCTCCGACCTGGTACAGATGCCAATTATCCGACTGAAGCAATGGTTTGACCAATTGGAACTGACGGAACAGGAGCAACAGATTGGCAAGCGACTCCTGGCGGAAATCAACTCACGCCTGCAGTTCCTGCTGGATGTCGGACTGGGATATCTGACGCTTAACCGCATGTCCAATACACTCAGTGGCGGCGAGAGTCAGCGTATCAATCTGACCACGGCCCTGGGTTCCTCTCTCGTGGGTTCCTTATATATATTAGACGAGCCCAGCATCGGACTTCACAGCCGTGACACCGATCGACTCATCAAAGTTCTCAAGGAGCTTCAGGCACTCGGCAATACCGTTGTCGTCGTAGAACACGACGAGGAAATGCTGCGCGCTGCCGATTATCTCATCGATGTAGGTCCGGACGCAGGCAGACTGGGTGGCGAGATTGTCTTTGAGGGAAATGCAACGGATATCAACAAACAATCACTCAAGAAATTTCCACATAGTCACACCGTCAAATACCTATTGCATCAGGAAGAGATCGCTGTTCCCAAAAGTCGGCGGCCCTGGAACCAGAAGATTGACATCAAAGGGGCGCGGATGAATAACCTGCGAGGCATCAACGTCTCCATCCCCCTGAACGTGATGACGGTGGTGACAGGTGTCAGCGGAAGCGGTAAGTCAAGTCTTATCAAGGGCATCCTCTACCCTGCCCTGAAACGTTTACACGGTGATGCCTGTGATGCTCCTGGCGAGTATATGGGACTCGGCGGTGACCATGAGGCCATCAAGCATATCGAGTTTGTCGACCAGAACCCTATCGGCAAGTCTACACGTTCTAATCCTGCCACTTACGTTAAAGCCTACGACGCCATCCGTGACCTCTTCGCGGAGCAACCCCTATCGAAACAGATGGGCTTTACTTCCCAGTATTTCTCCTTTAATGCAGACGGAGGACGGTGTGACGAGTGTAAGGGTGCCGGTGTCATCACCGTTGAGATGCAGTTTATGGCTGACATTGTCCTGGAGTGTGAGGCCTGTCACGGCCACCGTTTCAAGCACGACATCCTGGATGTACGCTTCAATGGAAAGAACATCGACGATGTGCTGAACATGACCATCTCAGAAGCGATAGAATTCTTTTCCAATAGCCAGGAGCAAAAAGCCAACAGCCTATGCAAGACTATCGTCAACCGTCTGAAGTCCTTAGAGGATGTAGGTCTCGGCTATATCAAACTCGGACAGAATTCCTCGACGCTTTCCGGCGGTGAGAACCAGCGTGTGAAACTCGCCTACTTCATCGGACAGGAAAAACAGGAACCCACCTTGTTCATCTTCGACGAACCGACGACAGGTCTTCACTTCCACGATATCCAGCGACTGCTTCATGCTTTCAATGCCCTGATTGAGCGTGGACACACCATTCTTGTCATTGAACATAATATGGAAATCATCAAGTGTGCCGATTATGTTATCGACTTAGGACCTGAGGGAGGCGATCGTGGCGGTGACCTCGTAGCCTGCGGTACACCTGAGGAAATTGCTGCCTGCGAAAAGAGTATCACAGGAAAATTCCTGAAAGAGAAACTTTAAGACACCATTTTAAGGCACAAAATAAAAAAAAGTAGAAGCGGAAGCAAATTTTTCACTTTTCACTATTCACTTTACACTTTTTTTTGTACCTTTGCAATCGATTTGCAAAAAAGCGTTCTTAGATGCCTTGCATCAGACATGAATGTTGCCGATATGGCTCAGTTGGTAGAGCAACGCATTCGTAATGCGTGGGTCGCCGGTTCGAGTCCGGCTATCGGCTCTTGCAGGTAATGAGAGTCAGAAGGGTCTGACTCTTTTTTTGCGGAATTAGCTCAGTTGGTAGAGCATTGGCTTCCCAAGCCGAGGGTCGCGGGTTCGAGTCCCGTATTCCGCTCATTTCTGTAAAAAAAGCAATAGGCGACAAAAAAGTCCCTGAAAAATTTGCAGGAGTGAAATAAAAGCATTACCTTTGCACCCGCAATCAAGGAGATAACCCCACGGTTTCAAACTCCAGGGTCCTGAAGGAAGGATGGGTGAGTGGCTGAAACCAGCAGTTTGCTAAACTGCCGTACGGGTTCCCGTACCGGGGGTTCGAATCCCCCTCCTTCCGCAGCCGAGGGGATTTCTCTGAGAGAGCAAATGATCTTTGAACAAAGTGAGGTAAAGCTGCACGGTCGATTGACCTAAAGGTCATCTCCCTCGTGGCTCGGTAATTCAAGCAAGCTTGATTACACTCACCACTCGGTCGATTCATCTAATGGTTAGGATACAAGATTCTCAATCTTGGCATAGGGGTTCGATTCCCCTATCGACTACAAAAAAAGAACTTCAAACGAAGTTCTTTTTTTTATTTCCCTTAATCTTTATCTTCCAACAAGGCTGAGGTGCGTACACGACTCAGGGTCTCTGGCGTCATCTGGAGATAACTGGCAATATAGACCAGCGGAGCACGCAGTACGAGTTGCGGATTACGCTTCACCAACTTGGCGTAACGGTCCTGAGCCGATTCAAAGCGAAGCATATCTGCATGAATCTGGGAGAATATCAACGACTCCTCCAATATCTTACGGTAGAGCATCTGGATATTGACATTCTTGATAGCCTGCTGCTCCAGAGCCGCCTTGGGTAAGGCATAGATGATGGTAGGCTCCAAAGCCATCATCTGCAAGTGGGTGGGCTGCTCCTTGAAGAGGCTCTCGATACACATGCAGATAGTATTCTCTGTCGCCATATATTCCGTGAGTTCCTTACCATTCTTATAATAAAACTGGCGTACCAGGCCTTTTACTACCCAGTAGATGTTCTTACAGATATCGCCTTCCTTCAGAATCATCTCGCCTTTCTGGTATTTCAGGGGCACAAGAATACTCTCTAGTACGTCAAGCTCATCATGTGTCATCGTACTATAGCGTCGAGCCAGTTCACGGGCCACATCTCGTGGTGTCAGTCCAATTGTTGTCATATTTATAGGGATTTTCAGTTTTCTTTTATCATGTTTTAGTCTAATTTCAACACAGCGAGGAAGGCTTTCTGCGGCACTTCCACATTACCAATCTGTTTCATTCGCTTCTTACCGCGTTTCTGTTTCTCCAGAAGTTTACGTTTACGACTCACGTCACCGCCATAACATTTTGCAGTCACGTCCTTTCGTACCTGTTTCACTGTCTCACGGGCGATAATCTTCGCACCGATGGCAGCCTGAATTGCGATGTCGAACTGCTGACGCGGAATCAGTTCCTTCAGCTTCTCACACATCCGTCGTCCAAATGATACGGCATTGTCCTGATGCGTCAGGGTCGACAGGGCATCCACCGACTCACCGTTCAGCAGGATATCCAGTTTTGCCAGCTTCGAGGGACGGAAACAGTCGACATGATAGTCGAACGAGGCATAGCCTTTGGAGATAGACTTCAACTTGTCATAGAAGTCAATCACAATCTCTCCCAGCGGCAACATAAAGCGCAGTTCCACACGATTACCACTGACATACTGCTGGTCTATCAGTTCACCACGCTTGTCCAGACAAAGCGTCATGATCGGTCCTATATAGTCAGCTGCCGTAATGATAGACGCCTTGATATACGGTTCTTCGATATGGTCGATGAGTGTCGGATCTGGAAGTCCTGAGGGATTATGCACCTCCTTCACCCCACCCTGTTTGTCGTAACACATATAGGTCACATTAGGCACGGTGGTAATCACATCCATATCGTACTCACGGTCGAGACGTTCCTGTACAATCTCCATATGGAGCAAGCCCAGGAATCCACAACGAAAGCCGAAGCCCAGCGCCACAGAAGTCTCTGGCACAAAAGTCAGCGAGGCATCGTTGAGTTGCAGTTTCTCCAACGAGGCACGCAGGTTCTCATAGTCCGTAGGATCAATGGGATAGACACCGGCAAACACCATCGGTTTCACTTCCTGGAAACCCTCGATGGCTTTGTCACAAGGTTTCGCCACACTGGTGATGGTATCACCCACCTTCACTTCCTTGGAGTCCTTGATACCGCTGATAATATAGCCCACGTCACCTGTACGCAGTTCATTACGTGGAATCATATCCATCTTCAGCACTCCTACCTCGTCGGCATCATATTCCATTCCAGTATTGAAGAACTTCACTTTCTCCCCCTTGTGGATGGTGCCGTTGACAATCTTAAAGTAAGCGATGATACCACGGAAAGAGTTGAATACCGAGTCGAAGATCAATGCCTGCAACGGAGCCTTCTCGTCACCGACAGGATGAGGGATGCGCTCCACGACAGCATTCAGGATATCCTCAACACCCTCACCCGTCTTGCCACTGGCACGGATGATGTCCTCTGGATCACAGCCTATCAGGTCCACTATCTCATCCTCTACCTCGTCAGGCATCGCACTCGGCATGTCTATCTTATTGATGACAGGAATAATCTCCAAATCGTGGTCAATAGCCAGATAAAGGTTGGAGATGGTCTGCGCCTGGACGCCCTGTGTAGCATCCACTACCAGCAACGCGCCCTCACAAGCCGCAATGGAACGCGACACTTCGTAGGAGAAGTCCACATGTCCCGGGGTATCTATCAGGTTCAGGATATACTTTTCTCCCTTGTACTCATACTCCATCTGTATGGCATGACTCTTGATGGTGATGCCACGCTCCTTCTCCAGATCCATGTCGTCCAGCATCTGCCCCTCCGTCACCTGAATTGTCTTGGTATATTCAAGCATACGGTCGGCCAATGTCGACTTCCCATGATCAATATGGGCGATGATACAGAAGTTCCTGATATGTTCCATTCAGTTCGTATATGTACAATTTTGTGCAAAAATACGAAAAAATTTTGAGATACTTATATATCTATCCAATTTTATTTTAGTAATTTTGCAGAAATTATGAACAATCCTATCAAAACCTCTATGAAAGAAACCTTCAGAACCCATTTCCCACTGGCCATTCTCGCCGGTATCTGTATTGCCATCGGTGGCACAGTCAATCTGCGTGTAGGCGGTGTGGCTGGTGCCGTACTCTTTGCTTTCGGACTCACCACCGTTGTTTATTACGGACTGAAACTCTACACGGGTACGGCAGGATTCATCCGTCGTCACGGCGACTGGGGAATGCTAGCTATCGTCCTGTTGGGTAACATTGTGGGTTGCCTGTTGTCAGCCCTGATGATTCGCTATGCCCAACCCGATTGTGTGGAGAAGGCAGGTGCCATTCTCGCAGGTCGTCTCGACAAGGGAGCCTGGGCGTGTTTCCTGTTGGCGATTGGTTGCGGATTCATCATGACGACAGCCGTAGAGTTTGCCCGTAAAGGGAAGATGCTGCCCCTGATACTGGGTGTTCCCGTCTTCATCCTCTGTGGTTTTGCCCATAGCATCGCCGATGCCTTTTATTTCCTGACAGCCCCCTGGGAGCAGCTGGCAGAGCCGATGGTAGGCGTGGTATATATAGCAGAGGTTCTTGGTAACTTTGTCGGTTGTAACCTCTATCGTTGGATAGCTCCTCAAGACGTACGGATATGAGAAAAATATTTTGGATATTAGCAGCCTGCCTGTTTCTGACAGCCTGCCAGGAGACCTTGGAACAGCGTTGTGCCCGCGAGGCAAAGGAATATACGGAGAAGAACTGTCCTGCTCCGATTGCCAAAGACGTGACCATCGACAGTATGAGTTTTGATGTAGCCACCCATACCCTCACCTACTCCTATACGCTGAGTGGGGTGATTGACGACTCTGCCGTCATCCGTCGCAACAATCCTACCGACCAGATGCTGCTACAACTAAGGAATGCCACAGCCACGAAGCCCTACAAAGATGCCGGCTATACCTTCCGCTATATATACTATTCTAAGAAAAACAAAGGAACGAAGCTCTTTGAAGCTACGTTCCTTGATAAAGATTATCAATAAGCTTTTAGCTAACTGCTAATAGTCAATTGCCAATAGCCATTACTCGATTCCCTCGGGCTTCATATTGGTGTAAACGGTCTGAACGTCGTCGAAGTCTTCCAACTTCTCAATCATCTTGTCGATGGTCTCGCGCTCCTCGGGAGTAACGTCTTTCAGGTCGTTAGGAATGCGGGTAAACTCAGCACCGGTTACCTCGAAACCGTTCTCCTCCAAATGCTTCTGGATAGCACCAAACGACTGGGGGTCGCCATAAATGGTAATTGAGTTTTCCTCCTCGTCCTCGTCGTATTCATCCTCCACACCGTAGTCAATCAGGTCGAGAATCATCTCGTCCATATCCAGACCGTCCTTCTTCTTGAAGGTGAACACACACTTGTGGTCAAACAGGAACGACAGGCTGCCCTGAGTACCCAGGTTGCCGTTGAACTTGTTGAACACCGAACGAACATCACCAACAGTACGGGTCGTATTGTCAGTCAGGGTGTCGACGAAGATAGCCACTCCGTGAGGACCATATCCCTCGTAAGTCACTTCCTTGTAGTCGCTCTGGTCTTTACCCATAGCGTTCTTGATAGCACGCTCAATGTTGTCCTTCGGCATGTTCTCGCGCTTGGCGTTGGCGATGATAGCACGCAGTGCAGGGTTCATGTCGGGCTCTGGACCGCCAGCCTTTACGGCAATGGCAATCTGCTTACCAATCTTGGTGAATGTCTTGGCCATGTGGCCCCATCTCTTCAATTTCGCAGCTTTGCGATATTCAAATGCTCTTCCCATAAATATTATTTTTTCGTTATTTCGTTATATCGTTATTACGACCTTTAGCGCAGCTCGGCATTGAGTTGTTTCTTCAGGTTCTGAATCAACTTCTGCATGATAGCGTCGATTTGCTTGTCGCCCATCGTCTTCTCGGCATCCTGAAGGATGAAGTTGACGGCATACGACTTCTTGCCAGCAGGCAGTTTGTCGCCCTCATAGACGTCGAACAGCTCAACTTTCTTCAGGAACTTCTTCTCTGTCTGACGGGCTATCTCCTCAATCTGTGCGAACTCCACATTCTTGTCGATGAGTAAAGCGAGGTCACGGCTGACAGAGGGGAACTTAGGAATGTCGGTGAATTCCACCTTCTGCTTGCGGATGACCTTCATCAGCGCCGTCCAGTTGAGCTCGGCATAATACACGGGCGTGTCGATGTCGAACTGCTTCTGCAGTTTCTTGGTTAACACACCGAGTTCGATGAGTTGCTTGCCACCGCGATTCTCGATGGTCAGACCAGCGGAGAAAATGGCGTTCTCACTCTTCTTGCGCACCAACATGCCCGGCTGCACACCGATACGTGCCAGGATATTCTGCACGTAGGCATCAAGCTCTGCAAACGAGCTATCCTCATCGGCATGAGCCCATGAGCCCTCTACACGCTTACCTGTCAGCCACAATGCCAAGTGATACTGTTCCTTATAGGCCTGCATGGGGTCGTCCTGATTCTCTTTGGCAGGGTCGAAGCTATACACGTTGCCGAATTCGAAGAACCGGCAGTTGCCGTTCTTGCGCTTCGCATTATGTTCGATGCTCTCTAAACCGCCATACAGCAGCGTGCCACGCATCACGTTCAGGTCGCTCGACAGCGGATTCATAATCTTTACCAACTGAGCCTGCTGCTCTTCAGCATAGTAGGCAGCTTTCGTCAACGAGTTATTCAGGATCTCGTTAAAGCCTGCACCTACCAACTGCTCGCTAACGAGGTTGGCCAACTTGTGCTTCTGGTCTTCCTCGCCCTTGATGACGAGACTCGACTTCAACTGCGTGGGAATCTCCACATTATTATATCCGTAGATGCGCAGGATATCCTCCACCACGTCACAAGGACGCTGCACATCCACACGATAAGCGGGAACTTCGAGTTTCAGTCCCTCGGCAGTTTCGCTGAGCACCTTCATCTCCAGCGAGTCACAAATGCTCTTGATAGTCTCTACGGGAATGTCCTTGCCCACCAGCGAATGAACGTAGCTATACTGCAGGTCGACAACGGCATTCTCTATCTTCTCCGGATAGACATCCACGATTTCCATCGACACCTTACCGCCTGCCAACTCCTTGCAGAGCAGGGCGGCATATTTTAGCGCCTCGATGGTGCCATTGGGGTCGATGCCACGCTCAAAGCGGAAGGATGCATCAGTGCTTAGACCATGACGACGGGCAGACTTACGAATCCAAGTAGGATGGAAGTAAGCACTCTCGAGCACCACGTTCTTCGTCGTCTCGTAGGTACCACTACCCTTTCCGCCAAACACACCAGCGATACACATCGGTTCTTCGGCGTTACAGATAGCCAGGTCGCGGTCAGAGAGCTTATGCTCCTCGCCGTCCAGCGTCTGGAACGGAGTTCCCTCCGGCATCGTCTTCACTACGATCTCATGACCCTTCACCATATCTGCATCAAAACAGTGCAGCGGTTGTCCCAGGGCCATCATCACGTAGTTAGTGATGTCCACAATATTATTGATAGGACGCAATCCGATAGTCGTCAGCTTGTTCTTCAGCCACTCAGGACTCTCCTTCACGTCGCAGTCCGTCACGCTGACACACGCATAACGTTTACAAGCCTCTGTATTCTCAATTCTTACCTTGACAGGCAGATCGTGGTTATCCACTTTGAAACCTTCTACAGAAGGCTTGTGCATCACCGTCTCATATCCGTTCTGCTTCAACCAAGCATACAGGTCGCGGGCAACTCCCCAATGTGACAGGGCGTCGGCACGGTTAGCGGTGATATCGACTTCGATGAGCCAGTCGCTCTCCAAGTGGTAATATTCTGCGGCAGGTGTGCCGACAACAGCGTCCTCAGGCAATACGATGATGCCTGCGTGCGAAGTACCGATACCGATCTCGTCCTCCGCACAAATCATGCCGTTCGACTCTACACCGCGTAGCTTCGACTTTTTGATGACGAACTCCTGATCGCCGTCATACAATACACAGCCTAAATCGGCCACAATCACTTTCTGACCAGCAGCCACATTCGGCGCGCCGCATACAATCTGCGACGGTTCGCCCTTACCCAGGTCAACCGTTGTCACATGCAGGTGGTCGGAGTTCGGATGCATTTCACACGTCAGCACCTTACCCACATACAGGCCTTTCAGTCCACCTTTGATACTTTGTACTTCCTCGAGTGCGTCAACCTCCAGACCTGTCGATGTCAAGGCATCACACACCTGCTGTGGTGTGAGGTCGAAATCCACGTACTCCTTCAACCATTTATAAGAGATATTCATTGCAATGATGTGTTATTTCTGAAATTGAGTGCAAAGGTACAAATAAGTGAGCGAAAATGCAAATTTATTTGCAATTTTCCGAACGGAAGTATCTTAGACGTAGTCAAAGTACGATAAAAAAACAAGCAAATGCCACTCACCAGACAGTCTTCATCATTTCGGCTGTAAACAAATTGCGTAAGAAATTTTTCACCCGTACAAATGACAGATGACAGATGACAGTTTCCATTTTCGATGAATTTTGCTTTACTATTATATATAATATATATATTATATATATAGTAACTGAAATCTCAATTCTTTTTTGGAAACTGTCATCTGTCATCTGTCATCGCCCCCAAAAAACGGCTAAAACCGACTTCGTGTAAAAGAGTGGCGATTTTTAGCACGAAATCGACTCAAAAACACCAAAAACGGCGAATAATTTGGAATCACTTTGAAAATTTCGTACCTTTGCACTGTCGATGAAAAGATGGATTTGAGCGCGCAAGGCGGAAAAAATTGTTTTCAGGTGCACCAGAATTTTCGGACTGCCCAGCGCGTAAAAAATAAAGTCGGAAGCGACAGAAAACACCGTTCTTTGAAATTTTGTAAAATACATGACAATTTGTAGCACCAAAAGGTAAAAGAAGAGGACCAACACTCACTCTGAATGTCAGCCCTCTTAGTTAGATTACATACACGCCTAATTGTTTACCGAACCACCAACGATGTCGAGAAGTTCGTTTGTGATAGCCTGCTGACGACCCTTGTTATACTGCAGGTTGAGCTGACGCAACAGCTCGTCGGCATTGTCCGTAGCCGTCTGCATGGCCACCATACGTGCCGCATGCTCGGAAGCCACACTGTCGAGCAGAGCGGTATAGAGCATGAGATGTGCCATCTTAGGCAGGAGTTCTGTGAGCACGGTGTTCATGTCGGGTTCGACGATGAAATTGTCGTTCAGCGGAGCCACCTCACCCTCTTTCACCTCCTTCTTGCGGCGGTTCTTCTTCAGATACTCCTGAGCCTTCTTCGTGGCAACGTTCGACGTCAGGTCGCGCTCGTGGTCACGTCCCAGTTCGCTTTCAAGGTCGATGGGCAGGAACTGCTTCTTCGTCAGCACCTGAGAGCCAGCGCTCTTGAAATGATGATAGATGAGTTCCACGCGGTCTATCTCGCCATTGGCAAACTTGGTGCCCAGTTCCATCACAATGTCAATACATGGCTGCACATGGGGATGGTCGACCAGCGCTGCATACTCGCCAAAGCAGTTGTAGCCCAGTTTGCGTGCTTTCTCAGCCACTTTACGGCCAATGGGATACACCTCAACACTACCCTGCCCTAACTCTTCTGTATATGCATCGACCGTGCGCTGCATGAGCTTGATGATATTAGAATTGAATCCGCCACAGAGTGACGAGTTGCTGCTGAACACCACCAAGGCAACACGCTTCACGGGACGCTCCTGATCGAAGATAGTTTTAGGCTCTGCCTCCGCAGCCAGAAACGATTTGAGGATGTGCTCCAGCATCGTCTCATAGGGCAGCATGTTCTGGATGGCCACCTGTGCATGGTGCAACTTGGAATTGGCCACCATTTTCATGGCAGAGGTAATCTTGCGCGTCGATTGGACGGAGGCAATACGGCCTTTAATTTCTTTCAGGCTTGCCATAGGCGCTTAGCTTTTAAACGTTCCGGCGATGTCGGCCATAACGGCTTCAATCTTCTTTGTCACGTCGTCGTCAATCTTTCCGGCGGCCAGGGTTTCAATGACATCAGGAGCAGACGTGCGCAACTTGTCGAGGAACTGATCCTGGCACTCGCGGACCTTGGCAATGGGCACTTCCTTCATCAAACCATGCATACCACAATACAGAATGGCCACCTGCTCACCAACGGGCATGGGGCTGTACTGGGGCTGAATGAGCAACTGCTGGTTCTTACGTCCACGGTCAAGCGTCATAGCCGTCACAGCATCCATATCGCTGGAGAACTGCGAGAAGGCCTCGAGTTCACGATACTGGGCCTGGTCAATCTTCAGCGTACCAGCCACTTTCTTCATGGACTTGATCTGTGCCGAACCACCCACACGGCTCACGGAGATACCTACGTTAATAGCTGGACGGAAACCTTGGTTGAAGAGGTTGGATTCCAAGAATATCTGTCCGTCGGTGATAGAAATCACATTGGTGGGAATATACGCGGATACGTCGCCAGCCTGCGTCTCAATGATAGGCAGAGCGGTGAGCGAGCCACCACCCTTGACGTGACCTTTCATGCACTCAGGCAGGTCGTTCATAGCCTCGGCTACCTCCTGTTGTTCATTCATCTTCGCAGCACGCTCCAACAAACGAGAGTGGAGATAGAATACGTCGCCGGGATAAGCTTCACGTCCAGAAGGACGGCGCAGAATCAGCGATATCTCACGATAGGCCACAGCCTGCTTCGATAGGTCGTCGTAGACCACAAGAGCGGGCAGGCCACGGTCACGGAAGTACTCTCCGATGGCAGCACCGGCAAAGGGTGCATAGTACTGCAAAGCAGCGGGATCGGCAGCAGTAGCAGCCACCACGATGGTGTATGGCATTGCGCCGTGCTCCTTGAGCGTCTGCACAAGGTTGGCAACAGTACTGGCCTTCTGACCGATGGCCACATAGATACAATAGACAGGCTTGCCTGCCTCATAGAAACTCTTCTGATTGATGATGGTATCCACAGCAATAGCGGTCTTACCCGTCTGACGGTCACCAATGATGAGCTCACGCTGTCCACGGCCAATGGGAATCATTGAGTCAATGGACTTCAGACCAGTCTGCAGCGGTTCCTTCACAGGCTGACGATAGATAACGCCAGGAGCCTTGCGGTCCAGCGGCATCTCGAAAGCATCGGTAAGGTCGATATCTCCCAAACCGTCAACGGCCTGACCCAGCGGGTTAACAATACGGCCGAGCATGTTGTCGTTGACACGGATAGAAGCGATGCGCTTGGTGCGTTTCACAATCATGCCTTCCTTGATGCCTGAGGTGGGACCCAGCAGCACACAACCGACATTATCCTCCTCGAGGTTCTCCACGATAGCCATCGTGCCGTTCTCGAACTCCAGCAGTTCCTTAGACTCGGCATTGCGCAGACCATAGATGCGGGCAACACCGTCGCTGACGGTAAGCACGGTACCAACCTCGTCAAACTGTTCAGTATTCTGAATGCCTTTCAGCTGTTCGAGCAGCACCTGGGATACTTCGCTTGGTTTAATCTTATCTGACATTTGATTAAATTTTTTACCTTTTTACTTTTTTACCTTTTCAAGGTGTTAAGAATGTTGTTGAGCTTCGACTTGACACTGGCGTCCATACGGAACGTGTCATATTCGAGGATAAAACCACCGATGATGTCGGGATCCACCTCGGTCTCAAACTCCACAGTACCATTAGTCTTGCTCTCCACCATCTGACGCATCTTCTGCTCAGTCTGAGCTGAGACGCGGGCGGCAGTGGTGAGTTTGCCACGAATGACGTTCTTCTGCTTGCGGTAAAGCGTGATGTACGAATTAGCCATGAATTGCATCACGTTCTCACGGTCTTCCTTCAAGACAAGGGCAATGAATGCCTTCGTCAACTCACACGGCTTTTCACCGGCAGCAACGAGCAGCAACGTCTCCTTCTTGTCCTTCGAAAGCATGGGATTGTCTATCGTATGGCGTAATGCGGGTACGTCCAGATAGCTCTTGGCCACCGTCATCATCTCCTGATAGACGGTATCTTCCTGCTTCTGGTCGGTAGCTCTCTTCAAGAGCGCCCTCGCATATCTCATCGATATTACTCCTATATCCATACGCTTAATTCTATTGAGAATTAGTTGGCAGAAACATCATCCAGCATACGGTCAATCAAATCCATCTGCGACTTGTCGTCCTTCAGGTTCTGCTTGAGAACCTTTTCGGCAATCTGAATGCTCAGCGCAGCTACCTGCTGACGGATGTCGGCAATGGCTGCCTTTTTCTCCTGTTCAATGGCGGCTTTCGCCTCGTCCATGAGTCGGGCGCCTTCACTACGTGCCTTCGTCTGAGCCTGTTCAACGATGGAGTCACGTGTCGCGGCAGCTTCCTTCAGTATCTGAGCCTGCTTCTCGCGTGCCTCCTGCAGAATGGATTCACTTTCCTTTTGAATGTTGGCCAGCCGTTCGTTAGCCTCATGAGCTTTCCTCAGCGACTCGTCGATGAAAGCCTGACGATCCTTCACCATCCCAGTGATGACGGGGAAGCCAAACTTCCAAAGGAGGAAGAATACCACGAGGAACGTGATAGACATCCAGAACAACAGACCAGTACTCGGAATCAATAAATCCATAAGCTGAATTTTACCTTTTACTTTTTAAACTTTTTACCTTTGCTTAGATGCAGAGGAATGCGATAACGGCAGCAAACAGAGCAACACCCTCAATCAGAGCGGCTGCAACGATCATGTTTGTGAACAGTTTGTTCATTACCTCCGGCTGACGAGCCATAGCGTCCATAGCCTGACCGCCAATCTTACCGATACCAATACCTGCGCCAATAGCTGCGAGACCTGCGCCTACTGCGGCACCCAACTTTGCAACACCTTCTGCTGCTAATAATGCTGTAATCATAATGTTTTAATTTTTTAAGTTGTTAATTATTTAATTCTTTAATTTATTTACTACTTACCTCTTACATCACTCATGTGCCGGTTCCACACGTGCCAGACCGATAAACACAGCTGACAACATGGTGAACACCATAGCCTGGATGAAGCATACCAAACACTCCAGACACATCATGAAGACACTCATGATAACCGACAGTGCCGACATCGACAACTGTACGGCTACAGCCTGACTGGCAACGAGGAAGATGATACACGTGATAGCCACCGCAATCGCGTGACCTGCCATCATGTTGGCAAAGAGACGGATCATCAATGCAAAGGGCTTGGTGAAAATACCCACAAACTCAATCACAGGAATGATGGGAATGGGCGCTTTCAGCCATGTAGGCACCTCTGGCCAGAAGATATCTTTCCAGTAGTGCTTATTGCCCGAGAACTGCACGATGATGAACGTGCAGAGTGCCAGGAAGAACGTCACGGCGATATTGCCCGTCACATTGCCTGAGCCCGGTGGGAACGGAATAAGACCCATCACGTTGCAGGTGAAGATGAAAAAGAAGCACGTCAACAGGTAGGGCACATATTTCTCGTAACCTTTGCCCACTCCTGGCTTGATAATATCATCTACCACATACATCACCAACATCTCGACGAAGCCTACGAAGCCTCCTGGTGCCGGGTCGGAAGCCTGACGCTTTTTATACCAACGGGCACTGCCCAATATACAACACAACAGGATAACAACGTTGATGAACATCACGGCTACCGTCTTCGTGATTGACAGGTCGAGAACGGGTTCACCATTCTCCACGATTTTGCCTGCATTGTCTCCTTCTGTGGCAATGGCCAACCCATAAGGCCCCTGACGCAGTCCGTTGGCATCAGCATGGTGTTCGAACTGAGAAGAGCAGAACACGTGCCAACCCGTAGAACTACTAACGATGACAGGCAGTGGTATAACCAGCGACTTCCCCTCGCCATAGTCGGTGACGTGCCATTCGTGCGAATCCTTGATATGCTCAAGTACCACCTCCTTGGCCGAGAAGTCTTCTGCCCTCATCGCAGGCATCATTGCCAACAGCAAGAGTGCTATACAAAGCAGTCGTTTCATATAAATCATAATTCTTAACTCTTAGTTTCTTAACTCTTTAGTGTCTCATTGAGAGTGTAACGACCATCATCGCTGCAAACATCACCATATAGATGGCTACAAACCGGATGACATCTTGCCTGTTGTCGGCAAGTAGTGCGTAGATGCCTGCCAGCGAGACTACCAGTATCATGCGAATCACCGTCATAATGAGGTAGAACCTTGGTAGTGCCTCGGGCTGATGGGCTTTCACCACGTCGTATAGCTTGACGTAAGCTACACCCAACAGCGTCAACAGGCATACTGCAACGACATAAATCATTCTGCCTTTTCGACGCAGAGTGACACTTCGTTCTTCTGCACCTCAACGAATCCACCCAGTATCGGGAGTTCATTGCCATCATACACCACCGTGCCTTTCTGCAGTGTGGAGATGATGGGCGCATGGTTAGTAAGTATCTCGAACTGGCCTTGTGTACCAGGAACTACCACCTGCTCCACCTCTCCGTCGTACTCGACTCTTTCTGGTGTTACTATCTTGAGTTTCAACATACCTATTTTATATAATAATGTATATGCTTTATCCCTTGGCAGCCTCCATCAGTTTCTTTGCCTTCTCCTTGACGTCCTCGATGGTACCAACGTTGAGGAAGGCCTGCTCGGGCAGGTCGTCAACCTCACCGTCCAAGATGGCATTGAAGCCCTTGATAGTCTCTTCGATGGGAACCATAACACCTGGCAGACCCGTAAACTGGGTAGCCACAGCGAACGGCTGACTCAGGAAGCGCTGTACACGACGAGCACGGTTCACAGTCAGCTTATCCTCATCAGAGAGCTCGTCCATACCGAGGATGGCAATGATGTCCTGCAGCTCCTTGTAGCGCTGCAGAATCTCCTTCACGCGCTGGGCACAGTCGTAGTGAGCCTTGCCAACCACCAGCGGGTCAAGAATACGAGAAGTACTTCCCAGCGGGTCAACGGCTGGATAGATACCGAGCTCGGCAATCTTACGATCGAGCACCGTAGTAGCATCCAGGTGAGTAAATGTTGTAGCAGGCGCAGGGTCTGTCAAGTCGTCGGCAGGCACATAGACAGCCTGTACAGAGGTGATAGAACCTGACTTTGTAGAAGTGATGCGCTCCTGCATGGTACCCATCTCAGAAGCCAGCGTGGGCTGATAACCTACAGCAGACGGCATACGGCCCAGCAGAGCAGACACCTCAGAACCAGCCTGAGTGAAACGGAAGATGTTGTCGATGAAGAACAGAATATCAGCAGCGCCACCGTCCTTACCGCCACCATCGCGGAAGCCTTCAGCAACCGTCAGACCCGACAGAGCAACAGAAGCACGTGCACCGGGGGGCTCGTTCATCTGACCATAGACCAGAGTAGCCTGTGACTTCTTCAGTTCCTCAGGGTCAACGAGACTCAAATCCCACTTTCCCTCGGCCATAGCCTCCTTGAACTTCTCACCATAACGGATAACACCCGACTCAATCATCTCTCGGATGAGGTCATTACCCTCACGGGTGCGCTCTCCTACTCCAGCGAATACGGAGAATCCGTCGTGACCTTTGGCAATGTTGTTGATGAGCTCCATGATGAGCACCGTCTTACCCACACCGGCACCTCCGAAGAGTCCGATCTTACCACCTTTCAGGTAAGGTTCCAACAGGTCGATGACCTTGATACCGGTTGCCAGCACCTCCTTAGTAGTCGACAGTTCCTCAAACTTCGGGGCCTCACGATGAATGGGATAAGCACCCTCCATATTAAGCTGTTTCATACCGTCGATAGGCTGACCAATCACGTTCAGCATACGACCCTTGATTTGTTCGCCAGCAGGCATCACGATAGGTGAGCCCAATGGCATTGCTTCCAATCCACGCTGCAGGCCGTCAGTGTTGTCCATAGCCACACAACGAACGGTATCCTCACCGATGTGCTGCTGCACTTCAACAATGAGTTTACTGCCGTCAGGGCGTTCAACCACCAAAGCCTCATGAATTTTGGGGAGCACTTTTTCCGCATCTAATCCCTCTGTATTGAAATAAACATCAATAACAGGACCGATAATCTGAGAAATGCGTCCAATAATTTGTGACATAAGCAGATTTAAATATTTAAAAATTATTTTGTTTTAAGTTATAGTTCTGCAAAGATAACAAATTAATCCCAATAAAAAAAACATTTCCGAACTTTT
The DNA here is from genome assembly GCA_016291495.1 of Prevotella sp. GTDB lineage: Bacteria > Bacteroidota > Bacteroidia > Bacteroidales > Bacteroidaceae > Prevotella. Next base: position 24,974 of record JAEEXI010000012.1, read on the forward strand.
AATTCGAAAATGTTTATTTTTCATGTCATTTAAGAAGTCTGGTCCTTAAATACTCAATTCGTCAAGTACTGTAATTAGTCTCTTGTCGAAACGCTTGTCCGTACGGATACACTCCGAGAAAGGCACATAAACCACATCGTTGTTACGAACGCCCACCATAACGTTCCTCTGCCCTTGTAAAATGGCTTCGATGGCACCGACACCCGTACAACTGGCAAGAATGCGGTCACGCGCAGACGGCGTACCGCCTCGCTGCAAATGACCCAATATCGACACACGTACATCAAACTCCGGGAACTCGTTCTTCACACGTTCGGCATAATACATGGCGCCGCACTTAGGACTCTCCGAAACGATGACGATGCACGACTTCTTCGACTTACGGATGCCACGACCCATAAATGCTGCCAGTTGGTCGACGTCCGTTACCTCCTCAGGCACGATGGCCGCCTCAGCACCGCAGGCAATGGCGCAGTTCTGTGCCAGGAAACCAGCATCACGACCCATCACCTCGACAAAGAAAATGCGCTCGTGCGAGTTCGCCGTATCACGTATGCGATCCACACATTCCATAATGGTGTTCATCGTCGTATCGTAGCCGATAGTAGCATCTGTACCATACAGGTCGTTGTCAATGGTGCCTGGCAGACCGATGCAGGGGAAATCGTGCTCCATAGCGAAATCGCGAGCACCAGTCAACGAGCCGTTACCGCCGATGACAATCAGCGCGTCAATCTCCTCCTTCTGGCACGTCTCATACGCCTTCTGACGTCCTTCTACCGTCATAAACTCCTTTGAACGGGCACTTTTCAAAATGGTGCCACCACGGGTAATGATGCCGCTGACATCCTCCGTCGTGAAGGTCTTCACATCACCGTTAATCAGTCCGTCGTAACCACGATAAATACCTTTGATATTAAACCCGTTATAAATACCAGCACGCGTCACGGCGCGAATTGCCGCATTCATTCCTGGTGAATCACCTCCTGAGGTCAGGATACCAATTGTCTTGATTTTTGTCATAATATTTTAGATTAGATTAATTTCCATCCACAGTATAGCAAGACCTATCAACCAACCGACAGCCACTTTAGGAGTAAGGTTCTTCAAATACCATCCTAAACGTACATGTTCCATCTTCATCAAAGCAAGACCACTAGTGGAACCGACACATAACAGACATCCACCAGCCGCTGTACAATAGGCGATAATCTTCCAGTATGTGCCATTGGCAGCCATGTCCCCTGTCTCCGCTATCGGATAGAGCATGATGTTACTGACAGCCACCGTAAAAGTGTCGATAAGGGAACTAAGAACACCTGCTCCCAAACCAATCAGCCAAACATTATGAATACTTTCATCAAACCAAATGGCAATATCCGAGAAGACACCTGTCTCTGTCACCACGCCCATGCCCATCATAATACCCATCACGAAGAGCATTTGCTGGATAGCACCATACTGCAAGGCCCGTGGAATACGTCGTTGTGCCATCTGGTCGGCATTCATCAATCGGCGATTGAAAGCCTCGTTGACAACCCACAATACACTCAATACACACAAGGCGCCTAAGAACGGAGCCAGTTTCGTGATATTATGGAAAGTAGGAATAAACCATAGTCCGCCAATACCAACAATCAACATCACAAAACGCTGCCAACGATTCAAACGAGTTTCATCACCACGATAAGGAGAGGGATTCCATTCACAATCCAACCGCTCAGGCAACTGGTAGTTAATCAAGACCGTAGGAATCACCCAAGCTAGTAATGACGGTAGAGCGAGATAGGCAGAGAAATGAGTGGCTGTGACAGCACCGTCGCCCCACAATATCAACCCCGCCGGATCACCAATTACAGTAAAGCATCCACCACAGTTGGCTGCCAAAACGATAGCTGATCCTACCAACATACGCTGTCGACCACTCTGTACGATATTATGCATGATGACCAACATCATCGTTGTGGTGGTCAGATTATCAAGATTGGCGGAAATGATATATGTGGCAATGCTGATGGTCCATAGCAATCGTTTGGAATTACGAGTTCGTATCCATTCCGTGATAAAATCAAAACAGCCGTTATTATTCAGAATCTCGATAATCGACATAGTCGCCAACAAGAACATGACAATAGCGGCAGCCTTCCCCACATATTTTAAAAAGATATTTTCATAGATAAAATACTTAACGGCATCACTCGTAGGCTGTGAACCTGCCAAATATTCGAAATAGTCATTAGGATGCTGTTCCATAACGAAATCCGTACCGTAACAAACATAGAACACCCATCCTGCAGTGCCCAAGAACATAGCAATTGCGGCCTTATTGACACCCGTCAGATGTCCTGTCGCAATAAGCAGGTAAGAGATGATCAGTAATAATACGATGATAAGCGTCATGAGACATATTGTTTTGGTTTGCGACTACAAAGATAAAGATTTTTCGCCAAACAACAACGTTTTGATGGCATTTTTTTTAATACTCCAGCAATTCCATCGTAACATTCCCGTTCAAAGAAACAATCGTAGCCACCATATAGCAACTGGCAGCATCAGGAATACAGAGTATTGCATTAAAGTGAAAACCACGGCTGTCAGCATGGTCAAATACCATATCACTCAAGATTGCCTTATTCAGGAAACTGTCTGGTACCCTCATGGCAAACATCTGTTTGACAAAGTTCTTCGAATACATACGGTTAGAATCTTTGAAAATGCTGACATGAATCAGATTGTCACAATAAGTATTCTCCACTTCCATCCCATCACCACTCAATTCACTCTTCGTAACCTTATGCTTGGTCGGATTAATAACGACATAACAATGATAACGCTGGTCTTCAAGAAAGACAACGGTATCTCTTTTCAATACATTATTCGATATAAGGGGGTGCGATTTTTTCCGTTGTAAGAATACATCTGCATCAGAAGGTTCATCACTCTTCCTCAGTTTAACTACATCACCATTGGAATTCTCAAACCAGAAGATATGTTCTGTCTGCTTGATGACATGATATTTTGTCTGTGCGGTCCCCATCTCCAAAGTATCATCAACCATACGGAAATAAACAGGCATACTGGTAGAATCTGGATAATAGACAGAATCTCCCTTAACCTTGAAAATGACCGCATCTGACTCATCGTCTAACCAAATACCCTGTAGCAGTCTCTTTGCCTCTACACTTTCCTTGCGGTTAGAACCGCCAGAAGTCTTCTGATGACATCCAACCATCAGTAGCATAAAGGTCATGAAGAGAAATATAAAACGTATGTTCATCAATTACTCAAACAATTCTGCATCTTTCATCAAAGGTTGTTTCAAGTCCTTCTCACTCGTAAGCACCTCGTCTGGATTAACTGGCCATTGAATATTTAAATCGGGATCGTCCCAACGTATCCCTGCATCACATTGGGGAGCATAAGGATTGTCAACCTTATATGTAAATATAGCCTCATCACTCAATACGAGGAAGCCGTGGGCGAAACCTCTGGGTATATAAAGTTGACGTTTGTTATCATCGCTCAACTCTACCATGACATGTTTCCCGAAAGTAGGACTACTCTTGCGGATATCCACCGCCACGTCTAAAACACGTCCCTTGATGACTCTCACTAATTTTGCCTGTGAGGCATCCCCTTTCTGGTAATGGAGCCCTCTCAGTACGCCCTTGCTGGACTTTGACTCATTATCCTGAATAAAACGCACGTTACCTATATGTTCCTCAAAATCAGTCTGTTTCCAAGCTTCAAAGAAGTATCCCCTCGAATCATTAAACACACGAGGCTCTATGATATAGACTCCTTCTATCTCTGTCTTTATGTATTCCATATGCTTTTTATTCTCTGCAAAAGTAACAAAAAAGATTGGAAAACAAGAAGTTTTTTTATATTAATATGATTTAAAAATCTATTTTATTTGTGCAATTCAAAAAAAGTCGCTATTTTTGCAGACGTGTTTGAAATAGCAAAGCATCTTGAAATACTCCTTTTGAGTAATGATTGTGTGACAATACCTGAATTCGGAGGTTTTGTTGCACATTATCTTGCCTCTCGTATGGACGAGGCGGATGGTACCTTTCTGCCACCGATGCGTACCATCGGATTCAATCCCCAACTCAAGATGAATGATTCTTTGCTTGTCCAATCATATGTTGAGGCTTATGACATCAGCTATCCTGAGGCACTACGCAGAATAGAGCAAGAGGTCGAGCAAATCAAACGCCAGATTATGTACGAGGGATTTTGTACACTAGAAGGCATTGGAACGCTGACATCTAATGATGAAGGTAGTTTTCTTTTCGACCCACAGGAATCCGGAGTACTCACCCCCTCCCTTTATGGACTCAACTCTTTTGAATTCGCCATGTTGAAACCTCTGTCCGCGGCAAATGCAAAAACAGAGATTACTACTGTCGTCCAAGAACAGGAAAAGAAAGAGGAAGAAAAGGAAACTCTCCAAACGCCACTCCTTGACATTATTGAAGAGGAAGAAGAGCATGCCATTCAAATTAAGATGTCGTGGATTCGCAATACGGTAGCTATTGCCGCCGCTATTGTGTTGTTCTTCTTGATGACGACACCTGTGGCAAATAGTCGATTCAGTTCTCAGACTATGAGTGCCTTACAGCACAGTATTATCCAAAAACTGATACCCCAAGATACCAACATCCTGCCTCCTGTCCCTGTGGTGACTTCCAAGAAAGAATATGTAACGAAACAACCTGTCGCACCTGTGGACACTATCAAACACATTACCTCGTTAGAAGAGAAACCGTATTGTTTGGTTCTTGCCAGTCAGGTGAAACGTTCAAATGCAGAGCAGTTTACACGTATGCTTCAGGAGAAGGGATTCAAAGATACAGAAGTCTATGTCTACAAGAATGTCGTACGCGTTGTCTATGGTCACTTCAAGTCTGAGAGTGACGCCTATATTGAATTGCACAACCTCCGTTTTGAGGAAAACTTCGAAGAGGCTTGGGTCTATAAAAGAAAGGTAGAGGGATGAAACGTGTAAGATGTCCAAAATGTGATTCCTATATCATCTTTGACGAGACCCAATACGAGCCTGGACAAGCACTTGTGTTCCAATGTAATGACTGCGGGAAACAGTTTGGAATCCGCATCGGTGTATCCAAATTAAGGGAGACTCAGAAAAAGGAGAATGAACTCAATAACGAGCAGTTATCGAACCTTGATACTGAATGCGGAAGTATTGTCGTCATTGAGAATGTTTTTCATTTTAAACAGGAAATTCCCCTTCACATGGGCAACAATGTCATCGGACGATACCAAAAGGGGAATTCCATCAATACCCCTTTCGAGACAGTAGACCCCAGTGTCGACCTCAACCACTGCACCATCCATGTCAGCCGTAACAAGCAAGGGCAATTACGCTACCTATTAAGCGACAATAATAGTAATACTGGGACATTCGTCGATAATGTGGAGTTGAAACCCCGTGAGCGTCGCTTAATAGAAGATGGTACTCTCTTTACTATTGGCGCTACCAGCATCATTCTCAAAACAGCCCTTCTTGATACCTCTGATACTTGCGCTTGCGCCAGCGGTAATAAATAAGCATTACCACACCTATTATTAATGGGACAAGAGCGCATAAAGCAAAGAAAACGAAAAACGCTGCACCAATATTAACTCCTATAGCACCACGAGGTGCGAACTGAGGTTCGGCATAGAGAATGAGACTATCAGCAAGCGCATCTGCGAGGGTACTATCGCCTCGTGCCTGAGCTTCGTCAATGGCGGCTGCGATACGGTTATACTCTGCATTGAGATGGGCAGAATCCGCCTCATAAGCCTCCAATGCCTCTTGGTATTCCTTTGTAGAGGCAGTATATTCCGCTCTCAGTTCATCCAAATGTCTCTCACCTTCAAAGATCATCGCGATACAAAAGATGATGAACAAAAAGCTACCTACTACCAGTAAGCAACCCAAGCCTTTCAGACAGCCGCCAGGTTTCTTAACCGGTCTAATGATTTCCTCCATTCTTCAAATAGTATTTATTCAATAACGGAATCTCATTTACCAAAGCCTCTGCCAACAATCCAGCCACAACATGTGCCCCATATTTGTTATAATGTGTATTGTCTTGCTTGCCTTGGGGCTCACTGGGTTCTTCTCCAGGCAGGAACCACATGTGAAGTTTCTTGGAGCCTTCTCTGCCTAGACCTTGTTCAAGGTCATGGGTAATCTTATTGGCATCAACAAACAGACAATTCATTCGCTCCGCCACATCACGGGGAGCCTGTGCGTATAGTCCGTGCGTGTCAATTAGCGAATCCCCCTCTATCATCTTTACACCGTCTTTGAAGGTAGAGGTGCGAAGCAACTCATCATCAACAATCTCAGGAGCCTTCACCATGAAGTTACGGCGCACCACAGGGTTCATGATGACGGGAATACCGCCCCGTTCGCGGGTTTCCCTGACAAACTTAGCAAGATTGTAGTCAAATGTCGACCCAGGGTCCGTATGACGAGAAGGTTGTGCTTTCTCGTCATTATGTCCAAACTGTATGATGACATAGTCACCTGGCCTGATAAGCGTGAGAACCTTGTCCCACCGCCCCTCATCGATAAAACTCTTGGAAGAGCGGCCATTGACAGCATGATTATCTACCCGGATATAGTCGGAGTCAAAATAGTCCTGTAATGCCATTGCCCATCCTCGTTCCACCTTGCCGCCTGTCGTGTCTTTCTTGGCTGCCGTTGAGTCGCCAATCACGAAAACTGTGGTCAGATGAATCTCTTTCAAGGATGTTAGGGTCGTCAAGACCAATAAGGCAAGCAATATCTTTTTCATTTGATAGCAACTATTAATTCCTCAGGGGTTAAGAGTTGTTGTTCTCCCGTCTCCATATTCTTCAACGTAATCTTTCCTGCGTTCATCTCATTTTCTCCCGCAAGAGCGACATAGGGAATCTGCTTGGCATTGGCATAACTCATCTGCTTCTTCATTTTTGCAGAATCAGGGAAAATTTCCGCACGAAGTCCGGATTGTCTCACCTTATTTATAATAGGAAGACAGTATGCCGTCTCACGCTCTCCAAAATTGATGAAGAGTACCTGCGTGACATTCATGGAGTCCTTGGGATAAAGATCGAGAGCATTCAGCACATCATAAATACGATCAGCACCAAATGAGATGCCCACACCACTCAATCCTGGCATACCAAAGATGCCTGTCAGATTGTCATAGCGTCCACCACCCGTGATGCTACCTATCTCCACATCAAGTGCCTTCACCTCAAAGATTGCTCCTGTGTAATAGTTTAAGCCACGAGCCAGCGTCAAATCAAGTTGAATCTCATTTTTTAGAGAAATCGGAGCATTCAGAGTATTCAAAATAAAACGACACTCCTCTACTCCTTTCAATCCTGTCTCGCTGTCTTTCAACACTTCAGCAATGGTTTGAAGCTTCTCCTCGTTAGTACCGCTAAGAGAAATGATAGGTTGCAACTTACTGATTTGCTCTTCTGTCAACCCATCCTCACGAAGTTCTGCATTCACGTTGTCAATACCGATCTTGTCAAGTTTATCGATAGCTACTGTGATGTCAACTATCTTATCAGCAGCTCCAATCACCTCGGCAATTCCACTCAATATCTTACGATTGTTAATTTTAATCTGTACGCGAATGCCAAAGCGAGAGAATACGGTATCAATAATCTGCATCAACTCCACCTCATTGAGCAATGAATCGGAGCCGACAACATCCGCATCACACTGATAGAACTCACGATAGCGCCCCTTCTGAGGACGATCGGCACGCCAAACAGGTTGTATCTGATAGCGTTTGAAAGGCAACTGCAACTCCTCACGATGCATCACCACATAACGGGCAAAGGGAACCGTCAGGTCATAACGCAGTCCTTTTTCACAAAGTTGTGCCGCCATATGAAGGCTATTGCGTTCGCTGAGTTCTGCATCGCTTATCTTCGACAGGAAGTCTCCGCTGTTCAACACTTTGAACAAAAGTTTATCGCCCTCCTCTCCATACTTTCCCATCAAGGTCTGCAAGGTTTCCATCGCAGGTGTCTCTATCTGTTGGAAGCCATAAAGTGCATAGACTTCACGGATTGTATTGAAGATGTAGTTGCGCTTCGCCATCTCTACAGGGCCGAAGTCGCGTGTACCTTTTGGAATACTTGGTTTCTGTGCCATTTATTTTCTTACAATTGTCTGGTCACGATCAGGACCGATAGAGATAATCTTAATAGGAGTCTCCAACTCTGCCTCCAAGAACTTGATATAATCTTTGAAAGCCTGTGGGAACTGCTCTTCACTGGTAAACTGCGTCATATCTGTCTTCCAGCCTGGCAGTTCCTTATAGATCGGTTCGATACCTTCCTCGATGTTATATGGGAAATAGTCTATCTCGTTACCATTCTGTCTGTAAGCTACACAAGCCTTGATGGTGTCAAAATCATCGAGAACATCACTCTTCATCATAATCAACTGAGTGACACCGTTCACCATGATAGAGTATTTCAAGGCTACGAGGTCTATCCAACCACAACGACGCTCACGACCTGTCACAGCACCATACTCATGACCCAAGTCACGGATACGCTTGCCTGTCTCGTCAAACAACTCTGTGGGGAAAGGTCCTGCACCAACGCGAGTGCAATAGGCCTTCATGATTCCATAGACATCTCCAATCTTATTCGGACCAATACCCAGGCCCGTACATGCTCCAGCACAGATAGTATTCGATGAAGTAACGAAAGGATAAGAGCCGAAATCGATATCCAGCATTGTACCCTGAGCTCCCTCACAAAGAACACTCTTACCGCTCTTCAACAGGTTATTAATCTCATGTTCTGAGTCAACGATGGGGAACTGACGCAAGTATTCAATACCTTCCAGCCATTTTTTCTCTACCTCCGCAATGTCGTAGTCGAAATTCAGAGACTTCAAAATAGCCTCATGACGAGCCTTTGCCTTAGCATATTTTTCTTCAAAGTTCTCGAGGATATCACCAACACGAAGACCGTTACGACTTACTTTATCCGTATATGTCGGGCCAATACCCTTTCCCGTAGTACCTACTTTATCTTTGCCTTTCTGAGCCTCATAGGCAGCATCCAGTACACGATGAGTAGGCATAATCAGATGAGCTTTCTTAGAGATATGCAGACGACTCTTTAATTCATGGCCACTGGCCTCCAAAGCTTTTGCTTCATCCATAAACAAGTCTGGAGCTAATACGACACCATTACCAATGATATTCACCTTTCCACCTTGGAAAATACCTGAAGGGATACTGCGAAGCACATACTTCTGCCCCTCAAATTCCAATGTGTGTCCAGCGTTAGGACCTCCTTGGAAGCGAGCTACGACATCATACTGCGGAGTCAACACGTCGACTACCTTTCCTTTTCCTTCATCGCCCCACTGTAAACCAAGCAGGACATCTACTTTACCTTGATTCATTTGTTCTTTTTATTTTGAGTTTTCTGTTTTTTCTTCTGAGCCTTGATACGTGTTATCTTTGCCTGACACGTACTGCAAATACCATAGATATATAATGAGAAACCATCTTTACGGAAGCGTTTCAAGTGCATATTGCTGATGGTCTCAGTAATCTGAGGAGCTTTTATCTCCGTTACTTTTCCACACATTGTACAAATCTGATGACTATGACTGTTGTTATCATAGCATGCTTCATATTTTGTCTGCCCTTGAAAACGATGACGAATCACCAATCGCAGTTCCATAAACAGCTTTAGAGTGTTATAAAGTGTAGCACGACTGACAGGGAAGTTATTCTCTTCTGACAGTTTCTCGCCTAACTCGTCAAGTGTAAAATGGCCATTGATATCATAGACAGCATCCAATATCGCATAACGCTCTGGCGTCTTACGATGGTTGTTCATCTCTAGATAACTGGTCAATATCTGTCTGACGGTAGTCCTAACACTTTCTTTCATCGAATCAATAATGCCATAAAAACCGCACAAAATTACAACATTTTATTTAGAATACGGCATTATCAATTTAAAAAAATTCTAAATTAAGACTTTTAAGCGCACTTTTTGCCATTCGTTCATACACAAGACCTAATTCCGAAAAGCGGATTATACTCTGCATAGCGGCTTTACGAACCATCATGGAAGAACCTTGCAAAGCTGCCAAAACCTGGTCAATAAACTCATTGATGCCTCGCTCATTAGGTTCTTGTTTGTTCATAAACAGTCGTGAAAGGATATGAAAACCACACAACTGTTCCAACTCTTTGTCTGATGCAATCCACTGATAAGCTTTCTCTGGAGCGAAAGGAAGATACTGATACAGATTGAAGGCGGCCTGTTCAGCTATCTCTTGTGAAGGTGTCTGTTCCATCCAGATATCCACCACTTCTGACATCATCTGTTCAGCAGGCATAATCATCGTGGCAAGAATCTTACATTCTCTCACATCTGCCTTCCAAAGTTCGATGGCAAGGTCATAATCCTTTCCTATTTTTTCTGCCTTTTCTCTCAACATAAGAATAGATGCGCCCCAGTTGAGTTTGTATTCTACTCCCTTGTCACGCATCGACTGAGCAGTTTTTCCATCCATCAGTTGTCGGAAAGACTGCTTGATTTCCTTGACTCTCTCCTGTATTTCCTTGTTCATATCAATGTACCATATTCTGAGCTATAACGTAACATCTGTTGCGCATAACCCTCCGTATAGTCTACTTCTATATCAGTTATCTCTCCTTGTTCGTCTCTCACAGGAATCAACTTAGGGTTGATAAAGCCCTTATACGGTGCTAAATTCAGGCGCTTATAGCGTTCCAATATCTCTGTATGGACGACAGGATCGACCTTCACAGCATAACATTCTACCAAATGCCTCGCAGCGTCATAGTCACCTTCACTCTTGATGCGCTGTATTTCTGCCAACAGCTTGGCGAACAATCTGCGTAGTTCATCATAGTCATGAATCTGCACATAGGTCTTTCCTTCACGCTTAACTATGGAGATGGCATTACCATTCTCATAACACCAATGAGCAATGAGGGCACGATTCCGCATGTGCGCCTCCTCAATCTGGCTGCCTGGCTGAATGCGAATCAACTGCGTCAGCAGACCATTCATAATATAACTATAGTATTGTGACTTAAACGCCTCCTGATTGGGTGTCAGTCCCAACTCTACCAACTTAGCGTCTGCGATATAATATAAGCCGAAAAGATCAGCTCTTGCCTCCTCTATCACATTGCCATACGACTTCAATGCATCAGGATCCGTGCCAGGAAGCAGTTGTCCACTGCCATGTCCTAAGCACTCATGAAGATCAGTATGGAGATCATCGCAAATATCTCCATATTGTTCTATCAGTTGTAATGCCTCTGCATCAATGACGAACTCCTCCTTAAAACCATTCCCATGAGCTGCTTTATTATAAGCATCCGTGATATTACTAATAGTAATGCTCTTGCTACCATACTGTGCTCTAATCCAATCGGCATTGGGAAGATTGATGCCGATAGCGGTAGAAGGATACTCATCGCCTCCCAACATCGCTGCACAGATGGCATTAGCAGTAACACCCTTTACCTGTTTCTTGCGGAAACGAGGGTCTATGGGAGAATGATCCTCAAACCATTGGGCATTCTGACTAATCGTCTGTGTACGCTTTGTTGCCTCAAGGTCTTTATATTCAACAAGTCCTTCCCACGAACCTTTCAAACATAACGGGTCACCATATACTTCTATAAAGCCATTAATGAAGTCAATCTTACCCTCATGTTCACTCACCCACTCTTTGCAATACTTGTTGAAACACTGCAGGTCACCTGTACGATAATAGGCAACCAGATCATCAATAATCTGTTTCTGTTGATGGTTCTCCGCATCATTTTTCGCCTGCTCCAGCCAATAGACAATCTGTTCTATCGCTTTGGAATACTTTCCTCCGATGCGCCACACTTCTTCACGAAGTGTTCCATTGTCTTTCACCAACGTACTGTTCAGGCCAAACGAAGGAGGCTCTTCACCTTGATAGGCGTTCTTCTGTTGCAGATAGAAGTCTTCCGCTTCCTGTTGTGTGACATGCTGATAAAAATTACAGGCGGAAGTCTTCACCAAATCGTCTCCATCATTCTTGTTGACACGTTTGGGAAGTATATCTGGATTGAAGATAACTGGAAATAACTCGCTGCAGAATGTTTCCAAGTTCTCATCTTTCCTCAATGGAAGACAACCAATGGGGAGCTGTTTTAACGTCTCTCGCAGATACGCTTCGCTGAATGCCGGTTGGAATTTCTCACAACCATAATGATGATAAATACCATTTGAAAACCAGATACGTTTCAGATAGATCTCCAATGCTCGGAACTCTTCTGTGTCATGAGAGACAGAAGGAGCCGTATATATGACCTCCAGCATCTTTCGGATACGAAGATTGTATAATCCAAACTGGTCGAAAGTGATGTCACGACCATAGAGTGTTGCCTGTGACAGTGCATAGATGTATCGTTTCTGACACAAAGTTAACTGCTCAAATCCGTTTAATCGGTATCTGAGCAGTTGAAGGTCGGCAAAGCGCTCGTCTGAATAGCTAAACATGTTGTCTCTTCTTTTTAGAGCGTTTGACTTTCTGTGACGGATGAGTTTCAAAATGTTTCATACGATAATCACGCGGAGTCATATTCAAGAATTTAAAAAACGAAGCATAAAATGACTGGCGGTTGGCAAAACCGACCATATCACTCACTTCCTCCATCGTCAGACTTTGATAACGTTTGTCAACCATAATGGTCATCGCCTCCTCAATACGGAACTTATTTACAAACGATGTGTAATTCATATGAAACTGTACATTGACTACAGCAGAGATATAGCGAGTATTCGTCCCTAAATCCTCTGCCAGCTTCTTTGCAGAGTAATCCTTGTCCTTGTATTTTTTTTGCATGACAATGACATATAGGATCTTTTCCTTCAGTTCATCCATCAACTGAGGATTTACCAAAGTCCGATAGGCTGCCTCCTTGACTTTTTTCTCAGTGATATTATACTTTGCCATAGCCGTAATGATTAAATAATGATTGATAATGTATTAATACTTTGCAAATATAGTAAAAATTTTTGAGAATCGTACTTTTTTGAACAATTTTTTAGAAAAAAGAGATAACTTTGTGACAAATATAGTTAAAAAAGGAAAAAAGACAGCGAAATTGCGGCATGCCTATAGAAAATTTTTTCATAGTTAACGAGAAAGTTTTTCATGGCTTAGCAATAAAAAATACCGCTATGTGATAAAGTCTGAAATCTATAATCGTTCAAGGACGGAGGTCTTGTAACTTGATGTCACGAAGAGAACGGAGATAGTTAGAGCGCTGTTCCATTGCACTTTTCCATTGTTCAGAGAATAAATAAGATACATCAAGATCCAACTTCCATTCTCCATATGACTCCAAACGGTCTATCATTACGCCAAGAGTCAGATTGCTGATATCCTCTGCAGGTAAGAAATGAGAAGTTTCCCCTTTTTCATCACTGGTCAATTCAACTATCAGTCCCGCATCTATCAACTCAACCAAAAGATCGTTGACAATACGGATAGGTATTCCTGTATCAAAACGTAGGTGCGAAGCAGAATATGGTTTCTTCCCATCAGCGAAACGACCACAGATATAGCTCATCAGTAAAGCGCACAACATAGTACGTGATCGATGACTGAGTTCGTTGGTATCTGCATCATAGTCATAATAGTCAAGATACTGATTGGCATAGCATAGTTCTGCACCAAACAAGCAGATAGTCCATGATATCTGCACCCATAACATGAATAACGGAAGAGCTGCAAAAGAACCATAAATCGCATTGTAACCCGACAAGAAAATCTGAGAATGAATATAGAATAACTGTAGTCCTTGCATGGCGATACCGGCAAGAATACTAGGTACAATTACATGTTTTGCCTTCACATGGGTATTGGGCATGAAAGTATAAAGAGCAATAAACATCACAGACATCAACACATAAGGAATAAGGTCGATGAGAAAACGAATGGCAGGTCCCAACATCAGATAATCAGGCATAGAATCAGCAATAGTCGCCATGAAAATGGATATACCTGATGTGACAACGATGATAATAGGGAAACAGAAGAACATTGCCATGTAATCTGTAAACGTTCGGAATATACTACGTGGTTTCGTCACCTGCCATATCTCGTTAAAGGCATCCTCAACATTACTCACCAGCATTAATACCGTGTAAAGCATAAACAGCAGACCCACGCCCAAAAAAATACCGCTCTTCGTATGAACCAGATAGCTATTAACAAACCCAATAATAACCTCTGCCACTTGTGGCTGCGACTCAAAGGCTTCCCTAAACCAAATTTCGATATATTTACTATAGCCAAAACCACGGGCAATAGCAAAGACGACGGCAAGAATAGGCACAATGGCAAGCAGTGTACTATACGTCAACGCTGCAGCTCTCGTCATCACTCGTTTCGAAATAAAAAAGCGGATAGTAATGACCAATTTCTTCAGTATCTCCACCAACAGAAACACCATTGGAGAGACATCGTTCTTCGTAATCCTCCACATATCAGTTTCGAAGAACTGGATGATTCGTTGTATCACTTTACTCAATGTCCTCAAAAATAAAAAAGAAAGCACTGTCTCTATAAGCCGGGTTCTGTAACTTCCTCATACAAGAAAGATGTCTGTCATTTATCTACTCCGTAAGTCACCCTACGGATCTAGCATTCTACCCTCCATCGTATTTCTCGAACGGACAGCTCTCAGACGATGGTATACGCGAACTTGCAGCCCCCAGATGGAACAGCCCGACGATCACCCGCCGGCTGGTGGTCTCTTACACCACCTTCTCACCCTTGCCCAAAAGAGCGGTTGTTTTCTTCTTCCATATCCAGCCGTCACCGACTGCTTCCACTTTCAGAAGTGGGGCGTCCTCTACTGCCCGGACTTTCCTCTTGTACCCTTCCCCCTCACCATAAAGGCAGAGGCAGTTGATACCAGCGACAGACCGAGACACTGCTTTCCGACTGCAAAGATAAGCAATAATCATCAAAAAGAGTCATTAATACCAAGAAATAATATGATTTTTATTTGATTATGTCCTCTTTTCTTTGTACCTTTGCACTTTATTATGGAAGAAAAGATAACAATGTATATGGATAATAGAAACAGGTCGTTCTCAATGATTGCCGACGTAGAAGGCGAATATAGTGACCTCAGCAGTGTAGAGATTCCCGAATCCCTTCCTATATTAACTGTACGCAACATCGTATTGTTTCCTGGTGTTGTTGCCCCTATTCTTATCGGACGTGATGCTAGCATGAAATTAGTGCGTATGGCAGATAAAACTGGACAATTGATGGGTGTTTTCTGTCAACGTGATCCAGAAACTGAGCAACCCATCCGTGCCGACCTTTATGATATCGGTGTATATGCCAAAGTATTGAAGCTATTAACGTTGCCAAACGGTAATATCACAGCAATTGTCCAAGGATTGGGACGAATAAAGTTGTTGGAACTTCTGAAATACAAACCTTATCTTGTAGGGCGTGTGGAATCTGCCCCAGAAGACGAACCGGAAAAGAACGATAAAGAGTTTTATACGGCTATTGAAGACTTGCGCAATCAGACTACGGAATACATTAAATTGAACGACGAGATTCCCGAAGAGGCAGCCTTTGCCATCAAAAACGTCGGGAATAATATTATGGCGCTCAATTTTATATGTTCCAACCTGCCTTTCTCGGTAAAGGAAAAGATGAAGCTCTTGATGATGTCATCTATCAAGGAAAGATTGTTTAACACCATGAAGATTGTCAACCGTGAGATAGAGCTTCAAACTTTGAAACTAGATATTCGCAACAAGACGCGCGATGATATTGACGAGCAACAGCGCAATTACTTTCTGCAGCAACAAATTAAAAACCTTCAGGCAGAAATGGGCAATGAGAGCTCGCCAGAGAAAAAGGAGCTACTGGAAAAAGCGATGTCCAAGCAATGGGGCGAGGAAGTTGAGCGTATCTTTTATCGTGAGATTGACAAACTTGATCAACTTAACCCACAAAGTCCTGATTTCAATATTCAGCTGACCTACCTTCAAACATTAGTATCACTGCCTTGGAATGAATGCACGGAAGACGATCTGAACCTAGACCGTGCGCAGAAGATTTTGGACCGTGATCATTATGGCATGGAAAAAGTGAAAGAACGTATCCTCGAATATATTGCCGTTCTCTCCCTACGTGGTGACTTAAAGTCACCAATTCTCTGTCTATACGGTCCTCCTGGAGTTGGTAAGACAAGCCTTGGAAAATCCATTGCTGATGCTCTCAACCGTAAATATGTACGAGTCTCCTTAGGTGGACTGCATGATGAGGCTGAGATCCGTGGACATCGTCGCACCTATATCGGTGCTATGCCAGGACGTATTATCAAGAACATCCAAAAAGCTGGTTCTAGCAATCCAGTGTTTATCCTTGACGAGATTGATAAAGTTACACAAAATACACACAATGGCGATCCTGCTTCCGCAATGTTGGAAGTGCTGGATCCTGAGCAGAACAATGCTTTTCACGACAACTATTTGGATGTAGACTACGACCTGTCGAAGGTGCTTTTTATCGCCACCGCAAATAATCTCGGCACCATTCCGAAACCTTTACTTGACCGCATGGAGATTATAGAGGTCAGTGGCTATATCACAGAAGAGAAATACGAGATTGCCAAACGCCATCTGATCCCCAAGGAAAAAGAGAATACAGGATTGACTGACAAGGGACTGACTTTCAACAAAGCGGCCATTGAGAAAATCATAGAACAATATACCCGTGAAAGCGGTGTGCGCCAATTAGAGAAACAAATCAACAAAGCGCTCCGCAAAATGGCTTTCCAGAAAGCCAAAGACGGCCAACTACCTTTTTTAAAGATATCTCCCACAGAATTAGAGGGGCTACTCGGTAAACCACCATTCTATCGTGACATTTATCAAGGAAATGCTTACGCAGGTGTTGTGACAGGACTTGCTTGGACTAGTGTAGGTGGCGAGATTTTATTTATTGAGACTTCTCTCTCAAAGGGAAAAGGTTCCAAACTTACCTTGACTGGAAATTTAGGAGATGTCATGAAAGAGAGTGCTGTCATAGCATTGGAATATGTAAAGGCACATGTGGACGTTCTCAATATCGACTATCGTATTTTTGACAACTGGAATATCCATATCCATGTTCCAGAAGGAGCGACCCCGAAAGACGGTCCTTCTGCAGGAATTACCATTGCCACCTCTATCGCATCGGCGCTTACCCAACGTAAAGTCCGCAAGAACACCGCCATGACAGGTGAGATAACCCTACGTGGCAAGGTATTACCCGTAGGCGGTATCAAAGAGAAGATTCTTGCTGCTAAGCGCGCCGGTATCACGGATATACTGATGTGCCGTGAAAATCAGAAAGATATCGAAGAGATTCCTGAGATGTATTTGAAAGGAGTCAATTTCCACTATGTGGAAAATGTGCAGGATGTCTGGGATTTTGCATTAACAAAAGAGGTCGTAGAGCATCCCCTGGATTTCACCATCCCTGAAGAAGAGAAAAAATAGAAATGACATTCGAACTGCAACATACAGACTCTGCAAGTGAGGCGCGCACAGGACTGATTACCACTGACCACGGACAAATCAGGACTCCAATTTTTATGCCTGTGGGAACGGTAGGCAGCGTCAAGGGAGTACATTTCTCAGAACTGCGTGAACAAGTAAAGGCACAAATTATCTTAGGAAACACCTATCATCTCTATCTCCGCCCAGGACTGGATATTCTCCGCAAGGCAGGTGGACTTCACCAGTTCAACACCTGGGATCGTCCTATATTGACAGACTCAGGAGGTTTTCAAGTTTTCTCTCTGACGGGTATCCGCAAACTGCGTGAGGAAGGATGTGAGTTCCAGAGTCATATCGACGGTTCACGACACATCTTCACGCCAGAGAACGTCATAGATACCGAACGTATCATTGGGGCAGATATCATGATGGCACTGGACGAATGTCCTCCTGGACAGAGTGACTATCAGTATGCCAAGAAGTCATTAGGACTTACCCAACGGTGGCTCGACCGCTGTATAAAACGGTTTAACGAGACAGAACCACTCTATGGATATCAGCAAAGCCTGTTCCCTATCGTACAGGGCTGTACGTATAAAGATCTGCGCCAGGAGGCTGCCAAGCATGTTGCCGACAAGGGTGCGGACGGTAATGCCATCGGCGGTCTTGCTGTTGGAGAGCCCACAGAAGTCATGTATGAGATGATTGAGGTGGTCAATGAGATATTGCCCAAGGACAAGCCACGTTACCTGATGGGTGTTGGAACGCCCCAAAACATCTTGGAAGCCATTGAGCGCGGCGTGGATATGTTTGATTGTGTGATGCCCACCCGTAACGGTCGCAATGCCATGCTGTTTACCTATCAGGGAACGATGAACATGCGCAACAAGAAATGGGAGGATGATTTCTCCCCCATCGATCCGGACGGCTGTGACATCGACCGCATCCATAGCAAGGCATATCTGCATCATCTTTTCAAGGCACAGGAGCTACTTGCCATGCAAATAGCCTCTATTCACAATCTTGCCTTCTATCTGCGACTAGTCACCGACGCCCGTCAGCATATCGAGCAAGGCGACTTTGTACAATGGAAACGATCTGTTATTGACGACTTAAGACGAAGACGATGAAAGAGAAGTGGAAGGACATCATCAGAAGGGTTAGGCTATTGTGGAAACGATTGCCTTGGGAACGACTTGCCCCATTGAAGAAATACAATCCCTTCCAGTATATCAAGCGAATGGACTGGTATATCATCAAGAAGTTTATTGGTACCTATATTTACTCAATCATTCTGATCATATCCATTTCCATTGTTTTTGACGTCAACGAGAATCTGGCGAAGTTCACAACCTATCATGCACCATTGCGTGCTATCGTGTTCGACTACTACATGAACTTCGTTCCCTATTTCGCCAATCTTTTCTCACCGTTGTTCGTATTCATTGCGGTCATCTTCTTTACCTCAAAACTGGCTGGCAACTCCGAGATCATCGCCATGTTGGCGTGTGGTATGAGTTTCAAGCGACTATTACGTCCTTACCTGATCTCCGCTGCGCTGATTGCTGTACTAAACTTCTTCCTGGGAGCCTATATCATCCCAAGGGGTACGGTAGTGAGACATGACTTCGAGTCACTTTATAAAGACAAGAGGAGAAACACCACTGCGACGAATATCCAGTTAATGGTCGACAGGGGAACAGTTGCATATATCTCACAATATGACGATATCCGCAAAACGGGCTATGGTTTCTCTTTATATAAGTTCGACAAGAAAAAACTGGTTAGCCACATGACTGCAAGCGTCATACAGTATGACACCATCAGTGATTCTCGCTATCACTGGAAAGCACGAAGTTATAAAATCCGTGAACTGAAAGGTATGCGAGAAAAGATTACCAGTGGTTCTGAGATAGACACCCTCATCCAAATGGAACCAATGGACCTGATATTCTCAAAAGGTCAACAGGAGACGTTCACCTCCCCAGAACTATTGCAATATATCTCCAAGCAACAGGAACGCGGATCCAGTAATGTGGTTCAGTATGAGGTGGAATACCACAAGCGAATAGCCACCTCGTTTGCGTCATTTATCCTAACAATAATCGGTGTGTCTCTCTCGTCGCGTAAGCGAAAAGGAGGCATGGGAATGTATCTAGGTATTGGACTCGCCTTATCATTCTCATATATTCTCCTTCAGACCGTCAGCGCGACCTTTGCCATTAATGCCGATACGCCCCCTATGCTTGCCGCATGGGTTCCCAATATCCTATATGCAATTATCGCCTATTTCTGTTATAGGCAAGCTCCAAACTAATGAATTTTGAAGAAACATATTTGAATGATAATATCCTCGATGCACTCTATGACATGCGCTTCAAGGAAATGACCCCAATACAGGAAAAGTGTATCCCAGAAATCCTTGACGGACATGACCTGTTAGGAGTTGCACAGACCGGTACAGGAAAAACGGCCGCCTATCTGCTCCCTATCTTAAGCCTATTGGATGACGGAGGCTTCCCCAAAGATGCCATCAATTGTATCGTCATGGCACCGACTCGTGAACTTGCCCAACAGATCGACCAGGCCATGCAGGGCTTCGGCTATTATCTGGACGGAATCTCTAGTGTGGCCGTCTATGGAGGTAACGACGGTAGCCGTTTTGACCAGGAGACACGCGGTCTGAAGATGGGTGCCGATGTCATTATCGCCACACCAGGACGGTTACTCTCCCACCTCCGTATGGGACACGTAGACCTTTCTCAGTTATCGTTCTTCGTTCTTGACGAAGCTGACCGTATGTTGGACATGGGCTTCTCTGACGATATCCTGCAGATTGCCAGTCTCTTACCGAAGAATCACCAGACGATTATGTTCTCGGCTACCATGCCGAATAAGATACAACAACTCGCGCGTACCTTATTATATAATCCTATAGAAGTGAAGATTGCTGTCAGCAAACCGGCAGAAAAGATACAACAGTCAGCATACATATGCTATGAACCCCAGAAACTGCATATCATTCGTCATTTGTTCAAGACAGGAGAACTGAAGCGTGTCATTATCTTCTCTGGCAAGAAAGATAAGGTAAAGGACATCACCCGTGAACTGCAACGAATGCACATCAACTGTGCCCAGATGCATAGTGACCTCAGTCAACAAGAACGCGATGATGTCATGTATCGTTTCAAATCCGGAAAAGTTGACGTGTTGGTAGCAACGGATATTGTGGCTCGTGGTATTGACATCGATGATATCCTGATGGTCATTAACTATGATGTTCCACAAGATGCCGAAGATTACGTCCACCGCATCGGACGCACTGCTAGGGCACAACGCGACGGTATTGCCATTACCCTTGTTTCAGAGAACGACATGCGCTATTTCTCAGATATTGAGCGTTTTTTGGAAAAAGACATCGTCAAGAATCCGTTGCCAGAAGGAATGGGAGAAGCACCTGTATATCAGAAGTCAACGCCAAGAAAGAATACCAGAGGACGCGGAGGGAAGTCTCGTGGTGGAAAGTCACATGACAGAAGACCGCATCGTGGAAAAAACTCAGATAAAAAGAAAAAATAGCAATCGTTTGCACACGAAATTTCTGAATTTTCTTTAAAATAATTTGGTTTGTGCGCCTACACAGCCATTTTATCGAAAAATAAATGGTAAAAAGTTTTGTTAGTATTAAAAATTGTTGTACTTTTGCAGCAGTTATCCTGAAAACAATCTTTTTACCTTAAAAGGACTAATACCTACTGAAGATATGAAGCGATCGCCTGTGAGGGTCATCGCTTTGTTTTTTCTCCCTATTTCCTTGGTGGATTGAAAAAAAAATCGTACCTTTGCGCCCGATTTAGTCCGTTGTGGCTCGGTTAAGACGTGGCACGAAGCCATGCGCCATGCGGAGAAACCCGTTTAAACAATAAAAAACAATGTACGCAATTGTAGAAATTAACGGTCAACAGTTCAAGGCAGAAGAGGGTAAGAAACTCTTCATTAACCACATGAAGGACGTGGAAGCCGGAAAGACTGTTGAATTCGACAAGGTACTGCTTGTCGACAATGAAGGTTCAGTACAGGTAGGTGCGCCCACCGTAAGTGGTGCTAAGGTTGTGTGTGAGGTGATCAATCCCCTCGTCAAGGGTGAGAAGGTGATTGTCTTCAAGATGAAGCGTCGTAAGGACTCTCGCAAGAAGAACGGACACCGTCAGCAGTTCACACAGGTAGAAGTTAAATCAGTAATTGCTTAAAAACGTAGGAGGAACAAGAAATGGCACATAAAAAAGGTGTAGGTAGTTCTAAGAACGGCCGTGAGTCAGCAGCTCAGCGACTCGGCATTAAGATTTTCGGTGGCCAGAAGGTTGTTGCAGGCAACATTATTGTTCGCCAGCGTGGCTCTAAGCACAACCCCGGTAACAATGTAGGTATGGGTAAGGACGATACCCTCTATGCACTTGTCGACGGAACAGTTCAGTTCCATAAGGGCAAGCGCGACAAGAGTATCGTATCAGTTATCCCCGAAGCATAACGCCGACGAGAACAAACAAAAATAATTTATTCCAAACAAACAACAGAATCCCAAATCTCTTCCGAGGTTTGGGATTTCTGCATTTATTTACCCTACTTCTTACTTTCTTATTTTTCTATAGTATTCACGAAGAACTCCTTGATTGACCCCTTTATCTGCCAATTTGTTCAGTTCCCTTCGTGCAACCTCATTCTTGCCCATACGGATAAGCACATCAACATACGATAAATGATAGTCCAAATTCTCCGGCTCAAGTCTAGTTGCCTGTTCCCAATCATAGAGAGCAGCATCATATCGTCGCATGTCTGTTTCCAACGAGGCACGCGCCACATAGCCAGCCACAGAGTCCGGGTGTTGTTCTACGACGATGCTCAACAAATCGAGTGCGTCATTCCGCTTTCCCATCAACTGATACACATACGACAAGCCCAAGCGTGCCTCCAAATGAGTTGGTTCCTCCAGCAAGATGTCGTTATAGTCGTTCTTCGCCAAGTCGTAACGACGAAGATGCGTGTAGGCATAGGCGCGATAGAACAAGGCAGTGAGATTCTTCTCGTCATTCCGTAGGATCAGTTTATATTCATCCACTGCAAACTCCCATTGCTGCAACTCCAGGTTGACAGCAGCCTTCCGCAGATGCAGGTCGACACTATAGGGCGACTGTGCAATCTGCTGGTTAAGAACGCTCAGCGAGTCACGCCATTCTTGATTGGTCTGCGCCAGTACTGTTTGTTGTTGTGTTACAGCAACAGACAGGACAAGCAGCATCAAGCTTTTTTGATATAGTCTACAATCCATGTTCCAACTTCTTTTGTTCCGTATTTCACACCACCTTCCACCTGTATCTCAGGTGTACGCACATTAGCATCAAGAGAAGCATTGACAGCCTCACGAATCAAGGAACCTTCCTTTATCAGACCGAAGTGCTCCAATAGCATCGCTGCTGAGAGAATCTGCGCCAAAGGGTTAGCAAGGTTCTGCCCTGCAGCCTGAGGCCATGAGCCGTGAACAGGCTCAAACAACGGTGTATGCTCTCCCAATGAAGACGAGGGCTGCAGCCCCATCGAGCCTGTAATACAGGATGTCTCGTCGGTCAGGATGTCGCCAAAGGTATTCTCCGTCACGATGACATCAAAGAAACGAGGCTCCGTAAGTACACGCATCGAGGCATTGTCGATGAACATATAGTCGGTGGTGACCTCAGGATACTGGGGCTCCATCTCCTTGGCTATCTGGCGCCACAGACGGCTCGACGCCAAGACGTTAGCCTTATCGACAACGGTGAGGTGCTTGCGACGCGTCATGGCCATCTCGAAGGCGACCTTCAGGATGCGCTCAATCTCAGGACGCGTATAGATATTGGTGTCGAAAGCCATATCGTTGTCCTGATGCTTCTCACCGAAATACATACCACCTGTCAGTTCACGGATAACGACAAAATCGGCACCACGCAACAGTTCTTCCTTCAGCGGCGACTTGTGCAACAGACAGTCGAACGTTGCCACAGGACGGATGTTGGCAAAGAGTCCGAGTTTCTTGCGCATCGCCAGCAAGCCTGTCTCAGGACGCATCTTCAGCGTGGGGTTATTGTCGTATTTCAGGTCGCCAACAGCAGCGAACAAGACTGCATCAGCGCGCATGCAGACATCATGCGTCGCATCTGGATAGGCATCGCCACAGGCATCAATGGCACAGGCACCTACCAGCGCTTCCTCATACTCGAACTCATGACCACACTTCTCGGCTATTGCGTCAAGCACAGCCACACCTTGTTTCATAATCTCTGGGCCGATGCCGTCACCAGCCAATATCGCAATCTTCAGTTTCATATTACTTCAATTTTTCAATCCTTCAATTTTTCGTTCTCAATAATGTTCAGCATCTTGAATGTTGCCTTGATAGCTGCTTCCGTCTGGTCAGCATCCAGTCCGCGTGTACGAATCATCTTGCCATTGTCGTTCCACGTGATGACTGTCTGTACCAAGGCATCAGTCCGTCCGCCAGGAGGAATAGTGACCTGATAGTTGGCCAGAATGGGGAATGTACGGTCGAGATACTTCTTGTAAATATATCGAAGCGCCTTGACGAAGGCGTCGTATTGACCATCGCCCGTGCCTGCAGCTTCGTACTGTTGACCATTGATTTCCACTTTAACATTTGCTCCAGGTCGCAAACCGTAAGCCGTTGATACAACGTAACTTATCAACTTTACTTTATCGTCAGAGCTGTCGTGTTTCAATACATCGGAAACGATAAAAGGCAGGTCTTCCTGAGTCACAATTTCCTTCTTATCACCCAACTCCGTGATGCGCTCCGTCACACGACGCGTCTGCTCAGGGGTCAGTTCCAGACCGAGTTCCTCGAGGTTCTTGGCAATATTGGCCTTACCGCTATTCTTGCCCAGCGCATACTCACGCTTACGACCAAAACGCTCTGGCATCAGCTCGTTGTAGTACAGCTTATCTTTCGTGTCGCCATCGGCATGCACACCAGCCACCTGCGTAAACACATTCTCACCCACGATGGGCTGATTAGGTGCTACGCTGATGCCGCTGAAGCTTTCCACCATTCGCGAGAGGTCATTCAACTGGCTCTCCACGATATTCGTCTTGGCGTGGAACTGGTCTTTCAAGATAGCCTGCACGGAAGCCATCGGCGCATTGCCACAACGCTCCCCCAGCCCATTCACGGTGACATGTAGACCACGAGCGCCACTGAGAACAGCAGCCAGCGAGTTAGATACCGCAAGGTCGTAGTCGTTATGGGCGTGGAAATCAAAGTGCACCTCTGGATAGCGCTTCATCATCTTGCGGAAGTATTCGATGACCTGCAGGGGATTCATCACACCCAAGGTATCAGGTAACATGAAACGGGCTATTTGCTTTTGGCTATTAGCAGTTAGCGCATCCATCAACTGATAGACGTATTCGGGCGAATCCTTCATACCGTTCGACCAGTCCTCAAGATAGAGATTCACGCTGATGCCCTTGCTGGCAGCATATTCCACCTCGTGAAGGATGTCGCTGATGTGTTCCTCGGGCGTCTTGTGCAACTGGTGGGTGCAATGCTTCAGCGAGCCCTTCGCCAACAGGTTGACGACCTTTCCGCCACACTCGGCAATCCAGTCTATCGACTTGCCACCATCCACGAAGCCCAACACTTCAACACGATCCAACAGTCCGTTCTTCTGGGCATAGGCACATATCTTGGTAACGGCCTCGCGCTCACCCTCCGACACACGCGCCGATGCAATTTCGATACGATCAACGTTGACGTCAGACAACAGCTTTCGAGCCATCACCAGTTTCTCATGAGGCAGGAACGACACGCCATTGGTCTGCTCACCATCGCGCAACGTAGCGTCCATAATCTCTACGAAGGGCAGGATGCGCTGATATGTATTTACCTTCTCTGCTCCCATGCTTCTATTTTATTTTTATTCGCCACGAGGAAGTCGATATCATCCAATCCGTTCATCAGACAATGCTTCTTGTAGCCGTTGATATCAAAGTGTTCAGAATGGCCCGTCGTGAGATTGGTAACCGTCTGGTTGGGCAGATCGACCTCAACCTGAGCATCAGGATTCCCATGAATCGTCGAAAACAATTCAGACAGGAAAGCTTCTGATACCTGCACGGGCAACACAAAGTTGTTCAGTTCGTTGTTCTTGTGGATATCGGCAAAGAACGACGAGATAACCACGCGGAACCCATAGCCCGCAATGGCCCAAGCAGCGTGTTCACGTGAAGAGCCGGAACCAAAGTTCTTACCAGCGACGAGGATGCAGCCTTTGAACTTGGGGTTGTTGAGGACGAAATCCTCAACCACACTGCCGTCCTCCCTGTATCGCCAGTCGCGAAACAGGTTGTCGCCAAAGAATTTTTCCTCCTTGGTGGTTGCCTTGAGGAAGCGTGCGGGGATAATCTGGTCGGTGTCCACATTCTCCAACGAAAGGGGCACACACGTCGATGTTATGATGTCAAATTTCTGTTTCATAATAGTGTTCTTGGGTCGGTTATTACTCCTGTGACGGCAGCTGCAGCTGCTACTAAAGGTGATGCAAGGATGGTGCGCGAACCTGGTCCCTGACGACCCTCGAAATTGCGATTCGAAGTAGAGACAGCATACTTGCCAGCAGGCACCTTGTCGTCGTTCATAGCGAGGCAAGCCGAACAGCCAGGCTGGCGAATCTCGAAGCCGGAAGCTTCGAGCACTTTGTCAAGACCTTCGTCCTCGATCTTCTGGCGCACAGCCCATGAGCCAGGCACCAGCCAAGCCACAACGTTATCAGCCTTCTTACGCCCTTTCACAATAGAGGCAAAGGCACGGAAGTCCTCGATGCGCCCATTGGTGCAAGCACCCAAGAATACGTAGTCTATCTTCTTACCCAGCAGACACTCACCAGCCTTGAAGCCCATATACTGAAGGGCTTTTTCAAAGCCAGAGGTCAGAGGTAAGAGATCAGAGGTGAGAGGAATAGCCTCCGTAATACCGATGCCCATACCAGGATTGGTACCATAAGTGATACGTGGCTCGATATCTTTGGCGTCGAACACCAGTTCTTTGTCGAAGACGGCATCGTCGCCACTCTTCAGCGTCTTCCAATAAGCAACGGCTCTCTCCCACTCTTCGCCCTTAGGGGCATATTCTTTACCTTTGACGTAATCAAAGGTCACCTCATCTGGTGCGATGAAACCGCCACGTGCACCCATCTCTATCGACAGGTTGCAGAGCGTCAGACGGCCCTCCATCGTGAGGTTCTTAACCACTTCACCAGCATATTCCACGAAATAACCCGTAGCACCGCTGGTGGTCAGTTTTGCCATCAGATACAGCGCGACGTCCTTCGCTGTCACGCCCTTGCCCAACGTACCGTTAATCGTGATGCGCATCGACTTGGGTTTCTGTTGCAGAATACATTGCGAAGCCATTACCATCTCCACCTCTGAGGTTCCGATGCCAAAGGCCACAGCACCCATCGCGCCATGCGTGGATGTGTGGGAGTCGCCACAGACGATTGTCATACCAGGCAGCGACAGCCCCTTCTCAGGGCCTACCACGTGGATGATACCGTTGTCCTTCGAATACATACCGAAATGCTTCAAACCAAAATCTTTGGCATTCTGCGCCAACGTGGCAACCTGCTTGGCAGAAATAGGGTCTTCGATGGGTTTATCCTGATCGTGCGTTGGCGTATTATGATCAGGCATGCAGACTATCTGCTCAGGACGGAAACACCGCAATCCTCTTGCCCGCATACCCTCAAAGGCCTGCGGAGAAGTCACCTCATGGCAATAAAGACGGTCGATGTACAACTGCGTGGGTCCGTCGTCAACCACCTGCACCACATGTGCGTCCCATATCTTGTCAAATAATGTGTTCATCAGTCTTCCTCCTGTTTAAACTTGTTGATACAATCGATATATGCTTCCACCGAGGCCGTCACGATGTCAGTATTGGCACCAAAGCCATAATAGAGACTACCGTCGTACTCTACCTGCATGTGCACTTTACCAACATCGTCCGAACCCTTCGAGATGGCCTGAATGGTAAACTCTTTCAGCGTCATCTGCTTCATGATAATCTTCTTCAGCGCCTTGATGGCAGCATCCACTGGACCATTACCCGAGGCGGCTGCTTCGAACTTCTGACCGCTGATGTCGAGACCGATAGAGGCCACCGACTTCACACCCTTGCCCGATGTTACTTGCAGGAAATCGAGGCGTACGGCATGCGTGTCCGACACATCGGCACCAGCCAGCATCAGCACGTCGGCATCGCTGATTTCTTTCTTCTTATCGGCCAGCGCCAAAAACTGTTCGTATATCTTGTCTATCTTATGCTCGTCGCTCACGTCCACACCGTTTATCATCAGGCGGTGTTTCAGGGCGGCACGACCTGAGCGGGCCGTCAGAACGATGCTATCAATATCGATACCCACATCCTTGGGGTCTATGATTTCGTATGTGTGCACATTCTTCAGCACACCGTCCTGATGGATGCCGCTCGAGTGTGCAAAGGCGTTGCGACCCACGATGGCCTTGTTGGGCTGTACGGGCATGTTCATCAGACTCGACACCATGCGGCTCGTCGGATATATCTTCGTGGTGTTGATGTTCGTCTCAATGTCAAGGTTCTTATGACATTTCAGAATCATCGCAATCTCCTCCAGCGACGTATTGCCCGCACGCTCACCAATGCCGTTGATGGTCACCTCCACCTGACGTGCACCAGCCAGCACACCGTTCAGCGTATTGGCCGTAGCCATGCCCAGGTCGTTGTGGCAATGGGTCGATATGATGCAGGCATCAATGCCGTCCACATGCTCCTTCAGGTACTTGATTTTCTCGTAGTACTCCTGCGGCAGACAGTAGCCCGTCGTATCTGGAATATTTATCACTGTTGCACCAGCCTTGATGACTGCTTCAACAACCTGCGCCAAATATTCGTTATCCGTCCGACCTGCATCCTCGCAGTAGAACTCCACATCGTCCACGAAACGCTTGGCATACTTCGTCGCCTCGACGGCATGCTCCAGAATGCGTTCGCGCGTAGAATTGAACTTATACTTGATGTGCTCGTCGCTGGTACCGATACCCGTGTGGATGCGTTTATGCTTGGCATACTGCAACGCCTCAACAGCCACGTCAATGTCGTGCTCAACAGCTCGCGTCAGCGCACAAATCGTAGGCCACGTAACAGCCTTCGAAATCTCAATCACCGAGTTGTAGTCACCCGGACTCGACACAGGGAATCCTGCCTCAATCACGTCCACGCCCAACTGCTCCAGCGCCTTCGCCACCTGAATTTTCTCTACCGTGTTCAGTTGGCATCCAGGCACCTGTTCGCCGTCCCTCAGCGTCGTGTCGAAAATAAACAATCTGTCACTCATCTCAGTCTAATTATATGTGTTAAATTACTGTTTTCTTTTATCTCTTAATACAAAAAAGCCTCTCTACACCCGGAAGTGAGAAAGGCTCTGTATCGTATTGTCTTATACCTTAATTATATACATACCCTATCACTTCCGGCAGCTTGACGCAGTCGAATAATAATCAGGTTGCTAATCAGGTGTAGACTTTTCATTTTTACTCTTTTTTTCGTTTATCGGTTGCAAAAGTACTCATTTCCCACGAAACCACCAAACATTTTGTCACTTTTTTACGTAATAAGATATCTTTAATTCCCCGCCATAATGATTGCTACCATCTTGACAATATCCGTCACGTTGATCTCACCATCGCCATTCAAGTCGGCAGCTGCCTTGTTGAAGTTGGCTGGATTCTTCTCCATGATATAGTTCACCGTTGCCACAATGTCCGTTACGTTCACCAGTTTGTCATTGTTAGCATCACCCATGATGATATCGTTTGTAGGCTCGATAAAGAAGAAATCCTTCCATTGATCGGCAGCCTGATAGGCTGGTATTGAAGCTTCTGGCACTTGCAACTTGCAGTTCCATTTGTTAATGTCGTCCAATGCCTGAGTTCCACAAACAGGCGGCGTAGCAGCGCGGCTGATAAATTTTGTCATTGCCGTACAGTCGGAGAACGCTTCGTTGCCAATATTGGCTACTTGCGTTCCACAGGCGAAGTAGTCGAGGCTGCTGCAACCTGAGAACGCCCAGTCGCCGATAGTCGTCACTCCATCGCCAATAATCACGTTCTTCAGACTGTTACAACCATAGAACTCATTTGGCGATATCTCCGTTTCTTTATCCGTAATTGTCACCGTCTTCAGTGATGTATTGCGATAAAAGAGAGAAATCGAATAAGAGATATTACGTCCGATATACACCTCATCCAAAGGACAACTATAGAACAACGGATTACTTCCGTTGCTGCCTAATGTTAATGGCATATCGTCACTATTACGGTCTTCCATATTGACGTTTGCCAAACTGGTACAGCCATAGAACACATAGTCATTAATTTTCGTCACAGACTGCGGAATTACTATCTGGGGCAATGCAGAACAATTATTGAAGGCATAAGTTCCAAAGGTTTCGACCTTGTTGCCAATCTGTATATCCGTCAATGCAGAACAATCTGAGAATGTATACTGGTTAATCGTCATCACACCTGTACCCATCTCCACAGAAGTCATGCTGGAACATTTTTGGAAACCATAGTCTCCGATGCTTGTTACTGCATCCGGAATTACAATACTTTGCAGAGATGAGCAACCTGAGAAAGCATAAGCACCAATGGAAGCAATTTTCTCACCCAACATAGCTGACTCTAACAAGGTACAACCTTGAAAGGCATTATTGCCAAGATTGCCTTCAAAAGAAAGACTTACTTCTTTGATGAAATTATTCTGAAAACATACATACGGATTGACATTCTTCACCGTCATATTGATTCCTAGATACGACACACTTTTACCGATATTTATCTTCTCTGCTGATTCATTATAGGCACAATCTATAGCATCACAAGTACGTTCTGAAGGACTGACGGGTACATACTTCACACCATCCACCTCAAACATACTACTCAAGAATGGATATACCTTTTTATTACTAAGGTCCGTATATAAATCATTTGCTACATAGTTCACTGTACCTGCTGCATAAGAATACCCAGTTGGTGGAGTATTTGTCAGCCATATTACTTTTGTTGGATTACTACCACTAAATGCATCACTTCCTATAGATAGGACTCCTGAACCAATAATAACAGACTTAAGCTTTGTGTTATTAAACGCACTACGACCAATGCTCGTCACGCTGTTGGGAATGGTAACTGAAGTTAAGTTAGAACAACCATGGAACGCATAATCTCCAATGCTCGTCACGCTGTTGGGGATAGTGACGGAGGTAAGGCCACTACAACAAAAGAACACATACATTCCAATACTCGTCACGCTATTTCCAATTGTTACTGAGATAAGACCACTACAATTAGAGAAGGCATAACTACCAATACTTGTCACACTATTTCCAATTGTTACTGAGGTCAGACCAGTACAATCAGAGAACGCACTATTACCAATGCTCTCCACTTCATCACCTATAACCACTTCTTTAATAGAGGATAAACCTCTAAACCATGAGCCTATTTCTTTGCAATGGAATGTTACTGAGGTTAGGCCCTTGCAGCCAGAAAACGCACTACTACCGATGCTCGTCACGCTGTTTGGAATAGTTACTGAAGTAAGACCACTACAGCCATAGAACGCACTACTACCAATGCTCTCCACTTCATCACCTATAACCACTTCATTAATAGAGGATAAGCCACTAAACCATGAGCCTATTTCTTTGCAATGGAATGTTACTGAGATTAGGCCATTGCAGCCAGAGAACGCACTACTACCGATGCTCGTCACGCTGTTGGGGATGTTAATAGAGGTCAAGCCAGTGCACCCATAGAACGCATCATCGCCAATGCTCGTCACGCTGTTTGGAATAATTACTGAGGTTAGGCCTTTGCAGCCAGAGAATGCACTACTACCGATGCTCGTCACGCTGTTAGGAATAGTTACTGAAGTAAGACCACTACAACCATAGAACGCATAATCGACAATATTCTCCACTTCATCACCTATAACCACTTCTTTAATAGAGGATAAACCTCTAAACCATGAGCCTATTTCTTTGCAATGGAATGTTACTGAAGTCAGACCACTACAGCCAGAAAATGCAAAACTGCCGATGCTCGTCACGCTGTTGGGAATAGTTACCGAAGTCAGACCACTACAATCATAGAACGCATATTTCCCAATGCTCGTCACGCTATTTCCAATTGTTACTGAGGTCAGGCCACTACAACCATTGAACGCACTACCGCCAATGCTCTCCACTTCATCACCTATAATCACTTCTTTAATAGAGGACAAACCATTAAACCATAAGCCTATTTCTTTGCAATGGAATGTTACTGAGGCCAGACCACTACAGCCAGAAAATGCAAAACTGCCGATGCTCGTCACACTATTTCCAATTGTTACTGAGGTCAGGCCACTACAACCATTGAACGCACTACCATCGATGCTCGTCACGCTGTTGGGAATAGTTACGGTGGTTAGGTCACTACAGCCAGAGAACGCACTACTGCCGATGCTCTCCACGCAATTTCCAATTGTTACTGAGGTCAGACCACTACAACCAGAGAACGCACTATTACCAATGCTCTCCACTTCATCACCTATAAACACTTCTTTAATAGAAGATAAGTATCTAAACCATGAGCCTATTTCTTTGCAATAGAATGTTACTGAGGTTAGGCCACTACAACCAGAGAACGCAGAACCACCAATGCTCGTCACGCTGTTGGGGATGGTGACGGAGGTAAGGCCAGTACAGCCATAGAATGCATTATCGCCAATGCTCGTCACGCTGTTGGGGATGGTTATTGAAGTAAGACCACTACAATCAGAGAACGCATAATCACCAATACTCGTCACGCTATTGCCGATAGTGACGGAGGTAAGGCCAGTACAACCTAAGAACACATACTTTCCGATGCTCGTCACACTGTTAGGAATGGTAACGGAGGTAAGGCTGGAGCAGTAACAGAAAGCATCGATTCCAATAGTGGTTACTCCATCATTTATAACTATTACCTCAATTATATTTCTAAAATCTTTCCATGGAATACTACTACTATTATAATTAGACATTGCTCCTGTTCCTGAGATAGTGAGGGTTTGAGTGGCTTCGTCATATACCCATGTGAGGTTGTCACCACAAGTACCGCTATTAGCTGCACTCACCACCATCGGGAGCATCATCGTCACTAGTATAAATAACAGCTTCTTCATTAATTCCCTGCCATAATTATTAAGTGAAAAAGAAACGCACAAGGGGTCTGTATGAGCGTGTCCCTGTTTGAGCGTACCTTTTACCCTATGTTGCGTGTTCAGACTGGTGTTCATCATGTCGCAGTAATATTTATGTGAGGACAAAGATACAAATAAGTGAGTAAAAAACAAAAACATTGTGGCTTTTTTTGTATAAGATGCTTGAAATCGATGGATGAGAGAGCTCCAAATTAGCACCTTAGTTTCTCATAGCTTACTCATACCTTGCTCATAGGTTGCTCATAGGCATCTCATAGGATACTCTATCCTTTCTCTATGGTTTCTATATAATTTCTCATGCCCTTAGGACATGAGTACGGCATGAGAAAAGTATGGGAAGAACGTGAGAAAAATGTGAGAAAGACGTGAGAAAAGGGGAAGAAGGACGTGATTCTTTTTATAATTGAAAAGACCCTCACCCTTCACTCAAAAGCTTTGGAGCCACTTTGTGTAAAAGGATTGGAATGCGTGAAGGGTGCTCCTGACCCCTCACTGACCCTTCACTCTCTCCTATCCCTTTGTACATCGGCATTTCAGGCCTCTTGAGTGAAGGGTGAGGGGGAAAAAGTCAGAGGTAAGAGGTAAGAAGTCAGAGGTAAGAAGTGAGAAGGACTGACAGATGTTGATATGCTGTCAGCCCTTCTTGTTTTTGGCGTTATTAATCCAAGGGGGTATATTCCAAGCCCCACACTTTGGCAACGGCCTCATAGGTGCACTTTCCACCGACCATATTGACACCACGAGCCAGGGAGCGGTCGTCATGACAAGCCTTTTGCCAGCCCTTATCAGCAAGGGCGATAGCATAACGCAGGGTGGCATTCGTCAGGGCAATGGTACTGGTGTTGGGCACGGCACCGGGAATGTTTGCCACCGCATAGTGGATGATGCCGTCAACGTCGTAAACGGGTTCGCTATGGGTGGTAGGATGTGACGTCTCGAAACAGCCACCCTGGTCGATGGCGACATCCACGAGAACGGTGCCCTTCTCCATCAGCGAGAGCATGTCCTTTGTGATGAGTTTAGGGGCAGCATCGCCAGGAATCAAGACGGAGCCGATGACAACGTCGACGGTAGGCAGCTCCTGACGGATGTTATGCTCAGAAGAATAGAGGGTATGCACATTGGCAGGCAACTCTGCAGCCAGTTGTTTCAGACGGGGCAGCGAGACATCGGTGATGGTGACATCAGCACCCATGCCGGCAGCAATACGGGCAGCAGCCTCGCCTACCGTTCCACCGCCGAGCACCAGTACCTTGGCAGGCTTTACACCTGGCACTCCAGCCATCAGCTTACCCTTGCCACCCTTGGTCTTCTGGAGATAGTAGGCGCCGTTCTGCGCTGCCATCCGTCCTGCGACCTCACTCATCGGGATGAGCAAGGGCAGTGAACGGTCATCGCGCTCAACAGTCTCATAGGCGATACAGACCGCTCCGCTCTTCATCATCGCCTCCGTCAGTTCCTTCTCACAGGCGAAATGGAAATAGGTAAACAGTACCTGTCCCTTGCGCACCAACGGGTATTCGGGTGCAATAGGTTCCTTCACCTTCACAATCATCTCTGCCTGCGCATAGACATCCTCGATGGTCGGCAGTATCTGTGCTCCTACGGCCTTGTATTGTTCATCGCTGAAACCACTGCCCTCCCCTGCAGTATGCTGTACGAAGACAGTATGTCCACGCTTGATCAACTCGGCAACACCTGATGGTGTCATGCCCACACGATTCTCATTGTTCTTAATTTCCTTGGGGACTCCTACTTTCATATACTTTTCGTTTTTAGTTATAAAACATAAACTATGTGGCAAATATACAAATAATTTGTGACTTAGGCGATTATTTGCATTTTTTTTTGTAATTTTGCAGCCCAAATAATATAATAAGGTATAAAGAGGATATGATTACAGTTACGAATCTTGCGATTCAATTTGGAAAGAAAACACTTTACAAGGACGTTAACCTGAAGTTCACAAGCGGTAACATCTATG
Organism: Prevotella sp.; assembly: GCA_016291495.1. Lineage (GTDB taxonomy): Bacteria > Bacteroidota > Bacteroidia > Bacteroidales > Bacteroidaceae > Prevotella. The sequence goes on from JAEEXI010000012.1 coordinate 59,890, forward strand.
GTATTATTGGTGCCAACGGTGCCGGAAAGTCTACCCTGCTCCGCGCTATCAGTGGTGAATTGGAGCCCAACAGAGGCTCAGTAGAACTGGCTCCAGGCGAACGCCTGTCGGTATTGGAACAGGACCACTTCAAATATGATGAATTCTCTGTGATGGACACGGTGCTGATGGGTCATCAGCCGCTGTGGAAGAATATGAAGGAGCGCGAGGCGCTCTATGCGAAAGAGGAAATGACAGAGGAAGACGGCAACAAGGCTGCCGAACTGGAAATGGCTTTCGCAGAGATGAATGGCTGGGAGGCTGAGAGTGAGGCTGCCCAGTTGTTGCAGAACCTCGGTGTTCAGGAGGGGCAGCACTACAAGCAGATGTCGGAGATATCGAACAACGAGAAGGTGCGCGTGATGCTGGCCAAGGCGCTGTTCGGACATCCTGACAACCTGTTGCTGGACGAGCCTACCAACGACCTCGATCTGGATACCGTGCAGTGGCTGGAGGAATACCTGTCGAACCTGGAGCAGTGCGTGCTCGTAGTATCACACGACCGTCACTTCCTCGACGCCGTCTCGACACAGACCGTTGACATCGACTTCGGCAAGGTGACACTCTTCTCGGGTAACTATTCGTTCTGGTATGAGTCCAGTCAGTTGGCTTTGCGTCAGGCGCAGAACCAGAAAATGAAGGCCGAGGAGAAGCGCAAGCAGCTGGAGGAGTTCATCCGCCGCTTTTCTGCCAACGTGGCAAAGTCGAAGCAGACCACCTCGCGTAAGAAGATGCTGGAGAAACTGAACGTCGAGGAGATCACACCCTCTACCCGTAAATACCCAGGCATCATCTTCTCGATGGAGCGCGAGCCTGGTACGCAGATTCTGGAAGTAGAAGGTCTGAAGGCCGTGGATGCCGATGGAACAGTATTGTTCGACAATGTGTCGTTCACCATTGAGAAAGGTCAGAAGACCGTCTTCCTGAGTCATAATCCCAAGGCAATGACCGCGCTCTTCGAGATTATCAACGGCAATCGTGAGGCTGACGCTGGTACCTACAAGTGGGGCGTGACGATTACGACAGCCTATCTCCCACTCGACAATACCGCATTCTTCCAGAGCGAACTGAATCTCGTAGACTGGCTCAGCCAGTACGGCACAGGCAATGAGGTGATGATGAAGTCGTTCCTGGGTCGTATGCTGTTCAAGGAAGAGGATGTACTGAAACATGTCAACGTGCTCAGCGGTGGTGAGAAGATGCGCTGTATGATAGCCCGTATGCAGTTGAAGAATGCCAACTGTCTGATTCTCGACACGCCTACCAACCACTTGGATTTGGAGTCGATTCAGGCATTCAACAATAACCTCATCTCGTTCAAGGGTAACATCCTGTTTGCCTCGCACGACCATGAGTTCATCAATACCGTTGCCGACCGCATCATCGAACTGACCCCGAAGGGCACCATCGACAAGCTCATGACCTACGATGACTACATCTACGACGAAGCCATCAAGGAGAAGAAAGCTGAGATGTACGGTTAATTGATAATTGAGAATTGAGAATTGAGAATTGAGAATTGACAATTGAGAATTGATAATTGAGAATTGAGAATTGAGAATTGAGAATTGACAATTGATAATTGAGAATTGTTCGTGGATTGGCACGGAATTTGCAGTAGAACCTAAAAATAAGATAAACTATGAAAGAAGAAGAGAAGAACATTCTGGAAGAGGAAGAAACTCTGAAGGAAGAAGAAATAGAAACAGGGAATGTTGAGAACCCTGAGGATGCCGAAGAATCAGAAGACGCTAAAGAGTCAGAGGATGCTGAGAAGAAAGACCCCTTGGAGGCTGCCCTGGAGGAAATAGAACAACTAAAGACACAGATTCTCTATAAGACAGCAGAGTTTGACAACTATCGTAAACGCACGCTGAAGGAGAAGGCAGAGCTGATCCTGAACGGCGGCGAAAAGGCTGTCAGTGCCATACTGCCAGTCATTGACGATATGGAACGCGCTATGGAGAACGGTGAGAAAACAGAAGACCCTGCCGTACTGCGTGAAGGTATGGAACTCATCTACCATAAGTTCATGAAGGCACTGGAGAGCCTGGGTGTCAAGAAGATAGAGACGGACAATGCCGACTTCAATACCGACCTGCACGAGGCTATCGCTATGGTTCCAGGTATGGGCGACGACAAGAAAGGCAAAGTCATCGACTGTCTGCAGACAGGCTATCAGTTGAATGAGAAAGTGATCCGTCACGCCAAAGTGGCAGTTGGACAGTGAAGTGAAAAGTGAAGAGTGAAGAATTTGCTACCGCTATTGAGGAAAGCGATTTGGACGAAGTGAAAAGTGAAGAATAGATAATGGCACAAAAAAGAGACTACTACGAGGTGCTTGGCGTTGACAAGAACGCCACAGAAGACCAGATTAAGAAGGCGTACCGCACCATCGCCATCAAATACCACCCTGACCGCAACCCAGGCAATAAGGAAGCCGAGGAGAAATTCAAGGAGGCGGCTGAGGCTTATGACGTATTGCATGACCCCAAGAAACGTCAGCAGTACGACCAGTTCGGATTCAATGCTCCTGGAGCAGGCGGTTTCGACTTCGGCGGTTTCAACGCCACCAGCATGAACATGGACGATATCTTCTCTATGTTTGGCGACATCTTCGGTGGTCGCGCAGGATTTGGCGGTTTCGGAGGCAATGCGCATCGCGGTCCCCAGCAGCATCGCGGTAGTGATCTTCGACTGAAAGTACGTCTTACCTTGGAGGAAATCGCGACCGGTGTTACGAAAAAATTCAAGGTACGTAAGGATATCCCTTGCTCCCACTGTCATGGAACTGGTGCTGAAGACGGTAGTGGTACAGAAAATTGTCCGACGTGTCACGGCAGCGGTGTGATTACTCATACTACCCAGAGTATCTTCGGCATGATGCAGACGCAGGGTACCTGTCCTACCTGTGGCGGTACTGGACGCGTCATCAAGAACAAGTGTCACCAATGTGGCGGTACAGGTGTGGAGAAAGGTGAGGAAGTCGTTGAAATCAAGATTCCCGCAGGTGTCGCTGAGGGCATGATTATCAATGTTCCTGGCAAAGGTAACGCTGGACACAACAAGGGCGTCAACGGAGATATCCAAGTATTTGTGGAAGAGATAGAGGACGAGCGCTTCATCCGTGACGACAGCGACCTGATCTATAACCTGTTGCTCGACTTCCCGACGGCAGCCCTGGGAGGCGATGTGGAGATTCCCACCATACAAGGTACCAAGCTGAGAGTGAAGATGGAACCTGGTACACAGCCAGGCAAGACACTCCGACTGAGAGGAAAGGGTCTGCCTGCCGTTCAGGGCTACGGACGCGGAAACGGCGATCTGGTTGTGAATATCAGCGTTTACATCCCCAAGACTTTGAGCCGTGAGGAGAAAGAAGCCATTGAACGCTTCAAGCAAAGCGACAACTTCAAGGGCGATGCCGCCACGAAGCGGTCTATCTTCCAACGCTTCAAGAATTATTTCAATTAGGTATGAACTACGAAGAGACCTGCGAATACCTGTATCATCAGATGCCCATGTTTGAACGACAGGGAGCATCTGGGTATAAAGAAGGTCTGAGCAATACGCTTGCGCTGGATGAACATTTCGGACATCCGCACAAGCGTTTTTCTACGATCCACGTCGGAGGAACCAACGGCAAGGGGTCTGTGTCGCATACCCTTGCGGCTGTTTTGCAGAAATGCGGCTACAAGGTAGGACTGTATACCTCTCCCCACCTGGTTGACTTCAGGGAGCGCATCCGCGTCAACGGCGAGATGATATCAGAAGACTATATGGTTGATTTCGTAGAACAGGAGCGCAGTTTCTTCGAGCCGCTCTCCCCTTCTTTCTTTGAGGTAACCACAGCAATGGCCTTCAAGTTTTTTGCCGACAAGCAGGTTGACATAGCCGTCATAGAGGTGGGACTGGGAGGCAGACTGGATTGTACGAACATCATTACCCCACTTGTCTCCGTCATCACCAATATCAGTTTTGACCATACCCAATTCCTGGGCGACACTTTGTCGAAGATTGCCTCTGAGAAGGCGGGTATCATCAAGGAAGGCGTGCCTGTCGTCATTGGTGAAAGTCATGAGGAAACCCGTCCTGTGTTTGAGGCAAAAGCCAAAGAGACTGGCAGTCAGATTGTCTTTGCCGATGATGACCCAGAGATACTTCAGGCACTCCCCATCGCTCATGGAAGGATGCATTACGTAACCCGTCACTGGGGAGAACTGGACGGCGACTTAGGCGGCATCTACCAGGAAAAGAACCTCAATACGGTCTTTGCAGCCTTGAAGATGCTGATGGAGAACGGAACCCTTTCGCCCAAGACAGTTGCGTCGATACTGGCAGACGCATTAAGCAACGTGTGCAGACTGACAGGACTGACAGGAAGATGGCAGGTCGTCAGCGAATCACCCTATACCGTCTGTGATACTGGTCACAATGTGGGCGGCTGGAACTATCTCAGTCAGCAATTGGCAGAAGTAAAGTGTCGGAAAATGCATTTCGTCTTTGGTATGGTAGACGACAAAGATATCAATCACGTACTTGACATGCTACCAAAGCATGCTTGCTACTATTTTACCCAGGCAACCACCAAACGAGCAATTCCTGCGGATATCGTCAAGGAAAAAGCCTTGCAACACGGACTCTCTGGAGATTGCTATCCATCTGTATACAAAGCATATAGGGCGGCAAAGGAAGTCGCAAAATCAGACGATTTTATTTTCATTGGAGGCAGCAGTTACCTGGTTGGAGACTTCCTCAAAAACTGCATTTAGGTGTTTTTAACACTCTTATAAACGTTTTTTTCCACGTTTCATTCGTTCAATTCGTTTTTTTTCGGTTACTTTGCAGGAAAATATTCATTGTAACTAAAAACAATCAATTATGGCTAACACTACCGAAAATGCGAATTTGTGTGGTCTGAACCGCAAAGATTTTCAGGCCACTATTAATGGTAAAAAAACAGATTTATACATTCTGCGTAACCGTAAAGGTTTCGAAGTGGCAATTTCTAATTATGGTGGAGCAATCGTTGCCATCATGGTTCCTGACAAAGACGGCAAGGTCGGAAATGTCATTCAGGGACATGCTAACATCGAGCAACTTACAAGTGGTAAGGAACCCTACCTTTCTACCTTGATCGGACGTTGGGGAAACCGTATCTGCAAGGGACAGTTCACGCTGAATGGCAAAGACTACCAACTGGCACTTAACGACGGACCAAACCACCTGCATGGCGGTACTGTTGGCTTTAATGCCAAAGTATGGGATGCCCGTCAGATGGGACCTCGCTCACTCGCATTGCACCGTAAGTCATCTTATGGTGAAGAAGGCTTTACTGGAGAATTGGATGTAACAGTAGAATTCACATTTACAGACGAAAACGAATTGGTCATTGAGTATCTGGCTACCACCAATAAGAAGACCATCGTCAATCTGACCCATCACGCCTTCTTCAGTCTGGCAGGTACCGCTGATCCTACTCCCACTATCGAAGATCAGATTTGTGAAATCAATGCTGATTTCTATCTTCCTACAGATGCAACAGCTATCCCAACAGGTGAGATTCTGAAGGTGGAAGGTACACCATTCGATTTCCGTACTCCGAAATCTTTTGGTCAGGACATTAACGCAGACAACGAGCAAATCAGGTTCGGCAAGGGCTTTGACCATAACTACGTGCTGAACAAGCGCGAAGAAGGCGAGCTGAGCTTCGCAGCCAAGATTACAGACCCCAAGAGCGGTCGTACGATGGAATGCTACACCACAGAGCCAGGACTGCAACTCTACACGGCCAACTACGCCAGTGGTTACAAGGGTGCCAACGGATGCACTTTCCCATACAGAAGTGCCGTCTGTCTGGAAGCCCAGCACTTCCCCGACACTCCTAACCGTCCCTACTTCCCCTCTGTAGTCCTCAACCCAGGTCAGCAGTATAAGCAGAAGACGATCTACAAGTTCGGTGTCGAATAAGAGTCTAAAACCATTTCATTAGCATTTTATAATAAATATGAGTAATCAAAAACAAAATGGAAGCATCATCGCTATTATAACGATGTTCTTCCTTTACGCCATGATTGCGTTCGTTACCAATCTGGGTGCACCCATCGGTGTCATCTGGAAGAGCCAGCCAGGCATCGACGGTAACAACATGCTAGGCATGATGGGTAACTTCATGAACTTCTTCGCCTATCTGTTCATGGGTATTCCCGCAGGCAAGCTGCTGACCAAGATTGGCTACAAGAAGACGGCCCTCATCGGTATTGCTGTAGGCTTCTTTGGTGTACTTATCCAGTACATCTCCAGCTTCCCGACAGGCATCGCAGGCTTCTGTGTATACCTTCTCGGAGCTTTCATCTCCGGTTTCTCGGTATGTATCCTAAATACGGTGGTCAACCCGATGCTGAACTTACTCGGCGGAGGTGGAAACCGCGGCAACCAGCTGAACCTCATCGGTGGTACGCTGAACTCTTTGACAGGTACCTTAACTCCGATGCTCGTTGGTGCCCTCATCGGCGAGGTGACGAAATCGACCCAAATGGCCGATGTCAATTTGGTGCTCTATATCGCTATGGCTGTCTTCGCAGCGGCTTTCTGTATTCTTTGTTTCATCCCCATCCAGGATCCAGAATTAGGCAAGGTAACTGCTGAGACTAAGTTTGAACACTCGCCCTGGTCGTTCCGTCACTGCACGCTGGGCGTTATTGCCATCTTCGTTTATGTAGGTGTTGAAGTGGGTATCCCTGGCGCTTTGAACTTCTACCTATCAGACACTTCAGAAAAAGGTGCTGGCCTGGTGGCTAACGCTGCTACCATTGGTGGCGCTGTGGCTGCTATGTACTGGCTGCTGATGCTCTGCGGTCGTCTGGTGTCTGGCTTCATCGCAGGTAAGGTCAGCTCACGCCAACTGATGATTGGCACTACCACTGTTGCTATGATTCTCATACTGGCTGCCATGTTCATACCAAAGACCAATACCGTCACGATGCCACTTTTCTCCATCATGACTTGCTCGTTCACGTCGGCAGTTGTACCTCTTAGCGCCCTGCTACTCGTGCTTTGCGGTCTGTGTACCAGCATCATGTGGGCCAGTATCTTCAACCTCGCCACAGAGGGATTAGGCAAATACACTGCCCAGGCATCAGGTATATTCATGATGATGGTTGTCGGCGGTGGTGTACTGCCCCTCATCCAAGGTTGGTTCTCGAATTTTATGGGTTATATGCCAAGCTACTTCGTATATTTCCTTGCTGTAGCCTATATGTTCTACTATGCCCTCATCGGTTGCAAGAACGTCAATAAGGACATTCCTGTGGATTAATTGATACTTGAAAATTGAAAAATTATGATGGATATTGAATTTGTAAGAAGTCGCTTCATCAAGCACTTTGATGGAAAGACTGGTAATGTATATGCCTCTCCAGGACGTATTAACCTCATAGGTGAGCACACTGACTATAATGGCGGTTTCGTGTTCCCAGGAGCTGTAGATAAGGGTATCATGGCTGAGATGCGTGCCAATGGCACAGAAGACACAGTCATGGCTTATGCCATCGACCTGAAGGACCGTGTGGATTTCAAATTGAGCGACCCCAACGGACCACGTGCAAGCTGGTCTCGTTATATCTATGGTATCGCCCTTGAAATGAAAAAGTTGGGGGTACCCGTTAAAGGTTTCAACATCGCCTTTGCAGGTGATGTACCCCTTGGCGCAGGTATGTCTTCTTCAGCTGCTATGGAGAGTTGTATTGCCTTCGGTCTAAACGACATCTTCGGCGACAACAAAGTATCGCAATGGGATATGGCATTGGCTGGTCAGGCTACTGAGCACAACTACTGTGGTGTGAACTGCGGTATCATGGACCAGTTTGCCTCCGTCTTCGGAAAGGCTGGTTGTCTGATGCGCCTCGACTGTCGCAGTCGTGAGTTTGAATATTTCCCCTTCAAACCCGACGGCTATCGTCTGGTGCTACTCGACAGCGTTGTGAAGCACCAGTTGGCCGGTTCGCCCTATAACGACCGCCGCAACTCCTGCGAGAATGTGGTGAAACACATTGCCGCTAAGCATCCAGAGGGTAAGTTCGAGACCCTGCGCGACTGCACTTGGGAACAGTTGGAGGAAGTGAAGGAAGAGGTAGGTGCAGAGGACTACAAGCGTGCCAAATTCGTACTCGGCGAGAAAGACCGTGTGCTGGGTGTCTGTGAGGCATTGAACGAAGGTGACTATGAGAAGGTCGGTGAACTGATGTACCAGACCCATGAAGGATTGTCGAAGGATTATGAGGTATCCTGCGAGGAACTTGATTTCCTGAATGACATCGCCAAAGAAAATGGTGTTACTGGTTCCCGTATCATGGGTGGCGGTTTTGGTGGCTGTACCATCAACCTCGTTCGCAACGATCTCTATACAAAGTTCATTGCCGACGCCAAGAAACGCTTTAACGAGAAGTACGGACACGAGCCGAAAGTCTATGACGTAGTCATTGGTGACGGTTCTCGAAAAGTCTGCTAAACAGCGTCCTTTTCGCTTAACAAAAGTTAAATATGCGGTCTAAAGTGTTATTTTGACACTTTAGCCCGCATTTCTTATTGTCATATCGAAAATAAATTGTAACTTTACACCCAAATACTAACAGAAATAATTAACTTAAAACTTTCAAATGATGAAAAACCTAATGAAAACTGTAATGGGATGTGGTGTCGCATTAGCCATATTCTCTGCATGTGGTTCAAAAACAGAATCTGTACTGACCCTTTCTGGATTAGATCCTGCAAAGTTTGACACAGTGATTTCCGAGAAACCTGTTAAGTTGTATACCCTGAAAAACGCCAACGGAATGGAGGTATGCATCACCAACTATGGCGGACGTGTAGTCAGCTTAGTTGTTCCTGACAAGGACGGTAAGTCTACAGATGTGGTATTGGGCTTTGACAATATCGCCCAATATGCCGACACCCTCAATTCCCCCACCGACTATGGATCTAGCGTAGGCCGCTATGCCAACCGTATCAAAGGTGGAACGTTTGTATTGAACGACTCTACTTATCAGTTAAAGAAGAACGATGGTCCTAACTGCCTGCATGGTGGCGGTACCACTGGTTGGATGAACCAAGTGTACGATGCCGAGCAGATTGGTGACTCTATACTCAAGTTAACTATTGTCGCTGAGGATGGTGAGAACGGATTCCCAGGCAAGGTGACTGCCGTGACAACTTATAAGGTTACTGCTGATAATATTCTTGACATCACTTGGGAAGCTGAGACCGACAAACCCACTATTATCAACCAGACAAACCACAACTATTATAACCTGAATGGTGACTTCACCCAGCCTGGTTACGACATGGTGCTCTACGTGAATGCCGACAACTTCACACCCAGCGACAAGCTGTATATCCCCACTGGCGAGATCAAGTCTGTTGAAGGAACACCTATGGATTTCCGCACAGCTCACGCCATCGGCGATAGCATCAAGTCACAGTTCGACCAGATACAGAATGCCCACGGCTACGACCACAACTGGTGTCTGAACACCTATAAGGACGGCAAGGGCGACGACACCGTCGTATGTGCAAGCCTCTACAGTCCCACAACTGGCATCTTCATGGAGATGTATACCAACGAGCCCGGCGTACAGGTCTATAGCGGAAACTTCCAGGGCATCGGCAACGAACCCAACATCAAGCATAAGGGCGGTGTCTATCCCCAACACGTCAGCGTCTGCTTAGAGAGTCAGAAGTATCCCGACAGTCCTAACAAGAAAGACTGGGTACAACCTATTCTGAATCCTGGTGAGAAGTACTTCAGCCACGCAGCTTATAAGTTCTCTGTGAAATAAACAATAAACTATAAAATAAATATGGCACTATTAGATTGGATTGTCATTGGCGTTTTCTGCTGTGCGCTGATAGGCATTGTAGTATGGGTCGTCTCTCAGAAGAACGACAACTCGGCAGACTATTTCCTGGGTGGTAAGGATGCGACATGGATTGCCATCGGTGCATCTATCTTCGCCTCAAACATCGGTTCCGAGCACCTCATCGGTCTCGCTGGAGCAGGTGCATCCTCTGGTATGGCAATGGCCCACTGGGAGATTCAAGGATGGATGATCCTGATTCTCGGATGGGTGTTCGTACCTTTCTATACACGAAGCATGGTCTATACGATGCCTGAGTTCCTGGAGCGTCGTTACAACACACAGAGTCGCACCATCCTTTCAGTCATCTCCCTCATCAGTTATGTGCTGACCAAGGTGGCTGTAACGGTTTATGCCGGTGGTCTTGTGTTCCAACAGGTATTCGGTATTGAAGAACTTTGGGGCATCGATTTCTTCTGGATTGCCGCCATCGGACTGGTTGTCATCACTGCCATCTACACCATCTTCGGTGGTATGAAGAGTGTGCTCTATACCTCCGTGCTGCAAACACCTATCCTGCTCTTGGGTTCACTCATCATCCTCGTTCTGGGTATGAAGGCCCTCGGTAGTTGGGATCAGATGCTACAACTCTGCGACGTACAGCCTAAATATGAAGGTGCTACAGGCACGATGATTCACCTGATGCGTTCCAACAGCGACCCACAGTACCCCTGGCTGGGAGCCCTGATTGGTTCGGCTGTCATCGGTTTCTGGTACTGGTGTACTGACCAGTATATCGTACAGCGTGTACTGTCTGGTAAGAACGAGAAGGAGAGCCGCCGCGGTACCATCTTTGGAGCTTATCTGAAGTTGTTGCCAGTATTCCTCTTCCTCATCCCAGGTATGATTGCATTCGCCCTGCACCAGAAGTATGCTGGCGACGGTGGTTTCCTGCCTCTGCTCGCCGACGGTACGCCGAATGCTGACGCAGCCTTCCCCACCCTCGTGGCAAAGATCCTGCCTGCTGGTGTAAAGGGACTTGTCGTATGCGGTATCCTCGCAGCCCTGATGTCATCATTGGCATCCCTGTTCAACAGTTCTGCTATGTTGTTTACCATTGACTTCTGGAAGCGTCTGAAGCCACAGACTTCTGAAAAGAGTCTGGTACGTATTGGTCAGACGGCTACTGTTGTCATTGTGGTATTGGGTATCCTGTGGATCCCCATCATGCGTTCGGTAGGTAATGTGCTCTATAACTATCTGCAGGATGTACAGAGCGTACTGGCTCCTGGTATCGCAGCCGCCTTCCTGTTGGGTATCTGTTGGAAGCGTGCCTCTGCCAAAGGTGGTATGTGGGGATTGCTGTCTGGTATCATCATTGGCTTGACCCGTTTGGGTGCAAAGGTATATTACAGCAATGCGACCGATGCTGCCGACAATTGGTTCAAGGCTATTTTCTACGACTTCAACTGGCTGTTCTTCTGCGGTGTTATGCTGATTGTCTGCTGTCTTGTAGTCATCATCGTTTCACTGATTACCGAAGCTCCTGACGAGAAGAAAATCCAAGGTTTGGTATTTGGAACTTCCACTCCAGAGCAGATTGCAGAAACTCGTGCCAGCTGGAACAAGTGGGATATCTTCCATACCATTGTTATCTTAGGCTTCACCGTTGCATTCTACATCTATTTCTGGTAAACCAAAATGACGACATTCTATCAAGAATTTCAAAAAGTATTCTTGTCTGTCGACTGTATTATCTTCGGTTTTGACGACAACAAACTGAAGATACTCATTGGCAGGCGACAAATGGACCCTGGTCGTGGCGAATGGAGCCTCTATGGAGGCTTCGTCCGCAACGACGAGAGTGTTGACGACGCTGCTCTCCGCACCCTATTTGAATTAACAGGTATGCGCAATATCTATATGCGCCAAGTCGGTGCTTTTGGAAGCGTTGACCGAGACCCTGGCGAGAGAGTCGTCTCTATCGCCTATTATGCGCTCATCAATGTGAAAGACTACGATGACCGCCAAAGAGAAGAACACGGTGTGGAATGGGTGGATATCGAAGCGATGCCATCTCTTTACTCCGACCATAAGAAAATGGTAGAAAAGGCCCGTAAACTGATGAAGGACAAGATCAAGACTGAACCTGTAGGATTTCGTCTGCTCCCCGACCTTTTCACACTGACACAACTCCAGCGTCTTTATGAGGCCGTCAATGGAGAGGAACTTGACAAGCGTAATTTCCGTAAGCGCATCAAAGAAATGGACTTCATTGAAAAGACCGACTTGATAGACAAGAAAGGATCAAAACGCGGTGCCTATCTCTATCGTTTCAACAGACGGGCATATGACGAATTTCCAAACTTTAAATTATAATATTATGTTAGAGGAACTAAAAGAAAAAGTTTTTCGTGCCAATCTCGACCTTGTAAAACACAACCTCGTAATCTACACATGGGGTAACGTATCTGGTATTGACCGCGAGAAAGGCTTAGTAGTTATCAAACCATCTGGTGTTGACTATGACAACATGAAAGCATCCGATATGGTTGTTGTTGACCTGCAGACAGGTAAGGTTGTCGAGGGTGACTTGAATCCCTCGTCCGATACCCCAACCCATTTGGTGTTATACAGGTCTTTCCCGGAAATCGGTGGTGTAGTACACACCCACTCTACCTATGCTACAGCATGGGCACAGGCAGGAAAGGACATTCCCAATATCGGAACTACCCATGCAGATTATTTCCACGACGAGATTCCATGTACTTTCGATATGACGGAAGACCAGATGGCAGAATATGAATACAACACAGGCGTTGTCATCGTTAACCGCATCGAAGCCGGCAACATCAACCCTATGCATACGCCCGGTGTTCTGGTGAAGAACCACGGTCCTTTCTCATGGGGAAAAGACCCCGACAATGCTGTCTATAATGCAGTAGTCATGGAGCAGGTAGCCAAGATGGCATTTGTGTCCTTCTCGGTTAATCCTGACACCAAGATGAATCCATTACTCATTGAGAAACATTTCTCACGCAAACACGGACCTAACGCCTATTACGGACAGAAGAAAAAGTAAATATGATGATGAAAGCATTTGATAACTATGAGATATGGTGGGTGACTGGTGCACAGTTACTCTATGGAGGTGACGCAGTCGTAGCAGTCGATGGTCACTCAAAGGAGATGGTCGAAGGCCTGAACGCCAGCGGCAACATCCCCGTGAAGATTGTCTATAAAGGTACAGCCAACAGTTCGAAGGAAGTGGAGCAGATCATGCTCGCTGCCAACAACGATGAGAAGTGCGTAGGTATCATTACCTGGATGCACACCTTCTCTCCCGCTAAAATGTGGATCAAGGGTCTGCAGCAGTTGCAGAAGCCCCTCCTACACTTCCACACCCAGTATAACGCCGAGATCCCCTGGGGTGACATCGACATGGACTTCATGAACCTGAACCAGAGTGCCCACGGAGACATCGAGTTCGGACACATCTGCACCCGTATGCGTGTGGCCCGTAAAGTGGTCTGTGGTTACTGGAAGGACGAGAAAGCCCAGAAGCAGATTGTTGTTTGGGCTCGCGTAGCCGCTGGTGTGGCTGACGCTCACAACGTGCGCTGCCTGATGTTCGGTATGAACATGAACAACGTGGCCGTCACCGATGGCGACCGTGTGGAGTTTGAGCAGCGTCTGGGCTACCACGTCGATTACTACCCCGTCAGCAGCCTGATGGAGTACTTCAAGAAAGTCACTGACAAGGAAGCCGACGACCTCGTCGAGGAGTACAAGAATCTCTACACCATCAAGATCGACGAGAGTGGTGAGCAGGTCTATTGGGAGAAAGTGAAGAATGCCGCCAAGGCCGAGATTGCCCTGCGCCGCGTGCTGAAGGATGAGGGTGCTACCGCCTTTACCACCAACTTCGACGACCTCGGTGATGCCGACATCAACGATCCCAATTTCGTTGGCTTCGACCAGATTCCGGGGCTTGCCTCACAGCGTCTGATGGCCGAGGGTATTGGCTTCGGTGCCGAGGGCGACTGGAAGACCGCCTGCCTCTATCGCACCCTCTGGGTCATCCAGCAGGGCATGCCTGTCGGTTGCTCGTTCCTCGAGGACTACACCCTCAACTTCGCCGGCGACCATTCGTCTTGCCTCCAGAGCCACATGCTCGAGATCTGTCCGCTCATTGCCAGCGACAAGCCCAAACTCGAGGTTCACTTCCTCGGCATCGGCATCCGCAAACAGCAGACCGCCCGTTTGGTATTCACCTCAAAGACAGGTGCTGGTATCAAGGCTACCGTCGTTGACCTCGGCAACCGTTTCCGCCTGATTTCTCAGGAGGTGGAGTGCATCGAGCCGAAGCCCATGCCCCATCTGCCTGTGGCTTCAGCCCTGTGGATCCCCCAGCCCACGTTCGAGATCGGTGCTGCCGCCTGGATTCTCGCTGGTGGTACCCACCACAGCGCCTTCTCTTACGACATCAACGAAGAGTACTGGGAGGACTTCGCCGAGATGCTCGGCATCGAGTACGTCCGCATCAACAAGCAGACCACCATCGCCGACTTCAAGCAAACCCTCCGCAATAACGAAGTCTATTACATGTTGAACAAAGCCCTCAAGTAAAATATGAACGCAAAACAGACAATCGAAGCAGGTAAGGCCATTCTCGGTATCGAGTTTGGCTCTACTCGCATCAAAGCCGTCCTCATCGACGAGGACAATAAGCCCATCGCACAGGGCTCACACGAGTGGGAAAATCAGTTAGTCGATGGTCTTTGGACCTACTCCATCGAGGCCATCTGGTACGGCCTGCAGGACTGCTACGCCGAACTCCGCAAGGACGTCATGAAGCAGTACGACTGCGAGATCGAAAGCCTCGCCGCCATCGGCTTCTCCGCCATGATGCACGGCTACATGGCCTTCAACGAGAAACAGGAGATTCTCGTGCCCTTCCGCACCTGGCGCAACACCAACACCGGTAAGGCCGCTGCCGAACTCTCCAAACTCTTCAACTACAACATCCCCCTGCGCTGGAGCATCAGCCATCTCTATGAGGCTATCCTCGACAACGAGGAGCACGTCTCCGACATCAAGTACCTCACCACCCTTGCAGGCTATGTCCACTGGCAGGTAACGGGTCAGTTCGTCCTCGGCGTCGGCGACGCTTCAGGTATGATTCCCGTCGATCCCGCCACGAAGACCTACGACGCTACGATGGTGAAAAAGTTTGACGAACTCATCGCACCGAAGGGCTTCTCTTGGAAACTCCTCGACATCCTGCCGAAGTCACTCAACGCAGGTGAGAGCGCAGGCTTCCTGACCCCGGAAGGTGCAAAGAAACTCGACGTCTCCGGCCACTTGAAGGCAGGCATCCCCGTCTGTCCGCCAGAGGGCGACGCAGGCACCGGTATGGTAGCCACCAACGCCGTCAAGCAGCGCACGGGTAACGTCTCTGCAGGTACCTCATCATTCTCGATGATCGTGCTCGAGAAGCCGCTGTCGAAGCCCTACGAGATGATCGATATGGTGACCACACCCGACGGCTCGCTCGTCGCTATGGTCCACTGCAACAACTGCACCAGCGACATCAACGCCTGGGTGGGACTCTTTAAGGAATACCAGCAATTGCTTGGCATCAAGGTAGATATGAACGAACTCTACGGCAAACTCTTCAATAAGGCCCTCGAGGGCGACACCGACTGTGGCGGTCTGATGGCCTACAACTACGTCAGTGGCGAACCTGTCACCGGCCTCGCCGAAGGACGCCCCATGTTCGTACGTTCTGCCAACGACAAGTTCAACCTTGCCAACTTCATGCGTGCCCACCTCTATGGTGCCATCGGTGTGTTGAAGATCGGTAACGACATCCTCTTCAAGGAGGAGATGATCCGTGTCGATCGCATCACCGGTCACGGTGGTTACTTCAAGACTCCGGGTGTGGGTCAGCGCATGCTCGCAGCCGCCCTCAACAGCCCCATCTCAGTGATGGAGACAGCAGGCGAAGGTGGCGCCTGGGGTATCGCCCTGCTCGCCGGCTACGCTGTGAATAATCCTAACAAACTTTCACTCGCCGACTACCTCGAGAACGTTGTCTTCGCAGGCAACACGGGCACCAGCATCGCCCCCACCGCCGAGGATGTCGCAGGCTTTGAGAAATATATCGAGAACTATAAACGTTGTCTGCCTATCGAACAGGCTGCAGTAGATTATAAGTAGTGAAAGTATTAAGACATCTTCTTTTGGTCCTGCTCGTCAGTATCGTCGTGCCGGTGAGTGCCCAACAGCAAGACAGTTGGGCACGCCGCACGTCGCGTCATGTCCGGCAGTATCTTGACTCAGCGCTCTACCGGAAGGTTGACACCACCTATATCGAGGTACCGAAGAAGGCGTGGCGTGTCATCCTGCGTCCGAAGGTGAACCATATAGACACCCGTGTGTCCTCCATCTTGGACGACGATCTGATTGCCGACTTGGGTAAGTCATGGGGCATGGACTTAACGGGACTTCATCTCGACTGGCAGATGAAACTCGAACAGCCGATGTCTACGTCAGTGGGTGTCTGGGTAGGCTATCGTGGACTGGGTATCGGTTATTCCCAGGCGCTGACGAAGCGTTCAGGCTACTATTTCTCCCTCAGTTCCACGGGAGCCAGCTATGGGTTGACGTTCAGCATGCGTAGTTTCGATACAGACGATCTCAGTGCGAATATCAACCTCTCCTATGTCGATCAAGGCTCCAGTGAGAAGAATGACGACTACGTGAGTTATGCCCCTATCAAGGTAAAAACCTTGTTTCTCGACGGCTATTATGTGTTCAACGGCAAGCGCTATTCTCAGGCTTCCGCCTATAACCAGTCCGTCATCCAGCGCCGCTCGGCAGGCTCGTTCCTCTTGGGTCTCTCCTGGTACCACTCGTCTATCGACCTCTCCGACAAGTTGAATAGTGACATCATCCTTGCCTCCAACCGTATCGGAAAGATCAAGGTAAATCAGGGGAATATTGGTTTCGGCTATGGCTACAACTGGGTTCCTTTCCGCAACTGGCTCATGAATGTCATGGTGATGCCTACCCTTGCCGTCTATAACCGGGTGAAGGTGACGAAATACACCTCGAACTACGATTTCTTTGTCCATGATTCGGATACCGAAGACTACGGCACATGGGATCCCGAGAAACGGCAGTGGTCGAACGGTAAGACGGAGAGACCGCTCCCCTTGAGTGACGATCCGCTAAAGGAAGACCTCTCCTGGCAGAAGGATGTGGAAAACTGGGAGATAGGTACGGAGACGAAGAACACGCGTTGGAAGGTGAACGTCAACGTCCATGCAGGTATCACCTATTTCGGTAAGGACTGGTTTGCCAATATCTACGGACAACTGCATCGTTTCTCCTATAACCACGAGAATATGGATGTGAAGATATGGGACTGGTATGTGCGTGGCTCGGTGGGAATAAGGTTTTAGACAATAAACAACATACAATAATCATTAAACAATAAACATGAAGAAACTAGTATCAACCATTGTTATGGTATGTGCCATAACCCTTTCAGCATCAGCGGCTGATGCCGTTAAGGCGACATTACATGCCGACCAGCCTGGAGCCAAAATCAACCGTGAGATATACGGACAGTTCTCTGAGCATCTCGGCTCATGTATCTACGGAGGCCTGTGGGTGGGCGAGAACTCCCCCATCCCCAATATCAACGGCTACCGTAAAGATGTCTTCGAGGCCCTGAAAGCCCTGAAGATTCCCGTCATGCGCTGGCCTGGCGGATGTTTCGCCGACGACTATCACTGGATGGACGGCATCGGTCCGAAGTCTCAGCGTCCCTCGTTGCGTAATAACAACTGGGGCGGCACCATCGAGGACAACTCATTCGGTACCCATGAATTCCTGAACCTCTGCGAAATGCTCGACTGTGAGCCCTATATCAGCGGCAATGTTGGCAGCGGCACCGTAAAGGAAATGGCCCAGTGGGTAGAATATATGACCAGCGACGGCGACACCCCAATGGCCCGCCTGCGCCGTCAGAACGGACGCGAAAAGGCATGGAAGGTGAAGTACTTCGGCATCGGTAACGAGGCCTGGGGCTGTGGTGGTAACATGACACCGCAATACTACAGCGACCTGTTCCGCAAGTACAACACCTATCTGCGCGATCAGGGCAGCAACAAGCTCTACCGCATTGCGTCAGGAGCCAGCGATTACGACTACGACTGGACGCAGGTACTGATGGAGAACATCGGCAATCGTATGCAAGGCATCTCGCTCCACTATTACACCTGCTCCGGCTGGGACGGTTCCAAGGGCTCTGCTACCAAGTTCGACACCGACCAGTACTACTGGGCTCTCGGCAAGTGCCTTGAGATTGAGGATGTCATCAAGAAACACAAGGCCATCATGGACGAGAAAGACCCCAAGAACACTATCGGTCTGCTCGTCGACGAATGGGGCACCTGGTGGGACGAGGAGCCTGGCACTATCGCCGGTCACCTCTATCAGCAGAACGCCTTGCGTGATGCCTTCGTTGCAGCCCTGTCACTCAACGTCTTCCACCGCCATACCGACCGCGTGAAGATGGCCAACATCGCCCAAGTTGTCAACGTATTGCAGTCGATGATTCTCACCGACCAAGAGGGCACAGGTCACATGGTGCTCACCCCCACCTACCATGTCTTCGAGATGTATACCCCGTTCCAGGAAGCCACCTACCTGCCTATCGACATCGACAGTGAGATCATACAGGTCAGCAAGGCATACTTCAAGGAGAAAGAGGGTGCCAAGGATGCAGGCTATCGCCCCTGCCCTCTCCTGTCAGCCTCTGCCGCCAGGACGAAGGACGGTAGCGTCGTTCTCTCCCTCACCAATGTCAGCCTCGATCAGGACAAGACCATCGACATTCAGCTCAACGGCCTCAACGCCAAGACTGTCAGCGGTCGCATCCTGACCTCTAAGAATGTCGCTGACTTCAACGACTTCCAGCATCCCAGTGTCGTGGCTCCCAAGGATTTCAAAGACGCAAAGCTCAAGAAGGATATCCTCACCGTGAAGGTTCCCGCCAAGAGCATCATCGTATTGAATGTGAAGTAACTTTTTGCTCATATTTTGCTCATGCCTTGCTCATAGGTTGCTCATAGGTTGCTCATAGGCATCTCATAGGCATCTCATAGGCATCTCATAGGCATCTCATAGGATACTCTATCCTTACTCATAGAATCGTCATAGGATCGTCAAGCCTTAGGAGTCTGACATTCCTATGACGATTCCATGATAATCCCTTGACTGTTCCTTGACGATTTCACTCTTCGCTTCTAAGCATCTTATACAAAAAACGTTTCATAGATTTGCAATTATTAGAAATAATCCTTATCTTTGCAACAAAGATTTACTAACTTACTTATTTAGTGTTCATGAAAATAGCAATCGATTTAGGAGGAACCAACATGCGGGTGGGACTCGTCGACGGGGCGACACTGATGAACAGCATGATAGAGCCTTGTCCAGCAAAAGAGGCTGAGGACGTGGTGCTCAGCCAGTTGAAGCGGCAGATTGCCCAACTGATGACTCCAGAGGTGACAGGTATCGGCGTCGGCGTACCTTCGGTGGTTGACTGTCAGCGAGGAATCGTTTACAATGTGGCGAATATCCCTGCCTGGCAGGAAGTACACCTAAAGGACATCCTGGAGCAGGAGTTCAGTGTGCCCGTAGCTGTGAACAACGATGCCAACTGCTTTGTACTGGGTGTATGGCGTTACGGTGAAGGACAGGGTACTAACGATATGGTAGGACTGACGATGGGAACGGGTATCGGTGCTGGTATCATCATCGGCGGCAAGCTATACAACGGTGTGAATACGGGTGCAGGCGAGATCGGTTCATTGCCCTATAAGGATGCCGACTATGAGTTTTATTGCAGTAGCCGCTTCTTCAGTCAGTTACATGGCGACACTGGTGCCAACTTCGGCAAACGTGCCCAGGAAGGTGATTGGCAGGCTAAAGCCGTTTGGGAGGAATTTGGCAGGAACGTTGGTGAACTCATCAAGGCAGTGCTGTTCACCTATGCTCCCGAAGCCATCATCATCGGCGGCGGTATAGCCAGCGCTTTCCCTCTTTTTGAAACTGCAATGCGCCAGTCGCTGGGGTCATTCCCCTACCCTGCCAATGTGGCAGCAACCCGTATTGCGCCCTCTGAGCTGCCCAATGCAGCTATGCTAGGTGCTTCACTTTTAATTGAGGATTGAAAATGATGAATACGATATTGAAATATATAATAGGTGGCATGATGCTGGCAGGAACTTTAGTGGTTCATGCCGGGAGATTTAGCTGTCACAAAACCAGCCATCGGATAACAAAAGAGGAGAAAAGCGGAAAAATCGTTGCAAATCAGGGGATTGGGATGGAAACTGCGGAATGATGAGAACAGTGGACTGCAACTTGAGTACGGTATGAAGGAAAGATTTAAGTAT
>JAEEXI010000025.1 GCA_016291495.1 Prevotella sp.
CGAGAATCTCCTGAACCTCCATCTCAACGAGCTCCAGCATCTCCTCATCCTCAACCATATCACACTTGTTCAGGAATACAACCAGACGGGGAACGTTTACCTGACGAGCGAGCAGAACGTGCTCACGAGTCTGAGGCATAGGACCGTCAGTAGCAGCAACAACAAGGATAGCACCGTCCATCTGAGCAGCACCAGTTACCATGTTCTTCACATAGTCGGCGTGTCCCGGGCAGTCAACGTGAGCGTAGTGACGCTTTGAAGTCTCGTACTCAACGTGAGCGGTGTTAATGGTGATACCACGCTCCTTCTCTTCAGGAGCATTGTCAATCTGGTCGAACGACTTAACCTCAGAGAGACCCTGCTTAGCCAGTACAGTGGTGATGGCAGCGGTCAGAGTAGTCTTACCATGGTCAACGTGACCGATAGTACCAATGTTTACGTGCGGTTTGGTGCGCACAAAATTCTCTTTAGCCATAGCTTTTCTTTGTTTATTGTTTTATAAATGAATTATGCGATTTAAATCGTTTTCTCTTTGAGCTGTTACCGAGACTTGAACTCGGGACCTCTTCCTTACCAAGGAAGTGCTCTACCACTGAGCTATAACAGCGAGCATTGCACTGTATCGTGCGAAGTTGCTCATGCTCGGCAGAAAGAGCGTTTCTGCACTTGCTCAATCGCAACTTTGAGCGGAAAACGGGGCTCAAACCCGCGACCCCCAGCTTGGAAGGCTAGTGCTCTATCAACTGAGCTATTTCCGCAAGACTTCCTTATCGGAAGTGGGTGGTGATGGATTCGAACCACCGAAGTCGAAAGACAACAGATTTACAGTCTGCCCCATTTGGCCGCTCTGGAAACCACCCTTCATGTTTTTACCTCTCTTGCCGGTTCGCTAACACGGATTGGCTTTCGCCGTTCTCAGAGCCTCTTGTCGGATTCGAACCAACGACCCCGAGATTACAAATCACGTGCTCTGGCCAACTGAGCTAAAGAGGCTTCGCTAAGCATCCGCCTCCCGACAAAGCTGTTAAATGTCAGAAAGCGGATGCAAAGGTAGGCATTATTTTCGAATTACCAAAATTTTTCCCATCTTTTTTTAGCGATTGCGCAATTTTTCTTTGTATTTTTGGAGCTGTACCTTCATAGAATCTACACAAAGATCCGTACTTTCTTCAAAAGTATCACTCGTTTTTTCCACGAACAGAGTAGAGCCTGGAACAATTACATTCAAGCTAACCTCCTTGTTCTGGGCGGTGGCAGGCTTTACTACTTTACACTGCACCTCCACCTTCTGAATGTCTTCAAAGGTTTTCTCCAACTTGGCGACCTTCTTGTCGATGAACGCCTGTAATTTCTCAGTAGCATCAAAATGAATTGACTGAATCTTAATTTCCATAGTTACCTCCTATTTTTATAAGGTTATACTAAGCCCTTGGATGGGCATCTTTATAGGTTTTCTTTAATTGCTCGAAAGTCGTATGTGTATATATTTCTGTTGTTGCCACGCTTTCATGCCCCAACAGTTTTCGCACACTCTCCAATCCCGCACCGTTATTAAGCATTGCGGTCGCAAAGGAATGCCTCAGCACATGTGGTGATCGTTTCTTCTGTGTAGTAACAAGCGAAAGACCTTTCTTCACCAGCACCTCCACCTGTCCACGCGTGATTCTCCTGCCGTCTTCAGAAGTAAACAGGGGCTCCGTTTCCCCTCCCACCTCACGATTACGCAAGCTGATATAGTCACTAAGCGTTGTTTTCACCTCATCGCCAAATGGAATGACGCGTTGTTTGTTACGTTTTCCCGTTACTTTCAACTGGCAAGAGCCAAAATCCACATCATGACTGTTCAACCCAACAAGTTCTGCGAGACGGATTCCTGTATTATACAATAATATAATAATGGTACGCGCACGTACGTCTTTATATTCAGTTCCCCAATTCTCCTTCATATCAATCAGTCTGTCCATTTCATTCTCACGGACAAAATGAGGGAGCGGTTTCTGTTTCTTCGGACCTTTCACCACATGGGAAGGATCTTGTTTCACCAAACCTCGCGACAAGGCGAAACGAAAAAAGGAACGCACGGCACTCAAACAGCGGTTCACTGTTGTTGCCATGTCGCCTTTATCCATCATGCTCTCCATCCAGTCACGGATAATGTCCGAGTCTACCGACTCCCACGAGAGCTGACTATCTCGATTTTTAAAGTATGATTCGAAATCCCTTAAACTCTTCTCATAGCTTATCACCGTGAGTTCAGAGCGATTTCGCTCATAACGCAGGTAGTCCAAGAATTTCTCAATCATAACTTTCGTTGCTTAATATACTTTTCGGCAACGAATTTACAAAGAAATCTTCAAACCACCAAATTTTCTGCTACTTTTTTACTCTTCAGTGGCACGAAGCTTCTGTACGTAAACAGCGTGTTCCATCTTCAGGCGCTTCAGAACAGAAGGTTTGTCAAACTGCTGACGACGACGAAGTTCTTTCACAACGCCTGTCTTTTCAAACTTTCTCTTAAACTTCTTGAGGGCCTTCTCAATGTTCTCGCCTTCCTTTACTGGTACAATAATCATGTTGTTTTTTGCTTTTAAATTTTTATGTTAAACTTCTGTTTTGCGATTAAGCGGGTGCAAAATTACAACATATTTACGAAATGAGCAAGTTTTTTGTCTTTTTTTTAATCATTATCCCCTATAATGGCTGTGTTGAATGTCTGAGCCATTCCGCTTCAGAAACATCCAAAAACGGGGACAGATGCTCATAGACAACGGCATGATATCGGTTAAGCCATTCCCTTTCTTCTTCCGTCAGCATCTCCTTGATAACAGGGCGTTTATCGATGGGGCACCATGTCAGAGGCTCAAACTTTAGGAAGCGTCCGCATTCCGTTTCCTCCGCAGGGACAACCAGCAGTGTATTCTCTATCCGTACGCCAAAACGCCCTTCCAGATAGACGCCCGGCTCGTCTGTGACTGTCATCCCCGCATACAGTCCTGCCGGTCTCCATTCCATCCGGATCTGATGCGGTCCCTCATGCACATTGAGATAGCTACCAACACCGTGTCCTGTACCATGCAGATAGTTATAACCCTCCTTCCACAAATCTTTCCGGGCAATGGCATCCAACTGCGTACCACTTGCTCCCTCTGGGAAATGGAGCATCTGTAGCTGGATGTGTCCCTTCAGCACCAACGTATAAACCATCCGCTGCTCTTCTGTCACGGGTCCTAATGCAATCGTGCGGGTAATGTCAGTTGTACCGTCTTGATATTGAGCACCGCTGTCAAGCAGCAGAAGTCCCTTGGCCTGCAGGCTGGCATCCGTTTCTGCCGTCGCCTCATAATGGACGATGGCGCCATGAGCCTCATAGCCTGCAATTGTATCGAATGACAGCCCGCGGTATAAAGGCTGTTCCGCACGCAGAGACTCCAGTTTTTCCGAAACAGACATCTCCGTCAGGCAGTCTGTCTTAATATGTTCATCCAACCATTTCAGGAATTTCACCATAGCGATGCCGTCACGCAGCATCGCCGACTTAAAACCCTGTATTTCCCTTTCATTCTTGATGGCTTTCATCCCGGCAATAGGAGAAACACCCCTCACCACGACCCGCGGCACTTCCTGATAAAGACTGTAACAAACCTCGTTGGGGTCCAGCAGGATGTTATACTCAAAATAGTCTTTCAGACCATTGCCTACCTCCGTATAGGGCGCTATGTCCACCCCCTGTCCTTTCAAGTATTCACTTACCTTGTCGGACACTTTCGTCTTATCGATAAAGAGAGTTGCTTTATCGGAGGCTATCAGCAGATAAGCCACAAACACAGGGTTGCAATGCACGTCAGAGCCCCTGAGATTCAAAGTCCATGCGATATCGTCCAATGCCACCACCAGCATGCCGTCTGCATGCTGTTCACGCAAAGCCTGACGGACACGTGCCAGTTTCGACCTCGCGTCTTCCCCTGCCAATTCCATCGGCTGCATCTCAACGACGCCCCTTGGGATGACAGGCCGGTCATTCCATATCCGCTGCAAAGGATCGAAGTTGGTGCGCACGGTAATACCTCCCCGCCGTTTCATTTCCTCCTTGAGATGGTCTATATCAGCCACCGAGGACACCATGCCGTCTTCACCAATCTCCTTATCCTCCATATCAGCCAATTCCCTCTCCAGCCACTCTGGGATGGTGGGGGTACCAGACAGCTTTTGCCTCATCAGTTGGAACTCCGTCCCTTCCAGTTGCTTCTCGGCCTGAATGAAGTAGCGCGAATCGGTCCATAAGGCCGCACTCTTCAGCGTCACCACGGCAATGCCTGCAGAACCATTGAAGCCACTGATCCACTCACGTCCCTTCCAATGGTCTGCCGTATACTCACTGTTATGAGGGTCGCTGGTCGGGAAGATGAAAGCACTCAGATGCTCCCTCCTCAGTTCCTCCCTCAACCTTTCCAACCGTTCCTTGATGATAGTTTTATCCATACTCCTAATTTTATCTGATGCGAAGATACACATAATTCCTGACATGGCAAAGGATAAATCCGTTAAAGAAAACAAAACATCATGTTTATCTCAGATTGAACGCTAGTGTTACGCTAGTATATTTCTACTATATCTCCAATTGTTTGAATTGGAGATGTATTGGAGATGTATTGGAGATATATTGGAGATATATTGGAGATGTGTGGTGTAAATCTGCGATAAAATGATGTGGGCGGACATCTGATTCTTTAGTTATGCCACTGTTTTTACTATAGTAAATTCCTGGACCTTTGCAGAAGTTTTCTCGCTGATTTTGTCACACCGACTTAGCAAAGGATATGTTTTTCAGAATAAATAACATAATAATTCTGAGTAGAAAAGAAAGAATTAAGATTTTATTTGTAACTTTGCAAACAATAGAAACAATAAATAATTATTCTATCAATACTATGGCATTTTTAACAAACGACAAACTGACCATCGTCGGCGCAGCCGGTATGATTGGTTCTAACATGGCACAGACCGCCTTGATGATGGGTCTGACAAGTGAGATTTGCCTTTACGACGTGTTCTCTCCGGAGGGTGTCGCAGAGGAAATGCGCCAGAGTGGCTTCGACGACGTGAATATCGTTGCTACCACCAACGCTGAGGAGGCTTTCAAGAACGCTAAGTACATCATCTCTTCCGGTGGTGCTCCCCGTAAGGCCGGTATGACCCGTGAGGACCTGCTCGCCGGCAACTGTAAGATTGCCGAGGAACTGGGTCAGAACATCAAGAAGTACTGCCCCGACGTGAAGCACGTGGTGATTATCTTCAACCCTGCTGACCTGACAGGTCTGGTAACGCTGCTGTACTCTGGTTTGAAACCTGGACAGGTGACAACCCTCGCTGGCCTCGACACTACCCGTCTGCAGAGTGCACTAGCTAAGAAGTTCGGTGTGATGCAGAACCAGATTACCGGTTGTGCAACCTACGGCGGACATGGTGAGCAGATGGCCGTCTTCGGCAGCCACGTTGTGATTGCCGGTCGTAAACTGACTGACATCATCGGTACTGCAGAATTCCCCGTTGAGGAGTGGGAGCAGATGAAGATTGACGTGACGAAGGGTGGTGCAAAGATCATCGAGCTTCGTGGACGCAGCTCATTCCAGAGCCCCGCTTATCTCTCTGTTGAGATGATTCGCGCCGCTATGGGCGGTGAGCCTTTCCGCTTCCCCGTCGGAACCTACGTAAAGACTGACAAGTACGACCACATCATGATGGCTATGAAGACCACCATGACTGCCGAGGGTGCCAAGTTCGAGGTTCCTCAGGGTACTGCCGAGGAGAATGCCAAACTCGACCAGAGTTACGAGCACCTCTGCAAGATGCGCGACGAACTGGTAACGCTGAACATCGTTCCTCCCATCGCTGAGTGGAACAAGATTAATCCGAACTTGTAAGCACAAGTATAGCAAATGGGGAATGAGAAAGTTCATTCCCCATTTTTCCATACCACCAACATGAAGACTATGTGGATGATGCTCTTTTTCGCACTCCCCCTTATCGCTATCAGTTATATCTCATGGCATATCTGGTGCCTGTTACCTTTGTCGTCAGTATGGAAGGCACTTATCATCATCTGTATAGTTGGCTGTTTTCTTTTGACCTTTGCCAACTTTTCACGTTCGACAGACGGTATGCCCATGCCCGTCGCCACGTTCTGCTATGAGGTGGCAAACTCCAGCCTTATCATCCTGCTCTATCTCTTCATGCTCTTCCTGCTGCTCGACCTGGGGAGACTGGTACGCCTCGTTCCACGCACCTTATTATATAATAACTGGGCGACAGCTATAGGCATCTTCGTCTTGATGACCGTCCTCTTTACCTATGGCTATTTTCACTATATGCACAAATATCGTGAAGAGATACAGCTTACCGCCAAGAAACCTTTGGCAAAGCCTCTCAAGCTCGTCATGATGAGTGACCTGCACATAGGATACCACAACCGCAGGGAAGAACTGCATCGCTGGATAGACATCATCAACAGCGAGCAACCTGACCTCGTCCTGATTGCCGGTGACATCATTGACATGAGCCTCCGTCCTATCAAGGAGGAAAGGATGTATGAGGAGTTCCATCGCCTTAACGCTCCTGTTTATGCCTGTATCGGCAATCACGAATTCTATAGTGGTGAGGTTGATGCACAGGAATTCTATAAACAGGCTGGCATCCGTTTGTTGCAAGATTCCTGCGCCATTGTGGGCGATTTATGCATCATTGGACGGGACGATCGTACCAACCGGAACCGCAAGACGTTGGCAGACCTCATGAAACAGGCAGACCGCACGAAGTACACCATTCTGCTCGACCACCAGCCTTACTTCTTGGAACAGACAGAACGGCAGAAGATAGACTTCCAGTTCAGCGGACATACTCATCACGGACAAGTATGGCCTATCTCATGGATTACAGAAAACGTCTATGAGTGTGCTCATGGTGCTTTGCAGAAAGGAAGCACCCATTATTACATTTCCTCGGGAATCGGTATCTGGGGTGGGAAGTTCCGCATCGGAACCCGCTCAGAATATGTGGTAGCGACTATCAAATAGTCCTCGTCTCCAGTTCATTGCCATAGCGGCAGTCAGGATTCTCTGCCATATATATCTTGGCATACTCCACATAATGCTTGGAGTTATCTGTCTGTCCAGGACGAACAGGTTTGATAAACTTGGCAGGCACACCTCCCCATATCTCATGAGCAGGTATCTTCGTATTCTGAAGCACCAATGCACCGGCAGCCACAATAGCCCCCTCGCCTATCTCACAACCGTCAAGCAGCGTGGAGCCCATGCCTATCAACGCTCCGTCATGGATAGTACAGGCATGCACCGTGACATTATGGCCGATTGTAACCATATTACCGATATGCGTAGGTCCTGTCTCGTGGGTCACATGCACACAAGAGCCATCCTGTATGTTGGTACCATTTCCAATGGTTATAGGAGCTACATCGCCACGAACTACGGCATTAAACCATACGGAGCACTCGTCGCCCATCGTTACCTCACCTACTATTGTCGCATTCTCACTGAAATAGCAGTCACGTCCCCACTTCGGAGTCAGTCCTTTATAACTCTTGATTAATGCCATATTCTCAATAAAGTTGTACAAATGAAAGAACCCTGTCCGTCGCACCGGCACGTTGTTTTACAAAATCACCAGCCTCCTTGCTTGCCTTTTCCAAAGACTGAGGATCGTCCAGGAAACGCTGCATGACATGGTTGAAATCGTCGGCATTCTGTATTTCAAGGCCTCCGCCACAAGCCTTCAAGCCTTGGGCTTCCTGGAAACGTTGGTTGTTGGGGCCGAAGATAACAGGGACTCCCCACACAGCAGCCTCTAACGTATTGTGGATACCCACGCCAAAGCCCCCACCCACATAGGTCACGGTGGCATAGTGATAGATACTGGAGAGAAGTCCGAAACAGTCGATGATAAGTACATCCGCATCTTTGACATTCTCTTCCGTTGCTTCTGTATATCGTACGACTTTACGCCCCTCCAGCTTGTCCATAATCTGCTTCAGATGGTCCTCACCAATCACATGAGGCGCAATAACCATCTTCCAGTCTGGATGCGCATTCAGATACGGAATGAAAATATCCTCATCGGGTTGCCAACTGCTACCGGCAATGAAAACTTTGGACTGTTGGCAGAAGGCCTCAACGATAGGCAACTGCTTAGCCGCCTCCTTAATCTGTAATACACGGTCGAAACGGGTGTCACCAACGATAGAAACATCCTTGATACCAATCTTCGCCAACAACTGCTTACTAACCTCATTCTGTACGAAGAAATGAGTGAAGCAGTTAAGTACATGCGCATATTGCCTGCCATACCATTTAAAGAATATCTGGTCTGGTCGGAAGATACTGCTGACACTATATACAGGTACATTTCTATGCTTCAGGATATGCAGATAGTTATACCAAAACTCATACTTGATGAAGAACGCCATCACAGGACGGATGGCTCGGAGGAAACGACGGGCATTGACAATCGTATCCAACGGCAGGTAACAGATAATGTCCGCCCCCTCATAGTTCTTGCGCACCTCATAACCTGAAGGCGAGAAAAAGGTCAGGAGAATCTTGTAATCAGGATGCTCCCGGCGTAATTGCTCCATCAGAGGGCGCCCTTGCTCAAACTCGCCCAAAGAAGCAGCATGGAACCATACATACTGAGCATTAGGATCCACCTTTTCCTTCAACACCCGGATAGCATCACGCTCCCCTCGCCACATCTTACGAACCTTCTCGTTGAAATGACTGGCAATGGCAACGCCGATAAGATAGAGAAATATTCCGAGGTTATACATACGCCTATCCTAATACTGCTATAGCACGTTTCATTCGTCGAATGGTTTCCTCCTTACCAAGGAAGGCGGAAATATCAAACATACCAGGTCCCTTACCTTCACCTACTAATGTCAAACGCCAAGCATTCATGATATTTCCCAACTTGTACTCCTTCTGCTCAATCCATTGGTGTACCACCTGCTCTTGATGTTCCAAGGAGAAATCGTCAAGTCCCTCCAACACACCAATCAGTTCTGTCAACTGACTTGCAGAGTCTTCTTTCCAACGTTTCTTCACGGTCTTTTCGTCATAAGAACTTGGAGCTTCAAAGAAGAAAGAACATAATGGCCAGAGCTCTTTGACAAACGACACGCGGTCTTTCATCATGGAAACGACCTGCAGGATACGCTCCGACGAATCCTTCACGTCATGCTCACGACAGATAGGCTCAAACAAAGCGGCAATCTCCTCATTACTTTTCTTCAGAATATACTCATGGTTGAACCAAATGCCTTTTTCATAAGCAAAACGGGCACCTGCCTTCGAACACTTCGTGATATCAAACAACTGAACCAGTTCATCAAGTGTGAACATCTCCTGCTCTGTACCAGGATTCCATCCCAACAAAGCAAGGAAGTTGATAACCGCCTCAGGGAAATAGCCACTCTCCCGATATCCAGAAGAAACTTCTCCTGTCTTGGGGTCATGCCACTCCAAAGGAAATACAGGGAAGCCCAAACGGTCGCCGTCACGCTTGGACAGCTTTCCTTTGCCATCAGGTTTCAACAACAAGGGCAAATGGGCAAAACGAGGCATCGTATCCTCCCAGCCAAATGCACGATAGAGCATGACATGCAGCGGGGCTGACGGCAGCCATTCCTCACCACGAATCACATGGGATATCTCCATCAAGTGATCGTCCACAATATTGGCAAGATGATATGTGGGAAGTTCGTCTGCACTTTTATATAGTACTTTGTCATCACAGATATCACTCTTTACCCGCACCTCGCCACGGATCAGGTCATTGACAAGAATTTCCTCTCCCGCCTCTACCTTAAAGCGTACAACATACTGCTCACCACCCGCCATCAGTCGCTCTACTTCTTCTTGGGGCAAGGTCAGCGAGTTGCGCATCTGCTGACGAGTATGGCAGTCATACTGGAAATTCTGTATCTCAGCGCGCTTGGCCTCCAATTCTGCGGGAGTGTCGAAAGCAATATATGCCTTCCCAGCATCCAGCAGTTGCTGAACATATTTCTTATAGATATCACGGCGTTCGCTCTGACGATAAGGACCTTTGTCTCCACCAAAGGAGACACCTTCGTCAAACTGAATTCCAAGCCATTTAAAAGATTCAATGATGTATTCTTCTGCACCAGGGACGAAACGGGTGGAGTCTGTATCTTCAATACGGAACACCAAATCGCCACCATGCTGGCGCGCAAACAAATAATTATACAAGGCCGTACGCACTCCTCCGATATGCAATGCACCCGTAGGACTGGGGGCAAAACGCACCCTTACTCTTCTTTCTGCCATACTAAATATTAATGGTATCGTTTAAAATTGCTGCAAAATTACACATTTTTTTTGATATATCTTGGTTTTTTGCTCACTAAATCGTATCTTTGCGCTTAGAAATGAACACAAGCTTTAATATAAAAGAAGAACAGACATGGCGTAACCTTGTCATGCGCATCGTTTTGATTGTCCTGTCAATCGGATTGATTGTATGGGCAATGCCACATGATAACCGTAGCTATTTCCATATTGAAAAAGGAAAACCGTGGAAATATGCCGACTTTACTGCCCCATTTGATTTCCCTGTATATAAGTCAGACGAAGTAATCCGTGTCGAGAAGGATAGTCTGATGAAAACGTATGAGCCATACTATCAGTACCATCAGGAAAAAGAGGGACAGATGGTCAGCAAATTCCAAAAAGACTACGCAGAAGGAATTCCCGGATTAGGCGAGGAATATATCCAAATCATCTCCAACCGTCTGCACAGCCTATACCAACAAGGCATCATGTCTCCCACAGAATACTCTGAGCTTCGGGCCGATACAGCAAGAATGATTCGTGTTGTGAACGGCAAACAGGCAAACAGCATTTCCATCATGGAGGTTTATTCTGCCAAGACGGCCTATGAACAACTTTTTCAGGATGAAGTTCTTGCATTACAGCGTCCTATTCTTCAGAAATGTAATCTCAACGATTATATCACGCCCAATCTGATTTATGACAGAGAACGTAGTGAGGCCAGCATCAACGACCTAATGTCGAGTATTGCCCTGGCAAGCGGAGTCGTTCAAAAGGGACAGAAGATTGTTGGCAGAGGTGAGATTGTCACGGACAAGACCTATCGTACAATGGAGTCGTTCATGAAGGAAAACGAGCGACTCCACGAGGACGACAAACAGAGCCAGTTTGTCTTGTTGGGACAGATTCTATATGTGGCAATCCTCATCATCTCTTTCACGCTATATCTTCGACTATACCGAAACGACTATCTCGTTAAGTCGAGAAAAATCATGATGACCTATGCACTAATCACCATCTTCTCCATTCTGACAGCACTCTTCATGCGCAATACCTTTATTCACGTCTATATACTACCCTATGCGATGGTACCAATTTTCGTCCGTGTGTTCATGGACTCACGTACCGCGTTTATGGCACACATGACAATGGTCCTGATTTGCGCAGTCATGCTGACTCACTCTTATGAGTTCATCGTAGTAGAGACAGTAGCAGGTCTAGTCGCCATCACTTCTCTACGAGAACTGTCCCAACGCTCACAGTTATTCAAGACGGCAATCTTCATTGCCATTGCCACCATAGCTGTCAACCTATCCTTCGATTGGATGAGAACCGACTCCTTGTCGAAAATCGACTATAGCATATACAACTATCTGATTGTCAATGGCATCACCTTATTATTTGCATACCCCCTCCTCTATTTAATCGAAAAAGCTTTTGGATTCACCAGCGACATTACACTCATTGAGCTATCCAATACCAACAACCAGTTATTACGTCAGATGAGTGAGATTGCCCCAGGTACATTCAACCATTCTATCCAAGTAGCAAACCTTGCAGGTGAAATTGCCAACAAGATTGGAGCAGAAGCCCAACTGGTACGTACAGGTGCAATATATCATGATATCGGAAAATTGACAAACCCCATTTACTTCACGGAGAACCAGTCTGGTATTGACCCTCACGAGATGCTAACGGATATAGAAAGTGCTCAAATGATCATCAGCCATGTGACTGAAGGACAAAAGATGGCTGACAAGTATAACCTGCCCAAGGAGATTCGTGACTTCATCTCTACACACCATGGACAAGGAAAAGCAAAGTATTTCTATATTAAATACCACAAGGAACATCCCGATGAACCCGTCGATGATCTGCTTTTTACCTATCCTGGTCCAAATCCTTTCACCCGTGAACAGGCTATATTGATGATGGCTGATACGGTAGAGGCGGCCTCACGCTCATTATCAGAGTACACAGAACAGGCTATACGAGACCTTGTTAATCGCCTGATTGACACACAGGTCAGCGATGGATTCTTCAAAGAGTGCCCTATCACTTTCAGAGATATCCAGTATGCCAAAACGGTACTAATAGAGAAACTGAAAACGATTTATCATACCCGTATCAGTTATCCTTCTGAAAAATAACTTATAAGCTTTGCGCATTTTCTATCTTTTTGTGCACCATTTTTCTGCACAAAATGCACACTTTGTGCAAGAAATGTGCAATATTTAGTTAATTTTTCTTAATCTGTGTGCGTTTACAGAACAACTAATAAACATTTATTATACCTTTGCGCCCAGTTTGTGAAAAATTTGTTTAAATCATAAAGAAATAAGAAAATGAAAAAGAGTTTCATCTCATTAGTTGTTTTCATGATGACTATGAGCACCTATGCAGGCGGAATCCTTACCAACACCAATCAGAGTATCGACTTTTTGCGTAACCCCGCACGCGATGGCGCCATCGGATTAGACGGTGTGTATAGCAACCCTGCCGGCGTAGTATTCCTCCCAGAGGGATTCCATTTGGGCATTAACTGGCAATATGCCCACCAGACTCGTACTATTACTTCTACGAATCCTGTTTTTATGACTGGAAGGAAAAACAGCCAGACCAATCCTACAAAGATTTTCGAAGGCGTTGCTGACGCACCCATCATCCCATCTATTCAGGTAGCGTATAACATGGAACACTGGAGCATTCAAGCCAACTTGTCTATTCCTGGCGGTGGCGGAAGTTGTGAGTTTTCCGACGGCCTGGGTTCTTTTGAAAGCACTGTTGGTAATATTGCCGCTATGTTACAGCCTTTCGGTGCCCAAGGTTATGATATGGACAGTTACATGAAAGGACGCCAGTATTATTATGGCGTACAGATTGGTGCTGCATGCAAGGTGACTCCCAACCTCTCTCTTTATGGTGGTCTTCGCATGATATACGGTGACGCTACTTACAAAGCAAAAATCAGCAACATACAGGTAAAGACTGCCGACGGATATATCGACTTTGGCAGCTACTTACAGAAGATTACCCCATACGCTCAAGCTGCAGGTTATGGCGACCAGGTTGCATCGCTGCAGAAATATTCAGAGGGAGTCAATTTGCTATGTAACCAGTCTGGCGTTGGTTTTGCCCCCATCGTTGGCATCGACTATAAAATAGGAAAATTCAACTTTGCCGCAAAATACGAGTTCAGAACACAGGTCCGCATGAAGAATGAATCGACAGTGAATGAGGCCAGTGAACTGGAGATTGTCAATAAATATCGCGATGGAGAAAAAGTCAACGAGGACATGCCTGCACTACTGACCGTCGGTGTGCAATACAGTCCTGTTAACGTTGTTCGCATCAATGCAGGTTATCATCATTACTTTGACAAGGATGCCACTTGGTACAACAACTCACAAGAATTGCTTAGCCACAACACCAATGAGTTCCTTCTGGGTGCTGAATGGGATACTACAGAGAATCTCACTTTCTCTGCCGGCGGACAATTGACTCGTTACGGAATCACAGATGAGTATATCAACGACATCTCTTTCGTTGTCAACAGTTACAGCATTGGATTCGGATTCAACTACAAACTGTCTAAAAAGGTCTCCGTCAAGGCTGCCTATTTCCAGACATACTATGGCAACTACGACCGCACGGATGCTAAGAATCCGGAAATCAAGGATTCCTTTACACGTACCAACCGTGTGTTTGGTGTAGGTTGCGAACTCTCCTTATAATGGAAATCAAAGTGGGTCTACGTCGTAGTAGACCTGCAACGAAGAATATCGTTTGTCCGTGAGCATCTGACTCTGAGCCATGAGCAGATACTCACGGACTTTTTTCATGTCAATGCCATTCTCAAGCTTAAGAACAATTTTACGGATGTTGTGCGATTTCACCTTAGCAACAGAAGGTTTGTCCGGCCCCAACACACGATTGGAGAACCACTGACGAAGACGACTTCCCAGTTCAATGCCTGCTGTATGAACAACCTCGTTAGAACGATGCTTCACATATACATAAATAAGGTGGTAATAAGGCGGATAGTGAAAAGCCTGACGTTCCGCTATCAAATCCTTATAAAGAGCAAGGTAGTCATTCCGCACCACCTGTTGGATGACTGGAACATTCACACTCTTGGTCTGTAGGATAACCAGTCCGCGTTTACCTTTACGACCAGCTCTTCCACTTACTTGCGCCATCATCATAAAGGCTTGCTCATAAGCACGGAAATCAGGATAGTTCAGCATTGAGTCCGCATTGAGGATACCCACCACACTAACCTTATCGAAATCCAGTCCTTTCGAAATCATCTGCGTACCAATCAATATATTCGTACGCCCAGCTCCAAAATCTGTGATGATACGCTCATAGGCATTCCGGGTTCGCGTCGTATCCAAATCCATACGAGCCACACGTGCCTCAGGGAACACTTCCCTCACCTGTTCCTCTATCTTCTCCGTGCCATAACCTTTCGTTCTCAAATCAGTACTTCCACAACAAGGACATTCTGTAGGAACGCGATAGGTAAAGCCACAATAATGACAGGTCAGTTGATTCAACTGCCGATGAAGGGTCAGGGATACATCACAATGCTGACAATGAGGCACCCATCCACATTGTCTGCACTCTATCAAGGGGGCAAAGCCACGACGGTTTTGGAAGAGAATCGCCTGCTCTCCTCGCTCCAAAGCCTCTCGTACCTTCGCCAACAACAGTGGAGAGAAAGGTCCTGCCATCATCTTCCGATGCTGCAGGTCAGCAATATCCACCACCTGTATCTCTGGCAGTTCGATATCCTGATAACGCGTATTCAGTTCCACCAACCCGTATTTGCCCGTCTTGGCATTATGATAGCTCTCCAACGATGGCGTTGCCGTACCAAGCACCGTATTTGCCCGGAACATCTGTGCCAGCATAATCGCCACACTACGAGCATGATAGCGAGGAGCTGGATCCTGTTGTTTATAGGATGTCTCATGCTCTTCGTCCACAATAACCAACCCTAGCCGCTGGAATGGAAGGAATACGGCAGATCGGGCACCCAATATGACATCGTATGGATTCATGGAGAGTTGCTTCTGCCAGATTTCCACACGTTCTGCATCTGAGTATTTAGAATGGTAGATACCCAAACGGTCGCCAAAGACACATTGTAATCGTTGCATCATCTGAACGGTCAAAGCAATCTCAGGCAACAGGTAGAGCACCTGCTCTTTTCGATCTAAAGCCCTTTGGATAAGATGAATGTATATTTCTGTCTTACCGCTGCTTGTCACACCATGCAACAATGTGACAGGCTTCTTCATCATCGACATCAGGATTTGGTTATAAGCCGTCTGCTGCGCCTCATTGAGCTTCTTGATAAGTTCAGGATGATACGCTCCACCATGATTCAGTCGGCCAACCTCGACCTCGTAGGTCTCCAGCATCCCTCGCTTCTCCAATTGCTGCAAGGTTGTGGACGAAGCCTGACTGGCATTCATGAGCTCCTCACGCGTAATCTCGGCCGGCTCTATCTGTTTATCCGCTTCTAACTGGTCCCATCCCGACAACGCAAGATATTCTGTGAAAGCCTCCAACTGCTTGGGAGCTCTTCCCAAGACGTTCAAGGCGACATGCAATGCAGGCTCATTCCGATAAGTCTCCGTTAAACGGATATACATCTCCATCTTAGGGCGATAACCGTCTTCCGCCTTCAATCCTCCGGGAAGGGCTGCCTTGTAGACCTCTCCTATAGGCGAGAGATAATAGTCGGCTATCCAATGCCACAACCTCAACTGCTGCTCTGTGACGATAGGTGCGGCATCTACCAACTGACTAATAGGTTTTACCTCGTAGCCTTTTGGCGGCTCATGATGCAGTTTGTCCACAATACCTATATACGTCTTGCTACGTCCAAAGGTTACCAAGACGCGCATACCAACCTTTACCGATGCCTGCATCGCATCAGGCACTGCATAGGTGAATGTCCCTTGCAAGGGTACGGGTAATATGAGATCTGCGTATTTCATTTGAACCATAAGAGGCATCCCTACATCAGCAGGAATGCCTCTTGGTATTTTAACAGGTAATTACTTTCAATTAGAAATAATAACCAAGACCCAACTGCCAAGAGTTGAACTTCATCTTGCCTGTAGCAAGGTCACCATTCTCGTTGATGTACTCAACCTCACCAGACTTACTCAACTGGAAATTATAGTTGGCTGTAATCTGCAACTTACTGAACACTGTTGCACCAATACCTACATTACCACTGATATTGCTGCTCTTCAAAGACCATCCTGCCATCTCACTCAATATCTTACTCTTGTCTCCGATATTAAAGCCGAACTGAGGACCGGCAAAGGCAAACACATTGACCACGCTGCTCAAACCAACTCCATAACGTACATTGACGGGAATTTGGATTGACTGTAACTTGATGGTCTCGTCTGTTCCCTTAATTTTAGCGTTACGCTGGTCATAAAGGGCTGCACCGTCAATACTCAACCCTACTACAGGAAGAGTGAACTTTACAGTAGGACCGATATAGAAACCTGATTTGTTGGAAAAAGCATTATTAATACCGTCTACTGACAAATTAGTCAGATTAAGACCGCCCTTCAACCCAAACTTCACCTGAGCTTGAGCTGGAATAGCAAATGCGATGCAAGCTATAGCAACAATAGTCAATATCTTTTTCATAATACTTACTTTAACAATTATCCTGCTGCAAAGATAAATAAATTATCTGATATTTGCAAATTTTTTAACGCTTTTCCGCATTAATGCCGTTGACGACGTACCGTAATGCGTGCCGATGAGGAAGAGTTTCCTTCCTTGGAGGTCTTACTCTTCTTCGTCTTCACCGTACGGTCACGACGACTGCTTCGTGAGCTCTTCTTCTTGGAAACCTTCTCATTTTCCGGCTGTATCTTGGCAATAGAATCCAGCGAGTCACGCTGTGGTGTATGTCCAAACATACCACGTTCAAAGGCCTGCAATTCCTTCTCAATCTTCTCCTGTTCTTTCTTGGCAGCCTCATTGACATCAGCAGCATTAAACTCGCCAAACTGGGGTCGAGATGCTGTCTGTCCCATACGGTTTCCAGCTTTGTAGATCTTTCCCTTGTAACTGTTCATCGTGAAATAATCCTCCAAGGTCATCGTAGCGGCATTGTTCAAATTCGATGCCTGGACGCTCTGACGACTCAAGAATGGCTCCAAGTCTGTATACTTCACCCAGAACAGCGGATACTTAGCTGCCTCACCACCGAAGTCGTCCTCACGCATCATGACAGGACAAAGTGCCATCACCTTTCTGCGGAACTGAGCGTTCGACTGGTCGTAATAGGCCGATTCCTTTAGATAGTACATCTTCACCTCTGCAGAAGGGATATCGCTGTTTTCCACACGCAACTTACCATCACGTGTCTCATAAAAGATGTGATAATTATCCAACAGCGTCTTTACTGCCACCTTGGAAGAGTCGCTGAACGACTCATTGCCGTCAAGACGATACTCGTAGATGGGGATGTAATTGTTCAAGGCAAGCTTGAAGACATAGGTAAAGAGGTTCATCTGCTTGTCAATGGGCTCCACGGGATAGTAGAGTCCCGAATTGGCCTCATCTTCCAGATTTATCTCACGATACAGGTCGCGACGCCAGACGACATCCTCTGGCATATCCAATGAGGTAGGATACATCAGGCGGGCACGCTGGCTAATACCTTGATTCTGAGTGGTTGCCTGTTGCTGTTGTTGTTTCTGGGCTTGTTGCTGGCGACGTGCTTTTGGCTGTGCTATTGCAGAGCCAGCCATCAGCGTTATCATCAATAAGAACAATACTCTCTTCATATTTTCTTCACTCTTTATTATTTCACTATTACTTCCATCGATGCATTCAACTTACGGGCAGAACCGTCAGGACCTGTCGCCGTAACTCTGGATATATAGAAACGACGGTTACGCTGTAACTTGCGGAAAGTTTCTTTCTGACGGGCAGAGAAATGAGCACCGTCACTAACCATTGGAACGGCATTACCCATGTTGTCAAAGAACACCGTCTCAAAACTCTGAACATGGAATGGAACATCCAAGATGCCGTCATCAATGGCAGCACCAATGCCATCAGCCGCTGTCAACTGCACCTTCGACAAACCGCCTCCTTTGAAACGGTCTGCGCCATTCTCATCCTTCACGACAATATATGGTGTCGGATCTGGCAGGCGACGGACACGGAACGTAAAGGTACCCATCTGTTGCGCACGACCTGTATTGGTGGAGGTCACTGTTATTGTCACATCCTTTCCTGGAGTCGACGGACGGGCAATATACTTACCTGGTCCTACAGGCTGCAGGGTACCTCCGCTCATCGAAGCCTGAATCTTGGTGACAGGGACCCCAGGCACACTAATGCTTAGCGGATTACTATAACCTGCATAAAGCACGTTCATCAAATCGGCACTTACTGTTGCGGAAGGATCCACTACAGAGTATTTTTGTGAGAACTCACGCTTGATCAGATCACCATTACCATTCTGTACCTGGATATAACCTTCAAGGGTGAAGTCACCTGTACGTCCAGCAATCGTCTCATAGAGTCCGTCAGGCAGGTCCATCTCCTTACCGCCTATGAATATCTGAGGAGCCTGTGTAGTATCTACGGCAGCCATTACAATACGTGCGGAGAACTTATCACCACGGACGACGGTCTGTGCATTGGGAATCACAAAAGCGTTCAGCGCATTGACACGGATATCTTTCACATCGATATTGGACACCAAGGTGTGCAACACTGCACCCTCCGCATAACGCACGTCATTCTGTAACTTACTCAGCAAGGTCACTGCAGCAGCAGTAGGCATTGCCTCGAACATATATTCCTGCCAGTTCTTTCCCATCGCCTGAGCATCTTTTGGAATCTCCGTGGTAAGATTGGAGGCAATCAGTTTCTTCTGCTTATAGTCTGTCACCATTCCCAGCATCGCTGAACGATATGCATTGATGGCATCATACAACTCCTTGCCTCTTCCTTTGTTGGGAGATAGCATCACCTGAGCAGCTGCCTCCAGATCTTCCTTGTTACGAATATTACGTACATCGCCATCCTCACCGTCAGCCTCCTTCACGATAGCAAGTTTCAACTCATCTGCCAGGTTATAGAGTTTGTTGCTCATCTCCTTGACCTTTTGCGACTTGTCATACCACTGCTTCACCTTTTGAGGATTCTTCTTCATCTGCACGGCAAAATCATCATAGATAGCGAGATTCTCTTTCGTCGCATTGAGCGTGGTGCGCTTCAGGCTCTCCTCCACCAAGGAGAAACCGTTGAGCACCTCTGTTGAGACGTTCAAGGCAAGCAACGCCATGAGGACGACATACATCAGATTGATCATCTTCTGGCGCGGAGAAACCGGTCTTTTCTTAATAGCCATTTCTAACCTCTTACTTCTTACATCTGACCTTTAATTTGCATCGCCTCAATCATGCGGGCATAGATGGCATTCAACTCTGCTATCTGACGCGCCATATGACGGGTCTGTTCATTAATCTCGTCAATGGTACCCATCTGGGAGCTGGCGCTCTTCAACTGCATCTCATAGACACGACTGATACCCGTCAGCGTACGGTTAAGGTTCTCCATCTCCTCGGAGTCGGCTGTGAGACGCTTGCTCTGCTCACTCACCTTCTTGAGCACCTCTGTCAGCTCATTCAGTTCATCGATATAGTTACCCGTAGCCTCAGCCACACCAGCAGGAGCACCTGTCGTGAAGGACCCTTCTGAACCGCCACCGACTACGCCACCGCCGCCAATGTTGACAGAACCACGTTCCCAACGGGCAGCCTCTTCACCATTGCCTACGGCAGAGCCGACAGCAGAACCGCCACCAACTACGCCACCACCATTGATAATGACAGTACCACCTCCCGTGCCTGCAATGGCTGCACGAGGAGCTTCGCCATTCACAGTGACTACAGGCTCATTCTCTTCTCCTGGATGGATATCGAGATCCATACCATCTGCCGTCTTGTCAAATGGACGATCAAAGGCAGAAAGGAAGAACACAATGACCTCCGTGCCCATACCTAAATAAAGGAAGAAATTGGCACCTGGCAAATGGGTCAGTTTAAACAGGGTTCCCAAGATTACGATAGAGGCACCCCAGCTATAAGCATAATTCAGGAAGGTCTGGCCAGGAACACTGTCCATCCACTTCTGTAACTTATAGATGATATTCAGTTTGCTGTATACTGTCATTTCTTGCTACGTTTTGAATTCTTACTCTTGACTTTATCACTCGTGGTGTTGGCCATGCTGCGCACACAACGGAAACCAATGTAACTGCGAGGCTGGTTCTGATACTCATAAGAACGCCAGGCAGAACGGATAAACGATTCCGGATCTTTCCAGGAACCGCCCCTCACACTCTTCTTCTTCAAGCGGTATGGGTCTTCCAGAGCGGCATTATACTTCAACTGCGGATTGATGTCGTTCATCGATTCCACACCAGCCTCCGTATAGATTGTACTTGTCCACTCTGCCACATTACCAGCCATGTCATACAGGCCATTCGTGTTCGAGGCATAGATACCCACCCTGCTGGTAATCAGGTTACCGTCTTTGGTATAATTACCCTTATCCGGCTTGAAGTTGGCATAGAAGC
This sequence comes from Prevotella sp., assembly GCA_016291495.1. Classification (GTDB taxonomy): domain Bacteria; phylum Bacteroidota; class Bacteroidia; order Bacteroidales; family Bacteroidaceae; genus Prevotella. The sequence continues at coordinate 21,010 of JAEEXI010000025.1, forward strand.
ATCCATTACCAGATGCCACATCTTTGTTTTCCCATGGGAATTCATTCTGATCCTTGCCACGGGCGGCATATTCCCATTCTGCCTCTGTCGGCAGACGATAACGCTGTACGTAACGGGCAGCGCCACCAAGTCCCTTCAACAGGTACTCTGTACGCCATGCACAGAAAGCATTTGCCTGTTCCCATGTCACACCTACCACTGGATAGTCGTTATAGGCTGCACTGGAAAAATAATAGCGCATATAGCCCTCGTTCTCCGCATTGGGGAAATCGTTCACCCAACAGGTCGTATCTGGATAGACATTGACGATATAGGTATTCAGGAAATCCCACGGACCCGTATACTGACGGTTGATGGTCTGACGGACAATCCTTCCCTCGTCATCGATATATGCGGTATCCTTCGATATCCATATCTGCTCGTTGGCATTGGCACGGACATCGGTATTGAGGATACGCTCCTGAGGATTGATACGGTACTTGCGCTTGGCAGCCTCTGTGTAATCGTATATCTCATAGCGGTAGTTCAGCTGGTGCCAGTCAATCATCTTCTCTCCTGTAACAGGATTATAGGTATAAAGACTCTCAAAGGCACGCTGCTCATCCTCATTAGGCTTACGAGGCAGGGGTTTCTTCCAGTTCAGATGTGGAGTAACGGGCTCGCCATACTTGTCCTCCTCTATCTTGTAACTCTCATCACCACCATAGTTGGGGTCGGCAAGACGCTCACGAAGGATAGAGTCACGCACATAGTTCACAAACTGACGATACATGGAGTTGGTCACCTCATGCTCGTCCATCCAGAAACTCTCAACGGAGATGTCACGGACAGGCATGGGCTTACCCCACAGACTGTCTTGCTGTTCTATTCCCATCTTCACATGACCCCGTCTAATCTGTGTCATGCCATAAGGAGTCGGCTCACTGAATGCACGACCACTTGCACCTGTCACCTCACCACCCTTCATGGAGGAAAGTTTCGAGCCGAAACAACCCGAAAGCAACATCATTGCACAGATGCAGACTAATATACTAATCGTCTTTTTCATATTCTTGCTTATAATATTCTTACACTCTGATGACGGTTGCGTCCTTTCTTATAAAAGTTAAGCTCCGTCTGATAACCCACAAACAACTCATGGCAACCGTTTCCTAATCCCGACCCTGCAGTAAACATCTCATAGCTATATCCTAAACAGATTCCATGAAAGTTACCGCCTATCATCGCTGTTACGGAATTGGTGGGACTATACCCCACACCACCATAGAGCATCTTGCGGTCATGCGTATACTTCACCCTCGCCGTGATATCCACCCGATAGGCTGTGCCATCAGTACGTGCCAACACAGTGGGGTGTATTGTTAAGAACGGATTCCTCAGCCGAATATTGTATCCACCCGTCAAATAAAACATCCTACTTACCTCAAAAATAGACTTTTCGCCAAGTTCTACCTCGGGAGCAGTAAGATGGAGAGCAGAAAAACCCACATACCAGTTTTTACGCTGGTAATACAGTCCCGCACTCAGATCCATAGCCGTACCGTTCACGTCGGCCGTCACAAAAGCGGGGTCGTCAGGATTTTCTGGCAGTTCTATCTCCGAGCCCTTAAAACCCTCACTCAACATACCGCCTTGCAACCCTATACTTAACGTACCGCCAAGAAGCCGTTGTTTAAAGGCATATTGTAACATGATACGCTTATGGGAAAACAGACCTATCTCATCGTTCATCAACTGAATACCCACACCGTGGAAAGCCCCCAGAAAACGCAAGGGCATATCCGCAGCCAGATACATCGTACGGGGATTATGCTCATATCCGGCAAGTGTCATGTTATAGGCACCCACCACATTGATTTTCGATTCCTTTCCGGCTGCCGCAGGATTAAAAGAAGGCTCCATTGCCCAATAATGGGCAAAAGAAGCTTCTTGCTGAGCCATCACATAGACGGCAAATACTTGCAGCGTTACTATCAGAAAACATTTTTTCACGAATATATAACGCTCAAATACTTAGATTATTGTAAACGAGGCATCAGGAGAGTCCTTCTATCTCGCCATTCACGATAGTGATGCGCTCGGCCTGCGGACTCTTGGGCAGTCCCGGCATACGGAGCATGTCACCGGCAATGGCCACGATCATCTCCGAGCCGCAGTTCAGGATGACGTCGCGGATGCGGATGGTAAATCCCTCTGGCGAACCATAACGGGTGGAGTCGGCCGAGAAGGAGAACTGCGTCTTGGCAATGCAGACGGGATAACGGGCAATGGCGCCGTCTTCGTCGGTAAACGATTTGCGCAGCGATTCCAGCTTCTTCGTCACTGTCTTACCGTATTCCACGGCCGATGCACCGTAGATACTCTTGCACACCTTCTCTATCTTGTCCTCCAGACGGTCAGTCTCCTTATAAGTGAAGCGGATGGGCAGGGGTTGCTGCTTATCGATGGTCTCAACCACGGTCTGCGCCAGTTCAATGGCACCCTCGCCACCCTTCAGGAAGGCTTCGTTGACGGCAAAGCCCACCTGCAAGTCCTCACAGTTCTTGCGCACAATGGCGATTTCCTCCTCCAGGTCCGTATCGTGGCGGTTGAGGGTCACTACCACTGGCTGTCCGAAACCTTGCATGTTGCGGATGTGGCGGTTCAGGTTCTTCAGACCCTCGGTCAGTCCCTTGGCGTTCGGTTCTTTGATGTGGTCGAGATCCACGCCGCCGTGCATCTTCAGACCCTGCGTGGTGGCAACGATGACCACCAGTCGCGGTTGCAGTCCGGCCTTGCGGCACTTGATATCGAAGAACTTCTCTGCGCCGAGGTCAGCACCGAAACCAGCCTCTGTCACCACATAGTCGCTGTAGCTCATGGCCATCTTCGTGGCCACCACACTCGAACAGCCGTGGGCGATGTTGGCAAACGGTCCGCCGTGGATGAAGGCGGGTGTGTGCTCTGTCGTCTGCACGAGGTTCGGGTTCAGAGCATCCCTGAGCAGCACGGTGATGGCTCCGGCCACGCCGAGGTCTTTCACCTTAAACAACTTGCCGTCGGAGGTGACGCCCAGCACGATGTTCTCGATGCGTCGTTGCAGGTCTTCCTCACTCGTCGCCAGACAAAGGATGGCCATCAGTTCCGAGGCGGGGGTGATGTCGAAGCCTGTCTCATTCACCACACCGTCACCTCTCAGACCCGTCACCACGTTACGCAGCGCCCGGTCGTTCACGTCGAGCACGCGCTTCCAGTAGATCTCACGCAAAGAAAAACCTTCCTTACGGTGCTGGTAGATATAGTTATCCAACAGCGCGCTGATGGTATTATGTGCGGAAGTCACGGCATGAAAGTCGCCCGTGAAGTGCAAATTGATTTTCTCCATCGGCAGCACCTGAGCATAGCCACCACCGGCAGCACCACCCTTGATACCGAAACACGGACCTAACGACGGTTCACGCAGGGCCACGGCAGCCTTCTTGCCAATCTTGTTCAAGCCCAACGTCAGACCAATGCTGACAGTGGTCTTACCAATGCCAGCCTTCGTCGGACTGATAGCCGTCACCAGAATCAGTCTGCTCTTCTTGACGTTCTTCTCGTCAATGAGTGATACCGGCACCTTCGCCATATAACGTCCATAGGGCTCTATGTCCTCTGGAGCAATTCCCAACTGTGCAGCAATGTCGCCAATCGGCTTCAGCTCACATTCCCGTGCAATCTGTATGTCCGTCTTCATCTTGTTTCGGTTAATAGCTAAAAAAATAAAAACAAGCGATGTAGCAGATGTTACATCGCTTGCTTCTTCCTAATACTCATCCTCGTTGAAAACTTGGTTAACGAGATTTCTATACTGATTTTCAATTAGTTGCATCATAATTAACTATTTTTAGCCAAATAAACCGCGCGGTCTGAGACTATCAAAGGCGATTCGCT
>JAEEXI010000013.1 GCA_016291495.1 Prevotella sp.
ACTATGTTGCAAAGGTACGAAATTTTCCTGATATGTGCAAGCTTTTTAGCAACTTTTTTTCAGAAAATCTCGCCTCTTCCATCGGGTCAAGTTACCCACTTACCCACTTACCCACCTATGACAGGAAGGTTTCCCGTAAGTCAAATGAGCTGAAAGAATCTCGCTTCAATTCAGCCATGACAAGGGAAAGCTCGACGAAGTCAACATTTCCTGAAAAAGTTGACTATGGAATCTTATTATTATATATATTATAATATATATAATAATAAAGCTATTATCTCTTTATTTTGTACCTTTAGAGCCCCTTGATAAGGGGCGGCTATAATGCAGGGATAACCCCCTCCTTCAAAGATGTTGACTTCATAGAATAAAAACCCTTCCTGTCATAACTGGGTAAGTGGGTAAGTGGGTAAGTGAATGCAGGGGCTAGTACCGCTGACATCAATTAAAAAATCAAGCCGGATTCTTGGTATTATCGAAAATCTTTGCTATTTTTGCAATCAAGTACTGGCTAATCGTCGTGACACGGCGCTTGCCATTGGCAAGAAATCTTTCTTAGGGCGCTGCTACGGCAGAACAAGTGAAGAGCCTCAGTGGAGGTGCCGGTGCGATTTTAGTGGGTAAGACAATAACGACATGAGCAGTTATTAGGATGATATAGAAACCTGAGAAATTTCTTATTCAAAACTGATTTAATGATAATTGTGATTGTTCGCGTTTATAAGCGTGGACGTCACTTATCAATCAGTTGGGCAATCTCAGGGCCTCTATATCAGGTAAGAGCGGACACGCTTTTTGTATGTATAGAGGTCTTGAAAATATATGACCCAAAGATTCCGATAAGTGCTTTTGCCATTAGCTATAAGCGCAAAGAATGTCCAATAAAGACGAAAATCCTGCCTGTATCGACATCAGGGAGGATGACTTGTTGGCATTGTCGGCAGAGGTGCTTGATACACTGCTGCGCGACCATACCACAGGCAAAAATATCTTCTGGGCGACGCATGACTATGAAGCGCTCGGCTCAGAGTATGATTACCATTCTGAGATCCTGCCTGAACTGATTACAGGTGAGCATGGGATGGTGATTCGTCCTCGTGTGCTAAAATCGAAAGCAGAACAGACGGACAGGGCCAAGGATATGGCAGAGGTGTTCACGCCCTCATGGGTATGCAATGCCCAGAACAATCTGGTGGATGAAGCATGGTTTGGCAGGAAGGATGTCTTTAATACGGAAGACACCACAAACCATACTTGGAAAGCCAATCCAGACAAGATCACATTTCCTGAAAACAAAACATGGAAGGACTATGTGCGAGCTACCCGTTTGGAGATGACCTGCGGTGAGGCTCCCTATCTTGTGAGCCGGTACGATGCAACAACAGGTGAACCTATCCCACTACAAGAGAGAATCGGACTACTTGACAGGAAACTAAGGGTAGTCAGCGAGAATACAGAAACCAGCGGCGACTGGCTGGATTGGGCACAGACGGCATACAAACACATCTATGGTTTTGAGTGGCAGGGCGACAACCTGCTATTGGCTCGCGAAGCTTTGCTTTGGACCTTCATTGAGTACTATCAGGCTAAGTTCGGCAAAGCTCCACTTCTCAAATCTATCAACTACATAGCTTATATCGTTTCGTGGAACCTATGGCAAATGGATGGCCTGAAAGGTGTCATCCCTGACAGTTGCAGCAATGGTGTAACTGAGAAGATACAGACCTTATTTGGCGAAGAAGAGCGAATAGTTAATTGCAAGGGTTGTCTGCAAGAAGACCTGCGACGCCACAATGGTACTTACTGCTTGATTCGCGACTGGGCTAATGACAAGAAGAAAATCCGATTTATAGACCTCATGAAATAAGAGCCTATGGCTACATTTGAATCCTCACTGAAATCCAAACTAATCTATGTTTTCGCCATCAATGACGAACGGCATAGTGACTGCCTGAAGATAGGTGAAACCACCATCGATGAAGATGACGGCAGCGATCTCTTCAACAATGCGGAGTCACTGCAAGATGCGGCCCACAAACGCATACGCCAGTATACCAAGACTGCCGGTATTGCCTATCAGTTACTCTATACGGAAATCAGCATCTTTGTGCGTAGCGGCATGATTATGACCTTTAACGACAAACAGGTGCATAAGGTGTTGGAACGAAGTGGTATCAAACGCAAACAATTCGATGGTGTGACTGGTGCTGACGAGTGGTACTGCTGTGACCTGGAAACCGTAAAAAAAGCCATTAGTGCCGTGAAAAAGGGAGAGACGAGTCTGCATCCATCAGAAATCACTAAAGGACTGTCACCTATTATCTTCCGTCCCGAACAACAGGAGGCTATTGACAAGACTCGCAAGCGCTTCAAGAAAGGCAATCAGATGCTGTGGAATGCCAAGATGCGATTCGGCAAGACACTCTCTGCCCTTCAAGTCGTGAAGGAAGAGGTGTTTGTGCGTACCTTAATATTAACCCATCGTCCTGTAGTAGATAAAGGCTGGTTTGAGGATTTCGGCAAGATATTCTACGACCGCAAGGATTATCACTATGGCTCAAGAGACAACGGTGAGGAATTCCATGTTCTAGAAAGACAAATAAAGTCTGGCGGTAAGTACGTCTATTTTGCGTCCATGCAAGACCTCAGAGGTTCGGAACAGGTAGGCGGCAAGTTCGACAAGAATAATGAGATATTCAAGACCTCTTGGGACTTTGTTATCGTTGATGAGGCTCATGAGGGAACCAAGACGGAGTTAGGTCAGAACGTACTGAAAGAGCTCATCAAAGATAATACCAAGGTGCTTCAGTTGTCAGGCACGCCTTTCAACCTCTTCGACGACTACTCGGAAGAAGAGATATTCACTTGGGACTATGTGATGGAACAAAAAGCCAAACAGGAATGGGCTGTGGATAATCCTTACGAACCTAATCCATACGCTTCGTTGCCAGCCATCAATATCTATACTTACGATTTGGGTAATCTGATGAGTGAGTATATGGAGGATGAGAAAGCTTTCAACTTCCGAGAATTCTTCCGCACCAAGGATGACGAAACCTTTGTTCATGACACGGATGTTGACCGTTTTCTCACGTTGCTTTGCAAAGAAGATAGAGACAGCCTCTATCCATATAGCAACGACACGTTCCGCCGTATCTTCCGTCATACGTTGTGGCTGGTTCCTGGTGTGAAAGCGGCTCGTGCATTGAGTGCTAAGTTAAAAACACATCCAGTGTTCGGTATGTTCCAGATAGTCAATGTAGCGGGCAATGGTGACGAGGACGAGGAAAATGCCGAGGCTTTAAAGATGGTGAACAAAGCCATTGGTGAAGACCCAGACGAGACCTATACCATCACTTTGAGTTGTGGACGTTTGACTACGGGTGTCAGCATCAAACCATGGACGGCAGTATTTATGATGGCAGGTTCTTTCAGCACTTCTGCTGCCCAGTATATGCAGACCATCTTCCGTGTACAGACTCCCTTTACCAGTCACGGACGCATGAAAGAACAATGCTATGCCTTCGACTTTGCCCCCGATAGAACTTTGAGAGTGTTGGCAGAAACAGCAAAAGTCTCAGCCAAGGCTGGCAAGCAGACGGAGGAAGACAGACGGATTCTTGGGGACTTCCTAAATTTCTGTCCTATCATCAGCATTGACGGTTCGCAGATGAAGCCTTACGATGTAAACAAGATGATGAGCCAGCTGAAGAAAGCCCAGATAGAAAAGGTTGTTCAGTGTGGTTTTGAGGATGGAGCACTCTATAATGACGAGTTGCTGAAGTTGACAGATGTAGAGTTGAAAGACTTTGATGATTTGAGGAAAACCATTGGCACCACGAAGGCAATGGCTAAGACTGATGACATTGATGTCAACAACCAAGGTTTTACCAAAGAGCAATACGAAGAGAAGGAGAAACTGGAGAAGAAAAAGAAGAAAGACCTGACACCTGAGGAACAAGCACGACTCGACGAACTGAAAGCTATGAGCAATCAGCGTAAGAATGCCATCAGCATTTTGCGAGGCATCTCTATTCGTATGCCTCTGTTGATATATGGTGCAGAGCTGATGAATGAAGATGAAGAGATTACCATCAACAATTTTGCTTCGCTGATAGACGATCAGTCATGGGAAGAATTTATGCCAAAAGGTGTTGACAAGGAGAAGTTTGAGAAGTTCAAGAAATACTACGATCCAGATGTCTTCCGTGAGGCAGGAAAACGCATCCGTGAGATGGCCCGTGCTGCTGATAAGTTTACCATCGAAGAACGGATTGAGCGAATCTCAGCCATCTTCAACACTTTCCGCAATCCAGATAAGGAAACCGTTTTGACTCCTTGGCGAGTGGTGAATATGCACATGAGTGATTGTCTCGGAGGTTGGTGCTTCTATGATGAGAAATACAAACAGCCCCTGTCTGTGCCTCGCTATATCAGTCAAGGGGAGGTAACGAAAAAAGTGTTCCGGCCTGATTCCCACGTGCTGGAAATCAACTCAAAGAGCGGTCTATATCCGCTGTATGTGGCCTACAATATATATAGGTGTCGCGTAGAAGAGGCCAAGCTGAAATACGGAGAGGTCGGAATCGGCTTTGCCAAAAGTCTTTGGGATGCAACCATTGAGGAAAATATCCTCGTGGTCTGTAAGACCCCGATGGCTCGTAGCATCACCAAACGAACCCTTGCTGGTTTCCGCTCTGTCCGCGTGAATGCCCAGTATTACAAAGACTTAATCCAAAACATTTCAGAACGCCCAGAGGCTGTCATCAATACCTTCCGTGATGGCAAGCATTTCTGGAAAATAAACGATAATACGAATATGAAATTAGACGCAATAGTAGGAAATCCACCGTATCAAGAACTTGATGGTGGAAATAATGCAAGTGCGATGCCTGTCTATCAACACTTCGTAAACGTTGCAAGATATATCAAACCAAGGTATATTTCTATGATTATGCCATCACGTTGGTGCGTAAGCGGTAGAGGGCTTGATGCTTTTCGTGAGAGCATGTTGACAGATAATCATTTCGCAAAGATGTTTGATTTTAGAAACGGTGGTGATTGTTTTCCTGGTATTAGAATTGGTGGAGGTGTTTGCTATATATTATGGGATTCAACATACAACGATAACAAGTTGGAAATAACAAATATGCCTAAGACAACTGTTTTACCTCAGTTGCGTCCGAAGAAAGAATTTGGATTAGATTTTCTTATTAGGGATAATATTATACGAAGTATTATCTATAAGGTATCTGCTATTGGCGAGCCAAAGATGTCAACATTATCTTTTTCTCAGAAGCCCTTTGGATTTAGGACAAATTTTATGGAGTTCAGAAAAAGTGGAGAAATCAAATTATATACAAAAAAGGAAAAAGATGGATTTGGCTATGTCTCAAGGGAAGAAATAACTAAAAATGCAGAATTCATAGATGAGTGGAAAGTTGTAACCTCAAGAAGCACATCTGTTCCAGAAGAAGATAATGGTCAAGTGTTGCGTGAAGTACAAACATTCATTTCCGAGCCTGGGTCTGTTGTCACAGAATCATACGTGGTTGTCGCCTCGTTTAATGATGAATTACTCGCCAAGAATTGTTTAACATACCTCAAAACAAAGTTCTTTAGAATACTTTGCCAAGTTACAATTGTTTCTCCAGATGTATCAGCAAGGACTTTTGATCTTGTTCCTATCCAAGACTTCACCCGTGTTTGGACTGACGAAGAACTCTATGCAAAATATGGGCTAACGGACGATGAAATCCAATTTGTCGATTCTACTATTAAGCCAATGGGGTAAAAAGTTGGCAAAAAATTTGGAGGTTTCAGAAACTTTTCCTATCTTTGCAACGTCAGAATGTCGTCAGAGGGCGCGAAACAATTGTTTTCATAACAATATTCAAGCTGGACCTTTCTGACCATCATATGAGGACATAGCCCACAAGGTTATGTCCTCAGTTCTTCTATCACTTCATTGATAATCTGCTTAATTGACTCTTTGTCTGGAGCTTCAAATGCTTCCGACTTTACCACGACAGCTTTACTATTGTGCACGACATAACATTCGTCAAGTGAGCCTTGAGTGAAGTCTTCATGGCGACCTAAAAGACCGGATACAATCTTCTTTGTCTTCAAAACACTCTCTGATAAATGCATGTCGAAATCGAGGACCACTACCTTACATCCTTGCTGTTTGGCCTTGCGAAATGCAGACTTGATACCATTTTCACTTTCAACACCTTTCCTATCGCCAAGTTTTCCATTAATAGTGTATTCAGGATTCTTATGACCTATAATAAGTAGATGTTCATTGATACGAATATACATGTTCTCAAAACAACGGAGCAGGACTCTCGCCACCCGAATGTTGTCGGCGAGTTCTGTTTGGTCAGCCATCTCGCTTATAAGCAAGCGCTCACCATATATCTCATCTACTACAAACTGGCTATCTGAAATCATAGTGCAAAGGTAATCATTTTCTGTAAGACCCCCTACAAGTTTATCACGAAATAGTTAAATTCCATGAAAAAAAATGTAATCGAATGCTGGTCTCCATGGTAATTATTTCTTTTTTATTAATTTTGCGTGTACGATTTAAAGATAATGCAAAATGACGATTAATGAGGCTTGTATAAAAGTGTTGACCGAATTGGGAGGAAGAGCTCCTTTGAAACTCCTTTGTATGAAAGTTCAAGAGATAGTCGTATTTAAGGGCGCTACTCCCTACAATAGTATTTGTACAGAGCTGATTAACCATCCGAAGAATTTTCGTCGAACTGAAGGAAAGAAAGGCTGGTGGGAACTCGTATCCTTTCAAGAAGAAATCGCAAGTCGCGATAAGCGTATCAAGGAGTTAGAAGAAGTAAACGCGCGTCTAAAATCAGTTAAGACAGAGGATGACTTCGTTAGGCGTATGGTGGCTGAGGCTAAGATTCTATACAAACACGACAAAGACAGTATGGATGTGATCCGCCAGATTCTGCATAATCTGGGGCGCAGCGATGCTGAGGAGGAGCTGGATGCCTGGATAGAGGGCAGGGTATACAAACCTTCAGATACAGTTACAGGTGCGATAGCAGACCTGAACAAGACGCTGAAGAATGGCGTTGAGGAGGGAGTGACTATTATCAACGCAGGCAACTACAAGCCGCAGATACAGACACAGAACGTGGGAATGCCCACTATAGGACAGCAAACGACAAAACGTATAGAGAAATGATTAAGGAAGAGAACAAATGCGAGCAGACGACATACAACCAGGCGGCTTGGATACTGAACTATCAGCCAACCATCAAGGAACAACATATCCACATGGGTGAAAAGTCGAGTGTGGAAGAAACTGGTATGGAGCCACAGAAACAATCAGAGGATGCCGTAGTAGTGGAAGAAATGAAGCCTACTTCTGCCAAACTTATTGTTCCTGAAAGCGAGGTGGCTAATTGTTTCAAATTCACCTACGATTTTGTTAAGTTGAAAGTAGCAGATATTATTCGAGACTACTATAAAGGCTCCTACGCCAACCTTGCCCTGATAGAGATTGTGTTGTTTGACCATAAACAGCTCAATAGGCGAAACTCTCATAAAGCATTTGTAAGGGCTCTCATAGCATGGGGCTTGCTTGAGGTGGCAGATGAAGAGGAACTCAAAAAAATTGTGAGTGCTGTTACCGACAAACATAACCGTCTTAATCGAATTTCAAGGGAAGGATATAAGAAGTGGGGTGATGACCATCCTGATAAATCCATCTGTGAAAATATTGGTAGAGATTTAGGAGATTCGATGCCTTATAACGGATAAACGGGTAGTTCGGCTTCTCGTTTATCTCGTTGCAAAATCTCTTTCTTTCTCTTTCTTTCTCGTTGCTCTCGTTATCGCCTGATAATGAGGGCTTTTCGTATATATTATCCCCATATTGTTTGAAAAAAGCATCGTAACTTTGTCGTGCCGAAAGGGAAAATCTCATCCCTCAAAGGTACTCTTTGAGGCTTTGCCTCGAAAATCTTAGGCGCTCGGAAGAGCTCAAACAAGTTCGGCTCTTCACTCGCTAATGCGATCTTTGACATGTTGTTCGATTGGTTATTCATAAAGTGTTTTTTCCTAGTATTTGTTTTTCATTGTTTTGAGTTGGAAAGTTTACACTCACGGCGGTCAGCGGACTGCCAAAACAAAACTGCTTTGTCGTGATGACACGGCAGTTTTCCTACGCACATACATTATTAATGAAATAAAGAAAGGATTTAGCAATGACAACAAAAGAAAAAATGACGATGCAGATGAACTCGGAGTTTGTCTGCAACATGATGAAGCAACGTAATGCAGGAACCGAAGACTGCATGACATCCTCTGAACTGGCACGGGAAATCGGCATCCCCGTGACTGACATGCACGATATTCTCATTGAGAACAAGGTGCTCAGCCGAAAACATCGGGAGTTGCGACTCACCCTGAAATATCAGGAGCAAGGGTATGAGAAGTACCGCAGCTGCTTTCGATACAAGAAGACCGGTGAACTGATAGAAATCGTTTATCCGGTTTGGACGGAAAAAGGACAACGCATGATAAAGGAAGAGGTTGAAAATTCAAAAACTGTTTAAAAATGGAAGCAACAGTAAGAATTCTGAATCAGAGTCCATTGGCTACACGCCAGTACATGGACAAAAAGACGGGTGACCAGAAAGTGATTAACTCTGTGACCCTGAAGTTGACGGATGGTTTGAACACCTTCCTCGGTGAGATTACCGGAGAGCGGGCTGTGAACTGCCCGAAGTATGATCCTCAGTATCTGTACAAGGTACAGTGCTCGATGGTGGTGCGTGAGTGGAACTCTCAACAGACTGGCGAGGCTATGCAGGCTACGACGATCTACATCGATAAGATAAATCTAATCTAATTGATAATTGAGAATTGAGAATTGATAATTGAGAATTGAGAATTGAGAATTCTTGCTAAGGCAAGCGTACTAAAGAAACGATTAGATAATTGACAATTATGAAGAAGTTACAGCGATCGTATAAGTCGAACACCAGAATCTATGATGATGGTTCGATAGAGGTTGACCCACAGGCTCAGGGCGAGCCCAGTCAGAAGGACGTGAAGAAGGTGGGTAAGTCGAAGCGGTATATCACCTCGGGTAAGAGTCCGCTGACGTGTGTAGAGTTGAAGTGTCCTGAGGATGTGCCTGACAAGGCTGCCTTCTTCCGAAAGGAGCTGGATAAGCTGATAAAGGACATGGAGATTAAGGAGCCGCCGATGCCGGAGGGTGAGTTCCTGCTGAACGAGGACAGCGTGAAGGTGAAGCTTGCGGCAGAGGAACAGAAGGTTATGGTTTGGCTCACCTTCGAGGCTAAAGGACTGATAGACACAAGGAGAGATATGTACACTTTAATAAGTAAGATTGACAAATGTTTAGCTTTCAACGAAGCTTCGGTCTGCCAACAGAAGTAGTTACTAAGGAACAGTTTCGGGCGCTTATCACGGCGCCTGAAACTTCCAGAAAAGTGAAGGAGGCTCGCGAGGCACTGGCTCGGGGCGACAAGAATGCCTACGACAATAAGAAAAAGGGCCTGCCGTTTGTGATTTTCATTGCTACGTATGATGAGTCGGACAAGACGTTCGAGAATAAGCAGACTGGCGAGAAAACCACACGTAGGGGTCGGTGGAGAAATCAGAAATACTGCCGACTGAACGGATTGTGCGTCATCGACTTTGACCATGTGGATGAGAAAAGCCAAAACGAAAACGAAGACGAAAAAAAGTCTTTGCGGGAGATTTGGGAAGAAGCCTACAATAAACTGAGTGACGAGGATAAGGCTCGTATCCTCTTTGTGTTCGTTACACCATCGGGGCATGGATTGAAGGTGGTCTTTATGGCAGATGCCAACGTAGGCAACCTGATAGACAACCAGATCGTGTTCTCTCAAAAACTGGGATTGAACCCTGACGAGAGCTGCAAGGATGGCAGTCGCGGGGCATTCCTGACTACGAGTGAAGATATTATTTTGCTGGATGAACGCATCATCGACTACGATAATCCGGAGTTTGGCGAGAAGTACAACGAGGCGTACCACGAAGGAAAGTCGCAGCCTACTCTTAAAAGTGAAGAGGTAAAAGTGAAGAGTGAAGACGGGTTGTTGAGTGAAGACGAAAAATTTGCTACCGCCCCTGAAAACTTTCAACTCTCAACTCTCAACTCTCAACTTGAATATCACGGCGTTCCCTATAGCAAGATTGTGGAGGCTTGGCTGGGTGACAAGAAGGTGGAGCAGGGCGACAGACACCGCACCTCGCTGGTGCTGGCAGACCACCTGCGGTATATCACGGATAACGATCCGAAGCTGATAGAGCAGATTCTAAGGCAGACTCCTTTTGTGCAGGATATCGTCAAGGAACGCAACGAGGATGTGGCGCAGACGGTGAAGAGTGCCCAGGGCTACGAATTCCTGAAAGGCATACCCAAAAGAATGAAAGATGCCCTGAAAACTGCAGGTGCTACGTCGAATGACTCAATTGTCAATTCTCAATTATCAATTGTCAATTCAAAGGAAGACGTCTATGACGCTCTTCCTTTGGACAAGTGGGCTGAGGAGTTGCAGGAGATGGCAGAATATTATCCCTGTCTGAAGGAGCTGTTTCTGAATGTGCATCCGCATAAGCTGCCTGCGGTGTGGTTCTCGAGTGCGGCCTTGTTCGGCACTTTGATGACAAGGGCTTACTACCACTTCTGGTATGAGCCGGAAATCATTCGCCGCCTGAATTACTGCGTGTTTATCATCGGTGACCCAGGTGCCGGTAAGAATATTGTGGAGAAGTTCTACAAGAAGATTGCCGACCCGATGATTCAGGCTGACCAATGCCTGATAGATGCTGTTAATAGGTATAAGGACGGCAGGACAGAGCGAACCACATCGACGAAAGCACAGAAGGGCGAGGCGTTGAAACGCCCTGTAGTGGGCATTCGTGTGCACCCTGCAAGAACGGCAACGGGTGAATTTATCCGCCATATGCAGGCGGCGGTGGAAAGTATCCAAGGCAGGAAGTTGAACCTGCATATGTTCTCGTTTGATGCTGAGTTGGATAATGTCACCAAGAACAATAAAGGTGGCGACTGGAAAGACCGCGAAATCCTGGAACTGAAAGCGTTTCACAATGAGGAGGATGGTCAGATGTATGCCAACCAGGAATCGGTGACGGGTATGTTCAACGTCTTTTGGAACTTCATCTATACCGGTACACCATATGCCCTGCACAGGAAGGTAAACCAAAGGAACTTTGGTACAGGTATGAGCACCCGACTGGCGGTGATTCCGCTGCCCGACAAGGGTATGGCTCAGCGCCATCAGCAGGTAGACCCCAATTCCAATGAAGCACTGCGTGAGTGGGCCTATCGTCTGGATAAGGTGGAGGGTGAAATACCCATCGAACCGCTGAATGATGAGACCTTCGACTGGCAGTCGAGCCATTTGGAGATTGCGGAGTTCAATGGTGATAAAGCGGATAGAACGCTGCTGAAACGCATACCTTATTATGGTATTGGCATTTCGTTACCCTTCATCCTGATGCGCCATTGGGATGAGTGGCAGGAGTCTAAGACGCTGACGATGGATGACAGGGACAAACGTTTGTGTCGTCTGGCAATGGAAATCCAATACAAGTGCCAGCAGTTCTTCTTCGGCGAGATGGCATTCAACTATTTTGCCGACCAGAACAAGGAGTTCGTAGTCAGGAAGCGCAGCACCCGCTACAGCGAGTGTTTCCGAAAACTTCCCGAGGAGTTCAAGACGCAGCAATTTATGGATTGCTTCGGATGCTCTCAGCAAGCCGCTTCGCGTGCCATCATCCGATTCCGCAACGATGGAGTGATTGAGGTGGTGAAGTATGGTGTATATAAGAAGGTGGTGAGTGAATTACCATAAGGTTACTCAGTTACAACTTACTCACTTTGGACATTTAAGAATTGAAGAATTAAAAATTGAAAATTAAAAAAGTTATGAAACAAGCAAGAGGATTGCGGAACAATAATCCGCTGAACATTATCAAAAGTGCCAATATCACTTGGCAGGGTGAGATAAAACCAAGTACAGACCGGAACTTCGCCCAGTTTGAAACAATGGGTTACGGCTGCCGAGCAGCACTCAAACTGCTGAGGACGTATTACCACAAGCACCGCTGCGTGACGCTGAGTATGATCATCCGTCGCTGGGCGCCGGAGTCGGAGAACAACGTGAGGGCGTACATACAAACGGTGAGTCAGTTGACAGGTATCGGCCCTCACACGCTGCTGCCTCCGATGAAGGAGGAGACGAAGGCGGTGTGGTGTGACATCGTGCTGGCGATGGCGAGTGTGGAGTGTGGACTGAATGCCCTAGGGCGTGAACAGTTGGCACCGTCTATCGAAGTTGGGTGGCAACTTCTAAGGGAAAAGGGAAAGGCTACGGGTAGGCGAGCTTTGCTCGGGAATGGAGTGAAAAGTGAATAATCTGGCTTCGCCAGTGAAAGAGGTGAGAGGTAAGACAAGGGGCCTGGGCATGACGCTCAGGCTTCTTTGCTTTTCACACCCGAGGTTATCTAATCCATGTGAAAGACCTCCTGAACAGGGACTGTTACAGGCGAATTGTCGGGGTTGACCTCCATAATGTCAGCCATCATGTCCCACCATTTCTGGGTAATGGGATCTACGTTGTCCGTATCCTGTGAGTTGCCCTGACCAGAACACTCCTGATAGCCAAACAGGATGTTGGTGTGCTTGTCCCAAAAGATACTGTAGTTGCTCACACCGCCGTCCTTAATCATTTTCACGAGCTCAGGCCATATGGCAGCATGACGTTTCTCGTACTCCTTCTCGCAACCTGGTTTCAGGTACATCTTAAACGCAAATCTTTTCATGCATCTTTATTGTTTAATGTTTGCTTTGTGCAAAGGTAAGCAAATTCTTACCAAAAATGGGGATTATTGTATGATTTACTTGCAAAGGTAAGATAAAAAGTGTACCTTTGCCATCATATTTGTGTTATTATGCAGCTTTTTTTCAAGAATAAAACAATCACAGGCTACTCACGTTCGTTTGCCAAACGCCTGACGTGGCGCATCATGATCAGGATGTTCCTCATCATGATTATCCCCGTGTTCCTGCTTTTCTGGATGACCTACGGTATCGTGGCCTTGGGCGTAGCGGGCATCAGCGACCGTATATTGAAGGGAGAGAAGGAGGAGGTAAGGCGCATCGCATCCGATCTCTACATGGCGTCCAACAATACGGCGGCATTCATAGAGGATGACCTGACGAACCCCGACCGTATGCATGACATCATCAACAGGATGGTGAAGCTAAACCCATACATGCGCAGCTGCGGCCTCTACTTCATCGAGAACTACTACCCCCAGAAGGGACGCCTGTTCGCTCCCTACGCCACGCGGCGCGACAGCACTACCATCATCGAGTTTCAGAACGCCTGCGACCAGGGTAACGACTATGTGAAGGACGAGTGGTTCAAGAATGCCATTGCCAGCGAAAAAGGCTACTGGTCGAAGCCATTCTTCGACAACGACAGTGCGCGGACACCATTGGTGTCGTACTTGTTGCCCATTCGCGACAAGAGCCAGAAGGCGGTGGCCGTACTGGGTGTGGACCTGCCGCTCATGTGGCTGAACGAGAAGATTCAGCCTATGGATACTCATTATTCTGAAAAATCCAAAGAATGGGACGCATCCTTCCAGATATACTACTACATGACGGACAGCGCGGGTACCATCATGGTGCACCCGGACGCCAAGCGCATCGTCAATAAAACCATTCAGCCATACATCACCAAAGGTCCCGACAAAAACAGGGGCCACCTGACCTTCAACGACAGGCGGGAAGACAAAATGGTCATCGACGGAGAAGAGGTTCTTGTCTGCTCGCAGGCAGTGAAATACACCGACTGGATGATTTCCTTCGCGGTACCCACGTTCTATATCCGTCTCATTGGCTATTTCGCCGCAGGTATCGCCATTGCGTTCATCCTGATAGGTATGCTGGTCGTCTATTTCTCCGGCCGCCGATCTATCAAGCGTGATGTCAACCCACTCACACTGTTGGCGGCATCGGCCGACGAGGTGGCGAAGGGTAACTTCCAGACGGCGTTGCCTGCCATTGACAGCCACGACGAGATACACCGTTTGCGCGACTCGTTCGAGAACATGCAGCGTTCGTTGGTGAACTACACGGAAGAGCTGCGTGCCACCACAGCGCAGAAGGCATCGATGGAGAGTGAGCTGAAAATTGCCCACGACATCCAGATATCGATGCTGCCCAAGACGTTCCCGCCCTACCCAGAGCGCCACGACATCGACATCTACGGTTCGCTGAAGGCGGCAAAGGGTGTCGGCGGCGACCTCTTCGACTTCTACATCCGCGACGAGAAACTGTTCTTCTGTATTGGCGACGTGTCAGGCAAGGGTGTACCTGCCTCGTTGTTCATGGCCGTCACGCGTTCGCTGTTCCGCAACATCTCCGCCCATGTAGCGATTCCGTCGGAGATTATGCGAACGCTGAACAATGCGATGCTGGAAGGCAACGAGACGAATATGTTCGTCACCGTATTTATCGGTGTACTCGACCTGCAGACGGGTCTGCTGCGCTACTGCAATGGCGGCCACAACGCTCCACTGCTGGTAGGCCGCGACGTGGGTGCGCTGCCGTGCGATGCCAATCTGCCCATCGGCGTCATAGCAGACTTCAAGTTTACACAACAGGAGGTGTCCATCGACCCGCAGACTACCATTTTCCTCTTCACCGACGGTCTGAACGAGGCTGAGGACAGTCATCATGCACAGTTTGGCGACCTGCGTATCTGGAATGTCGCCAAGCGCATGCTGTCTGAGAACCGCCACCAGCCTCAGCAGCTCATTGAGGAGATGACTGAGACGGTACAACGGTTCGTGGGTGATGCCGAGCAGAGCGACGACCTGACGATGCTGGCGATTCAATACATGAAGTGACCTGAAGGGCGAAAGGACTTTTTGTACCTTTGCCATCAAGATGGCGAAGTTACTCCGTCTCGGCAAAAAAAATAAATGAATTTATTTTGTTCTGCTCTCAACTTTTCGTAACTTTGCAGCATAAAATATAGAAGCAATGAAAGAACTACAACTGAAGTACGGATGTAATCCGAATCAAAAGCCCTCACGCATCTTCATGAAAGAGGGAGAGTTACCTATCGAAGTGATTAACGGTCGTCCTGGCTATATCAACTTCCTGGATGCCTTTAACGCCTGGCAACTGGTGAAGGAGCTGAAGGCTGCCACGGGACTGCCTGCCGCTGCCTCGTTCAAGCATGTGTCGCCTGCAGGTGCCGCTGTGGGACTGCCCCTGAGCGATACGCTGAAGAAGATATACTTTGTGGATGACATTCAGGGACTCGACGACTCACCCATTGCCTGTGCATACGCCAGGGCAAGAGGTGCAGACCGCATGTCGAGCTATGGTGACTTCGTAGCACTGAGTGACACTTGCGATGCCACGACAGCCCTGTTGCTGAAGCGTGAGGTGAGCGATGGTGTCATTGCACCTGACTATACTGCCGAGGCCATTGAGATATTGAAAGACAAGCGCAAAGGCACGTATAACGTCATTAAGATTGATCCCACGTACAAGCCTGAACCCATTGAGACGAAGCAGTGCTTTGGCATTACTTTCGAACAGGGACGCAACGAAATCAAACTGGACGCCCCCGCCTTGTTTGAAAACATCCCCACACAGAACAAGACTTTCACGGCAGAGGCAAAGCGTGACCTGATTATCGCCCTCATCACCCTGAAATATACGCAGTCGAACAGTGTCTGCTACGTCAAGGACGGACAGGCCATTGGCATCGGTGCTGGTCAGCAGAGCCGTATCCACTGTACTCGTCTGGCAGGCAACAAGGCCGACATCTGGTGGTTGCGCCAGCATCCGAAAGTGATGTCGTTGCCCTTCAAAGAGGGTATCCGTCGTGCGGACAGAGACAACACCATCGATGTGTATATCTCAGAAGATGAACACGACGACGTATTGCGTGATGGTGCCTGGCAGCAGTTCTTCACAGAACAGCCCGCTGTGCTGACGATGGCTGAGAAGAAAGAGTGGATTGCCAAGAACACGAAAGTGGCACTGGGTTCTGATGCTTTCTTCCCCTTCGGCGATAACATCGAGCGTGCCCATAAGAGTGGTGTGGAATTCATCGCCCAGGCTGGCGGCTCCGTCCGCGATGACCACGTTATCATGACGTGCGACAAATACGGCATTGCTATGGCATTCACTGGTGTAAGGTTGTTCCACCACTAATTTAATGCTTAATGCATAATGCTTAATGCTTAATGAAATGAAAGCAAAAGAAGATAATATCATTGCAGCAAAAAGCTATGCATTCGCTATACGTTGTGTGAACCTGTATAAATTTCTTTATGAGGAAAAACATGATTCTTCTATAGGAAGACAATTAATGCGTAGCGGTACAAGCATTGGTGCTAATATTAAAGAAGCTATACGTGGGTTTACGAAGGCTGATTTTACCGCGAAAATGAGTATTTCCCTCAAAGAAGCCAGTGAAACTGAATATTGGATTGAATTATTAAGAGACACTAATTATATTACCAATCAACAGGCAGAAAGTCTATTGGAGGATTGCAGGGAACTCATTAAAATGTTAATGAAAATCATCAAAACTTCGCAAAATAGTAATTAAGCATTAAGAATTAAGCATTAAGCATTATGAAAGAAGACGATTTTCAGAGTATTCTGGAGAATGGCATCTCGTTTGGTCGTGGCGGTGGACCCCATAAGGAGGACGACAAAGTCAAGACCAAGGCGAAGAAGAAGAAATACATCACTGGTGCTCACGGTAGCGGCTCTGCACGACAGAAAGCCAAATACCGTGAGCAACGGGCCAATAGACATAAGAGGTGAGAGGTGAGAGGTAAGAGGTAAGAGGTGAGAGGTAAGAGGTGAGAAGGAAAATGCAAAACTACTAATAAAATGAAGAAACTATTACTACTACTGACAATAGCCACGTTGGGTTTGGCAGCCTCAGCACAAAATAAGTATAAATATGTGGGAGGTGATATTTCCATGCTGACGAAATACGAAGAGGCAGGCGTGGTCTATAAAGACAAGGACGGCAATACCATTAGTGACGTCATTGCCTTCTTCAAGCATGAAGGTATGAATGCCATGCGCGTCCGTTTGTTTGTCGACCCAACGCAGGACAATGATAAGGCCGTTTGTCAGGATTTGGAGTATGTTATGGCATTAGGCAAGCGCATCAAGGATGCAGGAATGAAGTTGATGCTCGACTTCCACTATAGCGACACGTGGGCAGACCCTAGCAAGCAATGGACGCCCAATGCGTGGAAGGATCTGACTGACGAACAACTTTACGAAAAAATTTACGAATATACCAAAGACTGTCTCACAAAACTGAAGGCTGCTGGTGCCACCCCTGACTTCATTCAGACTGGTAACGAGATCAGCTATGGAATGCTGTGGGGCACAAAAGCTGCTGTAGGCAACAATCAGGTCAATCGCTGTTACACAAACTCTTCTGAAGCCTATTGGACTCGTTTCTTCAATCTGCTGAAGAAAGCTGGTCAAGCTTGTCGTGAGGAATGTCCAGACGCAAAGATAATCATCCATAGCGAACGTACACCCAAGACTAACGTGCTAACAGACTACTTCGACCGCATGAAGAATGCAGGCATTGACTACGACATTATCGGACTGAGTTACTATCCTGCTCATCACGGCAATCTGACAACAATGGAGAATGCACTGACAGCCCTGGAGAACAAGAACTATGGCAAGGACATCATGATAGTTGAGACAGGCTACAGCTACGCTTGGACTTTAGAAGACAAGAATAATGATGGTAAAGAGGACGGTTTTGATTATACAGCGACATATCCTTACACCGAGGAAGGCCAGCGCCAATTCACTGCCGACCTGATTACGAAACTAAACAGTCACAGTAGCGTCAAGGGACTCTTCTGGTGGTGGCCCGAGGACAACGGCAACAAGAGCGTCACAGACAAATGGTGGAATGCAGCCCTTTACAACCACAATACGGGGAAGCCTTATGCGGCCCTCTACGAACTGAAGAACTTCCTGCCTGCCGGCGATGCCAATAGCGACGGAACAGTGAATGTAACCGACGTCGTGGCTGTCGTAAACTATATCATGGGAAACGAGCCAGCAAACTTCAACAAAACTGCTGCAGACATGACTAATGACGGAGACATCAATGTGACGGATATCGTGAAGATTGTCAACGTCATCATGGGAAACAACTAGAAGTCCAATTCCTTTCCCCGATAGAAATCGAGAAGGCTGTTCTGATATAAATATTCGTAACGAGCCTGTACCAGGTCACTCTCCGCTTTCAGATAACGGACCTTGGCCTCGTTGAACTCCGTGATATTCGCCTTGCCATTCTCGTATTTCGCCTGAGCCAGACGGAAAGCATCCGCACTCGACTGGCGTGCCACCTCACTGCTCTCATATTTGGCATGTGCCGCCACCGCATTATAATAGACCTGTTGAATCTCCTTATAGAGCGACTTCTTCACGTTGTCGAGCTGCAACTGCTGATTCTCGCGGTCGATACGTGCGGAACGGATACTATTACGTGTCGAGAAACGGTTGAAGATGGGGATATTCAGGTTCAAGCTGATATACTGCGAGAAGTTATTCCTGATTTGCGTGGAGAAATTATCCGCAGGCATTTCACTTACCTTGTAGTAGTTCGTCTGCAAACCACCACTCAACGTGAGCGTGGGATATAGCGCCGCCTGCGCAATCTTGATACTCTTCTCCGTAGCATTCAGGCGCAACTGCTCCGCCCTTACTTCAGGTTTGAAGAGAAGGGCTTCCTGAAATATCTGATCAGGATTTCCAAGATAATCCGGATGATCCTTAATAGCCGGACGAACGACAGAGAACCCTTCTGGTGTCGGCAACTCCAACAACTGCGACAAGGTAAGCAAAGACAAATGGAGGTTGTTCTGTGCCTGCGTCGCTGTCAACTGACTCTGGGCCAATGTGGCTTTCTGCTGCGAGACCTCTGCCCCACTCGCCTTTCCGTTCTCCAGGAATCGCTCCAAACGGACAACCTGCATGGAGTCAATCTCTATCTGTCGCACTGCCACATCGGCAATCTCCATATCATAGAGAATCTGTACAAAAGCCCTTGCCACCTGCATACGGATATCGTTCTTCGCCTTCTCCAAGTCCTGTGTGGCAGCCTCCAGATTCAACTGGCTGAGTTTGATGTTGTTTGGAATCTGAAATCCCGTAAACAAGGGAACACTCGTTCCCAGGCTGAATGACGTAGAACTCGTGCTGCGATTGGTATAGGTATTGTCCATCGTCAGACCACGTCCGAAGGAAAAGCTCTCCCCCACAGTGCCGCTCAAATTAGGAAGACGACTGTTCCTGGCCGTCGAGAGCTGCAACTCACGCTGACGACACTGATTGCCTCTCTGCTTGATCTGCAGGTTATTGCTGACGGCATATTCCGTACACTGGCGGAGCGTCCACGCTTGCTGGGCGGAAGCTGGCTGTATTGCTGATAGTATAGTGACTAAAGTAGCTATAGTTCCTAAAAATAATCTCTTCCTCATGGCTGTTTACTTTTTATCATCGTCTGCTATGATCTCTGGACCACGCACCTTATCCTTGGTGGTCAGTCCCTTCTTAATCTCGATATTCACACCATCGCTGAGTCCCGTCGTGACCTGACGACGCTCGTAGGTCTTCTTACTCCCATTACCTTTTATCACATACACAAAAGTGGAGTCGCCAGAAAACTCGATAGCACTCTCAGGAATCGTCAAAGTCTTCTGTGCCTGAGCCAGTACGATCTCCGCATTGGCAGAATAACCTGAGCGCAACTTATCGTCTTCTGCCACCTTGACGGCAGCCTTGATCTCAAACTGGTTGGCACCATTGTTCTCTACAGCCTTCGGAGAGATATATTCCAGCGAGGCATCGAACGTCAGGTCCTGCAGGGCACCTATGATAATCTTCATAGGCATACCGCTATAAAGCTGTCCTACCTCCGTCTCGTCGATATTACCACGGAAGATGAGGTCGTTCATGTTGGCGACACTCGCAATCGTCGTACCATCGTTAAAGGTGTTCGAGAGAATCACGGAGTTACCTACCTTCACAGGGATATCCAGGATGACGCCGCTGATGGTGGAACGGACGAGGGTGGACGATGCACTGGCATTCGACTTTGACACACCATCGCGAACGACCTGCAAGGCATCCTGCGAAGCAGCCACCTCTTCCTTGGCCTGGTCCAACTTCTGTCGGATCTTGTCGAACTCGTCAGCAGACACCAACTGCTGATCGTAGAGGTTCTTCTCGCGTTCATAGTCAACCGACGCCTGTTTGAGATTCACATTAGCCAGACGTACACGACTCTCTGCAGATGAAAGCTGTGCCATATCCGGGATGACCTTCACCTTGGCAATAATCTCACCTTCCTGCACATAGTCGCCTGGTTCCTTCAACAGTTCGGTGATGATACCGCTGATCTGGGGTTTCACATTCACCTCGTTGCGAGGCTCAATCTTACCAGTGATGATAGTGGTCTTCTTCACCTCGTTCATCTCAGGGGTGAACTCGCTATACACCACTTCCTTGGGTTGGCTCTTCTGCCACAGGAACACAAATGTTCCAATGAAAATCAAAGCAATAAATGCTGCAATAATCAGTTTTCTGTACTTTTTCATATCTATATGTTTTTTACCTTTTTACTATTATTCGTCTCGCATCGCATCAACGGGTTTGATACTCATGGCACGTGCCGCAGGAGCCAATCCGGCAAGTACACCCATCAGACTCACCGTCAAGGCAGCGGCAATGGCTGTCCAGAAGCCTACTTGGAAGTGAGCCGTCACCATACCATCCTCCGTATTACCCAGTTCAAGCATCTGAAGAATCATCACTCCAAAGAGGATGCCACTCATTCCTGCCACCAGTGTCAGCACGATACTCTCGGAGATAATCTGCGAGAGAATCATACGGGGTGTGGCACCGATAGCACGACGGATACCTATCTCCGTGGTACGTTCACGCACAGTGACCATCATGATATTCGACACACCAATGGCGCCTGCCAGCAGTGTTCCAAGTCCTACAAGCCAGATGAGGAAATTGACACCTTTGAAAAGATTGTCAAGCATCTGAAACAGCACTTCGGTATTGAACACCATCGCGCCCTGTTCATCCGTAGGATCCACGAAATGTGCCATGGTCACTGCCTCACGGATACGGTCTGCGATGCTCGACATCACAACACCCTCACGTCCCGTAGCCACCAACATATCCACCTGGTCGCCTCTATTGTATATCTGCTGCATCAGCGTCAGAGGAAGCGTCACCTTTTCCTCGGCACGTCCGTTGATATTCATATTCGCCGAGGCATAGTCCACACCGATTACTTCGTAGTAAGTAGAGTCAATACGGATGCTCTTGCCACAAGGGTCCCCACCCTCTTTGAATAGTTCCTTATAGATTTTCTTGCCAATGACACAGACCTTACGATGCTCTATCATGTCCATCTCATTGATATAACGACCATAGTAGAGCTTGGGGGCTACCACCAATGCGTATTCGGGCGATGTTCCCTGTACGCGTGGGGTGGTCTTCTGGTCACTATAGTAGGCCGTAGTCCCTCTATTCCAAGGAGAGAAGAGTACCGGTGCCACAATATCAAGTTCCGGGACGCGCTGGTGCAGACGGTGGATGTCATTGTAGTCCATACTCCACCAACGCCCCTTGCGGAAACCCTTGTACGCCTTCGAGGTCTGTTGTCCCCAAATAAACACGGTATTCTGGGCAAAGCCTTCGAAATTCTTCTCAAGCATCTCCTTCAGGCCATTGCCGCCTCCAATCAGTGCGATAAGCATAAAGACACCCCAGAACACACCGAAGCCTGTCAGGAAAGACCGTGACTTGTTACGAGTCAGGGTGTCGATAATCTCTCTATATGAATCTATATCTATCCTCATAATCATCTAGTATTTCTAGTTGAACCAGTTCGACTAGTCAGCGCGAAGTGCCTCTATAGGTCTGATGCGACTGGCCTTATAGGCAGGTATCAGTCCTGCTATCGTCCCAGCGATGACCATCACCATCGTGGCCTCGAAACACACATCGAGTCCGACGGTCGGGTTGAGGAACATCGTTGCCTGGAAGAGACCCGTATCAACCGTCTCATGACCTATCGTGGCATCCATGTACTCATTGGTGCAGATGCCCAATATCATTCCAATATAGCCGAAGAATGTCGTGATGATGACACTCTCGATAATAATCAACTTCAGGATACCCCAGGGTTTGGCACCTATCGCCTTGCGGATGCCGAACTCATGGGTACGCTCCTTCACCGTGATGAGCATGATGTTCGAGACACCCACGATACCAGAGAGTAACGTAAACAATCCTACTATCCAAAGAGCGGTGCGAATAATACCGATGCCCTGTTCCATCTGCAGATTCTGCGTATAGCGGTTCCACATCCAGACGGCACTCTCATCCTCGGGATGAGCCTGATGGTTGGCATTGATACGATGACGATAATCCGTCTCAAAGTCTTCATTCTCCGTCTCCGTTGTCAGTCCATGGAACGTGAATTCGATATTACCGGCATCATCCGTGTTGGCACCAAAAATACTCTTGATAGCAGAATAGGTGGAGAAAGCCTCTGCCTGACCCTGCTCCGTGTCTTTATAAATACCCACCACCTGAAACATGAAGTCATTGACCTTTACATACCGTCCCAGCAGTTTCTTATAGTCTTTGGGTTCCAACTCCTTCGCTTGTTTGTTACTCAGTACCAAGACCTTACGCTTACCTTTTTGGTCGATATCATTGACAAAACGACCATACAACAGTTCCATCTTGTCTATCTTCGTATGGTTGGGATAGACACCCTGAATTGTCGTACTGATATATTCCTGGTCGTTGCTGATGGTAGCAGAGATACTGTAACGTGCCCCTACTTCGTCAACATGATCCGTGAACTCGCCAGATGTTGCATCGATATCCCTCGTCTGCAAACGGATATTCCTGCCCTCCTTCATTCCTTGATAGGCCTTTGTTGTCTGACCGCCAAAGACCACCATGGAATTAGAGAGGAAACGTTCACTCTGCTTCAGGTTGGCATTGATGAGTCCATTACCGGCACCCAGAAGGACGATGAGCATGAAGATACCCCACGCCACAGCGAAACCTGTGAGCGTGGTGCGCAGTTTATTACGCCGTGCTGTCTGCCATATTTCTGTAAGTATATCTCGCATAATCTTCTAGTATTTCTAGACAGTCTAGATTCTCTAGTCTATTTCATCAGTCCGCCACTGCCGAATGGTGAGGCATCGTGGTTCAAGTTCTCTTCGATTTGTCCAATCACACCGTCTTTGATATGCACAATCTTGTTCGTCTCGTTGGCCACACCACTTTCATGGGTCACCACAACGATAGTCATACCCTCATCCTGATTCAGGTGCTTCAGCAACTGCATCACTTCGACACTAGTCTTTGAATCCAATGCACCCGTAGGCTCATCGGCAAGGATGATTTGCGGCTTGGTAATCAAAGCACGGGCAATAGCTACACGCTGACGCTGTCCACCAGAGAGTTCGTTGGGGTAATGCTCCGCCCAATCCAGAAGACCTAGACGTTCCAGATATTCCAGAGCAAGGGTGTGCCGCTTTTTACGCGACACCCCTTGATAAAAAAGTGGCAACTCAACATTTTCTACTGCTGTTTTAAATGATATCAAGTTAAACGACTGGAAGATAAAACCTATCATTTTGTTGCGATATTCGGCAGCACGGGTCTCGGAGAGGTTCCAGATGGGAACACCTGCGAGTTCGTAGGTACCTGAGTCGTAGTTGTCAAGAATACCTAATATATTTAATAAGGTACTCTTACCTGAGCCTGATGCTCCCATGATGCTGACGAACTCTCCCTTCGCTATGTCAAGGGATATACCCTTCAGCACGTGGAGCGGCTGTGCACCCTGATAGGTTTTGTTGATGTCTTTTAAATGTATCATGAAAATAAACTTTTACCTTAGTTTTATCCATTTGACGTTGTTACCTCACCAGAAGTTGCAACATATGCATCTTTAACATCTTCTAACGTGATACCTAACAATTGCATCTGTCGGAAGAGTTCTGGCAAGCGTTCTTTCATGAATTCCTTCTTACGTTCCTTGAGAATCTGCTTCTTCGCTCCTTTCGTCACAAAGTAGCCGAGTCCCCTCTTATTATATATAATGTTCGCACGAGCCAACTCTTCATAAGCCTTGACGGCAGTGTTGGTGTTCACCTCCAGTAGGACAGCATACTCTCTGACAGAGGGGATGCGATCGTCATCCTTGTAGGTGTCTGCGAGAATCTCATCACAGAGGCGGTCCGCCATCTGGATATATATCGCTTTATCATTTGTAAAATTCATACGTTCAACCATTTATTATTAATCACCTGCATGCGGGTAAACAGCTTATACGAAGCCCAGTAGTGGATGGGAATGAGGAGAGTGACCACCGTGTTAAGGATATAGAAGAAGGGATGGAAGGTTTGGTTATATGTACTGGTCTTCTCGTCCCAGGTGCCCGTGATGAACTCGATGTTCATGCTGTTCCAGTCTATCTGGTTTAGAAGCATTGTCAGCAAGATGGCGACAAGAACTATCGTGCAGCTGGTCAGCAGGAACTGCTGGCGACGGAACAGGGTGCCACCCACAATATAGAGCGAGTGGATATAGAATACCCAGGCGAAGAGCATCCATGCCATCTGCCAATGCTCCTCGGGGGCAGGGCCAAGAATACTTCTTTCAAACAGGGCAGGGCCCCAAATCACGAAGCGACCCGTCAGCCAGTCAACGAACATGCGCAGGGCATCGGCCAACAGATAGGCACCAATGGTGATGACAGCCAGCCAGACAATGGAGAGCAACAGGTTGATGGTGTATTTCTCCAGATTGGACACGGGCCAAAGCAGGAAAGCCGAACGCTTGCGGGTGTCCTTCATGCCTGAGAAGAGGAAACTGGCACCGAAAAGCATTGAGAAGCAGAAGAAGATGACGCCGAAGGTAACTGTGCTCTGTACATGATAGGTATAACGCGTGATAGCCTCCTTCATTGGAAAGCTACTTATGATGGTGTCGTATTGCATTCCCTGCACACGGGTGAAGAACAGGTTGGCCATAAACATGACGAGGGTAAAGATGCCGAAGAGGCGAATCCACGTCTTGCGCAGTACGAGGAACTGGCACTTCAGTGCCTGACCGAATCTTGTTGTATTGAAAGTACTCATAATTCTTAATTCGTTTAAATCCGTTTAATCCGTTGTTTCTTTTATAGCACTGGTCCTGTTTTTGGGGTTGTCTTGTAGTTAAACAGGAGTTCAAGGTTCACCTGCGTCTCAGCATCACCCTCCTGGCGACGGGTGATGACGGCATTACCTTGCAGAGTAGGCTCAGCATAGAGAACGCTATCGTCCATTTGCTGGGGTGTACGGTATTCGAAGGTGTACGCATCCTGAATCTCCTGCATCGAGGCATTCAGCAACACACTGTGTCTGTCGAGCATCACGATGTGGTCCAACATCTGCTCTACATCGTGAACCTGATGGGTTGAGATGACTACGGTGCGCTCCTCCGTCATGTGCTGGGCAATGACCTTACGGAACTGCGACTTCGAAGGGATGTCCAGTCCATTGGTAGGCTCGTCCATCAGCAAGTACTTGGTGTTGGTAGCCATAGCGAAGGCGATATAAGCCTTCTTGCGCTGACCCATCGAGAGTTCACCCAGGCGTACATCGGCAGGCAGTTCGAAATCT
Source organism: Prevotella sp. (assembly GCA_016291495.1). Lineage (GTDB taxonomy): Bacteria > Bacteroidota > Bacteroidia > Bacteroidales > Bacteroidaceae > Prevotella. Next base: position 25,864 of record JAEEXI010000013.1, read on the forward strand.
GCCAGACAACCCTGCAGAATCTCGTCAGAGAAATTGGGGTAGAAGGGCTTGTAGAGTTTAACATACTCAGAAAGGCAGATGGCAGGCATCTCGAACTCCTCCGTCACAAGAAAGATGTCGCGCAGCATCTCAGGTTGTCTTTTGTGTGCTGCAATGCCATCACAACTTACACTACCATGAGAGGGACGAAGTATACCTGAAAGCAGATAAAGTAGCGTCGACTTACCCGTTCCGTTCTTGCCGAGCAGTCCATAGATACGATTCTCTTCCAACTGAAGTGAGAAGCCATCGAATACAAGTGTCTTCTGACCCTTGTAATGAAAACTGATGTTCTGTACGTTAATCATACGTCTTTTTCTTTTATGAATATTACTTGTTGTACTCTGTATTAGTGTACCACTTTAATAGTACACTGCAAAAGTAGTAGTTTTATTCTTTCCCACCAAACTTTTCCGCGACTTTTTTCATCAAAAAGCAAAATTTAACATTTCTACCTTATTAAATATATTTAAAAGGGAGCATTCCTAACGGCTTTCGTCGAACAATTCGTACGACATTGGAAAATTATTCCGTCCTACAGTAAAGATATTTCAAATTTATTGATTACTTTTGCGCCACTTTAAACCAAAACATGTATGAAAACTATTTATATCAACCGACTATCTATCATTGTTGTTTTCCTCTTGTTGATTTGCATGACACTTCATGCCTTGACTCAAAACCAAGGGAAGGACACTACGGGTATTCGATTACTTAATGATGTCCGAAAATATTTCAATTCCGACAATGAAGGAGCTTTCTATATAGCAGCCGAAAAGTATCGTGAACATTATCTGAACGCAGGAAATACACATCTCTATTATAAGGGATGGGAGCATGAGATTCTTTACGACGTCAATCACAATCACTTCTATCGTGCCATGCGCAAGACATCCTTGATGCATAATGATATGAAAAAACGCAAAGCGGAGGATGAATACTATAGCGCCACACATCTGCGAGGCATCATCTACTCACTACGCGGTAACATCACCCTCGCCCATCAGTATTTTGAGAAAGCATTGGAAGAGGTAGATCATTCACAACCTGTCAATCTCATCAACATCTATTTCGACCTCGCCAACATCGAAATGGACACACAGCCTCAGGAGGCAATGAAGCATCTGAACTGTGCCATTGATATCATTAAGGCGAATAATGGTAAATACGAATACAGCGACGCTATCGGCTTCAAAGTCATTGTCGCCTTTGCCATGCGCGACTGGGACACATTGCAGCAATCCTATCAAGAATATATGCAATTGAAAGAGTCATTAGGTAATGACTTCAGCACCACTTATTACCAATACGCAAAAATCTGCAAGAACGTGGCCGACCACCATTACGGTGAGGCCATCCGACTCACCAACTTGTTGACCAACACAACCGATCAATATAAATTCCAGACGGAGATCTATGAAATTGCCGGCGACACCATCAATGCATTTAAGTCACAAAAACGCTATCAAGCAGTGAAAGACTCCGTCAACAATCTCATTATGAGTGAGGAAATGGTAGGTTCTGCTAACGATCTCGCCTTAGCAGAGATGCAGAACGAGGAATGCAGCAAACGTTCGAATCGCATGAAATGGAGCTTTCTCGCATTGATTCCCATCGCCTGTCTCATGCCTGTTGCAGCCTGCCAGTGCCACAAGCGGAAATACACCAAAAAACTACAACAACAAAACCAAGAGTTGAAGGTTGCCCGAGACAAGGCACAGGAAGCAGAAAGAATGAAAGTCAATTTCATCCAGAACATGAGCCATGAGGTACGTACACCCCTGAATATCATCAGTGGATTTGCTCAGGTAATCAGTGATCCTGATGCAAACATAAGCGAGGAAGAAAGGGCACAAATTGCAACCCGTATTGCAAACAGTACCAATAGCATAGTCAATATTATCAACGAAATCCTAGACATTTCCGGAAAGGAGAGTGTTCTTTATATTGACAAAAGCGACCTCGTCGGCTGTAACGAACTTGCCAAACAGATACTACAACCCTTTGAGAAAAATGAAAAAGAACACCATTTCCGTTTTGAGAGTAGGCTAAAAGACAATTATAAAATCAAAACAAATGTTCAGGAGGTAGAGAAAATTCTCAACAACTTACTGAACAACGCCTGCAAATTCACCAATCAAGGCCTTATCACGTTGTCATGCTACCATGATGATGTCGAGAATGAGATGGTATGCTTCAGTGTCTCTGATACAGGAAAGGGCATCAAAGAAGGAGAAGAGGAAAAAATCTTTGAGCATTTCTATAAGATAGATGCCTATAAGGAAGGAGTAGGCCTGGGACTTCCTCTTGCTCGCCGGGTGGCACGTCAGATGGGTGGTGACGTATTACTCGACACGACCTACAAAGGAGGAAGTCGTTTTGTTCTAAAACTTCCCAAAGAATAATCAGGCACGCTGATCGGCACCCCACATCATCTTCTCGCGCAACGTATGGAAATAGCGTTGTCCGGTGCGCTTCACGACCTTCACTTTATAGGGGGCTTTGCGAAGCGTCAGACGGGTGTTCTCTTTGCAGTTCTCCGAGCGACCGTCGAGGGCGACAAGGAAATTATGGGAACGGCTTTCCACAGTCAGACAGACCTCTGCATTGTCTGGAATTACAATAGGACGGATATTCAATGAATGAGGAGCGACTGCGGTAATAGAGAAGACACTGGTTCCCGGCACGATAATCGGACCGCCCACCGACAAGGAATAAGCCGTAGAACCCGTCGGTGTGCTGACGACCAGTCCGTCTGCCTGATAGGTGGTCAGGTAATCGCCGTTTACCGTGACACGAATAGCTATCATCGATGCATTGTCGCGTTTAAGAACAGCCACATCATTGAGCGCACAACAATATCCCGTCAATGGGGTACCTTCCGTCTCCACAGCTATAGCAGCACGCGTCTCAATGGAATAGTCGCCCTCATAGACAGCATCGATGATATGTTCTATCTCACTGGCACTGATGTCGGCAAGAAAACCCAGACGGCCCATGTTAATACCCAAGATAGGAATCTGTTTGTCACCCACCATACTGGCAGCACGAAGGAACGTTCCGTCACCTCCCATCGAAATGACAAAATCAGACTCAAAGTCCGGACCGTCGAAGACTTTATCCACCTTAACGCCTACGTGTTGGGTATTTACTAAAAAGTTGTAGAAATTCCGTTCTATACACACATCTGCCTTACGCCCAGAAAGGCAAGCCAGAATTTTCAGGATAGAGGCCGACTTCTTGGGCTGATAGATGTTGCCGAAAATGGCAAAACGTAGTTTTCTTGAGGTCATATCGTCGCTATTTTATCGCAAAGATACAAAATAAAGTGAAAAGTGAAGCGTGAAAAGTGAAAAATATTTCTTATCTTTGCAAAATAAATAATCATGACTATGACTAAACTAAGTGTAAACATCAACAAAGTTGCCACTTTACGCAATGCCAGAGGAGGCAATAACCCCGACGTACTCGCCGTTGCACGTGATGTGGAAATGTTCGGTGCCGAGGGCATCACCGTACATCCCCGACCCGATGAGCGTCATATCCGCTATCAGGATGTACGTGACTTGAAACCACTGATTACCACAGAGTTCAATATTGAAGGAAATCCCATCGACTCCTTCGTCAGCCTAGTGCTGGAAGTAACGCCCAAGCAGGTGACCTTGGTGCCTGATGGCCATGACCAGATAACTAGTAACCATGGCTGGGACACCATAGAGAACAGGACTTTCCTGACGGACATCTGTAAAACGTTCAGAGAAGCTGGTATCCGTACTAGCATCTTTGTTGACCCAGATCCCAAAATGGTGGAAGGAGCAAAGGCATGTGGAGCCGACCGCGTGGAGCTCTATACAGAGCCTTATGCGTCAGGGTATGCGGCTGACCGTGTGACTGCCATCGCTCCATTCATCGCTGCTGCCGAGGAGGCAAAGAGAGTAGGACTGGGACTCAATGCAGGACACGATCTCTCTTTGGAGAACCTTCATTATTTCCATGAAATGATTCCATGGACGGATGAGGTAAGCATCGGGCATGCCCTTATCTGCGATGCCCTTTATCTGGGACTCCAGGAAACCATCAAGCGTTATCTGCAAGCATTAAAATAAATCACAAATCAGCATATGAAAAAGGTATATGTTTTCTTGGCAGACGGCTTCGAGGATGTCGAGGCGCTGATTCCTATTGACGTATGGCGTCGTGGAGGAATCGATGTGACTACTGTCAGTATTATGGGTGACTATATGGTAGAAACTGCTCATGGAGTACGTATCATGGCCGATACGCTAATAGAGGATGTGGATGTCAGCGATGCCGACCTACTTTTCCTGCCTGGCGGAATGCCTGGTGCTACGAACCTCTACAACAACCAACAAGTCTGTGATGCCGTCAAAGCACAGGCAGAGAAAGGAAAGAATGTTGCCGCCATTTGTGCCGCACCTGCTGTTGTCCTGGCTCAACTAGGTATCCTCGACAACAGAAGAGCCACCTGTTATCCTGGCTTTGAAGAGATGCTGACAAAGGCTACCTACACAGGAGGACTGATCACCGTGGACAAGAATATCACCACAGGAGAAGGTCCTGCTGCCGCATTCCCGTTTGCCTATGAGTTGTTAGGACAACTTGTTGATACGCAGACTGCAAACCAAATTGCGGAAGGTATGCGTTTCAAGCATTTAATGGAGTCGAAATAGTACCCATGGATTATATCATTATCGTAGCAGGAGGTAAAGGACTGCGTATGGGAGGTGAAATACCCAAACAGTTCCTTCCCATCGGTGGGCGCCCTATTTTGATGCGCACGCTGGAACGATTTCATGCCTGTTCAAAAGATTTGCAAATCATTCTGGTATTGCCAAAAGACCAACAAGACTATTGGTTGCAGCTATGCAAGGAGTATGATTTCAAGGTTAACTATCAGATGACTGATGGAGGAGAGACACGATTTCACAGTGTCCAGCATGGCCTCGCCTTGATTCCCGACGATGCTGAGGGTGTAGTCGGCGTTCACGATGGAGTGCGTCCTTTCCCTGCCATTGAGGTTATCCGCAACTGCTACGAGACGGCAAGAACCACCAAGGCTGTCATTCCCGTCATTCCCGTGGTGGAGACATTACGCCACATCGAAGAAGGCACCAAGCCACGTGGGAATTATCGCCTTGTACAGACTCCCCAGTGTTTTGATATCCAACTACTGAAAGCAGCGAACAAACAGCCATATAACGACAACTTCACTGACGATGCCTCCGTCGTCGAAGCCTATGGACGAAAAATCACACTAGTGGAGGGAAATCGCGAGAATATCAAGATAACCACTCCTTATGACATGATAGTGGCAGAGGCACTGATAACATGACGGATATTCTGCAACAAGACATCCAATATCTGCCAGGCGTAGGACCTAACAGAAGGAAGATGCTCAGTCAGGAGCTGGGCATAGAGACCTATGGCGACTTATTGCAGTACTATCCCTATAAGCACGTAGACCGCAGCCGGCTCTACAACATCCATGAATTGACAGGTGACATGCCTTTCGTACAGGTTAAGGGTCATATCCTCAGTTTCGAGACATTCAAGATGAGTGCTCGCAAGGAACGGGTTGTTGCCCACTTCACTGACGGTACAGGACGCGTGATGGACCTTACCTGGTTTAATGGCGGGAAATATGCCAAGCAGCAATACAAAATAGGAACAGAATATGTGGTTTTCGGACGTCCGAATGTCTATAACGGTCGCATCAATGTCACTCATCCCGATATCGACATAGCCGATAAACTGGAACTCTCCACCATGGGTATGCAACCCTACTACAACACAACGGAGAAGATGAAGAAGAGTGGACTGAACTCCCGTGCCATCGAGAAACTCACCAAGACGATACTCGACGTCATCAAAGATCCACTGCCAGAGACCCTTCCCGACTTCATCACCGGTCACCTGCACCTCATGAGTCGTGATGAGGCATTGCGAAAGATTCACTATCCCCAAGACACCAAGGAACTGGAACGAGCTCGTGTCCGATTAAAGTTCGAAGAGCTCTTCTACGTTCAACTCAACATACTCAGATATGCCAGTGACCATCGTCGCAAATACAGGGGGTATATATTCTCCAAGGTAGGCAACTACCTCAATACTTTCTACCATGATTACCTGCCCTTCCAACTGACAGAGGCACAGAAACGGGTCATCCGTGAAATCCGTAAGGACACAGCCAGTGGGCGGCAAATGAACCGGCTATTGCAAGGCGATGTCGGTTCAGGGAAAACCCTCGTCGCACTGATGGCTATGCTCATCGCTTTGGACAATGGTTATCAGGCCTGCATCATGGCACCCACAGAAATCCTTGCGGAACAACATCTCCAGACCATCCAAGACTTCCTAAAAGGAATGGACATCCGTGTGGAACTATTGACTGGTATCGTTAAAGGAAAGAAACGGCAAGACGTGCTGGACGGACTTCTGGACGGAAGCGTACAGATTCTTGTCGGTACCCATGCCGTCATCGAGGACACAGTACAGTTTGCCCGTCTTGGTATGGTCATCGTCGATGAGCAGCATCGCTTCGGCGTAGCCCAACGGGCCAAGTTATGGAGCAAAAGCATCAATCCTCCTCATGTCTTAGTGATGACCGCCACGCCTATCCCACGTACCCTTGCCATGACCCTCTATGGCGATCTGGATGTAAGTGTCATTGATGAACTGCCACCAGGTCGTAAACCTGTGGTCACCACCCATGTCTTCGACCGCAGCATGCCGTCACTTTATGACAGTATACGAAACCAGATACGACAAGGCAGACAGATCTATATCGTTTTCCCACTCATCGAGGAAAGTGAGAAAATTGATCTCAAAAACCTGGAAGACGGCTTCGAAGTGTTAACACAGGTCTTCCCTGAATTCCGCCTGAGTAAGGTACACGGCAAGATGAAACCCAAGGACAAGGAAGATGAAATGCAACGTTTCGTGAAAGGCGAGACGCAAATGCTTGTAGCCACTACAGTCATTGAGGTAGGAGTCAACGTACCAAATGCCTCCGTCATGATCATTATGGAAGCACAACGCTTCGGGCTCAGCCAGCTACACCAGTTACGCGGACGAGTCGGAAGAGGTGCTGATCAGAGCTATTGTATCTTGGTCACCAACCATCAGTTGAGCGAAGACACCCGTAAGCGCATTGACATCATGTGTGAGACCAACGACGGCTTCCGTATTGCCGAGGCAGACCTGAAACTTCGAGGACCTGGTGACTTGGAAGGCACCCAACAGAGCGGTATGGCCTTCGACCTGAAAATAGCAGATATTGCCCGTGACGGACAACTCGTACAGATGGCTCGCGACGAGGCACGAGTAATCATTGAAGACGATCCGGAATGCTGTTCTGAAAAGTACATGATGTTGTGGAATAGACTTAAACAATTAAGGAAAACAAATATTAACTGGGCAGCCATTTCTTAACGTAAAGTGTTAAATAACACACAATTATTGTTAACGCACACCGTATTTCCTTTGCTGTTTACAAAATAATTATTACCTTTGCAGCGTTTATTTCCGAAAGGGAACTATTTGCAAACAGAAAGAAATTAATTATCTATGTTTATTAAAAAACTTAAGACCATTGTAATTCTGACAGTAGCAGCAACCTTCTCTCTCCCGATGATGGGACAAGACTTGTTAGCGCGTCAAGCCCCTATTGATCGTAAGATGAAAGCCGTCGACAGCATGGCTCTCCATAGACTTATTCAAGCAGAAAGATATGATTCTCCAGCCGCTGACCTGTATAACGACTGGAATAACAGATATGCCCACAAGGCAAGCGTATTACCTGATACATTCCGTATCGACCTGAGAGGCTTCCACATGCCCACTACCAGCCGTGTGCTGACCAGCAACTTCGGTGCTCGCTGGGGACGCCAGCACAAGGGTCTGGACATCAAGGTATATATTGGTGACACTATCCGTGCCGCTTTCAGTGGTAAGGTACGTATCGTAAGATATGAGGGAAAAGGATATGGCAAGTACGTTGTCATCCGCCACTATAACGGACTGGAGACCATCTATGGTCATATGTCCAAGCAACTCGTTACAGAAGAGCAGGAAGTTCGTGCCGGTGATCCTATCGGATTAGGCGGTAACACAGGTCGTAGTACCGGTTCTCACCTGCACTTCGAAACCCGCCTTTGCGGTATTGCTTTGAATCCTGCCTTGATGTTTGACTTCAAGAATCAGGATGTTGTAGACGACTATTATGTATTCCGCAAGTCAACTTATAACCGTGAGTCTGCTGAGGCAACTCGTCTGCGTGGCGTAGGTGGCAAGGCTGTCAATGGTGATTTGGACATCCCGCAGCAGTCCTATGCTTCTGCACAGCCTGCAACGACCAAGGCTCCCAAGACCCACTCCACCCGTTTCCACAAGGTGTCAAAGGGTGAGACAATCTCCTCTATTGCCCGCAAGCGCGGTATGACGGTAAGTGCCATCTGTAAGTTGAATCACATCAAGACAACCACAAAGATCCGTCCTGGACAGATCCTCAGATACAATTAACCAACAACCCTTCACAGCGTGAGGCTGTTGACCAAAAAAGTCTAAATGAAACAGAAAATTATCTTTTGCATCTTACTGATGCTTCTATCCTCTATGGATGTCGCATTGGCAAAGGGCAAGAAAAAGAAAGCAAAGAAAATCCAAAGGACAGAGACCGTCTATGAAGAGATCGACAACTTCGATTTCCTCTATGCTGACGGCTATGATACCAATATCAGCTTTGCCTCTACGGATGACATCCTCAGTCAGGCAACCTCACTGATTGGCTCACGTTATCGCAGTGGCAGCAAGGGTCCCTACACCTTCGACTGTTCTGGTTTCACCAGTTATGTGTATGGACAGAACAATATCTCCATTGGCTGTTCCTCCCGTGACCAGTATGCCCGTAACATTCCTATTCGCCGTAATGAGATGCAGTCTGGCGACTTGGTATTCTTCACCAGCCCCAACTCAGGTCATAACGTCGGACATGTAGGTATCGTCATGGACTATGACCCCATCACGGACTCCTTTACATTTATCCACGCCAGCAGCAAGGGCGGTGTGAAGATCAGCCACTCTACTGATGGTAATTATACACGCCGCTATATCGGTGTACGTCGTGTAGCAAAATAAAAAATGAAAGCAAGACTTTTTCTATCAGCAATATTAGCAGGTTACACAGTAGCCTGCTTTTCTGTTACCTCCGATACCATTACCGTCGCCATGACGGGTGATATCATGATGGGAACGACCTACCCTGGTATCTCACTGCCTCCCAAAAACGGCACAGAAGTATTCAAAGACGTAAAACCTTACCTTCAGCGTGCAACTATCACGGTAGGTAATCTGGAAGGTACGCTCTTGGACGGAGGCAAGAGCACGAAGGGTAGCGGCCCTAACAGCTATTCCTTCCGTACCCCCACTAGCTACTCCCATCTTTTGAAAGAGGCAGGCTATGACTTCTTGAGTATGGCGAATAACCATGCCAACGACTTTGGTGCAGAAGGTATCGCCAGTACAGAGAATCAACTGACCCAACAGGGTATCAAGTTCGCTGGTATCAAAGGACATGTAGAGTCGGCTGTCGTAGTCCGCAACGGCATCAAGTTCGGCCTGTGTGCCTTCGGACATAACCAATACACACTGAAACACCGTGACCTACAGACGGTAAAACGCATCATTGACGACCTGAAGAAGAAGTCGGACATTATCATCGTCTCCTTCCACGGCGGTGCTGAGGGACGCACGAAGAACCACCTGCCACAAGGTGCCGAGAGTTTTCTGGGTGAGGATCGCGGTTCCCTTCGTGAGTTTGCCCATTTCTGTATAGACAACGGAGCAGACGTCGTCTATGGTCACGGCCCTCATGTCGTGCGTGCCACCGAAGTCTATAAGGGACGTTTCATCGCCTATAGCCTGGGTAATTTCTGTACCCCCTACGGCATGAGCCTCGCAGGCATCTCCGCCTACTCTCCCGTCGTCGAGATTAAGATTGACAAACAGGGACGTTTCCTCAACGGAAAGATTCACTCTTTCCTTCAGCAGAAAGGCATTGGCCCCCGCAAGGATGCCAACCAAAGTGTGGCCCGTGAGATGATGAACCTCACCAGCACAGACGTCCCCCATAGCGAAGCCACTATCGACCGCAACGGCAACATCCGGTTGAAATAGCCCACTATCGGAGCATAATACCCGTGAAGATACGCCCTGAGTTGATGCCTAAACGGCGGGCAGAGAAATAATCTTGGTATTGCAGATAGGTACAGATACCCGAAAGACAGATATCCTTGACGCCCATCTCCTCTAACTGCAGACGGTTACACATCGGAAGGTCGATGTGCCATTTAACATATTGATGACTGATGGCAGGCATATTGAAACCTGCATCGGCAAACTGCTGGTAAACTTCATCGCCCACCTCAAAACTCTCTAAGGAAATACCTGGACCTATCACAGCTTTCAGTTGGGAAGGCTCCGTGCCATAAGTGTCGTGCATCGCCTGAACGGCAGCATGGACGATTCGCTTCACCGTACCCCGCCATCCTGCATGGATAGCACAGACGGCATGATGCGCCTCGTCATATAACAAGACAGGTATACAGTCAGCGGTAGATACCCCGATACACAACTGAGAGGCATCCGTCATCACGGCATCCACGCCTTCAATAACCTCTTGCTGCGGACCGTCAATCCGCCGCACTTCCACGCCATGCACCTGATGGGGCATCACAATATAAGGCTCGTCAATCCCCAACAGATTGGCAAGTGCGCAACGGTTCTCCGCAATATGCACAGTCTCATCGCCACAATAGGCATTGATATTGAATGCAGCATAGTTACCCGTGCTGCATCCACCATGACGCGTGGTACTGAAAGCCACCACCCGTTCTCCGAAATCATAATAGGTAAGCTGTGGCCTAGTCATCCTCTTCGTCAAGGTCATCTAGATATTCAATATCTTCAAGGTCGTCCAGAGTATCTATATCTACCACTTCTATCTCCTCATCCTCGCCTTCGTCAGCCAGTTCCTGTGCAAAACGTGACATATCCTTGTCACGATGCACCAAGGTATCCTCCGCCATCACGGCAGCCAGCTTATTGCTCTCTGCATTCAGTTCACGCCACAGTACATCCTTCAGTTCGTCAAGTCCCATATTGGCAACTGCTGAGATAAACACCACAGGCAGGTCGTCAGGCAATGTCTCTTTCAGCATCTCGATGAGTTCTGTGTCCAACAGGTCGCACTTTGTGACAGCCAGAACACGGTGCTTCTCCAACAACTCGGGATTAAACTGGGCAAGCTCGTTAAGCAAAATCTCATACTCCCGCTTGATGTCGTCGGTGTCACCCGGCACCATAAACAACAACAGGGAATTACGTTCGATGTGACGCAGGAAACGAAGTCCCAACCCCTTGCCCTCACTGGCACCCTCAATGATACCGGGAATGTCAGCCATCACAAACGACTTATTGTCACGATACCCTACGATACCCAAGCTGGGCTCCATCGTGGTGAAGGGATAATTGGCTATCTTCGGACGCGCATTCGACAAGGCAGACACCAGCGTCGACTTACCCGCATTGGGAAAGCCCACCAGTCCGACATCAGCCAAGAGTTTCAACTCCAGAATAATCGTCATCTCCTGCATCGGCTCACCAGGTTGCGCATAACGTGGAGCCTGATTCGTGGCAGTACGAAACTGGAAGTTACCCAGTCCGCCACGACCGCCTTTCAGCAGTACGATTTCCTGCCCGTCGTAGGTGATGTCACAGACGTACTTTCCCGTCTCGGCATTATAGACGACCGTACCGCAAGGCACATCGATATACACGTCCTTGCCGTCCGTTCCATGACACTTGTCACGACCGCCATTACCACCATGCTCCGCAAAGATATGGCGCTCATAGCGCAGGTGAAGCAACGTCCAGTAGTTATGGTTACCGCGCAGGATGATGCTTCCCCCCTTGCCACCGTCGCCACCGTCAGGACCTCCGTTTGGATTATACTTCACATGACGGAGATGCATCGATCCCCGTCCGCCCTTGCCCGAACGGCATAGTATCTTGACGTAGTCTACGAAATTAGATTCCATCTACCACCTTTTGGATATCCCCAAAGATACGCTCCAAAGTACCCAATCCGTTAATATGATGATGCAGTCCTTCTTTCTTATACCACTCAATCAACGGCTGTGTCTGTGAGTGATACACCACCAGGCGCTTCTTGATGGTCTCCTCGTTATCGTCGGCACGGCCACTCTCCTGACCTCGCTTGATGAGACGAGTCATCAACTCATCCTCTGGCACATCCAGTTCCAGCATCGCAGCCACCTTGTCGCCACGTTCCTCCAGCATCTTCTTCAACGCCTCAGCCTGTGGGATGGTACGGGGGAAACCGTCGAAGATAACACCCTTGTGCTCCCTGCCGAAAGCATCGTAGACACTGGCAAGAATGCTGATCATCAACTCGTCTGGAATCAGATTACCCTTATCAATATAACTTTGGGCTGTCTTTCCTAGTTCAGTACCCTTTTTAATCTCTGCACGAAGCACATCACCGGTGGAGATATGCTCCAGTCCATATTTCTCAATCAGCAGATCACTCTGTGTTCCTTTTCCAGAGCCCGGGGCTCCAAAGATTACAATATTCTTCATTTCTTTTCCTGATTATATTTAGTTTTTGCTATCAATCCTCTTTCAACGAGAAAATCTCCCTTAGTCCACGACCCTGTTGGTCGTAGTCCAGTCCATAACCCACAATAAAATCGTTGGGAATGGAGAATGCGGCATACTCGATATCCAGTTTCTCCTCCAGTTTCTCCGGTTTGATGAACAGCGTACAGATATGGATGGACGCTGGTTTCTGGAAAGACAGAGAGTTCAGCATCTGACGCATCGTACGACCTGTATCCACAATATCCTCCACGATGACTACGGTACGACCCGTAAGGTCGACATTCAGCCCAATGACCTCCTTGACCTTTCCTGTAGAGACCACACCCTCATAGGAGGCAAGTTTCACAAAGGATATCTCACAAGGAATCGTCATCTCACGAATCAAATCGGCAGCAAACATAAACGAGCCGTTAAGGACACACAGCAATAGCGGATCCTTACCCTCCAAGTCCTTACTCAACTGTTGTGCCACCTCTTTCACACGCTGTTTGATTTCGGCTTCCGAAATAGAAGTCTCAAACGTTTTGTCCTTGATTTTAACGATACTCATAGTGCCTTATTTACTAATTTGCCACAAAATTACAAATTTTTCCCCAAAGAATAGCTATGGATTAGTATATTTTTCTTATTTTTGCAGTTGCAATGAAAATATTCACCAGTGCTCAAATCAAAGAGCTTGACAGATACACCATCGAACACGAGCCGATACCCAGCATCGATTTGATGGAACGTGCCGCCAAGGCACTGACGCGCGCCATCACTGATGGATGGAACAATTCCGTACCCGTTATTGTCTTTGCCGGACCAGGCAACAATGGTGGCGACGCACTCGCAGTGGCCCGTATGTTGGGCGAACTCAACTACCATGTGAGTGCCTATCTCTTCAATATCAGTGGACATCTCGCCGAGGAATGCGCCGCCAACAAGAAACGACTCATCGAATCGAAGCGTGCCAAGGACTTCATTGAAGTCACACAGGAGTTCGACCCGCCACGTCTTGAAAAAGGCATGCTGGTGGTCGACGGACTTTTCGGCTCCGGCCTCAACAAGCCGTTGGCTGGCGGATTCGCCTCCCTGGTAAAATACATCAACGCCTCTCCTGCAGAGATCGTATCTATTGACGTACCCTCCGGACTGATGACAGAGGACAACACTTATAATGTCCGTGCCAATATCATCCGCGCCAACCTCACACTGACCCTCCAGCAACAAAAGCTCGCCTTCCTCTTCCCCGAGAACCAGCAGTTCATCGGCCAGTTGAAAGTGCTCGACATCCGACTGAGTCAGGAGGGCATCGAGAAGATAGAGGCTAACTATACCGTCTTGGAAGAGTCAGAGATACGCCCGCTATTGATAGGACGTGACACCTTTGCCCATAAGGGACAGATGGGACATGCCCTGATGATTGCAGGAAGCTACGGCATGGCAGGAGCAGCCATACTGGCCACCCGTGCCTGCCTACGCTCTGGCGTCGGAAAGGTGACGGTCCATACTCCCAAGATGAATAGGGAGATTCTGCAGATTTCCGTCCCAGAGGCCGTACTACAGTTTGACCCTGAAGAGACCATCTTCTCTGAGGCTGTAGACACTGAAGACTTTGACGCATTAGGCATCGGACCGGGACTGGGACAGAGCGAGACGACAGCCATTCCGCTGATTGCACAGCTGCGCCGTACCACCTGTCCTATCGTTGCCGATGCTGATGCACTGAATATTCTTGCCAGTCACCGTGCCTGGGTCCAGCAATTGCCCAAGGGCATCATCCTGACACCTCATGTCAAGGAGTTCGACGGCATGGAAGGACACTCTGCCGACAGTTATGAGCGACTGACCAAGGCACGCCATCTGGCAGAACAGCTGCAAGGATACGTTATCCTCAAAGGACGCTATACGGCTATCTGCATGCCCGACGGACATGTGCTCTTCAACCCGACAGGCAATGCCGGAATGGCAACGGCCGGTAGCGGCGACGTGCTCACTGGTATCCTCACGGCACTCCTGGCCAGAGGCTACAAGCCTGCTGACGCCTGCGCCGTAGGTGTCTACCTGCACGGACTGGCTGGCGACTTGGCGGCACGTGACCTCGGAGAAGAGAGCCTGATAGCCGAAGACATCATCCGTTACATCTCACGCGCTTTCAAACGACTGAAGGAATAAGTCATGAGACACTGGAAAGCCCTTACCACCTTTGCATTGTTACTATGGAGTGTGACTATCTGGTCACAGCCCGTATCCTCTTCTGCATTACAAGAGGGCAAGGTGCCCGAGGGAACAGTCTATTACCTGCCCAAGACCGCTTTCCATTTCCATCTCCTGATAGAGAAGACCGACTATACCCCTGGCCTCTTCGCCAAGTATGCCGAGAAATACCTCCATCTCCAGCATATCAGTCAGGAAAGACAAGTGAACCACCGGCTCATTGACTTCCAACTCAGTCAGACGGGAGTCCGCGACACCTCCAAATGCTTTATCGTCAACCTGAAAGGCAAGAGTGCGACATCGGAAATCAAACTCAGCGACGACGGCGTCCTGCTTGCCGTCAACGACACACCGATGACCGTCAAGTCCCACAAGCCCTTTGTGGCAGCAGCCAAGAAGCGTCCTGTCGACCCGATGAGATACCTCAGCGAGGAAGCCTTGGCTGCAGGCAGCATGGCGAAAAAGGCAGAACTGACAGCACTCCAGATGGCAGAACTGAAAGAGCATCGCCAGTTGCTGATTACTGGAGAGGCAGAGGAGATGCCCTCCGACAGAGCCCAACTGCAACTGATGCTTGACGAGATAGACAAGACATACGACGCATTGCTGTCGCTCTTCATTGGAGTCACTGAGTGCGATACCACAGAACAGGCATTCACCCTCTGTCCTGACAAGGAGATGAAACGCGAAGTCATCTTCCGCATCAGCAGGCAACAGGGACTGGTCGACAAAGACGACCTCTCCGGCATCCCCTTCTACCTGACCTTGGAGGACCTGCACCAACAGTCTCAACAGCAATACGACTTCCCCGAGAACAAGAAAGACGGCGGCTTCTATACCAACATTCCAGGCTTCGCCCGCCTGACCCTCTATCGGGAAGACCAACAGCTGGCCACCTACGACTATCCCCTCGCCCAGTTTGGCTTCACAGAACTTCGTGGCGGTTTCCTCTTCAAGAAATATCCCACCCACCTGCGCCTCAACCCCATCACCGGTGCCGTTGAGAAACTGCAGGCGGAAATGCCCAAGAAGAAAGGGGAAGAAACTGAAAAACCAGAAGAATCTTTGTAATGACTTAATATCACAGAACGATGAAGTTAGTAAGCGCAGTGATCAAAGAGCGCATCTGCTACGTGGAGATGCAGAATGCCGACCATTTCAATTGCTTAAGCGAAGAGATGTGCCAGGAGTTAATGGAAAGCCTGCAGTATGGCTATGACCAGGAGTGTGTGGGCATCGTCATCAAGGCACAGTGTAGGAAAGGCGTATGGAGTGCGGGACACGACATCCGTGAGTTGCCACAGAACGGGAACGACCCGCTGGCCTATGACGTCCCGATGGAGAAACTGCTGCGAAAGGTACAGGAGACGGCTATCCCGGTCATTGCCTGTGTGGATGGCACGGTATGGGGCGGCGCCTGCGACCTCTGCCTGTCGTGCGACATGATTATCAGCTCCTCTACAGCTACGTTCGCCATCACTCCCGCCAAGATCGGCATCCCCTACAATGCATCGGGCATCATGCATTTCATCAACCAATTGGGACTGAACAAGGCACGTGAAATGTTCTTCCTTGCCACACCTATCAAGGCAGAGGACGCCCTGAACGTGGGACTGATCAACCGCATTGCCGAGCCCGACCAGCTGGAGAACGTGTTGGAAGAGCAATTCCTGAATCCCCTGCGCCGCAACAGCGTATTGTCCATCAGTGCCATCAAGCGACAGTTCCGTATCCTGAGCCGTGCCTCCTCAGTCATCTCCTCAGAGAGTTTCGAGCGCATCAACGCCTATCGCACACGAGTCTACAAAGGTGCTGACTATAAGGAGGGAATCAATGCGTTCCTGGAGAAGCGCACCCCAGTATATAAAGGAAAAGCCTCTGACTTGGATACCACCAAATAGTTGCATCCTTTTCTCTACCTTTCCCCTACCTTTCCTCGCAAGTACTTCGCGGTTATCTCGCAGGTAGCTTGCAGTAATCTCTATCCCCTAGGGTCTGAGAGATCTTAGAGCATCCTTAGAGGAACCCTAGAGCATCCATAGAGGAACCCTAGAGGAACCCTAGAGTTAACCTTGAGGTAACTGGGAGAAAACTGGGAGGCACCATAGAGTTGGTATAGACTTGGTATAGAGTTGGTATAGAGTTGATATAGACTTGACTTGGCTGTTTCAGCTTAAATAATCTGGACAATGGAAGCGTATTTAAGCCCTTAGCATTCTTAGTGCAAAGATACAACTTTTACTTGAAAATTGCAAGGCTTTTGCAGATTTATTTTGAAAGAATCGGAGGGGCTGTTGAATCAATAACAGATACATGAAGAAGCCTGGGAGATTTTCCCAGGCTTCCTGATAGATTACACGCCCATCACTGCCTTGACGAGCAGGAGGACGATAGGAATCGTAATGAGCAGGACACCGATGATGTCAATGATGATTCCTGAACGGATCATCTTGGTGATCGGTATCATACCCGACGCATAGACAATGGCGTTAGGCGGTGTAGATACCGGCATCATGAAACCTAAGGAGGAGGCCAGGGCGATACCTACTGCCACCGGGATGGGACTGAAGCCTAACGAGAGAGCCGTGCCGATGGCGATAGAGCCCATGAGGTTGATGGCTGCGGTATGAGAGGTGAACTCCGCCAGTAACAGGCAGGTGACACAGAAGAGCCCCACAAAAAGAACCTCTGACGGATTGCCGCCCAGCACATCCTTGATGCCGTTGCCTATCCAGTGCGACAGTCCTGTGGTGTACATCAGGCCACCCATGGCCAGGCCACCACCGAAGAGCAACAGCGTGCCCCACTCTATACCAGCCACGCCGTCCTTCCAGTCAAGTGTCATCTGACCTTTCTTCAGGTCGACGGGCAGGAAGAACAACAACAGTCCGCCCACCATAGCGGCGATGCTCTCAGGACAATGGCTGTCGTAGGCCTGCATAATCTCAGAATGCGGGCCGTGAATCAGACTCAGCACACTGGGAGCCACCCATAGCACGACAGCCGTCCCAAAGGCTATCAGCGTGTTCTTCTGGGCACGCGTCCATCCCCCTAATTCATCCACGCGACTGCGTATAAACTCCTTGGCGCCCTGAATATGACTGATGTCTGAAGGGAACATGCGCCACAAGACTACGTAGGCAACCAGGAAATAGAGCACCATAGCCACCACACCCCATATCATCCATTGGAAGAACGATACGGTAGGCGCCTGCGGTGCCAACTGGTCGAGGAAGCCCAGCATGATGATGTTTGGAGGCGTTCCGATAGGTGTCAACACACCTCCGATAGAACAGGCATAAGCCGTCATCAGCATCAAGCCTGTAGCGTATTTGTAGTTCTGAAGGTCTATCACCTTACCGTTGGCGGCCAACATGGTCCGGATGGCCTCTAGGAGACCGAGTGAAATGGGGAACATCATAGCCGCCGTAGCCGTATTGCTGATCCATCCGGAACACATCATACAGGCAATACCAATGGCAAGGAAGATGCGGCGAGGGGAGTCGCCCACCCATTTCATCGACATGATGCCATAGGCGATGCGCTTGTCCAGTCCGTTCACCATCATACCCTTTGCCAGCAAGAAACCACCCAGGAACAGGAAAATCATGGGGTTGGCAAAGTTGGAGAACGCCTTGTCAACAGGTGCCACACCCACGATGACGCAGAGCGTGGGACCTAGCAGCGAAGTGACAGGAATAGCCACTGGCTCGGTAATCCACCAGACGGCAATCAGCGACATGATAGCCAACAGGTGGTGAGCCTCATCTGACAACGCTTCGATGGGTAGCCACCAGAGGAAAACAGCCAATAATGGACCTACTATCGCACCGAAGACGCGCCTTTTGGTGTCAAAACTATCTTGTTTCATTTCCTATTTGATAAAAAAGCCCCGAACATTTGACGTTCGAGGCTTCTATGATACTAAAGGTCTATTAACCGAGCTTACCGTCAGAACCAAGTACGTTCACAATCTTGTGGATGTACATCTTCTTCATGTTCTCACGAGCGGGCTTCAGATACTGACGAGGATCGAAGTCTCCAGGATGCTCAGCAAGGTGCTTGCGGATAGCAGCAGTCATAGCCAGACGAGAGTCGGAGTCGATGTTGATCTTGCAGACAGCACTCTTGGCAGCCTTACGCAACTGCTCCTCAGGAATACCGATAGCAGCCTCCAGCTTACCACCATACTTGTTGATGGTCTCAACCTCTTCCATAGGAACAGAAGAAGAACCGTGAAGCACGATGGGGAATCCAGGAAGCTTCTTCTCAATCTCAGCGAGTACGTCGAATGCCAAGGGAGGTGGAACGAGTACGCCGTTCACCAATGTGCACTGCTCTGGAGTGAACTTGTGAGCACCGTGGCTGGTACCGATAGAAATAGCCAAAGAGTCGCAACCTGTGCGGGTAGCGAAGTCGATAACCTCCTCAGGCTTGGTGTAGTGTGACTCTGCAGCCACAACCTCGTCCTCGACACCAGCGAGTACGCCAAGCTCTGCCTCAACGGTTACGTCATACTGATGAGCATAGTCAACTACCTTCTTAGCGAGGGCGATATTCTCCTCATAAGGCAGAGAAGAACCATCGATCATCACTGAAGAGAAGCCCATGTCGATACAGTCCTTACAGAGCTCGAAGGTGTCACCGTGGTCAAGGTGAAGCACGATTTCGGGCTTTTCGCAACCCAGCTCCTTAGCATAAGCTACAGCACCCTCAGCCATGTAGCGGAGGATCGTAGCGTTGGCATAGTTACGGGCACCCTTGGAAACCTGCATGATAACAGGAGACTTTGTCTCAACAGCAGCCATGACAATAGCTTGCATCTGCTCCATGGTGTTGAAGTTGAAAGCGGGGATGGCATAGCCACCGGCTACTGCCTTCTTGAACATCTCGCGAGTATTGACGAGACCTAAATCCTTGTAATTTACCATAATTGTAATAACTTAATTATTTGTTGTATAACTTAAATCCTGACTGCAAAGATAGTTAATTCTTTTGGAATAAGAAAACAGAAAAGGCACGGATTACACAGATTTCACGGATTTTAAGTTTTCCGCGGTATCTCCGTAACCCGTGCCGTTAAAAATGCAAACTACGTGTTGCAATTAGATATTAGGCGAGTCCCATATCTTAGTTTTCGAACAGGCAACAGGAATTGTCTGGTTACCAATCTTCAGGATGAAGTCGCCTTCTTCCAATGTCCACTTACCATCAGCACCGACGAAGGCGAGGTTCTTGGCTGGCAACTGGAAAGTGACGGTCTTCACTTCGCCTGGCTGCAGTGCTATCTTCGTAAAGTCACGCAGGCGCTTGTTGTCAGGTACGACACTGGCGATGAGGTCGCTTGAATAGAGCAGCACTGCCTCTTTACCGGCACGGCTGCCCGTGTTCTTCACGTCGACACTAACGGTGAGGACATCATCAGCGGTGAACGAAGCCTTATCGACTTTCAGGTTCGAATACTCGTAGGTGGTATAGCTGATACCATAGCCGAAGGGCCACTGCAACGATACCTTCGCGTCGTAGTTATAGGCACCTGCCATTGTTCCTACTTCTTCTGAGACCTTGTAATCATAGGTATTCAGCGAGTTGATTTCACGAGGATAGGTATATGGCAGCTTGGCCGAGAAGTTAGCATCGCCAGCGAGGAGGTTGGCCAGTGCATCACCACCATAGTTGCCAGGAATCAGGATATCCACCACAGCCTTTGCCAATGGTTCGATATCAGCAATCAGACGGGGACGACCCTCATTCAGTACCAGAACGATGGGCTTACCGGTCTTGGAAAGTTCCTTCACGAGGTCACGCTGGTTCTTAGAGAGCCAGAGGTCTGTGAGGTTACCCGGTGTCTCAGTGTATGAGTTCTCACCAATGGCAGCTATGATGACGTCTGCCTGGGCAGCAGCGGCAACGGCTTTGTCGATTTCCGGCGCATTTTCATCGTAGTAGGCACCGTTCTCGTTGTAGGTCACGCCCTGCTCAAGGATGACATTCTCCTTACCGTATTTATTGCAGAGAGCCTCGTAGATGGTATTGTATTTCTCTGCAAGGTCTTCTGCCCTCGAGCCCTGCCAGGTGTAGCTCCATCCACCATGCAAGCATCGCATCTGGTTGGCATTAGGTCCAGTAAGCAGGATTTTCTTGCCCTTGGCCAGAGGCAGGATGTTGCCTTCGTTCTTCAGCAGCACCTCACTCTCCTCGGCAGCCTTCAGGGAAGCAGCAGCAAACTCGTCGCAACCAAACTTCTCGAAGCCTTTGCCACCAGTATTCGGTTCATCGAAGAGACCCAAACGATATTTTGCACGAAGGATACGACGCACGGCATCGTCGATACGATCCATCGACACCTTACCCTCGTTCACCAGTTCCTTCAGCAGGATGCAGAACTCCACGCTGTAGGGATCCATCGACATATCGATACCTGCGTTGATGGCAATACGGATAGCGTCTTTCTTATCCTTCGCCACCTTCTCACGGGTGTAGAGGTTGTTGATGTCTGCCCAGTCGGTAACGAGGAATCCGTCCCACTGCAGGTCTTCCTTCAACCACTTCGTGAGATATTCATAACTGGCATGAACGGGCACGCCATTCACGGAGCCTGAGTTTACCATCATCGTCAAGGTTCCTGCAAGAGCGGCGGCCTTGAAGGGTTCGAAATATTTCTCACGGATAATCTGTGGAGAGAGATAGGCAGGGGTACGGTCCTTACCGGTCCAAGGAGCACCATAGGCAAAATAGTGCTTGGTACTGGTTCCTACGTGGAAACGGTCGATATGATTGGGGTCGTCACCCTGATAACCCTTGACTTCAGCTACCACCATCTTCGAGTTTACGATGGCATCCTCGCCGAAACTCTCATAGACACGAGCCCAACGGGGGTCACGACTCAGGTCAACCACCGGATTATACACCCAAGGACAGTTGGCTGCACGACTCTCATAGGCCGTTATCTCAGCACCTCTGAATGCCAGGTCGGTATTGAACGAAGCACCGATATTGATAGGCTGCGGGAAGAGAGTTCCGCCTTGAACATAGGTCACACCATGATTGTGGTCGAGGCCATAGATATCAGGGATGCCGATATACTTCATCGACTTTTCCTGAATCAGCCGTATCCATTTCTGCCACTCTTCTACCTTGGGGGCACGGGTGCCAGGAGCATTCAATATCGAGCCCACTTTCCACTTCGAGATCAGCGTGTCGAGCATCACCTCATTGAGCTTCCAGGCTCTCTTGGTCTCCCCTTTATAGATGTCTACAGGGAATCCGCCTAGTTTGTCGATGATTTCCTGGTCCGTCATCTTCAGGATAGCCTGTGTTTCTTCGGCAGAACGACCATACTGCTGCATCACGCTGCGAACCTTCTCACGATCTACCTGAGCGTTCTCAACGGTCATCTTTCCGATGATGTCGAGGTTCAACTCAAGCATCTGCCCGATTTTCTCATCGAGAGTCATCCGCTTGAGCGTCTGCTCAACCTTTGCCTCTAACTGGGCATCACGGTGGATAGCAAGTTGTGCTGATGTTGTCGCAGCAGACAGCATCAGCACAACAGTTAGCATAGTATATCTCATCAGCTTACTTGTTCTCTTCCGGATCAATGACCTTCCAAACCAAGGCAGCCAGAGCGCCACCAACAAACGGACCCACGATGAATACCCACAACTGGGCAAGGGCCTTACCTCCCTCGAAGAGAGCAGGACCGATAGAACGGGCAGGGTTCACAGAAGTTCCTGTGTAGTTGATGCCTACGAGGTGAATCAGGATCAGTGAAAGACCGATAGCCAAACCTGCAAAGTTATTGGTAGCACCATTCGTCTTAGCAGTAGTACCCAATACGACGAGTACGAAGATGAAGGTGAGGACAATCTCAGCTACCAAGCCATTCATCACATTATCAGAGGCACATGCATTGGCGCCTGTCGTTGTTCCACGAGCCAAGCCCGGGTCTGTAGATACCAGGAAGAACAACAGGGCTGCTGCGATGATAGCACCAATCACCTGGAAAACCATATACATACCACAGTCCTTGGAGTTCATACGACCGCTCAGGAACACACCCAGTGTGATGGCGGGATTGATATGACAACCAGAGATTCCACCGATGGCATAAGCCATAGCTACAACAGCAAGACCAAAGGCAATGGCCGTTCCTACTACAGATGCTGTGTCAACACCACAGTTCAGGCTGACGGCAGCGCCGCATCCCAAGAATGTCAGCACGAATGTGCCTACCATTTCTGCTAAATACTTTTTCATAAGCTTTTGTTGTTTTAGGAATTAAAATGTATATAAATCTAACGCAAAAGTAATCAAAATATTTCACATAGCTGCATCTATCCGAAGTTTTTTTCGTAATTTTGCAAACATGACAACAGAAAATCCATATATCAAGCAATATCCGGAGCTGATGGCAGGCAAAACGGTGTTATATTGTCATGGTTTTGCCAGTAGCGGACAGTCCGGAACAGTAACGCGGTTGCGCACGGTAATGCCTAACGCACGAGTGATTGCCCCTGACCTACCCGTCAATCCCCATGAGGCCATCGCCCTGCTTCACACCATCTGCGAACAGGAGAAGCCCAACCTGATTATCGGCACCTCAATGGGTGGCATGTATACGGAACAGCTACGTGGCTTTGACCGTATCTGTATCAATCCTGCCCTGGAGATTGCAGAAACGATGAAGGCACACGGTATGACGGGAACCCAGCAGTTCCAGAATCCCCGACAGGACGGTGTTCAGGAATTCTACGTGGACAAGGCACTTGTTAAAGCGTATCGTGACGTCTCAGAGCAACGCTTCCAAGGACTTACCCCAGAGGATGAGCAGCGAGTCTATGGTCTCTTTGGCGATAAAGACGACCTGGTGGACACGATGGGCATGTTTTGTGAACACTACTCACAAGCCACCCACTTTCACGGTGAGCACCGTATGGACGACAGGAGCTATATGCACTCCGTTGTGCCCGTCATCCGATGGATTGACGATATGCAGGAGAAAAGGGAACGTCCTATAATATATATAGGTATAGAGACACTGATGGACGGCAACCAAAAGCCAGCCTCGTCAGCACAAAAGGCGGTGCGCCTGCTCATCGAGCATTACCAAGTATATTTCGTCGCCCCAATGTCTAAGTATGCTACGACCCTGTCGTGGCTGGAAGAATACATCAACGTCCCTGCCTGGCAACACACCATCTTCACCCCACGTCGTGAGTTGCTTTATGGCGACTACCTGATTAGAGAAAAGAGGGCAGAGGCAAGAGGTGAGAATACGCTGGCTACCGTTCTGGAATACGGTTCCGACACGTTCAAGACGTGGGAAGACATTATTGAATACTTCTCACGCCTCGGAGGACAATAGTCATCAGAACTGCCAACGACTGGGCATCTGGCGTTCTGGCCACAGATGCTTGCAATAGCGATAATGATACTTGTCGTATAACTCCGTCATGCGAGTCAGGCGCTTGACAAAGTCTCCATAGTCTTTGCGGACAGGCTGCGTCCACTGCACCTCAGCAAGGGCAGCCATACGGGGCAATGCCTGATACTCCACGATACTTTCTGTGGTCATGTATTCCGACCACAAGTTAGCCTGTACACCCAGGATATGCCGCTTGGCATCCACAGAAAGGCTGTCCGGGGCAGGGTCAAGACCATATACTTTCTCAATAGGAATGAAACCTCCGCAACGACTGGGCTCGAAAAGGGCATCCTCCACCTGCTGGTAATCGAAATAGCAATGGGTCGTGGGTGACATCACCACGTCATGTCCTTTCTCCGCAGCTTTGGCACCAGGCTCCGTTCCACGCCACGACATAATCATGGCATCCTGCGGGGCCTTGTTCTCCAACAATTCATCCCATCCTAAGGCACGACGTTGATGGGAGGTTAGGAAATCGAAGACCCGCTTGGTGAAATAGCCTTGCAGGGTATTGTCTCCTAACGGCAACGCCTGGCATTTCGCACAATGTTCCCATTTCTCCGTCGGCGTCTCATCACCTCCTATATGAATGACCTCCGAGGGGAAGATGTCCATCACCTCCGTCAGTACATCCTCCACGAACTGGTATACCTTTTCATTGCCGACGCATAGGACATCTTTGTAAACGCCCCAATAATGCCCCACCTGATAAGGGCCGCCGGTACATCCCAGTTCCGGATAACTGGCAAGGGCGGCCAACATATGACCGGGCATGTCTATCTCCGGGACAATCGTGATATGGCGCTCCTTGGCGTATGCCACTATCTCACGAGCCTCCTCTTGGGTATAATAGCCGCCATAAGGAGTCTCGTCGTCGATGTCAGAGTTCGTTCCGATAATCGTACCCGTACGATGAGATCCCACCGTTATGAGTTTCGGCCATTTCTTGATTTCGATGCGCCATCCCTGGTCATCGGTAAGATGCCAGTGAAACACGTTCATGTTATGCATCGCCAGCAGGTCGATGTATTTCTTGACGAAGGATACAGGAAAGAAATGACGGGAACAGTCGAGATGCATTCCCCGCCATGAGAAACGGGGAGCATCCTTGATGACGACAGGACTCAAGTTTGTCGCTCCACCCAGCGACTTGCGGAGTGTCTGGATGCCATAAAACACACCAGCGGCGGAACCTCCCACAATGGATATTCTATCCTTATCAACAGTAAGTGTGTAACCTTCTTTTTGGTCCATCTTGGAAGAAACGGAGAGGGAGATGGCACGCATTCCTTTCTGCGGTTTAGAAACAATGGAGAGTTCCTTTCCAATAGTCTCCAACAGATAATCCCTTAAGAAGACTGCCTCACGTTGCAAGCCCTCCTGTGCTACAATCCGCACTTCCTCACGAAGGACGAAAGGCTCACCGTCCTGTATCTGAACACTTTGTGGCAGGGGCACCACATCGTACTGGGCCCTTGCAGGGCTACAAATAACGAACAATAATGCTATCAATAGGAAATTCTTCATGCTCCGCTCTTCACTTTTCACGCTTCATCAAAAATGGTATTCCACAAAAGCCTCCATCGCCTCATAACAGGCAAGACCTAAATCATCATAGCGTTTTGCAGTATCACGATTACGGTCCTGAGCTCGCTGCCAGAACAGGCGCACATCATCTCCCATAAACGGGGCGCCCTCCATCTGGCTCTGATGCCGCAGAATGGCATTCCGTTTCTCAAGAAGTTCCTCCGGACTCATCGGCACACACATCTCGATATCCGCGATATCCCACTCTGCCCATGCACCCCGATACATCCATATCCTACAGTCGGCCAACCATGTTGCTCCAGCCTTTTTCTCTTCCTCGACAGCAGCCAGTACGACATCCGTACATTTGCGGTGAGTACCGTGAGGATCAGCCAGATCGGCTGCCACATAAATCTGATGGGGCTGTATGTCGGCTATCAATTCCTGTACAATCTGCACATCCTTTTCTGTGACAGGCAGTTTCTCTATCTTCCCACTCTCATAGAAAGGAAGGTCCAGGAAATGGATACGGTCCTTCAGAATATGATTATAATAGCAAGCATTACGAGCCTCTCCCCGACGGATCAGTCCCTTCACGGTGAGGATGCTGTGATTGTCGGAATCACCCGCTGTTTTCTGCTTCAGATAGTTCATTATCTCCTGATAGCGGATTCTGATTACCTCATCAGAACCGTTAGCGAACAGTTGGTTGAAGCCATTGATGAAATGCATATAGAGACTTACCTCCTCGTCAGCCACAGCGATATTCCCACTGGTCTCATAGGCAATATGCACATCATGCCCTTGCTGGATAAGTCGTCGGATAGTGCCGCCCATAGAGATAACATCATCGTCAGGATGGGGCGAAAAGACGATGACACGCTTAGGATAGGGATTGGCACGTTCTGGTCGATTGGTGTCATCCACATTCGGTTTGCCGCCCGGCCATCCCGTAATGGTATGCTGCAACTCGTTAAACACCTCTATATTCACCAGTCCGGCCTGTCCGTCAAACTGTTTCACGAGATGGCCCAGTCCGTTGTCCTCATAATCTTTCGTCGACAATTTCAGCAAGGGCTTCCCTACCTTATTACACAGCTCTATGACTTGCCGGCGCAGTTGATGGTCGGGCATCTGAATCGCATCTGTCAAATGAAGGTTCATAGCATATCGGTTTTAGGATTCTGGCAACAATACTATGCCCTGCTGTTTTTTGCCGTCCATCATGATTCTCAACGGGCGCTCAAAACGGACATGACGCACATAGGGAGTCTCCTCAACGGCAGGCATCGCATCCAGGATTTCTTTCTGGAAGATACCGTCTCCCGTATAGGTATTAATCGTGAAATAGCCCACCCCGAACGAAGTAAGGTTCTGGAAGAAATGCGTACCCTGCGAGGGGTCTACATGGTAGTTCTTCAAACCAGTCTCCACAATGACTCGGGCAGCAGAGATATGTGGCCACTTGACAGGGATACCCAGCCAGTAGTCGCTGCTTCCCCAACGTCCTGGTCCTATCAGAATATAGTTTTTGTCCGCATCCAGGAACTGACGGTTGATCCGTTCAATATCATCTGCTATCTGCGGATTATTCGCTGCCGTGAAGTCATCGTCGGTCTTCACATAGACCACGTCGACAACGTCTTCCGAAATGCCGTGTCCCAATGAGTTGTGAGAGCGCAGCAGGCACTGCTCGTCAGCAATGGCGGCCAAGTCCTCTTCCAATACCTGTTTGGAATCTACGATAGGACGGATCTGAAGGAGATAGAATTCTCCTGACGACTGTTGGCTGTTGGCAGTTGGTTGTTGGCTGTTAAGGTTACAGGCAAACTCTATCTCCACAGGGCGTCGCATATCCTCCGAGCCGTATTTCTGTGCCATCTGTAAGATTTCCGGCAAGGGGAATATCCCATGCTGCAAGACGCCACAGAAGGAGATGACCTTACGGCCTCCCTCATAGATTCCGTCACGGATAACCTGATCATAGGGGTCGTAGGTAGAGGCAATGCCATTCAGGGAACCGTCCTTATCAGCTTCCTTTACCCGCAGATTCTTGATGTTAAATCCGTCATCCACCTTGAAGTCATCACCCACATGACTCATATCCAACGCATAGAAACGGGTCTGCGTCTCTTTCAGTGCCGTTTCCATCTCTGAGGTCTGCAACACTTGGGTAGGATGGTAGGGCGACACTCGCAAGGTCTGTCCGCCGTCTACGATGTACTTACCCAATCCCAGGGCGAGCGAGGCGATACCCTCCTCCGCCGTTTCATCACCAATGGGGTAATAGTTCAGGGAGCGCAGGACGCCACTGAAGGTGGGATAGAAATGATCCCCATATTGGTGTCCTACGACCTCCTGCAGAATGACTGCCATCTTCTCTTGGTCGATGACGTTCGACGTGGCTGTCATGTAGGCCTTGGAGTCCTTATAGTAAACGGAGGCATAGACACCCTTGATGGCACAGGCCAGCATGCGCAGCATCTCGTACTTATCCTCCAGATAAGGAATCATATAGGTGCTGTAGATACCTGCAAACGGCTGATAATGGCTGTCCTCCAGGAGCGAACTGGAACGCACGGCAATCGGCGACTTTACTGCATCGAAGAACGTGAAGAAATCGGCTATCAGGGCATCCGGCAGTTGTGCCCTGAGGAAGTGCTGCAGAATTTCCTCATCAGAAGCGTCACTCAGGGCAATCCCCCACAGATTGTTCTTATCCATGAACTCATCGAAGAAGTCCGTACAGAGCACAACGGTCTTGGGAATCGACACCGATGCGTTCTCATACTGGTTAAGCTCGGGATGACGCTTGATGATATTATCCAGGAAGGCGAGACCACGCCCTTTACCTCCCAAGGAACCCTCACCGATACGGGCGAAGTGGGCATAGCGGTCGAACTTCAAGCGGTCGAAGACGGCTACCACACCAATATTCTTCATGCGACGATACTGGACAATGGCATCGAAGATAATCTGACGATGGGCATCCAGGTCTTGCAGCTTATGCCACGTGACCGTCTTCAGGAACTGCGACACGGGGAAGATGGCGCGAGCACAGAGCCAACGGCTCATGTTGTTGCGCGAGACGTGATACTGGAACGACTCGGCAGGAATCTTGAAGATGTTGTCCTGCAACTCCTTCAGCGAGCGGACACGTGCCACCTCTTCCTTCGTCTTGGGGTCGCGGAAGATGAAGTCACCGAAACCCATGTGCTCCTCAATGAGCTGGCGCAGGTCGACGTTCATTTTCTTCGAATTCTTATCGACGAAATGGAAGTGCTCCTTCTCCGCCTTCTCTTTGTTGACAATCTCCGAACTCTGCAGAATCAGCGGCACATACTCGTCGCGCTTGCGGATTTCGCGCAGCAGCTTCAAACCAGCCTCCGCATCACCCTCTTCGACATGAGAGAGGCGCCCCGGCACGATCTTCATCGGGAAACGGGTATCGCTGATGACACCCAATACATTGTCGTGATACTTCTCATACCAGTACATCGCCTCCTCATAGTTGGTGGCAAGCACCACCTTGGGACGACCGCGCTTGCGCTGTGCGGCGGCATGCGGGTTCAGGGCTTCAGTAGAAAAATTCTTCGACTGCGCCAAGATGTAGTTATACAAGTTCGGCAGTACCGACGAATAGAACCGGATATTGTCTTCAACGAGCAGTATCATCTGCACACCGGCCTCCTTGATGTCGTGTTCGATATTCATCTGGTCCTCAATGAGCTTGATGATGCTCAGGATGAGGTTCGTGTTGCCCAACCAGCAGAACACGTAGTCGAAAATCGACATATCCTCGTTCTCGATACGCTTGGTAATGCCATGCGAGAAAGGAGTCAGCACCACACAAGGAATATAAGGAGCCATCTGCTTGACATCGCGGGCAACGGCAAAAGCATCGTTGTCGGCATTACCAGGCATACAGATCACCAGGTCGATATCGGTTGTCTTCAGCACGTTGCTGGCCTCCTCGGTAGTTGAAACCTGGGTGAACGTGGGTGGATAACGCATACCCAGCTCCATGTATTCGTCGAAAATCTTCTCGTCCACGCGTCCGTCGTCCTCCAACATAAAGGCATCATAGGGATTTGCGACTATCAACACGTTGAAGATGCGGCGTGTCATCAGATTGACGAACGACACATCCTTCAAATAGAATTGATTCCACTCATTGGGTATTTTATTCTCTTCACTCATAAATTCTTTATTTCATGTTGCAAAGATATTATTTTTTTTGCTTTCACGAGCATTGTGTCACAAATATTTCGTAATTTTGCAACCAATTTTGAATAACTAAAAAATATGAACAAGAAACTGCGCAGTGGCTCGCTCTGTGTCCATGCAGGATACAAGGCCAAGAACGGTGAACCGATAGAGTTGCCGATTATCCAGAGTACGACCTTTAAGTATGATAACTCCGAGGAGATGGCTATGCTCTTCGACCTGAAGAAGGAGGGGTATTTCTATACCCGTTTGCAAAACCCGACAAACGATGCGGTAGCCGCTAAGATTACGGCACTGGAAGGGGGCGTGGGCTGTGTACTGACCTCATCGGGACAGGCTGCCAATTTCTACGCCGTCTTCAATATCTGTGAGGCAGGCGACCATATCGTCACCTCCAATGAGATTTACGGAGGCACCTTCAATCTTTTCGGCGTGACACTGAAGAAACTGGGTATCGAGTGTACGTTTGTTTCTCCTGACGCCAGCGAGGAAGAGATACAGGCTGCCTTCCGTCCGAACACGAAGGCGCTGTTCGGCGAGACCATCTCCAATCCTGGCTGTGCCGTACTCGACATCGAGAAGTTTGCCCGTATCGCTCATAAGAACGGCGTGCCCCTGATTGTCGACAACACCTTTGCCACTCCCGTCAACTGCCGTCCGTTCGAATGGGGCGCTGATATCGTCACCCACTCCACCACGAAATATATGGATGGCTTAGCTACGCAGGTAGGTGGATGCGTGGTGGACAGCGGTAACTTCGACTGGCTTGCCAATGCCGAGAAGTTCCCCGGACTCTGTACGCCCGATGAGTCCTATCACGGACTGACCTATGTGAAAGCCTTCGGAAAGATGGGATATACCACCAAACTGGTCGCCCAGCTGATGCGTGACCTCGGCAGCATCCCTGCCCCCCAGAACTCCTTCCTGCTGAACATGGGACTGCAGACACTCCACCTGCGCATGGCACAACATTGTAAGAACGCCCAGCGCGTGGCAGAATTCCTGCACGACAATCCCAAAGTGGCATGGGTGCACTACTGTGGCCTGAAGGACGATGCCAACTACGAGCGCGGACAGAAATACCTGCCGAACGGCTCTTGCGGCGTGATTGCCTTCGGACTGAAAGGTGACCGTGAGACCGCCATCAAATGGATGGACTCCCTGGAGATGATCAACATCGTGACACATGTGGCAGATGCCCGCACCTGCGTGCTCCACCCCGCCAGTCATACCCATCGCCAACTCAGCGACGAACAGCTGCGCGAGGCTGGCGTGGCTCCCGACCTGATTCGCCTGTCTGTCGGTATTGAGGATGTAGAAGATATCCTCGACGACATCAAGCAGGCACTGGACCATATCTAATCATTATCAACCATTTTAATACAAAAGAAGTATGTTTCATATTTATGAAGGATTCCATCTCGTTGACGCCTACCACAATATGCGTCATCAGCGGAAATACCATCCCGCAGATGGTACCAAACGGGCTATTAAGATTGCACTGGTAGCCTTTGTCACACTCCTGCTCTGGAACATGCCTACCGAGTGGTTTGGCATCCAGAACCTCACCGTCATCCAACAACGTATTATCGCTATTTTCGCCTTTGCCACCCTGATGTGGATTCTGGAGATTGTGTCGTCGTGGGCAACGTCAGTAGCCATCATCGTGCTGATGCTGCTGTTCTGCAGCGACAGCGGCATACTGCCTATGGTCAACGAGGAGGAAGTGGGAAAGCTGCTTTCCTATAAAGGAGTGATGGCCACCTTTGCCGACCCTGTCATCATGCTGTTCATCGGCGGTTTCGTATTAGCCATCGCTGCCACGAAGACGGGACTGGACGCCCAGCTGGCGAAAGTGCTGCTGAAACCCTTCGGCACCCGCAGCGAGATGGTGCTGTTGGGATTCCTGCTGATTACGGGCCTGTTCTCGATGTTCGTATCGAACACGGCTACTGCCGCCATGATGCTGACCTTCCTGACTCCCGTGTTCCGCCAGTTGCCGCCTGAGGGCAAGGGACGTATCGCTCTCGCCATGTCGATTCCCATCGCTGCCAACCTCGGTGGTATGGGTACACCCATCGGCACACCGCCAAACACCATTGCGCTGAAATACCTGAACGACCCTGAGGGGCTGAACCTCGGACTGGGCTTCGGTCAGTGGATGATGTTCATGTTCCCGCTGGTCGTCGTCCTGCTGTTCATCAGCTGGCGCATCCTGCTGAAGGTATTCCCTTTCACGCAGAAGCGCATCGAACTGAACATTGAGGGCGGCATGGAGAAAGGCCTCCACTCGTGGGTTGTCATCATCACCTTCTTCGTCACGGTAGCCCTCTGGCTGCTGGATCGTGTGACGGGCATCAACTCCTATACCGTCGCCATGATACCGTTTATGGTGTTCGCCCTCACGGGTGTCATCAACAAGCGCGACCTGGAGCAAATCAACTGGAGCGTCATCTGGATGGTGGCCGGCGGCTTCGCGTTAGGCTACGGACTGAATGCCTCCGGACTGGCAGCCAATGCCGTGGAGAGCATCCCCTTCGGCGAGCTCTCGCCACTGCTCATCCTGCTGCTCGGCGGTGCCATCTGCTACATGCTGTCGAACTTCATCTCAAACTCCGCTACGGCAGCTCTCCTCATGCCTATCCTTGCCATTGTATGTAATGCGATGGGCGACAAGCTCGACCCCATCGGCGGCACGCCTACCGTTCTCATCGGCGTTGCCATCGCTGCATCGTCGGCCATGATCCTGCCTATCTCTACGCCGCCGAACGCACTGGCATTCGCCACAGGCTTCGTCAAGCAGAAAGATATGGTGAAGCTGGGTACCATCATGGGCATCATCTCCATCGTGTTGGGCTTCGCACTGGTCTATCTGATGGGCACCTTACATCTCCTTTAACGCAAGGATTTAACAAATTGTAAACTTAGAAGTAAAATTTTAGGGGATTTTCTTTGTCATTCAAAGAAAATTCCCTATTTTTGCACCATAAAAGATTACAATATGTCAATTTAATAATAAAACCTTAAAACTATGAACGTAGAGAAAATCATGCAGGACCTGGAGAAAAAGCACCCAGGTGAGGCTGAGTACCTGCAAGCCGTCCGTGAAGTATTAATCTCCATCGAGGATGTCTATAACCAGCATCCCGAGTTTGAGAAAGCCAAGTTGATTGAGCGCATCGTAGAACCCGAGCGCATCATCACTTTCCGTGTGCCCTGGACTGACGACAAGGGCGAGGTGCATGTAAACCTCGGCTACCGCGTACAGTTCAACAGCGCCATCGGTCCGTACAAGGGTGGCCTGCGTTTCCACTCTTCCGTGAACCTGAGCATCCTGAAGTTCCTGGGCTTCGAACAGACTTTCAAGAATGCACTGACCACACTGCCTATGGGTGGTGGCAAGGGAGGTTCCGACTTCTCCATCCGCGGTCGCTCCGACAATGAGGTGATGCGTTTCTGCCAGGCCTTCATGAACGAGCTGTATCGCCACATCGGTCCCGACGAGGACGTGCCCGCTGGCGACATCGGTGTGGGAGCCCGTGAGATTGGCTACCTCTTCGGACAGTATAAGAAGCTGACCCATCAGTTCCAGGGCGTGCTGACTGGTAAGGGACTGGAATGGGGCGGTTCGAAGATCCGTCCTGAGGCTACCGGCTACGGTGCCCTCTATTTCGTCAATCAGATGCTGCAGACCCACGGCCACGACATCAAGGGCAAGACGGTTGCCATCTCCGGTTTCGGCAACGTAGCCTGGGGTGCTGCCAAGAAAGCCACCGAGCTGGGTGCCAAGGTCATCACCATCAGCGGTCCTGACGGCTACATCTACGACCCCGCCGGTCTTGACGACGAGAAGATAGAATACATGCTGGAGTTGCGTGCTTCGGGTAATGATGTCTGCGCCCCCTATGCCGAGGAGTTCGACGGAGCCACCTTCTTCGAGGGCAAGAAGCCGTGGGAGCAGAAGGCCGACATCTACCTGCCCTGTGCTACCCAGAACGAGCTGAATGGCAACGATGCCGACCAGATACTGGCCAACAAGCCCATCTGCGTGGCAGAGGTTTCCAATATGGGATGTACAGCAGAGGCTGCCGAGAAGTTCATTGCCGCCCATCAGCTCTTCGCCCCTGGCAAGGCTGTGAATGCTGGCGGTGTGGCTACCAGTGGTCTGGAGATGACTCAGAACTCCATGCGTCTGGGCTGGAGCGAGAAAGAGGTCGACGAGAAACTCCACTACATCATGTCGAACATCCACGAGCAGTGCGTCAAGTACGGCAAGCAGCCCGGTGGTTACATCGACTATGTGAAGGGGGCCAACGTGGCCGGCTTCATGAAGGTAGCCAACGCCATGATGGCGCAAGGCATTGTCTGATGCATTTATCTAATCGAACCATAAAGAAAGGCTTCCGTTTTGGAAGCCTTTTTCTTTTATTTCCTTCTCGTCACCACGATGATGTCGTGTGCGTTAGACTCTATCTCTTGGTTGTTCACCGTCGCCCCTACCCTGATCTTTGCCGTTCCATCCTTCAGTTTCTGGTCGGCAAGAATGGTTGCCGTGTAGCGCACGCCGCTGTTCGGTGCAATGCTCTCCACGTGCAGGTTCGGAGAAATATGTATGTTCTTGTTGCCCGTCACGTCATAGACCATCGGCTGTACATCATACAGTGTATGGCGTGTAAAGTTCATGATTTCAAACGTTATCTGACACTGCTCACCACCGCGCAGCACCCCGTCGAGGTCCTGGTCCACGAAGCGTGCATTACGGATAACGATGCGCTCAGGACGGCTCTTGTCCACCAGGCGATCCGTCGAGGGGTTAAATGTCCCCATCTCCTTGTCGCCCTTTTTCCAAACCTCTTTGTTTTCCTGACTCCTGGTATCCTTGGCTCCCTGACCCTTGGTATCCTTCGGCCCTGCGATGCCAAAATCCACGCGGTCGTCACCGCTGTTCGTATCATCGAAGCCGCTGTCGCTCGATTGATACACCTGCTGCGGATAGTCGTCATTACCGTAACGCCCCTCACGCTCAGCCATCCTACGCTCACGTTCGCGCTTGTAAGCCTCGTATTTCTCAGCCTGCGCCTTATCAGCCTGAGCACCGATGGCAGCACCTACGGCAGCACCGCCAGCCATACCCACAATCGTACCGATGTCACTACCGCGCCAGCCGCCCGATACACCTCCGATGGCAGAGCCCAGTATCGCACCGATCGTACCGCCCGCATAGGCACCCTGTCCTGTGTAAGTATCACAGCTGCTCATCAGCATAGCAGCACCTACCACCCATATACCAATCTTCTTCATAACGCATTCGTTTTAATGTTTCACGGTGGCAAAGTTACACATTTTCCACAAATCCGCAAGAGGAGATTCCCGAAAATCGATTAGGGGATTCCCTAAACTATACTCGAGAAGCGGGGTGGCAAATGCCATGAGAGACACCTGCCACCCCTATCATTTCCTCGAGGTTAATTATTCTCCTTTGAAGATAAAGCCACACCGTTTCAGGATGGCCATGACTTCCTGCTGGTCCATGCGCGATCCGCTCGTCATGATGATATTCACCATCTTGACGATGTCCGTCACATTGATCTCGCCATCGCCAGTCAGGTCGGCTGCTGCCTTGTTGAAGCCTTCCGACGGCTTCTCCATGATGAAGTTCACCGTAGCCACGATGTCGGTCACATTCACGAGACCGTCACCATTGACATCACCAGACAAGATCACTTTCTCATTACCAAGGGTCAGTACCGTAGGAGCATTCCTGTTGCCCACCACGTTATCGGTAAACGAGAGTGTTTCCTTGATTTCATACACCTTGCCCGTCTCCTTACCATGAGCTTCGAAGTGCAAAACTTCTCCAGAGCTTCCCGATACGTTGAGCAGTGCCAGTCCGTCCTTCCAGGAGGAGGCACCCCTGCACTGGCCGTCTTCCGCAAAGGCACCGACCTCATACGCTCCCTCAACGGTATCACCGTCTGCCGTCACCACACGAACCGTTACAGGCATCATATCACTGCCTGCCCACCAGTTACTGGACCAATAGGTATGAGGATTGGTATCTATCAGGTAAGCATCCGAGACGATGGTATTATTCAGGTGGAACGACTTACTGCCCACTGACCAATATCGATAGCCACGTCCAGGTACCAGGGTCTGCAAGGAACCCGTCCACTGACCGTCCCTATACTCCACGAAACCGTGCTGACCCACCAGCATATCACCTTCCTCTGCCTCTGCGAATGCCAGAGCCTCCTCAGGGGTCATCACCTGATTCATCGGGAAGCCGATCCAGTTCCATCCACTCTCCAGCGTGACACTGTTCTGACTAGCATTCCAGGCCAGCCCCGTCAGCGTCACATTCCTGGTGGCACTGCTGTAGGCACGATACGACTGACCTGCCTCCAACTCGCTTACCTGACTATAGTCGCCCATCACATAGCTCTCGCCTGTACCCACGACATCCGTAGCGGCAATAGTAGCCGACTGGTTGTGGGAAATCCAGTTCCAACCCTTCCGCAACTCATAGGAAGCCCTGTTCTGACGAAGCGTATAGACGAACGTAGCCACCTCACTCTCCGCAAAGTCAGGAGCAATGGCGATAGCCTTCAGTGTCATGTCACCGTCAATGGTCAACGGTCCCTCATAGCGGAATACACTACCCTCTTTCTTGTCGCAAGGACATGTTCCGTCAAGGGTATACCAGATGACGGCATCAGGTGTCTCACACGACAGACTGACCGTCGAGCCGTAATAGGCCTCCGTACCACTGATGCGCGATGCCTGCGGGGCAAGTGTCACCATATCATCCTTGTCTTTCACACCGACAATCAGTGTCTTCACCACGTCACGGTCGTCAGCAATGACAAGTTCGAGAGCCGATGAGCCATTTACCAGACCGCTGACCTCAAAGCTAGCCTCACCCTTCTCGTCAAGAGTCAGTTCCGTGGTACTCACTCCAACGACGGTACCATCTTGAGTACGTACCGTCACCTTCTTGCCGACAGCAGCATCAACAGGAACGGCAGCAATGGAAATCTTACGGGTACCACCCGATGCCACATTATATATACTGTCTGTGACAATTTTCTGTACACGCTTCTGTACGTCAAACTCCTGGGTATAGTCTGCCAGCATACCCACATCGGCATAGCTCTCCAGTGTCGACTTCACAGCCAGTACAACCTTCTCACCCACCGTCAAAGGTGTCTTGGGTTCAAAGACGATGCGCGACGCATAGGTCTTGCTCTCGTCAGGGGTCTTCTCCGCATTCAGCAAACGGATAGTTCCCTCCATCTTCTGACCGCTCTTGGTCAAGAATATCTGATCAGTAGTCAACAGTTCCGGCTTCATATATTTGTCGAAGTCTATCTGTACACCATTCTCCGAAGCAACTACACGCTCCACGACAGGCGGCGTGGGCTGACTCATCGCCAGGTTGACATCAAGTTGTGGTGGAGGCACGGGCAACCACTCCGAATAGGTGGGCAGATAACCGTCTTTCACGATACGAACCTGCCATTCGCCCTTTGGAACATCCCAGCCATACTTACCATCCTTGTCCGTCAACATGGGGTTCTTCTGTTCAAAGGCCTCAGCATCCCAGAGGGTCACTACCTCCTGCGTCTCACCATAGCCGTCTTCCACATACTCCTTATAATAGATGCTCGCTGTGGCATCCTGCACACGGTTGGAAGCCACCGCCTCATAGACATAGCCGGAGGGATCTATGACAGGTACGACATCAACGGGGAATATATCTTGCTCATAATCCTTTTTCAGCTTTTTAAATATTTCTTCCTTAACACATTTGAGATCACAAATCTTCTTGGCTGATTCGGTGAAGTAGTCAGAGTAGTACCAGTCAAAACCCCAGAATACACCTGTAGACACCACCCTGA
The DNA here is from genome assembly GCA_016291495.1 of Prevotella sp. Lineage (GTDB taxonomy): Bacteria > Bacteroidota > Bacteroidia > Bacteroidales > Bacteroidaceae > Prevotella. The sequence continues at coordinate 63,880 of JAEEXI010000013.1, forward strand.
AAGCAAGCGAACTTGCTGTGCCGAGGACAGGACCGACCGGACCTGTTACCGGTGCAGACAGAAGACCAGCAAGAGACATCGCAATTGAACCACCATCAAAACCAATCTTTACAACCTTTTCCAAACAGGCATTTCTACCCCTTGACTCCACCTCTTCACGCAGCTGATCAGCTCTTTCTTGATCGCCTTCACAAATGACAGGTATACTTTCCGAAAGAAGCAATGCCTTCTTTTTCATATCCATAAATTCCTGAGCGTCTTTTACAAGCGAATAAACATCGGCTATCGGGCCCACCCACTTAAGTACACCAAAACCTTCCAACCGCCTCAAATGACGAAGCAGTTTGTTACGTGTGGAGATGGATGACCTCATCACTTGCCTACATTTTTTCTGATATTCAATACCAATAGGAACATGTTTCCATCCACGCTTGATACTACTCTGCATGTTATTATAGGCATTGACTGACCTTTCCGTACAATTAGTGATATCCCTTTTGGTTATATTGATATATTCCTCATAACTGCCTTCCAGATCCATCACTTTATCAAGCAGTGAGTTCAAGGTACCTTCCACTTTTCTTTCAGCCTTGTCCAATTCTTGTCGAAGTCTAGAACTGTCACCTGCACGAAGCGCTCCTGAAGCATTCGTTGAATAGTCAGCCACTATCATCAGGTCTTCATCAAGGATGGTAAGGGTATAGCCATTACTGGTCATACGCACGAACACCGGTTTGCCGTCTTCTACCCTGGTCACATATTCATTCGCATCCAAATGCTCCTCCATCTTATTGCCATAGGCCATAATCCCCTCATAACGGGCACGTACCTCTGCCGAAGGTTTGGTATACACTAAGCCTGGCCTGATCTCACCCAGTTCATTGGCGGGCGTGGGAGCTACCAGATTCCAGGCAGGATTATCCATGTCATTCTCTTTGATCAAGTTGGCCTGCTCGGCCTCCAGCTTGTCGATATTCTGCATCCACTGCTGCATACCGGCTTCGTCGTCTGAATAGTCAACGGAAGTACCCATACCAGGATCGACATCCAGCATATTCATCAAAGCCTGAAGGGCTGCTTGTTCATTCTCCGATCCCAGTTCTGCATTGTCCATATCCTGCAACAGGCGGTCTGTCTCATTCTCCTCCACCAGTTCTTTCTGATATAATTCCTCCAGATAGTGCAATGGCTGGGTGAACATTTCTTTCCCTATCATCTTCTGATTGTTGTCTGTTATTGACAATGAGATATTACAGGGCAAAGCACTAGCGTCAAATACTCTTTTTGCAACCCACATTTTCTGTGAACTGTTATACTTGGCAACCAGATCCACCTCAGTCCCGGCTGTCGTAAAGACAGTCAGTACGACACTTTGAACCTTGTCGGGGGCTGTCGTATTCAATTTAATGTAGAAATAAAAGACATCAGGACAAAAGAAGGAATATGATTTGGGAGAACAAGTCTTGTTTTCATAGTCGAAAACGACACTTTCGGTCCGCTTAGAAAATCCATTATAATAGCTCATCCTCACTGAAACAGGCTCCACGGCATAGTTATCGTAAACAGTTACCCGCTTTGCCGTTTTTACCTCATAGCCATTAGGAAGTATGTATTTGGCATAGAACTCGTTGCTCGCCATATTGTAGGTCTTTTGGAGCGGACATTGTATCGACCACTTTCCACCGGACGGGACTGTCGTTGCTCCTACTTGCTCATCATTGCAGTAGACCACCACCTTGGTGTCTGGCTTTGACTTTCCCTGTACAAGAACTGTTTTCTTTGTAGAGGTCGAAGGGAGTAACAGATGAGTATCTTCTACCGTAAAGGTGTTGGTATTCAACGGCTGTTCTCGTTCTTCTCCATCCAGCATGAACGTGATCTTACCATTAACCGTATGTTCACCTGCCACCGTGGGTACCATACAGAACCGCATGACCTTATTCTCCAATATAGGAATCTCTATCTGATTGCCTTTGCGGGTATAACTACTCTTGCTGTTGTCTACCAAGACAGACCCTTCTACGAAACAATCATTGTCTTCCGGCAGGGTAACGACCGCCTTGAGTTGCGATATCTTTCCTAGATATTCAGACTGGAAAGCGACACGCATGCTCAAGGTTTGGTATTCACCTACTGTGATCTTTGGTAACTTCGGGGTAAAAGAAGTCTTACTCCTATCGGTATACAGACTGTTGAATGTCAATGTAGGCACAATCTGCTCATTAGCAGCAACGGTCTGTCCAGACTTCGCTTGAACCGTCTTCTCTACATAGTCGACACCCCTCTTCAAGTACTTGTCGACATCGGCCTTCGAATTCATCGCATTGGTTATACCGTTCACGTGCTCCATCATCACTACCGTGTAGATACCATCCTTTATCTGGGTGAAGGTCACGGTATGGTCTTCGGATAGCACTTTGTTTCTTACGAGGTTACCATTAACATCAAACACCCTGACACTGATACTGCTGGCTTCCGTCTGGGCAAAGGAAGCCTCAATAGCACCATAGTCATAGGTTACGAAGTCCAGTTTCAGATTACCGTCTGCATCCGTCAGTCCCGTTTTTGTGACAGGTGCATACTGGCTGTTATCACTGTTGCCCAGTGTTACCTCAATCCCGGTTCCTGGTTTCAATTGCTCCTTCAGACGGATGGCATTGTCGTCACTGATGGAGAAATCTTTATAGATAATGTCATCATACACATTACGGATGGTGAAGATGCCTTCGTTAACGCGTTTACTCGACAACATTCCCTGAGAGGCCCCCAGAGCCGCCACACCATAGTGTTTCCACGTCATACGGATGGAAGAGCCATTGGTTTCCTCCAGACGGAAGGTCAGTTGGGTATCCTTGTTGAGGGTAAAACGCTGCGAACCGGATGACAGGTTGCTGCCTTCCACCCTAATGGCCATCTCGTACACGCCCTCCGGCAGTGAGCTGATAGGGTCAGAGACCAGTCCCTGATAGGGGTAGTTGGCATCAGGTGCGGAAGGATTGTTGAAGACACTTTCCGTCACCAGCTTATTGCCTTCATTCGTGATGCGATACAGGCTCATTCTGGCCGTCTGCTTACCCATATAGGCTCCATCTGCCCGCACTACGGTTGCTGATAACTGATGAACGGGAACGGGTTGCAGCGTATAGCTCACATGCTGGGGCTGTGCATAGTCGGCAGGACGGTTGATGGTCAGTGTGTCGCAGGAGCGGTAGGCAGCTTTCAGTGCCTCGTCGGTAAGGGTGACGACCACCTGCAACGGCTCGTCGCTCAGGACACCGCTGAGGACACCACCCCGCTGGATGACCTTTCCCTCCTTATCGACCCATAGGTGGGAATACTTGTCAGCAGACACCGTAGAGGAGCCCTGCTTCACCTGCAAATCCAGAGAGCACAGCGGATGCAGATCTGTCAGGTCCACACTGACATTCTGATCCTGCAGATAGATGTTGTCAACATGTCCTATGATACTGCCCGAAGGACTCAGCACGCGTACCTGGTAGGTCGTTCCCTTGGGCTGGGAGGCAAACAAGTAACTATGTCGATTGGTGATAAGCATTTTTCGACTCGTCAGCGTCTTCACATTGAGGAGTTCCAGGGTCATGCCATCATAAGGTGCCAACTGCTCGAGAGTGGCATCAGGCAATACGTTCACCGTTACCGATGCCGCATCCTCTGTGATTGGCTGCAGGTTAAAGATGTTCCACCCCTCGTCAGCCTCATACAACGGCAACGACTCTGCCGGCACATACACCGTCATATCAAGGGATGACGGGAATGGATTATCCATAAGCTCTCCTGTATAATAATTCCTATAGGTAGGCACCCTGGGTGGTGTCATGGCATAGAGTACCAGCTTCTCCAAATAGGTATCCATAAAAGCGTCGCTTCTGATGTCTTTGACGCTGCTGGGCAGCAGTAACTCCGTCCACGGACGTCCCTGAAGGTCTTCCAGCACCTCTATCTCACTCATGCGACTCACATCCACACGGGTCAGGTTCGGGAAGTCCTCTGCCGTCAGATTGTACCTTAGGACATCGACTATATTCGTTGGTGTTCCACTCATCATAAAGTCCCTTACCAACGGATAGTCTGCCTTGTCTGGAATCAGCGGTTCTATCAGACTTCTGAAATTTTTGCCTTCAATATTGTCCATCACCAACAACCCTTCATCCGGATACCAGCCGTTAGGCATGGGATTGACAGGATTCTCCGGATCATATTCCAGCACGGGCATCAGGGTGACATTTTCCGCAGGCATCCTGAAAGACACCCGACTAGCATAATGTTCATCTGGCGGCAATTCGATATTTCCCTCAACAACCTTCCATTCCTTCAGTTTCCAATAGTCGAACATGCTGTATGTGTCTTCTATGGAGACGCTCACATATTCGCCAGCAGGAATATAATAGGAAGTCCTTTCCCTTTCGCCAAACGCTATACTTGGGGCAATGGTATAAAAACCGGCAACTCCCAGTGGCTGGGTCTTCAGGGTCAGCTTATATTTTTGTTGTGCACAAAGTGCCAATGACAGGAGACACAAGATGCAGATACTCAGTAATCTTCTCATAGTCGTATTCATTGATATCGGTTAATAGATGATTTTCTTTCCTTTCTGAATATAGATGCCCTTGGACATCTGACCCTTTGTGAGTTTACGGCCCTGCAGGTCATAGATGTCATCAGTCGTTTCTTGAGGTGTCGCTGGTACGAGAGGAATCTCTGTCGCATTATCGCCTATGCGAAGCTTAAAACGATTGTTGATTGTCGAAGGCTCCTCGACGGTAAAGGTATAGGGTTCGGTAGCATCCACACAGGCACCCGTCTCAGCATCAAGGAGCCAAGGCTGCTCCGCATGGTTGCCTGTGACAGCGACCTGGAGGGTATATTCACCGCCCTCGCTCAGCAACATGCCCACCTCTACCTCGCGGGTCGTCAGCGGCTGTTCATTCAGACTGTAACGCAAGCCACTGGAACGGGTATAGAGGGCTGTCTGCTCTTCATCCATCGTGAAGAAGGGTGCATCATGACCTCTGTCGTAGCCTGCGGTAGCCTGTGGCGTAAGTACCAAACGCGTACGTGACAGCTGCCTGTCGGCCTTATGTAGGGTGATATCGTACCTGATGCGCTGTTCACGCAGACTGGCACGTCGCATATTACGGGCATTGACCATTCTGGATTGGGCTACCTTGTCGTTATGCTGTCGTCCCTCAGGTGCGAAGGTCACACTCGACAATTTGTCACTGCACTGAATGAGGAACGCCTGCATTGGTGTCAACACCAAGTGGTCGTCGAGCGGACTATAGGTCAGAAGGCCATAGGTATTGTGATTTTCATCATATCCCCATACCACAATAGGTGCGTCACTCTCCATCGACTGGATATCGAAATAGGACATGAACGGATTGCCAACCAGGTTCCATCCCATGTTATGCGGATACTGGCCGGTGTAATTGGTAAGGGGAATGGTCACCGCTTCGTTGCTGAAGGCATAGGTACGGAGGGGGGTGGTGTTCTTCAGGGTGAACGTAACATTCTCACTGACGTTGGTCCATTCTTCGTATCCTACCTGTTTGGGCTCACGACCGAAATGGAGGATATAGCCTTGTCCTGCCTTCAGCGTCTCATCGGCTGCAATATTCCTCCACACATTATGATGATTACCGGCAGCTCGCTGGGCACCATCAAAATAACGGATGACGTAAGGGGTACGACTGCTGCTGCAGACAATCTCAGAAGCCTTCACATCGAAAGGAGGGGTAAAGAAGAACCACTCTTCGACAATGGGTTTCAGGTTCATCGTCATGCTCTGCGCCGTCAACGTCCCTTCATTAATAAGCGATGCGACGGTCACCGCATCATACCAATAGGTGGGGCGGGAATCGGTGTAATTGTAATCATACTGCAAGTTGTCGACCGACCAGTTGGTCTTGCTACTGATATCGAGATGCCCCACTGACGAGTCCTGGTAGGTCAGTTTCAGGTTGCTGTTGTTGATGAGAGGGAATGCCTCGTCAGCAGTAGTTGCCGCCTTGGTAATGACAACTGAATGGATCTCGCTATCATCGATACCAGTAATACTGGCCATCCCCTTGAAGGCATCATCATTCTGATAGGCTGCCAGAGAGACGGCAGGGACATATAGGGGACTCTGACGTTCATAAACTCCGAACAAAGGATTATAATATCCATGATAGAAAGTCTGGGGAGGAACTGCGGCACGCACGATGACACTCTCCAACTTTGGACCATTGCCCAACGGCAACCCTTTGAAGGCCTTCATCGTACTGGGGAAATCGGCACGAGTGAGTTGTTTACTGTAGAAGGCACTTTTTCCGATCACCTCTACCCCTTCAGGAACCATGACTTCCGTATACATCCCGTTATTAAAAGCACTTTCATCGATTTCCCGCAACGAACTGGGGAGGTTCAGTGATGTCAAAGGACAGTTGATAAAGGAACGGTCACCGATAGTCACCACTCCCTCTGGAATGACAATCTCGGATAACGCCGTGCAATTCCCAAAAGCTCTGTTGCCGATTCGTTTCACTCCCTGATGGAGCGTTACAGCAACCAGACTCGTACAATCGCTGCAGATACCGTCAGGTACCTCGTTAATCAACGGTGGCAGGACGAAACTCGTGCGACTGACGTTGCCCAGGAACACCTCACTTCCCAGAACACGTACCGTATTGGGCAGTTGGACGTTACCTAGTTTGTCACAGCCATAGAAACAATTTCTCTTCACGTAATACAACCCATCGTGGAATGTTACGTCCTCCAGTTCATCACACTGGCTGAACGCACGCTCTCCTAACTGCTGAACACTGGCCGGGATGTCGATACTCTTCAACTTAGATCCGGCAAAACAATCGTTGCCAATGATGACGAGGGTCGAGGGCAGCGTAATGGTAGGGAATCCTGTTTTTGAGAAACAGCTATTTTCCAACTTCTCGATGCCGTCATACAGCGTAATGGCATCCAGAGAGATACAGTTGGCAAAGGCACTCTCACCAATCTGTTCTACATGACTCGGCATATTGATGTTCTTCAAAAGCGAACAGTTGTTAAAAGCGTATTTGGGAATCACAGTGATATAGGGACTCATGCGCACCGACTGCAACGCTGTACAGTTTTCAAATACCGACTCACCGATGGTTGTCACTGAGTTGGGCATCACCAACGACTCCAGTCCCGACGAGGCAAACGCCTGCTTCTCGATAGTGGTGATGCCATCAGGCAATTCAACCGTCTTGAGACTCGTACAGCCAAAAAAGGCCCTCACGCCAATCTCTAACAATGAGCGAGGTACGTCCACCTTGCCCAGTGCCGTACATCCATTGAAGGTATAGTTACCGATTCTTGTTATCCCGTTAGGAAGAGTCATACTGGTAAGCGATGTACAACCAGAGAAAGCACTAGCATCGACAGTTATCACTCCGTCAGGAAGTGTCAGACTGGTAAGAGCTGTGCAGTTTTCGAAAGCAGAACTGCCCAACCATATTAAGTCGGCAGGGAGTTCTAACGACTTCAATGACTTACAATCTTTGAAAGCCCCGCTGCCCAACGACTCCATTGTAGATGGAAGAGTCACTTTCTCCAAAGAAGAACAGTTCTGAAAAAAACGATCGGGAAGGGATCTGACTACTGCAGGAACTGTCATCTCCTTCAATCCGATACAATCAGTAAATACCGCTCCCGTGATTGTGGTAAGCTCTTCTGGCCATACCACTTCCGTCAGTTTCGGGCAATTTTCCAAGGTCGACCAGATGATCCGTTGAATCTTGGGATAGACAAAACGCTCCAAGGATTCCAAATATCCACCTAAGATATTACATATTACCATCTCGTCAGCTTCCACATCAGGGCGAAACTCTGAGACATTCGCCGGATTAAAAGCCAGCTCCGACAGGTCTATCTCCACCGCATTCTTGGCTAGACTCCGTAAGGCTGCCACTCCTTCACGATAATAGTAATATTCCTCATTCCAATCATACTGGCCACAGATATCCTTTCCTATGAACTTCAGATGGGTAATGTTATACTTGGTCGGCAGTTCGGAATATTCACAGCCGAATTTCTCCTGGATAAACGCTGGTACCTGAGTCACATTATCAGGCAACTCTATGACAGTCCACTCCTGTGCACTGACTATAGAAAAACAACCCATCAACAAGGTGGTCAAAATACATCGTCTTAGGTTTTTCATCATATTTTTATTTTAGTTAGTTGGATTTTATTATTCATGTTCATTAGTTAATGGCAAAAGTAATCAAAAAAAATGGAAAACACTACTAATTATTAAAAGAAATGACGGACAAATTCGGAATTTGTCCGTCATTTTATATTTTGTGAGTCATCTGCCATAGCCCGTACCTACCACCCATATACCAATCTTCTTCATAACGCATTCGTTTTAATGTTTCACGGTGGCAAAGTTACACATTTTCCACAAATCCGCAAGAGGAGATTCCCGAAAATCGTTTAGGGGTTCCCTAAAAACACAGAGACACAAAGTTTAAAAAGATTAGTTCTTGCCAGCGCAGCACCAGTCGGGCACGCGCCTCGTCGTTAAACTTCGTGGCGATATACAAGCACTCGGTCTTGGTGAGTTGGTAGCAGGGGCGAAGCTGTCCGTTAGCGTCTTTGTAAGACCCGAGTCGAAAATTCGACCCGGCTATGTTCACCCATGCTGGCTCCATCTTACGGATAGCCCTCATCACGTTTTGAGTTGATTTACATCGACTTTTTCTCGCCATGCCAAAGTTCAAACAAGTTTGACTTTGGTCATTTGGCTTATCGAAAAAGTTGTTTTTAGCGAGAAAAAGGGTGGAATCTTTGCACATTTAAATGGGAAACAGACCCCGAAGATCCCGATGAAACCGATGATTTTTGAATGCCATTATCAAGATTAGCATGACGGAGGACTATAAGCCTACGGAAAACGCCATCTATGGTTCATATAGAGCAGGGTGTGCAGCAGCGCATGTGGTAGGTCAACGTTTCCAGTACGAAGTCCACTAACCCGGGAAAAGGGACAACAAAAGCAGGAAAGCAGACAACCGGATCAGAGAGATAAGTCAACAGAATCAGTACAATAAACAGTAATTAACAAAACAGCAACAAATCAAGGCTCAGAGGGAGTCAACACTATACAGGGAAAGACATCCTCTGAGGCCATTTTGCCAGTACTTGATTGCAAAGATAGTAAAAATCTTTCAATTATCGATTTCTTATGGCATTTTTTTCAAAAAAGTTGCTTTCCATAATGTAGCATGTAGGCGCGTCGCCGTTTAGGCGCGTCGCCGTTACATTTGACTTTGTCGAATGAGATTTGCAAGTAGTAGTAACATGGGAGATATATACTATATTTAAATTATTATATATTATAATATATAATAATTATATA
>JAEEXI010000014.1 GCA_016291495.1 Prevotella sp.
TATCTTGCATGTTGTCTGTCGGTTTAAGCTATCAATCATCAATAAAAAGAAGTAAATTATGGCTAAAAACATAAGTTTCACTATCAAGTTCTGGCGCCAGAATGGCCCCAAGGACCAGGGACATTTCGACACCCACGAGATGCACGATATTCCCGATGATACCTCGTTCCTCGAGATGCTCGACATCCTGAACGAGGAGCTCATTAATGAAGGCAAGGAGCCCTTCGTATTCGACCACGACTGCCGCGAGGGTATCTGCGGTATGTGCTCGCTCTACATCAATGGTACGCCTCATGGACTCACTGAGCGTGGTGCTACCACCTGTCAGCTCTACATGCGCCGCTTCAACGATGGCGACGTTATCACCGTAGAGCCATGGCGCTCAGCAGCCTTCCCTGTAATCAAGGACTGTATGGTTGACCGCGGAGCCTTCGATAAGATTATTCAGGCTGGTGGTTACACCACTATCCGTACTGGTCAGGCTCAGGATGCCAACGCTACCCTGATTCCTAAGGAGGATGCCGACGAGGCTATGGACTGCGCATCTTGCATTGGCTGTGGCGCTTGCGTAGCAGCTTGTAAGAACGGCTCTGCCATGCTCTTCGTATCGTCTAAGGTTAGCCAGCTCGCCCTGCTTCCCCAGGGTCGCGTAGAGGCTGCCCGTCGTGTGAAGAACATGATTGCCAAGATGGACGAGCTCGGCTTCGGTAACTGCACAAATACTCGCGCCTGCGAGGCTGTCTGCCCGAAGAATGAGACTATCGCCAACATCGCTCGCCTCAACCGCGAGATGATTAAGGCTAAGCTTGCTGACTAAAAACTATTATTAGATAATGGGGGCTCTATGCCCCCATTACCTTTTTTATATAAGGTAATAAGGAGAAATTATAAATATTATGAACAAAAACGAGAGATTTGTCATCACCATTAATCGTGAGTTGGGCAGCGGTGGTCGTACCGTTGGGCGCATATTAGCCGAAAAGCTTGGTGTGCCATACTACGATAAGGCGCTTACTAAACCTTTGGAAGAGAAGTTTAATATGACAAAGGATCAAATAGAGGAGCTGAAAGGTAATAACCGCAGTTGGTGGGAAGACATTAAGCGCGTGTTGATTTTGGGAGAAGAGGCAGCTAACTCTTCCGAGTATTATGATGAGGAAAAGAAAAGGCTGGTGACTTCTGAGGCCATATTGAAGGCTGAAAAGGAAATCTTACAAAGTATCGCAGATGAGGAGTCGTGTGTTATTGCTGGTCGTTCAGCCTTCTTCGTTACGAGTGGCTATCAAAATCGTCTGAACATACTTATTCAGGCTTCTATGGAACATCGTGTGAAGCGTGTCATGGCTAAGCAGGGGCTTAGCGAGAAGGAAGCAAAGAAGGTCATCAAGGAGGTGGACGAGACGCGAGAGGAGTATATGAAAAACAACGCTCACACCTCACGCTACGACACTCGTAACTACGATCTGGTCATTAAAATGGATGGTAAGACCGAGGAAGAGGCGGCCAACGCCATATTAGCGTTTATCGGCTAAAAATAATAAGTGGGGCTATTGATACCACCTTATTTATAATATGAGCACCGTAGATTTTCCTGCGGTGCTCTTTTTGTTGATGAGACATGAATATTTGACCTTCCGACTTTCAGAATTTACAAAAATGTTCCGAAATTTACAAAAAATGTTCCATAATGGGCTCGGGGTCTGAAAGGTTGGATAATTTTGCTTACCTTTGCAGTCAAATTTGTATAAAGATGAAAAAGAGAATCACCTTAACCGCCTCGTTGATTTTGCTGGCAACTTCGTTCTGCTACGCAGGGACATTGGTACTGACCGAGCGGGATGCTATCATCGTGGTACTATTATTCATTATTATATTGCTTGTTGTGCTGGGATGCTTTGGTTTGCGTTATAGTAGGGTTATCAGTCGGCGAAACGAGCAACTTCTCCGAATACTCAAAGCTCTTGATGACTATCGGGCTATTGTGGCCGATGGGACATTGTCGCTTGATGAGCAGGAAGAGGTAATGAAGCAAAAATTGTCGAAGCCGAAAGCTGCCAAGGTTGTTCAAACGGACGAAAGTCACTCCTTCTACGTGAAGATGGACGCCCGTGTGAACAAAGAAAAGCCTTTTACGAATCCTGATTTCAACCAGCAGTTGTTGGCTGAGTTTATGGGTGTCGATGTGGATACGTTCTGTCAACTGGTGCCACGTTATAAGGATCCTGAGAGAACACTTGACTATATCAACTCTCTACGGGCAGAATACGCCGCAAAGATACTTATGGAACATCCGGACTGTTCAATGGATGATATGCCTAGCAAGTGTGGCTTTACTAATTCTGCAGCATTCAACAGCGCCTTTAAATTCGCTTTTGGCATTACGCCGACGGATTACCTGCATAGCATGAGCGCGATGTTTAAGAAGAAAGGTATATCTTAAATCCTAAATAGAGCTATGAACATTGGAGACAAGGCGCCTGAGGTATTGGGCAAGGACGAACAAGGACGAGATATTCGTCTGAGTGATTACAAGGGACGTAAGTTGGTGCTGTACTTCTATCCGAAGGATAATACCAGTGGCTGTACGGCTGAGGCTTGCAGTCTGAGAGACCACTACGGAGAGCTACAAGGAGCAGGCTATGAGGTGGTTGGTGTCAGCAAGGACTCTGCTGCCTCGCACGTGAAGTTTAAGGAGAAGCACGAATTGCCCTTCCCGCTGATAGCTGATATTGACAAGACACTGTTGCAGGCGATGGGTGCTTGGGGCGAGAAGGTGATGTACGGCAAGAAGACCGAGGGCACCATCCGCACCACCTTTATTATTAATGAAGAGGGCATCATCGAACAGATATTTGCTGGCAAGCAGGTGAAGACCAAGGAGCATGCCGAACAGATACTGCAGAAGTAGTTTCTTTCCTACATTCAACACAAAGACTAAGAAAGAGAAAGCGTTTGAACAAATATCTATATCATCTTGTGGCCTTCGTGGTGATTGTCATTTGGGGCTCCACGTTTGTGTTCACCAAGCTATTGCTGCTTGGTGGACTGACGGCTGCGCAGATTTTTATTCTGCGCTTCGTAATTGCCTACGTGCTACTGTTAGGTTATTGCTTGGTAAAGGGTATCCGCTGGGTAGCTGATTCCTGGCGCGACGAACTGCTGATGGTTGCATTGGGTGTGACGGGCGGCTCGCTCTACTTTATGACAGAGAATTCGGCCATGAACTATACCACGACCACTAACACCAGCATCATCGTCAGCCTGTGTCCGCTCTTTGCATCGGCTATCATCGGGCTTTTCTATAAGACAGAGCGATTGAGTCGCCTACAAACCATTGGCACGCTGATGGCTGCAGCAGGCGTCATTGTGGTGGTCATGAACGGACACTTCGTGCTCCATCTCTCTCCACGAGGCGATTTGCTGGCCTTTGCGGCTTGTCTCTGTTGGGCATTCTACAGTCTGTTGATGATTCCAGCCAATGCGCGCTACGATACGGTGTTTGTTACGCGTAAGGTATTCTTCTATGGGCTGCTATCGATGATACCTTATTATATCATATATCCTGAACTGAACCTTCATCTGGTTCTTCAGCAGCCACAACTGTTGTGGAACCTATTGTTCTTAGGCTGCGTAGCCTCCATGCTGTGTTTCCTGACGTGGAACTTGGTCATCAAGCAGCTTGGCGCTGTCGTTGCCACCAACTATGTGTACCTGAATCCTGTTACTACCATTATTTTTGCCTGGTTCCTCCTTGGCGAGCCTATAACGCTATGGTTCCTTCTTGGCACCATTCTTGTTCTCTTGGGTATGTTCTTAGCGGATAAAAAGAAGAAAAAAATATGAGTTATTTGTGTAGTTTTTCATAACCGTGCTGCGTCTAATGGGTGAAAGATACGATTAAGCGAGCGGTTTCGCAAATGTATTTGCAGAAATCCGAGCGTGAGTATCTTCGACGAAAGTCAAAGATTTAAAAACAGATGAGACAATGACAACATTAGAAAGACAGTTTGCGCAAACCGTAGCGGAACAGAAGAGCACCATCTACACCGTGTGCTACATGTTCTCGCAGGATGCCGACGAAGTGAACGACCTGTTCCAGGAGGTACTAGTCAATCTTTGGAAAGGTTTCGAGAGCTTCGAGCATCGCAGTGACATCAAGACGTGGATTTATCGCGTCGCCCTCAACACCTGTATCTCGATCGACAGGAAAAAGAAGCGACGCCAATCCGAAGTCCGGCTGACAATGGACATCAACCTCTTTGAAGACCGCGACGAGGATACGCGCCAGGTGGATATGCTCCACAAGCGCATCTCTAAGTTGCAACCCTTCGACCGCGCGATTGTCCTGCTCTGGCTCGAGAACCTATCGTACGAGGAAATCGGACAGATTGTCGGCATCACTGCCAAAAACGTCAGCGTACGTCTGTTTAGAATCAGAGAACAGTTAAAAAACATGTCTAACGATTAAAAAACTTACCCATTATGAACGTTTCGAATAAGCGAGAGCAAAATGAGTTTACTCATTCTGCCGAGAGTGAGAAAGGTGCAACGAAGTTGAACAACAACGATTTTGAATTAGAGAATATGCGCCAGCAGATGGAAACCCTGAAAAAGAAGCTGGACCAACAGGAGATTGTGAACGATCGCTTTATCCGTCACTCAATGGAAAAGACAGCAAGCACAATTAGTCGCAGATACTACTTCATCATGGCCATTTGCCTGTTGATGATTCCCTACAGCTACTGGGCATTCGTGATGCTGAACGGTTTCTCCATTCCTTTTTGGTTTTTTACCTGCATCGTCATGCTGGTTAGCTTTGGAGGCACCTTCTATAACAGCAGGAAACTGAGCGATTCGAACATGATGACCAACAACCTCGTGGATGTCCGTCGCCGTATGGCCAGCGCCAAGAAGTTCGATGCCAATTGGCTCCTCATCGGTATCCCTCTCGCTATCGTCTTCCTGGGCTGGTTTATGTATGAGTCTTATCAGCTTCATTCTGGCGCATTTTTCAACGGACTCTTCTGGGCAGGATGCATAGGCGGTATCGTTGGAGCCATTTGGGGATTCTCCCTCCACTTCAAGACCCAGCGCCAGTATCAGGACATCATCGACCAGATAGAGGACCTGACAGCAGAGGATTAAACACTATTTGCCCTAGCATAAATCGGAAATGATTTCTTCGCTAGGGCAATTTTATTTTGAAAGAGAGGAGTATTTTCAAATTATTTAGTACATCCTGTAAGTTTCGTTGTAACTAGATAAGTTATGTTCACCGCCCGTAAACATAAGTTCAAGGGCTGTGTACATAAGTTCAAGGACGTTGAACATAAGTTTACGGTGCGTAAACATAAAATGAATCATGTCTTTTTCAAAATTTTCTCACGTCTTTCTCACATTCTTCTCATGTTTTTCTCATATTTTTCTCATGCCTTGCTCATGCTCTTAGGGTATGAGAAACCATAGAGAAAGGATAGAGTATCCTATGAGATGCCTATGAGCAACCTATGAGCAAGGTATGAGTAACCTATGAGCAACCAGGGGCTTAATTTCTTTCGAAATAACTAGTGACGAGGAAATGTGGAAAATCGTTCAAGGAGAGTATGATGAGTTTGAATTGTGTAATAATATAGGGAATTCCCCCAGCGTTTATAGGGGAAATCCTTTCTGAATTAAGATATAATCATGTATCTTTGCAGCATGAAACGACTTCTGCTCCTATTATTATATATCGTCGCACTGATGCCTTGCAAGGCACAGACTATTATTGTGCCACATGAACGAATTTGTATCCAAACAGACAAGCCTTACTATGCACCTGGCGACACCGTATGGCTACGCGCCCACCTGATGGATGCCGATACGAACATCCCCGTCAGTCGCTCGCACTTCGTATATGTCGAGCTATACGACCAGAAGGCCGACACGCTGATGCAACGTATGATGATTCGCAGTGACGAGAATGGTGTATTCGCTAATAGGTTGTTGTTGCCTAAGATCATGCAAGGTGGCGTCTATACCTTGGTGGCCTATACCCAATGGATGCGCAACTTCCCTGTGGAGCGATTCTGCTACCAGCCTCTGACTGTGGTGGGCGGGCAGCGTGCCAGAGGGCATCGCATAGCCAAAGAACTGCTGGCACACATGGATGCGAAAGTCACTATCAAGGGGAATGCCGCTACTGACAGGAATCCTATGACGCTCGACTTAGACGTTTGCGACAAAGACGGACACCCTTTGCAAGGCATCTACGCATTGTCTGTTACGGATTACGATGTGGTGAAGCCCGACAGCCTGTTTGGTGACATTCGCCAGAACCTGTTGCGCCAACAACTCAGCTATCTGCCAGACACCCTGAACAAAATAGTCTATCCCTATCAGGAGATGCAGTTCATCACAGGACGCATCAAGGGAACTTGGAAGAAACGCCTCAAGAACCCGCATCTGCTGGTCGTCAACGGACAGACGGGACAACGATGGGAATTCGAGTTAGGCGACAGCACAAACTTTGCATTGGGCGTAGACAACCCAGAGGGCTCCACCTTCCTGTTGGAAGGCACGCGAAACAGTGGCAAGACTTCCCTTGTGGAGTTACAGATAGATTCGCTGACCTTTCCCAAGGTAGCCTTACCCCACTACGCCCTGACAGAGAGCCAGGACCTGAGTGCCTTCCGCACACAAGCCCAGACGCAGCAGATGTACTCACAAGCAGGATATGTCGAACTGCCTGAGGTGACGAAGATTGGCAAAAAGCAGAAGCCCCTAAAAAGTAACATCATGAATATAGAGGCGCCACGAGGATTCCAAGAGGGAGACCCTCGCATTGAGCACGCTGTCACCATGCAACAGCTGCTCATCACTTTGGGTATGAGGGTGGGCTATGTCGATGGCGAACCCTATATTACGACTCCAGACGATGCCGGCGTCTTACCCTATGTGGACAACATACGGGAAGAAGATCATGACTATATTCTTAACCTGGTACCAACAGATATCAAGTCGATAGAGTATTTCACGCCCAACAATGCCATCAACGGATTCTTTGGAGCAAGACCGGCATCCTATTCTGGCAAGGTGCCTGGTGTGCTATTTATCTTCCTCAAGGACGGCTCTGAGATTGTCAAGCAAAGAAAAAAAGACAGCCCCTCCTTTGTCAGTGTACGCCAGTTGGGCTATCGTCCTTCAGTGGAATTCTACTCTCCTCAGTATCAAGACAAAGAGAGCAATATGCACACTGACCATCGCACGACACTCTACTGGAATCCGAAAGTGGAGACAGACGAAAAAGGACACGCCAGCGTCAAATTCTATGCCTCCGACATTTCCAAGCGCTACCTTGTCACATTGGAGGGTGTGAGCAATGACGGAATTGTTGTACACAAGGAAGTAATTATTGAATAATCCCCCTAAGTTGCCTCCTGGCTCAGTACTGGTTCTCCGTTCTTGCTACGGGCTAAAAAAATTAAGAATCCAAGTTATCAATATCCTTCATGCATTCCTCAAAGATGGCTTCTTGCTGGCTTCTCGACATATCAGACAGCGGCATGAAGGTGGTGAAGAAACTGATGCCTACAGATGCTTTCCCATCAAAATATTCCTTTCCTGACAATTTGAAACAGAATCCGTCTGGAACAAGGAACCCTTCTCCTGCAAACTCACCATATTTCTCGATATGCTTGTTGATACGCTCATCGACAGCCATAGGTTTCATCTCTGAGTTACGCGCCAGGAACCTTACGGCAACCTCATTGGCTGTCATTTCCGGCTGTTTCAGGAAACGTTCCTTATAACGCTGCAGGAAATGGCTGGTGAAGACATGTATCGCAGGCGAACGCCAGTCAGTCCACTTGATGATGAACCGCTTGGTGCCGTCGAACAGGACGCAGAGGTAGCCCGATAAAATGGGGCCGAATGGGTTTTCCCGATAGAAATAGATGATGTACTGGTTGTTGGATGACGGAATCTTGTAGTCATACATCACATAGTTCTGAAAACTCATCCGCCTGTTCATCTCCTTAATAGCCTTGGAGCGCAGCACATCACGTTTCCAGTCCAGTTTCGGCATCTCTCCCATGAGCGTGTCATAGACCTCATGGAGATTCATGTTTGCTACAATCATGGGTGCAAAGGTATGGAGTTTTTGATAAATATCAGTCGTTGAAGTGGAAAAATTGCTGGGAAAGTTGTATCTTTGCGCCATATTTGCAAGCAAACTGGTGAAGACCAAGGAGTACGCAGAGCAGATACAGAACAAATAGATGAGAAAGAGAATCACAGAACAACCCTCGCACTATAATCACCTGGAGAAAATGTCAGTAGGTGAGTTGTTGCAGCATATCAATGAGGAAGATATGCGGGTGGCAGATGTCGTGCGCAGGGCTGTTCCGCAGATCAAGTCATTGGTGGAAGCCATTGAGCCGAGGATGAAGCGCGGCGGACGGCTCTTCTATGTGGGGGCAGGTACCAGCGGACGTTTGGGGGTGCTCGATGCCAGCGAACTTCCTCCTACGTTTGGTGTTCCAAATAATAGGGTCATTGGGGTTATCGCTGGTGGCGACGAGGCTTTGCGTCATGCTATCGAAAAGGCAGAGGATAACTCTGGACAAGGTTGGCGTGACCTTGAAATTTATCAGCCTACTGTTGATGACACCGTATTAGGTATTGCTGCCTCAGGCACGACGCCTTATGTCATAGGTGCTGTCAGCGAGGCCAGGAAGCGTGGGTTGCTGACGGGCTGTATCACCAGTAATCCCAACACGCCGTTGGCTGAGGCAGTCGATTATCCCATTGAGACCATCGTGGGACCAGAGTTCGTGACAGGTTCCAGTCGTATGAAAAGTGGTACGGCGCAGAAGATGGTGCTTAACATGATCAGTACTTCGCTGATGATTCGTATGGGCTGCGTCCAGGGCAACCGAATGGTGAAGATGCAACTGACCAATGCCAAACTGGTGGATCGCGGTACGCGGATGATTCAAGACTCGCTTGGTATCCCCTATGACGAGGCAGAACGCTGTCTGTTAGAGGCTGGTAGTGTAGATCGGGTGCTGAAAGCAGCCCAGATAGAGTCTCATCCTTTCGAGCCTTTCCTGCCTGAAGGAGCACAATTGTTGATGCTGGGTACGTTTCCTCCTGCGGAGAAGCGATGGTCTATGCCATTCTATTATCCTAACTTCACTAATGATATGTGGCGTATCATAGGACTTTGTTTCTTTGGCGACAAACAGCACTTTGTGGCTGAAGATGGGAAGCATTACCGATTGGACGAACTCAAAGCTTTCCTCGCGTCTCATGGTATTGCCCTCTACGATACTTGCACACGCATTATCCGTACGAAGAATACGGCCAGTGACAAGGACCTGCAAGTGGTGGAGCAGACAGACATCAAGGCAATGCTGCAACGTTTGCCGCAATGTAGAACCATCGTTACGGCAGGACAATTGGCGACGACTCTCTGTGCCCAGCAATTAGGAGTGGAGGAGCCCCAAGTGGGGACGTTTGTATCTGTGGAAATAGAGGGTCGCACCTTACGGCTATATCGCATGCCGAGTTCCTCACGCGCCTATCCGATGGCAATTGAGAAGAAAGCAGCATTTTATCAGCAAGTATTCGAAATCTTAATATGATCCTGTCATGAACGAACTGATTACCCAAATAAACGATGCCATATGGAGCTATGTGCTGATAGCCGCCTTAGTGGGTTGCGGATTATGGTTTACGATGAAGACCCGTTTTGTGCAGTTCCGTATGGTGGGTGAGATGTTTCGGTTATTGAGCGACTCGGCAGTAGATACGGTAGAGTCACAGGTCAAAGAACCTAGAGTCAGGCAGCGACACATCTCGTCTTTTCAGGCTTTTGCCGTCAGCGTGGCTACTCGTGTAGGCACAGGCAATCTGGCTGGGGTAGCTTCTGCTATTGCCATCGGTGGTCCTGGAGCTGTGTTTTGGATGTGGATTATCGCTCTTATAGGTTCTGCCACAGCTTTCGTCGAGTCTACATTGGCACAGCTGTTCAAGCAGAAGCACAAGGATTCATATATCGGTGGTCCAGCCTACTACATTCAGCGTGGACTCCACCAACGTTGGATGGCTATCACGTTTGCTGTGCTCATCACTTGTCAGTTCGGTTTATCCAATAATTCTATCCAATCCAATACGATTTGTGGTGCCATGCAGGAGGCGTTTGGATGGTCGCCCGTATGGGTGGGTATTGTATTGGCAGCCCTGGGATTGTTTATTGTCTTTGGTGGCATTCAGCGTATTGCTCACGTCTGTGCCATTCTGGTTCCTTTAATGGCAATCGGTTATATGTTGCTGGCCATCATAGTCATCGTGATGAATATAGGCTTGATACCGCATGTATTCAAAGTCATTGTGCTCGATGCTTTTGGAATCGAACAAATAGCAGGTGGCGGCATTGGAACTACTATCATGATAGGCGTGAGGCGGGGACTCTTCTCCAACGAGGCAGGTGAAGGCAGCGCGCCAAATGTGGCAGCCACAGCAGCCGTATCTCATCCTGTCAAACAGGGTCTGATTCAGGCACTGGGTGTGTTTACTGATACTTTGTTGGTCTGTTCGTGTACGGCCTTTATCATTTTGATCAGCGGTCTTTATAACGTACCAGAGCTTAATGGTATTGCTTTGACGCAGTCTGCTCTACAGTCGGAAGTGGGATCGGCAGGACCTGTATTTGTGGCTATTGCCATTTTTCTCTTCGCCTTCTCCAGTATCATTGGTAACTATTATTATGGTGAAGCCAATATCCGTTTTATCACCCCTAACACAACGGTAATGACAATGTATCGCATCTGTTCAGCAGGTGTAATGGTGATGTTTGGTGCATTGGCCAGTTTTGAACTTGTCTGGAACATCGTGGACTTCTTCATGGCTTTCCTCACAGCCTGCAACCTCATTGCCATTGTATTGCTGGGACGCTATGCCTTTCGTCTGCTCGACGACTATCGCAGCCAGAAGCGCCAAGGAGTCAAGACGCCTACGTTCCACCGCAGTCAACTGCCAGAGTTGGAAAAGGAATTAGAGTGTTGGGAGTAAAATCAAGGAATACATTAACTAAACGATGACTTATATAGGTGAACTTATTTCAATAGGCGTAGCGTTCTCCTGGACTGCCACAGCGCTATTGAGCGAGTTTGGCTCAAAACGGTTGGGCAATCTGACACTGAATGTGTTGCGAATGGCACTGACTCTGCTATTTTCGCTGGTGCTGTTTGGCGCGGTTACGGGTAGTATCCTGCCTCCAGGAGCCTCTGTAGAAGCTGCAGGGTGGATGTTGCTGTCAGGACTTGTGGGCTATGTCATTGGCGATTTCTGTCTCTTCCAGTGCTATATCATCATAGGTTCACGCTATGGGCAACTCTTCATGACGCTCGCCCCGTTGTCTGCTGCGTTAATGGCTTGGGTGACGCTGGGTCAGCAAATGACGATGATGAGTATTGTGGCGATGTTGGTGACGCTCTTTGGTATTGGCATCTCCGTATTGGGAAGAGGTGAGCGTCATAGGGTGTCGCTGAAACTGCCTCTCAATGGCGTGCTCTTTGCCATTGGTGCTGCTGTGTGTCAGGGTGTAGGACTGGTATTGAGCAAGATCGGTATGGACCATTACGAGGAAACAGTGACTATGCCTGACTGGCTGATACCTTTTAGTGCCAACTTCTATCGTTGCATTGCAGGCATCATAGGCTTTACCTTATTGCTCTATTATCGTGATGGAATGACCCCTTTACATGAGGCCATTCACGACAGAAAAGGCTTGACGGTAGCAACGGCTACCACTATTTTCGGCCCTTTTGTGGGTGTTGGCTTCTCGTTGATGGCAGTACAATACACAGCAGCGGGCATTGCATCCACACTGATGGCAATGACCCCCATCATCATCTTGCTGCCTTCCTATTGGCTCTTTCACGAACGAATTACGTGGCGTGCCGTTCTTGGAGCCACTATTTCTGTAGTCGGTGTCAGCCTCTTTTTTCTTGGGTAACTACTGACAAAGAGTTTATTTTACGCGCCAAACGTTAAGAACAATGCCCTTGAACTCCTGAGTCCATTCTGGTGCACAGATGAAGAGCGAATTGTTCAGCCAACCATATTTACTGTCAGCAGGAGCCTCAAACTGAGGAGCCGCCTTAAAGTAGAAGGTGGGCTTTCCGTCAGCATCCTTACCATTAGCGATGATACCACGGTTGCGGACGTGGATATAGATTCCGTCGTCAGTTTTGATACAGTAGATGGCTTCGAGTTCTGTACGTCCATCAGGAGCATTCAGTTGGTAGTCTGCACCACCATTAATAATGGTACCCTTGATGCCAGGACCCTCAAATGTTCCTCCTGTGATGGGAATTACCGTACGATGTCCGTGCTGGGTGTTGTCAATTCCGTATGCCTCACCAAGGGTGACTTTCAGTTGTAGGGCAAATTCAAGTTGTGGGGTGTCCTTTGGCGGATAAGTTTGTGCGTTAGAACTCAGTGCGAAGACTGTGAAAAGAGCAGAGAGAAATAGTTGTTTCATCATTATTCAAAGATTTTTAGTTTGTTATTATTATTTTTCATTCGAGTGCAAAGATACCATTTTTATTTAAGAATACGATTCTTTTCTTTGTTGAATGAGGAATTTTTGTTACCTTTGCCCCCGTTAGTGTGGTTAAATGCAACTTTAAACCTATTAAAATACAAAACATTATGAAAAAATTATGGATTGTAATCGTCGCTATGGCGTTTATTGCAGGTGCTTGTCAGAAAAAGCAGACTGCCACCGTTGAGACAGAGAATGCCGCAGATACTACGGCGTGGTATGAGAATGATTCACTATTACAGGCAGACCTTGCCGCAGCCATCGAGGATGCTAAACAACTTGACTCTTCTAAGATTTCGAACGACCTGATGCCTATCAAGAAAGGAACTCCCGGTGAGGAGTGGGTAACGATAGACGGCAAGGATATGGTGCTGGTGATGACACTGGTCGACTCTAGTCGATTGGCACGTTTCTTCGGACAGGAGGGTGTCTATCGCATCGACCGTGAGTTAGGCTCATGGGTAAGTCTTCCTGGCGATTGGTTGCGCAAAAAAGATGCCTTTGTGGGTTTGGATAGTGTGGCTGCACACATGCGTATGATTCAGATGTACGGTCTCAGCCCCGACTGCGACTATAACATCATGGTGCAGTTCTATGCTGATCCTGCCTATATTTTCCGTCCTGCTCATACTCCTGATATTACCACAACTTCTGCTGGCCTGGAATTCCCAGCATATGCAGACGAAAAATATAAAGTAGGTGAGACTAATTTCCGTGAGTGGTATCGCTTAAGTGTTGCCTCTGCCTTTGAGGATGACAGCCCCCTGCCTTGGACTCAGTTAGGCTATACCTACGACTGGCATCATGGCGCCAATCGTGTGGGTGTATCAGAGTACATTGTCACTCATCAGTCACTTGTTAAGGTGAAGTCTCATGAGAGTGAGTGGCAGTTTATTCAGAGTCTGAATAAGTAGTAAAACAAGTAGCTGAGGCTATCGCTTGATCTGTTTTACAGGGAAAGTAAAGTAAGTATCTGGGAAAGGCTCGTTAGCCAACGTGAAGTGCCACCATTCTGTACGGAAGGGCTTGAACCCGTGGCGCATCATCGCCTTGCGGAGTATCATACGGTTGGCAAATTGTGTCTCTGTGATACTGTCGTTCGGGGTATATTCGAATGTTTCCGGATTACCTCCAAAGTCAGGGTGGCTCTCATGACCAAACCAGTCGAAGGTGCCACCCATATCCAACTCTTTCTCTGTAGCCATATCGAAGAGGGTCAGGTCGACCGTTGAGCCGCGTGAATGGCCACTCCGCTCACAGATGTATTCCTGAGGGAAGAGCACACTCTTGTCAAGGTCGGGATAGAAGTAACGCTTCATCAAGGTATCGTTGACATCCTTGCTCCACCTTACGAAGTGGTCGACACCCTTTTGGGGACGGTAGGCATCATAAATCTTCAGGCGATAGCCTTGGCTTTTTATATCGTCGCTGACTGCACGGAGACTGTCGGCTGCTTGTTTGGTAAGTAACGCCGTAGGCTCCTCATAGCCGTCGATACGAGCCCCTACAAAGTTATATGTGCCGAAATAACGGATTTCCAGAATCGCATCAGGCACGGCATCTGTCAATGTCACAAACAGGCTATTGTCTGCAGGGTCGATAGTCTGTTCTTTTTTCTCTTTACAGGAGGAAATGATGCCGCATAAAAGGATTGTGGCAAGCATCCAAAGGATGTTTTTTCTCATAGTCATATCGTTTTAGTAAATGGTCTTGTCTTCTTTTTCTTTCCACATACGGAAAACAGGCAACGCCTCTTCACGTAGCATGGGGATAATTGGGGTGGAACGTTCTTCCATTGGTTTCTCCAATTCACGATAAATGAAGTCATCGTCGAAGTCAATGTCTGCGGCATCCTGACGTGTATTGGCAAAATAGATGCCATCAAGATGTGCCCAGTAGATAGCACCCAGACACATCGGACAGGGCTCGCAGGAAGTGTATATCTTACAGCCACTCAAATCAAAGGTGCCTAGTTTCCTGCATGCCTCACGGATACAATTCACTTCTGCATGTGCTGTAGGGTCGTTAAGCAAAGTCACGGAGTTGGATGTGCCTGCAATGATTTCCCCATCCTTTGCTATAACAGCACCGAAAGGACCTCCACCGTTCTTTACACTCTCTGCGGAAAGACGTATAGCTTCACGCATGAGTTGTTTGTCTAATTCTGATATTTTTACCATAAACTTTGTGTATTTCTTTGCAAAGATAATCAATTTCTGTTATTTTCTGTTGCAAATCAGCGTTTTATCTCTAAAAATGTTTACCTTTGCACATGTATTAATACATTGTTATATTTAAGAAGATGAAAATAGCTTTAATCGGCTACGGTAAGATGGGTAAGATGATAGAGCAGATTGCCATCGACCGTGGTCATGAAATTGTAAGTATCATTGATATCGATAATCAGGAAGATTTCGATTCTCCTGCGTTTGCATCGGCAGATGTTGCCATCGAGTTTACAGCTCCACAGGCGGCTTATGGTAACTATCTGAAGGCATGGGAGAAAGGTGTGAAGGTAGTATCAGGCAGTACTGGTTGGATGAAGGAGCATGGTGATGACGTGCGTATGGCATGCACGGAAGGTGGAAAAACATTGTTCTGGGCTTCTAACTTTTCCATTGGCGTGGCTATCTTCTCTGCTGTCAACCGTTATCTGGCAAAGATCATGAACCAGTTCCCTCAGTACGATGTGGAGATGGAAGAGACGCATCACGTACACAAGCTCGACCATCCCAGTGGTACGGCAATTACTCTTGCAGAGGAGATCGTGGAGAACATAGACCGCAAGGAGGCGTGGAAGGAAGATACCACAGATAAGAAATACCTGCGCGTCGACCATATCCGTCGTGGGGAAGTGCCTGGCATTCATACCATCCGTTATGATTCTGATGCCGATTTGATTACGATTACCCACGATGCTCATAGTCGTAAGGGTTTTGCCCTCGGAGCTGTTCTGGCTGCTGAATACACTAAAGAGCATCAGGGTTTGCTGACCATCAGTGATATGTTTAAATTTTAAAACGTAGGTTAATATATGAATAGGTTGCAACTTATCGGAAAATTGTTGCGTCAAACCTATGTGAATGAAATTTTGAACGATAATGGTAAAAAAGAAAGAATTCAATCCTAAGGTACAGTGGGCGAAGTTTATTTGCGTCCTGGTACTCTACCTGTTGTTCCTCTATTGGGTAGGCTCATGGTGGGGACTGCTCGTCGTACCGTTTATCTATGATGTCTATATCACCAAGAAGATTCGTTGGCAGTGGTGGAAGGATGCTGAGGGCCCCATTCGGTTTGTGATGTCATGGGTAGATGCTTTGGTATTTGCTTTGGTAGCAGTTTATTTCATCAATCTGTTCTTCTTCCAGAATTATGTCATCCCTTCTAGTTCCTTGGAGAAATCGCTGCTAACAGGTGACTACCTCTTTGTTTCGAAGGTGAGCTATGGTCCCCGCATTCCAGAGACCCCATTGACAATGCCACTGACCCAGCATACGCTTCCTCTTTTCCAGTGTAAGAGCTATATCGAGTGGCCTCATTGGGACTACCGTCGTGTGAAAGGGCTGGGTAAGGTTGAACTAAATGATATCGTAGTGTTTAACTATCCTGCTGGCGACACGTTGTGCAGTGCTCCTCAGTATCAGGCATACGATTTCTATCAGATGTGTTATCAGATAGGTTACCAGACCTATCCTCAGCGTCCTAATCCTGATTCGTTGACACAGGAGCAGTTGCCTTTGTATTTCAACACCATCTATCAGGCAGGCAAACAAACCATTCAAGCCAATCCACAGGAGTACGGATTGATTGACAAACGTCCCACTGATCGTCGTGAGAACTATGTGAAGCGATGTGTGGGTCTGCCAGGACAGACGTTGCAGATCAAGGATCGTATAGTCTATCTGGATGGTAAGGCGAATAAGGAACCAGACAATGTGCAGTATTCCTATAAAGTGAAGTTCCGTCAGCGCTTGGATGATGACATCATGAAGGAATTGGGTATTACGATGGAAGATATCATGTCCCTGAATACTACAGGTGCTATGCCGATGACAAAGCATACTGTCGATGTGTTGTCGAAACGAAAAGACTTGGTTGAGAGCATTGAAATTAATACAGAAGCCAATGATCTGGATATCTATCCTTTGAACGGAAACATGCATTGGACGCGTGATAACTACGGTCCTATATGGATTCCTGCCAAGGGCAAGAGCATTGACTTGACATTGAAGAATCTACCCATCTATGAGCGTTGCATCCGTACCTATGAGGGTAATACATTAGAGGTGAAGGATGGTCAGATACTGATTAATGGCAAGGCAGCCACTTCCTATACTTTCAAACTTGACTATTATTGGATGATGGGTGATAACCGTCATAACTCTCTTGACTCCCGTTATTGGGGCTTCGTACCAGAAGACCATATCGTTGGTAAGCCCATCTTTATTTGGTGGAGCAGTGACCCTGACCGCGGTGGTTTCTCTGGCATCCGTTGGAACCGTCTGTTCCGCTTCGTCGACAATATCAAATAGTTTATGCCCAACTGGCTGAAGTTCGTGATAGCATTAGTATCAGCATTTGTGCTGGTGCTTGCTTTCCGTGCTTTGGCTTTTTCAATTTATACCGTAGAGGGTAGGGGTTTGCAGCCGCTTTATATCCACGGTGACCGTCTGTTGGTCAATCGGTGGAGTTATGGCTTGCGTATTGACGGAGGAGGAATGTTGCCTTATAGCCGTATGTTGCGTAAACCCGTTAATCGCGGTGATGTCGTACTGTTTGATCTTTCCTGCGACTCTATTCAGGGTGTCTTCATTGCCCGTTGTAAGGCCATTCCAGGTGATACCGTACAGGTCCAGAACAGAATGGTGGTTGTTCCTGGTCTGAAAGATTGTGCCGATGCAGATTATTACTGGTTAGAATCGATTCATCCCAAGAATCCTGCCGATTCACGCTATTTGGGTTTTATTTCAGAACGTAACATCATTGGCAGAGTAGTAACCGTTCTCTATAGTCACGACGACAGCAAGAACATCTTGGAAGGCTATCGTAACGAAAGGACGCTCCAATGAGTACAGCACTCTTACAGACAACCTATTTCGGTCCTGTGCAGTGGTATCAGAAGCTATACCGCTATGATAGTTGTCTTGTCGAGCAACACGATTCGTATCAGAAACAAACTTATCGTAACCGTTGTATTATTGCTACAGCCAACGGCCTCCAAACTCTTACCGTTCCCGTCGAGCATAATTCTCAAATCTCAAATCTCAATTCTCAATTAACAAAGGATCTCCGCATCAGCGATCATAACCAATGGCGGAAGGTACACTGGAACGCTTTACAGAGCGCCTATAGCGAGAGTCCTTTCTTCGAGTATTATGTGGATGATATCCATCCTTTCTTCGAGCAAAAGTATGACTTTTTAATCGATTTCAATGAAGCCATCCGTCAGAAGATATGTGAATTGATAGATATCCATCCGCAAGTGGATTACACGACGGAATTTGTAAAGCCAATAGCTAATAGCCAAAGACCAACAGCCCTCATCGATCTTCGGGAGGTGATACATGCCAAACATCCCAAACCTGATGCTAACTTCGAGGCAAAGCCTTATTGGCAAGTTTTTCAGCACCGTTACGGCTTCCTAGCAAATCTCTCTATTCTCGACCTTCTTTTCTGCATGGGACCAGAATCTGTATTCTATTTATAAAGATTTTCATTATTCTGAAACAAATACGATATGTATTTGTAACAAATGAAAATAAAAATATCAATATTAATCCGTATCTTTGCAGGCAGAAAATTAAATAATTTAACCAATAACAACAATGGCAACAAACGAAATGGCTCAAGAGACGAAAGGCTTTTATAAGCTTTCGTGGGTTCAGCGCATCGGCTTTGGCTCGGGTGACCTTGCTCAGAATCTAATTTTTCAGGTAATCTGTACTTATCTATTGTTCTTCTACACCGACATCTACGGACTGACGCCATCTGCTGTGGCTGTCATGTTCCTTGTGGGAAATGTGGCAAACGTGATTTGGGACCCCATTGTGGGTACGCTCATCGACAAGAGTAATCCTCGATATGGTAAATACCGCTCATATTTGCTTTATGTGGGTATTCCCCTTTCGGGCTTTGCTATCCTTTGCTTCTACAACGGTTTTGCTCCATCGCTCATCTATGCGTATGTTACTTATATCTCCATGCAGTTACTTTATACGTTTATCAACGTGCCGTATGGAGCCTTGAACTCGTCGCTGACCCGCGACACAGATGAGATTACCGTACTTACTTCTGTACGTATGTTTATGGCCAACCTCGGTGGATTGGCTGTCAACTCTGGCCTGCCCCTGTTTATCGCACTGATTGCTGGTGCGCCATCAGATAGTCTGCCGAAAGACCCGTCAGCATGGTTCACCACGATGACTATTTATGCCATCATCGGTTTCTGCCTGCTCGCATTCTGTTTCTCGCAGTGTAAGGAGCGTGTGGTGATGGATGCCAAATCCACTGAAGACGTGAAGGTCAGCGACCTGTGGATGGAGTTCCTGCGCAACCGTCCCTTGCGTGTCCTCGCCTTCTTCTTCATCACTGCTTTCGCAATGATGTCAGTGGGTAACGCTGCAGGAGCCTATTTTATGAATAGCAATCTGCACGGCTCGGCTCAGCAGTTGTCTATCTTCATGGCTTTAGGCTCAGCTCCGGCATTCTTGTTCATGCCCTTGGTGCCTTGGTTCAAGCGCATGGTAGGAAAGAAGAATATGTTCTATCTCTTCTTGGGTGCCGCCATCCTCGGCATGGCTATGCTCTATTTCATCTCTAAGATGGAGCAGCCCAGCATGATGATGATTTACGTAGCACAGTTCATCAAGTCCACAGGTGTTATCGTGGCTACGGGTTATATGTGGGCATTGGTGCCTGAAGTCATCTCTTACGGAGAATACACCACAGGCCGTCGTATCTCTGGAATTGTCAACGCCTTGACAGGATTGTTCTTCAAGGCAGGTATGACCTTCGGAAGCATTGTCGGTCCTGCGGTTTTGGCCTACGTCGGCTATAACAGCGAGGCTATCGACCAGACTCCTTTCGCCGAGGAGGGTATCCTTTGGTTGGTCTGCGTCATCCCTGCTATCCTGCTGATGTTGGCGATGTTCATCATCTCAAAGTATGAACTGACGGATGAGGTTATCGACGATATCAACAAGAAGATTGAGGAGCGTACTAAGGAAGCGTAATCTTCTCAAATGAAAACAAAATAGGAAGAGGCTGCTTTTCGGCAGCCTCTCTTTTTATTTCTTGATGTTTATTTCGAAGGATGACATAGGGAGTCCGCTGAGCGAACGCACATTCGCATGAAGAGGATTGTCTTTCCAGGCATAGCGGACTTTTTGTGGATTGTTGATGGATGACTTCAATTCTATCTGGTTGCCGTTAATAGCAGTAGCCTCAACATTCATAAATACACCTTTGTCATCAGCAATCTCGAACTCATTGAACTCCCTTGACAAGATTGGCTGATCAAGGGTGAGGACGACTTTTCCGTTCTTCAACTCAGCAGAGATGACTTCTGGCGATAACTTCACCTTATTATTATTAAAGACGAGGTGATCGAAACAGAGTCCAATACGCTCTGCAACCTCCTTCTTGCGGAGGGGGTGGATGTCAACGGTCTCACCAAGGTCGTTGATGACGGCTAACGCTGCATAGGGGTCATTTTTAGCTGTGGTACGTTGCGCCTCACGCAATTGTGCCCAGTTGCTGTTGACTGGTGTGGCCTGATAGGCAATCGGGTGTGGCATACCAGTCTGCTGGCGACCATCGTAATTAGCTAATTGAACGATGACAAATGGCATTTTGGGATCCTTCCAAGTGTCACGCCAACATCCCATCATCTTCTTCAGATAGTCAGCATAGGGGGCTGGATTGCCTGTATTCGACTCTCCCTGATACCATACTACACCACGGACGGCATAGGGAGCGAGAGGATAAACCACCGCATTGTATAAGGAAGTAGGTAGATTTTGCAGTGATATGTCACCATTGGGGCATGATGGCATTTCCGCACCGGGATGGTGCTTCCAGTTCTCACTGAGTAGGATGACATCCTTTAGCATGGGATTCTGTGAGAAACGGTCGTCCCCGAAAGCTAGCATATAGGGTTTTTCTGGGATGAAATGGGCGATTCCATATTTGTTGATAAAACGCACAGTGATGACATTGTCACCCTCACGAAGCAGACCTTCAGGGATGTCATAACGGCGAGGAGGATACTGATAATACGTACGTCCAATCTCCTTTCCATTCAGATAAGTATAGTCTGCATCGAAGAGGGTACCTAGCAACAGGCGGGCAGGCTGTTCAGCATGTGCCTTGTCAATCTGTATATGTTGGCGTAGCCAAATACTTCCAATGATACCGCGACCGTTATTTTTTGCCCATTCCATCGAATACTGATTCACTGTTTCCCAGGTGGAGTCGTCATAGTCGAGAGCCGTGAAATGCTGTTGGATACCAGGGTCTTTTGCATTCAGCAATTCATTCCATCGTTGGTCTGCCAACTGGTTTGCCTGTGCCTGTGCCTTGACGAAGTCGTCTTTTTGGTACAGGCGTGTCTTTTCTATCAGTATGGGATAGTCTTTTTCCAGAGAATCAGCAGAAATCCACGCTTCAATAGGTGTACCACCCCAGCTATTGACGATGATACCTTGTGGAACGCCAGTCTGCTCGAACATCCGTTTGCCGAGGAAGGAACCGACGGCGGAGAAAAGCCATGCGTTTTCTTTGGTGAGAGGTTTCCAGTTGATGGAGGTTTGGCGGATGTCCTTCTGTACTCCATGGGTATTGGTCTCATTTTGTACTCGGAACAGTCGGATATTGTCATTGGAGAAATTGTCTATCTCCTTCGTGTATTGCGGATAGACCCGTTCGATGGTTACGTCAATATTCGACTGACCAGAACAGAGCCACACATCTCCGACCAGTACGTTGGTCAATACCACATCGCCAACCATTAGGGTGTAGGGACCTCCAGCCTTCATCGCTGGCAGGTTGACATGAAATTGTCCATTGGCATCGGAAATGACCACCGTTTTGAATTTGTTGATACGAATAGTTACTTTCTCACCGGCATCTGCAGTACCCCAAACAGGAACTGGTTTCCCTCGTTGAATGACCATGCCCGACTGGAACATCTGAGGCATTTGTACTTTGGCATGAACTGTCAGGAAAGCACAGAGCATACCTATTAGCATCGTAGTCAGTTTACATTTCATTTTCATAGTAAGTTTTTTCGTTAATTTGATGCAAAAATAGAAAAAAAAGGTGATGAAACGGAAAAAAAGTGCTATTTTCTGAATTTCTGAAACAAATAAAGTATGTTTGTGATACAAATTCAAAAAAAAGTTTGAGAATAAAGTGTTAAATTTGCAGCAAGAAAAAGTTGTTTTTAACTGACAATGAGCAAATTGAAGTCACAAATTGATTATTAATTTCCCAACAGACATAATATGACAAATAAGTTTAGGTTAGTAGTTGTATTGTTTTCAGTGATTGCAGCTGAAGTAGTATCTGCTCAGTCCCCGCTGCGAAGCGAGGGCGGGCAATGCTGCCTCAATAGCGCTGAGAACACGCTGAGAGAAGCTTTCCGTGACTATTGGTACACGGGTGTGAGTGTCAACCAATGGCAGGTAGAGGCCGACAAGGGGGGTGCTAACGCTTTCGATGTCACAGGCTTTGTCAGCAACGATCAGACTTCCGACTGGCCGATTATTGTCAAAAACTTCAACTGGGTGGTTGCCGAGAACTGTATGAAGTGCGAGGTCATTCATCCGAAGGAAGGTGTCTATGACTTTACCTTAGCCGATCAGTTTGTCAATAAGGCAAAGGCCGCTGGACTGAAGGTGCAGGGCCATTGTCTCATCTGGCATTCCCAGTGTGCCCCTTGGTTCCATTATGACGACAAGGGTAATCTAGTGTCTCCAGAGGTCTTAAAGCAGCGTATGCGCGAACATATCTATACTATTGTCAGTCATTTCAAGGGTCGTATCGACGCCTGGGATGTTGTCAATGAAGCGTTCGAAGATGACGGTTCGCCCCGTCAGAGTCTGTTCTATCAGATTTTAGGAACCGACTATATCCCACTTGCTTTCCAGTATGCTCACGAGGCAGATCCTTCCATCCTGCTATTCTATAATGACTTCTCGATGAACAAGGCTACAAAGGTGAAGGGCGTTGCAGATTTCTTCCGTCCGTTAATCAAGCAAGGGCTCCCTGTAACAGCCATCGGTATGCAGGGTCATATGATTCTGGAGGATAATGTCGACAACAGCGTCATTAAGCAGTATGAGCAATCCATCGAGACGATTGCATCAGCGGGTGTTCCCACCTTCTTTTCCGAACTTGACTTGTCGGCATTGCCTAACCCCTATGGTTTCTCTGGTGCCAATGTCAGCGACAAGTTTGCCTATCGTCCGGAGATGGACCCTTACAAAGACGGGCTCACCAAGGAGCAGGAGGCAAAGGTAGGACAGTTCTGGGTTGATTTCTACAAGATGCTGCTGCGCCACCATCAGGATATCCTGCGTGTCAATTTCTGGTGCCTGAACGATGCTAACTCATGGCGTAACGACTTTCCCATCAAGGGGCGTACCGACTATGCAACCCTGTTCGACCGCCAGAACCAAGTCAAGTCTTTCGTGCAGGAATTGATTAATCTGGTGAAGCCTCAACCCACAGAGCAGAAAAAGAACAAGAAAAACAAGAAATAAGAGTAATCATTTTAACAACTACTGACTATGGCAAAATTACCTCGTTACTTATTCCCGAGTGATTACATGGCTGATCCTTCAGCCAATGTGTTTAACGGCAAATTGTATGTATACCCCAGTCATGACTGGGATGCAGGAGAGTGCTTCGACGATGACGGAGGACATTTCCAGATGAAAGACTATCATGTACTGTCGTGGAATGATGTAGAGAACGATGAGACCACTGATCATGGTGTCATCCTCGACGTGAAGGATGTGCCTTGGGCTGAGAAGCAGATGTGGGACAACGATGTCGTTGAAAAGGACGGAAAGTATTACCTGATATTCTCCGCAAAGGCTTACGATGGTGTGTTCCGTCTGGGCGTTGCCGTTGCCGACAAGCCCGAGGGACCTTTCGTTCCGCAGGCACAGCCCATCCGCGGCTCATTCTCTATCGACCCCTGTGTATTCAAGGATGACGACGGACAGATATACTGTTATTTTGGCGGACTCTGGGGTGGTCAGTTGCAGTGGTGGCATCCGCTGCCTAACGGCTTGGCTCCTATCTCTGGCAAGTATGGTGACGACAATGGACTCATCGACCTTGGTGCAGCTCCCGACCATAAGGGCGAGCTCTTCACCACAGCCGATGCTCCTGCCATCAACAGCTGCGTGGTTCGTATGAGCGACGACGTGATGCAGTTTGCTGAGGCTCCGCGTGGTGTTGTCGTCCTCGACAAGAACGGTGAGCCCATGAAGGCTGGCGACCCACATCGTTTCTTCGAGGCGTCGTGGATGCATAAGTATAACGGAAAGTACTACTTCAGCTATTCGACTGGCGACAGCCACTTCCTCTGCTATGCCATTAGCGACAACCCCTATGGACCATTCACTTATCAGGGAGTCATCCTTGATCCCGTTGTAGGATGGACTACCCATCATAGTATTGTTGAGTACAAGGGACAGTGGTATCTGTTCTATCATGACTGCGTTCCCTCTAACGACGTAACCCACCTTCGTAGCCTGAAGGTACAGCGTCTGTTCTATAACGAGGACGGAACGATTCAGAAAGTGATTAACGAATAGATACAACTGTTGAGAAAGATACAAAACTAATTATATCAACCTTTTATACTCAGCATCGCGGTGAAATCGTGAGATTTTTCGCGGTGCGCCCATAGAAAGTGATGCGAGCCAACGGTTCGCATCCTTTTTTAGATGAGTATATTACCAAAGGAAAGCAAAAATTTCTCCGAAATATTTTCTTGTTTTTACGAATAATGTGTATCTTCGCAGCCGAATCATCAAACACTTAACCGATGGCCATCAGATATACCCATAAGGAAGAGTTGTGGAACGCATGGAGTCATGCGGGCGGCATCGTGATGGGCGTGGCTTTTGGTATCGTGTTTCTGGTGATGGCGTTCAAGGGCGATAATCCTTGGGCGCGACTGGGCGTCTGTCTGTATCTCTTCGGTATGCTGGGCTCGTATGCCGCTTCTACGATTTACCATACCTTGCCTCGTCGCTCTAAATGGAAAGAACGGTTGCGTAAATGGGACCACGCCGCCATCTATTGGCATATCGCAGGCTCGTATTCCCCGTTGACACTCGTCGCCCTCCGAAATGCGGCTGCCAATTATTCACTCTTCACTCTTCACTTTTCACTTAACTGGGGCTGGGTTCTCTTTATCTTCGTTTGGGCATGTGCCATCGTAGGTACTGCCATCAGTTTCATCAAACTGAAAGAACATTCAAACATTGAAACCTTCTGTTTCATCGGTATGGGTCTGAGCGTATTGGTGGCTTTCAAGCCGTTGATGGACTCCGTCTCCACAGCTGCCGTCATCTGGCTCATCGCCGAGGGCGTCGCCTATATCACGGGTGCTGTCTTCTATACTTTCCACAAGAAGCGTTATATGCACAGCGTCTTCCACTTCTTCGTCCTCCTCGGTAGCATCTGTCACATCATCGCCGTCTGGGACGTGCTGATGGAATACCTTTAATAATTTATAATTCATAATTCATAATTCATAATTATTTCGTAACTTTGCACGCAAATTCGAAAAAATAGTACTATTATGGCTTATACACGTATGACTGCCGCAGAGGCTGCGGCGCTGATTAAGAATGGCGACCATATCGCCATGAGTGGTTTCACACCTGCAGGTGTGGCCAAGGCAACAACCAAAGAGTTAGCAAAAATCGCTGTGGCTGAGCATGAGGCTGGCCGCGAGTTCAAGGTAGCCATCTTCACAGGTGCCTCCACAGGTCAGAGCACCGACGGTGACCTGGCAAACGCACAGGCTATCCTCTATCGTGCCCCCTACACCACCAATCCCGATTTCCGCAAGCATGTAAATGCCGGTGAGATACCCTACAACGACCTGCACCTGAGTCACATGGCACAGGAGCTGCGCTATGGCTTCTACGGTCCGTTGGACTGGGCTATCCTCGAGGTATGCGACATCGAAGAGGTTGGCAACGACTATCACGTCTATCTGACCGCTGCCGGCGGTATCTCTCCCACAGGTGCCCGTCTGGCCAAGAAGGTCATCCTCGAGCTTAACTCGTTCCACAATCCCAATGCCAAGTTCATCCACGACGTGTATGAGCCGCTGGATCCTCCTTACCGTAAGGCCATTCCCATCGAGCATGTCAGCGACCGCATCGGTAAGCCCTACGTCTCTATTCCCAAGGAGAAGGTAGTGGGTGTCGTAGAGTGTAACATTCCCGATGAGGCTCGTGCCTTCAAGGACAGCGACCCCGTTACCGATAAGATTGGTTTCCTGACTGCTGAGTTCCTCGTAGAGGAAATGCACAAGGGTCGTATTCCCAAGGAGTTCCTGCCCCTGCAGAGTGGTGTAGGCTCTACTGCCAACGCCATTCTTGGTGCCTTGGGCGAGGACAAGCATGTGCCCGACTTCAACATCTACACTGAGGTTATCCAGAACTCCGTTATCGACATGATGCTCAACGGTCGTGTGAAGGATGCTTCGGCCTGCTCGCTCACCGTATCGAACGAGTGCCTCATGCAGGTTTACGACAACATGGACTATATGAAGAACCACCTGACGCTGCGCCAGAGCGAGATTTCGAACTCGCCTGAGATTATCCGCCGCTTAGGTGTCATCGCTATCAATACCGCCATCGAGGCCGACCTCTATGGCAACGTCAACTCTACCCACATCAGCGGAACGAAGATGATGAATGGTATCGGCGGCAGCGGCGACTTCATCCGCAACGCCTATCTCTCTATCTTCACCTGTCCTTCTACGGCCAAGGGCGGTGTCATCAGCTCTATCGTTCCTTTTGTTTCTCATCAGGACTCCAGCGAGCACGACGTCAACATCATCGTTACCGAACAGGGTATCGCCGACCTGCGTGGCAAGTCGCCTGCACAGCGTGCCGAGTGCATTATCGAAAACTGTGCACACCCCGACTACAAGCAGCTGTTGTGGGACTACCTGAAGATTTCGAAGATGGGCCAGACCCGCCACAACCTGCCGGCAGCCTTCGCCATGCACGACACGCTGGCTCGCAAGGGTGACATGAAGCTCACGGACTTCGCGGAGTACATAAAGTAGTAACATTTAAAATAGAAATTATGAAGAAGAGTATTCTATCTATTGCACAACTCCTATGCTGCATCGCCATGTTGACGGCGTGTGCCAAGGAAGATAATACCAAAGCCCCCTCTCCGCAGGACAACTGGACGGCAGAGGAGAAGCAGTTTGCCAGCGAGGTAATAGGTGTTTGGACAGACTTTGATGAAAACCAGCAGTATCTGGCACCTGCCTACGTCATCTACGACATTCAGGAAGACGGCGATTTTGAGATCTATACAATGACAGAAGACGGCAAAAACGTGTCTGTGGATGAGATCAGCTGTTATGAACAGAATGAGGTTAAAGGGACTTGGAGACCCGTCGTAAATGTCAAGGATCGTTGGGAAGTGGGCTACCCCATCAATGGTGTAGAAGTGACCGTCAGTCAGAAAGCCACAGAGGACCAGCCGGCAGAAACCGTAAGGGATACTTTGCTGTTTATTCAGACAGGCAATGATGAAAGCATCAAGATATGGACTTCCGATCTTGACTATGCCTACGCCTATTATAATGCGCTGACTCCTGAGCAGCTCGCAGAATACGGATACGAAGAGCCTGCGGGCATCGCCAGAAGAGGTATCTTGGCCTGGATTGCTCAGCGATTCATTAATACGGGTAAATTCATAGCGAACGTAGCAAAGATGGTCGCCCAGCCTGTCAAGATGATTATCAGAAAGATAGAGGGTAAGAATGCCAGATATGCCTCTGACATGTCCGATTGGATGGCCAAGAACTATGCAGGCAGGGATCCGAAAATCTGCGAAATGTCCATTCCGGGAACACACGACACCTTTACGTATAGTATGTCTTGGTATGGACTGATTCCAACCATGCAGCGTAAAGTGACGACACAATTTCTCGATATTCCCTCGCAATGGGATGCGGGTATCAGAAGCTACGACGTGCGTCTGGGAAAGCACAAAAAGGGACTTGG
The DNA here is from genome assembly GCA_016291495.1 of Prevotella sp. Classification (GTDB taxonomy): domain Bacteria; phylum Bacteroidota; class Bacteroidia; order Bacteroidales; family Bacteroidaceae; genus Prevotella. Next base: position 27,877 of record JAEEXI010000014.1, read on the forward strand.
TATGTGTCATGGACCATTCTATTTGGGTGTCACCTTTGACGAAGGCATGGAGATGTTTGCCAAACAGCTGCGCGCGCACAAGGGCGAGACGGCTATCATCATCCTGAAATTCGAGGAGACCGTGGGAGAAGAGCAATACAAGATGGTGTACGATAAGATAGAGGCGTATCGTAAAGAGGGCCTCGTCGTTAACGACCCCACTCCCGGCATGAAGCTCAGCCAGTGCAAGGGCAAGATGATATTCATACAGCGTTATGACAGCAACAAGTACAATCTTGACATCAGAGCTACCGGTTGGGACGAAAATAGCGAGCTGATATTCAAGAATGACAACTCTAAGAAAACCAAACTCTATGTGCAAGACTTATATGAAAGCAATGGTAAGGAGCTGATAGGTGCTTTCATTAAACGCAAGGAAAGCAAGATGAAGGAAACCTTTGAGAAGGCGGCTGCCTCGACGGACGACACCTGGTTCTTTAACCATGAGTCGTGCTATCACGGAGTTGACATCATTGTCGAGAATTCAAAGCTCTTGGACATGAACTATGCTGAAACGGCCCACACCCTCAATCCATGGGCTGCTGACTACGTAAAAGATCATTACGGCAAGAAGACCGGTGTGGTTGTGATGGATTTTGGAGGCATTGATGAATGTTCGTACGGATTATACTTCACTCGTGGCATTGACCTCCCGACCTATCTGGTGGAGAACAACACGAAATTGACAATAAAGTAAAACGACTGTGGAATCGAAGTTAGTCATATATAATACCCTGACGCGCCAGAAGGAGCGCTTCGAGCCACTGCATGCCCCCAATGTGGGTATGTATGTCTGTGGTCCTACTGTCTATGGTGACCCCCATCTGGGACACGCTCGTCCTGCCATCACCTTCGACCTGGTGTTCCGCTATCTGAAGCACTTGGGCTATAAGGTGCGCTATGTCCGTAATATCACTGATGTAGGCCATCTGGAACATGATGCCGACGAAGGCGAGGACAAGATTGCCAAGAAGGCACGACTGGAGCAGTTGGAGCCGATGGAGATAGCACAGTATTACACTAACCGCTATCATCAGGCGATGGATGCGCTGAACGTGCTGCGCCCGTCTATCGAGCCCCATGCCACAGGACATATCATCGAACAGCAGCAGCTGGTCCAGCAGATACTCGACAATGGCTTTGCCTACGAGTCGAACGGCTCCATCTACTTCGACATCGAGGCATACAACAAGAAGTATCAGTATGGAATCCTCTCAGGCCGTAGCCTGGAGAATATCAAGGATGCCTCTCGTGAACTCGACGGGGTAGGCGAGAAGCGCAACCAGGCCGACTTTGCCCTGTGGAAGAAGGCACAGCCTGAACATATCATGCGCTGGCCGAGTCCTTGGAGCGACGGCTTCCCTGGCTGGCATTGCGAGTGTACAGCGATGGGACGTAAGTATCTGGGTGAGATGTTCGACATCCACGGTGGTGGCATGGACCTCGTATTCCCTCACCATGAGTGCGAGATAGCACAGGCTCAGGCCTCCATGGGTCATCCTGCTGTGAAATACTGGATGCACAACAACATGCTGACCATCAATGGCCAGAAGATGGGTAAGTCGTACAATAACTTCATCACGCTGGAGCAGTTCTTCACGGGCAACCATCCGTTGCTGGAGAAGGCTTATTCGCCCATGACTATCCGCTTCTTCGTGCTGAGTGCCCACTATCGTGGTACTGTGGACTTCTCCAACGAGGCCCTCGTAGCCGCAGAGAAGGGCTTGGAGAAACTGATGAATGCCATTAGCGACTTGGATCGTGTACAGGTAAGCGATAAGTGTGATGCCGAGACGGAGCGTATCGTCAAGAGCCTCCGACAGAAGTGCTATGATGCCATGAACGACGACTTCGCCACGCCACAGGTCATCAGTAACCTTTTCGAGGCCTGTACGGTGATCAACAAACTCGTCGATCACAAGGCTACCATCTGTGCCGACTGCCTGAAGGAACTCTCCGAGACCATGCATCTTTTTGCCTTCGACATCCTTGGCTTGTCAATGGTCAATGGTCAATGTTCAATGGTCAATGGCGGCAACGCTCGCGAGGAAGCCTTCGGTAAAGTAGTCGATATGGTACTTGAACTGCGTGCCAAGGCCAAGGCCGACAAGGACTGGGCTACCAGTGACAAGATTCGCGACGAGCTGGCAGCTGCCGGCTTTGAGGTGAAGGACACCAAAGACGGTGTCATCTGGAAACTGAATAAGTAAAAATTGAAAATCAATAAGAGAAGCCTACGGAATTTCGTAGGCTTCTCTTGTCATATAGACCGCTACCGTCTTGTCACGCAGGTATTCTGCTGACATATACATCAGTCCACCGTATGGATTGTGCGTTCCCCATGAGTTCTTCATCGTGAAGAAAAGGCGGTGCTGAGGGTCGCGGGCAATACCGATAATCGTCATACAGTGGTTGTCGGTAGGGTCTGACTGGTTATGGCGGTCGGCAATACCCTTCTTGAAAGAGAAGCCCGACTCATGTGTGTCGCCTTCCCAGCATACCGCATGACGATTCCGGACGGCACGCTCCACATGTGCAAGCAACGAATCCTTGGGAATATTCAGAAAACGATTATGCTCCCAGTTGTCTGGCAAGTCGAGCACCACTTCCTGCTGATAGGGATAATGCTCATTGGCTGTCAGAGCGATGTACTCATCAGGGGCGCAGACGCTATGGGCAAATTCCAGAGGCGTATAGCGGGCACCCAGCATGAAGACCCAGCGTGGCTTGGGCAGTTTGTGGTAGGCGGAGTCGGGATAAGCGTCATAGCTCACCATTCCGTGACGCGCCATCACGTTCAGAAGCGTATGTCCCATACCGCGCAAGTGTTTCCGCCTGACCACCCTCTCGACATAGGCAGGAGAGAGGTGCACGGAGTCGCCCTTCGCTATATGCTCCGTTTCGATGGTCGCCAGCATGGCATACGCCCAGCAAAGACTTGTCTGCCCCTGGTCCTTGACAGGAGTCATCGGCAGCCGCACCTCATCCGTAAACGTCACTTCCTGACGTTCCTGACAGGCCGCAAGCCCCACCATCAACAGAATAAACACCATTTTCTTCATTGTCGCTGCGAAGATACGAAGAAAAAATGAGAAACGGAAGATTATTCCTTAACAAGTTTCTCTCCTCATGTCTTGTTCCTTATGATTCTTTGATTTTGTTACGTGAAAAGTTATATTCACCGCCCGTAAACATAAGTTCAAGGGCTGTAAACACATGTTCAAGGTGCGTGAACATAAGTTTACGGTGCGTAAACATAAAAAGTATCACGTCCTTCCCACATTTTTCTCTCATTCTTCCCATACTTTCCTCATGCCGTACTCATGTCCTAAGGGCATGAGAAATTATATAGAAACCATAGAGAAAGGATAGAGTATCCTATGAGATGCCTATGAGATGCCTATGAGTAACCTATGAGTAAGATATGAGCAGATATTGTTCTTTTTTCTGAAAAAATTTGCATTTCTCCATAATAATGCCTATCTTTGCCCTCAGAGTGCTAATTACTAACCAATATACTAGAAGATGAAGAAACCTAATGTTATAACGATTATTGCTGTCATCAGTCTGATGGCATTTGGTGGATGGCAACAGGCTGTTGCGCAGAGTCTAAATGCGACTGTCATTAATCATGTTCCGACTCCGAAGGCTATTGTGGACTATAATGGTACTGAGTATGATATCTCCTGTTATAACTCGATGTCCATTACTGATATACTCAACAGATATATGGATGATGAGACAATGTCAGAGGGCCACGTGTTCTATTTGGAAGGTGGCAAGGCTTATCACACCGACCAGACTTCCGTATCCATCTACAAGGGTTTTACCCTGCGTACCAACCCAGAAGATTTAGCCCAGGGAAAGCGCGCCATTCTTTACCAGTTCAGCACATCAAATACAAGTAGCTTTATGCTTGGACGCACAGCCTCGGAGGGAGAGACGGGTAGCGAAGTATTGAAGATAGGCGACATCCGTTTTATGGACCTTGACATTGATTGTCCGCTGGCCGTAAACTATGGAGGTGCTCAGGAGGGTCTAGGCTCTGTTACAGGCAATTATTTCATGAACATGTATTCCGCCGGCCTTGCGGTTGACCTGACATTGCTTGAGTGGAACAACTGTACTTTCCAGCATTTCATCCGCGGCTTCTTCCGAATGCAGGGTTCCAATAATAAGCATATTCATCAGATCAAGCTCATTGACAGCGATTTCTCCAACTGTGGCTACTTTTCGTCTAATGGCACAGACTATGGATATATCTATGCCGACATGAACGGAAATGCATCATCCAATGTACTGGAGAATGTTGAGATATCAGGCTGTACGTTCTATAACAGCCCGAAGAGCCCACTTATCACCGACGGTAACCGTAACCTGATGTGGGACGAGAGTGTTCGCTGGAATATTGATGTTCACCACAATACGTTTGTGAATTACAACACTGTCTCAACGAATCGTACTATCATGAACACACGCTATATCCCAGGAGGCTCCTTGCTTGGCTTCCACGACAACCTGATTATCCTGACGAAGAACGCTCAGGATGAGAACCGTGCCATGAACGGTGCAGGATGGGATGCACGTAATGTACAGGGTGGTGACAACTCTGGCAAGTGCACGTTCAATATCTATAATAACTGGACGACAGATGACCCATACCTCACCCAAGGACAGCCCTTCAATAGCAATGCTTTCAGCGCTAGTTCGAATGCGCCAGGAAAATGGTCTGCTGAATATCACCCTCATGGCATTGATGAGCTGACCGTTCATTGCGAGACGGGTCTTTCAGCTAATGACCTGATGTTGGCTCCTAACCCCAAGCATTTCATCGGTTCGACTGCAAGTCATCTGGACTTTGAAACGGATAACTTGGAATGGTTGCGCTATTTCAATACTGATAAAGTTAAGAATTCGCAGATATACAAACTGCAAGTTGGAGCAGCCAAATGGCGTGAGAATATGGTAGAAAAAGAACCTATAATGCCTGTTATAGAGCCAGAGGTGGTTTCTTTCAGCGAAGGGATAGATGGAAATACAGACTTGTCTGACAATGTCGTTGATAATACCTATTATAACATGAATGCAGAGAAAGGTGATGGCTATAATGCTGAAACACAATCACTTGTCCTTAATTCAACGATGACAGATGAGCAGATGAATGCTATCCAGAATGCGAAGATAGGTGATGAGGCTATCAGTAAGAACTTCAATGGTATTATTATCGAGGTCGCTGCAGGAAAGGGTACCGTTAAGGTAGATGTCCAGACTAACGGTTCTCATAAGCTGAACGTACAGATTGGCAAGGAGAAGCCGGCGAAGGCAACAAGAGCAGAGCGTGGAAAGGTAAGTGTGCCTTATAACGTTACAGAACCTACATACGTCTATATCTATGCAAGTTCGGAAGAGGGAAGTAAAGCTCGCCTTGATCGTACGGCAAGTGCTGCCACTAATAGTGTGTTACTCTATGGATATGAGGTCACACCAGGTGTTTCTTACATCCTAGGTGATGCTAATAATGATGAATTGGTGAACGTGACGGACATTGTGGCAACAGTGAACTACATCATGGAGAAGCCATCAGAGGGCTTCAACAAGGAGGCTGCCGACCTGAATGGTGATGGTGAGATCAACGTGACGGATATCGTCAAGATGGTGTCTATCATCATGTCTGGCGATGCAGCACGTCGTCATGCTGACGAATGACGTTTCCTGATTTGGGTTGACTGTCAGTGAAACACCCTTCACCCTTCACTCAAGAGGGGTGAAATGATGAATGTTTTGTGTTTCCTTTTGTGTTTTCATCATAAATTAGTATTTTTGCACTCAAATTTTGTGTGCGGAATGAAGCATAGTATCAAGGATTTCGAGATAATGGCGCCTGTCGGCAGCCGCGACTCCCTTGCGGCAGCGTTGAAAGCAGGGGCTGGTTCAGTGTATTTTGGCGTGGAGCAATTGAATATGCGCTCACACTCAGCCAACCATTTTACGATAGACGACCTGAGGGAGATAGCTGCCACTTGTAATGAGTATGGGGTGAAGAGTTATCTGACTGTCAACACCATCATCTATGGTGAGGATATCGCCCTGATGCATGAGATTATCGATGCCGCCGTTGAGGCTAAGATCTCTGCCGTCATTGCTTGTGATATCGCCGTGATGACGTATTGCAGACAAAAGGGGATGGAGGTGCATCTCTCCACGCAACTGAATATCTCGAACATCGAGGCTCTGAAGTTCTATGCCCAGTTTGCCGATGTCGTGGTGCTGGCCCGAGAACTGAACCTCGACCAAGTGGCAGAAATCTATCGTCAGATAGAGGAGCAGCATATCTGTGGACCTTCTGGCGAACAGATTCGTATCGAGATGTTCTGTCATGGTGCCTTGTGTATGGCAGTCAGCGGCAAGTGCTATATGAGTCTTGACAACACAGGACGCTCCGCCAATCGTGGAGAGTGTATGCAGATCTGTCGCCGTTCTTATGTGGTGACAGACAGAGAGACTGGCACAGAATTGGAGATAGACAACAAGTATATCATGAGTCCGAAGGACCTGAAGACCATCCGTTTCATCGACAAGATGATGCGCAGTGGGGTGAGGGTCTTTAAGATTGAGGGACGTGCCCGTGGTCCGGAATATGTGATGACAGTGGTACAATGCTACAAGGAGGCGATACAGGCAGTGCTTGACGACACGTTTACGGAAGAGAAAAAGGATGTCTGGGACGAGCGCCTTGCTGCTGTCTTCAATCGTGGTTTCTGGGATGGTTACTATTTGGGACAACAATTGGGCGAGTGGAACAAGCACTATGGCTCGTGTGCCACAGAACGCAAGCAGTATGTGGGCAAGGGCGTGAAGTATTTCTCCAAACTTGGTGTGGCAGAATTCACTTGTGAGGCTTGTGAGTTCTCTGTAGGTGACAAGATGCTCATCACGGGTCCCACCACTGGCGCGCTCTATGTGACAGTTGACGAGATACACGATGACACTCAGGCTGTACAGACGGCTCAAAAGGGAACAAGGGTGAGTATCAAGGTTCCTGAGAAGGTCAGGCCGAGTGACAAGTTATTTAAAATAGTAACGGTATAACGTATTAACGATATAACGAAATAGAAAGAACAATGACAATTAACGAGATACAGGACGAGATAATAGAGGAGTTTTCTGGTTTTGACGACTGGATGGACAAATACCAGCTGCTCATCGACATCGGCAACGAAATGGAGCCTCTGGACAAGAAGTACAAGATAGAAAGCAACCTGATAGATGGTTGCCAGAGTAGGGTATGGCTGGTAGCCGACTACCACGACGGAGTGATTGACTTCTCAGCAGAGAGTGACGCACTGATAGTAAAAGGTATTGTGTCGCTGTTGATTCGTGTATACTCAGGACACACACCTCAGGAGATGTTGGATGCCGAGCTCTATTTCATTGACGAAATCGGATTGAAGGAGCACCTGTCGCCCACACGCAGCAATGGCCTGCTGGCAATGGTGAAGCAGATGCGGATGTATGCCCTTGCCTTCAAGGCAAAGGAAGGTGCCTAATGCCCTTGCTCGTAAGCGTTGATTTTCTTCAGATAGTATTCCTTGAAGTCGCTCCAATGATAATAAGGAGCGACGTCGCTCTTAATGGGTAGTGTTGCCTCTTCCTCGTTGAGCAAAACCTTGACAAGCACATCCTCGTCAAAAGGGCTTTCCCGATAGAAGATGAATTGGATGTTGGAGGCCATTGGGAATACCTTGCATGCCCACCATCCCTGTTCTTCCAGCTCCTCCAGATTGTAGGTCTGATAGCCGAAATGGTTCAATTCCAACAGACAGGTTAGCGGCAACACGATGGTTTCATGTCCGAAACGCAGCTGGACACCAGGTCTTCTTAACAGGAGACAACTGTCTGCCTCCTCGATGATCTTACGCAACAGGAAACGCTGCGTATAAGGCTGCGTGCCACCATTGAGCAATGATGGACCATAGTTGAAATACCACCAGGCATTTTCTTTCTGCCAGAACTGATGGACATCCTCATCGGTAAACAGGTCGAGAAAGTCTATCTTATCTCCTATACAGGTGTTCTGCTGTATCAAGGCAGACTTGAGCAGGTAATAGTTGAGCCATACCTCATCGACTTTTTCCCTGACGTAGGCAGAGTCGTTGAACAACAGCGCCATCAGGCGGGGATTGTGCTCACGGTCCTTGCAGAACGCATTATATGCCTTCTCTGTGGTATTGGTCATCATGCTGTCGCGCAGATGCTTATCCTGATGGTTCATATACCACATATCGTGCTGGGAGGCATCCATCTTCACCTGCAGCTTGGGATTCTTGGCCACCATTGCCTGGATGGCAGAACCCATAGAGAGAATACAACGGTTGACAACAGTGCTCTTCGCATCTATCCGTGCCTTTCCCTCAAAGACCTCAGGGAAACGCATCATCATACGACGGGCTATGCCTCGGTGCTGCTGTCGTCCCAACTCGGAAAGATCGCCCCATCGCCCTTCTGAGTTCTGGATAATCCACTCCATCTGCTGCATCACATGCTGTCCCACAGGAGTCAGCTTCCCCAAAGAATCCGCTTTCAGGAGCATCTTATAGGGGATGTCATATCCCTTTCGACTACTCAGGTAACGGGAACCATGACGACCATAGTGGCTGATATAGAACGGACGCTTCCCTGCTGGAGGAGAAGTCTGTTTCAAAACGACGGAATCCGGATAGATACAATAGTTGCTGGCGGAGAAGCGACGGTCTTTGTTGATATGGTCAAAAGCAGACAAAGACTGAGCTACACCCACAGTCACCACACAGAAGAGCGTGATGAACATGAACAGGAAACGGAATTGTATTCTAATTCTCTTGATAGGCATCGAGTTTCTTCAGGTAATAGTCACGGACTTCGCTCCATTTATAATAAGGCTCATCGCTGCTTTTTATGGGTAGGCGCGCTTCGTTCTCATTGAGCAGGACTTTCACCAGGACATCTTGGTCCTGTGGATTCTCACGGTAGAAGACGAACTGGATATTGGCGCCCATTGGGAACACTCTGAAATTAGCCCATCCCTTACGCTCCAAGGATTCCAGGTTGTCAGTCTGCAAACCGTAATTATCCAAATCCAACAGACAGGTGAGGGGTAATACCATCGTTTCATGTCCGAAACGCAAAGTGGCTCCAGGGCTATCCAGTCGGATACAGCTGTCGGCCTCTTCGATAATCTTACGCAAGAGGTTACGCTGACTATATGGTTGCTTGCACCCATTCAACGGACTGGCGCCGAAGCTGACATACCACGATATATTCTGCACCTTCCAGTAGTCATAGATTTCCTCGTCGGAGAAGAGGTCATAAAGGGTTATCTTCTTCCGAGACTCTGTATTCTGAACGCTGCCTGCCAACTTGAAGATATTTTCGGTCAGTTTTCTGGCATCCACCTTTTCACGAACATAGTCCGCATCGTTGAAAAGCTTCTCCATCAGCGAACCGCTATGGTCATATTGATTGGCAAACTTCTGAATGGTCGCAGTGATGAGAGAATCCTTTCTCTGACTTCTCAAATTCTTATCCTGAAGATTCATGTAATACATGTCGAACTTGGAAGCATCGTGACGGATGCGCAGACTGGGATTCATCGTCAACAGCTGCATCAAGGCATTCTCCATAGAGAGAATACAGCGGATTACAATCGTGCTCTTGGCATCGACACAGACATCATTGGCAAACACCTCTGGGAAACGCTCATACATCCGTTTGGCTATCTGCTGATGTTGCTTGGCACCTAACGGTGTCAGTTCTCCCCATCTGTTATATGCCTCGTCACCCAATATCGTTATACGGCGCAGCACATCCTTTCCCAATGGAGTCAGTTTCCCTAAAGAGTCTGCCTTTGCCAAAATGAGACGAGGATTGCTATAGTCTTTCTTGTCAATGAGGAATCTGGAACCGTGTCGGCCATAATGGCTGATATAAAACGGCTTCTTCCCCATAGGCGCTTTTGTCAGCTGTACCTGCTTGGGTCCTGAATAGGCGAGCAGGTTGCTGGCAGAATGATGGATATCAAGCTGTATTTCCTCCTGTGCAGAATAGGATTTCTGGGCATTTATTCCCATAGAAAATCCTACAAGGACAAGAGTAAATAGAAGTTGTTTCATAAGTTTCATCAATTGAAATGGATTGCAAAGATACAAAATAATGCCGATAATCTTGCAATTGTTTAACATTTTCTTTGGATTTTACTTTTTTATGACTATCTTTGCCGATAGATTATAATTGTTTGGCATATGGCGAAGAATCTGCAATGGCAAGATGATTACTGGCTTCTCCTGATGCAATTGTACCTCAAGAAGCCTGTGGGGGTGAAACCCATGTACAACAAGGCGATGGTAGGCCTTTGTATGGAACTGCACATCGCACCACAGGTGTTGTTCAACAAGATGTGTGAGATTGCCAATCTGGAGACTCCCCGTATTGAACGCATCTGGCAGGAATATGGCAAGAATCCCCGTCGACTGGCTCGTGCCGTCAGGCTGTTGCGTCAGATGAAAGGGTTTGGCAGCAATAACCTGTTTTATGAGGGTGTTGATGTTCAGGAAACTTTTGAACGTGATTTCCGCCCCGTTTGTGAGGAAAGCCCCGTCACCCCTATTATGTTGGTATTGATTCTCGACCTGTATTTCCGCCTTACTCCCATTACAATGGTGCCAGAAACACCAGAAATCCAACAACTGGGACGACAGCTGAAGATGCCTGCGCGTGAAATTGTCGACATCATGAACCTTTACCAATATTGCGACCCCTATCTCAAGCGGAAAGAGACAACAAAGAGTCTCCTTTACCCTTTCTGTCAGGAAATCTGGCAGCGTTATGGGAATAGTGATACGGAACAGCTCGCCTCCTATGCAAGGCAGTTAAAAGAATACTTCAAATAAATGGCGCAGGAACAGGTACAAGAGCAGCAACAGACCCTTGCATTGAAGCAGACACAGGGTATTACGCAGCAACAATTGTTGCAGGCGCAACTCATCGAACTGCCCATTACCCAGTTGTTGGAGCGTGTCAATGCGGAGATGGACGACAACCCTGCCTTGGAGCTGAAAGCGGGTGACGATTCAGACCCTTCTGAGTTCTCAGAAAACGCTGAATATTCCGAGAACCCAGAACCTTCTGACGACTACGAGAGAGACGAAAGGCAGTCGGCCCTGGATGCAGCCTTGGAGAATATCGGTAGGGATGACGAAGAATTGCCTGTCTATCAAGGAGGCGTCGCTTCCCATGAGGAACGTGATGAGGTAATCTATGGAGAGACATTGTCGTTCTATGACCAGCTGAAAGAGCAAATGGGAGTTATCGATTTAGATGAGCAACAACAGTATATCATGGAATACCTGATTGGTTCGTTGGATGACGACGGCTTGCTTCGTAAGTCGCTTGACAGTATCTGTGACGAGCTTGCCATCTACCACGCTATCGATACGACACCAGAAGAAATAGAACAGGTGTTGCGCCGTCTGCAGGATTTCGACCCGGCAGGGATAGGCGGGCGCTCTCTTCAAGAGTGTCTGCTGCTCCAAATCCAACGTCGGGAGCCTTCTAAGTTGCGCGATTTGATGGTGCGTGTTGTCAACGACTTTTTCGAGGCATTCACCAAGAAACACTGGAAAAGGATTCAACAGGCACTGCAATTGAACGACTTGCAGACAGAGACCTTGATAGGTGAGTTGCGTAAATTGAATCCAAAGCCTGGAGCATCTCTGGGGGAGACGGTGGGACGTTCCCTGCAACAGATTACTCCCGACTTCATTGTTGACACCCAAGACGACGGGACTGTGAGTTTCCAATTGAACACATCAGAGATACCAGAACTGCATGTTTCCCCGTCATTTACGGAAACTCTCCGTGAATATCAGGACAACAAGGATAATATGAGTCGTCAGATGAAGGAGGCGTTACTTTATACTAAGAAAAAGGTAGATGCGGCTCAAGGGTTCATCGAGGCGATTAAGGTACGTCGCCATACTCTGACAGTAACGATGAAGGCCATCATCCAATGGCAGCACCGTTATTTCGAAGAAGGTGACGAAGCGTTGCTACGTCCGATGATACTGAAGGATATTGCAGAGAAGACGGGTCTCGATTTAAGTACTATCTCGCGAGTCTGTAATTCAAAATATGCACAGACCCGTTGGGGCACTTTCTCTTTGCGCCATTTCTTCAGTGACGGCTATGTGACGGCAGAAGGTGACGAGCTTTCTACAAGAGAAATCAAAGCCACCCTGCAGGACATCATTGAGACAGAAGACAAGAAGAAACCATATAGCGACGAGACTCTAGGAAAACTGTTGGCAGAAAAGGGTTTCCCCATAGCCCGTCGTACAGTGGCAAAATATCGCGAACAATTAGGCATACCCATTGCAAGACTAAGAAAATGAGACAACGACAACATATGATATTTGCTGCAAGGGTAATCAGCATACTCTTCACCCCCTTCTATCTTCCCATCATCGGGTTGATAGCCTTGTTTACTTTCAGCTATATGAACATATTCCCATGGTCGTATAAGTTGCAGGTACTCATCATGGCATACCTTTTCACCATCCTGTTGCCTTCCCTGCTGATCCATTTCTATCGTCGCTATCAAGGGTGGAACCTCATCGAACTCGGACAACGGGAGAGGCGTATGGTACCTTATGTTCTCTCTATCGTCTCCTATTTTACTTGCGTCTATGTGATGGAACGACTTCACCTGCCCCATTTCATCATTTCCATCCTAATTGCTGCTCTGATGGTACAGATTGTCTGTGCTCTCATCAATGTCTGGTGGAAAATTTCTACCCATACGGCGGCTATCGGAGGAGTTGGAGGAGCATTGTTTGCTTTTGCAGAGTACTTTAGTTTCAATCCTATATGGTGGCTTTGTCTGGTATTTCTAGTGGCAGGCATCTTAGGCACCTGTCGGATGGTGCTTCGCCAGCATACCCTCTCACAAGTTATCGGAGGTTTTTGGGTGGGGTTCTTCTGTGCAGCCTTTGCTATTCTGTTTATATAAAAACTCAAAAAGAAAAGATATGAATCCAATTGTCAGTATTATCATGGGCAGTACCAGTGACCTGCCTGTTATGGAGAAAGCCTGTAAACTCCTTGATGAGATGCAGGTACCGTTTGAAGTGAATGCCCTCTCTGCTCACCGCACACCAGACGCCGTAGAAGCGTTTGCACGTAACGCCAAGTCTCGTGGCATTCGTGTGATTATCGCAGCAGCAGGCATGGCTGCCGCACTGCCTGGTGTTATTGCTGCCTCTACTACGCTTCCTGTCATTGGCGTTCCTATCAAGGGAATGCTTGACGGACTCGACGCAATGCTTAGCATCATCCAGATGCCCCCAGGCATCCCTGTGGCTACTGTCGGCGTGAATGGCGCCCAGAACGCTGCTATTCTCGCCGTAGAAATGCTTGCGCTAAGTGATGAGGCTATTGCCAAACGACTTGTTGACTATAAGAATGGTTTAAAAGAGAAAATCGTAAAGGCCAATAAAGAACTGGCTGATGTAAAATATCAGTTCAAGACCAACTAAGTTCTGACCCCATTAGCCCATTCATCCCATGAGAAGAAAAACTACAATCACCCACGTGGGCAACCTCCAAATTGGAGGCGATAACCCCATCCGTATCCAGTCAATGGCTACCACTGACACCAACGACACGGAAGGTTGTGTTGCACAGGCCAAGCGTATTATTGATGCTGGTGGAGAACTGGTTCGTTTCACCACCCAAGGCACCCGTGAGGCGGAGAACATGAAAAACATCTCGGCACGTCTGAAGGCTGACGGATATACCACGCCCCTTGTGGCTGATGTCCATTTCACAGCTCATACTGCCGATGTGGCAGCACAGTATTGTGAGAAGGTACGTATCAATCCTGGCAATTATGTTGACCCAGGACGTGTCTTCAAGCACTTGGAATATACGGATGAAGAATATGCCGAGGAATTGAAGAAGATAGAAGCCAAATTAGTGCCTTTCCTGAATATCTGCAAGGAACATCATACCGCTATCCGTATTGGCGTGAATCATGGTTCCCTGTCTGATCGCATCATGTCGCGCTATGGTGATACGCCAGAGGGTATCGTGGAAAGTTGTATGGAATTCCTCCGCATCTGTAAACGGGAGAACTTCAACGATATTGTCATCAGTATCAAGGCTTCGAATACGGTTGTGATGGTCACCACTGTACGCCTGTTAGTCAAGACAATGGACAAGGAAGATATGCACTATCCGCTCCATCTTGGTGTGACGGAAGCAGGTGAAGGTGAGGACGGCCGCATTAAGAGTGCAGTGGGGATTGGAGCCTTGTTGACAGAGGGTATCGGCGATACCATCCGTGTCTCGCTGAGTGAGGAACCAGAGTGTGAGATACCTGTGGCGCGCAAATTAGTAGATTTGATTCCCGAATGCACACAGCTGCGTGAAAAGGCAGAGGCCAGCATAAAGGATGACATGATCACACTTAACCTTGATGAGACCGATTGGGAGGCTCTTCAACTGAAAGCAGCAATGGCAGTAGGCGCCCTCCTTATTGATCGCAAAGCGCATGAATTGGTTCTAAATGTTTCGCAGTTTAGCCGCAACCAATTAATTGCCCTCGCCGATGCTATCCTTCAAGCGGCTCGTATCAAGTTCACCAAGACGGAGTATATCTCCTGTCCAGGTTGCGGCAGAACACTCTATAATCTTCAAGAAACTATCGCCAAAATCAAAGCTGCCACCAGCCATTTGGTAGGTCTGAAAATCGGTATCATGGGCTGTATCGTTAATGGCCCTGGTGAGATGGCAGATGCCGACTACGGCTACGTAGGAGCAGGCAGGGGCAAAATCAGTCTCTACAGACAGAAGGTCTGTGTAGAGAAGAACATTCCTGAGGAAGAGGCCGTCGACAAACTGCTAGAACTTATCCGTAAAGACAGGGCATAAAAAAGAATCCCGCCAACCAGCGGGATTCTTTTTGTATTATTACATCAGGATTTCTATAAGTTCCTTCATGCCTTCGCTGGCACCCTTCTGGATCTGCTTGACATTACTGCCTGCGGAAATGGGATTAGGGTCGATGAGATAGACAGGGACGCCTGGGCGGACATAGTGGATGAGTCCGGCGGCAGGATAGACAGCCAATGATGTGCCGATGATGATGAAGATATCCGCCTGTTGGGCTTCCTCGGCAGCAACACTGATCATTGGCACTCCTTCACCAAAGAATACAATGAAGGGACGCAGCAAAGAACCGTCACCAGCCTTTGTACCAGGCTCCACCTCACAGTTCTCAGGAGTTAGGGTAATGTGGTAACGGGGATCGTCCACATCACGACTGGAACATACTTTCATCAGTTCTCCATGCAGGTGGATGACTTTTGATGAGCCAGCCATCTCGTGGAGGTTGTCGACATTTTGGGTTACCACCGTCACGTCATATTTCTCTTCGAGCTTTGCCACAAGGCGATGCCCCTCGTTGGGTTGTGTGCCTACGCATTTCTTACGCAGCATATTATAGAAATTAGTCACTAAGGTGGGATTTGCTTCCCATCCCTCATGGGTTGCCACCTTTGCTACCGGATAGTTCTCCCACAAGCCATCGGCATCACGGAAAGTCTTCAATCCACTCTCCACCGACATCCCTGCACCTGTCAATACTACGATTTTCTTCATAAGCCTTTTAATTTTATTTTCTGCAAAAATAATAAATAATTGAGAGTTGACAACTGAGAATTGAGAAATATTTGTTATTTTTGCAAAATTAAACAGAAACACCATGAAAGTATTACGTGACAGAATCATGCAAGATGGACGCTGCCTAGAAGGTGGCATCTTGAAAGTAGACCGTTTCATCAACCACCAAATGGATCCTTATCTGATGAAACAGATTGCCATTGAGTTTATCCGCCGTTTTGCCGACGAAGACATCAACAAGATTATCACGGTAGAGGCTTCAGGCATCGCACCCGCTATCATGCTGGGCTACCTGATGGAGTTGCCCGTTGTCTTTGCCAAGAAGAAAAAACCATCGACGATGGGTGAGTTCTACGAATCGACTGTGCGTTCGTTTACCAAGCAACGTGAATACCCGCTGACTGTCAGCCAAGAGTATCTGACAAGTGACGATCGTGTGTTATTCGTTGACGACTTTCTCGCCTATGGTAATGCCGGACTCGGCATCATGGACCTCTGTCAGCAGGCAGGGGCCACCATCGTAGGCATGGGTTTCATTATCGAGAAGGAATTCCAACACGGCAGGAAAGTATTGCAGGAGGCAGGCATCCGTCGTATAGAGTCACTTGCTATTATCGAGTCACTGGAGAACAATAAAATCAAACTAAAATAAAGAATCATGGCAAAGAATAATAGCAAACTCTATGAGTTGGACGGCAAAGTGCCTCTTACACAAGCGATACCTTTTGGCTTGCAACATGTATTGGCGATGTTCGTCGCGAATATCACACCCATTATCATCCTTGCCAATGTGGTAGGCATCGACTCTGCCATTAGTGCGACACTCATCCAGAACTGTATGATTATCGCTGGTATCGGAACTTTGATCCAACTCTATCCCATCTGGCGTATCGGTTCCCGTCTGCCCATCGTGATGGGTATCAGCTTTACGTTCCTCTCAGCATCTCTTGCCATAGCCACGACTCAAGGAATGGGTGTTCTTATGGGTGCTGTCATCCTTGGCGGTATCATAGAGGGATTGTTGGGACTGTTCCCTAGATACTGGACAAAACTCATCCCTCATATCGTGGCAGCAACAGTAGTGACAGCCATTGGATTCTCGTTATTGCCTATTGGCGCCAATTCGTTTGCAGGAGGACAAGGTGCAGCTGACTTCGGCTCTGCCAACAACTGGATTGTGGGATCATTTACCCTGTTGGTATGTATGGGCTTCCAGATTTTTGCCAAAGGTTTTCTCCGTTCCTTGTCCGTCCTGATAGGCTTGGTAGCAGGCTATGTTCTGACCATTTGTATGGGGATGGTGGACTTCTCTGGTTTGCAAAGTGTGGGAATTGTCTCATTGCCCAACTTCATGCCTTTCAAACCAGAGTTCGAGATAGGCGCTTTCCTTTCCATTCTCGCCATCTATATGGTTTCGGCAACAGAGACTATCGGTGATACCAGTGCTCTCTGTGTCAGTGCTTTGAATCGCAACACTCATAAACGCGAGATGGGTTCCAGTGTGGCCTGCGACGGTTTCGTGAGCAGTATAGCCGGTCTCTTCGGCTGTACCCCCATCACGTCGTTCAGCCAGAACGTAGGACTGGCTGCCATGTCGGGTGTCGTCAATCGCTTTGCCATTGCTACAGGTGCTTGTATCATGATTCTCGGAGGAATCTTCCCTGCCGTGGGTGCTCTTCTGACCACCATCCCACAGGCCGTTTTGGGTGGTTGCACCATCATGATGTTCGGTTCAATTATGTTTGCTGGCTTTCGCATGATAGCGCGCTGTGGTTTTAGTGATCGTAATATGATTATCGTAGCCCTCTCGCTGAGTGTGGGACTTGGGTTCACACAGGCTGCAGGTTTGTTCTCTATCTTCCCGAAGATTGTCCAGACGGTGTTTGCTGAAAACTGTGTGGCAGTGGTCTTTATCTTGGCGGTCATTCTCAACCTGCTATTACCTGATAAAGACGGTAGTGAGAATCCCAAGATGGAAAAGGTGAATGAGTGAACTGGGACTTCGTAAGCGCATAGCCTTAGAGGCGGCAGCACAGATTAGCCGTAACATCCGCAAGGAGCACCCCCTTCGACAATTGTTTTGGGAGTGTACCCTACGTTGCAATGTGAGTTGTCGTCATTGTGGAAGTGATTGTAGGAAGCTCTCTGAGGTAAAAGACATGCCTCGCGAAGATTTCCTACGGGTACTCGATAGTATTGCACGGAAAATTGATCCTCATCGAGTCTTTGTGACGATTACAGGAGGAGAGCCCTTGTTACGTGAAGACTTGGAACTGTGTGGACGGGAAATCTATGAACGAGGATTCCCTTGGGGAATGGTGACCAACGGACTTAACCTTACTCCTAAACGTTTCGAGTCTTTACGGAAGGCAGGGATGCATAGTATTACTGTCAGTTTGGACGGACTGGAGGATAACCATAATTGGATGCGCCGTCATCCACAGAGTTTCCAGATGGTAGACCAGACTTTAGATCTCTTTGTACAGCACCCACAGATTACCTCTGATGTTGTTACCTGTGTTAACCAGCGCAACTATGACGAGCTACCTGCCATCCGTGACTATCTCATCAACAAAGGTATTGGCTACTGGCGTATCTATTCCATCTTTCCTGTAGGACGTGCAGCCAGCGATCCGATGATGCAAATCAGTCATGAACAATATCGGGGTATGCTTGACTTCATCCGACAGACTCGTCAAGAGGGTAGAATCAATGCCTCCTATGGTTGTGAAGGTTTTTTAGGACGCTATGAGGGTGAGGTACGCGAGATGTTCTTCGACTGTCAGGCTGGCGTGACGGTTGGTTCTGTGATGGCAGACGGCTCCATAGCAGCGTGTGCTAGTATCCGTGCCGATTACAACCAGGGGAATATCTACAAAGACGACTTCATGGAAGTATGGGAAAACCGCTATGCGCCCTATCGTAACCGTGAGTGGATGCGCAAGAACGATTGTAAAGAGTGTCGTTATTGGCGTTATTGTCGTGGTAACGGTATGCATCTCCGAGACAAAGAGGGTAATCTCATTCTCTGTCACTTAAAACGCCTTCAGAATGCTGACAAGATGGTTAAATAATCTTTATTTAAGAGATTATTCAATTATAACTGCTAATTTTGCACCCGAATTCAAAATATCTGAATGATGAAAAAGGTTCGTCATACTATTAATGCTGTATTCTCAGCCATTATTGTGGCCTTAGGTTTTGGCTCTTGTGTATCTCAGAAAAATTACGATGCAGCTCAGAAAGAAATCGAACTGCTCCAAGAGAGGAATGCTGTGTTGGAGAGAGAAGTTCAAGATCTGAAACAACAAATTAGCTTTTTCAAGGATTACAAAGACCAAATGGAGCAGCGTAAGGTTGTGTATGGACCTCCTCCTACTGGTTACAGAAAAGTAGAATAAAACATATATTATAGAGAAAAATGGATAAAGTAAGTTATGCTCTGGGCTTAGGCATTGGTCGCCAGTTAGCTCAGATGGGTGCTACAGAGTTGAATATCGACGATTTTGCTGCAGCCATCAAGGATGTAATAGCAGGTAATGAATTGAAAGTATCCAACCGAGATGCACAACAGATTGTACAGGAGTATTTCGCCGCACAGGAAGAGAAAATCAATAAACAGCGCTCTGAACAGGGAAAGGTTCACAAAGAGGCTGGTGAGAAATACCTAGCCGAGAATGCCAAGAAGAACGGTGTTATCACACTGCCTAGTGGACTCCAATATCAGGTATTGAAGGAAGGTAACGGAAAGAAGCCTACAGCCAAAGACTCTGTGAAGTGCCACTACGAGGGTTTCCTCATCGACGGTACTGTGTTCGATAGCAGTGTTCAGCGTGGCGAGCCTGCCGTATTCGGACTTCAACAGGTTATCGCAGGATGGACAGAAGGATTGCAGTTAATGCAGGAAGGTGCTAAGTACCGTTTCTTCATCCCCTATCGGTTGGCTTATGGAGAGGGTGGTGCAGGTGCCTCCATTCCTCCTTTTGCAGCCCTTATTTTTGATGTGGAATTGATTCAAGTGATGTGATCGCATCACATAATATCGCAATAACGTAATAACGAAATAAATAATTAAAAATGAGAAAGTTTACATTCGCTGCACTTGCAGCAATTGCCGCAGTCACATTGTTCTCTTGCGGCATGGGCACTCCCAAGGCAAACTTGAAGAGTGACATTGACACTGTCAGCTATGCCATTGGTATGGCTCAGACTAATGGTCTGAAAGATTACCTCGTTAACCGTCTAGGTATTGACACGGCCTATATGGACGAGTTTATCAAAGGTCTTAACGAAGGTGCCAATGCTGGTGATGACAAGAAAAAGGCCGCTTATTATGCTGGTATCCAGATTGGTCAGCAGATTAGCAACCAAATGGTAAAGGGTATCAATCATGAGTTGTTCGGTGAAGACTCTACAAAGACCATCTCTCTGAAAAATTTCATGGCAGGTTTCATTAGCGGAACTACCGGAAAGGGTGGTCTTATGACCCTTGATTCTGCCCAGATTGTTGCCCAAACCTTGATGCAGTCCATCAAGGCAAAAACGATGGAGAAAGAGTTTGGTCCAAACAAGGTAGCAGGTGAGAAGTTCCTTGCTGAAAATGCCAAGAAAGAGGGTGTGAAGACCCTCGAAGGTGGCGTTCAGTATAAGGTTATCAAGGAAGGTACTGGTGCCATTCCTGCTGATACCTCTCGTGTAAAGGTACATTACGAGGGTCGCACACTTGACGGTAAGGTTTTCGACAGTTCTTACAAGCGTGGTGAGCCAAGTGAGTTCCGTTGCAACCAGGTTATTAAGGGATGGACAGAGGCTCTTGTTCACATGCCTGCAGGTTCTGTATGGGAAGTTTATGTTCCACAGGAGCTGGCCTACGGTCCCCGTCAACAGGGTGCAGACATCAAGCCTTTCTCCATGCTTATCTTCAAGATAGAGCTGGTTGAGGTGAACCCTAAGAAGAAATAATTTATGAGAAGAATCATTTTTGTGGCACTCGTCCTTGTGGCGGGTGCCTCTTTTAACCCTATAAGCGCACAGAAACTGCAGTCGCGTATTGACAGCTTAAGTTATACGATTGGTATGGCTCAGACCCAAGGTTTGATAGACTACCTGACGAAACAGCTAAATATCGACATGCAATATCAGGACGATTTCATCAAAGGTCTGAAAGAATCTGTCGAGAAGAGTGGTGATAAGCGCAAAGCAGCATTCTATGCCGGTACCCAGATTGGTCAACAGATTACCTCACGGATGATTAAAGGAATCAATAAGGAAGTGTTTGGCAATGACTCCGTACAAGGAATCTCCCTTAACCTCTTTATGGACGGATTTATCAGCGGTGTTACTGGAAAAAATGGGCTGATGACCGTGCAGCAGGCAAATGACAAGGCACAAGAGCTGATACAAGTTTTCAAAAGTGAGGAGGCCCTGAAGAAATACGGTGATAACAAGATTGCTGGCGAGAAATTCCTTGCTGAGAATGCTAAGAAAAAGGATATCAAGGTCCTTAAGGGCGGAATACAGTATAAGGTCATTCAAGAAGGTAAGGGAGCAATTCCTACTGCCACCCAGAAAGTAAAGGTACATTATGAAGGACGCACTCTTGACGGTAAGGTTTTCGATAGTTCCTACAAGCGTGGAGAACCTGCCGAGTTCCGTTGCAATCAACTCATCAAGGGATGGATGGAAGCACTCACCTATATGCCTGTCGGTTCTATCTGGGAGGTTTATATCCCACAGGAGTTGGCTTATGGCGATCGGCAACAAGGTAATGACATCAAACCCTTCTCCATGCTTATTTTCAAGATTGAGCTTTTGGACATCCTAGATAAATAAAAAACAAGGAGAGCAGACCAAAAATCTGCTCTTTTTGTTTAAAATAATGCAATTTTCTTTGCAAAATGTTGTTTATATCGATTAAAATACCTACTTTTGCTTACAAATTGTAAACTTAAGATTCCATTATCGATATGGCAACAACAGACAAGATTGACAATCTCGACAAGAAAATTCTGAATATCCTGTCGAAAAACGCACGCATCCCGTTCAAGGATGTCGCCGCAGTATGTAACGTTTCACGTGCAGCAATTCATCAACGTGTGCAACATCTGATTGAGGCAAATGTCATCATGGGCAGTGGCTTTGATGTCAACCCCAAGAGCCTAGGCTATAGTACTTGCACCTATGTGGGTATAACCTTGGAACGTGGTTCTATGTATAAAGATGTGGTAGAGTGCCTACAGCATATTCCAGAGATTGTAGAATGCCATTTCACCACAGGCCCGTATACAATGCTGGTGAAACTCTATGCCCGTGACAACGAGCAATTGATGCACCTGTTGAACGGACGCTTGCAAGATATTCCAGGCGTAGTAGCCACAGAGACTCTCATCTCTCTTGAACAAAGCATTAAGCGTGAAATCCCCGTCAGTATAGAGGAATGAACTTATGAAGAACTACGATTGGCAATCGTTGTTGGCAGAGAAGGTCTATGCGAGATATCCAGAAGCCTCCCGTAAGCCCCTCATTGGCATTACTGGTAATTATGGTGAGCAGACTTGTAAACTTGCTGAAGGATATTATAAATCGGTAGAGAGAGCGGGCGGCGTCCCTGTTATCATTCCTCCTCTTGCTGATACAGACATCATCATCAATACGCTGGAGTCTATTGACGGACTGATACTCAGTGGGGGTGGAGACTATGACCCTCGTTATGCTGGCGAAGAGCCAGACCAAAAACTGGGAGAAATCAATGAGGAGCGTGACTTGCCGGAGTTGTTCATTACCCGTCTTGCTTATAACCGTCAGATTCCTATTTTGGGCATCTGCAGAGGAATCCAGACCCTTGCAATGGCTTTAGGCGGCAAGGTTAAACAGGATATCACAGATATCGCCACCATTAACCATTCCCAGCAAGAAGGGCGTTGTGTGGCCACTCACAAAGTCATCATAGAAAAGAATTCTATACTCTCTCATCTTTATAATAGCCAACAGTTGATGGTTAACTCCTTCCACCATCAGGCGGTCTGCGAGTGTGGCGAGAAGTTTACAGTCGTGGCAAAGTCGGAGGATGGTATTATGGAGGCCATAGAGAGTCATGAGTTCAAAAGTATCATCGGTGTACAGTGGCATCCTGAAAGCCTTGCTGACGGACAGCCTCTCTTCGAATGGCTCATTCGTGAGGCAACATCTTTCCGTGAGGCATGTGCGCTACATCAGATCATCACGACTCTTGACACCCATTGTGATACTCCAATGTTCTTTCCTCAAGGAGTCGACTTCGGTTGCCGTGACGAGCGAATCCTCGTCGACATGCATAAGATGGATGAGGGGCATCAAGACGCAACTATCATGGTGGCATACCTTCCCCAATCGCTTGCCGATAGTCAGCCCAATGGTTGTAGGAAATTTGCCGATGATATTTTCGATAAGATTGAGGCGATTGTAAGTCAACACGAAGAAGACATTGCCATTGCCAGAGATCCAAGGGAACTACTCTGTCTCAAAAATTCCGGACGGAAGTGCATCATGTTGGGCATAGAGAACGGCATTGCCCTTGAGGGGAAATTAGAGAATCTGAAACATTTTGCCGATAGGGGTATCGTCTATATGACGCTCTGCCATAATGGTGACAACGATATTTGTGACTCCGCCAAAGGAAATAATACCCATAATGGTTTCAGCGCCTTTGGAAAGAAGGTTATCCGTGAGATGAATCGCCTTGGTATCATGGTTGATCTCAGCCATGCTGGTGAGAAAAGTTTTTATGATGCTTTGGAAATTAGCGAACAGCCTATCGTGTGTAGCCACAGTAGTTGCCGAGCACTCTGTGACCATCCCCGTAACCTTACTGATGACCAAATGCGCGCCCTCGCTGCCAAGGGTGGTGTAATGCAAGTGACTCTCTATCCCGGTTTCTTGCGCACCAACGGGGAGGCGACTATAGAGGATGCAATAGCACATATCGAGCATGCCATTGAGGTAATGGGTATCGATCATGTCGGAGTTGGTACCGATTTTGATGGTGACGGAGGTGTCCGTGGATTAGCCAACTCTTCTGAGTTGTTGAATCTCACCCGCCATTTGATGAGGCGTGGATATAGCAATGAGGATATCCAGAAAATATGGGGATTAAATTTCCTCCATGTAATGAATAAAGTACAATCTGCCAAAGCATAAGCCTATGATTACCTACCAAACAGAAAATGTCCGCTTTCCTGGAATCATGCGTCGTAATACTACTAGATGGATTCGTCGTGTAGCAGCCACCTATGGCAAGAAAGTGGGAGAAATTGGCTATCTTTTCTGCAACGATGAGCATATTCTGGAGGTCAACCGCCAGTATTTGGGACACGACTATTATACCGATATCATTACTTTTGACTACAGCGAGGGCAACATCATTAACGGTGACCTGATCATTTCCGTAGATACCGTACGCTCCAATGCCGAACAATTCGCAAAGAGCTTTACCGAGGAGTTGTATCGTGTCATCATCCACGGCATTCTCCATCTCTGTGGTATCAACGATAAAGGTCCCGGAGAGCGCAAAATCATGGAAGCTGCTGAAGACAAGGCTCTTGCCATGCGTTAATACCGAATATTGTGTGCTTTCATGGAAAAAAGAGTTCTTCTAATTATGATGACCTTGGTGGCGCTGGGTGCAAAAGCCCAGAACACTAATCAGAATCGACAGGAGGTGGATATGGATAGTCCGACCTTCGTGCCAACAGTGAAGGTAGGTAAGGTCTTGGAGAACGGTGACAGCATACAGTATATGGAGATGAACAACGTCTATGTTTATCCGCCTATTACATTCAGCAACAAGAAACAGCAACAAGCTTACAATCGGTTGGTGAAGAATGTGAAGATAGTATTGCCCATCGCCAAGGAGGCACGTGCCATTATGATGGAGACAGCAGAATTTCTGGAGACGTTGCCTGATAAGAAGGCAAGGGATGCCCATATGAAACTGGTGGAAAAGAGTATCATGAAGGAGTATAAGCCCCGAATGAAGAAACTCACCTACTCACAAGGAAAACTACTTATCAAACTGATTTATCGCGAAAGCAACTCCTCGGGCTATGAACTCATCCAGGCTTTCTTAGGTCCTGTACGTGCAGGATTTTATCAGGCTTTTGCATGGGCTTTTGGAGCCAGCCTGAAGAAAAAATACGACCCAGAAGGTGTCGACCGTCTCACAGAACGAGTGGTCCTGATGGTAGAAGCAGGACAGATTTAGTTGAGTGTGCAGAATTATTCGTTATATATCAACTGTACCAAGGTCTGTCCGACAGCTTGTAGGGTGTTCTTGTCGATATGTTGCATATCGTCCTGAATGGTATGCCACGTAGAACCGAAGGAACTTTGTTTACAATCAGGATAGTGGTTGATGATATCAATGCATGGAATATTCGCCACATCGTTCACAGGAACATGGTCGTCGGTAACCCACACCCCTTCCTTCATCGGGAAGAAACTTCCATAGCCTGCAGCGTTGGCGGCACGCCAAGCCTTCTCCACGATGGAACCAGCCTTCTGTAAAGAAAAACTCTCCTGATAGAACTTCGCACCTTGTCCACCTACCATATCGAGGAGGATGGCATATTGATAAGGCTGTTGGCCGTTAGCTGTTGGCTGTTGGCTATATTCTTTTGCCCAGTATTGGGCCCCCAAAGCCCATGAGTCTGCACCGTCACCTGTCTCATCCCATTGGGGAGTGCCCCAGTCTTCTGCATCAAAGCAGATGAAGTCGACAGCGATATTCAGGGAGTCGTTCTGCTGGATGAGTCGTGCCAACTCCAACATCACGGCAACACCGCTTGCACCGTCATTCGCTGCCATCACAGGTTTGCGCCAATTGGCTGAGTCGGGGTCGTTGTCTGCCCAGGGGCGACTATCCCAGTGGGCGCAGATGAAAATCTTGGCTGTTGGCTGTTGGCTGTTGGTTGTTGGCTGTTTCGCTATGATGTTCCAGCTTTTTAATATCGTACCATTATAGCCTTTCAGATTGGCATTTTGTATCTCTACCAGATAACCGTATTGTTGGAACTTCTGCTGAATCCATGTGCCACATTTCTCGTGGGCTTCACTATTCATCACACGGGGACCGAAGTCACACTGAGCAGCACAGAAAGTATAGGCAGAATCCGCATTGAACAGGATAGCTACAACGGGTTGTTCTTCCACAGGCTGTTTCTTGGTAGTTCCACAAGCACAGATGGCTATGACGACCCAAAGGATATAGATGATTTTCTTCATGACTCTCTTGATGATTATTTTTTTGGAAGGAACTCAGAGACATCCCTTCCGAAATGCCGTAACTCACGAACAACAGAACTGCTAACACTGGCGAGATGGGGTTCTGCAAACATCAGGATAGTCTCTATGCCACTGATCTGACGGTTGATGTCTGCCTGTTCTCGTTCATATTCAAAGTCCTTTACTGAGCGAACTCCCTTGATAATATATAGGGCACCCTCTTCCTTAGCGAAGTCGACAGCTAATCCGTAGTAGGGTTTCACCATCACATGAGATTCGTTGGCATAGAGTTCTTTTATCGCCTGCATCCGTTGTTCTGCCGGTTGCATATCGGGTTTATGTACCTGGTCTCCTACGACACCTATCACAAGGCGGTCAAACAATCCCAAGGCACGACGCACGATGCTGTCGTGTCCGATGGTAAATGGGTCGAAACTTCCTACAAAAACTCCTGTCCTCATTTTCTTAACTCCTTAACTACTCAAACAAGTTTGGTTGCATAATATTTCCTGTATAGGGATTACGTCCGAAATGACGGTAGGCAAGCTCTGTCACCATACGTCCACGAGGGGTACGCTTGATAAAGCCTTCCATGATGAGGAAAGGCTCATATACTTCCTCTACCGTACCGGCATCCTCGCCGATAGCTGTCGCAATAGTAGTAATACCCACAGGGCCTCCACGGAACTTATCAATGATGGTTAACAAAATGCGGTTGTCTATCTCATCTAGCCCGAACTTGTCGATATTCAGTGCCGTTAGGGCTATTTTTGTGATCTCTGTATCGATACGTCCACTTCCCTTCACCTGAGCGAAGTCACGGACACGGCGCAAAAGGGCGTTAGCAATACGGGGCGTGCCACGAGAGCGGCGTGAGATTTCTGCAGCAGCGTCCTTGGTAATGGGTACACGCAAGATTCCTGCAGAACGCTCGATAATCTTCTGCAACGTCTCCGGCTCATAATACTGTAAGTGCATATTGATACCGAAACGGGCTCGCAACGGGGCTGTCAGGAGTCCGCTACGCGTCGTGGCACCCACCAACGTAAACGGATTGAGGTCTATCTGTATCGAACGAGCCGAAGGCCCCTTGTCTATCATGATGTCGATGCGATAGTCCTCCATAGCGGAATACAGGTATTCCTCCACCACGGGCGAAAGACGGTGTATCTCATCGATAAACAATACGTCATTTTTCTCCAACGAGGTCAGGATGCCTGCGAGGTCGCCTGGTTTGTCCAACACAGGACCACTAGTAATCTTAAAGCCTACGCCCAACTCATTGGCGATAATATTTGAGAGCGTTGTCTTACCCAGTCCTGGAGGACCATGTAGCAGCGTATGGTCGAGAGGTTCCCCGCGAAATTTGGCAGCCTCGACGAAAACCTGCAAATTTTCCACGACCTGCTGTTGTCCGCTGAAATCACCAAACGACAACGGGCGGAGCGCATTCTCAAAGTCTTTCTCAGAAGAGGAGAGTTGCTCTTGTCGGATGTCAAAATCTTCGTCCATCATTACTTTTTGCTTGCAAAGATAATAAAAGTTTATTTATTTTCGTATCTTTGCAGCCAGAAAATAAAAACCTATCCTATATGAAACGTTTATTATTATTGGTCTTTACAGCCCTGATGACCTTAGGTATGCAGGCATCAACAACCCTTCCTCCCCAAGGGAAAGTCATTAATCCTACAGATAAACATATTCAATATATCGGACGTATCTGTTTTGACAACCCCATGCGTCCACGTTTTACCTTCCCTGGTACCCAGATCAATGCTCGCTTTACGGGTACGTCGCTGAAGATGATGGCGAAGCCGAAGAGTGGATATTTCATGGCACAGATTGACGAGGCTGCACCTTTCAAGGTGGGCTTTATGGGCGAGCGCGACTCTGTAGTAACGCTGGCAACAGCCTTGCCAAAGGGTGAACATACGGTTCGCCTGATGTATATCATCGAGGGTTATGAGTTGAAACCATCGTTCTGGGGTTTCATCCTCGACAACGACGGCATGATGCTGGACGCCCCAGCACTGCCTGACCGCCGCATCGAGTTCGTCGGCAATAGCATCACCTGTGCCTATGGCGTGGAGAGTTTCAATCCCAACGATCACTTTGAATATGAGACAGAGAACCATTATCTGGGTTATGCCCAGCAGACCGCTCGTGAGCTCGGTGCAGTGGCTCATGTAGTGGCACGTAGCGGTATTGGCGTCTATCGTCACTATGGTGGTCCGAAGACGGGTACGCCGGAGAATGTGATGACGACGGAGTATGAGTATACCAACCTCTACGACCGTTCGGAGAAATGGGACTTCTCACGCTATCAGCCTCAGGTGGTCTGTATCAACCTTGGCACCAACGACCTCTCCACCAATAACTACGACGTGAAGTTGTTCAAGCAGGCGTGGAAGAGGTTTGTGGCACAGGTGCGCCAGCATAACCCGAAGGCGAAGATCGTGCTACTCTGCGGTTCAATGCTTCAAGGTAAGGAACTGGAGATTGCCAGGAACACCTTGAACGAGGTGACGGAAGAAGCCAGGAAAACCGGTGATAACGAGATATACCGCTTTGACTTCACGCCTCATACCGGCAGTCTTTACTATGGTGCCGACTGGCATCCCTCTTTATGGCAACACCAGAAGATGGCAGGCGAACTTACTGCCTTCCTGCGTACCTTGATGCAGTGGTTCTAACCCTTTTTCTC
Source organism: Prevotella sp. (assembly GCA_016291495.1). Lineage (GTDB taxonomy): Bacteria > Bacteroidota > Bacteroidia > Bacteroidales > Bacteroidaceae > Prevotella. Next base: position 56,591 of record JAEEXI010000014.1, read on the forward strand.
AGAAAGTTGTTTGATATATTGTTGAATGGCGTCTACCAGGACGTCATTCTCTTCGTGTCGTTGCGTTGCCACACGGAAGAAATGGTTTGAAAGACCCATGAAATTCTGACAGTCACGAATCAGGATGCCGTGTTCATGAATCAGGTAGAATTTGAGGTCTGTACTCGTTGATGGCTCTATCTCACAAAGCATGAAATTCGTCTTGGTCTCAAAGACACGAATTCCATCTATTTGCCGCAGGTTGCTGCGCAACCGCTCTGTCTCCTCCAGATAAGAAGCCAAGTCGGGGATGACCGGATCAGCACGTTTCAACAGGAACTTACCTGCCTCTATGGCAAGGGCACTGACAGCCCACGGATGCTGCATACTACGCAATATCTGAATGGTGGAAGGACATCCCGTGACATAGCCCAAGCGTAAGCCTGGTACAGCATACCGCTTACTGAAAGAATGCAGCACCAGCAAGTTATGAAAGTCCTGCACCTCCTTAGGTTTGATAAGGGGCTCCATGGTGTAACCCTCGTACGACTGGTCGACGACAAAGGTATAGCGGGGTGAACGGCGTACGATATACTCGATGATGCCTTTCGTCATCACATTACCCGTTGGATTATTGGGATTACAAATCCAATACACGCGGTCGCTGGGCAAGGTGGTGAGATCATCCGTATTCTCATACGAGATGATATGGTGGTTGATGCGGCAGGCATCAGCATATTCGCTGAACGTAGGCTGTGGGATGATGGAAGCGCTATGGTGCAACATCTGGGCAATCAGGTAGATGGCCTCCGTAGCACCGTTCGTCACCATCACGGCCTCCGGCGAGATACCTTCCTCCAGGGCGATGCGTTTTTCCAGCGAACGGGGCTGTGGCTCCGGGTAGTTATTAAGCAGATGGAGATGGTTGGCAAGATGAGCCTTCAAGGCAGCATGGTCAGCCTGCTGGTAGATGTTCGAACTGAAATTCAGTCGCACCGTCTCTGCGTCGTAGCGATAGATATCGTCTCCGTGTCCGTCAATCATTCCGTTACCCGTATGGTTAGTGTCTGGGCATTGAACAGAATGCCTTTATGTTCTATGAATCGGCTTAACGCCCCTTCTGCAGCAAGTTGTCGTGGACTGCCCACATTCAGTTTTCCCGGCTCCATCAGCCAGATACAGTCTGCCAACTGCAACGACAGTTCCACGTCATGCGTAGAAAGGAATATGGTCTTCTTCTGCTGCTGCGCCAATCGGTGAAGCAGTTGCATCATCTCCACCTTACTGGGGAAATCAAGGAACGCAGTAGGCTCGTCGAGATAGATGATGGGCGTCTGTTGAGCCAAAGCCTTGGCAATCATCACCTTCTGTCGTTCACCATCACTGAGCGTATGGATGAATCTGCCCTTCAGCGACTCAATGCCCACCAAGGCAATGGCCTCGTCCACAATACGGTGGTCTTCAGCATCAAGGCTGCCCCAGAATCCCGTATAGGGCGACCGCCCCATGCCCACCAGTTCTTCGATGGTCATATTACGCACATCAGGCTTTTCCGTTAGGACAACACCAATCAGCCGACTGAGTTGCTTGTCAGTATATTGGGTAATGGCCTTTGGCTGCATTCCCGAGCTTTGCTCGCCTACCCGTAGCCTTTGACCATTAAGCATTTCAATAATCCCTCCAAGGGCAGGCTGGAAGGCAGAGAGTGTGCGTAGCAGTGTTGATTTACCAATGCCGTTACGCCCCAGCAAACAAGTCAGTTCACCGCTATGGATAGCAGCATTCAGGTGTTCAGCTACCACTGTCACCTGCTTTTTCGTCTGATAGCCAATTGACAGGTCAGTAAGTCTTACCGTTTCTTCCATGTGATTAAAGACCTTGCAAAGATAAAAAATAATTATCAATTATCAATGATTAAAAGTCAATTATTTTGTATAGCGACGGATAAGCTCGGCAAAAAGCGGATTTTGGGAAAGAACTTCCTCATTGCCAGTCATCAATAGCTGTTTACGGGCTCTGGTCATTACGACATTCAGTTTCCGGTCGATGACACGACCGCCTTCCTCAAAACAATTTGCCGTAAGGAAATCGAGCTGATATGGATGCTGGATGGTGAAAGTGTAGATGATGACATCACGCTGTGACCCTTGATAACGCTCGACAGTATCGATAGAGATATCCATCAAGGTAGGAATACCTAGAGCTTCTATCTCACGGCGTATCATGGCTATCTGGTTGCGATAGGGGACAATGACGCCAACAGTACGATGGATATCAAAATGTTCGCCATATTGGCGGTAGATGCGGCGCAAGAGGTCTGCCACAAGGTGGGCTTCTTGGGGATTGACTTTATCGGAGGAAAGGTTGCGGGACTTAGTGCCACTAGGAAAGAAGATGACGCGGTACAGTTTGAGCAGGTCGTCCAAAGCATCCATTGAGGGCATTGGATAATCCAGTTGCTGCTCTTCCTGATGCGGACAAGGCACGGGCAGCAGTTGCTCTTGGATGTAGAACATCTCGTTGGGAAAGGCGGCGACATCGGGATGCATCCGCCCCTGACGCTGTAAGATGGCTGTGAAGACTGTGCGTCCTGCTTCTCTTTCAATACGCAGCAGACGCTCGAACAAAGACAGTCTGCAAGCAGACAAGCGGGGCACATCATCAGGTTGTTGAATAACGGCGGGCAGTTGTTTGTGGTCACCAATCAATATGAAACGGTTTATCTGTGGTGAGGCAAGAATCCCGATGATGTTAGGGTCCAGAATCTGTGAAGCCTCATCAACGATACATAGCGAGAAGTGTTTCAGTTGGAAGAGATTGGGGCGTGAGAGAATGGTGGAAGTAGTACAAACCACAACTTTCGCATCAACAATTCGTTGACGTACCTCGTCAAGACGAGGTCGTTCTCCCATCACCTTATCCAACAGATGGTCGGCAAAACGGGGGTCGCATGAGGTCTCACTCCCTTGTCGGAGGTAATCGATTCCCGCATCTGTCAGCATCGCACAGATCTCATCCACGGCGCGGTTTGTGTAGGCCATGAGTAAGATGGAAGAGGGTCGATAGTTGGTGGAAGGTACGAGCTCTTCCTCTACGAGGAATTTCAGTGCCATAGAGGTCTTGCCTGTACCAGGAGGACCTTGAAGGATGAAATAATCCCGTGCCTGTTTGGCCTTGAGCAAGACTTCATCATAATATGGATGATAGGAATGCGATAGTAGGAGTGTCTCGTCACGACGGGGCTCCCTTTCGCCTAAGAGTAACGCACGACGTTCTTGGGAAGCCATACAGAATGCTTGTAAGGAGCGAATGGCAGAAGTGGTTCCACGATCGGAAAACGAGGGTTCGATGGCATACGTGCTGTCTTCGAAGATATCCCGATTCTGTTGTCCGTCATTCAGTCGTATCGTCACTTCATAATCACTCAATTGTTCAATGACACCTTTATATAATATTGCGGCACAAATCTTAGGTTCTCCCTCATAGGCATAGACACACACCATGTCGTTACGACGGAAATTAGGCAGGAAGTTGTCACCTATGTCAGGAATCGAGAATGTCAGGCGGTCGAAGCCGCTATAGGTAGATGACGCCTCCTTGTGCAAGAGACGTAACCCATAGAAGATGCTGCCCGTATCACGTTTCTCTGTCAGTGGCATGTTCCACAAGTTGGCCCCAGCACCACCCTGTCCCTCCTGTGTACCAACCTTCTTTGCCAGTTGTTCGCGATAGACGAAGGAAAGCATTCGCTCCACATAGTCCTGTTCTGTGGCCGAAAGTGTCTTTAGTTCTTCAACTTGAGGTATAATACTTCCAACTCCCTCCTGTGCCATCTTGAACTCCTGCGCCACAATCTGATTACGCAGGTGGATGGCCTCATGGAAGAGTTTTTGATAGTAGTTGACCACCAGCAGTCCCTGTTTGGCAGGATAGCGCGAATAGAGCAGGCGGATATCTACTTTGTCGGCAGGGAGATGAAAGTTATAACGCAAAACACCATAGTAGAGCAACAGCTGCACATAATGGGCCTCGGCATAGAGATGTGATGCTTGTGTAGTAAGGTCAGAGGGATGTTCTAGACTCCAGTTCTTTCCAGATTTCTGCTCCACCAGTAGATGCTTGTCGCTGGTCATCAGGTCGACACGTCCCTGCAGTCCTAAGTTCTCACAGATGAAGGACGGCTCTAAAAGAGGAGTGTGGAGGGTGAGGCACTTTACTGCCTCCTTGATATTCGCCATTTGCCGATAGGCGTCCTCCTTGAACTGCTGGGGATTGAATGTCGGACAAGTACAGAACTGCAAGACCTGTTCACAAAACGAGTGACGGATGGTGTCGTTAACATGAAAGTCTGTTTGGTTGATAATATCGTCCAAGGCTGCCCCAGCGAAGTTACCCAACAGAATCGGCTGTGTATTGGCTTGCGGTTTGAAACGTCCTAAGGTATAGGTGATAGGACGATGCTCTTTGTCAGAGAAGCAGGCGGCAAGGGAAGAGATATCTAAAAGGAAATCTGGCTCTACTACGATGAGCTTGGGTTGGATGGTCTGTCCCTCCCGATGACAGTTCAGCAAGTTGAGTTGCATACCCTCTGTCAACAATGGACGTAGTGTCTCATCGTCTGTCTTGATACACACACTCCCCTCATCCGTCGTCGCATAGATATATTCGTCGTCCCAATAGGATACTACACAGCGCACATAACGCTGGTTGATCTGTAAGGTAAGGTTGGTAGGACGCCCCATCGTGGGAATACGTGTCACCAACTCATGGGGGATATCCTCCGAGAAGACGGCAGAGATAAAAATGGCTAAAGCACGAACATCATAGCGGAGATCATCACGGGTCAACACGCTGTCTTTCCTGTTGGAATGCCGCCGCATCGTCTGAATGGCAATGCGGTCTGCCACCCCAATACCGGCCTCCTTACAGAGATAATCCGTCTGTGCCATCAAATTGCCAAACCCTTTTCCACTGCCCTTCAGAGCCTCCGCACAAGCAAGTACCAATGTTTCATGCATATAGCGCAGCACAGCAGCCGAAGGCACTGCTGTCACTATCTCCACACAGCGGTCATATAGTTCCGTGACTTTCATTGATGGCAAAGTTACGAAATAATGATGAATTAGAAAAGTTTTTAAACTATTCTTTTCCGATAATCACCGTAGGTGTATCGTGATAACGGCCAACGACTATCAGACAAATTTGAGTAATGAAGCGATAGAGTCCTGAGAGCGTGGTCACTACCAATTCGTAGCTTCTGCCTATTTCCAGTTGGTCGATGGTGAGCAGATTGTTATAATCCTTTGTGTCTTTGGGCTTGAACTCATAGAACACACTGTCGGGTATCAGCACCGTCTGAGGGTCGTCAAGGTTGAGTGCCGCAGTGAATGTTCCTTCTGCCGTGCTAATGCCTGTGAAGACGAAATGGACGTCGTTGCCGCAGTAGGTGCGTAGCAGTTCGAAACTGGCTCCCAGACGATCGACGTTATACACCATTACACAGTGCAGGCGAGGCCATAGGCGTGTTACAAGCTGCGTACCAATATGGTGCTCTTCCATGATTTCACGAATCATGTTTGCCCTTTCTGCATCTGGCTGAATATAAGGAATCCCCTGTTCAATGTCTTCGGCAAGTTTGGGCCAGTGTTTCTCTATGTAGCGCAGCAGTTCTACCATATAGTCATGATGGTCGCAGATGGCCAGCGAGATATGATTCTGCTTAAGGGCAAAGAGTGCCTGAAGATAGAGGATGTCATCCCTATCTGGCGAGTTAGCCACATCAATGGGTATAACATAGATTTGGTCGTTGTCAATATCTCGTTTAACCAACAGTCTTCCCAGCATATTCCCAATGGTTATTCCAGATTTCAGACGCTCTACACTGTTATCCACTAGGTTCAGCGTCATCCCGTCCGTCAGATAGCCGTGATGGGCGGCCACGAAAAAACTGTTGCATAAACTGTAGTCATAACTCGTCTGCATGCCCCATCTGGACTGTGGCAGTTTCTTATACCCCGACAAGTATGAGAGATGTTCTGTCAAGTAGGCTGTCAGGATGTTCCTTTCACCATTGGTGATACGTTCGATATAGGGCGAATAGTCATCATAGGTCGTTAGAGGAACATAGCGTCTGAAATCATCCAGACTTCGAATGGAACTAAAGCCATGCAGATGTCCATACACAGTCTGGGCATTCTCACGAATCAGTCTCATCAGGAACTCTTCCTGACTTCGCATGGGGTCATACGTGATTTCCTCCAGTCTGTTCCTTACTCTCAGACCATCTGCCCATCGTGCCTCATTGACTATCTTGATTACTTTTTTGTCCATCCGTGCTACAGATATTTATTTTATCAGTTGTTGTTCTTCCTCTATACAATATGTTTCCTGAGCACCTTCGATATTGAAAGTCAGGACAGCCTTCTCTTTCGTCACGTCAAGTGAGCAAGGGGCTCCCTCTATCAATGGCAGGCAGCTATTGCTACCTACAGGGAAACCGCAGCAAACGGGAATATCCAAGTCGTGCAAATGAGCTATCAGCATCTGTTCGACACTGCCATACTGGAGATCAAACTTAATAGAGCAGAACGAACCGAAGATAATGCCCTTTACCCGTTCGAAGTCCAATTGCAGGCGCAGCAGATAGAACAACCGGTCTATGCTGTGTAAGGTTTCCTCGACCTCTTCAATAAAGAGAATGATGTCCTGGTCAGGAGAGAGATGAAACTTACTGCCTACCATGGGTGAATAACTGGAAAGATTACCTCCTATAAGTATGCCCTCTGCATGACCGCAACGATTATGGGTATTACCAGGTATATTATATTGTGGCAGTGTGCCAAAGAGTATTTTGCGGGTGATGGTATTGGGCAGTTCCTGTCCACCCATAATCTGGTATGCCATCGGTCCGTAAATACCCATCAAGCCATTGGCAACTGCCGCATTGAGTAATACCGTAATATCACCATGTCCTATCAGCCATTTGGGATGCTGCTGATAGCACGCCAGAGGGATGCGGTTCAACAGATGGATAGAGCCATAGCCGCCCCGTGAACAGAATATTGCCTTGATACTCTCGTCGTTGAAAGCCCACATGAGATCTGACGCACGTTCATCTGCCGTTCCTGCATAGGCATCTACGTTCAGACTATTGGTGTGTGGACCTATAACGGGCTGCAATCCCCATCCTCTGATGATCTCCGCAGCCTGCAATATCGCTTCTTCCGCCACCCAATAAGCAGGAGAAACAAGAGCGACCTTGTCTCCTGCCTTTAAAAACGGTGGCTGACCAATCTCTTTACCTTGTATCATATTATTAACCTACTTATCTTATATCTTTTCAAAATGTATCGTCTAGATTCTTTTAAGTTGCAAAGATAGTTGTTTTCTGATAAAAAACTGCTGTGTTGGGACAGTTTAGGGGGGGGTAAATTTGTAATTTTTGTAAATTCTTAAACGTTTTGTAAATTCTAAAAGTCGCACTTTGCCTTATCTTTAAAATTTTTGATTACTTTTGCCGTCAATAATATAGTGATATGTACGAACATCAAGGACTACAAGACATTTTCTTTATCATGCTCTACGGTGGAGCAACCTTGCTCGCCTTTGTAGCTTGTTGCTATCTGTTGCTGACGCATGGCAATATGTTCTCGGCAACCATTCGCCCCCCGAAGGTGTTGCGTAGGTGGGCAGCGGGTTTCATGGCATCAGTGGCGGCCAGTCATATCTGGTGGGTGGTAATCGGCATCTATTGGTTAGAGGAAGACAGATTATTGCGCAACATTATCGCCATCACGCTCGACCGTATGACCTTCGTTCCGCTGATGATGTGTGTCCTGTTGCGTATGCTACAAGACCGTAAACGTCCGCTATGGCCGGTATTCGTCGCCATGATTCCCTTTGCCGTGATAGCCGTCATTAGCATAATCAACCGCAGTGATTCCTTCGAATGGTATACGGAGATATACAGCGCGGTGCTGGGTGTCACGTTTACCGTCTATTATGTATACGCAGTAAGACAGTATGGCAAGTGGTTGCATGAGAACTTTGCAGACTTGGAGCATAAGGAGGTGTGGCAGAGTCTGATACTGCTGGCCTGTATCCTGCTCACCTATATCGCCTATACCTCTAATGAGGGTGACCTTTTCACAGAATATCTCGCTCAAGTGAATACATTAATTATCATCACCTTCATTCTATGGCGCGTAGAAACATTACAACAACTTGATGTGATTCCTGAAGAGCCTAAAGAGATGCCCGTTCCGGATAATATCAGTACACGGTTGGAAAAGTTGTGCGAAGGCCCACAACTCTATCTGCAGCACGACCTCACCCTTCAACAACTGGCTACAGCCATCGGTACGAACCGTACTTATCTTAGTAACTATTTCTCCCAACAGGGCATTACCTATAATATGTATATCAACCAATTACGTATTGAGCATTTTTTTCGGCTTTACAGTGAGGTCATCAGTACGTCAAGGCCTACTACCGCCAAGGCTTTGGCCCAGCAATGTGGCTTCCATAGTTACATCACTTTCAGTACTGCCTTTAAAAAATTCAAAGGTTGCACTGTAACAGAATGGATGGTGAGAAATTAAACAAATGATGATAAAAACTCAATAATGATCTATTATGGAGAAATACATTGCAGACGAGCATCGGTATGAGAACGGGATGCAGTATGAGCGTTGTGGACGTTCTGGTGTGTTGTTGCCTAAAGTATCATTAGGCATGTGGCATAACTTCGGTAGTGTAGACCCCTACGACCGCAGCCGACAGATTGTGCGCTATGCTTTCGATCATGGGGTGACGCATTTGGACCTTGCAAACAACTACGGACCAGTCTATGGGTCTGCGGAAGAGACCTTAGGGCGTATCATGGACGATGACCTGCGCTCTTATCGTGACGAGTTGTTTATATCCACTAAGGCGGGCTACGATATGTGGCCTGGTCCCTATGGCAACTGGGGCTCACGCAAGTACCTGATGGCTTCGCTCGACCAAAGTCTTCACAGGATGCGCCTAGACTATGTCGACCTGTTCTATAGTCATCGCTACGACCCCAACACGCCTTTGGAGGAGACCCTTCAGGCACTAGTGGATATCGTCCGTGTCGGCAAGGCACTCTATGTGGGTATTTCCAACTGGCCCTTGGAGGCGCTTCGCTTTGGAATCGACTATCTGAAACAGCATGATACGCCCTTGCTCATTTATCAGGGGAAACTGAATATGCTCCACCAGGCACCCATCGAGGAGGGTATTCTCGATTGCTGTCATGAGGCAGGCGTAGGCTTCATCGCCTTCTCGCCTCTCGCTCAGGGCATGCTGACAGACCGTTACCTGAACGGCATTCCCAAGGATTCCCGTATGTCGAAAGGAAAGTTCCTCAGGGAAGAGATGCTGACACCGGAATTGTTACAGCAACTGCGCCAGTGGAACGATGAGGCACAAAAGAAAGGCGAGAGCCTTGCTGAGATGGCCCTCGCCTGGATATTGAAACAGAAAGGAGTGACTTCCGTCCTTGTGGGAGCCAGTTCTACGGAACAGCTGGCGCGCAACCTGCGTTGCATCGGGGCGCAGGCTCCTGACCAGTAGGCTTACTCTACTCTCGAATCCATCTCGTTACGTAGTCCTTTCATGCCTGTCAGATAGCACTTGGCAGAGCCAAACGAGAGGAAGAGATCGAGGCGGACGGGGAGATGGTTCTTGTCGTCTGTCACGAAGAGACGGATCAGTTCGTGGTTCTTGCCGTCCTCACGCTCAATAAACGAGAAGGTGAGACAACGGAATTTCATCTTGCTGTTGCGCATCTTGATGGTTGCCTTCCCCGTATATTTCAACCAGGAATTCGACAGGCGACGGGCATCGCTGATCGGCATGGGAATGTTCTCGCCACTCTTCAGTTTGGAGGCGTCGAAGTTACGGGCACGGAGAAAGATGCTCATCATATCGTAGATGCAACTCTTGTACTCTGCTTCCTTCCAATGATGGGTGCCGTCGTCTTCGATACGGTGCATTTTCAGATGACAGTTGCTGCCGGGATAGGTGTACCACAGTTCATCTACGTAGTAACGCTTGCCTTCACGGGCTCCCTTACGGAAATACATGGGTGCGATATCCAGGTCGGTATAGCACAACAGGGTGTCGCGCATGATGAAGTAGTCGTCGAGTTTGCTGTTGCCACGGGTTATGAGGCTGCTGCGGAAAGCGGGTTTGCCATTGCGCGTAGACTGTACGGTTGACATGGATGCGGTGCCTACTTTCACCCATACGAATTTCCAGTTGAAGTAGAGGTCGTATGAGAGGAACTCTCCCGACTTGAAAGCGGTGTTCTCGATGCCGCACTGGGCATGTGCAGCCATCATACCGCACGATGCGATCATGATTAATAAGAATCGTTTCATCATATCTGTTTTACTCTTTTACTTTCTTTACATATTCTATTCCCAACTGTTGGGCGCGTTCGGCATTCCTGTTGCGCAGTTTCTGCTGTTCTTTGTCGGGTTTCTGCTTGGTAATGGCGTCGGGCTTCTGTCGTATCAGCGGCGTAGCGGTCAGATTCCAGGGCAGGGTGACGTCAAACTTGGCCTTGCACTCGATGCTTTCGGGGTAGTAATACACCTCCTCGGCCTGCAGGTCGTTGGCATAGTCGCCCGTGTCCCATTTCCCGTTTCCGTTACGGTCGATGAAGGCGCGCAGGTAATAGACTCCTGGCGAGAGGTAGAAGAACTCCACATTGCCGTCGGCCGCACGTGTCTGTTTGATGGGTTTGTCGCTCCTGTCGAGCAGTTCGGCCACAACGGTGGTGTCGTTGATTCCGCTCAGTTGCATCAACAGGGTGGCATACTCGTCCAGCGCCTTCACCTTGATGCCTTGCTTATGGGCCTTAGAGGCCACTCCGTAGATGTCGACAAAGGCAGCGGAGTCGATTTCCAGGCTATATTCCGTGTCAGGTTGCCACTCGGCTATAAACTCATACGTTCGTAGCTGAGCGTCTTTCTGATGGAATTCGAAGGGGGTGTTATACCATAGTGTGTCAATCTTCGTGTAGAGGTGGATGGCTGACGTGTCGCATCGGGCAAGGGGCGACGGCATTTCGAAGGTCGTGATGTAGTCAGGGTCCATCTGTTGTTTCACATTGTATTTCACATGGAGTGGCTCTGGGGGCATGATACTGTCGTAAGGCTCACCGCGCTTCTTCAGTTTCTCCTGTTTCTTCTCCCATTCCTCAATGACTTTCTTACGCTCTTTCTGTCGTTTCTCGTAGCTCTTCTTCGCCAGGACTTCCGTCGTGTCCACCTGGGTATAGAGCACGCCCGCCGAGTCGGTCATCAGGTAGCTCAGTTCCATGCGCAGCGTGTCCTGATGGACCAAGGTGGTGTCCTTCAGCCAATAGGTCAGCGTGTCTTTCCTTGCACTGGCCTCCAGGATAAAGGCATCGTCAGCGTTGAAGTTCAAACCTTTGATTTCCGGCAGCTGCTCGTTGCCATAACTGAAATAGAGCGTGAAGCGGTCGGGCTCTGAACGGTCAGGCTGTTTTAGCAGGTAACGGTCGGTCTGTATCTCCTGGAACGCCAGCATGACGATGTCGTCAGGATAGTAATGGATATAGGGCACCCGGATGATGTTGTCGATATGCAGGCTGTCTTTCCAGATGGTGTCTTGCCGGACATCGGGCTTCGACGAAGGCTGATAGGTCTGATGCGAATAGGCTATCATCTCACTCTTCTGGTTGAAGACATAGTCGCCGTCGGCATCCTGCAGGGCATAGACACGATACTCGCCAGGGGCCACACCCTTGATGACAAAGCGTCCCCGCCCGTCAGTACGTGATACGCGCAACAGGGGCTTCTTCCTGAATACCGTGTCGCTCAGGTCGTCATAGAGTCCTACCAGGATACCCTTGACGGGTTCCAGATTCGAGGCGTCCAGCACATTGCCGGCCACCTCAAAGGTGTCTATCTGTTCACCAGTCGAGAAGGTGAAGGTATAGTTGCCCAAGGGGTTGCCCTCGTTATTATCGCTGATGGCATCACTGAAATCGACGGTATAGGTCATGTTTGGCTTCAGCGAGTCTTTCAGTTCTACCACAATCTTCTTGCCGGCAGTCTTGATCTCAGGCATCTCCAGTTGTGGAGGCGACACGATGACCTTCTGCGTGGCATCTGTCAGCTTGATATATTCGTCAAACTGGATGGTGATTTTCTTTTCCTTCACCCCCGTGGCTCCGTCGGCTGGGGTAGAGCCGAGGATGCGTGGCGGATCGTCGTCATACCATCCACCGTCTGGTTGTCCCATACGGGCGCAGGAAATAGCCAACAGCCAACAGCCAACGGCCAACAGCCAATATTGTAGTTTCCTCATACGTTCAGTTTCAGTAATTGCTCGATGTGCTCACGTGTGTTGCTCAGACGCGGCACCTTATGTTGTCCACCCAGTTTGCCACGCAGTTTCAGCCAGTCGTTAAACAGCCCCGCCTTTGCAGGAATAATCTCCAGAGGCTGTAGCGTGATATCCTTATAGCGCTTGGCCTCGTAGTCGCTGTTGATCTCCTGGAGCTTCTTGTCCAGGAAGGTGGCAAACTGTTGCAGGTCGGCAGGAGCCTTCGAGAACTCTATCAGCCACTGGTGGCGGCACTTGGCATTCGCATCCATAAACACAGGGGCTGCGGTGTATTCCAGTACCTCTGCGCCCGTCTGTTGACAGGCATAGGCAAGTCCTTGCTCGGCATTGTCCACTATCAGCTCCTCGCCAAAGGCATTGATGAAGCTCTTCGTACGCCCTGTGATGACAAACTTATAGGGGTTCGTACTGGTGAAGCGGACGGTGTCGCCTATCATATAACGCCACAGACCACATGACGTGGAAATCAGCATGGCGTAGTTCTTGTCTTTCTCGACGCCCCAGAGCGGCACGATAGGAGCTGTTGGCCCCTCTTGGAATTCATAGAACACTCCATAGTCCAGCATCAGCAGCATGGCCTTGTCTGTCGGGTCGTCCTGAAGTCCGAAGAATCCCTCACTGGCATTATACGTCTCCATGTAATGCATCTTGGGCGAGGTAATCAGCTGCTCATATTGCTTGCGATAGGGCGTGAAGGCGACACCTCCGTGGAAGAACACCTCCAGATTGGGCCATACTTCCTCCAGATGGGTCTTCCCCGTTATCTCCATCATGCAGTTCAGCACGGAGAGCATCCACGAGGGGACACCAGAGATATTCGTCACGTTCTTCGTCATTGCCTCACGGGCTATGCGCTCCCTCTTGATCTCGAAGTCCTGCAGCAAGGCCGTCTCCTTCTTCGGCACTCGCACGAGGTTGGCCAACGGATTGATATTCTCAATGAGAATAGCACTGAGGTCACCCACCAGCGAGCCGGGCAGGTTATAGTTCGGTGCATGACTGCCGCCTAAGATCAGGGCCCGTCCGTCAAACAGGCGAGACTTGGGATTGTTGCGCAGATAGAGGGCTACGGAGTCATAACCGCCTGCATAGTGAATCTTCTGCAAGCCTTCAGGACTGACAGGTATGAACTTCGACTTGTCGTTGGTGGTACCCGACGACTTCGCATACCATTTCACACGACCTTTCCACAGTACGTCAGACTCTCCGTGACGCATACGGTCTATCTGTTCCTTCAGCTCCTCATAGGTGTTCACAGGACAATGCTTCGCAAAGTCGTCATAGCCCTTCATGGCGCTGAAGGCATACTTGCGCCCGTATTCCGTATTCTTGGCTTCCGTCAACAGATGGTGCAGCACCTTCCGTTGCAACAGCTCTCCGTCCGTCTGGTATTTCTCCAGTGCCTTCATACGAGGCACGAACAGATGTCTTACTAAACTTGTAATGTTCATAGTCTTGTATGCAGATACAAAAGTCCCAGCCTGTCCTGGCTGAGACCTTTGCCTATGATAATGGTTTTCTTAGAAATCCATCTTGTCGAGCTCGTCAGTGAAGTCCTTTGGCTCATTGCTGGGCTCATGGTACTCCTCGTTACGCTCGGGACGAGGACGATGCTCGTTACGGGGGCGACGCTCATTGCGCTCACCACGCTCAGGGCGAGGGCGACGCTCTCCGCGCTCCGGACGTTCCGGGCGCTCACGACGACGCTGCTGCGGCTCCACATAGTCGGCAGGCTTCTCTACCAGTACACGGTGAGAGAGCTTGAACTTACCCGTCTTCGGATCAATCTCCAGCAACTTGACGGTAATCTTGTCACCCTCCTTGATGCCAGCCTCCTCGACCGTCTCGAGGCGCTTCCAGTCAATCTCAGAGATGTGCAGCAGACCATCCTTGCCAGGCATGAACTCTACGAAGCATCCGTAAGGCATGATGCTACGGACGGTACCCTCGTAAACCTCACCAATCTCAGGAATAGCGACAATGGCCTTGATCTTAGCAATAGCGGCATCAATAGCTTCCTTGTTAGGACCGCTGACCTGAATCTTGCCGACACCGTCTTCCTCATCAATGGTGATGGTAGCACCCGTATCCTCCTGCATCTGCTGGATGATCTTTCCGCCCGGGCCAATGACAGCACCAATGAACTCCTTCGGAATCTCGAAGGCCTCGATGCGGGGAACCCAAGGCTTCAGCTCAGGACGTGGCTCGGCAATGGTATCGGTGATGCACTTCAGAATGTGCTCACGACCGGCCTTAGCCTGCATCAGAGCCTTCTCCAGAATGTCGAACGACAGACCGTCGCACTTGATATCCATCTGGGTAGCGGTCAGACCATCCTTAGTACCAGTGGTCTTGAAGTCCATATCACCCAAGTGGTCCTCGTCGCCAAGGATATCGCTCAATACAGCGTACTTGTCTTCTCCAGGGTTCTTAATCAGACCCATGGCGATACCTGATACTGGCTTCTTCATGGGAACACCAGCGTCCATCAGGGCCAGCGTACCGGCGCAGACAGTAGCCATACTGGAAGAACCGTTAGACTCCATAATCTGACTGACTACACGAACGGTGTAGGGGAAGTCAGCAGGAATCATCTCCTTCAGACCACGCCATGCCAGGTGACCGTGACCAATCTCACGACGACCTACACCACGCTGGGCCTTGGCCTCACCCGTGCAGAACGGAGGGAAGTTATAATGCAGCAGGAAGCGCTGATAGCTCTTGTCGAGTACATCGTCAACGAGCTTCTCATCCAGCTTGGTACCCAGCGTAACAGTCGTCAGTGACTGTGTCTCACCACGGGTAAAGATACTGCTTCCATGAGGCATGGGCAGCGGTGAAACCTCGCACCAGATAGGACGAATCTCGTCGGTCTTACGACCATCAAGACGGATGCCCTCGTCGAGGATACAACGGCGCATAGCGTCGCGCTCCACATCGTGGTAGTAGCGGTCCATCATGGCATATTTCTCTTCCAGCTCGTCCTCAGTCAACTCATTATTCTCTGCAGCATACTTCTCCTTGAAGTCAGCCAGAATCTTCTCGAAGGCCTCAGCACGAGCGTGCTTCTCGAGAGCCTGCTTGGTAACGTCGTAAGCGGGCTGATAGAGCTCTTTGTTCATACGCTCACGAAGTTCCTCGTCGTTCACCTCGTGGTCGTACTCGCGCTTCACATCCTTGCCCAGCTCCTTGCTCAACTCAGCCTGCAGCTCACACATGGGCTTGATAGCGTCCATGGCAGCCTTCAGGGCACCGAGCAAGTCCTGCTCAGAAACTTCTTTCATCTCACCTTCTACCATCATGATGTTCTCAGCCGAAGCACCCACCATGATATCCATATCAGCCTCCTTCATCTGCTCGAAGGTAGGATCAATGACGTACTCGCCGTTGATACGGGCTACACGCACCTCAGAGATGGGGCACTCGAAGGGGATATCTGAACATGCCAGCGCTGCTGATGCTGCAAAACCTGCCAAAGCATCAGGCTGGTCAACACCATCGGCGCTGAACAGCATTACGTTGACATAAACTTCTGCGTGATAGTTAGAGGGGAACAGCGGACGGAGCACACGGTCAACCAGACGGCTCGTCAGAATCTCATTGTCCGAAGCCTTACCCTCGCGCTTGGTGAAACCGCCAGGAAAACGACCTGCAGCGGCATACTGCTCTCTGTAGTCTACCTGCAGAGGCATGAAATCTGTTCCGGGAACTGCATCTTTTGCGGCACAAACAGTAGCCAGCAGTACAGTGTTGTTCATGCGAAGCATCACACTGCCATCGGCCTGCTTTGCCACTTTCCCGGTCTCAATTGTGATGGTTCT